>CAUPRE010000005.1:0-202236 GCA_963513565.1 uncultured Flavobacterium sp. | reverse complement strand
ATCAAAGTTCATCATTGCCTCGAAAGTAAATAATGAACCTTGACTTGAAACAATCAATATAGTATTTACGTTTTGGGTGGACTCTGATGTCAACAACTTTTTATAATTCAATTGATACGACACCCAAAGATCTGAATATTTGCTAGGGTCTTTTTGCGAAAAACCACTATAACTAATGATAAATACTAATAAAATGATTATTTTTTCCATAAAAAACTAACAATTCTCTGCCATAATATCTTCAAGTTCTGCAATGGTAGGTTTTCTCAACATTGTTCCTCCTGAGAGGAAAGCGTTAAGAGAATCAGCCAATAAAGAACCAGTCCATGGTATTTGTACGGTATAGCAAGTACCACATACTTGGGTAGCTTGTTCTCCACATTGTGCTGATGACGTAAAAGAAAAACCAACAACGGCCATAAAAGTAAACATTAATTTTTTCATAATTTCTAATTTTTTTTGATTAGTAAAATATTTAATCTAAAACCATCTACATTAGCCTAAATCACAAACAATGTGCACTTTGCATGACTTAAAAAAAGTATAAGAATGATATTAGTAAATACTAATCAAAAGATTATTATTGAAATAAACTAGTCTTATAAGGAATAATAAATTCTTTTGTGTAATATAAAATTCCAAATGGGAATTTTATATATATTTACAACATTAAACATAATCGTCATGAATCTAGGAGAAAACATTAGAAAATATCGTATTGAAAAAGACAAAAAGCAACAGGAAATTTATGAAGCTATAGGTATTAATCAATCCACGTATTCTAAAATAGAAAACAATAAGTATAAAATGGATGTTGAAACCCTTAAAAAAATAGCCAACGCATTAGAAGTAGATATTACTAAATTAATAGGGGAAGATAAAATCGAAATCAACCATACCAATAACGACAATTCGCAAGGCGATTCAGGAATTATTGTAAATAATAATCATTCCGAAGATTTAATCGTTTCTCTCAAAGAGCAAATCGACTTACTAAAAGAACAAAATCACCTCAATAAAGAAATCATAAATAATTTGAAACAAGAGATCATATTACTAAAAGTCCAAATAAAAAAGTGATAATTTTGTGGATAATCCAGAAGACTTAGGAAACATCATTAACAGAATTGACGCAGAATTGAATGGATTGTTTTAGAAACACAGCTTGCAAAGATTCCCACAGATTTATAAAAACAAAAAAAACACCTCAGAACGAATTAACGTTATGAGGTGTTTTTAGTTTGAACTAGTGCCAAAGCAATTAGTTTGACGCCGTAATAGTGTTATTTCAAAGTATTTACTTTTGCTTTCACTTCTTCCTCAGTTCCTTCGAAAGTTTGAGTGGTGGTCGTTCCGTTGGCTGTAGTAGTTACTGTCGCTTTGGTTTTTCCGTTATCATTAGTCATTTCCACACGAACGTCTTTCATCGTAGTCAATTTGATGGTTTGTGTTTTTTCGCCCACAAATTTTCCATCGGCATCGTACATTGACAAACATTTAGCAGTACAATCTTCTGAACAACCATTTTCTTTGCACATCGCTGCACATTCGTCTTTGGTCATAGTAGCCATTTTTGCAGGGTCGCATTTTTTGGCTTCGCACATCATTTCTGTGGTAGCTCCACCTGCGCAACAAAACGCCGTTGCAGCGGTATCAGCATGCCCACTTCCTAAAATCGGAGCAATAACCAATCCAATCAAACAAGTCAATTTGATCAAAATGTTCATAGAAGGCCCAGAAGTATCTTTGAAAGGATCTCCAACTGTATCTCCAGTAACCGCTGCTTTGTGTGCATCAGAACCTTTGTACGTCATTTCTCCATTAATCATAACCCCAGCTTCGAAAGATTTCTTAGCATTGTCCCAAGCACCTCCAGCGTTATTTTGGAAAACTGCCCAAAGTACACCAGAAACTGTTACACCAGCCATATAGCCTCCTAACATTTCAGCAATCAATTGGTTATTATCACCGTAAACTAATTTTCCAAGTAGCACAATAGCAATTGGAAAGCCGATAGTCAAAACCCCAGGCAACATCATTTCACGTAAAGCCGCTTTAGTTGAAATCTCCACACATTTACCATATTCTGGTTTTCCCGTGCCTTCCATAATTCCAGGAATTTCTTTGAACTGACGACGTACTTCATACACCATATCCATCGCTGCTTTTCCAACAGAATTCATTGCTAAAGCAGAGAAAACTACTGGAATCATTCCACCCACAAATAACATCGCTAAAACAGGTGCTTTGAAAATATTGATTCCATCAATTCCTGTAAAAGTTACATAAGCCGCAAACAAAGCCAATGAAGTTAAAGCCGCAGAAGCAATCGCAAAACCTTTTCCAGTTGCTGCTGTGGTATTTCCAACAGAATCCAAAATATCGGTTCTAGTACGCACTTCTTTAGGTAGCTCACTCATTTCGGCAATTCCTCCCGCATTATCAGAAATAGGGCCAAAAGCATCGATTGCCAACTGCATAGCTGTTGTAGCCATCATTGCTGATGCAGCTAAAGCCACTCCATAAAAACCAGCTAATGCATAAGTAGACCAGATAGCAGCAGCAAATAAAATTACTGTTGGGAAAGTTGAAATCATACCTGTTGCTAAACCTGCGATTACGTTGGTTCCTGCTCCAGTTGATGATTTTTGTACAATTGCCATAACTGGTTTTGTACCTAATCCTGTGTAATATTCAGTTACTGATGAAATAGCCCCACCAACAAATAATCCAATTAAAGAGGCATAGAAAACTCTCATTGAAGAAATCTCTTGAATTCCTTCACCAAAGAATGACATTTGCATAGTTTCTGGTAACATCATATCTATTAAGAAATAACAAGCAATTGCTGTTAAAGCAATAGAAACCCAGTTTCCAATGTTTAATGCTTTTTGAACTTGAGCTTCTTTAGCATCATCACTAGAAATTTTCACTAACATGGTTCCGATGATAGAGAATAGAATTCCGAAACCTGCAATTGACATTGGTAATAAAATTGGACCAATTCCGCCAAAAGCGTCTTGAATACTTCCGCCCATATCTTTAATCACGTAGTTACCAAGAACCATTGCAGCCAAAACTGTTGCAACATAAGAACCAAATAAATCGGCACCCATTCCGGCAACGTCACCAACGTTGTCACCAACGTTATCTGCAATTGTAGCAGGATTTCTTGGGTCATCTTCTGGAATTCCAGCTTCCACTTTACCTACTAAATCGGCACCAACATCGGCCGCTTTGGTATAAATTCCTCCACCAACTCTTGCGAAAAGAGCAATAGATTCAGCTCCAAGAGAAAAACCAGCCAATGTTTCAAGAACAACTGTCATGTCTTCAGTATTTGTCCAAACGCCACCTGGCATAAAATATCTAAATAATATTATGAAGAAACCCGTTAAACCTAAAACGGCTAAACCAGCAACTCCAAGTCCCATTACAGTACCACCTCCAAAAGAAACTTTTAATGCTTGTGGTAAACTTGTTCGGGCAGCTTGTGTTGTTCTTACATTGGTTTTGGTGGCAATTTTCATTCCCATATTCCCAGCCAAAGCAGAGAAAAATGCCCCAAAAATAAAGGCAATTACAATTAATAAATGGGTCTTTACTCCTGGCAAAAAGGTGATTCCTGCCAATACTGCACTTGCTAAAAGAACAAACACTGCTAATAATCTATATTCTGCTTTTAAAAAGGCTAAAGCTCCTTCATAAATGTAATCTGATATCTCCTTCATTTTACCATCACCAGCATCTTGTTTGAGCACCCAGGCTCTTTTTACCCACATGAACAAAAGTCCAATAAATGCCATTACAATTGGCACATAAATCATAAATGTATTCATAAAAAAAAAGTATTTTTTGGTTAGTTATAAAATCTAGTTGGTAACGAATTTAAACAAAAAAAGCAACACTCGTGGCTGAGTATTGCTTTTTTTATAAAATTTGATGGTTAAAATTATTTAATACTAAATAATCCCTCTGGTTTGTTTTCGATATCATCAAAACGCTTCGTACATTCTTTGATAATTGCGTATGCTTCATTCACATCTCCCCAACCTTCAACATCTACTTGTTTATTTTCTAAATCTTTATATACTTGAAAGAAATGTTCAATCTCTTTTAATAAGTGTGGATTGATATCTGACAAGTTCTCTAATGAATTCCAAATTGGGTCAGAGACCGGTACACAGATTACTTTTTCGTCTGGTCCTTTATCATCTGCCATATGAAAAACTCCAATTGGCTTTACTTCCATCACACATCCAGGAAAAGTTGGCTCGTTTACCAATACCAATACATCCAATGGATCGCCGTCTAAGGCTAATGTTTCTGGAATAAACCCATAATCTGCTGGGTACATCATAGAAGAAAATAACATTCTATCAAAACGCATTCTTTTAATAGCAAAATCGTACTCGTATTTGTTTCTACTTCCTCTTGGTATTTCGATCAATACATCGAAAGTTTTTAATTTGTCTGCAGTCATTGTTTATTAAGTCTTAGCTTTTTATAAATTTTCTGCAAAAGTATACAAACCGAACGTTTTTACAAGAAAAAAATAAGGATATATAACTATATCGTTTTCGTTAATTAGGGATTGTAAACCACTTTTCGATTGCGTTTACACAAATAATGATGCCATAATAAATAGGTAGCGAAAGAACGGTAAGGTTTCCACTGTTGAGCGTGCTGCTCCATCAGCACTTTGTCGTGGATGTCAAATAATTCTTTGAAGGTATTTACCACGGCTATATCACCAAGAGGTAACAAATCTGGTGCTTGTAGCGAAAACATCAAATAAATATCAATGGTCCAATGACCTATTCCCTTTATTTTGATTAGTTTTTCGCGGACCACATCGGAAGAAAGCGTGGACAGTTCTTCTAAAACCAATTCTTTTGCAAGGAGTGCAGCAGCCAAAGCTTTGATATAGGTTATTTTTTGACGACTAACGCCCACTGCCTTCAATTGCTCATCACTAAGTTGCACAACTGTTTCAGGGAAAAAGGGTTGTGCAATTTCTTTTACTCGCAAAAAAGTCGCTTTGGCTGAATCAATAGAAACTTGTTGTTCTAGAATCAAGAGCACGAGTGTCTCGAAACCTTCGGGGCGTTGTGGAATAGTGGGCAAACCGTATTTTTCCACTATAGTTTTGAAAACGGGTTCTTGGGTAATTAATAACGAAAAAGGTTCTTGCATAATCGATTGTTTAGCCCAGATGGAAGCGACATCCTGTAGTCCTGGTGTTCAGGACTACAGATATAGCGTACAGCTGGATGAGCTCCTAAAAATTAAACCCAAAGGTTCCTTTGACCGTAAAATTTTGTGCATCGGGTGCGTTGAGATAACTGCCACGCCACGCAAAATCTATTCTAAATACTTTGAAAATATTCCCAATTCCGGCGCTGTATTCCCAATACACTTTTTCAGGAGCAAGATAAGGGAGGCCCGAAGCATTAATGGCTCGGTTAGCATCTGAGATTGTTCCGTAAACGCTCTTTATACCTACTACTTCTCGCCAATTGAGTTTTCGCATAAATGGAATTCGAGCAAACAAACGCCCTTGGAAATTGTGATTCCATTGTAAGGTTACATATTGATCGCTTATAAATTCGTAGAAATTAAGATTATTAAAGGTGTTCTCAATACTGAAATACGTTTGATTTCCAGGAATAACACTCATCAAACCTAAAGGAATGGTGCCAAATGTTTTCCCAGCCTCTAAAATTAAGTTGGTTCTTCCGAGTGGCCCGATAATGAAAGGCTGTTTGTAATACAACTGAATTTTATCGTATCGAATATCGCTGTTCAAAATACCCTCGAATCCGTGACTGTAATTGATAAAAACACGACTGTACGGACTGTCGACAATATCGCGTTCTACACCAAAACCAATCGTTTTGCGGTTGGGCGTGTACTCAATTTGAAGATTAGCTTCAGATTGTTTTACATCACTTTTAACCACTCCCGCGGGATTGGCTGGCGACGGCAACGTGGTATAGTAGTCCAAACTAAAGGTTGGTGATGCCGAAACTAAGGTGCGATGTGAAATTCCGGCTTGAAAGGTCCAATTCTTAACTGGCTCTATTTCAAACGAAACATTAGTCAGATTGATGTTGGTTAATTTACCATTACTCCCCGTAGTAAACAAGGCCGAAGAGGCAAAACTGCGGCCCAACACATCATTCGTTGTGGTCAAACTGGCGCCAATTTGCTCAATGTCCCGTCGATTTCCTCCCGAAATGATGATTCGGTTTTTCTTATCGACCATCCATTTTCCGGAAACGCCATATTTGAATTTTTGGTCATCAAAACCATAAGCCGTAAAAGCCTGAACGCGCCAAGGGTCGTTAGGTCCAAAATACGTTCTTCCGCCCAGACGCAGACGAATACCCTCTACTTCGTTATAACCAAAAGTTGAAAATACATTACCAAAATCAAAGTTGTTGAACTCTACGTAACCACTTCCTAAGATAGAAACCAAGCTGTACAATTGCTTGAATTTTTTGACGGTTTGCAAGGTATCGAGCATTTTGTAAACGCCTTTTTCGTCTTTGGAGAGTTTTTCAAAACGATTCTCTTCCCAATATTCTTCGGATTTGTTGTAGACTTCGTTGTCTATAAAATTGACTTCGTCTTTGTAAAAAGAAGTGGGTTTGGGCTTGTTGAACTCGTGATTGCGATAAAAAGAGGTTCTTTTACCATAAACTCCTTTTGATTTTTCTTTTTTGTTCAAAGCAAAATCCGACATCAAATAATCTCGAGTCAAAAGAAAAACAGAGTCGTTCATTACCTCAAATTCTTGCTCGATATAAATGTCTTTTACCCAGTTAATATTGGCACTCTTGGTTACCGCCATATTAATTTTCTTGATGGCAAAAGTGGTATCGTTTACCCAAAAATCTCCTTTGAAGGTCAATTCGTTTTTACGTCTTGGATAAAAAACAATATTAAAACACCACTTGTTATCAATTAATGCGCTATCACGCAACACATAATTATAGACATCAATCCCTGTTCTAGAAAGCGGGCTGGTAAAACTTTTGTCGAAAAAAGTCAAGTGATTGTCATAGATATTGTAATCAGAATACAAATCTTTGACAAAAGCTAGGATTTGCTGATTTCCATTAAATCCAGAGGTTTTATTGGCTTTATTGATTTCTTTTACTTTCTTGATGGTATTGTCTCCATACACATCGTACAAAGCTTCGTTGATAAAAATAGGCAAATAGGTTTTTCCAGTAACTTTAGAAGTATCCACTTGCTTGAAGATGAATTCCATCCCTTTGAAAATTTTATTCTTCATAAAAGCACTGTCGATAGTGTTCATGTCAAATTCAATCTTCTCATACTTCTCCATTTGGTATTGATTGAATTGATACAAACCGTTTTTGCGTTTGCGTTCCCAAATTTTACGCAAAATATCTAAGGCAGGATTGTTTTTCTTTGACGTTTTCCCAGTAAAAACAACCACTTCATTCAATTCTTGCATTTCCTTCAATACAATTTTGAAATTGTAATTCACTGCTTTTTCTAAGATTACTTCCTTATCTGAAAAGCCAGCTGAGGTGATTACTAATACAGTATAAGTCTGTGGAGACTCAATGTAAAAACGACCATCTTCATTGGTTACAATGCCTACATTAGAGTTTTTAAAAACAACATTAGCATAGGGAATAGGTTGATTGGATTTATCGACCACAATACCACTAACCTTCGTTTGCGCTTTTGCAACACTAACTATTGCAAATACGAGTATAAAGAAATATAAAATTGATTTTTTCATAGTAAAAAAAGGGCTCCATCGAATGCGTATCGATGAAGCCCCAAATATAATAATTAGATGACAAGTAGTAGTCTTAAACCGCCACTACGAATGTTAAAAAAAACCTATTTTATGTTTTTTAACAACTCTTATTTTTTGTACAATACTTTTTTAACTGCTTTCACAACGTCATCAGCATTAGGCAACCATTCTTTCAATAGAACAGGAGAATAAGGTGCTGGTGTATCTGCAGTTGTGATTCTTTGAATTGGTGCATCCAAGAAATCAAAAGCTTGCTCTTGAACCAAATACGTAATCTCTGAAGAGACACTAGCAAAAGGCCAAGCTTCTTCTAAAATTACCAAACGATTCGTTTTTTTAACCGATTTCAAAATCGCTTCTGTATCCATTGGACGAACGGTTCTCAAATCAATTACTTCACAAGAAATTCCTTCTTTTGCCAAATCATCAGCTGCTTTGAACGCTTCTTTAATAATTTTACCAAAAGAAACAATTGTCACATCAGTTCCTTCTCTCACCACATCAGCTACTCCCAACGGAATAGTGTATTCTCCATCTGGCACTTCACCTTTATCTCCATACATTTGCTCA
This sequence comes from uncultured Flavobacterium sp., assembly GCA_963513565.1. Taxonomy (GTDB): domain Bacteria; phylum Bacteroidota; class Bacteroidia; order Flavobacteriales; family Flavobacteriaceae; genus Flavobacterium. Next base: position 193,862 of record CAUPRE010000005.1, on the reverse strand, counting down.
GATTCCATAAAGATAACAGGGTCGTTATCACGAATGGCAGATTTCAACAATCCTTTGGCATCATATACATTTGAAGGTACTACAACTTTTAGACCTGGAGTATTTGCAAACCAATTCTCGATAGCTTGAGAGTGCGTCGCTCCTAATTGTCCTGCAGAAGCTGTTGGTCCTCTAAAAACAATTGGAATATTGAATTGCCCACCAGACATTTGACGCATCTTGGCAGCATTATTAATAATTTGATCAATACCAACCATACAAAAGTTGAAGGTCATGTATTCTACAATCGGACGACATCCATTCATGGCTGAACCTACAGCAATACCTGTAAAACCAAGCTCTGCAATAGGAGTATCGATTACTCGTTTTTCACCAAATTCGGCCAACATCCCTTTCGATGCTTTGTAGGCACCATTGTATTCAGCAACTTCTTCACCCATTAAGTATATGGACTCATCGCGACGCATTTCTTCACTCATCGCTTCGCAAATCGCCTCTCTAAATTGTATCGTTCTCATATTATAATATCTATGTGTGTTTTTTCGAACAGCAAAAATAAATATTTTAAACTACTTTAAAGCATAAAATAGGTTTAAAATTATTAGGAGCTATTTCCAGCTATCCGCTATATCTCTAGTGGCGAACCCCTCCACTAGAGGATGTCGCTCCTATCTGGGCTAGGGATGAGGTTCAAAAGACACTTTTTCATACAGATAGGAATTGGGAATTTGAAACAAATAAAAATAAAATTGTTAAAAACAATACAAATACAGTCAATACTTAAAGCCGTAGAATTCTTTTTACGTAAGTTTATCTAGAGAATACCTAGCCTCCAGCGAAATCGTAATAGTTTTGAAAAAATATTATGCATGCATAGTAAATATTCCAATTATTATTTTAAATTTGTCAAGCTTTATCAAAAAAAAATAAGTCTTATGAAAATATTAGTTTGCATCAGTCACGTTCCTGATACTACTTCAAAAATCAATTTCGTTAACGGTGATTCAGAATTCGACACCAATGGCGTTCAGTACGTTATCAATCCAAATGACGAATTTGGATTAACTAGAGCAATCTGGTTTCAAGAACAACAAGGCGCAACGGTAACTGTTGTAAATGTGGGTGGACCAGACACAGAACCTACTTTAAGAAAAGCATTAGCTATTGGAGCCAACGAAGCAATTCGTGTAAATGCCAATCCAACGGATGGTTTCTTCGTAGCCAAACAATTGGCAGAAGTAATTAAAAATGGCGGATACGATTTAGTAATCGCTGGAAAAGAATCATTAGATTACAACGGCGGAATGGTTCCTGGAATGATTGCTGGAATCTTAGGGTACAACTTTTTGAACTCTTGCGTTAGCTTAACCGTAGTCGGAAATGCAGTTACTGCTTCAAGAGAAATCGATGGTGGAAAAGAAACTGTAGCTACAACTTTACCATTAATCATTGGAGGTCAAAAAGGATTAGTTGAGGAAAAAGATTTGCGTATTCCAAACATGAGAGGAATTATGACTGCAAGAACTAAAGCGTTAACTATTTTAGAGCCTGTAGATGCTAATGTAGCAACTAAAGCAGTAAAATTTGATAAACCAGCTCCAAAATCTGCGGTTAAATTAGTAGCAGCGGATAATTTAGATGAACTAATCAGTTTATTACATAACGAAGCTAAAGTAATTTAGTATTCAGTTATCAGTTTTTAGTGTTCCGTTTAAAAATCTAAAATAATTCAGTTTTTAGTTTCTGTTTTCAGTTGTAAAACTTTAAATATTAAACTTTAAACTTTTAAACAAAAAAATCATGTCAATATTAATATACGCAGAATCTGCAGAAGGAAAATTTAAAAAAGTAGCACTAGAATTGGCTTCTTATGCGAAAAAAGTAGCTGAAAGCTTAGGCACAACGGTAACTGCTGTTACTGTAAATGCAGGAGACGTTTCGGAACTATCAAAATACGGAGTAGACAAAGTTTTAAAAGTAACCAATGACCAATTGGGTGCTTTTTCAGCAAAAGCTTACGCTGATGTAATCAAACAAGCCGCTCAAAAAGAAGGTTCAAAAGTTGTTATTCTTTCATCTACAACAGATAGTATCTATTTGTCTTCATTAGTAGCTGTAGGTTTAGAAGCAGGTTTTGCCTCAAATGTTGTAGGTTTACCATTAAGTACTGCTCCATTTCAAGTAAAAAGAACTGCTTTTTCAAACAAAGCGTTCAATACGACTGAAATTACCACAGAAGTTAAAGTATTAGGAATTGCGAAAAATTCTTATGGTATTTTTGAAAATGCAAGTTCGTTAACAGAAGAAGATTTTAATCCAACAATCGATGCTAACGACTTTGGAGTAAAAGTAACGGCTGTTGAAAAAAGTTCTGGAAAAATTTCTATTGCCGATGCTGATATCGTTGTGTCTGCAGGACGCGGAATGAAAGGTCCAGAAAACTGGGGTATGATAGAAGAATTAGCTGGCGTTTTAGGTGCTGCTACGGCTTGTTCAAAACCAGTATCCGATTTAGGATGGAGACCTCACGGAGAACACGTTGGACAAACAGGAAAACCAGTTGCGACTAATTTATACATTGCAGTAGGTATTTCTGGAGCGATTCAACACATTGCAGGGATTAACTCATCAAAAGTAAAAGTAGTTATCAATAGCGATCCAGAAGCACCTTTCTTTAAAGTAGCCGACTATGGAATTGTTGGAGACGCATTCGAAATAGTACCTCAATTGATTGAAAAATTCAAAGCCTTCAAAGCACAACATTCATAAAAAACAATCTTTTTAAATTATAAGCTACCTAAAAACAAGATAATTGTATCTTTGCTTTAGGTAGCTCTTTTTTTTATGCCTTTTTTTGATTAAAATTGCACCTTTAAAAAACCGAATAACTAGCAGAATCAATAGCTGTTTTTTCTATAAAAAATCCATGAGCTTAGTAAAATTAACCATAAAAGGAATATCATACAGTCAAACACAAAACGGAGCTTATGCTTTAATTTTGAACGAAGTGGATGGTGAACGAAAACTACCAATTGTTATTGGAGCTTTTGAAGCGCAGTCAATTGCTATTGCACTAGAAAAAGAAATTAAGCCACCACGCCCTTTAACGCATGATCTGTTTAAAAATTTCGCTGAACGCTTTGACATTGTAGTCAAACAAGTGATCATTCACAAATTAGTCGATGGTGTTTTTTACTCAAGTATCATCTGTGAAAGAGACAAAATCGAAGAAATTATTGACGCAAGAACATCGGATGCTATTGCTTTGGCGCTTCGATTTAATGCCCCTATTTTTACCTATAAAAACATTTTGGACAAAGCGGGGATATACTTAAAATCAAATCCAAACCCTAATGATCCCGATGCAGAAGAAATCGACAATATACTCTCCAATCCACAAACGTTTGGTCACGGGGAAGAAACCAATCAATCAGGGCCTACCTATGCCAATCATAGCTTACAAGAACTAAACGAACTCTTAGAGCAAGCGGTAGCGAATGAAGACTATGAGAAAGCTGCCAAAATAAGAGACGAAATATCCAAACGGTAAGTAAATGCTCGCTTTCTCACACAAAAAAACACAAAAAAGCAACTGATAATTGTGCCCATTTAATTGTATCCCTATGAAAGTAAAACAACTCATTTTTGGCTTTGCCCTTCTTTTGGCGCAAGTTACTTTGGCACAAGATTATTATTTACATTGCGGATCCTTATTAGACACAAAGTCAGGAAAATTGATTTCGAACAAAACCATTGTCGTAGCTAAAAACAAAATAATTAAAATACAAGAAGGATTTGTTTCAAAAGCCAATCCAAACGACATTGAAGTTGACTTAAAAAATAAATACGTTTTACCTGGACTAATTGACCTTCATGTCCATATCGAAGGAGAACTAAATTCTAAAAGTTACGTTTCAAAATATATTGATAACGAAGCTGATGTAGCCTTTCAAGCTGCGAATTGTGCCGAAATCACATTACTAGCCGGCTTTACTACCGTTAGAGATTTAGGAGGAACGGGAGTAAATGTTTCTTTACGAAATGCTATCAACAAAGGATTAATCAAAGGACCTAGAATTTACACCGCAGGAAAAGCTATTGCCACAACAGGAGGGCATGCCGACCCAACAAACGGAAGTAATAGAAAACTAGTTGGTGATCCAGGACCACATGAGGGCGTGATCAATTCACCAGAAGATGCAGTAAAAGCCGTTAGAGAACGTTATAAAGAAGGAGCAGATGTAATTAAGATCACGGCAACTGGAGGCGTTTTAAGCGTGGCCAAGAGCGGAAAAAATCCACAATTCTCTATTGAAGAAATAAAAGCCATTACAGCTACTGCCAAAGATTACAATATGCTAACCGCTGCACACGCTCATGGAGATGAGGGAATGCAAAGGGCGATACTTGGTGGTATCAAAACCATTGAGCATGGTACATTTATGAGCGAAGAAACCATGGAGCTCATGAAAAAATACGACACTTACTTAGTCCCAACGCTTACCGCTGCAAAGGAAGTTGAAAAAAATGCAGAAGTACCAGGCTTCTATCCAGAAATAGTAGTGCCTAAAGCTCGCGAAGTAGGTCCTCAAATTAAAGCAACCTTTGCCAAAGCATACAAAAAAGGAGTAAAAATTGCCTTTGGAACGGATGCTGGTGTATTTCCTCACGGAATAAATGGAAAAGAATTTGGATATATGGTCGAAGCTGGAATGCCAGAAATAGAAACCATTCAAGCAGCAACCATAACTAATGCTCAATTACTTGGAATCGATAAAGAAGCTGGACAAATAAAAGAATCTTTTTGGGCGGACATTATCGCTGTAAATGAAAACCCTCTCAAAAATATTAAAACATTAGAAGAAGTTTCTTTTGTAATGAAAGACGGGAAAATTTATAAAAATCAATAATACAAGGGCTTCATACCATGAAACAATACCATGACTTAGTTAAGCACGTTTTGGAAAGCGGCACACAAAAAGGAGATCGAACAGGAACGGGTACTAAAAGTGTATTTGGATACCAAATGCGATTTGATTTAGCCGAAGGATTTCCAATGGTAACTACCAAAAAGCTACATTTAAAATCCATTATACATGAGTTACTATGGTTTTTAAAAGGAGAAACCAACATCGCTTACTTACAAGAACACGGAGTAAAAATATGGGATGCATGGGCAGATAGTAATGGAGATTTAGGACCAGTTTACGGCCATCAATGGCGCAATTGGGACAGTGAAGAAATTGATCAAATCTCCGATTTAATTACGGAACTAAAAACCAATCCCAATAGCCGAAGATTATTAGTTTCTGCATGGAATCCATCTGTATTGCCTGACACAAAAAAGTCATTTGAAGAAAATGTAGCTAATAATAAAGCCGCATTACCTCCATGCCACGCCTTTTTTCAATTCTACGTAGCAGATGGCAAACTTTCCTGTCAATTGTACCAACGTAGTGCTGACATATTCTTAGGAGTGCCATTCAATATTGCTTCCTATGCTCTATTAACACTTATGATAGCGCAAGTTTGTGACTTAGCTCCCGGCGAATTCATACATACATTTGGTGATGCTCACATCTATAATAATCATTTTGAACAAATAGAATTGCAACTCTCAAGAGAGCCAAGACCATTGCCAAAAATGACGTTAAACCCCAATATAAAAGACATCTTTGCTTTTACCTATGAAGATTTCACTTTAGAGAATTACGACCCGCATCCTACGATAAAAGGAAGTGTTGCTGTATAAAAAAAACCGCTATAAAAGCAGTTTTTTTATTATTTATAAAGCTAAAACAGAATTTTCCGCACCAGCGTAATCATTCCATTTTAAGCCATCAGCTTCAGGGTCGTTTAGATACGCTCCATCAATTAAATATTTAAATTCAAACGAAGAATCTTTAGGTAAATCGAATACACCTTTAAAAGTGCCATTTTTCAATTTAGCCAGCGCCCCCTCTTCGATATTCCAGTTATTAAAATCACCAACTACTGCAGCCGAAATTGCTTCTTTTGCTAAAATAGAAAAAGTAACCTTACATACTGGTTTCGTTTTTACAAATTGTTTTTTAATAGCCATAACATTATGATTTTTAGATTTTTACTACAAATTAAGTGATTTTAATATGAAACACCATATCATGATCTAACTTTTAAGACTTAACGCAAATCATTGTTAAAAAATAAAAAAAACAATAATTTTATAGCGGATAAAAATTCAAATTCAAAATTTTGAAATCAATCCAAAAAAGTTTAGCCAAGTAAATAGGACCTTTAATTAAAAAATAAATTTTATCTTTATCTACAAAAAAAAGCAAAATGGATCAGGCCATACACGAACAATACGAATACGCTAGACGAAGAATAAAGCAAAAAAAAAGATTGTATTTTCACTTTGTGCTTTTTTCATTGACTAGTATTTTTTTATTTATTGCGCATCGTTTTTTCAATATTGGAATTGAAAACAATTGGTGTATCTGGATCATTACTTTTTGGGCTTTTTTATTCGTACTGCATTTTATAAAAGTATTCATAACAGATCGTTTTATGGATAAAAATTGGGAAAGAGATCAAATTGATCGATTAGTAGCTTTACAGCAAAAAAAAATAAGCCAATTGCAACATCAAATTGAAAACGAAAACAAATAAAAAAACATGATTACACTTATTGCCGCTGTAGCTGATAACCTTGCTTTAGGCAAAAACAACGATTTGATATGGCATCTTCCTAATGATTTTAAAAGATTCAAAGCGATAACTTCTGGACACTATATTATTATGGGGCGAAAAACTTTTGAAAGTTTTCCGAAACCTTTACCTAATAGGACGCATGTCATCATTACTCGACAAAAAGAATACCAACCTGAAGGATGCATCGTAGTAGATTCTATAGAAAAAGCCATTGAAGCTTGTCCAAAAACAGATACTATTTATGTAATTGGTGGAGGAGAAATATACAATTTAGCTATGCCTTATGCTGATCAGTTGGACATCACTAGAGTGCATCATCACTTTGAAGCCGATACTTTTTTTCCAGAAATTGACCCCAAGAAATGGCAATTATCACAATCGGTAAAGCATTTAAAAGACGAAAAACACCTGTATGATTATAGCTTTGAAACCTATTCACTTATTCAATAATCACAACGTATAAAAACAAAAAAAACATCCTTTTCAGGATGTTTTTAAGTTTGTAAAAGAAATGATTTTACTAATGACTTATTCTAGTAACAGAATTTGTGACAACAATATTAAAATACCAAGAAACAATATTGATCCAGAAACTGAAATAATAATGTTTGATATTTTTTTTGAGTAAAACTCAAAGTAGCCTTTAATACCAAATACCACAAAGATACTAAAGACCAAAAAAATTAAAATTTCCAAAAACAAATTTAATCCTAAGAACGTATTTTGCGCTTCAAAAAAAGTACCGCTCGCAAGAGCGATGTTTTCAAAACTGCTAACTAGAACAAACGCGACTATCAGCGCAATGATAAACCATTTGATTTGAGTCATTAAATTAATACTAACCATTTATTATTCTTTTACAGGGCAAATTTGACTAATATTTTCATACTGCACAATACCCACTTTTAGTGATATTTCATTTTTTTTGTTAAAATAAAAAAGTAAGCCTAAAGAAATACCCAAATACAAAAATCTATGTTTGAAATCAAATCAAGCGCTGTGTTAATGGAGTTTATAGTATATTTGTGCAAATTAAAATACGATGTCAGAAAAAGTCACTCCCTATAAAGATTCACAATTAAGCAAAAAAGAACAGGTAGCCACCATGTTTAACACTATTTCAGGTAATTACGATAATTTAAACCGTGTTATCTCTTTTGGCATTGACATTAAATGGCGCAAAAAAGTATTGGATTTGGTAACAAAACCTAATCCAGAAACCATTCTTGATATTGCAACTGGAACAGGGGATTTAGCTATTTTGATGGCTCAAACTCAAGCCAAAAAAATCATTGGGTTAGACATTTCTGCTGGAATGCTAGCTGTGGGAGTTGAAAAAATAGCAACCAAAAAACTATCCAACCGTATCGAGATGCTTTTGGGTGACTCCGAAAACATGCCTTTTGAAGATAATTATTTTGACGCTATTACCGTAGCTTTTGGTGTGAGAAACTTTGAAAACCTCGAAAAAGGATTGTCTGAAATATTAAGAGTATTAAAACCCGGAGGTACTTTCGTTATTTTAGAAACTTCAGTTCCAGAAAAAGCACCATATAAACAAGGTTATCATTTTTATAGTAGAAACATTCTTCCCATAATTGGAAAATTATTTTCAAAAGATAATACAGCATATGGTTATTTGTCTGAATCATCCGCTGTTTTTCCTTATGGTGAAAAACTGAACAATATTTTGAGAAAAACAGGGTTTATAGACGTGAAAGATATGCCTCAAACTTTTGGCGTAGCTTCTATCTATTATGCATCCAAAAAATAATTAGAAACTATCCTGTTTCCTATGAAAAAAATAACTGTTATCCTTTTTTTATTCTGTATGCCTTTTGCTAATGCGCAATGGAATAAACGTCTTTTTAGCAAAGATCCCATCATCAACTTAGAGAATTTTCAAAAACAGAAATTGTATTTTGGATTCTACATGGGGCTTAATGGTTATGATTTCAAAATTGATTATAAAAACAACGTTCCAGATGTGTTGGTAAAAAGAACTACAGGATTTAATGTGGGACTTGTGGCTGATTTAAGACTACAAGAATACATTAACTTGAGATTTGAACCAGGATTGTATTACACCAAAAGAGATCTGTACTTCCCTAGTAGCTATTTCCCAACTACACCTTCGACAAGTGACCGATTACGAGAAGTAAACAGCACCTACATTCATTTCCCACTATTGGTTAAATTTTCTGCGCTACGAACAGGAAACGTAAGACCCTATTTGTTAGGCGGTGGCTCACTTACCTTAAATTTATCTAGTAATGCCAAATCACTAGACGACAATGCAGAGGGAAGATTCAGAATGAAATCGTGGACACCCAATTATGAACTAGGCTTCGGAATTGATATTTTTTCTGAGTACTTTATTTTTTCACCATCCATTCGTGGGGTTTTCGGCATAAACGATGAGTTAATCAGAGATAAAGATCCCAACAGCCCCTGGACAAGCAATATTGAGTCCATAAAAAGTAGAGCTATTTTTATCAACTTTACTTTTCATTAAAAAACCCTACGCTTAAATTCACTCAAAACAATTGCGGTAGCGGTGGCTACATTTAAACTCTCTGTCTGCTGTAAATCACCAAAACGTGGGATGGTAATTTTTTGGGTAACCAAAGCTTCTATTTCAGGAGAAATCCCATTCGCTTCATTACCTAAAATAATAATACCCTCAGCCGGAAGGTCTGCGTTGTATAAAACATCCCCTTCCATAAAAGTGCCAAAAACAGGCATTTGCGTTTCCTTCAAATAGTCCTTTAAATACAAGTAATTGACATTAACTCTTGCAATAGAACCCATAGTGGCTTGAACTACTTTTGGATTATATAAATCGACTGTTTCTTTGGAACAAATCACTTGCTTGATGCCAAACCAATCACATAATCTCAAAATCGTTCCCATATTTCCAGGATCTCGAATGGTATCTAAAGCGACTACTAATCCTTTATTTAGTATGGCTCTTTCTTTTGGAATTTTAAAAACGGCCAAACAGGTATTAGGAGTAGCTAAAGCACTAATCTTTTTTAAATCGGCATCAGAAATAACGGTTTTTTGCGTTAACGGAATAGTTCTAAAATCATCAACAGTAACATATAAATGCTCCAATTCAAAATTAGAACTCAACAACTCATGAATCCCTTTTACGCCTTCGGCAATAAACAATTGATGAGCAATTCTATATTTTTTTTGATGCAAACTCGATATAAGTTTTATTTGGTTTTTACTAACCATAAAAAAATGTACTTTTGAATTAAATTTATTAAGATCACTTGAAAAAGAATTCCACAAAAGTAGTTGCATTTCTTCTAATTGCAATATTTATTTCGGCATGTAATGCTGTAAAACGAGTTCCTGAAGGCAAATTTTTACTAACTAAAAACCAAATACTAGTAAATGACAAAGCCATCAAGGATCAAACGGCATTCGATCAGATGTATCAAAATCCGAACGGAACTATTGGTGGATTTAAATTAAGATTAGCATTACACAATGCTTCTAATTTAAATCCAGATTCCACTTATCAAGCAAAATTCACCAACAACCCAGGTAAATACGAAAGAAAATCCAAGTGGTTATCTGCCAAACAAGTAGATCGCCTAGGAGAATCATTTTACTACAAAGGCATTCATCAATTTTTAAAAAAAGTCGGGGAACCTCCTGTGATTATTGACACTCTTAAAACTCAAAAAACAACTATCCGTTTAAATAACTATTATTTCAATAATGGCTATTTTAGAGCAAAAACCACTTTCAGTATCGACACAGTTGGCTTTAAAAAAGCCAAGATAAAATACAAAATTGCCTTATCAGATCCTTTTATTTTGGACACAATCTCCAGGTCAATATCTTCACCTGCTTTAGATTCACTATACAACATTTCTAAAGAAAATAGTTTTATTCTAACAGGAAAACAATACAAAACGAATGATTTTGAAGAAGAAAAAAACAGAATCACCACTTTTTTTAGAAACAATGGAGCCTATCACTTTCAACCTAATAATGTAACTTTTGACATTGATACTATCGGCAAAAAAAACAAAGCTAATGTTGAAATGATAATTAAAAATTACTCTTATCAAAAAAACGACTCAACCTATACTATTCCTTTCAAATTATTTAAAATAAGTGACATAAAAATCTACACCGATTATTCACAAAAAAACCCGCCAGAAACAGTCACTGACAGCGTTGAATACAACGGATTTAAACTCTTCAGCCATGGTAAACTAAAATACAAACCATCGGCTATCACTGATGCTGTTTTCATCACAAAAGGAACGCTATTTGGCGATTACAAAACGGTTTTATCTAATCGCTCATTGAATAATTTAAAGATATTTGGTTATCCAAGCATACAATATGAAGTAGACAAAAAAGACTCAACTGCTCAATCACTTATTGCAAAAGTCTATTTAACCCCTAGAAAAAAGTTTAGCTTTAGCACTACCTTAGATTTAACACACTCAAACATTCAGGATTTTGGTATTGGAGCTAGCATCACCGAAACCATTCGGAATGTTTTTAATAGAGCCGAAACATTAGAAATTGGCTTTAGAGGCAACATTGGATCATCTAAAGATTTCGCCAATCCCAATGACGCATTTTTCAATGTAACTGAATACGGGATTAATTTAAAATTGAATTTTCCAAGAATTTTATCACCTATAAATACCGATAAAATTATTCCTAAACGAATGATTCCTTATACGCAAATTTCGTCTGGATTCAACAAACAAAGAAATATTGGGCTAGACAAAGAAAATTTTACAGCTTTATACACGTATAACTGGAATCCAATTCGAAACAATACTGCCCGAGTAGAATTGTTGAACGTTCAATTTGTACGAAATCTGAATCCTGACAACTACTTTAATGTTTATGGTTCATCGTACAATGCCTTAAATAATATTGCAAAAGATTTTAATAACAATACTACTTATGTAGACTCTAAAAACAACTTAATTATTAATTCGGGTACCACTGGATTTACCAATGATGTTCTAACCGGCAACTCTTCCATTTTACCAACAGACAAAGAATTTAAAGAAGTATTAAGCATTGAAGAAAGAAGGCTAAGACTAACCGAAAATGATTTTATTCTCGGCACGAGTTATACGTTTACACAATCTACAAAAAAGGATATTCAGGATAATGATTTCTACCAATTTAAGACAAAAATTGAATCTGCGGGAACTTTATTGAGTTTGATTGCCAAGGCCAGTAACTTGCAAAAAAATTCATCTGGTCAATACGAAATATTCAACTTACCCTATTCAGAATATTTAAAACTAGAATTGGATTACATAAAACATTGGGATTTTTCAAAAGAAAACATCATTGCTTTTAGAAGTTTCTTCGGAATTGCTCTTCCTTTTGGCAATGCAGACTACGTTCCTTTCTCTAGAAGTTATTTCTCTGGCGGAACCAATGATAATAGAGCTTGGCAGCCTTATAGTTTAGGTCCGGGAAGTACCGGTTCGATTCTTGATTTCAATGAAGCAAATATGAAAATTGCATTAAGTACTGAGTACCGTTTTAAAATTGCTGGAAGTGTGAAAGGTGCCTTTTTTGCAGACGCAGGAAATATTTGGAATGTATCAGATGGAGTAGCGATAGACTCGGCTACTTTTACAAGTCTGAGTGACTTAAAAGAAATAGCTTTAGGTACCGGATTTGGTTTAAGATACGATTTGAACTTCTTTGTTGTAAGATTTGACTTAGGATTTAAAACTTATAACCCGGCTTATGCAATTGGAAATCGCTGGTTTAAAGATTTAAATTTCACAAAATCGGTCTTAAATTTTGGAATTAATTACCCGTTCTAAAGTTAGAATTGATTAATTTTGCAAACTGATATATATAAAACAAATAACTTTAAAAACTAAGTAAAATGGCACACAACATAAAACCAGGAGTTGCTACTGGAGACCAAGTACAAGAGATATTTAGATATGCAAAAGAAAAAGGCTTCGCGCTTCCAGCAGTAAACGTAACTGGATCAAACACCATCAATGGAGTTTTAGAAACAGCGGCAAAATTAAACGCACCTGTTATCATTCAATTCTCTAATGGTGGAGCACAATTCAACGCAGGAAAAGGACTTTCTAATGCAGGTGAAAAAGCAGCAATCGCTGGTGGAATCGCTGGTGCAAAACATATTCATACTTTAGCAGAAGCATACGGTGCAACTGTAATTTTACATACTGACCACTGTGCAAAAAAATTATTGCCTTGGATTGATGGTTTGTTAGATGCTTCTGAAGCTCATTTCGCGGCTACAGGAAAACCATTATTTTCTTCACACATGATTGACTTATCAGAAGAAACAATCGAAGAAAACATCGAAATCTGTAAAGGCTATTTAGCTCGTATGAGCAAAATGGGAATGACTCTTGAAATCGAATTAGGAATTACAGGTGGAGAAGAGGATGGTGTGGATAACTCTGATGTTGATAGTTCAAAATTATACACTCAACCTTCTGAAGTTTCATACGATTACGAAGAATTATCAAAAGTAAGCCCACGTTTTACAATTGCAGCTTCTTTTGGAAACGTTCACGGTGTTTACAAACCAGGAAACGTAAAATTAACTCCAAAAATCTTGAAAAACTCTCAAGATTATGTTCAAGAAAAATTCAATACAGGACACAACCCAGTTGATTTTGTATTCCACGGTGGTTCTGGTTCTACTTTAGAAGAAATCAGAGAGGCTATCGGATACGGAGTTATTAAAATGAACATCGATACGGATTTACAATTTGCTTTCACTGAAGGAATTCGTGATTATATGGTTAATAATTTAGAGTATTTAAAAACTCAAATTGGTAACCCAGAAGGTGCTGATGCTCCAAATAAAAAATATTACGACCCAAGAAAATGGTTAAGAGAAAGCGAAGTGACTTTTAATGCTAGATTAGAACAAGCATTTGCTGACTTAAACAATGTAAATACACTATAAAAAAGTGATTCACTTTCAATTTTAAGTGTTCAGTTATCAAAACTGATAATTGAACACTTTATTGATTATTAAACAGAATACTTGATTACTGAACACTGAATACTATATAAATGGCTTGGTTTAAAAGAAAAGAAAAAGGAATTACTACTGCTACCGAAGACAAAATGGATATTCCAAAAGGACTTTGGTACAAATCACCTACAGGAAAAATCATCGATGCTGATGAATTAGCTCGTAACTTGTTTGTAAGTCCAGAAGATGATTTTCATGTTCGAATTGGTAGTGCTACCTATTTTGAAATTTTATTTGACAATAACGAATTCGTTGAGTTAGATAAAAACATGACCTCAAAAGATCCTTTACATTTTGTTGACTCTAAAAAATATTCAGACCGTCTAAAAGATGTGATGGAAAAAACACAACTTAAAGACGCCGTAAGAACTGGAGTTGGAAAATCTAAAGGAAAAGAAGTAGTGATTTGCTCCATGGATTTTGCTTTTATCGGAGGATCTATGGGAGCTGTGGTAGGAGAAAAAATTGCTAGAGGAATTGATCATGCCATCCAAAATAAATTACCTTTTGTAATGATTTCAAAATCAGGAGGAGCTCGTATGATGGAAGCAGCCTATTCCTTAATGCAATTAGCCAAAACATCAGTAAAACTAGCACAATTAGCAGAAGCCGGATTACCTTACATCTCTTTATGTACAGATCCTACAACAGGAGGAACAACTGCTTCTTATGCCATGTTAGGAGATATTAACATCTCTGAACCAGGAGCATTAATTGGATTTGCGGGACCTCGTGTAGTAAGAGACACAACTGGAAAAGATTTGCCAGAAGGCTTCCAAACCGCTGAATTTCTTTTGGAACATGGTTTCTTAGACTTCATTACCCCAAGAAAAGAATTGAAAGACAAAATCAACTTGTATATCGATTTGATTCAAAACAACGAAATTCGTTAAGTCTTTTTACTTTAAATACAAAATCCCAAGAAATCTTGGGATTTTTTTTATGCAACTAATTGAAAAATATTTTATCGAAGAAATATTAGCTTTTGAATTACACACTCTTAAAAAAACTACATCCCTGTTCGAATTGCCTCAACTGGATCTAAATTAGCAGCCGAAATAGCAGGTAAAATACCAGAAAGCAAACCTATAAAAGCAGCTAAACTTGTTCCTAGAAGAATATTGCCAAATCCTAAAACAAATTCGAAATCCAAAGCATTGGTCAATATTATGGCTATAATCCAAACAAAGAGCAATCCAATTAGTCCACCAATAAGCGAAAGAATGATTGCTTCAAATAAAAACTGAAATAGAATAAATCGGTTTTTAGCTCCCAATGATTTTTGAATCCCAATTAAATTTGTTCTTTCTTTTACAGAAACAAACATAATATTGGCGATACCAAAACCACCAACCAACAAAGAAAAACCACTAATTATCCAGCCAACCACATTCATTTGACCAATAATTCCATCTATAAAATCAGTAAATCCAGAAAAAACATTGATGAAAAAATTATCTATTTCGCCAGCTTTAACTCCACGGAAGGCTCTTAATTTTTGTGAAATCTCATCTTTATAAGCCTCCATATCTACGCCACTCTCGGGTTTAAAAATTATAACATTGGTTAGTCCATCATTATTATCTCCATACAATTGGCGCACAAAATTTACTGGGATAAAAGCAGAAGTATCGTCTTCATCAAAAATACCTGAACCCTTTTTCTTCAGCACTCCAATTACAGTAAAACGTTTACCATACAAACGTACATTTTTACCAATAGGATCACTGCCTTCAAATAGTGAAGTTGCAATCTCATTACCCAAAACAATGACTGAAGCGCCAGAATTAGCCTCCGATTCATTATAAAAGCGTCCCTCTTCAAACTCTAATCCTTGTATGTCGATAAATTCGTGAGAAACAGGCACAATGTTTACATCACTTACGATCTTAGAATCGTGTTTAATAGCCTCTCTTTTGGTAAAAATCTGATACCCCATTTGATCCGTATGGGTCATTGCCCCTTTCATATAAATGTACTCATCATACTTTACATTTGGAAACTGTTCTCTTTTCCATTGCGGAATTTCTGAAGGACCAAAAGAGAACTTCATCAAATAAATGGTGTTTTTGTCTAAACTACTCAAATCTTTGGATATTTTTCTATCCAAAGAATCCACAGCTGCCAAAACTGCAATTATCGAAAAAATACCAATGGTAACCCCTAATAAAGAAAGTAATGTCCTTAATTTATTAGCTAACAATGCGTTCATCGCAAAGCCAAAACTCTCTTTCAATAACCGAAGATAAACTAGCATAGACTTAAAAATTGTGTTAGGATAAAATTGATTAATTTTAATTCAAAAACCTAATAAAATTAATACTCTCATAAGTACGAATTTAAATAAAAATGTTACATCATTTCCTGTGAATATATTTATAAAAATTGACTATTTTTGCACTTTCAAAAAAACTACTACACATGAGCACTACTAAAAAAATACAATCAGCCTTAATTTCAGTGTTTTCCAAAGACGGATTAGAGCCAATTGTTAGAAAATTACACGAACAAAATGTTGTTTTTTATTCAACTGGAGGAACCGAAGAATTCATTAAAAACCTAGGCATACCTGTAATTCCTGTTGAAGACGTTACTTCCTACCCTTCTATCCTTGGAGGAAGAGTAAAAACCTTGCACCCAAAAGTGTTTGGCGGCATCTTAAATCGTCAAGACAACGAAAGTGATGTGCAACAAATGCAGGAATATGAAATTCCTCAAATCGATTTAGTAATTGTTGATTTGTATCCTTTTGAAAAAACCGTTGCTTCAGGAGCAAGCGAAGCCGATATTATCGAAAAAATTGATATTGGTGGTATTTCTTTAATTCGTGCTGCTGCAAAAAACTTCAAAGACACTGTAATTGTAGCTTCTGTTGACCAATATGCACCATTCTTAAACATCATTTCTGCACAAGACGGCGCAACTACACTTGAAGACAGAAAACTTTTGGCTACAAAAGCATTTCATGTTTCTTCTCATTATGACGGAGCCATTTTTAACTACTTCAATGCCGATGAAACTATTTATAAAGAAAGTATCGCTAACGGTCAAGTCCTTCGTTATGGCGAAAATCCACATCAAAAAGGTTTTTTCTTCGGAGATTTTGAAGCAATGTTCAATAAAGTTCACGGAAAAGAATTATCATACAACAACTTATTAGATGTTGATGCTGCGGTAAACTTAATCAATGAGTTCAAAACTGACGGACCTACATTTGCCATCTTGAAGCACAACAACGCATGTGGATTAGCTACTAGAACTACTATTAGCGAAGCATACAATGCAGCATTAGCTTGCGATCCAACTTCTGCATTTGGCGGTGTTCTTATTTCAAACACAAAAATAGACGTTGCCACAGCAACAGAAATCAATAAATTATTCTGTGAAGTGGTTATTGCTCCTTCTTATGAAGCTGAAGCATTGACAATTTTACAAGAAAAGAAAAACAGAATCATATTAGTTCAAAACGAAGTAGCCTTGCCTGCGAGACAAGTTCGTACTTGCTTGAATGGAATTTTAATTCAAGACCGAAACAATATTACAGATCAAGCTGAAGATTTAAAAACTGTAACTACAACTGCTCCAACAGCACAAGAAGTAAAGGATTTGATTTTCGCATCAAAAGTTTGCAAAAACACCAAATCAAATACAATCGTTTTTGCTAAAAACGGTACACTTATTGCTTCAGGAACAGGTCAAACCTCAAGAGTTGATGCCTTAATGCAAGCGGTTGACAAAGCAAAAACATTTGGATTTAGTTTAGAAGGCGCTTCAATGGCAAGCGATGCTTTCTTCCCTTTTCCAGACTGTGTTGAATTAGCCAAAAAAGCAGGAATTACCGCTGTAATTCAACCTGGAGGATCGATCAAAGACGAGTTAAGTATCAATTATTGCAACGAAAACAATTTGGCAATGGTATTTACAGGAACACGTCATTTTAAACATTAATTTGTTTAACTTTGTTAAATAATTTTTACAATACATAAAAACATATGGGATTTTTTGATTTCATGACTGAGGATATCGCGATAGACCTTGGTACCGCAAACACTTTAATCATTCACAATGATAAAGTAGTTATTGACAGTCCTTCTATTGTCGCTAGAGATAGAGTATCAGGCAAAATTATTGCCGTTGGTAAAGAAGCCAACATGATGCAAGGGAAAACGCATGAAAACATTAAAACGATTAGGCCATTAAAAGATGGTGTAATTGCAGATTTTGATGCCTCTGAAAAAATGATCAGTATGTTCATCAAAAGTATCCCTGCACTAAATAAAAAAATGTTTACCCCTGCTTTACGTATGGTTGTTTGTATTCCGTCCGGCATAACTGAAGTAGAGATGCGTGCCGTTAAAGAATCTTGTGAACGCGTAAACGGGAAAGAAGTATATTTGATCCACGAACCAATGGCTGCTGCAATTGGTATCGGTATCGACATTATGCAACCAAAAGGAAACATGATTGTAGATATTGGAGGTGGTACAACCGAAATTGCAGTTATTGCATTGGGTGGAATTGTTTGTGACAAATCCGTAAAAATTGCTGGAGACGTTTTCACTAATGATATCGTTTACTACATGCGTACACAACACAACCTTTTTGTTGGAGAAAGTACTGCTGAGAAAATAAAAATCCAGATTGGAGCTGCTATTGAAGACTTAGAAACTCCTCCAGAAGACATGTCTGTTCAAGGGCGTGATTTATTAACTGGTAAACCAAAACAAGTAGAGGTTTCTTATCGTGAAATTGCGAAAGCATTAGATAAATCTATTCAAAGAATCGAGGACGCCGTAATGGAAACACTATCGCAAACCCCTCCAGAGTTAGCTGCTGATATTTACAATACTGGTATTTATCTAGCTGGTGGAGGTTCTATGTTGAGAGGTCTTGACAAACGAATTTCTCAAAAAACGGATTTACCTGTATATATTGCTGAAGACCCATTGAGAGCAGTAGTACGAGGAACTGGTATGGCTTTAAAAAATATTACTAAATTTAAAAGTATCTTGATTAAGTAAGCGTTTTTCTAAAGTCAACTATAAAAACCAACCGCTATTAACCACTTAATTATACCAATACAAAATGCAGCAAATATTTAATTTTATTTCTAGAAACAGTTATAGAATACTGTTTTTGCTGCTTTTGGGTATATCATTAACACTTACTATTCAGTTTCACTCTTTTCACAGAAGCAAAATAATCAGTTCTGCTAATGTGATTAGCGGCAGCGTGTATCAAGAA
Source organism: uncultured Flavobacterium sp. (assembly GCA_963513565.1). GTDB lineage: Bacteria > Bacteroidota > Bacteroidia > Flavobacteriales > Flavobacteriaceae > Flavobacterium. The sequence goes on along the minus strand of CAUPRE010000005.1, from coordinate 174,883 downwards.
ATAAATGACGCTAAAGAATACCTTAATCTAAAAAAGGAAAACGAAGATTTGGCCTTAGAAAATGCCATGCTAAGAAGCCTTCTTTTTCAAGTAAAAGATTCCTCGTTTATGTCAAAACTAGACAGCATAAAAGGAGTCAAACCATCCGACATTGTGGTAACCAAAGTTATAAAAAACTCCTATAGTGTCTACGAAAACTACCTTACTCTAAATGCAGGTAAAAAACAAGGAATTAAACCCGACATGGGAGTTATCAATAGCCTAGGAATTGTAGGAATTATAGATGATACTTCAGAGAATTACTCTACTGTAGCTAGTATTTTGAATAAAAAATCTAGAATTAATGCCAAAATCAAAAAATCAAATCATTTTGGTTCATTGGTTTGGGATGGAAAAAGCACGGGTTTTGCACAATTAATCGATCTTCCTAGATTAGCTGCGATACACAAAGGCGACACCGTTGTTACCGGAGGACAATCAATAATCTTTCCTGAAAACATAGACATTGGCACGATTAACAATATTTATATTGACACACTGACCAATTATTATACGCTAAACATTAAATTATTCAATGACATGACTAATTTGGGTCATGTTTATGTCCTTAAAAGCAAAGGCAGTGAAGAAATGAAAAACCTAGAAAACCAAAGAAAAAAGAATGAATAGTACCTTAATTGTGAATATTTTTCGGTTTATATTATTATTAGCAATACAAGTAGTTGTCTTTAATAATATGAATTTCTATGGTTTTATTAGCCCATTCCCTTATATCCTTTTTATCATTTTGTATCCCGTGAACGGAAACAAAACTGCCTTGATAATCTCAAGCTTTGGTCTTGGTTTGCTTTTAGATATGTTCACAAACTCAGGCGGTGTTCATGCTACAGCTTGTCTTATATTAGCCTATTTTAGACCTTATATTTTTAAATTTTCATTTGGTTTAAGCTACGAATACCAAACTGTAAAACTGAACGATGTAGTAACACCAGAACGCTTTTCATTTTTATTAATTGCTACATTATTACATCATATCATTTTATTTACACTAGAGGCATTTGAATTTAGCTTCTTTTTTGATGTTTTATTACGCACTTTATTAAGTGCTACTTTTACTTTATTATTATCTATTATCATCATATACCTTATTAAGCCAAATAAACGATGAGAAAAGTCTTGTTGCCTGCTTTAATTATTATTGCAGCCGCTCTGCTTGTAATTCGAATTTTTTATCTTCAAATCATTGACGACACTTTTAAATTAAAGTCCGAGAACAATGCCATAAAGATAAAATACGATTATCCTGAGCGTGGATATATTTATGACCGTTTTGGCAAACTTATGGTTGCCAATCAAGCTTCCTATGATATCATGGTAATTCCAAGAGAAATCAAAAATTTGGACACCTTAGAATTCTGCCAACTTCTAAATATAAAGAAAGAGGATTTCATTAAAATTATAGAAAAAGCTAAAGTTTACAGTCCAAGACTTCCTTCAGTATTTTTGTCACAATTGAACAAAGTCGAATTCGCAGCTTTTCAAGAAAAAATAAGAAATTATGAAGGCTTCTATTTTCAAAAGAGATCTTTAAGAGATTATGAAGTGGATTTTGGAGCTAATATTTTTGGATTCATTACGCAAGTAAACGAGAATTTAATCAAGAAAAATCCCTACTATAAAAGTGGAGATTTAATTGGAAAACAAGGTGTTGAGGAGAGTTATGAAGAAATTTTAAGAGGAACAAAAGGAGTAACGTATATCCAAAAAGACAAGTATAATCGTGAGATTGGCTCATACAAAGAAGGGCGTTATGACACAATAGCTATTCCCGGAAAGGACATTACCTTAACCATTGATGCTGAAATTCAAAAATATGGTGAACAATTAATGGTCAACAAAAGAGGCGGAATTGTAGCTATAGAACCAAAAACAGGAGAAATTTTAGCATTAATTACAGCACCTTCTTATGATCCTGGAATACTAGTTGGAAGACAGCGTTCAAAAAACTACACTAAACTGTATCACGATTCTATCGCAAAACCATTATATGATAGAGGATTATTAGCCGAATATCCTCCGGGCTCTCCTTTTAAAATCATGACAGGACTTGTAGCGCTTCAGGAACAGGTAATCGACGAAAATACAACTGTCGCTTGTCATCACGGATTTAGTTATGCTAGAGGTCGCTTTATGCGTTGTCACTGTCGTGGTGGAATGCTACAATTACATAGAGGAATCTACGAATCTTGTAATGCCTTTTTTGGAACAGCGTATATGAGAACTATTAACAAATATGCAAAACCTAGTGAAGCTGTTGATATTTGGAGTAACCACGTAAAAAGTTTTGGCTTGGGTCAATTTATGGGATATGATTTACCAACAGGGCGAAGAGGAAAAATCCCCACATCTGCTACCTACAAAAAAATGTACCCAAATGGAGGCTGGAGAAGCACAGCGATTGTTTCTAACGCAATTGGTCAAGGTGAAGTTTTAATGACGCCTATTCAATTAGCCAATATGATGGCAACTGTGGCTAACGAAGGGTATTATTATACACCTCATATCATTAAAAAAATTGCGAATACAACCATTGATAAAAAATTCACGACTAAACATGTCACTACAATTGATAAAAGTCATTTTGCACCAATGATAAGTGGTTTATTCGATGTTTATAATATGGGAACGGCAGCTGGGTTAAGAGTAGAAGGAATTGACATTTGTGGAAAAACTGGTACTGCCGAAAATTTTGCCAAAATTAATGGCGTTAGAACACAATTAAAAGATCACTCCATATTTGTAGCATTTGCCCCAAAAGACAATCCGAAAATAGCTATTGCGATTATGATTGAAAACGGAGGATTTGGTTCTACTATTGCTGGACCGATAGCTAGTTTAATGATCGAGAAATATTTAAAGAAAAAAATTAGTAGAACTGACCTTGAGATTAGAATACTCAACACTAGTTTACAAGGACAATATGCAAAATTAGGTGGATTAAATGAAGATGTAAAAAAAGAATTACGAATTAAAGATTCTATTGCACAACTAAAATTAAAGAAACAAAATCCAAAACTTACGGCAATAGTAAAAAAGGACAGTACTAAAAAAAACTAAATCATTTGTAATAAAATGAAAAACCAAAGCGTAACTAGCAATATTGACTGGATTTGTGTAATAATATACATTCTACTAGTTGTTTTAGGATGGCTAAATATTTATTCCTCTTCTCTATCCTCTGAAGAAGGAACGTCAGACAAACAATTAATATTTATATTATTTGCCATTCCATTGATATTTACGGTGCTTTATGTAGATGGCAAGTTCTATGAAAAATATGCTTCTGTTATTTTTGTAGTTTCTCTAATCTCTTTGCTTGGTTTATTTGCTTTTGGTAAAACGATTGCAGGACAAAGATGTTGGTATGCCATTGGCAGTTTTACGTTGCAACCATCAGAATTTGCAAAAGCCGCAACAGCTCTCGCCTTAGCAAAGTATCTGAGTGACCCTCAAATCAATCTAAAAGACCTTAATAGACAGTTTCAGGCATTAGCAATAATATTTTTGCCAGTAATGCTAATTTTACCTCAACCTGATCCTGGAAGCGCCTTAGTGTATAGTATCTTCATTATTGTACTTTACCGAGAAGGTTTACCGGCATGGTATGTTTGGACAGGGTTTGCCATAATACTGCTTTTTGTATTAACATTAGTTTTAGAAACTTATGTTGTTATTTTACTAGCGGCATTGGTGTTGGTGGCCATTCATTTTAAATCACGGTTAGCCGACAGAAATGTCCTTAGAAGTTCTATTATATTAGCTTTAATTTCAGGCTTTGTTTTCTCTGTAAGTTTTGTATTCGAACATGTGTTCAAACAACATCATAGAGATCGTTTTAATATAGTATTAGGAAAGGCTGTAGATGATAAAGGATTTGGATATAATACGAATCAATCTGAAATCGCGATTGGTTCAGGAGGCTGGTTAGGAAAAGGGTTTTTAGAAGGCACTCAAACCAAAGGAGGATTTGTTCCAGAACAACATACTGATTACATTTTCACAACTGTTGGAGAAGAATGGGGTTTTTTGGGCGCAAGTGTTGTCATCTCATTGTTTGTCATTTTATTATTGCGCATCATTTATTTAGCTGAAAGACAAAAAACGAAGTTTAGCCGTGTTTATGGCTATTCTGTTGCAGCAATACTATTCTTGCACTTCTTTGTAAACATTGCTATGGTGGCTGGTGTTTTCCCAACTATTGGTATTCCGTTGCCTTTCTTTTCTTATGGAGGTTCAGGATTGTGGGGATTCACTATTTTACTTTTTATTTTTATTAAAATGGATGCCAATAAGGTTAATGAATGGTAAAATCAATTAAAACTCCATTCTTTATAACTATTTGATTTTTCCAATTGCTTTTCTATAGTATCTGGTAATTCAGAAAAGAAATCAATTCCTGTCATTTGCTCAACTTTATCAACAGAAACAACAAATTCATATAAAGGTCTTTTGCTTTCATTATTAGGGATTAAAAAAGCAATCATTCTGTATTTCCCATGATATTCATCTAAAACAATTTTATAGAAATAGTTGGGTACTGCTACTTTTTCTTTACCAATGGTTTTCAAATTGGGTTGCAAAACACCTGCTATCACAACATACAAGCCATTATATTTAACCGCCCAATAACGTATTTTTTCTTCCAAACGATTCCAAATACCACTATTGAATTCGTGTGTTTGTGGAGCTATGTTTGAAGTTAAAAAGGTAGCTTCATAAGCTCCTTTATTAAACTCTCTATCAGCAGCCGGACACAAATGCCCTTTATCATAGCCAGAATTTTTATAATTACGCCAATCGGCAGAACCCGTTTTCACTTTTTTGTCTTGAATAAAAAACGGACGCTTAAAGTTTGCATTAACAACTTGTTCCTTTTTTAACTCGTAAGCAACCCACTCCGCCTGCTCATACTTCTCATTATAAGACAACGTATAAAAATCATGATAAACAATTGCATTGGTGGTAGATTTGGGAAGAAAATGCAATTGCCCTTTATTGAATTGATAAGCATCAAACAAACAAAAAAATGCATTGCTTTCGACACCTGAACAACGCTCTTGTTCTGCATTAACAAATAAAAACGAAGTAACAAAAACAAACAAAACTAAAAACTTACTATGCACCATAATCCGAAAAGTAATATATAAAAAAAGACTCAAAATTATTCATTTTGAGTCTTTTTTTATATTGATATTAATTTAAGATTTTACTAATTTGCCATTCATCGTTTTAGAAGGCATTGATTTCACTATAGTCTTTGATTGCAAATCATCTAGAACATTTAAGGCTTCCTCAACGTAAACATCTTTTGATAAACTTTCATGCCATCTTTCTCTTTTTTCTTTTAGCGTTGGATCTTTTTTATATTCTTCAACTTCATAAGGCAATGAAGAAAATTTTAACTGATTTTTGTACTCAAAAATTGGCTTGTATTTTTTAGCCGTTTCTTCTATACTATTTTGTACTGATCTAAATTTATCAATATTCAAACTATAAGTGTTTTCATTGCTTTTACTGTCAATCCATTTTGCATTTTCTTCGATCAATTTAAATTGAGGGTTTTCTGCAATTCTGGCTTTACTTCTAGCGATAGCTTTATCAAAATTTTGAGCGTTTTTCCATTGCGTAAAAGGAGCAGCGTCAATTTTGTCCCATGGCATAGCATTATCAACATCGCGTTCTCCCATTTTCAAATAAGCATAACGATCTGGCATTACCACATCACTACTAACACCTTCACGTTGTGTTGAACCACCATTAATTCTATAAAATTTTTGAGTTGTAAGCTTCAAAGCACCTAAATCTCCAACAGAACTATTACGTACAAATTGATTTAAATCATGAACGTTTTGAACTGTTCCTTTTCCGTAGGTTTGCTTGCTTCCAATAATAATTCCGCGTTTGTAATCTTGAATAGCAGCTGCTAAAATCTCTGATGCTGATGCAGAAAAACTATTCACCATAATTACTAATGGACCATCCCACTCAATTTTTGGATCTGTATCATACAAAATCTCCTTTTTCTTACCAGAAGACTTAACTTGAACAATTGGACCTTCATGAATAAAAAGACCTGCAATGTCAACAACAGTAGATAGAGAACCTCCACCATCGTCTCTAACATCTAAAAGAATTCCATTTACTTTAGCTTGTTTTAAACGTTCCACTTCAATGGCTATATCTTTACCAGCATCACGTCCGTCACGGTTTTCAAAATCAATATAGAACTTAGGTAAATAGATTACTCCATAACGCAATCCATTTTTCTCAACTACACTAGATTTAGCATAAGTTTCTTCTATTTCAACGATATCACGAACAATAGAAATATTCTTAATTGTTCCATCAACCTTTTTAACTGTCAAACGAACAATTGTTCCTTTTGGACCTTTGATTTTTTTAACGACATCGTCTAAACGCATACCAACAACATCAACAGGTTCTGCGCTACCTTGACCCACTTTCAATACAACATCTCCAGCTTCTAGTTGGCGACCTCTCCAAGCTGGACCACCAGAAATCAATTCGCTAATTTCAGTAAAGTCATTTTTCTTTTGTAAACGCGCTCCAATTCCTTCAAGTTTACCACTCATACTTACATCAAAACGCTCTTTTTCTTCAGGAGCAAAATAGCTTGTATGCGGATCAAAACGAGTCATAATTGAATTGATATACACCGTAAACCAATCATCTCTAGTCAATTCTTTAATAAAACCAAAAGATTCGTCTAAAGACTTACCAATATTCACTCTACTTTCAGCTTCTAATTCAGCAAAAGTCTTTATTTTGACGTTTTTATCTGCTTTCAAATTTGCATCCATACCCAAGTCTGAGCTTAATTCTTCAGCTTTTGTCGCTTCAGTAGTTTCAGTTGTTTTGGTTTTAGCTTCTTGCATACGCAAACGCTCTGTAATTGAAGACAGAGCAGATAACTTCATTTGCTTACGCCATCTGTCTACTAACTCTTTATTGTTTTTGGCATACGGCATTTTATCATAATCCGTATCAAAGCTTTCATCTATGGTGAAATCATTAGGCTTTTCTAACAAGCCTTTATAGATTTTTTTACTTTCTTCCATACGAACCATTAAACGAGAATACGTTAACTCGAAAAAGGTTAATTCTTTATTGTTGATTTGATCGTCTAAATCCAATTCGTATTTAGCAAATTCATCGATATCTGATTGCAAGAAAAAACGCTTAGAAGGATCTAAGGCTTGGATATAATCTTTATACACCCCTTTTGAAAATTCGTCATCCATAACCGCTGGATCATAGTGCCCTTTTTCAATTACAAAAGTCAACAACTCCAACAAAAGTCTGTCTTTTTCGGGGTCTTCTGTGTTCTGCTTCGAACCATTTATTTTAAAAGCAAACAAGGCACCTGACAAGCACAAAATGGCAAGTACAATTTTAAAATTCTTTTTCATATAAGTAATAATTGCATTCATCAATCAAAAGTGTAATTTATGTAAAGATAAAGCCAAGAAACATAGCCTCTTTATAAATTTTTGTTAAAGATATAAAAATGTTGATACGATTTAATTTTTATAAAAAAAGTTAACAAAAAAAAGGTTTGAACTACTTTTTAAGACAAAGCGCTAGTATATTTGTGCATCTTTAAAACTTAAAAATGGCAGCCAAAAAACCACTAATATTGATTACAAATGACGACGGAATTTCCGCTCCTGGAATCCAAGCCTTAATTAGTGTAATGAATCAAATTGGAAATGTTATCGTTGTTGCTCCAGACAAACCTCAGAGTGCAATGGGACACGCCATCACCATCAACAGCACTTTATATTTGAATAAACTTTCGAAAGAGGGCGATGTCATCACCCAATACAGCTGTTCTGGAACTCCAGTAGATTGTGTAAAAATGGCGACTAATGAAATCTTAAAACAAAAACCTGATTTGTGCGTTTCAGGCATTAATCACGGGTCCAATTCATCAATTAATGTCATTTATTCAGGAACTATGAGTGCGGCTGTTGAAGCTGGTATCGAAGGTATTCCTGCCATTGGATTTTCGCTTTTGGATTATAATTGGGATGCTGATTTTTCACCCATTTTGTCTTTCGTAAAAAAAATAGCCCTCGAAACCCTAGAGAAAGGTCTTCCAGATGGGGTTGTTTTGAATGTGAATTTTCCAAAATTAGAAGAAAAAGAAATTAAAGGCATCAAAATTTGTCGACAAGCCAAAGCACAATGGGTGGAAAAATTCGATAAAAGAAAAACACCTTTCGGAAAAGAATACTATTGGTTAAGTGGCGAATTCGTTAACCAAGATAAAGGCGAAGATACTGATGAATGGGCTTTAGAAAATGGATATATTTCGGTAGTACCTGTTCAATTTGACTTGACAGCACATCACACAATACAACAACTCAACACTTGGAATTGGAATGAATAAGATAGATTTATTGTACGGCTTCCTTATTGGATTAATTGCCTCATTACTGGGCTCATTTTTGTTTATGACTTTTTTTACGGATTATGAATTCATTGAAGGAGTCCGAATATTAAAATCACAAGGCTACTTGGGCAAACTTATCACAGTTGGCTCTTTATTAGATTTGGCCGCATTTGGGATTTTACTAAAAATGAATAAAGAATTGATGGCACGTGGTGTAGTGTTAGCTGTTTTTATACTGACCATTGCAACAATTTTTACGCTCTAAAAGGTTTTCTATCTTTGTAACACAATCAACATCCCATCAACTATGAAATACTACATCATTGCAGGAGAAGCTTCAGGAGATCTGCACGGTTCTAACTTGATGAAATCAATTTACCAAGAAGACCCAACTGCCGAAATTCGTTTTTGGGGTGGAGACCTAATGCAAAAAGTTGGTGGCACCTTAGTGAAGCACTACCGCGATTTAGCCTTTATGGGATTTGCAGAAGTGGTTATGAATTTAAAAACCATTCTCAACAACATCAAAATATGCAAAACCGATATTCTCGCCTTTCAACCTGATGTCATCGTTTTTATTGATTATCCTGGTTTTAATTTGAGAATTGCCAAGTGGTCAAAAGCCTTAGGTTTCAAAAATCACTATTATATTTCCCCACAAATCTGGGCTTGGAAAGAAAGTAGAATCAAAGAAATCAAACGAGATATTGACAAAATGTATGTGATTCTTCCGTTTGAAAAAACTTTTTACGAAGACAAACATCATTTTCCAGTTTCATTTGTAGGCCATCCGCTTATAGATGCCATACAAGCGCATCCCGTAATCGATGATGCTACTTTTAGAAAAGAGAACCAATTGAACGATTTACCAATTATTGCGCTATTACCAGGAAGCCGTAAACAAGAAATCACCAAAATGCTCAGTGTTATGCTAAGCGTAGCCGATGATTTTAAAGACTATCAATTTGTAATCGCAGGAGCGCCAAGTCAGGAGTATTCTTTTTACCAACAATTCATTACTTCGGAGAATATTAAATTTTTATCGAACAAAACCTATGATTTGTTGCAACACGCTACGGCAGCTCTAGTTACCTCTGGAACAGCAACACTTGAAACGGCATTGTTTAAAGTACCTGAAGTTGTTTGTTACAAAGGAAATTGGATTTCGTACCAAATAGCCAAACGTATTATCACACTAAAATACATTTCGCTTGTCAACTTGATTATGGACAAAGAGGTGGTTACTGAGTTGATTCAAGACGATTGCAACACCAAACGTATTGCATCAGAATTACAAATAATTCTAGACCCAGAGCATCGAAAAGCTGTACTAGAAAACTATACTATACTTGAAGAAAAATTGGGAGGAAAAGGAGCAAGTAGTGTTACCGCAAAATTAATTGTAGCCGACTTAAAATAATTTAACAAGCACTATTTCTTACTAAAATTTGTATTTTAGTAGCATGAATGTGTTACAATTCCCACTTATTAAAATTACAATTGGATTTATAATAGGCATCATTTCGGCTTATTACATAAGTATATCCGCAAATTTTGCATTTGTGTTTATACTAATTGCGTTTGCAATTGTACTGCTAGTATATAAATTCACAACTACTACAAAGAAAAACTTAGTATTTGAAGCCGCAATTCTATTGCTTTCATTTGCTGTAGGAATAGGTATTTTAGTAACTCATACCGATAGTAATCGCAAAAACAATTATTCAAATCATCCCACAGTTTATGAAAAAGCAAATTGGATTGAAGTTGTCGTCAGAGAGAAACTCAAAAGTTCACCTCAAAACAATAGGTATATTGCTTACGTTCAAAAGATAAACAATCAAAGTCTCGAAGGCAAAATTTTAATTACAATCCCAAAGGCCAACAATGCCAAAGAAATTGTAGTTGGGCATAGACTGAGATTTAAGACCAAATTGATAAAAACTGAAAAACCTAAAAACCCCAATCAGTTTGATTACTCGGCTTATCTCAAAAACAAACAAATTTACGCGCAAGTATACATTGAGCCTGAAGACATTCTCTATCGTAAAACCCTTTTAAAAGACATTTGGTATTATAGCGCTACTTTAAGAAACACCATTGTGACTCATCTTGAACAAAGTGGGTTTGACAAAAAAGCTTTGCCAGTAGCGATGGCATTACTATTGGGACAACAACAAGATATAGACCCCAACATTACAAAGGATTATCAATATGCGGGTGCTGTACATATACTTTCGGTTTCTGGATTACATATTGGTTTTATAGTACTGTTCATCAATTTTTTGATGCGACCCATACCCAATACCCAAAAAGGAAGATTCCTTAAGCTATCCATCTCTTTAGTTAGCTTAGCGCTTTTTGGTATTTTAGCAGGATTGGCTCCATCGGTAGTGCGTTCTATTACAATGTTTTCTTTTGTTGCCGTTGGACACTATTGGAGACGAAGCACGAATATTTATCATACTCTAGTTGTTTCGATATTTTTAATACTATTGTTTCAACCCTATTTTTTATTCGATGTAGGCTTTCAATTGAGTTATGCGGCTTTGTTTTTTATTGTTTGGTTGCAACCAATGTTGGCAAATTATTGGACACCTAAAAACAAAATTCTACAATTCTTCTGGGATATTATTACGGTTTCTTTTGCCGCGCAACTAGGAACACTGCCGTTGAGTGTTTATTATTTTCATCAATTCCCTGGGTTATTTTTTGTAACCAATCTATTAGTGTTACCGCTATTAAGTGTCATAATGCTTGTTGGAGTAATCGTAATGACAATAGCTGCTTTTTCAGCCTTGCCTATTTGGTGTATCAAACCTTTAGAATGGGGTATTTCAGTAATGAATTCAATCATTCATTGGGTAGCTTCGTTTGAAAGCTTCATTTTTACCAATATTCCAAGTACGTTTAACTTAATGCTTGCTTCTTATTGCTTACTAATCGCGCTGGTTTTATGGTGGAAAAAGAAATCATTTAAAAGAACTGCACTTGTATTATCAACAATAATTGTAGTGCAAATAATTTTAATTAAAAACAAGTTAGATTTCGGCAACAGTAAAGAGTGGATTGTACTGAATACTTCAAAAAAAACGATTATTTGTCAACGAATAGGCAAAAAAATAGAAGTTATTTCGAATGACCTTCCAAGTAATGAAATTCAAAAAAATATGGTCTTGCAAAATTATGCAACAGGGTCATTTAGCACAATTACAAAACAAAGTATCTTAAAAAATGTAGCCTATTTTAATGGAAATCGCATTCTTATTTTAGACAGTGGCAGTGTGTATTTACCAAATAAAGCAACAGATATTTTACTATTAACAGCATCACCAAAAGTAAATTTAGAGCGCATCCTAAAAAACAATAGACCAAAAATGGTCGTGGCAGATGCTTCCAATTACAAATCATTGGTAACCTTATGGGAACGAACCTGCAATCAACAAAAAATCCCTTTTCACTCAACTCGTGAAAAGGGATATTTTAGCATCAAACAGTAATGATACTATCTAAAAAGCTATTTTTTCTTTTGTGCTAAAAAACCATTGGCTACAGCCAACCAAGCGGATGGACCTCCAGCTACATAACCAGTACTTCCTAAACCTTCAAAATTGGTTTTACCATTCTTAGTAACTCCTTTGGCAAAAAACACCGTTGGATATCCTTGTACACCAAATGCTTGTTGTAATTCAGCGTTTTGTCTTCTAATCTCCTCTGTCTGATATTGCTTTCTAGGATAATCCAATTCAACTAAAATAACATTTTCTTTAGCCCATTTAGCAAACTCTGGAGTTTTCAATACTTCTTTCTGCAGACGGATACACCATCCACACCAGTCACTCCCTGTAAAAAAAAGCATAAGTGGTTTTTTCTCTTTGTTGCCAATAGCAACAGCTTCTTTTACATTGGTAAACCATTTCAGTTCTTGCGCTTGTCCTTCGATAACACAAAATGTAAACAACAGAAATACAATTATTTTTTTCATACGATGATTTATTTTTGACAAAAATATATAAAATTATAACGTTTAAATGTCGGCTATTTTACTTCTTGCATTAATTTTCTAACCAATGGCGAAAGTAAAATCAAAACCACACCAGCAATTAAAGCATAAATGGCTAATTGTAAGTATCCGTCGGCATAAACATTGAGCTTCTCTATATTGCTCGATTGCTCCGAAGCTTCTGCAATGTTAGCACCCAAAATACCAGCAAAATACTGCCCATAAGCACTAGCTAAAAACCACATTCCCATAATTACGGCTTGTGTTTTGGAAGGTGATAATTTCGTCATTGCAGACATCCCGATAGGTGACAAACACAATTCACCCAAAGTAATCACAAACCATCCGAAAGTAAAAATCCCCAAAGAGGTTCTCCCAAAACCGTCAGCAAAAAACTTGGTATAATAAAACACCCAGAATCCTCCTGCTAAGAATAAAAAAGCAAGACCAAACTTAACCACCGTGTTGGGTTCAATTTTTCTTTTGTCTAACCAAAGCCAAACTAAACCAACAAGTGCGGCAAAACCAATCACAAAAAGTGAATTAGCAGAATTATTTACTCCGTTAGGACTCAAAACAACTCCTCCAATGGTATTGTTTAAATTATTAACAGCAAACAAACTCAGTGACCCTCCGCTTTGCTCGAAAAAAGCCCAAAAGAAAATGGAGAAAATAATGAAAATCAGCGCTGCAAATAACTTTTTATTCTCCGCTAAAGTGAAGTTTTTCATTTCGTATAACAAATACAAAATGGAAGCGGGTCCGATACAAATCATAAAGTAATCGGTATAATGCGTATTGGCCACCATCACAATAATCAAAGGAATAACAAGTAATGAGCCTAAATAAGTTACAATTTCTAATTGTTTACGCTTAGAAGCAATCATTTGTTTCAATGGAGAAAGACCAATTGGACCTAAACTTTTTTGGGTTTGAGTAAAAGTCAATAAACTAATAATCATTACAATTGCAGCGAAACCAAAACCAACATTCCAACGCAAATGTTCAGGAACAATTGATTGCCACATTGAGCCTTCAGCAACAGCGATACAGATATAACCACCAATCAAGGCACCTAGATTTACCCCCATATAAAAGAAAGAAAAACCAGCATCACGTCTAGGGTCTCCATCAGGATATAATTGCCCAACCATTGATGAAATATTGGGTTTAAAAAAACCAGTTCCTACAATCGTAAAACCAAGACCTATAAAGAAAAAATTCTTGGGGTCGACAGCCAAAATAACACTCCCTATAATCATTAGAATGCCACCCCAAAAGAGTGACTTTCGAAGACCTAAAATCTTATCGGCAAACAAACCTCCAATAAAAGTAAACGCATATACCCAAGCTTGAGTAGCTCCGTATTGCAAATTGGCAACCTTTTCGTTCATCCCAAGATGACTCACCATAAAGACCACCAACATACCGCGCATTCCGTAAAAACAAAAGCGCTCCCACATTTCACTAAAGAACAAATACCACAATTGTTTTGGGTATTTTCCTTTAAAATTCTGAATTTGTTCTAATGTTATATTTGATTCCATTTACTTGATTAATTAATTCCTTTTTCTTTCATAACCTTATTCAATTCTTTTACCAAAGCAAACATCAGTAATGTTGCAAAAATTAAAAGACTAAAATTAATCCAGAAAAAATTAGCTTTGTTTTCATAAGAATCCCACATACTGGCCAAAACGCCGCTTAATTTATTACCAATTGAAGTGGCCAAAAACCAACCACCCATCATTAAAGAAGTGATGTTCTTGGGGCTTAACTTGGAAACCACAGATAATCCCATCGGACTTAAGAATAATTCACCGATGGTAATGACACCATAATTGGCCACCAACCACCATACGGATACTTTTTCTGCACCATTATTACCAATGTGAACCGCAGCCACCATAACCAGTACCGATAAAGCTGAAATCAACAAACCGAAAGCAATTTTGGTAGGTGTTGAAGGTTCTTTTTTTCTGCTACGCAAAAAAGTAAAAAACGCCACGACCAAAGGAGTCAAAAGAATTACCCAACCCGGATTAATCGATTGGCTCAGGTTCGCCGACCAAGTATAGATTTTACTTTCTTCTTTAGGTAATTTTTCTTTGGCTACATTTCTAAAATACAAAGGATAATCCACCACTTTGATGACTTTTCCGTCTTCTTTCTGAATTCTAAAAGCGGCATCATACAAGGCAACAGAGTCCTTTTTATAGGTTAGCGTGTCAGTAAGCACCAACTTTGAACCTATTTGTTGCGCCACACCTGTTAACTCTCTATCAGTATATTTATCGCCCCAATTGTTGAGTGCAGAACCATTCAATTTAAAAACCGCCCAAAACAAAATCACGACTGCAAAAATTGAAAGCAAAGCCCCAATAGGTCGTTTATCTTCTACCTTAGCTTTAAAGTAAAGACTTGCATAAAAGAAAATCACAGGAATACAAGCGAACACAAAAGCATCAGTACTATCCGAACCAAAAATGGAACTGTCGATATTACTATCTGAAGCAATTCCTTTGATTAACCAACCAATCACTCCAAAAATCAATGAAGGCAATAATATAAAAAGAACAATTTTATAAAAAGGCATATCGCCTTCTTGGACACCTTTCTTTTCGGTTTTATCTCCATAATGTTTGGTGCCCAACATAAATACCAAAACACCAATAAACATACCTACACCTGCAGCCATAAAAGCTTCTTGCCAGCCAAAAAGAATTTTTAGTGCCGCACCAAAGAAATTACAAATGAAAGCTCCAACATTAATTCCCATATAGAAAATGTTGTACCCTTCGTCTTTTCGGTCTTTGTATTGCTCATCGTTATAGAAATTACCCAATAACGTAGAAATATTAGGCTTAAAAAAACCATTACCTACAATGACCAACGTCATCGCAGTGTACAACATTGGAATGCTGTGCACTCCCATAATTAGATACCCCACTCCCATCATTAATCCACCAATTATAATAGATTTTTTATAACCCAAATAACGGTCAGCAATTAATCCACCAATAAAGGGAGTCAAGAATACCAAAGCGATAAATGTTCCATACAAATCCGACGCTTCTTTTTCGGTCATTGAAAATCCAGCTTCTACATCTTTGAGGTAAAGCGTGAAAATTCCAATCATTAAATAATAACCGAAACGTTCCCACATTTCAGACAAAAACAAATAAGGCAAGGCTTTAGGATGATTTTTCCACATAGAAATAGTATTAAAAAATAAACCTACAAGAAATACATGTAGGTTTGAAAGATATAAAAATAAATTTTAATGCAATTAACTTAAGCCGTTCATCATTTTTTTTAATCTTGGAGATAAAACTGCTAAAATTATAGCTGCGATACCACAAAGAATAACAAAAACCATGAAAAACTCGTATAAGTTATGTATTTCAAAACCAGCAAAAGAAGTGTTTGCTATTGGCAATTGTTCTTTTTCAAACATAGCAATTTGCTCTGCATTCAAAGTTATTTTCTTATCCAAAACATCTTGAAGGTTAATTCCTAATTTTTCTGCTTTTTGAAATTTATCCCCTGTTGCAGGTATAATAGCCCCAAGAGAACCAGCTAATGCATAACCTGCAGCATTAGAAATAAAGAAAACACCATACAGCAAGGAAGCAAAACGTTTTGGCGCTAATTTACCAACCAAAGACAAACCAATTGGAGATAAGCATAGTTCTCCCATTGTTTGAATTAAATATAGTAGCATTAACCATTTGATTGCTAATAAACCTGAGTTACCTAAATCTTTTACATTGTGAGCAATAATAAAATAACTTAAAGCAATCAAACCCAAGCCTATTGCTTGTTTCAATGGTGAAACAGGTTCTTTCCCATTAGCTCTTAATTTATCCCATAATATACTAAACGGCAAAGCCAATGCAACCACAAATAGTCCATTAAAAATTTGAACCATTGAAGGCGGCATGTTCCACCCAAAAATATGCCTGTCAGTTTGATTGTCCGCAATAAAAGTCAATGATGAACCCGCTTGCTCAAAAGCTGCCCAAAAGAAAATAATAAAGAAAGAAACAATGTAAATAACCCAAATTCTTTGTCTTTCTACTTTATTTTCAGCAGAACTCATAATCAAAAATGCTAATGAAATACCCGCAGCATAAATAAAAGGATAAATAAGACCTTTTATCAACTGACCCATTTCTAAAGAAGTAACTCCAAATTCACCAACAAGTAAATATCTAAAAACAAAAAACAAAGCCACAAATAATGCAATGGCAATACCAATCGATTTGCTTGAAAAATTTGCCGTTTGTGTTTCTCCTTCTTCAAAATCGCCTGCTTCGTTGTTTTTTGGCAAACCACCAATTGGCCTACCTTCTGGAGTAACAACGTATTTATTTTTAAGAAAATAAAAAGTTATTGTTCCGATAATCATCGCTAAAGAAGCTGCTAAGAATCCCCATTTGAAAGCATAAATGTTTCTAACTCCAGTTTCAGGATCAATTACATCTCCTAAATAAGGACAAATAAACTGACCTAAAAATGCTCCAATATTGATTCCCATATAAAAAATGGTAAATGCTGAATCTAACTTAGTTTTTTCTTGTTTTGGATATAAACTACCCACCATTGAAGAAATATTTGGCTTGAAAAAACCATTACCAAAAATGATAATGAACAAAGCAAACCACATAAAAATTTTAGCACCACTTAAATTGGTAGAAAAAGTAGAGGCACTTAAAAAAAGTAAAAACTGACCTAATGCCATCATTAGACCTCCAAGCATAATACAGTTTCGGTTACCAAAAAATCTATCGGCAATAAATCCTCCTAAAAGTGGCGTTAAATAACACAACGCTAGGAAACCTCCATAAATAATTGCTGCGTCTGCTTCTTTGATTAAGAGAGAATTTACCATAAATAATGTAAGTAACGCTCTCATTCCGTAGAAATTGAATCGTTCCCACATTTCGGTTCCAAACAATACCCAAAGTCCTTTTGGATGTCCTGTTTTCTCTTGAGTTTCTGTCATTGTAGTCTAGTTTAAATTATGTGATTGAGGTTAGTTATTATAAATTTTCAAGGATAAAGTTAGTCATTTTATTGTAAAGTTGAATTCGGGTATAGCCTCCAAAAATACCGTGATTTTTGTCTGGATAAATTTGTGAATCGAACTGTTTATTGGCTTGAATCAAGGCTTCCATCATTTGCATTGAATTCTGAACGTGTACATTATCATCTGCTGAGCCGTGTATTAATAAAAACTTGCCTTTTAATTTTTGTACGTGATTAATTGGCGAGTTATCATCATAACCACTAGGGTTTTCTTGAGGCGTTTGCATATAACGTTCGGTGTAAATACTATCATAAAAACGCCAATTGGTAACTGGAGCCACGGCAATAGCCATTTTGAAAACATCGTTTCCTTTCAAAATACAATTCGATGCCATAAATCCACCAAACGACCAACCAAAAATCCCTATTCTTGATTTGTCTACAAAAGAATAAGAACCCAATACTTTGGCAGCATCAATTTGGTCGATTACTTCGTATTTACCCAATTCTTTTTGAGTCACTTTTTTGAATGCTGCGCCTTTAAAACCTGTACCTCTTCCGTCAACACAAGCCACAATATATCCTTTTTGTGTAAGCGATGCAAACCAGTAATCATCGCCGCTATTCCAATCATTATTGACTTGTTGAGAACCTGGCCCAGAATATTGGAACATAAAAACAGGATATTTTTTAGTAGCATCAAAATCTTTAGGTTTCATCATCCACATATTGAGTTCGATTCCTTTTTCTGTTTTCAAAACAGAGAACTCTTTTGTTGGCAAATTGAAGCCTTTTAAATTGTTGGATAAGATTTGATTCTCCTCAATCATTTGCAATTGTTTTCCAGCTTTGGCTTCATTCAAAGTATAAACTGGAGGCTGTGTTGCGCTTGAAAATGTAGTAATGAAATATTGGAAATTTGGACTAAACGTAGCTGCACTAGTACCTACCTTAGAAGACAAACGCACTTTGTTTTTCCCATCTAAACCAATGCGATAAATATCACGGTTGATAGAACCATTTTCTACCGATTGATAAAAAATAGTTTTTGTTTTTTCATCAAAACCATAATAATTCGTCACTTCCCAATTGCCTTTGGTGACTTGATTAATTAATTTTCCTGTTTTATCGTATAAATAAATATGATTAAAACCATCTTTGTCGCTAGTCCAGATAAAGCTGTTATCTTTTAGGAAAGTCAAGTTGTCCGTAACATCAATATAAGCTTTGTCTTTTTCGTTTAAAACAACTTTTGCTGCAGCAGTAGCACCATCAATAAACAACAAATCTAAATTATCTTGATGACGATTCAACACTTGAGCCGAAAGCACGTTAGCATCTTTTGTCCATTGCATTCTTGCAATGTGAAAATCAGAGTAGTTGCCTAAATTCACGTCTTTTTTAGCTTGAGATGCAACATCATAAATATGCAAAGACACTACTGCGTTTTTTTCACCTGCTTTAGGATATTTGAATGTCTCTACTTTTGGGTACAACTGTTTTTGAAAAATCGACATTGAAAATTCAGGAACTTCGGATTCATCAAAACGGATAAAAGCAATTTTTTTGCTATCGGCACTCCAGTCAAAAGCTTTTACAAAAGCAAATTCTTCTTCATACACCCAGTCGGTAATCCCGTTGATGATACTGTTCTTTTTTCCGTCTGAAGTAATTGAGGTTGTCGTTTTTGAAGCAATATCGTAAACAAACAAATTATTGTCTTTTGCATAGGCTATCTTTTTACCATCTGGTGAAAGCGTTGGCTCTTGAACAGGAAAGTCAAATAATTTGACTAATTGCTTAGAAGTTAAATTGTATAAAAAATAATCGGCTGTAAAAGAATGACGAAAAATTGGCTGAGTGTTATTGGCAATCAACATTAGTTTTTCGTCTTCACTAAAGGTGTAACTGTCGATTCCATCTGATAATTGAGGAAAATCTTTAGTATCAATCAAAGTGGCTACTTTCTTCAATGAAGCGTAATCATACAAATCAATTTGTTGACCATTACGAGCCTGATTTGGATTCAAAACGGTGTACTGATTGGTAGTATTCATTGCTTGTAATGCATCCATTCCTTTGGTTCTAAAAGCACCCGTAAAAATAGATTCGACGGTTATTTTTTGTTGCCCAAAAACGGAAGCCATTCCGATAAAAAACAATAAAGCCAATTTTTTTAATTTCATATATGTAAAATTTATTTTTTAATAGGTCATATATGGTATCGCCTTTTATTTATAAGTGTTTGTTTTCAACAAACCTATTGTCAATGGCGATTTCATAGACTGATTTTTTTCAACGCATTTTTGTTCCTTCAGACAAAAAAACATAAAAACACGTTCAATTGAGTTATATTTAAAACGATGTCAATTTTAGTAAAAAAATTGCAATAAAGCTTTATGAAATGTGTTAAAACTTACCAATCCCACATAGATGAACTTCCCTCAAGAATGCCAAAAGTAATGGTATAAAAAAAAAGCAAAACCGTATATTTGCTGTCAAAACCATTAATCAATTGAAAATGAACAATACCATCGCAGGATTTTCAAAATTATCTAAAGAAGAAAAAATAAACTGGATTGCCAATAACTATTTTTCGACACCAACTGAAGCAATTGATTTATTAAAAAAATACTGGAATTCTGACAGTATTTTACAGCAATTACACGACGAATTCATTGAAAATACTATCACTAACTTTTATATTCCTCTTGGAGTTGCCCCAAATTTTTTAATCAACGGCAAAAATAGCTCAATACCAATGGCTATCGAAGAAAGTTCAGTTGTGGCAGCAGCAGCAAAATCAGCCAAATTTTGGGCAACAAGAGGTGGATTCAAAGCAACTATAATCAATACTGAAAAAATTGGTCAAGTCCATTTCATCTACAAAGGAGATGCTAAAAAATTAAAGGATTTTTTCGCCGACATAAAAACCGCTTTCTTCTCAGACACCGATGCATTGACCAAAAATATGAGACAACGCGGAGGCGGAATTTTAGATATCGAGTTGAGAGACAAAACCGACTTAATTCCTAATTACTATCAATTGCATGCTACTTTTGAAACTAAAGATAGTATGGGAGCGAACTTCATCAATTCTTGCTTGGAGCAATTTGCTAAAACCTTAAAAGAAAAAGCAGAAAACTACGAATCATTTACGGCTGAGGAAAAGGAAATTGAAGTAATTATGAGTATTCTTTCTAATTATGTTCCGAATTGCTTAGTTCGAGCTGAAGTTTCTTGCCCAATAGAAGATTTAGCCGAAAAACATATTCCTAATCCTGAAGATTTTGCAAAACGATTTGTTCAAGCCGTTCGAATTGCAGAAGTAGAACCTTATCGAGCAGTCACCCACAACAAAGGCATTATGAATGGCATTGATGCTGTAGTTTTAGCCACAGGAAATGATTTTAGGGCAGTAGAAGCAGGCGTTCATGCCTATGCTTCAAAAGAGGGACACTACAGCAGTTTGTCTCACGCCAAAATAGAAAACGGACAATTCACCTTTTGGTTAGAAATTCCTTTAGCATTAGGAACAGTTGGAGGTTTAACCTCGCTACATCCTTTAGTGAAATTTTGCCTCGAAATGCTTGAAAAACCATCTGCACAAGAATTAATGCAATTTGTAGCTGTTGCAGGTTTGGCACAAAATTTTGCTGCGCTGCGTTCATTGACTACAACGGGTATTCAAGAGGGGCATATGAAAATGCATTTGAACAACATTTTAAATCAGTTTAATGTCACTGAAGAAGAACGTCATGATATCAAGAAGCACTTCAAACATCACACTATTTCCCATAGTGCCGTAGTAAATTATATTGAAGAATTAAGAAAATAAAGACTGACTAGAATCCTGATGTTCCATGAGACAAACCTTTTATAGCAACGGAAAACTTTTACTGACTGGTGAATATCTTGTTTTAGATGGCGCAAAAGCACTAGCGCTTCCGACCAAAATGGGGCAAAATCTACAAGTTGTTACTCATGATAAACCGACAATCTCATGGAAAAGTTTTGATTCAGATGGCACAATATGGTTTGAAGAAGAACTGGAATTGGAAGCCATTGTAAATTACAAAGAATCCTCAGAATCCTCAGTTAAAAACACCTTGTTGACTATTTTACATCATGCGCATTTATTACAACCCTCTTTTTTTCAAGAAACAGTAGGCTATCAAATTGAAACAACACTAACTTTTCCAAAAAAATGGGGATTGGGAACATCATCTACTTTGATTAACAATCTTGCCCAATGGCTAAAAATAGATGCTTTTGAATTGCTTAATAATAGCTTTGGAGGAAGTGGATATGATATTGCTTGTGCTCAATACGATACTCCTATTTTCTATCGATTAGAAAATCAAAAACCGAATATTACACCAATTGATTTCCAGCCTCAATTTGCCTCAAATTTGTACTTTGTCTATTTAAATCAAAAACAAAGTAGTAAAAATGCCATAGCAGCCTATTACAATAAAAAACACGAGAAATTAAAACAGAACATTGCAACCATTAATAAATTGAGTGATGCTGTAGTCACCGCAAAAAACATTAAATCTTTTGCTAACGCACTACAACTACACGAAAACGAAATGAGCGCAATTTTAGAATTATTAACTGTTCATGAAGCACTTTTCTCTGATTTTGATGGAGTAGTAAAAAGCTTGGGCGCTTGGGGTGGTGATTTTGTATTGGCAATAGCTTTAGAAGACCCCACAGCATACTTTTCAAGCAAAGGATACCCAACTGTTATTCCATACAAAGAGATGATTTTAGGGGCTTAAAACTTACTTAGAACATCCTGCTCTTTTGACTGTTCTTGCTCATTGGTCTCAATAAGCGTATTATGAAGCCTTTCGGCCATTTTTTCTATGCTATTGGTTATCGAATCATAGACCAACTCCATACGACGGTGTTTTTCTTCTTTTACAGCTTTCAAAACATCATCTACAAAATACTTATCGTATTTCTCTGCAACAGAGTCACGAGTATTCGTTAATCGAATAACAGAATCGTTACTTAATATTGTAACTTTAAAATGCTGCTCTTCATTACTTAAATAATATTTCCCGCCTAACTCATCACAATTGATATCAGTGCCATTAACTTTTAACAGCTCTGTTATTATTCCATAAATATGATTCTCAATCTTGGAATATTCCTTTGGTTTTCTTTTAAAAAAACTAAACATACCAACAATTATAGACTAAGGCATTCAAATAATTTTCTCTCATTATTTTATATGTAGCAATGTTTTTTTTAATGAAACAAAGCAAGATTATATTACGAAATATCTCAGCAAATTAACAATACTATTTTCAATATCGCAAATTAAAATTCAAATGACAAAAAAGGCTGAGTTTTACCCAAAAAAAAACCAGAAACATAAATGTTTCTGGCTTATATTATAAAAAAACAACTAATCAGTGATAACTAGAATCCAAATTGTTTTCTATTGTCTTCAATTGTAGCAGCAGCTTTTAATGATGGTATAGCTCTATTACTATCACCACTAGTTTGTGCTTTTACTTTTGTAACATATTGTGCATGACTTTTTAAAGCTGGAGCTTTAATTGTGCTTACGTTTTTCACAACATATACTCCTGTATTTCCTTCAATTGGAGCAGACATTTTGTTAGCTGCTAATGCTATAGCATTACCAACAACTTTAGCTTCTTGTCCAACTCCACCAGGTAAAACAGCATTTTCAAGAGTCAAACCTGTAGCTTGTTGCACTGGAGCACCAACGCTTTTTGCAATAGCTTCTAATGAACTACCTGTCATTTTTGCTTTTATCAATTCTGCTTTTTTCTTGTTCTTAAGAATTGGCTCAACATAAGGTCTTGCTAAAGATACAGCAACTAAACCAGAATCATCGATACTCTTAATTTTTGCAATAACGTGACCAACATTTGCCACCTCAAAACGCTTAACAGTACCTACCTTTGAATCGTCTTCAAAAGCCCATCTTACGATTGCTCTTTGATTACCCAAAGAACCAAAGTTTTCGTCTAATGCTTTTGCAGTTACTACTGGCGCAACTGTCAACTTCATATCTTTCGCTAATTTATCAAAATCTTTATCAGCAGCTTCCATTTCAAACTGTGTAGCTTGAGCAAATAATTTATCAGAAGTAGCTTCAGAAGCTTCGATACGTTGTGCAACTGTAGCTAAACGAATTCCGTCTTGTTTATCAGTAATTTTAATTACGTGAAAACCGAAAGGAGTTTCTACTAAACCAATTTTTCCAATTCCGTTATTGAAAACAAAATCATTAAAAGGCTTTACCATTGCATTTGGCCCAAAATAACCCAAATCTCCACCTTGTTGTGCTGATGAATCATCAGAAGCTGTAAAAGCTAACATCAAGAAACTATCTGGATTTGCAGTTACTTGAGCTAAGATAGACTCAGCTTTTGCTTTAGCTTCTTCTTTAGTTCTTACTTCACGCTTGTTTGGCACTTGAGTACCTTCATAGCTAATTAAGATATGACTTGCTTTTGCATTTACTCCAGATTTAAACCCTAAAGATTTAGACAAACAGTAATAGTTTCCAAATTTATAAGGTCCATAAACTGCACCTGCTGGTAGGCTAAACAAACGGTCAGCATCTACAGCTGGCAAATCTTTTTTGGCAATATAAGTAGAATCATAAGGAACGTCAGAATTTGCATTAACGAAGTCAATCGAATTTTTAGCATTTTTAAATCCAGGAACAGTATCATTTTTACCTGTCGCTTGATTGTACACTACACTTCCTGACAACAAGCCTGTGATTTTATTTTTCACTTCAGCTTCATCTTGAGTTGATGCTTTATCTTCAATCAAAACATAAGAAATTTCACGAGACTCATCCGCTTTAAATTTCTTTTCGTTTTTCTTCATGTATTCTGTAATCTCAGCATCGGTAACTTTTACATCACTGTCTTTAATTGAAGAATACAAACCCGCTACATAAGCAAAACTAACCTTGTTTGCTTCTGCTTCATATTTATACTTACCTTCAGCTTCTGTAGTGTAAAGACCAGATTTAACAAGTGTGTTGTAAATTTGATACTTTGC
The DNA here is from genome assembly GCA_963513565.1 of uncultured Flavobacterium sp. Lineage (GTDB taxonomy): Bacteria > Bacteroidota > Bacteroidia > Flavobacteriales > Flavobacteriaceae > Flavobacterium. Next base: position 150,311 of record CAUPRE010000005.1, on the reverse strand, counting down.
ATTGATTTCAGCATCTTTCTCTCTATCTTTCAAATATTGAGCTTGTTCTGGATTTGATTTGAAAAAATCTTTAAATTTTGCTAAATCAAATAGTCCAGCAGCATTTAAAAACATTGGGTTTTTACCAATATTTTGATCTGCTTTAAACACTTCAATAATATGTTTTTCACCAACACGTAATCCTAATTTTTCGAACTCTGTAGTTAACAAAGCCAATGTAACTTCTTGTTCCCAAACTCTGTTGGCTGCATCCGTTGGAGTTATCCCTTGACCACTTTTTTCAAGATTACTTACTTTAAGTCTGAAATCTTCAAAAGCAATATCTTTATCATTAATACTTCCAACATCTTTTGTGTTTTGACCAAGGCCACCTTTTCCAATAAGATCTTGTATGATAAATGCAAACAATGCAATTGCGATTGCTGCAATCAATAAAGCGGAACGTTGTCTAATTTTTGCTAAAACTGCCATTTCTATTGTTGTTAATTTTTATATTCAGTTTGCGAAAATACAATTATCTAGTTAATAATAACAATTGGAGTGTTTTATTTTAGAAGTTTTTTTAAAGTTTTAGAAAAAATATGCGTTTGCTGTAATTTTAACGAACACTATCTTATTTTTCGAAACGACTTCTCTAGAAAAAAAGCTATTTTCAATGTTTTGCTCTATATTTTTAGAAACAAAAAACTATTGATTCGAATTGCGATCTTCGAAACGTTTAGAATACTTAGCTCTAAAAAAGAACATAAATACAGCTACTGCTGCTATTCCAAAACTCAACCAAGGACCTTGGGTTGGCTCATTCCATTTGGTTACGCCATCATAAACAAAAAATAAGGCAAAAGCCAAATAAGCGTAAGAAGTAAATTTTAAATATTTCATTGTGAGTACATTTTAATTGTTGGTGTCAACCTCTCCAGAGATTTTTTGAGAATTTATAACTTTAAAATCTTTGCTAAAATCAATCCCTTGACCAGCAGAAGAGCCTTTTGGACTGGAAAAAGTAAAACGACGTTCAGTATAAAACCATTCGTTTTTTTGATCAAAATACAATTGCTCAGTATCTAAAACCTGACCGTCTTGTGTCGTAATTTTGACTTTTCCTTGTAAATCAATAATCCCAGTTCTTTTATAAGAAATAGCATAATTGGACTTTACAAAGGTTTTCTTTCCTTTAGCATCATACAAGGTTACATCAATTCCTTTTGGAAATTCTGTAAAAGGAAAATCTACTGCCAAATAGTCTAACATTTTAGAACTAATCAAAACTGCAGAAATTCTACCCGAGTCGGTATATTTCACATTAATAGAATCAGCTTCTCCAGTTGGATTGAACTCTGAAATGTTGATTTTTTGAACTTCTTTAAAATTACTTTCACAAGAAACTACACTCCAAAGCAGAGTCGTTAACAGCAAAGTAGCAAAGTAATGTTTTAAGGAAAAAGTCATTGAATAGAATTAAAGACTACTTTCTAGTAGAATTTTCTTTTAACAAACCATTTGTCATTCAAAGAGAAACTAACACTTGCATTGAAATAATTCTCTTGAATTAAGCCAGCGGCAGTGGTTCCTTTTACACCATACTCTAATCCGATATTAAAATTAGAGAACGATCCTAGCGCAGGCAAACCAAAACCTAAAGTCACTGATTTATCATCAATACTTTGATTTTGAACCATCAAACCTGTTTTTTCAAAACGAAATCCGCCTCTATAGACAATTCGTTTTGCATAACTAGTGAAAGAATTATAATTCGGGATGTAATATCCACCCACACTATAGCGGTTGTACTTTTTGAAAGTTACACCCGTTACGTTGTTGTAGTTGTTCGCCAAGCTCCCAGCTTCTCTCATGGCTACTTCAGCTCCTACCATCCATTTTCTAGATTCACCAAATCCTAAACCTAACGTTACTTTACTTGGCAATTCTAATTCTCTAGTAGTCGTTACTTCGTCAAAACCCTCAGGATCAATATCAAATGTCCCTTCATAATCTACTGTAGAAATGGTTCTCGTATTTTCAGAAGTTAAATTTCCTTTAAAAGTATAGTTCAAACTGGAGTAAACATTCAATTTAGGAGTAATTTTAGCTTGATACATAGCTCCAAGGTTAAAGTTAAGACCTGAAATATAAGCCACATTAGCTTCTCTTGTTCCAACTGGAACACCTGTAATATATTCTAAATTATCCGTTTCAATTTTACCAAAATTATATTGTACATCGGCACCAAGGCTAAAGTTCTTTGTTACTTTATAACCACTTCCAAAAAAGACTTTATTCACGCCTCCTGTTCCTTCTAATCGTTTGTTATTTTGAGACCCATCGGCACTTATGGATTGTATTTTGTATCCAACTGAAGAATAGGGAATCAATCCAAATCCAACACCCACTTTACCAATCGGAATAGCAACCACCATGTAATCTAACGTTGTTCTTTTTGCAGTGGCACTATTCGCATCATCTTTAAGCGTTTTAGTACCATATGTACCACCCATTGTAAGTGTCGTTAATTTTAAATTAGCATAGCTTGCAGGATTTTCAACATTGACATGAATACTATCTTGTTCAATTGCAACACCTCCCATAGATCGATTTTCTAACATTCCTCTATATCTGATATCTCCAATTCCGTAGTAAGAGTAAGGGGAAGAAGTTCCTTGTTGAGCTAAAGAAACTAATGAAAAAAGCAAACAAGCTGCTATAAAAATTTTTTTAATCATTGTTGATTGTATATTGAAATGTTTGGTTCAAACTCTCTAAAAGGAAATTTGAATTGGCAAATATGGTATTTTTTAATCGCATCGCCAAAAAATCTGCATCGCCCCCCGTTAAAATTATTATAAATTTTGAATACTTTACTTTGAATTCCTCTATGAAACCGTCAATTTCATAGACCAATCCATTTACAACTCCAGAATGAATAGCATTTACAGTCGAGTCGCCAATAAAAGTCTCTGGATTACCCATAGTTAGCAACGGCAATTTGGCGGTGTAATTATGTAATGACTCATAGCGCAAACGAATTCCTGGCGAAATTGCACCTCCTAGATAATTATCGTTTGCATCAATACAATCATAAGTTACACATGTCCCTGCATCGATGACCAACCTATTCTGTCCCGGAAACTGAAGCGTTGCTCCAGCGGCTAAAACCATTCGGTCAATACCGAGTGTCGTTGGCGTTGCATATTTATTTATAAAAGGGAAAGTATCCTTATGGGACACAAAGTGCACTTTTAACTTAGATTCGAAAGGTAAAAAGAGCTCTTTTTCTAGATTTCCAACCGAAGAAACGACCAAATACTTGAGGCTTGGATATTTTTTTAAAATATTTTCAATTTTTTTTTGAAGCAATTCAACTTCAAAAACCAAAAACTCAACTAGAGTATACTGCTCAAATACAGCGCCTTTAATACGAGTGTTGCCAATATCAACTGTTAAAACCATACTTATACTTTAATGGAAGCGAAGGTACGAATAGATTTTTTTTAAAAATTGTTTTGGATAAATTAAAAATGGTTCTATATTTGCACCCGCAATCAACAAGCACTACAGCTTAAAATTGTAAAGGTACCTTAGCTCAGATGGTAGAGCAATGGACTGAAAATCCATGTGTCCCTGGTTCGATCCCTGGAGGTACCACGAAACCCGAATAGCAATATTCGGGTTTTTTGTTTTTACCTACTACCGAAATAAATTGAAATCAAGATTTTCCATATTCCCTTCAAACCTTAATAAATACTCACTTTTTTTAGTTTAAAATTACGAATTGCTTAAAAAAATAGGAATTAAAATCAATATTGTTCTTTTATAATGTTGCTAATTTACTATATTTATGCAAATTATATATACATGGAACTTTTAAGCTGTCCAAAATGCCAAAGTGATCGCATAATTAAAAGCGGTATTATTAGCAATAAACAAAGATACTCTTGCAAAAAATGCAATTATTCTTTCACCGTAAATAAATTAGGAAAAAAAATTGACGATTATTATGTTTCCAAAGCTTTGCAACTCTATTTGGAAGGCTTAAGTTATCGTGAAATTGAACGCATTTTGGGCGTTTCTCACGTAACTGTTAGCAATTGGGTCAAATCCTATAATATTAAAAAACCATCGCACGCTAACTACCACCCTACTTATCGTATTTTAAATCATTCTGAACTAATAGAATATCTCAAAAACAAAAGTCTTTTGGCGGGAGCAGGAATGATCATAACCGAGCTTGGAGATAAATTTATGCTTATTAAATGGGAACGTTTTAAAGACTAACTATATTAGTTTACAAATAAATATAGCATTATTTTTTTTTCTAAAATTAAATTAGAATTTGGCACTGTAAAAACCAACCAAAACTAATTTTTATGAAAAAAAATTTTCCTCTGGTACTAGCGCTACTCTTTACTACAATCGCTCTCGCTCAAGGAGCAAGTGAATACGGTAGCGGAATGAAATTCAATTTAAATGATAACGGTTCAAAATACATGCGCTTTATTGTATGGAATCAAATTTGGTTTCGCTCTTCGCAAATGAATCCAGGCACAGCAGTAGGCAATGAAGCTACTACAAGCACAAGTGATATCGGTAATAGAAGACTGCGTTTTTTGGCTTACTCTCAATTATCACCTCGTTATATGATTGTAACTCATTTTGGGATCAACAATCAATCCTTTACAAGTGGCGGCGCCTCAGGATCTACAGGAACTGGGGGTTATGGAGCAGGAAAAAAACCTGGCCTTTTTTTTCACGATGCATGGAATGAGTATGCCGTAGTTTTGCCACAAAAAGATAAAAAATTCAGTCTTTCATTAGGAGGAGGATTACATTACTACATGGGACTTTCTAGAGAAACAATGGCGTCAACACTTAACTTCCTGACAATTGACGCACCAATATTTAACTGGCCATTAATTGAAAATTCCGATCAATTTGCTCGTCAAGTAGGCCTTTTTGCTAAAGGAAAATACGGAAAATTCGAATACCGTTTGAGTCATAACAAACCCTTTGCAACAAATCTAACCCCAACAAATGTGAACAATGCTGCCAATGCTGTTGCTGTCGATAATAATGGGAATGCAAAATGGTCTACCGCAGGTTATTTCGAATATCAATTTTGGGATCAAGAATCTAATGTACTTCCATTTAAAGTAGGTACTTATGTAGGCACGAAAAAAGTATTCAATATTGGTCTTGGTTTTTACACAGCACCTGATGCTACAAAATCATCAGTAAACAATCAAATTCAAAAACATGACATGAATCTTTTTGCTACAGATGTCTTTTTGGATCTTCCCATTGGAAAAAAAGAACAAAAAATGGCCATCACAGCCTATAGTGTTTTCTATAATTACGATTTTGGCCCTAACTATTTAAGAAATATTGGGATCATGAATATCGGAGCTTCTGACCCTAATTTTACGGGCAACAGAGCACTTGCTGGGCCAGGAAATGCGCAACCTACAATAGGTAGTGGATCCATTTGGTACACCCAAGCTGGTTTTTTATTACCTAATAAAAGTGAAAAACCAAAAGTTAGAATCCAACCTTATGGCGCGGTCACCTACAAAGACTTTGACGCTCTTCAAAAATCTAGCACACAATATGATTTAGGCGCGAATTTCCTTCTTGACGGACATCATTCTAAAATAACTACACAATATTCTACTCGACCTGTTTATAGCGCTCCAGGCGTTAAAGAGAACAGCAAAGGAGAGTTTATCGTGCAACTACAAATCTATTTATAAACCCAAAAAACAACCAAATGAGTAACAAATCAACAAAAGGAATCTGGAAAGTAATTTCAGCTTCATCTATGGGCACCATGATTGAATGGTATGACTTCTATATCTTCGGAAGTTTAGCAGTAGTCATTTCGACAAAATTTTTCCCAGCCGATAACCCAACAGCAGCCTTCTTGGCCACACTAGCAACATTTGCAGTGGGATTTATCGTTCGTCCCTTTGGCGCATTATTTTTCGGTAGACTAGGAGACATTATTGGTAGAAAATACACTTTCATGGTTACCTTACTTTTAATGGGTGGCGCTACCTTTTTAATTGGCTGTATCCCAAGTTATGAAACAATAGGATTCGTAGCTCCGTTATTAGTATTGGTATTAAGAATGCTCCAAGGCTTGGCTCTTGGTGGTGAATACGGCGGCGCCGCAACCTATGTAGCTGAGCATGCTCCCGTGGGACAAAGAGGTTATTGGACATCTTGGATACAAACCACTGCAACAGTAGGATTATTTATATCGCTAATGGTAATATTGGCGACTAGAAATGCCCTAACACCAGCACAATTTGACGATTGGGGATGGCGCGTACCTTTTTGGGTTTCCATCGTAATGGTGGGTATTTCATATCTGATTCGTAAAAACATGGATGAATCACCTGTATTTGCCAAAGCAAAATCAGAAGGAAAAACGAGCACCAATCCATTAAAAGAAAGTTTTGGTAACCGATACAACTTAAAATTTGTCTTACTTGCTCTTTTTGGAGCAACTATGGGGCAAGGCGTCGTTTGGTATACTGGTCAATTCTATGCGATGAGTTTCCTGAAAACAGTAATGACAATAGATTCCTCACAAGTAGATACGCTTTTAGGAATTGCATTAATTCTGGGCACCCCTTTCTTTATTGTTTTTGGATGGCTAAGTGATAAAATAGGCAGAAAATACATCATGATGGGTGGTATGCTAATTGCCATTCTTTTGTATCGCCCCATTTACAAAGCAATGTTTGAAACCACCAACATAAAAAACAAAACAGAAATCGTACAAAAAACAATTGTACTAGCAGAAACTAAGACAAATAAACAGGCTATAGATTCTGTATACACCACTACAAAAGAGTTTGAAGATGGAACCAAATGGGTAGAAACAAAAACTGTAGCTTTAGAAAATGGCATGGCTAAAATGGTAGATGGAAAACCAAAAGTAGATACCAAAACTACAATTACCATAAATGATAAAGACAAATGGATGTTGGTATTTTATATCTTTATACAAGTACTCTTTGTAACTATGGTATATGGACCAATAGCCGCCTTTTTGGTAGAAATGTTTCCTGTAAAAATTAGATACACTTCTATGTCGCTTCCTTATCATGTCGGGAACGGAATATTTGGAGGATTACTACCCGCAATTTCAACCTATTTAGTGACCAATGCAAAAGATGCAGGCCAGTCAGATTATTATTTGGAAGGATTGTGGTACCCAATAATCATTGCTTCAGTCTGTTTTGTGATTGGAATGATTTATCTCGATAATTCTAAAAAAAATAAACACATTTAATTCTTATTATTATGGATCAATTAAAAAGAGCTTTAGGAATGATATGGATTGCCTTAGCTGTAGCAGCCGCCTATTTTTGTATTTTTGAATTTGGACTTCCCAAGTTTGCTTCTGGTAAGCAAGAAGATTTAGTTTTCGGAATTATAATACTATGTGTTCTAACACCTCTTGTTGTTTTAGGAATGGGAATTTTTGGGTATTACTCTCTTATGGGGGAATATGACCATTCTAAACGATAAGCAGTTGGAATCCGCTATCTCTTTCATGAAAGAGATAGCGGATTTAATACAACTATTGCAATAGACAAATAAAAACCATTATGAAAAAAAGACACGAACAGAAATTTATAATTTTAAGTTTGCTATTATTTCTAGCAGTCAATTTCCCTTTGGTTTTATTGTTTGATAGTGAAAAGGATTTTTTGGGTTTACCCAAAATTTATGTATATCTATTTCTTGTTTGGTTATTTTCGATTGTAATGAGTTACATCCTTATCAAAAAGTATCATGAATAGTATTGGTCTTTTATTTGTATTAGCGATGTATGTTTCCATTTTGTTTTTTATTGCACATTGGGCAGAAAAAAAACAACACTTCAAATGGACTAATAATCCCTATGTATATTCCTTATCGCTGGCGGTTTACTGTACGGCGTGGACTTATTATGGAAGTATTGGTGTGGCCGCAAATTCAGGATTAAGTTATTTACCAATCTACATCGGACCAATAATAATCATTCCTGCTTGGATGTTGATTTTGAAGAAAATAATTCAGATTTCGAAGGTAAATAAAATTTCGAGCGTAGCCGATTTTATCTCATTGCGCTATGGCAATAGTCGGTTTTTAGGAGCTTTAGTTACTTTGGTGTGTGTAATTGGGATTTTACCCTACATTGCTCTACAACTAAAAGCCATTTCGGATACTTTCCATATTGTTACACGAACCCAATCTACAGAAAATATTTTTTTAGACACAACTACATATGTTTGTTTGGCGTTGGGGCTTTTTGCATCTTATTATGGAACACGTTATGTGGATGCTTCTGAGAAAAGACGGGGAATCGTTTTAGCAGTAGCTATAGAATCTATTTTGAAATTAGTGTTTTTTATCATTTTGGGCTGTTATGTAACTTATGTTGTTTTTGACGGATTTGATGATATTTATGCCAAAGCAGTAAAGCTTTCAGACTTTAAAGAAAAAAACACGATTGGTAGTATTGAAAATGCCTTAAATTGGTTTTTTTTATGTTTGATTTCAATGTTCGCGATGTTTTTGTTACCCAGACAATTTCACACCAGTATTGTAGAAAACAATCATAGCAAACACATTAAAACCGCTACTTGGTTATTCCCTTTATATCTTTTATTATTCAATGTATTTGTATTCCCGATTGCTTGGGGTGGGACGATTCTATTTCAAGGGCAGAATTTAAATTCAGACACTTATTCTCTGTTAATTCCGCAGTTTTTCAACAATAATACACTAACTGTTTTAGTTTTTTTAGGAGGATTTTCAGCAGCCATTTCAATGATTATTGTTTCCTCTATTGCCTTAGCAACAATGGTGAGTAACAACCTTTTAATTCCTTACGGATTTATTGGTTCATTAGAACATAAATTACAAGAAAAAAACAGCAGACGAATTGTAAACAGCCGTCGTATCGGTATTCTCGCCCTTATTGTTTTGGCTTATATTATTTACAAAGTGTTTATTTTAGATTATTCGCTCTATTCTATCGGTTTAGTTTCTTTTGTAGTTATTGCACAACTGGCACCCGCTTTTTTTGGGGCACTTTTTTGGCGAAGAGGATCAAGCAAAGGAGCAATAACTGGCTTGTTTCTTGGCTTTATAACTTGTTGCTATACCTTAATCATTCCTTTTGCCTTGGGTATAAATGAAATTAGCAGCTCATTTATTCAAAATGGTCCATGGGGAATAACTTTACTAAAACCTTTTCAGCTTTTTGGTTTAGATTATTTAGATCCAATTCCACAAGCCGTTTTTTGGAGCTTATTCTTTAATTCAACCGGCTATATGATTGTTTCAGTGAGTTTTAAAGGCAACTATCGCGAACGCAATTATGCCGAAATGTTTGTTGATATTGACAAATACAGCAGTAATTTAGAAAATGCCTTTGTATGGAAAGGAGTAGCGTATGTGGCCGATATTCAAAAAGTATTAGAGCGATTTTTAGGAGAAGTAAGAACCAAAAGAGCGCTTTCCTTATTTCACACCAAATACAATATTGACCAAAACATTGCTACCGCAGATGCAAGATTCATCAAATTTGCCGAAAATTTACTGACAGGACATATCGGAACAGCTTCTTCAAAAATACTTATTGCCAGCGTAGTCAAAGAAGAAAAAATAGCCTTGCCCGAAGTTTTAAGAATCCTAGAAGAATCACAAGAAAATATTATTATAAATAAAAAACTCAGTGAAACAACTAATGCTCTTCAAAAAACATCAGTGCAACTCCAGCAAGCCAATCAAGAGCTTCGTAACAAAGATGTACAAAAAGATGAATTCTTAGATACAGTTACTCACGAATTACGCACACCTATAACTGCCATCCGAGCGGCTAGTGAAATCCTACATGACGATGAAGATATACCAACAGAAATGCGACAACAATTTCTACAAAATATAATTTCTGAATCGGATAGACTGAATCGTTTGATTGATAAAATTTTGGATTTAGAAAAATTCGAAACAGGAAAACAAAAAATATATGTATCAAGAAATAATTTGGTTCAAACCATTACTAACACTTTGCAGTCGTTACAACAACTCATACAAAACAAGAACATCAAAATTAATTTTGAAACTCGAGCACCAACTATTCGCGCTTTTTATGATGAAGAACGCATTATTCAAGTAGTGCATAATTTAGTCTCGAATGCATTAAAATTCTGTGCTCAACCTGATGGAGAAATTACAATTTCGGTTACCGAAGAGCTCTCGTTTGTCTTAGTAAGCATCCATAATAACGGAAAAAAAATTAACGAAGAAGACTACGAAGCCATTTTTGATAAATTTTACCAATCCAGAAATCAGAATGTAAAAAAACCAGTTGGAAGCGGGCTAGGTCTCGCTATTTGTAAACAAATTATCGAACATCATAAAGGTAAAATTTGGGTGTCAAATTCAGAAGATGAAGGGGTCACTTTTACTTTTACTTTACCTAATTATAATACTTCAGACCCTATCAGTTTATGAAAAAAATACTCTTAGTTGACGATGAACCTAATATTCTAATGACACTAGAATATACTTTTAAAAAAAATAACTTTCAAGTTTACATTGCGCGAGACGGACAAGAAGCGCTAGAAATATTGAAAGACCAACTTCCGGATGTCATCATTCTAGACGTAATGATGCCTCTAGTAGATGGATATGACACCCTAGAACAAATAAAAAAAGACCCAAGATTAACACATTGCAAAGTGATTTTTTTAACGGCAAAAAACAAAGAAAAAGATATTGAAAAAGGGTTAGCCCTTGGTGCAGATCTGTATGTTTTGAAACCTTTTTCAATAAAAAAATTAATAGAGCAAGTACACGAATTGATTTAAAAAAACCAAAAAAATACAACTATGAGTTATTTCAAAATCAACACCTTAGAAGAATACTTTAAACATTATAAAAAATCAATTCGAGAGCCTAAAAAGTTTTGGGACAAAATAGCTAGCGAAAATTTTGTATGGTATCAAGAATGGGAAAAAGTAATCGATTTTAATATGGCTCAAGCCGATATTAAATGGTTTGTAAACGCAAAGGTGAATATTACAAAAAATTGCATCGATCGTCATTTAGCAAAAAATGGTACTCGTACCGCTATTATTTTTGAGCCGAACGATCCAAATGAGTCGGCGTTACATATTAGCTATAACGAGCTTTCTGAAAGAGTAAACAAGATGGCTAATGTGTTACAAAGTCAAGGAATTCAAAAAGGAGATCGCGTATGTATCTACCTCCCAATGATTCCTGAATTGGCGGTTGCTGTATTAGCATGTGCCCGAATTGGCGCCATACATTCTGTTGTTTTCGCAGGTTTTTCAGATTCAGCTGTCGCCGCAAGAATCAATGATAGTGAATGCAAAATGGTTATCACTTCTGATGGAGGATATCGCGGCAACAAAACTATTGACTTGAAAGGAATTATTGACGAAGCCTTAAAAAAGTGTCCCTGTGTAACCAAGGTACTGGTAGCCAAAAGAACAAACACACAAATTACTATGCAAGAAGGGCGAGACTTATGGTTACAACCTTTATTAGACAAAGCCTCGGATAATAATGTGGCAGAAATTATGGATGCAGAAGATCCACTATTTATATTATATACTTCAGGCTCTACCGGAAAACCAAAAGGAATGGTGCATACAACAGCTGGCTACATGGTTTATACCGCCTATACGTTCAAAAATGTATTCAATTACCAAGACAATGATGTGTTTTGGTGTACTGCTGATATAGGATGGATTACGGGACATTCTTATATTTTGTATGGGCCTTTGTTAAATGGAGCGACAACCGTTTTGTTTGAAGGTATTCCTTCTTATCCAACTTTTAGTCGCTTTTGGGAAACCATAGAAAAACATCGTGTAACTCATTTCTACACAGCGCCCACCGCCATTCGAGCATTGGCAAAAGAGAAACTAGAGTATGTACAAAAATACCCTTTGGCTTCGCTTAAAGTTATAGGATCCGTTGGGGAACCTATTAATGAAGAAGCGTGGCATTGGTACAATGACCATGTGGGAGGCAAACGTTGCCCTGTAGTAGATACTTGGTGGCAAACCGAAACGGGAGGAATTTTGATCTCACCTATAGCCTTTGTAACCCCCACAAAACCCACCTATGCTTCTCTCCCTTTACCAGGTATACAACCCGTTCTTATGGACGATAAAAGAAATGAGATTGAAGACAATCAAATAACAGGAAGTTTGTGTATCAAATTTCCATGGCCTGGTATCGCAAGAACCATTTGGGGGGATCATCAACGCTATAAAGAAACTTATTTTTCCGCATTTCCAGGAAAATACTTCACTGGAGACGGTGCTTTAAGGGATGAAGTTGGTTATTATAGAATCACCGGCCGTGTGGACGATGTGGTAATAGTATCGGGACATAATTTAGGTACAGCTCCAATTGAGGATGCCATAAATGAGCATCCAGCAGTCGCAGAATCAGCTATTGTAGGTTTTCCTCATGATATAAAAGGAAATGCTTTATATGGCTTTGTCATTTTAAAAGAAACAGGAGAATATCGCGATCGAGACAATTTGAGTAAAGAAATTAATCAATACATATCAGATCATATCGGACCTATAGCAAAATTGGATAAAATACAATTTGTTAGTGGATTGCCTAAAACACGCTCAGGAAAAATTATGCGTAGAATTCTCCGTAAAATTGCTGAGGGAGATTTCTCTAATTTTGGTGATACGACCACTTTATTAAATCCAGAAATTGTCGATGAAATAAAAAATGAAAAACTTTAGTTAAAAAAAAAATCGGTTGTCTCCTGACTTATGAAACAACCGATTTTATATTTTAAAGTAACAAATCACAGTCAAAATAAATACTCTATACTACTCTTTATGGATTGTAATTCTTTTTAAAACAGATTTTTAGCTTTTAATCAACTTCAAGACTTGTGTTTGATTTTTTGCATTGTAAGCTTTTACTAAATAAAATCCTTTACTCAAATCACTTATACTAAACTGTTGATCAATAGATTTTATTGTATCAAATTCTTTTACTTTTTGACCTGATATAGAATAAATTTCCACTTTTGTAGTCTCTGCATTCAACGTAAAATAGTTTGAAGCAGGATTAGGATACAATTTAATAGTAGCTTCTTTTTCAAAATCAGCAATAGCTAAAGTAGCTGTTTTGTTACCTAAAATTCTATACTCTCCAGGTTGCAAATTAATAGTTTGATTCACATCCGTAACATTTAAAGTAGTATTATCCATTAAATTATACCAAGTCCCTGCATAAGGAAATCCTGTTGCTACATTTCGTGCTACCACATCAAAATTTGAAATAATCAACACGTCTTTTAAAACTGTACTAGCTAGTGCAGAATTAGCAATCTTAATATTTGGCGTAACGCTATTTGTACTAGAAATCGTTACACTGCCTAAAAATACAGGCTCATTGATTTTTAAAGTAATCATTTTAGCCCAGTCGTTATAAATCTTGCTACGATCAGTATTTCCTAACCAATTCCCTGTCCATTGAGGCTGTGGTTTGGTGTCTAATTTACAATCTCCAGCTGTTGCATCAGAAGGTGTATTTACTACTCCATTATTACAAGCGAATATGGACTGCTCCCATCCTAGTTCTCCAAAATGCCAAATCATTTTTGGTCCAGGAACCAATAAAGATACTGCACCTAAAGCAGACATTCTAGACAACGAAGTGGCAAGTGTTTTTACATTATGGGCACTATTGGTACTATTTCCTAACTGTAAATTTTTGTACATCAAGCGTTCTTCGTCGTGGCTTTCGGCATAACCCATTAAGCGTTGCCCAATGAAACCTCTACTACTACTAGACATTCTTGCAATATTCTTGTTAGGATACCCCATCGTCAATTCGTTGTACTCATCCGTCATTTTACCCCAAGTCATAATTCCTTTACTGATTGGATCATTGATGCGATAGTCTGCCCATTGTTTCTCTTCAGCATCTGTACCTAAATGTTCAAAAATTACATAATGCGTAGGATCCAAAGACCAAGAATAATCAGCATACTCTTTCAAGACATCCACACGATCTTGCTGATAAGCATTGGTCTGGGATTCAGACCCTTCAGCATTTTGAGTAAATCCTTTGGTTAAATCCCAACGGAAACCATCAATCTTAAACTCCTCAACCCACTGCTTAATTACACGTTTAACATAGTTTTTAGTGCGCGCTTGCTGATGATTAAAATCTTCACCTACACTGTAACTGTGTTTCGCCACCGTATTAAAATATGGATTTTCTGTGGTTGGCGAACCGAATCCATCGCCATCAGGATCATTCATCCACATACGAACCATAGAATTCCTTCCAAAAGCATGATTTAAGGCCACATCTAAAATTACGGCAATCCCGTTCTGATGATACAAATCAATAAGCTCTTTTAACTTTTCTGGCGTGCCATAGAATTTATCTAAAGCCATATGGAAAGAGGTATTATACCCCCAACTTTCGTTACCTTCAAACTCCATTACAGGCAATAATTGAATAGCATTTACCTTTAAGTTCTTGAAATAATCAATTTTATCGATTAAATCTTGGAAATTTCTTCTAGCGTCAAAGTCACGAACCAACACTAAATAGAGCACTAATTTTTCTTTAGCTGGTTTCACAAAATTTAAGGTTGCTTGACTCCAAGCATAAGGTGTTTGTCCTGTTTTAAACCAAGTAACTTCTCTTTCTTGCCCAGAGGGATAAGCTGGTAAATTAGGAAAAGAAGTAGCTGGAATCCCACCATCATCATAAGGCGACAAAACCAAAGTTGAATAAGGGTCTGCAGCTTTTACCAAACTTGGTGAACCGGCCAAAGGAGTTTGATCCACCACCCAATATTGGTAGGTGTAATTAGTTCCTGCTGTAAGTCCAGTTAATTCTAACCAAAATTTAGTAGATCCTGCTGAAGCATCTTTTTTCATTGCATAAGCTGCTGTAGGTTGCCAATTATTAAAGCTACCTGCAACATATACAAAATCTTTTAATGGAGCATCCAATACCAAAGTAGCTTTGGTAGCATCGTTTGGATTATAGTTGATTCCATCTACTAAACCTGCTGGAATCGTCTCAGAAACCACTGTTGGACTCACTACAGCAGTGAACTTCTTAACAATCGTGGTTATTCCTTGTGTTACTTCTAATTCATAATTTTGATTTCCAGTAATATTGGTATGATTAAAAGCATAACTAGCTGTAGCCGCAGCAGTATTGATAGAAGTCCCATTGGCTTTCAAATTGTAATTCGCAACACCATTGGTATTTGATGCTGTTATGTTCAAACTACCTCCAGAGGCTAAAATAGTAGTACTGTTTTGAGCTGGTGTATTCAATGTAACTTGAAAAGACCCAACTTCAGTAAGAATATTTTGTGATTTTTTGTCACCTGTTCCATCTTTAGCCTTAATTAAAAAGCCAAACCTTCCTAACCCAACTCGATTAAAGAATGTACTAGGAACAAAAGTCATAGTATAAGTATCCGATGCTGAATTGTAAGTAAAACGATTTGCTTCGTTAGAACTCGTCCAAGTTCCATTGGTTGGACAATCCCTTTCATTCGTACCATTGATATCATAGGACCAAGCCCACATATACAGAGCATTCCCTGTTACTCCCCATGTTGCCTCATTAATGCTAGACCCATTAACAGTAATTGTTATTGAAGTGGTTTCTTCAAAAGTAGCGGGAGCAATGGTATGAGTAACTGTTTGTTGTTGTCCAAAAACAATACATCCCCATAAAAGAATCCCTAAAAGTAAAATTTTTCTCATCCTATTTGAATTTATAAAAAATTAATGAAAAAAAGGGTTGCCTTAGAGACAACCCTTTTTTTAAAACTATACTAAATTAGTTTTTAGTTACTGTGTATTTGTAGTTTCTTGGTGAACTCAAATCAAGAGTAATAGTATAATTTCCAGCTGCAGCAACTTTAATGTTGTCTCCACCGTATTCTAAACTTCCGTTTGCACCTGTATCACCCATGTTTACATCCCAATTGTTATTGGCTCTAAATTTCATTTCTTTACCACCAACTAAAGCTGCAGTAACTTTCCAAACTTTGGCTGCAGGATCATAAGTCATAGCAGTACTATTATCCCATGAACCAGGAGTAGCATCGCCTACAATTCCCCATGAAGTTGCAGTAGTTTTGTAAGTTAATTTCTCTGTATCAACCTCTATTCTGTAATATCCAGCAGCAGTCATTTTCAAGTTAGCACCTTTTGGATCTAAAGTTCCAGCAGTAGCACCTGCACCAAATTCACCTTTCCACTCAGGGAAGCTTGTAAATTTATATTCACCAGCACCAGCAAAATTAACATACCCTTCAAAATCAACTTTTCCAAATCCAGAAGCAGATAATTGTGGAGAAGAAGCTGGATCCCAATCTTTTGGATATCCTGAAGCAGCTGCATAACCACCAGGAACCCACAATTTAGGATTTTCAGTAGTGTAAGGAGTTAAAACAATTCCAATTACATTAGAGTACATTGGAGCCATATTCCCAGTCACTGCACTGATTCTAACTTGGTATTCACCAGGAGAAAAAGGAGTCGCTTTTAATGCTAAAGCGGCTTTGTTCATAGATTCAACAGTAACTGAAACTTGATTTTCTGCTACTACAGAACCTAGAACCTGAGGCGTTTTGAAATCATTTCCTTTTTTATCAATCTGCACAGCGTATGTAATTTGAACATCTCCTGAGAAATTAGCCGATTTCCATGTAAAACGTTCAGCTTGAGCTGCAGCATTTTCAGGTTTTAAAACATAGGCTGCACCTGAGGTTGGAGCAGTTAATACAGGAGAATCAACTCCTTCAATTACAGGTCTATCTTGTACATCTTCAACGTTACATGATATAGCTAACATTGCAAACAATGCAATTAACGATCTTTTTATATTTTTCATTGTATTGGTTTTTTTTAATTAGTATCCAGGGTTTTGTTTCAATTTGTTGTTAGCAACTAAAGCTGTTGCTGGAATTGGGAATAAATCTCTGAAAGATTGAGTTGGAGAACCTCCAGCTACATTACCTTTCCATGGCCATAAATAAGAACCACCTGTAAATTTACCGAAACGAATTAAGTCTGTTCTACGGTGTCCTTCCCAGTGTAATTCTTTTGCTCTTTCATCTAAAACAAAATCTAAAGATAAATCTCCAGCAGAAATTGTTGTTGTTTGAGCACGAGTTCTTAGAGCATTAACATACCCTACAGCTGTAGCAGCATTTCCACCAGCTCCTCTTACAAAACACTCAGTGTACATTAAGTAAGCATCAGCTAAACGGAAAACAGGAAAATCAGTATCAGCAAAGTTTCCAGATTTATCAGATCCTTGAACACCAGCTTTTGTTACGTTTCTGAATTTTTGAACAGCATAACCATCTGCAAAGCTTCCCACATTTTTAATCTCTTTTGATTGACCTTGCGTAAAGAAGTTACCACGAACATCTGTAGAACCTGAAGGGAATTTGTCAACAAATGCTGAAGTAGTTCTAATACCAGCCCAACCACCGTTGATACCAAATTCTGATGCTTTCATATCACCACCAACTGGAGCGTGAACCAAGAATGTTGTTCCACCATAAGTTTGAGTATTAAGACCATCAAAAGCAACTGTAAATATAAACTCATTTTGAGCTCCATTCGAATTGTTATCAGCCAAGAACAAATCTTTATAATTGTTATGGATAGTATACCCTGAAGTTATAACTTTATTAATTAGTGGTAATGCACCTACATAATTATCAGTTCCAGTATACACTTTTGCATTCATATATAATTTAGCTTGCAACATCCAAGCTGCAGCTTGATCTACTCTATATAACTCATTAGTTTTTGGAGTCTTTAATTCAGGTGTCAAAGCAGTCAACTCATCATCAATGAACTTATAAATCTCCGCTCTTGAAGCGTATTCAGGATAATAGAATGTAGTTGGAGATGTTTCAGTTACAATTGAACCACCACCAAAAGTATCTACTAAATGCCAATACGTCAAAGCTCTTAAAAAACGAGCTTCAGCTCTATAGGTTTTAATTTCAGCTAGAGTTGCAGCGTCTAGTCCTTTTCCATTTAACTTTTCATCTGTAGTTTGTCTTAAAAACTCATTACAGTTAACAATCTGAAAAGAGAAACGGGCAAAAGTTGCAGCAATAAATGTATCTAAAGAAGTCCATGTATGATAGTGAAAATCTTTGATAGTTCCATCATTCCATGCAATAATTGCTTCATCTGTAGTAAGCTCTTGCATCATCCAATATCCTCTCACATATTGGCTTGTTCCTTCGTCAATCCCTGAAATATCTGGAGAACCAGCAGGTCCATTTTGACCAGATGTAGCAAAACCAGCATATAATTTAGCTAAAAATTGTTTATAGGAAGCCGGATCTTTAAAAAATTCATCTCCAGGAACAGCAGCAGTATTTTCTGGAGCTTGGTCCAAATCATTGGTACACGATGGGAATAACATCACCAACAGTAACAAAGAAATACCCAATAATTTAATGTGTGTCTTTTTCATTTTTCTTGTTATTTGCATTAGAAATTAACGTTTAAACCTAACGTGAAAGTTATTGGTCTTGGATATAAATTGTTATCAATACCTCCAGAAATTTCTGGGTCTAATCCTTTATAGTCTGTAACTAAGAATACGTTTTGAGCAGCTAAAGTTAATTTAACTAAAGAATTTGAATCAGGTTTTTGATTGAAAGTATATCCAATACTTACATTGTCTAGTCTCAAGAAAGAAGCGTCTTGAATGTAGTAATCTGACTCATAACGTTTAGTATCTTGAGTAGTAAATCCAGTTTCTAAAAGGTTTTGAACACCATTTGACAAATCTGTATCTCTAATTAAAATGTTTTGGAATGAACCATTATTAGAATCTACGTTGTTGTAATTGTAATTACCCCATGATCCTCTGAAAGCAGCAGCAAAATCCCAATTTTTATAAGTAACAGCAGTATTGAATCCGTAAAACACATCAGCAGCTGGTTTGTGGAAACGATACTTGTCTTGTTCGTTTACAATTCCATCTTTATTTCTGTCGATGTACACTCCATCTAAAGGTTTTCCATCAGCACCATAAGCTTGCTCAAAAACATAAAAAGAGTTAGGAGCATATCCTACTTGGTGATTTTGAATCGTATTTCCTGTACCTCCTGCATAACCCCCAACATTTATACCTGGCGTATTATCTTGAGCAGTAGTCAAAGCAGTAATTTTAGAATTTTGGAAAGTAATATTTCCTCCAATACTCCACTCTAAGTTATCAGTTTTAACTGGAATTACATCTCCAGATATCTCAATACCTTGATTTCTAATAGTACCAATATTATAATTATCAGCATTAGAAAATCCAAAGAAAGGTGGATTAGCAGTAAACAACAACAAGTCTTTAGTATCTCTTTGATACACATCAACAGTACCTTTGATTCTATTATTTAAGAATCCAAAATCGATACCAGCATTTATTGTTGTAGTTTCTTCCCATTTCAAATTACTGTTATAGGGCTGTGGTCTATAAGTATTGTAGTAGAGATTACCAAACTGATATTTAGCTTGTGAATTTGAAACCAAATACAATGGAATTGATGGATATTGAACCCCAATGTCCTGTTGTCCAGTAACTCCCCAACCCGCTCTTAATTTAAGAGTAGAAACACTCTCCACATCTTTTAAGAAATTCTCATCATTAATTTTCCAAGCCACTGCTACTGCTGGGAAGTTACCCCAACGATTTTCTTCAGTAAATCTTGATGTACCATCTCTTCTGAAAGAAGCCGTAATCAAATACTTATCAGCAATAGTAAAATTAGCTCTTGCAAAAAATGATTGCAAATTAACTCTTGTTGCATTTGGAACACCTGGATTTACTTGATTGTTTTCAAAAACAAAAGAAGTACCATCATTAAAATCTCTAAAATCTTGGTAGGTGTAACCACCAGTCACATCTAATTGTGTGTTGATAGCTTCAATTTTCTTATTGTAATTCAAATACAAATCCATCAACTTGTTGTTTCTAGTTCCCGTATTTTCATAAGTATTATTAAATCCAGAACCAGGTAAACCCATTAAATAATCAGAATTAGTATTACCGAAAGCTCTACCACTCAATTCATCAATACCAAAATTAGCAACTGCTTTCAATTCTGGCAAAAAGTGTAATTTATAATCAAATTGAATATTACCGATACTTCTAAAAGAAGATCCATAATTATTTTGTTGATTGATTAAAGACAATGGATTTCTACCCGCTAATTGATTAAATTGTGTTGGATTTGTCATCCACTGAAAGTAAGTTCCATCAGCATTCTTAATCGATTGCGTAGGATCAAATTGTATAGCAGCTCCAATTGCACCTCTATTACTAAAATTGTTTTTCAAATAAGAAGTATTACTATTGATTTGCACTTTCAAATGTTTATCAAAGAAATCTCCAACTAATGTAGCAGAAAGTGTAGTTCTTTGAAGATTATCTCTTAACAAGATACCATCTAAATTAGCATATCCAACAGAAGCTCTGTAAGTAATGTTATCAGAACCACCACTTACAGCAATGTTATGATCTGTACCTAAAGCTGTTCTATAAATCTCTTTTTGCCAATCAGTATTTGCAGCACCTAACAAAGCTTGCTGATCTGTTGTACCATTAGCAGTAACGAAATTTCTAAATTGATTTGCAGTTAACACGTCAACTGTTTTGGTAACTTCAGAAACTTGAAAATTCCCATTATAACTCACTTGTAAGTCTCCTGCTTTACCTTTTTTGGTAGTAATAATAATTACCCCATTCGATGCTCTAGAACCATAAATAGCGGTTGCTGATGCATCTTTTAAAACAGTGATAGATTCAATGTTATTCTGGTTAATAGTCGTTAATGGATTTCTACCACCGTTGATTCCCCCAGCAGCTACTGGAACTCCATCAATAACATACAAAGGATCATTGTTCGCATTTAAAGAAGATCCACTTCTAATTCTAATAGTAGCCCCTTCACCAGGTGAACCACCACCATTAATAATTTGCAAACCTGCTACTTTACCTTGAATCATCTGGTCAGCAGAAGTTACAGGTCCTTTGTTAAAGTCTTTTGCTCCAAGAACTGTTACGGCACCCGTAGCATCTTTCTTTTTAACAGAACCATACCCTACTTGAACTACAACTTCCTTCAACTCGTTAGCATCTTCTTCTAAAGATGCGTTCAAAGCTGCTTGTCCGTCATACGTTAAAATAACATTTCTAAATCCTACAAAAGAAAATACGATTTTATCCCCTTTTTTAACATTGGATAATTTATATTTACCATCAAAGTCGGTAGAAACACCATTTGCAGCTCCTTGTATATTTACATTGGCTCCTGGGATGGGTTGCCCTGTCGCTTTTTCAACTACTGACCCTACAATCGTATTCTGAGCCAGAAGACTGAAAGGAAGGAGTAGTACTAAAAATAACAACTTTTTATAAATTGTTCTCATACTTTTTGTTTAAATTAAATTTTAATTTTGGTTTTTAGTTAAGCTTTTGTTTTACTTCGAATTTCAAAATTAACAGAATATTAATACCAACAACATGACAAAAATCAGATAGCGTCACGAAAACGTGATAGTGTTGAAAACTTTGCGTTTTATTTATTATTTTTAAATGAATTTTGTCAGAAATGGAAAAAAAAATAGATTAAAGTAGAATACCATTTTTTTATAAATCCCAAGAAATGAAAAAAAAAGTCACCCTAAAACAAATCGCAAAAGAATTAGACGTCTCGATTTCAACTGTATCAAAATCATTACGTAACAGCTTAGAAATTGGGGAAGAAACACGCTTAAAAGTGCAAGCTTTTGCCAAGTTCTATAATTATAAACCTAATAATATTGCCTTAAGTCTAAAAAATAGAAGAACAAAAACGATAGGGATTATCATCCCAGAAATTGTACACTATTTTTTCTCTACAGTAATTAATGGTATAGAACAAGTGGCTAATGAAAAAGGATATAGTGTAATTATTTGTTTATCCGATGATTCCTTTGATAAAGAAGTAATGAATATGGAATTATTAGCTCACGGTAGTACGGATGGCTTTATCATGTCCTTATCCAAAGAAACCCAATTTAAAAAAGATTTTCACCACATAACCGAGGTCATTGATCAAGGTATGCCTGTAGTTATGTTTGACCGAATAACTGACGAGGTGCATTGTGATAAAGTAATTATAGACGACAAAAAAGCGGCTTATGAAGCAGTGGAATACTTAATAAAACAAGGAAGGAAAAAAATAGCCCTAGTAACCACAGTTGATTACGTAAGTGTTGGTAAATTAAGAACAGATGGATACACCAAAGCTTTAGCTGACAACGGCATTCCATTTGACGAAAATCTAATTATTAAGATAGAAGATGTAGATACTTGCGAAATCACTATTAGCCAATTATTAGAAGACAAAGCCATAGATGCAGTATTTGCGGTCAATGAACTTTTTGCAGTTACGATTTTAAAAACAGCTCACAAAATGGGGCTAATTGTTCCAAAAGACTTGGCTATCATCGCTTTTACCGATGGGATCATTTCTAAATACTCTACTCCAACCATCACAACTGTAAGTCAAAGTGGGGCAAAAATGGGCAAAAAAGCGGCAGAAATGCTTATTCAAAGATTAGAATCTGAAGAACATGAAGATGAAGACGAAATCTACAAAACAGAAATTATAGAAACCCATCTAATCGAAAGAGAATCTACTGATTAAATTGATGATTTATCAACAAAAAACGTTGGAGTACTAATTATTTACTTGAGAATTCAATCCTCAAGTAAATAATTTTCTATATTTACACTTATCAAAACTTTTTCTTTTACTTCGAAAATCAAGCAGAGTTTTGTTTTTACCACTTCCCATCATTCAATACTATCATTTTTTATAGTTTGAAGTAGTCTTTGGGTATATTTCTCTATCAACAAAACCTTGTTTAGCACAAACAAAACAGATTATTATTTTTTGTAACTTTCAGAATTTTAAACAATTAAGAAAGAGACATCCACCAAAGTATACTGAAACATACTTGGGGAAGTAACAATTCTAATGGTAACTCTTACTTTTTAAAGTAACTAGAATCTATAACGGTTAGATTTTTTAGGCTCGCTTTTCAAAAAATTAAGCAATCCATTAAAAAAGAAAGACTCAACCAATACATTCATACAATTCTTTGGATTTCGCACAACTAATAAGTTCGTGCAAATACAGCATTAGACCTAATAAACATGAAAGCGTTTATAGTATTTAACTTTTAAAATAGATCATATGGAAAAACCAAAATTAAGTTTTTGGCAAATTTGGAATCTGAGCTTTGGCTTTTTGGGAGTACAAATTGGGTACTCACTCCAAAACGGAAATACTAGTAGAATTCTTGAAGCTCTTGGAGCAGATGTTCACAGTATTGGGTATTTTTGGTTAGCCGCGCCATTGGCGGGTTTAATCGTTCAGCCTATTATTGGACTTTCAAGCGACAAAACTTGGACCAAACTTGGACGAAGAATTCCATTTATATTTTTTGGAGCAATCGTATCGGCGTTGGCCATGTTTTTTATGCCTAATGCTGAATATTTTGCCTATTTATTACCCCCTTTATTTTTTGGAGGCTTAATGTTATTGTTAATGGACACTTCTTTTAATGTGACCATGCAACCTTTTAGAGCCTTAGTGGGCGATATGGTTAATGATGACCAACGCAACTTAGGGTATTCACTTCAAAGTGCTTTGATAAATTTTGGAGCTGTATTTGGCTCTTTACTTCCATGGATTTTAACCAAATCAGGAATTGCAAATGTTCCTGCTCCAGGTGAAAAAGTAGCCGACTCTGTAATTTGGTCGTTTTACATTGGAGGCGCTATTTTGTTATTGAGTGTGCTTTGGACGGTATTCAAAACCAAAGAATATGCCCCAAAAGAGCATGCGCTTTACAACAAAATTGACTTGGATACTGAGGTTAAAAAAGAAAAAACAAACATTATCAAACTTATTACTACTGCACCCAAAATCTTTTGGCAGTTAGGGTTCGTACAATTTTTCTCTTGGTTTGCTTTATTCTTGATGTGGGTTTACACCACAAGAGCTATCGCTAATCAAGTATGGGGTCCAGATGCACTCGATGCAAAATCAATAGGATTTAATGAAGCAGGAGACTGGACGGGTGTTTTATTTGCCTTTTACAGCGCGGTAGCCGCTATTTACTCGTTACTTATTCCTTCTATTGCCAAATCCATTGGCCGCAAAAAAACCTATTCTTTCTCTCTAATATTAGGAGGCTTAGGTTTAATATCCATGTTTTTAATAGAAGACAAAAACACATTACTATTATCTATGGTAGGCGTTGGATTAGCTTGGGCAGCTATTTTGGCTATGCCCTATGCGATGCTTTCTGGATCTCTACCTGCAGACAAAATGGGAGTATATATGGGACTATTCAATGCCACTATTACTTTACCACAAATTGC
The DNA here is from genome assembly GCA_963513565.1 of uncultured Flavobacterium sp. Classification (GTDB taxonomy): domain Bacteria; phylum Bacteroidota; class Bacteroidia; order Flavobacteriales; family Flavobacteriaceae; genus Flavobacterium. The sequence goes on along the minus strand of CAUPRE010000005.1, from coordinate 125,792 downwards.
CGCAGGATTATTAGGAAGTACTTTGATTGCCCTTTTTGGAGGTTTCCCAATGGCCATTATTGTTATTGCTGGAGCCTCAATGTTGATTGCAGGCTTAGGTGTTATTTTCATTAAAGAAAAAACCACGGGCCACTAAAATATATTTTAAAATGAAAAAGAAAAAAGGATTTATTTTCGATTTAGATGGTGTAATTGTAGATACTGCAAAATACCATTATTTAGCTTGGAAGAAAATTGCCGACAGCTTAAATATCGAATTTACACACGAACATAATGAATTATTAAAAGGAGTAAGCCGAGTACGATCGCTAGACATTATATTAGAACTAGGAGACGTTCAAGCCACTCAGGAACAAAAAGATCAATGGTTGGTTCAAAAAAATGAAGACTATTTATCTTATTTGGTAGATATGGATGAAAGCGAGTTGCTTCCAGGTGTACTCTCCGTTTTGAATTATCTAAAAGACAATGAACAACTCATCGCATTGGGTTCGGCTAGTAAAAATGCAAGACCTATTTTAGAAAAAACAGGCATACTATCTTACTTTCATGCCATTGTTGACGGGAATGATGTATCCAATGCAAAACCCGATCCTGAGGTATTTTTGATTGCTGCCAAACTTTTAAATGTAGCAGTTAATGATGCTTTTGTTTTTGAAGATTCTGTAGCGGGAGTTCAAGCTGCTAATATTGGCAACATGACGAGTATCGGAATCGGCGATGACAGTATTTTGCATGAGGCACACCATAACTTTAAAGATTTTACCTTCATGGGAACTGAATTTTTAAAGGAATTAATCGAAAAATAAAACATTTCTTTTTGACTTTTAAAAAAGTCTCCACTGAACAACAATAGAAATTAAAATAAATTAAAATAAAATGAACCAAGATTATATAAAAGCAGACAATTGGTCCATCATTGAAGAAGAATTTGATGTCGAAAGAGTAAAATCATCCGAAAGTCTTTTCAGTATAGGAAATGGCGCTATGGGACAAAGAGCTAATTTTGAAGAAAGTTACTCTGGACCAACTTTTCAAGGAAGTTATATTGCTGGAATTTACTACCCAGACAAAACGAAAGTGGGTTGGTGGAAAAACGGATACCCAAAATACTTTGCCAAAGTATTGAACGCTCCCAACTGGATTGGAATTGATATAGAAATTAATGGTGAAAATTTTGATTTATTTACTTGTTCTCAAGTTAAAAACTTCAAAAGAGAATTGAATATGAAAGAAGGATGGTACCACCGTTCCTTCGAAGCAACTTTGGCTAACGGAACCGAAATTGCTGTAAATGTTCGTCGTTTTTTAAGTATAAACTTAGACGAAGCTGGATACATTAACTACGAAATCACTCCACTTAATAAAGACGCAAAAATAGTTTACAAACCATATATTGACGCTGGAATCACCAATGAAGATGCGAACTGGGAAGAAAAATTCTGGGAACCATTAGAAGTAAAAAAAGCAACTCATGAAGCTTTTGTTACCGCTCAAACTTTCAAAACGCATTTTAAAGTAACCACTTTTATGCATAATACCGTTTTGATTAATGGTGTTGCTTCGCATATCTCTCCAACTTCTATTGAGTCTACAACAGATAAGGTGCAATATACTTATGAAACTCTTGTAGCCAAAGGCAAAAAATCATCCATTCAAAAAATTGGAGGATATACCGTCTCATTAAACCATGACAACACATTAGTTGAAGCAGAAAAAGTTATACAAGCAGCTTTAGCCAAAGGATATGATGCTTTATTGCAAGAACAAATTGAAGCTTGGGCTAAAATCTGGGAAATGTCGGATATCACTATCGCAGGTGACGTAAAAGCACAACAAGGAATCCGTTTCAATATTTTCCAACTGAATCAAACCTATTTAGGGAAAGATTCTCGCCTAAACATTGGACCAAAAGGATTTACCGGAGAAAAATATGGTGGATCAACGTATTGGGATACTGAAGCGTATTGCATTCCGTTTTACATGGCGACCAAAGACCAAGAAGTAGCGCGCAACTTATTGACGTATCGTTACAATCAATTGGACAAAGCCATCGAAAACGCTAAAGATAATTTAGGTTTCAAAAATGGTGCTGCCTTGTATCCAATGGTTACCATGAATGGAGAAGAATGCCACAACGAATGGGAAATTACGCATGAAGAAATTCACCGTAATGGAGCTATCGCTTTTGCCATTTTTAATTACTACCGCTTTACAGGAGATTATTCTTATATCCCTGAAAAAGGATTAGAAGTTTTAATTGGAATCGCACGCTTTTGGCACCAAAGAGCTTCTTTTTCAAAAGACAAAAACCAATTCGTTATTCTAGGAGTAACTGGACCTAACGAATACGAGAATAACATCAATAATAACTTCTACACCAATTATATTGCTAAATGGTGTATTGATTATACCTACGAACAAATTCAAAAAGTAGCTACTGAGTACCCATCAGACCACAAACGTGTGATTGAAAAAGTAACTCTTTCGGATGCTGAATTACAAGATTGGAAAAAAGTTGCTGGAAACATGTATTTCCCAAAATCAGAAGAATTAGGGATTTACTTGCAGCAAGATGGTTTCTTAGACAAAGATTTGGTTCCTGTAAAAGATCTAGACAAATCACAACGACCTATCAATCAAAAATGGTCTTGGGATAGAGTATTGCGTTCTCCATACATTAAGCAAGCGGACGTTCTTCAAGGATTCTATTTCTTCGAAGATCATTTTACAACCGAAGAATTAAGAAAGAATTTTGAGTTTTACGAATCATTTACCGTTCACGAAAGTTCACTTTCGCCATGCGTTCACTCTATCCAAGCGGCTAAATTAGACAAAATGGATATGGCATATGCATTCTACCTAAGAACTTCACGTCTTGATTTAGATGACTACAACAAAGAAGTAGAAGAAGGTTGCCACATCACTTCTATGGCAGGAACATGGATGAGTATTGTAGAAGGTTTTGGCGGAATGCGTGTAAAAGAAGATACTTTACACTTTGCTCCAAAGATTCCAAAAGAATGGGAAGGCTATTCCTTTAAAATTAACTTCAGACATCAAATATTAAAAATTGATGTTACCCATAATGAAACTAAATTTTCATTAGAAGGCGACAAAGCATTGACCGTATTTGTCAACGGAAAAGAAGTAGTGGTTCAACCCAACTAATTCAATTCACCTAATAAAACAACCCTTTCAAAGTCCGCTTTGAAAGGGTTTAAAATTTATATCCAAATGAAAAAATTACTCCTTTTTTGTCTTATCATGACCAGTCCATTATTCGCTCAAATTAGTCGAGTGGAACCCCCATTTTGGTATGCTGGAATGCATAAATCAGAAGTTCAAATCCTATTTTATGGTAAAAATATTGCCGAAAATGAGGTTTCAGTTTCGAATAACATTCCCATAAAAGAAGTCAAAAAAACTGAAAACCCTAATTATCTCTTCGTGACAATCGATACGAAGAATAGTCCTGCACAAGAACTTCTTTTCACCTTTAGTAAAAACAAAAAAGTAAGTTTTACAAAAAAATACAGTATCAAAGAAAGAAGAGCCAATTCAGCTCAACGCAAAGGTTTTGATGCTTCGGATTTAATTTATCTTATCATGTCGGATCGTTTTGCAAATGGTAACCCCAAAAACGATAGCGATCCAACTGTTACTGAAAAATACGACCGAACCAAACCAGGCGGGAGACACGGAGGCGATATCGCAGGGATGATTCAGCATTTAGACTACATCAAAGAACTTGGGGCAACAGCAATATGGCCTACCCCGCTTTGCGAAGACAATGACAAAGCCTACTCTTATCATACCTACGGTCAATCTGATGTATACAAAATTGATCCAAGATTTGGCACCAATGAAGAATATGTTCAACTGGCGGCAGAATTACACAAACGAGACATGAAATTAATCATGGACTACGTGACCAATCACTGGGGAGCCGAACACTGGATGATCAAAGATTTACCTACTTATGATTGGTTGCATCAATTTCCGGGTTACGCACAAACCAATTATAAAATGACCACTCAATTTGACAGCAATGCTTCAAAAATTGATGCCAAAATGTGTATGGATGGCTGGTTTGTAAAATCAATGCCAGATTTGAATCAATCCAATCCTTTGGTCTTAAACTATCTTATTCAAAATGCAATTTGGTGGATAGAATATGCCGATTTAGATGGCTTTAGAGTAGACACTTACTCCTACTGTGACAAAGATGGCATCGCGAAATGGACCAAAGCCATTACAGACGAATACCCCAACTTCAACATTGTAGGAGAAGTTTGGATGCATCAACAAGCACAAATGGCGTATTGGCAAAAAGATAGTAAAATAGGTGCTATTCAAAATTACAATTCGTATTTACCCTCAGTAATGGATTTTACTTTACATGATGCGATTAGTACTGTATTCAATGAAAACGAGGCATCTTGGGACAAAGGAATAGTGAAAGTATATGATAATTTTACTAACGATTTTCTGTATCCAAACATCAATAACATCTTAACTTTTGTGGAAAATCACGATACGATGCGTTTCAATGAAATCTACAAAAATGATTTTAAAAAGTACCAAATGGCTATGACGCTATTAGCTACCAGTAGAGGGATTCCACAACTTTATTATGGTTCTGAAATTGGAATGGCAGGAAATAAAGACAAAGATGGTGATGCAGCTATTCGTCAGGATTTCCCTGGAGGATGGAAAGGAGACACTAATAACGCCTTCCTAGTTTCAGGAAGAACTCCAGAACAAGAGAAATTCTTTGCATTTACTTCCAAATTATTCCAATGGCGAAAAACCAATGAAGCCATTCATTTTGGCAAAACAACCCATTACATCCCAGAGAATAACGTCTATGTCTATTTTAGATACACAGACAAAAAAACAGTTATGGTTGTTTTGAACAACAACAGCAAATTACAGACAATAAATTTAGCCCGTTTTAAAGAAAACCTGCAAAACACCACTTCCGGAAAATCAGTGTTAGACAACAAAACAATCGATTTGACCAAAGAACTGACTCTCGATGGAGAAACCGCTATCATTTTAGAACTCAATTAAAAAGAGCCTCTTTACAATTTTAAATTAAATGCCATGAAAAAAATAATTTTATTTCTTTTACTCTCCAGTATTTCGTGGGCACAAAATGCCAATAGAAGATTCGAAAGTTACAAGAAAAACAATCAAACACTAGAGATCAAAACATCAGATGGAGTTTATTTTATTCAACCTTATTCTGATAAAATTGTGGCAACGTCTTTTGTTCCCAATGGTGAAAAACAAAACCCTCTTTCTCACGCGGTGGTACTAACACCCCAAAAAGGAATTGGGAAAATTAGTGAGACCTCCTCAGATTTGCAATTGGCAACAAAAGGAATTAAAGTCATTATTCAAAAAGCACCTTTCAAAATAAGTTATTGGTTCAACAACAAAGAACTGATCTCGGAAAAAACAGGCCATTTCAAAAAAGAAAACATTGAAATTCTAGATTTCAACTTAGACGCAACCGAAGTATTGTACGGCGGGGGCGCAAGAGCTTTGGGTATGAACCGTCGTGGCAATCGCCTTCAGTTGTACAACAGAGCGCACTATGGTTATGAAACGCGTTCTGAATTGATGAATTTCACTATGCCTTTGGTCCTTTCATCCAAAATCTATGCGGTTCATTTTGACAATGCACCTATTGGTTATTTGGATTTGGACAGCCAAAAAAACAACACTCTAGCTTACGAAACCATTTCTGGAAGAAAAACCTATCAAGTAATTGCGGGCGACAATTGGATAGATTTGATTGACAACTACACCAACTTGACAGGAAAACAACCGCTACCCGCTCGTTGGACTTTGGGTAATTTTTCTAGCCGATTTGGTTACCATTCCGAAGCCGAAGTGAATAAAACCATCGACAAATACATCAAAGAAGAAATTCCAGTAGACGCCATTATCCTTGATTTGTATTGGTTTGGAAAAACCGTTCAAGGAACGATGGGTAACTTGGATTGGGACAAAGACAATTTCCCTAATCCAACTAAAATGATGGACGATTTAAATAAAAAAGGCGTTAAAACAGTAGTGATAACCGAACCATTTATTTTAACGACTTCGTCAAAATGGAAAGAAGCAGCAGACAAAAAAGTCTTAGCCGTTGACAAAGAAGGAAAACCGTTTACTTATGATTTTTATTTTGGCAACACCGGAATTGTAGATATTTTTAAACCTGAAGGAAAACAATGGTTTTGGAATATTTACAAAACTTTGATCAACCAAGGTGTTGGTGGTTTGTGGGGTGATTTGGGTGAACCCGAAGTATTCCCTTCTGCCGCAATTACAAGCGGTGGATCGGCAGATGAAGTACACAATATTTACGGACACAACTGGGCGCAACTCGTTGCCGAAGGCTACCAAAAAGAATTTTCAAACACTAGACCTTTTATCTTAATGCGTGCTGGATATTCAGGCTCACAACGTTTCGGCATGATCCCTTGGTCTGGTGATGTAAGCCGTTCTTGGGGAGGTTTAAAACCGCAAACCGAAATTGCGCTACAAATGGGAATGCAAGGAATGGGTTATATGCATTCGGATTTAGGAGGTTTTGCAGGCGATTATTTTGATAACGAATTGTATACTAGATGGCTACAATACGGCGTTTTTCAGCCTATTTTTAGACCTCACGCGCAAGAAGATGTGGCTTCTGAACCTGTTTTTAAAGATATTGTAACCAAAGCCAATGCCAAAAAACAAGTAGAATTGAGATACCAATTGCTCCCTTACAATTACACTTTGGCTTTTGAGAATAACCAAAAAGGCACCCCTTTGATGCGTCCTTTATTCTTTGAAGAACCCGAAAATCAACAATTACAAACTACCGCTAGCACGTACTTGTGGGGGAATGATTTCTTAGTTCAACCCATAACGGATGCTGGAAAAACATCGACGACGGTGTACTTTCCAAAAAACAACAATTGGTTCGATTTTTACAACGACAGCAAATACATAGGCGGTTCCTTTGCCGAAGTAGCTACTGCAACAGATCATATTCCAGTTTTTGTTCGTGGAGGCGCTTTTATTCCAAGAATAAAAACCATTCAAAATACCACAAAATATAGTTTGGACACTTTTGACTTACATTATTTTATGGATGAGAAAACACCAAACAGCGAAGGCAAGCTCTACAACGACGACGGATTAACGGCGAATGCTTTTGAAAAAGGGAATTATGAAATACTCAATTTCAAAGCCAATTCTAAAGACAAAGTGACTACCATTACCGTTGCAACACAAGTTGGAAAGGCCTATAGTTCAAAAGACAAAAAAGCAAATCTAATGTTGCACAACGCTCCTACTACCACTCAAATAAAGGTAAACGGAGTCGTAACACCATTTACAAAAGAATCGAACACCATAAGTGTTTCAATTCCTGTAACCAAAGACAAATCAACCATCATTCAAATTCAATAAATAATGAAAAATAAAGCTTTAGCACTAACACTCGCCCTATCTTCCTTCTTTTGCGGATATACTAATGCTCAAAAAAAAGGTTCTCCTAAAAAAGAAACTACTTCTTTTGTTTGGGAAGGTGCCAATTTGTATTTCTTACTAACGGACCGTTTTAATGACGATAACAATAAGAAAGAAATATACTTTGACCGAACCAAAACTACCGGAAAACTACGCGGTTTTGAAGGAGGAAATATTAAAGGAATCACCAAAAAAATAGAAGAAGGCTACTTTACCAAACTAGGAATCAATGCCATTTGGTTGACACCCATTGTAGAACAAATTCACGATGGTGTAGACGAAGGAACGGGTTTAAGCTATGGTTTCCACGGGTATTGGGCCAAAGATTGGACGGCTTTAGATCCAAATTTCGGAACCAAAAAAGACTTAGCGGATTTGGTTAAAAAAGCACACGCCAAAGGAATCCGTATTGTGTTAGATGGCGTAATCAACCACACCGGACCTGTAACAGCAAATGATCCCGTATGGCCAAGCGAGTGGGTAAGAACTTCTCCTCAATGCGATTACAAAACTTTCGAAGGAACTACGGCTTGTACGCTAGTAGCCAATCTACCAGACGTAAAAACCGAAAGCGAAAAAGAAGTAGCGCTACCTCCTTTCTTAATTGAAAAATGGAAGAAAGAAGGCCGTTACGAAAAAGAAATGGCTTCATTAGATGCTTTTTTCAAAAGAACTGGCTATCCAAGAGCACCAAAATACTACATCATCAAATGGTTGACAGATTATATCGTTGAATTTGGAATTGATGGCTACCGTGCCGATACTGTAAAACACACCGACGAAAAAGTATGGGCAGCCTTCCAAAAACAATGCAATTATGCCTTCGGAGTTTGGAAGAAAAACAACCCATCCAAAGTATTAGACAACAACTCGTTTTATACCATAGCCGAGGTATATAACTACGGTATTAGTGGTGGCCAAGAATTTGATTTTGGAGACAAAAAAATCAATTACTACCAAAACGGCTTCAACAATATGATCAATTTTGAGTTCAAATGGGATGCTCAAAAAGACTATGAATTCATTTTTTCTAAATACTCTTCCAAGCTGAACAACGAGTTGCAAGGGTATAGCGTGCTGAATTATTTATCCTCTCACGACGATGGAGGCCCGTTCGATGCCAAAAGAGAAAAAACCATCGAAAGCGGGACAAAATTATTGCTTTCTCCAGGAATTTCTCAAGTGTATTATGGTGATGAATCTGGACGTTCCTTGGTAATCGAAGGTACACAAGGCGATGCCACTTTGCGCTCGTTTATGAACTGGAAAGCCATCAAAACCAATCCCGAAACCCAAAAAACATTGGCGCATTGGCAAAAACTAGGACAGTTCAGAAAAAACCATCCTGCAATCGGAGCTGGAGTTCACAAACAAATCTCGGCTACTCCTTATACCTTCAGTCGTTATTTTTCAAATGGAAACTTCACCGACCAAGTGGTCATTGCGTTAGATGTGAATCTTGGAACCAAAGAAATACCCGTAGGCACAATTTTCGCAGAGGGAACCGTCCTTCGCGATGCCTATTCTAATCTAGAGGCAAAAGTGACCAATGGAAAAGCAACGATCAATTCTAATTTTACTTTTGTGCTTTTAGAGGCTAAAAAATAGAAATTTCATAAGAGTTCAAACACCGCAAATTCGCAAATTCATTTTCCAAGTAGGGAGTATAATTTGCGACTCGAGCGATAGCGAATAGACGAAGTAATTTGCGGTGTTCTTTTTTTAATTCTGTTTAAAATAATTTGCGTTTTTTTTTGAAGCAGTATCAATAGGCATTCTTGCCAGCATCGTCCCGCTCTCCGTTATATCTTTGCCTTTCTAAAGAAAAAAGGCAAAGGATACCACTGCTATCGGGGCTAAATGGAAAAATGTTTTTGTATCCGTTTCAGTTATTATCCACAAAAAATATAAAACAATGATAACTTACTATTTAACCAAGAAGTAATTGCTTTTTCCTATTTTAGACCAAAAGAAAAAAAATGAAACTTCAACCGTATCTTTGGCTTATTTTTATTGGATTAACCAGTTGTACTACTATGCACAAACCACTCAACATAGGCCATAGAGGCGCTATGGGACACGAAACCCAAAACACTGTTCCCGCGATTAAAAAAGCATTAGCGATGGGCGTCGACCGCATCGAGATTGATGTGTTTGTCATCAAAACAGGAGAAGTTATGGTATTTCACGACGATATTTTGGATAGCCTAACCAATGCAAAAGGTCCGATAGAAGACTACTCTTTCGAAGCCTTGCAAAAAGTAATCGTAAAAGGCGGACATCACATTCCAACGCTAGAAGAAATCATCAGCACCATCAACCGAAAAGTGCCTTTGAATATCGAATTAAAAGGCAAAAACACCGCCGAAGCTACACACAAAATAGTCTCTGCTTTTGTCAAAAAAGGCTGGAAAACTTCTGATTTTATCATCTCTAGTTTCCTTTGGAACGAATTAGAAACCTATCGAAAACTTGATTCCAAAATAGCCATCGACGTTTTAACGGAAGAAAATCCGCTAGACGCACTCCCAATGGCACGACAATTAAAGGCACAATCCATCAATCCGTGGTTCAAAACCCTCACACCCGAAAATGTAAAACGCATTCACCAAGAAGGATTTAAAATCAATACGTACACCGTCAACGAACCTGAGGACATTAAAAAAGTAATCGCATTGGGTGTCGATGGAATTTTTTGTAATTTCCCCGAAAGATTACGATGATGTACGACTGTTTAATTGTGGGAGGTGGCGCTGCAGGTTTTTTTACTGCCATCAACATTGTAGAAAGAAATCCAAAAGCCAAAGTTGCCATTTTAGAACGTGGCGCCGAAGTGCTAGGCAAAGTGCGCATTTCGGGTGGCGGTCGTTGCAATGTTACTCACGCTTGTTTTGAACCCAATGAACTCGTAAAATTTTATCCAAGAGGCGAAAAAGAATTGCGAGGTCCTTTCCATCAATTTTGTTCTGGGGACACTATCGAGTGGTTTGAACGCCACGGTGTAGCCCTCAAAATTGAAGACGATGGTCGAATGTTTCCCGTTTCGAACTCTTCTCAAACCATCATTGATTGTTTTCTAAAAGCCACCCAACAATTGGGTATTAAAGTTCTCACGGGTCAGAGCGTACAATCTATTTTCAAAAAAGATAACTACTGGAAAATTGATACCCAAAATCAAAATTATCAAGCCGAGAAATTGATTTTAGCAACGGGAAGCAATCCAAAAATTTGGGAGATGCTACAGGAATTTGGCCACGCCATCATTCCACCCGTGCCCTCTTTATTTACCTTTAACAGCAAAGACCCTCGAATCAAAGAGTTGCCAGGTGTTTCCGCAAAAGTAACCGTGAGAGTGAAGGACACCAAACTCGAAGCCACTGGACCACTTTTAATTACCCATTGGGGAATGAGTGGCCCCGCTATTTTGAAACTATCCGCTTGGGGTGCCCGCATTTTGCACGACAAAAACTATCAATTTACACTTTTAGTGAATTGGCTCAATACCATCGATACCGAAGAAGCCATCGTGCAATTGAAAACCCTTAAACAAGAACAAGCTAAAAAAACAGTCGCCAAAAAATCACCGTTTGAACTCACCAATCGCTTATGGGAAAGCTTGGTGTTGGCTTCTGGCATCAGTACTGAAACCAAATGGGCCGATTTGTCCAAAACCCAAATGCAAAACTTGGCACAACAACTCACTAATGGTGTTTTCCCAATCAATGGCAAAAGCACTTTCAAAGAAGAATTCGTTACTGCGGGCGGTATTGATTTAAAAGAAATCAACTTTAAAACAATGGAAAGTAAAATTCATCCCAACCTTTATTTTGCGGGAGAAATTGTCAATATCGACGCCATCACAGGCGGATTCAATTTTCAAAATGCTTGGACCAGTGGGTTTATTGTGGCAAATGCACTAGCTATCTTTTAAAAACATCTCTAAATTGATATAGCAAACGTTCTAACAATCGTAAGTCCTCAGTAACAATATCGGCAGTGCCTGACATTTCTTGTTGAAAAGAAATTTGTTTTTTATAGGAGGTTTCTAAGCCGTTTGGCAACGAAATATCAATCAATAAATTACCGTCTTTATCAGGAGTTAAAGAAATTGCTTTTATTGCACCTTTTATAATTCCAAATTCTCTATCAGGATAATTTGCCAATCGGATATTAACCGTTTGACCTACTTTTATTTTACCCGAATTTTGTGCAGGAGCTTTTACTTTACCAATATAACCGCTTTCATTTGTTGGAATTACAGCAAATACATTGTCGCCAGCATTTACGGTTTGATTGGGCGCCCAAAGTTGCAAAAAGCTAACTTTTCCTTCAATCGATGAACGTAGTACATAATTCAACTCCCAATCTCTAATCGCTTTTTTAAGCCCATAAAAAGATTGAATTACATTACGTTCCAAGTTTACATTTTCCTTGCTTTCATTTATTCGAGTCGTTTTGCTATTCCTATTCAATTCGTTTATAGCTGATTTTAATTGCGAAATGGTACTTAACAAGCTCTTATAATTTCGTTCAACTTGGAGATAAGTCAGTTTGTGTTTTTCTAATTCTTGTGTTGCAATAATTCCTTTTTTGAACAACCCATCATATCGATCCAAATCACTTTTTTGTAAAACTAACTCGGCTTGATTACTACTTCTTTGAGATTCTAATAAACTTAGTCGCTCTTTCAGCTGAATAGACTCATAACTTTGAGCAGTTCCTTCTACTTGATACGGTTGTAATTTTGAGTTGAGTTGGTCTGCAATATATTCTTTATGAAAAATAGCAAAAGCACTTTCTACATCACCCAATTGAGCATTTTTAAAATCTTCAAATGGGAAGTTGTTTAAAGTTCCCTCTCCTTTGGAGAGGGCTAGGGAGAGGCTAAAAACATCCTTATAATTAGCTGAATTTTCAATAACCGCTAAGGGTGTATTTTTATAAACAGTGGCTTTATCTTCAACCAAGATCGTTTCAATTTTACCAGACACTTTAGCGACTAGTTTTTCGGGCGGGGTGTTGGTTGTAATCACAATTTGTGTTGTAATTACATCGGGATATTTAACCACCCAAGATACAAAAAACAGCGATAATACAATTATCAATATCACAACCGATCCCCAACGAATCATCCAATGCGGTATTCGTGTCAAGATCTCCTGTACTTCTTCGCTTCTTAATTCTATTTCTTTTTCTAATGGCATTTAATCTTTATTAATTATATTTATTTGTTGCAAAATTCCCCCTTTGGGGGTTAGGGGGCTTTTAATTACCTAATTGCAACTGATTACGCACCAATTCATAATAACTCCCTTTCAATTTTACTAATTCCTGATGATTCCCAATTTCAACTATTTTTCCCTTTTCTAAAACTACAATTTGATCAGCATTCATAACCGTACTCAATCGGTGGGCAATAACAACAACGGTTTTATTTTTAAAAAAAACATCTAATTTCTCCATAATTTTCTTTTCATTATTAGCATCAAGGGCGGATGTAGCTTCGTCAAAAAACAACATTTCTGGATTTTTGTAAACAGCTCTTGCTATTAGTAATCGTTGCTTTTGACCAGTACTCATTCCAACACCTTCCATTCCAATTTTGGTATTATACCCCAATGGATAATCTTGAATAAAAGTTGCAATATTAGCTACATCGGAAGCATAAACCAAACGTTCTTTGTTTACTATGTCAACCCCTATTGCTATGTTATTAGCTATAGAATCATTAAAAATATATCCTTCCTGCATAACTGTCCCAACGTGTGATCTCCATGTTTTTTGAGCGATTGTTTTTAATGGAGTTTTGTCTACCAAGATTTCTCCAGAATTAGGTTCGTAAAATTTTAGCAACAACTTCATTAAAGTGGTTTTTCCACTACCACTAGTACCGACAATAGCTGTTACTTTATTTGCTGGAATTGTTAAATTAAGATTTTCTAAAACATATAAATCAGAACCAATGTATTTATAACTTAAATCCTTTAGTACAATATCGGCTGCTTGGGGGATATCGTGCGTTTGCGTTTCCTCTTGATGGGTTTCATCCTCTTTATCATGTATTTCAGATAATCTTGCTAATGATATTTTGGCATCCTGTACTTCACGAATAAAATTGATAAGTTGCAAAATTGGCCCGTTCAAACTACCAACAATACTACTGATTGCCAACATCATCCCCAAAGTGATTTGCCCATCGATGACTAATTTTGCCGAAAGAAAAATAATTACAATATTTTTGATTTCGTTTATAAAATTAGAACCAATATTTTGAGTTTGCTCCAGTATCAAGCCTTTCATTGAAACTTTGAAGAGTCTTGCTTGTACATATTCCCAACCCCAACGTTTCTGTTTTTCGGCATTGTGGAGTTTTATTTCTTGCATTCCGTTAATGAGTTCGATTACTTTACTTTGTTCCTGCGAAACTTCTGAAAAACGCTTGTAATCCAATTTCTCTCTACGCTTTAGAAACAATATAACCCATAAGAAATAACAGAAACTCCCAATAAAAAAAACCGCAAATATTTTCAAGTTATAGTATGCCAAAACAGCACCCATTATAACCATATTTATGAGAGAGAATAATACGCTTAACGATGAAGTAGTTAATATTTTTTCAATTCTATGATGGTCGTTTATGCGTTGCATAATATCACCTGTCATCCTTACATCAAAGAATGAAATGGGAAGATTCATTAGCTTGATGAAAAAATCAGAAATTAGAGAAATATTTATTCGAGTTGAAAGATGCAACAAAATCCAACTTCTTATAAGTTCTAGGGCAGTTTTCCCAAAAAACAGAAACAGCTGTGCAAAAAGTATTAGATAAATAAAATGGATATTTTGATTTTGTATACCAACATCAACAATACTTTGGGTCAAGAATGGAAAAATAAGTTCAAGTAAACTTCCCGCCAATAAACCAATTACCAATTGAATTATAAATGACTTGTAGGGAAGGACATATTTGAATAAGAGATTAAAACCAAATGGATTTGAATCTTGTAAGTCAAAGTCGCTTCGATAAAATTTAGGCGTTGGTTCTATAAGTAGAGCAATTCCTTCCACAGTAGTTTCATCGGCATTGTTTCCAATCCAAAATTTAAGAAATTCTAATTTGGTATATTCAATTAATCCTATTGCTGGATCTGATATATAAAACTTATTCTTTTTAATCTTATAGAGTACAACAAAATGACCTGAATTCCAATGTAAAATACAAGGTAGAGGAAGTTCATCAAATTGTAATATAGATCGCTTAACCCCAATAGTTCTAAAACCAATTTTTTCAGCTGCATCACTCAACATCAACAAATTACTTCCGTCACGAGTGGTTTCGCTATGGTCCCTTAAATCTTGAATGTTTAATGTTTTACCATAATGCTTTGCTATAATCTTTAAGCAAGTAGGTCCGCAATCTTTAGATTCTGTTTGTCTGTAGTTAGGAAATTTTTTCAATTTTTATAATTATTAAGCTAATTCATCATTTCATAATTTGAAATATTTCCATCTAAATAATTTATTTGGATATGATTTTCTTTAGTTTTTTCTGCATTAAATTTTATAAATTTCTGATTTAAAATACCTTTAACGAATAGAGTATTTTTGTTAAATTTTGACTGTATTAAAAAACTTTCTGATTCTAATGAAAAATAATTTATTAAAGTATTTTTGCCTTTTTTATTTTTTTGAATATTTATAATTGAACTTCCAAGCTTGTTTTTGTAGCTACCTATTTCTATACCCGAAATTAGTTTAGGAAAAAAATAAATTGATGTATAATAATCAATCACATACTTAATTTTGAATTTAGAACTTTTCAGCATGTCATGATAAAAAAAATCTACAAATCCAAAACTGGATTTTTTTGATTTCTTTCTGAAAGTATATTTATCTATGTAAAAGATATTCGGAATATTTGTCCAAAAATGTTTTTTTGACAAAATATTCGATTTATATTGTATTAAATGAAACAATAGAATTTCAAACTTATTATTGTAACTCAACAAACCATTATCCCACTTCAATCTACCCGATAAACCATCGACTACCAAAAAATCAAAGAAAACATTGATACTGCCCAATTCCATTTCTTTACGAACAAGATGTTCCATGCTCTCAATTTCACAAGTTACTTCAAAAATATTAATCCCTTGCTCCATTTCTATATGTTTAAAATTACACTCATCAAAACAATAATGTTTATCCGTTGTAAAAACTTTTTTATAATCTTTGCTTTTTATAAACAAATTATTAATACTAGGTATGTTTCTGAATAGTAAAAAAGAACCTGTTAAATAATCATGCCTAGTGTTTATTATATCATATTCATTTAATAATTCTTCAGTCATAAACTCGCGAATTCTACCTAGAATTATATCAATATCACATATGCCCCAAAAATCATATCCGGATAAATGATCTGAAAAAATAAATCCGTATGCAGGTTTAAAGTCACATAATTTATATGCTTTTCTTACAGTTATATTGAACCCTAATTTCGTAGAAGCTAAGGAATTAAAGTCCATTAAATTAAAGGGTATAATTTTTACATTATCTGGTAAATAGCTATCATATTCTGAATCTGAAAAAATTATAAAATCTACTGTAGGATTGGTTTGGCATGATTTTAAAAAAAAATTAAAATACCAAGGAAATTTTCCAAAATAACAATTAACTAAAACTATTTTTTTCATATTTTTTTTTTAAAAATCTTGATCCTCAGATAGCTCATTTATAAAATGTATTAATTCGTTTCTTTCATATTGTTTTGGAAAAACAAATTGATTTATTATAATTGCAGGAGTATAGGATAAATTGTTTTTTTGATTCCATTTGAATTGTTCCTCTAATAACATATTTATTTTGAATTCAATTTCTTTATCAATAAAAAGACTACTTAACTCCTTTTCACTCTTATATTCAAACCAGTGCTTCAAGGCCTTCATAAATGCCTCTTGACCTTGCTCGAAATATATTGCAACTAACTGCTGATGTATTTTTTTTGATGTATCATCACTGTATTCATTATTAAAATTAAAACGAATATCAAAACATACTGTATCATAATATTTTTGAATAATTTCTTCTATCATGGTATGAGCATCTTTACAATATCCACAAAAAGGACTGGTTACCATCAATATTTTCAGTGATGCCTCTGCATTTCCTAAAATTATAGAACCTGATTGAATCGGATAATTTTCAATTGGTTCAGAAGCCAATAATGTATTTTTGAAAATTTCATAATTTCTCATAAAGCGTTTGGCTTTGAACTGAAATTCTTTTAGTTCTTTTTGCTGGTTCAATAACTTTTTGAGTATTGACCATACCAAGATAACAGATGCAAATACAAACCCCATCACAATTAATGAGTGTAATAAAATCTTAAAAGTAGTCTCCTGAAAAAAGAGAACGTAAAATAATTCCAGAAAAATGACAGCTATAATAGCCAAACAAATTGGGCACCATTTTTTTTCAACAAATTTTTGATAATATATTGACAAAAACAATATTGGTGAAGCCCCAATAAGCATAGCTTTTTGGATTGAGAAGAAGCCAACAATATCTTTTGCAAACAAGAATATCATTAGTGCTAAAAATTGAGATGTGAAAAACACAATACTCAAATCGCTAAAATTAACAAATTGAAATATTTTCCATTTTTTTGAGTCAATAATACTATTGCAACTTGTTGATGAAGTCATATTGCAAAAACTATTAATCAACGAATTTTGTGTTCCAAATAAATCCTTTAAAGCTGCTACTGAAAGTAACATTCCTGCACTTGGAAAAATAAAAAATAGTATTGTACTTATATTTATGTTAAATCTGAGAATAGTAGATATAAAAGATATGATACAAAGTGCTGGTAAAACCCAATACCAATTATTTATTTTGATTTGTTTTGTATATTCTATTTCTGCTTTTTCTATTAAAAGTACAATATTATTCCACCTTGATTCTAAATCAGATTTTGTGATGTTAACTGTTTTTCTGTCCTTAGTATAAGTATAAATTTCATCTTTTCTCTCAATAAAATAGAACCCTGTTTCGGCACTTTCCTTATCCAATAGGCAAATAAAGTGATCCGGTAATAATTCAATTTCAGATATACCTACCTGAATCGCAATATTGTCAATATTAAAAAAGCTCAAAGTGTCAGCTACAGCTAATAAAGAAGGATAGTCTGGATGTGATTGAATTTGAAACTCAAATTCATTTTTATCAATAGTAATTTGCTCCTTTTCCAAGTATTGGAAAAGGAAATTATAATTATTTGTCATAATGAATATTTTTGAAAAGATTCGAGGTAATTATCTATTTTTATTAGGAAAAATCGTTAATCAATAATTTTAATTTCATAGAGGGTTGGCCACATTTTTCCTGTAATTAAAAATGTTCGTTTATTAGTATCATAAGCAATTCCATTCATTTCTAATGAACCGGAAAATTTACGTTTAGAATCGTTATATAAAGCTGTAAAATCTATTGTTCTGACAACAATTCCACTTTTAGCATCAATTTTGACAATTTTATTTGTGGTGTAAACATTGGCATAAATATAGCCATCAACATACTCTAATTCATTTAAATTTGGAATAGGTATACCATTATCAAAGACTTCAATTTTTTTTATGATCTTTAAACTTTTAGGGTCTAAAAAAGTTAAAATATTAGATCCATCACTCATTATTAATAGTTCGTCTTTAACATTAGTTAAGCCCCAGCCTTCATTACTTTCAAATTGAAACATTCCAATTTCCTTGAATGTTCTTGCATCATAAATAAATCCTGTCTTATTCTTATACGTAAGTTGATAAATTTTCTCATTGCACTTAGCGATACCTTCACCAAAAAAGACATTTTTATCTAACTCTGCTTTAGAATTTATAATTCCCGTCTTTAGATTCAATATACCAAATTCCGATTTTGTATTTGGTAAATCATCTGGAGACCCTGTACTCTCATAAATAATTCCATTATCAATAAATAGTCCCTCAGTAAAAGAGTTGACACCGTGATTATAAACATTAATAGTTTCAAAATCAACACTTTTACTTTTCTTTTCAGATAAATTAACAACTTCCTTTTTATGGCATGCAATAAAGCAAAGACAAGTAGAAAAAATTATACTTTGCAATCTAATATTTATCATTATCAATATTTTAAAAAAAAGTTGACTGCAAATTTCAGTTTCCAGTCAACTTATCAAATTACTTATCTTAATTATTATGTAAGACTAATATACTCTACAATATCCTGCATAGCAACCAACCCTATTATAATTATTATAACATTGTTGACATTGTATAATATTGAAACAAGGCACATTATTACAAGGAGTATACCAACTTCCACTGCCTCCCATAATGGTTCTTAATTCATCTCTTTTAAGGCCATTTTTTACATTTTTTATACTGATTTTTTTCATAATTTTTAAATTTATTATATAAATAATTCGCTTTAGTGTTTTCTTAATTATGCCTATAGCAAACCATATTAATACACAAAAAATTATTTGCACCATAATAAGCGTGGCAATTTAAGTTAGTAGTACAGAACGCGCCATAACCCCCAGAAATAGTTCTCATTTCTTTTCTAGAAAGAGTTTCTTTTACATTTTTTATACTGATTTTTTTCATCTTATTTGTTTTAAATAGTTAATAAAAATTTATTTCACAAAATTTTAAAAATAATCATCAACTCTTTCAATCACGTGCACTTGATTTTATAAGAAAATAATTAATTTCAAATATAACTTACTTTGTATGTATATTCCTATGCTATTTTCGGCATATTTTATGGTTAAATTATTAAGCGCCTTAAATCATAATTACACTAAAATGAAATTTGTCATTTTTTTTTAAATTTAATAAAACGTGTGAAAAAGAAAGATAAAGAACTAAATCGAAATTTTTTTGATAATCGAATCAAGAGAAATAGATTGCATAAATGCTAAAAGAATTAAGCTATCCTTACAAATAAATAAGTAAATATTGTTAAAGATTAAACTCGTGATAAATTTATAAAACGAGGGATAATCTGGAAAAGACCGTCATTGCATTCAAATTCTTTTTTGACAATAGTGCTATTTTCCTTTTCAAAATATTGGAAAAGGAAATTGAAATTATCGATCATCATTTTTTATAGTTCTTTTGGTCTAAAGGGAGGAAAAATTTCTTTTGATTTCAAATTCATTTTTATCAATACTTATGTTCTCTTTTTTTAGATATTTGAAAAGGTATTTATAATTTTCATTCATAAAATTAATATTATTTTGAGATTTCTTTCTTTAAAGCTATTTCGAGTTCAGAATAACTATTTACAACTTTTACAACTTTACCCACTTTGTTGATTATCATGTGTGTGGGAAAAATCTGCAATCCTAAGTCCTTTAATATGTAATCCTCTTGATTGCCTATCACAGCATATTTGAACATCCTTTTTTTCAAAAACTCTTTTAATTTTTTGTTTTGATCAAATGCTAAACTTACAAAGAGTATATCTTTTTTGTTTTCATATTTCTTTACCAACATATTTAATGATGGCATTTCTTCTACACATTTTTGACAATGAATAAACCAAAATTTAAGAACTAAAATTTTACCTTTTGTCGTTTCGGTGCTATATACATTACCTTTGATATCCGTAAAATGAAACTTTTTAAAAGGTTTTCCTTCTTTTAAAAAATTATCATATTCGATATTAGCAATGTTTTTTATTTGATCAGGAATATCGCTATTATTCCACTTATTAAATTTAAATAGTTTATAATATATCGGTCTTTTGCTTTTGAGTCTTAATGGTAGATAATTACCCGAAGAAAGTAGCCTTAAGAATTCTCCTTTTTTTATAACTTTAGAATTGGCATCTAAGCCTACAAAATCTGTGGTTAAATTAATATAGGTATTAGAGTAATTCCAAAAATTTTGAAAATTTTTAGTTATGAGTAATGGATCTTCAACAGGATCTTTGTCATTGGTTTTTTGAGCGCTAGAATATTGATTTATTAAAAAAAAAACATAAAAAAAAGAAAAAAAGTTTCGCATTATATAATTTATTTAAAGTCTAAAAAAATTAGAGGGGAAAGTCCCCTCCTGAAAAAAATATTTAACATGCAGTTAAAGTGGCTCCCGAAACACAAGAAGATCCTCCACTAACGCAAACAGAGCAATTAGTGGTTCCTGTCCAACAATATTTGTAACTAACTCCACCTCCAGAACCTCCGGAAATTACTCTCATTTCTTTTCGTGATAATGTTTCTTTCACGTTTTTTAAACTAATCTTTTTCATAAATTTTAAATTTATTATATTAATAATTCGTTTTAGAATTTTCTTAATACAATCACGTGCACTTGATTTTTTTTAAGAAAACAAACCTATCAAGTATAACTCACTTTGTATGTATATTCCTTTGCTGTTTTCAGCATATTTCATAGTTTAATTATTAAGCGCCTAAATCACAATTACACTAAAAATGAAATTTGTCAAAAAATTTTTAATTTATTAAAACGTGTGAAAAAGAAAAATAATATCTCGCAAGAGATTTTGATAATCTAATCAAGAGAAATAGATTACATAAAACTGCAAATGAATTAAGATTTCCTTAAACATAAATAAGTAAATATTATTAAAGATTCAAATCGTGATGATTTTATAAAACAAGGAATAATCTGGATGAGATTTCATTGCGAATTCTAATTCATCATAGTCAATATTTATGTTTTCTTTTTCTAGATATTGAAAAAAGATAATTATAGTTTTCAGGTATTGCTTTTAAATTATTGAGACAAATACTTATTTAATTCAGATCTAATTTCATTACTATCAGGACTTGGCGCATTTTTATGAACTAATTTCCCCTTTTTATTATAAATTAAATACCTTGGAATAGAATTAATTTGTAGCTCTTTGTAAAACAACAAATTTGGATAGTTTAAAGCTAGGAAATTATTTTCATCTAAAAATAAACCTTCTCCTTCGGAGGCAATTTTCCATTTTTCAAAATCTTTATCTATTGAAACGTATAAAAAAACAACTTCTTTTTGTTTATATTCTGTCCTCAACTTTTGAGAAAAAGGCATTGCTTTTCTACACGGCATACACCAACTGGCCCAAAAATCAATAACAATCACTTTGTTTTTATATTTTGTCTTTATTAGGTCGTTTAAGTCAAACTTTTCCTTACTTCCATTTATTACAGGAATGTTTTTTGCACTTGCGCTGGTTTCGTTTACATCAAATAAGTAGTTGGTTTCTATTTTTTTTATCAATTTTTTATCAGAGACTTCATTAGAAAAATAAGTGAAATATTTATTTATGTCATCTGAAGAGAAATTAGAAATAATTTCGACCATATATTTATATAGTAAATAATCTCTATTATTAGCTGAAATCTTTTTCTCTTTGAGAAGGTTGTCAAATTGAAGTCGACGATCTATATATCTATGACTTCTTCCATTAATTTGAATAGGTTTGTATATTGAGTCGAATTTATTAGAAACTAATTCTCTTCCGCTGGGTAGAGATAAATTGATAGCACTAACCAATAAATTATCAGACTTTGATGAAATCCCCGTTTTTATATAACTAAAGTCCTGCATTAATAAATCATAGGTATCTTTAGCTATTGAGTTCGTTTTTCCTAATGAAACAATTGTCTTTTCTTTGTTCAGAATGTTTTTTTGAATTTCTATTTGCTCCTTTCTATTTTCATCTTTGGTTCTAAATCTCTTATTTTCAGCAAAAAAAACAAAATCACTTTTTAAAGATTTAGATTTAAGATTTAGCTTGGTAAATTCATTCAAGCCAATATTTTCAGTATCATTATTTAAAATTTTACATATTGGATAGTCATTAGGATAATCAAACAAAACGATATCACCTGGTTTAAATTTGAAGAGGGAATATTGGTTAACACAATATCCATGTGATAGAATAATATTGTCCTTAGTATAAATCCGAATTGTATCATTTTTTTTATAATTATTCTTAGGGACTAAATGCGATATAAAATCAGATTCTTTAGTGTAGGTTATGTTATCCGAATTAAATGTATAAATCCCAGATTCATGGCGTAATGTATCACTTTTGAATGTTCTTTCCTTAAAAATAAAGGTTATCACAGTATCATTTCTATCGTCTAATAACTCTTTTCCTACAGACTTATTATCTGATTTACAACCTAAAAGGAAAACAAATGACAACGTTGTAATAAAAATTATTTTTTTCATAATGACTTTTTAATATTATTTTGAGAAGTAAAGGTGAATTGTTATTTTTTTATATAATGCTTATTTTTTCTAAAAATTTGAAATGACTAAATTCCTTGACTAAATTGGGTATATAGTTAAAGAGAAACATTCTAATTTAGTATGAAGCACAACAATATCCTACGCCACCCCTTCAATAAAAATCTTGGCCATTGCAACAGGAAAACCACAAGACCTTAGACTATTTCCATATAACAGCCAGCAACCATCACAACCACTGCCTCCAAAAATAGTTCTCATTTCTTTTCTTGAAACAGTTTCTCTTACATTTTTTAAACTGATTTTTTCATAATTCTTAAATCTATTATAACTAATAATTCGTTTTATAATTTTCTTAATGCAATCACGTGCACTTGATTGTTTAAGAAAACAAATTCATCCAAAGATAACTCATCATGTATGTATATTCCTATGCTATTTATAGCATATTGTTTATATTTGAAAGTTTATTCGTATTTTTTTCGTTGAAATGATTCTCTTTGTTGTGGTTTTGTTGTGGTTTTTTTTTTGTTAACCAAATAGGAATATCTTAATTTCATCAAAGATAAAACCTACAAAAAATGTTTTGTATGATAAAACAAAAACTGAAAAACAAAAGGAAGTCTCAGAAAGTTAGTCAAGAAGATATGGCTTATTATATGGGAATTACTCAGTCGCAATATTGCCGAAGAGAAAATGGAATTACAAAAATTTCAAAAACCGAATGGCATAAGATTGCTACAATTCTTAAAACTACATTAATTGAAATTTATGAGGATGATATTAATAATGCTTATGAAATTGATTCAGTATATAGTGACACATTTAATCAACAATTATTGAAAATAAAAAATGAAGAATTAACAAAACACTTGCAAAGATTGGAAAACGAAAACAAAGATCTAAAAGAAGAATTAGCACAACTAGAAAAAATCATTATGTTGTCAAAAACTGAATAAAGAATATTCATTAGCCTCATAGAAATCAACTTTAAATCAATGGAAAGTAAAATTCATCCCAACCTTTATTTTGCGGGTGAAATTGTCAACATCGACGCCATTACAGGTGGTTTTAATTTCCAAAATGCTTGGACAAGTGGATTTATTGTGGCGAATGCGGTGGTATAATTGTTTTGCAATTATTTGTTCAACCACCAAATACTTATATTTAATACTGTTGCAAAACTTACCCAAGCCAAATAAGGCAACAATAAATAGCCTGAAATTTTATTGATTTTAGCAAACTGAAGATAGGTTTCATAAATCATCAACCACAATAAGACAATCTCGATTCCGGCTAAAAAAGGATTATGCAAACCAAAAAACAAATAGGACCACAAGGCATTTAAGGCCAATTGTATTGCAAAAAGCGTCAAAGCTTTTTTGACAATCGGTCGATTCCATTCGATTTTATCCCAAACCAAACCCGCCGCAACACCCATCATCACATACAACAAACTCCAAACAGGCGCAAAAACCCAATTCGGTGGATTAAAAGAAGGTTTTACAAGCGTAGGATACCAATCCAATATAGCCTGACGTGTAACCATTCCAGAAAAATAGCCTATTGCAAGACAAGTAACAACTACGGTAAGGATTCGAGTAATTTTATTCATTTGAAGACTATAAAGAAATTTCTCCAAATGTATAAATTGTAAAATAAATAGCAGACTATTACTTAAGAAAAAACCCTTAGCGAGTTCCCATTTAATGTGGTATTGTACACTGTCAAGTTTCTGGTAGCTGGACCCGATGTCACTACGCCTGTACTACTAAATTCAGATCCATGAGTAGGACAAACAAATTTATTACCACTAGCGCTATAATTTACATTGGTAGCTGCATGGGTACATGAAGCTGAAACCGCAAGAAAATCACCAGTCAAAGTACGAGCAATTACAATTTCTTTGGTAACCATAAATCCACCATTAGTCGCTAATGAGCCAGTACTCACATCGACCAAAAAATCAACTCCTGTTGGTGGAGGATTACCCCCAATCGAATTATCACTGGAACAACTTGTAGCTACACCTGTTATACAAGCTGGTACTAATACAGCTGCAGCACCAAAACCTACACGAGCAAAAAATTCTTTTCTAGTCATACTTCCTGTTTTTTAAATTTAAAACTAAATGAATGCAAAAAACCAAAAGAGATAAACAGCAATAAATCAACAGCCTAAATTACAAATAAATAGTATCGAATTAAAATTGATTATCTACAAGATAAAAATAGCAAGAAGAAAGTTATAAAAAATAATTTTAAAGCACTATAAATCAAAAAAAGTATCTTTGCCAAAATTTTATCTTTCATGACGGATACGAATACTTTTATACCTAATCAGGCTTATACCCAAAACGTAGACAAAGGCTTTTTTGAGTGGAGTGCACCAAGTAATATCGCCCTAGTAAAATACTGGGGAAAAAGAGACGATTTGGGACATCAAATACCAGCCAATCCATCTATAAGTTTTACACTAAATAACTGTAAAACCATTACCAGTGTAGCTTTTGAAAAGAAAGACCTTTCGACTTCGCTCAAGGGAAACAATCCAAGCGATTACTCTTTTGACTTGCTTTTTGAAGGTCAGTCCAAAGAAGAGTTTAAGCCAAAGATTCAGAAATTTTTCGAGCGAATTGCTCGATTTATGCCTTTTTTGAAAGACTATCATTTTACCATCAATACACAAAATACCTTTCCGCACAGTTCTGGAATTGCTTCATCGGCTTCGGGGATGGCGGCTTTGGCTATGAATTTCATGAGTATTGAAAAAGCATTAAACCCTGAAATGACCGAAGCGGATTTTTATCAAAAAGCTTCTTTTTTGGCGCGTTTAGGTTCAGGAAGTGCGTGTAGAAGTGTAAAAGGAAATCTTGTAGTTTGGGGCAATCAAGCCAATATTGAAGGAAGTTCGAACCTATTTGGTGTACCTTTTTCAGGAAAAGTACATTCGGTTTTTGAAAACTACCAAGACACTATCTTGTTGGTCGACAAAGGCGAAAAGCAAGTATCAAGTACAGTGGGTCATGATTTGATGCATAATCATCCTTTTGCAGCACGTCGTTTTGAACAAGCACATGAGAATATTGACCAATTAATTCCAATTTTCGAGAATGGTGATTTGGAGGCTTTCATCAAAATTGTAGAAAGCGAGGCGTTGACCTTGCACGCGATGATGATGACTTCGATGCCGTATTTCATTCTAATGAAACCAAACACGTTACAAATTATCAACGCCATTTGGAAATATAGAAATGAAACCAAAATACCCGTTTGTTTTACCTTAGATGCAGGAGCAAATGTGCATGTTTTGTACCCTGAAAACGTAAAAGAATCTGTTTTACATTTTATTCAAAGTGAATTAGTTGGCTATTGTCAAAATGGTCAGTACCTTTGCGATGAAATAGGATTTGGCAGTCAACTAATCAAACAATAATAAAAATCCCTATATTTACCGTTAGGAAAGCAAAAAAGATATGAAAGGACCTTTATTTTACTCAAAAATATTACTTTTCGGAGAGTACGGAATCATACAAGACTCGAAAGGATTATCTATTCCTTATAACTTTTACAATGGCGCCCTTAAAAAAGAGGACAATCCTTCGAAAGAGGCTATTGCTTCTAACGGCCATTTGAAACGATTTGTAACCTATTTGGAAACTCTACAAACGGAACAACCGGATTTGGTACAATTTGATATTGCCTCTTTGCAAAAAGACGTGAATGAGGGTATGTTTTTTGACTCCAGTATTCCACAAGGCTATGGTGTTGGAAGTAGTGGGGCTTTGGTAGCGGCTATTTATGACAAATACGCACAACATAAAATCACTGTTTTAGAAAACTTAACGCGTGAGAAATTATTAGCCTTAAAAACTATTTTCTCTCAAATGGAAAGTTTTTTCCACGGAAAAAGTTCTGGCTTAGACCCGTTGAATAGCTATTTAAGCATTCCGATTTTAATCAATTCTAAAGACAATATTGAAGCAACAGGCATACCGACTCAAAGTTTTGACGGCAAAGGCGCTGTGTTTTTGCTAGATTCTGGCATTGTAGGAGAAACAGCTCCTATGGTAAATATCTTTATGGAAAACTTGAAAGACCAAGGATTCCGCACTATGTTGAAATCACAATTTGTAAAACATACTGATGCTTGTGTTGAAAATTTCCTTGTTGGAGACATCAAAGCGTTGTTTAGCAATACAAAGAAATTGTCTAAGGTAGTTTTAAATCATTTCAAGCCAATGATTCCTGAGCAATTTCACGGGGTATGGCAACAAGGAATTGATACGAATGACTACTACTTAAAACTTTGCGGTTCTGGAGGTGGCGGTTACATTCTTGGTTTTACGCAAGACTTGGAGCGTGCTAAAGCAGCTTTAAAAGACTACAAACTTGAAGTAGTGTATCAATTCTAAAAAAACTTTCAGACGCCATTCAAGATGCAACGAGAGCAAAAGCTATTGTTATTAAAAATCGTTAGTTTGTTCTCTGTTGTTCGAGGGTACAACATCCCTATAATTATCATTGCGCAGTATTTGTCGGCTATTTTTATTATGGCTCCAGAGCAGCGCGCCTTGAGTATATTATTGGACTTCAACATCTTTATTTTAGTATTTGCTTCGGCCATTGCGATAGCCTCAGGGTACATTATCAATAATTTTTACGACAGCCAAAAAGATTTAATCAACCGTCCGAACAAATCGATGTTGGACCGATTGGTAAGCCAAAAAACAAAACTTCAAGTCTATTTTTCTTTGAATTTCATTGTTGTCTTAATGGCTTGGTTCATTTCTTGGCGAGCCTTTTTATTCTTTTCTTTTTATATTTTTCTGATTTGGCTGTATTCGCACAAGCTAAAAAAAATCGTTTTTATTGGAAATTTATCAGCGGCATTGCTGGCGGTTTGGCCTTTTTTTGCCATTCTTTTGTACTACTACAAACCAACTTCAATTGAAGATTTGGAAACCCATAAAAATCATTTTGCAGTGATATTCGCACACGCTTCTTTTTTGTTTTTATTGATTTTGATTCGGGAACTGATAAAAGATTTGGAAAATTTGAAAGGCGATTTGGCAAATAATTACCATACAATTCCTGTTTTTTATGGAGAAAATTGGTCCAAGAGAATCAGTACTGTTTTAACCATTTTAACCTTGGTTCCTGTGTATATTTTGATTGAGTTGTATGATGTGGGTTATATGGATATTTACTTTTATAGTTCTTTGATTGTACTGTTATTTTTTCTGCTTTTATTATGGCAATCAAATAACAAAACACACTACATTAGATTGCACAACATCTTGAAGTTTTTGATTGTAGCGGGAGTTTTTTGTATTGTTTTGATTAACCCAAGCGTGCTTTGGCACGGTAAAAATTGGTTATTGAAGCAGTAATTTCTTTGAAACAAAACGTTCTTTATTGCAGGATTCCCTAGCCCTGATGGGAACGGCATCCTGTGGCTCTGGGGTTCAGAGCCACAGATATAGTGGACAGCAGGAATCAGCTCCTAAAACAAATCTCCTTACTAAAAAATCCTACTTAACTACTATAAATTAGTTAGTTATCGTTTTCTAATTATCGAAAATCGTTTCACAAGGATATAAATAGTATCTTTGCACCAAATTAGAGATTATTATGAATAATAAGGAAGGCAACAACAAACGAGGCGGAGCAAGGCCAGCAGGTTCAAGACCCAATTCGAATAAGCCAAAACCTGCGATGCAAAAAAGGGCACAAGGGCCTAAAAAAGCAAAACCAACTGCCAAAATTGAAGAAGCAGACAAAGTGGTTAAAAAACCCAATCAAGTAGCCAAAAGACTTAAAGAGAAAGACGAAATTCGTTTGAATAAATACATTTCGAACTCGGGCGTTTGTTCGAGACGTGATGCGGATATTTACATTCAATCAGGTAATGTAAAGGTAAATGGTGTTCCCGTAACTGAAATGGGATACTTGGTGAAACCAACGGATGTGGTAAACTTTGACGGAAAAGTTTTAACGCCAGAGAAGAAAGTGTACATCTTATTGAACAAACCTAAAAACTTTACCACTGCACTTGATGAAGGTCAGGAATACCGTAATGTATTGGAATTGGTAAAAGGTTCTACTACAGCCAAAATTGCGCCGATTGGTAGAATGGATAAAAACACAACAGGTTTGTTATTGTTTACCAATGACACCGATATGATTCGAAAATTCACTTTGCCGAATCAGAAATCCTCCAAAATATACCAAGTTTCTTTAGATAAAAATTTGAAATTTGAAGATTTAGAAAAAATCAACAAAGGACTAGTGATTGATGGACACCGTGTTTTTGTAGAAGATGTTAGCTACATAGAAAACGAGGCAAAAAGCGAAGTGGGTTTAAAACTACGTTCTGCCAATGTAAAAGTAGTGCGTTCTATTTTTGAACAATTCAGTTATGATGTGTTACGCATCGATCGTGTTTCGTTTGCTGGTTTGACCAAGAAAAATTTACCAAGAGGGAATTGGCGATTATTGACGGATCAAGAAATCATCAATTTGAAAAACGTTTAATAAAAATAAATACTAAACAATCCCATTACAATCTAATTGAAATGGGATTTTTTTAATTCCAAAACACCTATGACTCCAGAAAAATTAAACTCTATTGCCTTCAAATGGTTTGATTGCTTTAACAATAAAGAGCTAGAAAAATTACTTTCACTTTATGACGATGAAGCAGTTCATTTTAGTCCTAAATTAAAAGTGCGACAACCGGAAACCCAAGGTTTAATCTCAGGAAAAGAAGCTTTAAGAACTTGGTGGCAGGACGCCTTTGAACGATTACCAAGTTTACAGTATAAAGTAACCTCGCTTACCGCTAATGGCGATCGAGTATTTATGGAGTATATACGAATGGTAACTGATGAAAGCGACTTGTTAGTAGCTGAAGTGCTAGAAGTTAAAAATGAAAAAATTATTGCCTCAAGAGTGTATCATGGATAGCATTTGAAAAAAATAAAGTAGCTTTACAGATAAACTAAATTAAGCAAAATGAAAAAAAACCTGTTTTTATTACTCTTTGCGCTATCTGTACTTTTAATTAGCTGCAAAAAAGAGGCGAGCGCTACCGATTTTACAGCACTAACCAAGAGTTACTTTGATGACAAAAATGCCTTAAATCCACTTGGTGCCACACAAAGTGGTCAAAACGAATACAACGACCAATTGCAATTTGAAATGACGGATTCGTATAGAAAAAAGCAAAACGCTTTTTATGAAAAATACGAAACGGCTTTAAGCAATATTGTCACATCAACACTTTCTGAAGAAGAGCTTAACAGCTATGAAATCATGAAATGGGAAATCGCAATAGGCAAGGAAATGCTACAATACCCAACTAATTTAATGCCTATCAGTCAGTTTGAAGGTACACATTTAACGATTGGACAAATGGCAGGTGGTACCGGAGCACAACCTTTTAAAACCGAAAAAGACTATACCAACTTCTTAAAAAGAATGGAATTATATAGTCAATGGATTGATTCGGCAATGGTTTACATGAAAAAAGGCATCAAGGAAGGAGTGGTTTTGCCCAAAGCTTTAACAGAAAAAATGATTCCTCAATTTGAAGGAATGCCAACAGCCAAAGTGGAGGACAATCTGTTTTATTCAGCAGTGAAGCTAATACCTACTTCTTTCTCAGCAACTACAAAACAAGACATTGCGACAAAATACAACTCAGTTATCACCACAAAACTGATTCCGCAATACCAAAAAATGACTGCTTTCTTGAAAACGGAATACCTTCCCGCTTCCAGAAATTCAAGTGGAATAGGCGGTCTGCCATTTGGCAAGCAATTATACGCAAGTTATGCCAAACAGTGGACCACCACTACCACCACTCCAGAAGCCATTCATGAATTGGGCCTAAAAGAAGTAGCCCGAATTCGAGGGGAAATGGAAAAAGTCAAAGCTCAAGTTGGTTTTAAAGGCACGTTATTAGCATTCTTTGCTGAAGTTCGAAACAAAAAAGAGTTGATGCCTTTTGCCAAACCCGAAGATGTTATCGCCAATTTTAATCGCATTCATACACTTATTGAACCAAAAGTAAATCAATTGTTTGCCTTGCAACCTAAATCCAAATTTGAAGTAAGAAGAACCGAAGCATTTAGAGAACAATCCGCTAGTGCCGAGTACAATCAAGGCACAGCAGATGGTAGTCGACCAGGTATTTTTTATGTCCCTATTCCGGATGTTACAAAATACAATACGAGTAGCGATGAAAGCTTATTTTTACATGAGGCCATTCCAGGGCATCATTTTCAAATTTCATTGCAACAAGAAAACACAAATTTACCTGATTTCAGAAAATACAATTGGTTTGGTGCCTACGGCGAAGGCTGGGCATTATATACTGAAAGTCTTGGCAAGGAACTAGGTTTGTATACTAATCCTTATTACTATTTTGGTACTTTAAGCGCTGAAATGCATCGCGCCATTCGGTTAGTGGTCGACACAGGTTTACATGCCAAAGGTTGGACAAGAGAACAAGCTATAACTTATTCACTAGAAAATGAATCGCGCAGTGAGGCTAGTATTATTGCCGAAATAGAGCGTTACATGGCCATTCCTGGTCAAGCGCTTTCCTATAAAATGGGACAACTCAAGATTAAAGAACTTAAAGAAAAAGCAAAAGCTACTATGGGCTCCAAATTTGATATCAAAAAATACCATGAAAAAGTATTAGAATCAGGATGCTTACCACTAGCGCTACTAGAAACAAAAATTGATAATTGGATCGCAAAGAAATAAATATACCATGAAAAAAAACACCTTTTATTTCATCCTTCTTTTCATATCTCAGACGATAAATGCACAAATTGTCTTAGACAGAATTGACCCTACTTCATCTGGAATACTATTTCGAACGCTAACGAATCCGGATGAAGAAATATCAAAAGTCAAAGGCTCTCCCTACCAATCAAATGAATTTATCTTAGCGGAAATAGCAGGAGCGTCCAACAAAGTAATGATCAGGTATAATATTTTTAAGGATATAATCGAAATTCAATTCGACAATAAGCAAATCTATACACTTGCGAAACAAGAGCCTTTTTCGACTATTTCTCCAATAAATAAACCAGACAAAATAAAATTGACAAGGTATGTAAACAAAGAGGGAGAACAGCTAGGATACCTAACTCAAATCTATGCTTCCAAACAAATTGATGTTTACCGAAAAGATCGGGTTAATTTCCAAAAAGCAAAAGAAGCCTCAAGTAGTTACCATGAAGCCTACCCTGCACAATTCACGAGATTAAAACCTCTATTTTATTGGAATTTAAAAAACAATCAAATTACACTTTTACCAGGAAACAAAAAGGGAATACTTGAGTTATACCCAGACAAAAAAGAACCAATAAATAACTTTTTCAAGAGCAACAAAATTGATTTTGATGAGGAGAGTAGCATTATTGAATTATCGAAATTCATTCTAACATTACAATAAGTTCTAATATAAAAAAGGGATGTTGAACAACTCAACATCCCTTTAATGGTTACTATAATTAACTACAAATCAGAAACCTATATTTAAAAACTATTATTTTTTGGAACGAAAAAACCAAAAACCAAAAACAGGACGTTTTTCAATTAAATATTTTGACTCATAATCCACATTTGGAATCCCTAAAACAAGTCTAACACCTGTTGGCAATTGCCCATACAAAATATGAGATTGGGACTCTAAAAGTGTGACTAAATTTTTTGGAGGATCTTTTTTTAAATTAGTCAATATCACAATCGCTACTAAATTAAGAATCGCACGAGCTGTTTCACTTTTTACACAAATTTCATTAGATATCATCTCAGAAATTCTATCTTTTTTGGCTGGAAAAAGCTTATCCAAGAACAATTGCCCCGACGACAACAACAATCCATTAGAATATAAACTATCCATTTCATGTTCATTAACCACATTTAATTCCCCTAAAGAACGTAAAAGTTGTTGAAAATCAACACTTTTTTCTACTCCAACCAACACCGCGCAAATACTCGCCTCGATAGTTCTTCTTAATAAAGCATCTTTTTCATCTAAATAAACAGATAATTTCAAAAACAAATCATTTGAGATTAAATTTTTAAAATGGCTTACTAGATTACTCATTAATGATTTAAATCAAAACAGGGTTAGTTATATAAATTTAGTTTAAACAATCGACAAAGTGTTATATTTTATCGTTGAAGTTCTAAATGTACTATTTTTTTATTAGTAGAAAAATAAAAAACCGATTTTTTTTTCGAATAAATATTTAATCGAGAAACGATTTCAAACACACGTAAAAAAAGGACTAAAATCAATAAAAAAAAATAAGGATTAATCTATTTTACAAAAATATAGCCATAAAAAAAGCTTCTCATATGAGAAGCTTTTTTTGTGCGGATAATAGGACTCGAACCTACACGCCTTGCGGCACCAGATCCTAAGTCTGGCATGTCTACCAATTTCACCATATCCGCGAAATTAATTCACTAAACTCTTATTTTAAGAGGAGTTCATTGAACTGGTGTTTGTGGGTGCAAATATAAGCATAAGTTCCTATTTTCAAAGTAAATTTTGTAAAAAAATAATAATCTATTTTTTGTACTTTTGAATTGATAAAATTAATCATCCAGATGGAAAACAGAACAAGTTACGTTCAAGAAAATAAAGAACGCTTTATCAATGAGTTAATCGAATTATTGAAAATTCCTTCCGTTAGTGCCGATACCGCTTTTTCACAAGATGTACTAGACACAGCAGAAGCCGTAAAAATTAGTTTAGAAAAAGCAGGCTGCGACAAAGTTGAAATTTGTGAAACTGCTGGCTATCCAATTGTTTATGGTGAAAAAAACATCGACAAGAATTTACCAACTGTTTTAGTATACGGGCACTACGATGTACAACCCGCCGACCCTATCGAACTTTGGACCTCTCCTCCTTTCGAACCCGTTATTAAACCCACAGCTATTCATCCTGAAGGTGCTATTTTTGCTCGTGGGGCTTGCGACGACAAAGGCCAAATGTACATGCACGTAAAAGCTTTTGAATATATGATTCAAAGCAATACTCTACCTTGTAATGTTAAATTCATGATCGAGGGTGAAGAAGAAGTAGGCAGTGTCAACTTAAAAACCTTTGTGGAAAACAACAACGAGAAATTAAAAAACGATGTGATTTTAATTTCAGATACGGGAATGATTTCTAATCAGCAACCATCCATTACTACAGGATTACGTGGATTGAGTTATGTAGAAGTAGAAGTGACTGGTCCGAACCGCGATTTACATTCTGGTTTATACGGTGGAGCTGTAGCTAACCCAATCAACATCTTATCCAAAATGATTGCTTCGCTTCACGACGAGAACAATCACATTACCATTCCAGGTTTCTATGACAATGTCGAAGAATTATCTCTGGAAGAAAGAGCCGAAATGGGCAAAGCACCTTTTAGCTTAGAAAACTATAAAAAATCACTTGACATTAACGATGTCTATGGCGAAACAGGCTACACCACGAATGAACGCAATTCTATCCGTCCAACACTCGATGTTAATGGAATCTGGGGAGGTTATACCGGAGAAGGAGCCAAAACAGTAATTGCCAGCAAAGCCTATGCGAAAATTTCGATGCGCTTAGTGCCTAATCAAGATTGGGAAGTGATTACCGATTTGTTCACCAAACACTTTATAAGTATTGCTCCAGCTGGCGTGAGTGTTGTAGTAAAACCGCATCACGGCGGCCAAGGTTATGTTACTCCAATCGACAGCATTGGTTACCAAGCAGCTAACAAAGCCTATACAGAAACCTTTGGTGTACCAGCCATTCCGGTTCGTTCTGGAGGTAGTATTCCAATTGTAGCCTTGTTTGAGAAAGAATTGAAAAGCAAAACTATCCTGATGGGATTTGGTTTAGACTCCGATGCGATTCATTCTCCAAACGAACATTTCGGAATTTTCAATTACCTCAAGGGAATCGAAACCATTCCACTTTTCTATAAATATTTTGTAGAGTTAAGCAAATAAACACTCTTTTTACATAAACATCCGCTTGTTCTCCAGAATGAGCGGATTTTTTTTGGGCGTATCCCGCAGAAAAAGCGGGTCGGGTCATCCGCTATATCTTTTTGGGCCCTCGCCGAAAAAGCGAGTCCCAAAAAGGATGCCGCTCCTACCGCTTACGCAAAACCGTTTCTAAACCACTCATTTAAAAAAAGTTAATCATTTTGTTGCACATATTATTTTTTATTCTACATTTGTAGAGCAATGTATTATTCTGTAGAGCAATGACAAAACCAATCTTACTATTTGTACTGTTTCTTTTATGTAGTTGCCAAGTACAACACATCAATCAAAAGAAAGATAAAAAAATGCACGGCAAATGGATTGAAGAATATACTTTGGACACTATTCGATACAAATCTATTGGAAGATACAAAGAAGGAGAACCAGTTAAAAAATGGAAATACTATGCCAATGGCAAAATCATCAAAAAAGAAACCTATAAAAAAGAGTATTGTAAAGTGCGTTTTTACCACCCGAATGGAGCGCTTCAAGCCAAAGGAATTACACAGTTGATTGAAAAAGGGAAAGACATTCATTGGTTTTACTCCGGCCAATGGGAGTATTTCGACACCAAAAAAGATTTAATCATCACCCGATTGTACGACAATGGAGAACTTATCTCAGAAAAAGAAATAAAAAACACAAAACAATAAACTATGCAACAACTAACCAACGCCGAAGAACAAGTTATGCAGCATTTGTGGCAACTCGAAAAAGCCTTTATGAAAGACCTACTTGAAGCCTACCCAGAACCAAAACCTGCTACGACAACGATTGCTACCTTATTAAAAAGAATGATTGACAAGCAGTTTGTAGCTTACAAAGAATATGGCAACTCTAGAGAGTATTACCCATTGATTGACAAAAACGATTACTTCTCTAAACACGTCAATGGATTAATTAGTAATTTCTTTAATAATTCAGCTTCTCAATTTGCTTCATTTTTTACCAAAGAAACAAACCTAACCGCCAAAGAACTAGAGGAATTAAAAAAAATCATCGATAACGAAATCCAAAAAAAGAAATCATGATACAGTACTTACTAACTTCAACTATCTCAGTGTCTATCCTATTGGTAGTATATCAGCTTTTTCTAGAAAAGGAAAAAATGCATCGTTTCAATCGCTTTTACTTGTTGATTAGCTTGATTTTTTCACTTCTAATTCCATTTATTTCTATTGAAATTATTGAAGAAATCACGACTCCTATTGTTGCTCCAATTCCAATGAGCTTTTCAGGTGGAACTATGGTAATTGCAGAAGAAACCAATTATATGGAACAAACACTATGGAGTATTTATGTCTTAGTAACTGCAATGCTCACTTTTAGATTTACTCGAAATATTATCACTTTTTATCAATTAAAAAAGAATAACGCAACACTTTCGTTTCAAAACGCGACTTTAGTATTGCTTCAAGAACCCGTTTTACCGCATACTTTTATGAATACCATTTTCATTAATGAAGCGGAATACCAAGAACGCAAAATTGAAAAAGAATTGTTTGCACATGAAATGACACATGTCAATCAAAAG
This sequence comes from uncultured Flavobacterium sp., assembly GCA_963513565.1. GTDB lineage: Bacteria > Bacteroidota > Bacteroidia > Flavobacteriales > Flavobacteriaceae > Flavobacterium. The sequence continues at coordinate 89,403 of CAUPRE010000005.1, read as the reverse complement.
CACACCTTAGACGTTCTATTTATAGAATTGATAAAAACTATCTTTTGGTTCAATCCTTTGTTTTTGTTGTACAAAAAAGCCATACAACTCAATCATGAATTCCTAGCCGATGAAAAAGTGGTGCAATCGTACAAAAACATTCCATTTTATCAATCGCTATTGTTATCCAAAGCGAGTTGTAACCCGCCTTTGTATCTAGCCAGTAATTTAAATTTTCAAGTCACTAAAAAACGCTTTCTAATGATGAGTCGAAATTCTTCCAAACGAATAATCCTTGGCAAACAGCTGGGGCTATTACCAATTTTTACGGCACTTTTCTGTTATTTCTGTATCGATAGTGTAGCGCAGGTACAACAAAAACCAACCATAAGCACAAAATACACAACTGCATCAATCATCGAAAGAGATACCTACTATGCAGGTGTTCTAGTTAATGTTACTGACAAAAAAAGAAACATCACCTTCTCCAAAAAATACGAAGATTTGACTTTGGAAGAAAAAAATAGGTACTTATCCTATACTCCCAAAAAATACTCAAAAAAATCCCCTACAAAGGCAGAATTTGAAGACTTCAAAAACAGTAAAAAATATGCCATCTGGATTGACGATATCCACGCCAACAATAGCCATTTAGAGGTCTACTCACCAGACAAAATCGTATATTTTTCAGGAAGTTTTGTTCATAAAAATGCTAGAAGCAAAAAATTCCCTCAGCCATTTCAGTACAATTTCTATACTGAGGCCTATTATGATAAACATTTAAAAAATGCGCATAAAAAGTTTTCTGGTAAAAGCATTAACATTACCGTGCCTGAGCCAAAAAAAACGCCTCAAATACCAAAAAGCACACCAAAAGAAGAGCCACTTTCAAATCTTACACCTACAAAAATAATTGAAAATGCTACATCTGTACCAAATAATGACGTTTATACAGTAGCAGGTGTAACTGAACATCCAGATTTCCCAGGAGGAATGAAGAAGTTTTACCAATTTGTTGCAAATAACTTTCAAATCCCAACTGATTTGAAAGGAAACGGTAAAATATATATCAAATTCATAGTCGAAATGGACGGTAGCATTACAAACGAAGAAATTTTAAGAGATATTGGATTTGGCACTGGAGAAGAGGCAATTCGCGTAATCAAACTTTCTCCAAAATGGATTCCCGCTAAAAAAGATGGTGTTCCCGTTCGAGTGCAATATAGCTTACCAATAACATTACAACAAGGTTGATTTAACTTATCAACCTAAAAAAAACAATGCTTCCTCCTAGCCCCGGGAGAAGCGGCATCCTTTTCCTTTTTTCTTTAAAAAGGAAAAGATATAGCGTATCACGGGACGATGCTTCCCAAAAAGCCTAATGCTACTGCTCAAAAAAAAACCGCTTCTCTTCAAGTACAAGTTTAGAGAAGCGGTTAACAAATAAACTCAAAAAAAATTAAAATTAAAAAGAAAACTAATTGAAAACTTTATCTGGATTGTAGCCCATATAAGGCATGGCTTGTTCATTAAAAACAACGCCGTATGATTCTAATTCTTTCAATATGGGTTCGTAAACTTCTTTTTGGATTGGAAGTTGTACACCGCTAGTTTGTATTTTACCATTTAAAATCAATAAAGCGGCCATTGCTACGGGAAGCCCAACTGTTTTTGCCATTGCAGTATACATTTGGTCATCGCCAATACATACCATTTTGGAATCGATTTGAGAAGTGATACCATTCAATTCGTAACCAAATTTATGATACATCACAATCATATCTTTATCCTCTGGTTGTAAAGTCCAACTATCAGAAAGGATTTTTTCTAAGATTTGAGCAGGTGTAGCATCTTTCAAACCTACTTTCTTACTACGGCTGAATAAATCCAACTCCACTAGTTTATCCCACATAATATCGTCTTGATCGATTTTGAGAATGTGTCGCATTTTTAGCTCTACTGAATCGGTTGGGTGATAAGGCAAAAAGGAATTCACAAACTGTCGATAGGTCATTTCTTCAGAACCTTCCATTATGTAACTATCATCGGTCATTCCTAACTGCACAAACATATTCCATGCTTTAGAGAATCCTACTCTGCGTATAGTACCTCTATATAAAGTAAGCACATCATCTAAGCCGTAAACCGAACGATATTTTAATGAATCTCGATTAGAATAAGCTTCGAATCTGCCGTAGCCTTCGACTTCTAAAAACTCGGTTCTGCGAAATAAATTGCAATACGGTATGTATTTGTAAGCGCCTTCTTGAATGAATTTGGCTGCACCACCTTGACCTGCTAACACCACATTTCTTGGTGCCCATGTAAATTTGTAATTCCAAATATTGTTATCCGATTCTGGAGCGACCAATCCTCCACAAAAGGATTCGAATAAAAGCATTTTTCCGCCTTTTTCTTTGATCTCATCAATAACTTTCATGGCACTCATGTGATCGATTCCAGGATCTAAACCAATTTCGTTCATAAAAATGAGTCCTTTGGCTTTGGCTTCTGCATCCAAAGCTAGCATGGCCTCACTGATATAAGAAGCCGTAACCATATGTTTGTTGAACAAAATACAATCTTTGGCCACCTCAATATGTAAATGTGCAGGCAACATTGAGATAACGATAGTGGCTTTTTGAATGGCTTCTTGTCGTTGTTGCGTATTAAATATATCTAAAGCAATTGGAGAAGCATTAGGATGATTATTGGTTTTTTTCTGAGCCAATTCAAGCGATAAATCTCCTATGATCAGATGCAATCGCTCTGTTTCTGACTTCGCCAGTAAGTATTGAATCAACGACGAAGCGGATCTTCCTGCTCCAATAATGAGTATAGTTCTCATAAAAATATAATTATTTAACACAAACATACTATTTTGTTGTATTTATAACAAACGGATTATGTTAAAACATGAAAAATTTAAAAATAAAACAGAAATAACCCTTTTTGTTTGAAATGTAATAAATACTTTTGCAGTAGATTCTAAATAGGAACTATGAGCAAAAAAGTAATTACGACTGCTGCCCTTTTAGGAATGATAGCTATCATTTTAGGAGCCTTTGGTGCACACGCTTTAAAAAAAGTACTTTCAACTGATGAACTCGTTACCTTCGAAACGGGTGTTCGCTACCAAATGTATCATGCTTTATTCCTTCTATTCATTGGTCTAAGTACTTCCCTTTCCGAAAAATCACAAAAAACAATCTATTACCTTACCCTATCTGGAGTTCTTTTATTTTCGGGCTCCATCTATTTTTTAGCTACAAACTCTTTAACATCCTTCGATTTTAAAAAAATCGGCTTCATCACTCCCATTGGAGGAGTACTTCTTATTTCAGCCTGGGCTGTTTTATTATTTGACTTTTTAAAAAACAATAAAAAGAAAATATAAAACAAAAAAGCTATTTAAAAATTAATTTATACTTTTACATCGAAACAAATAAAAACTAACTACAATTTTATGGACACTAACACCCTTTTTACGAAATCGATTTCGTTAGAAAAATTAGGAATTGAGAATGCCAAAATTCAGTATCAATTAACTCCAGATGAATTACACGATTTAACTATTGCTTTAGGTCAAGGTATAGAAAACTCGACTGGAGCCTTAGCCATCAACACGGGAGCATTTACAGGTCGCTCACCACAAGACCGTTTTATTGTAAAAGACAGCATTACCGAAGATAAAGTTTGGTGGGGTAAAGTAAACATCCCTTTCGAGCCAGCTGCTTTTGATGCTTTATACAAAAAAGTAACGGCTCACTTATCTAACAAAGAAGTATTTGTAAGAGATGCTTATGTATGTGCCGATTCAAATTATAAATTGAATGTACGCGTGGTAACAGAAACACCTTGGGCAAACTTATTTTGCTACAATATGTTTTTGAGACCTAATGAAGAAGAATTAGAAAACTTTACTCCAGAATGGACTGTGGTTTGTGCTCCAAGTTTTGAAGCAGATCCAGCAGTTGACGGAACACGTCAAAGCAATTTTGCGATTTTAGATTTTACTAAAAAAATTGCACTTATTGGAGGTACTGGTTATACAGGAGAAATGAAAAAAGGAATTTTCTCTGCATTGAACTTCATCTTACCTGTTTACAAAAACACTTTACCAATGCACTGTAGTGCCAATGTGGGTAAAAATGGAGATACTGCTATCTTCTTTGGTCTTTCAGGAACAGGAAAAACAACATTATCTGCCGATCCAGAAAGAAAACTAATTGGAGATGACGAACACGGCTGGACAAACGAAAACACTGTTTTCAACTTTGAAGGAGGTTGTTATGCCAAAGTAATCAATTTATCAGAAGAAAATGAACCAGATATCTTTAGAGCCATCACTAAAGGAGCTATTTTAGAGAATGTCGTCTTTAAAGCAGGAAGCAACGAAGTAGATTTTGATGATGTTTCTATTACACAAAACACTCGAGTAAGCTACCCAATTACACATATCGACAATATTCAACCAGGGTCTATTGGTAAAAATCCAAAGAATATTTTCTTTTTAACGGCTGATTCTTTTGGAATTATTCCTCCAATATCAAAACTTACTCCAGGTCAAGCGGCTTACCACTTTATATCTGGTTATACTGCAAAAGTAGCAGGAACAGAAGCTGGAGTAACAGAACCACAACCTAATTTTTCAGCTTGTTTTGGTGCACCATTTATGCCATTGCATCCTACAAAATATGCCGAAATGTTAAGCAAAAAAATGAAAGACGCCAATGTTACCGTATGGTTGATCAACACAGGATGGACAGGTGGTGCTTATGGAACAGGAAGCCGAATGAAATTAAAATACACTCGTGCTATGATTACTGCTGCATTGAATGGTGAATTGGATGGGGTTCCATTTGTAAATCATGACGTATTTGGAATTGCCATTCCACAAGAATGTCCAAATGTTCCAGCCGAAATCTTAAATCCAAGAAATACTTGGGAAGACAAAGCATTATATGACGTAAAAGCAGTTGAACTAGCTCAAAAATTCAAAGCAAACTTTGAAAAATTTGAAGAATTTGCCAACGAAGAAATTCTGGCTGGTGCTCCAAAAGCATAAAAATTACCAAAACAAAACCAAAATAAACCAACCAAAACGAAAAGAGCTGTTCCGCAAAGAACAGCTCTTTTTTTATTACAAACAAAGACCGTTATTTTTTATACTTATCGATAGCTTCTTGAATGATTTTCCAATCATAAAAATGAAAGGTTTTTCCATTGCTCATAGCAACAAATAATCCTGTATCGAAAGGTTTCCCGAGATTAATAGCTGTAACATCTGCACCATCGCATTCTATGGTAGAAGTTGGTATTTCTGCTAATAGTTTATAATCGTTCGGATTACCACTACTTCCTTCTCTTGGATACACCATAAAAGAATTGGCCTGTTGATTAGAAACCAAAATGTATCCCGTAGTAGCAGAAGATTTATATATGGCCATTCCTTCATGATCCGATTTGAAATCTTTTTGTCCAAACAATGCTAATTCTTGATTGTCATTTAATGAAGGATCGGCTTTGTATTTTCGAATTCCAAATTGCTCGTCGCAATAATAAACTGCTCCCAACTCGTTATCAACTGCAATGGCTTCGATTTCCTTTTTCCCGCTGTAAGCACCAAATTTACGCACCAATGTAGCTTCTACTTTAGCATTCGAAGTTCCTTTCAATTCATATTGCCATAAATAAGAACCTGAAGGTCCCGATTTTCTACCTACAATGGCAAATACAGCTTTATCTGATGGACGTGTATAAATTGCAATTCCCATTGGGTCTCTTTCCAATTCCCCTTCAAAAACAGGAATACCACCGTTATCCAAAGGCTTCAAGTCGGGCAGGCTAAAAATGCGAATCTTATTGGTTTCGCGTTCTGTAGTTACTGCTATGTCAGTCACTACACCATCAATTTGTAAACCGTAGGCAATATCCACATTATTGGGTCTCTTGATGGTTTCTGATTTTTTTATGATTTTTCCTTGCAAATTAAACACATATAAACCACCATCAGTGTCTTTGTCTGTACCAATAACAAGACTTTCTTGTGGGTTTGTTGGATGAATCCAAATGGCTGGATCATCGGTATCATGCAAAACGGTTTCGGTTACTACTGTTGGTTTAAGTCCATCTTTTCGCAAAGGCGCTAATGAACTGGAACAAGATGTTACAAAAGCTGTAACCACTATCAAACTAGTATATTTATTCATTTCTTACTTTTTTTTATCAATATTCGTTTTAAAAATCACATTGCCCTCGGCATCGACCACTTGCGCCAATAATTGGTCTTTGGTTACAGAAAATGTCATAAATCCAGCTTTTTCAGCCCAAAACAAGGTTCCTTCTCTAGTTCCAGAAGGTCGTACTTCGCAGGCAGCACCCGACAAAAACTGAGTGGTGTAACGATTTTTAGGTTTAATAATTTGCAAATCGTGCTCGTGTCCACAGAAATAAGCATCTACTTTATATGTATCAAAAATAGTGGCAAATTTACTTTCAAAACTCTTAGTTTCTGGACTGTCTTTTCTTTTGCCTCCACTATATAAGGGATGGTGTCCCACGACTATTTTCCATTTTACTGCATCATCTTTCGTTTCCAACTCCTTAATTAGCCATTTCTTTTGTGCTGTGGTATCTTGAGCTATAAGATTATCATACATATCAGTACCTTTTTTATAATAGCTGTCTATAAATGGCGAAGTATCCATAACCAAAAGTAACAGTTTATTACCATCTTCTAATTCAATCATCTTTTTGTAATAAGTTGAAGGTAGATGCCAACGTCTACTTACATTGGAATAGTCAATTTGGGCTTTTAAATTGCCTCTGTAATCATGATTCCCCAAAGTAACATACCAATCGTTTTGCAAACTGTAATCCGTATAAACCGATTCAAAAGAAGCCATCCAAGAATAATCTTGCGTACTGCGAACACCATTGGGATAAAAATTATCTCCTACTGTAATCACAAATTTAGAATCGAGAGTAGCAGCTGCTTTTCCCATTTGGGTAGCTACTTCTTTTTGATAAAACTGCCCATAGCGACCAAAATCTCCCATCAAGATAAAATTCAAGCTCTTAGCGGATGGTTGGAATTGAGACAAATAGCCTCCGGTATAACCTGACAATTCTCTTTGGGCTGGCGTTTGCGCACAAAGGAGTTGTGCTACAAACAAACAAAATAGTATTTTCTTCATTCCTCTAAATTAAAAAAAACAAACAGGAAAGACTTCCTGTTTGTTTAACAAAACACCTACTGACAACAAACTACAAGTCCAACTTCAACCCGAAGTTATATCGAGCTTGATAGTACTCGACTTGTTTGGTATTCGCAACCGCACCTTGATAATAACGCAATGGTTGGTTGGTTAAATTATTCGCCTCTGCAAAAATTCGCAATTTTGAAGTTATCTTAAATGAGGCATTAGCATCTAAAAAGAACTGTTTGTCATAATAACTATCATTGTATGCCTCAGAACCTAATTCGTCTAAATAATCTGAGGTAAAATTAGTAGAAATTCTAGCTGAAAAACGTTTGTTTTCCCAAGATAAAGAACCGTTAAACATATGAGGTGCAGTTCCTGGTAAGCTAATATTTTTACGTTCATTTCCATCTTCGTCTGCAATTCCTTTAGCTTCTGAATTGGTGTAAGTATAATTCAAGTAAATACCAAATCCTTTCAAGAAATCACCTGGTAAAAAGTCTAACTGACGCTGAAAAGCCACTTCAAAACCAAATACGTTTACTTTGTCTCCATTTTTTGGCTGAATAAATGACCAATTTTCACCTGTTGGAATTGGATTTGCCTGACCTGGAAAATCTTTTGCAAATTTCTCGGTGGTATATTGATTATCACTAAAATTATAAATGAAATCATCTAACTTTTTATAAAAAACACCTCCTGAAATGATTCCGACAGATTTAAAGTAATTTTCAACCATCAAATCATAATTATTAGAAAAGGTCACATCCAAGTTTGGATTTCCAGCAGCAATTTCTCTATCAGCAGCAATATTATTTACATAAGGCGCTAAGGCATAATAATCAGGTCTTGCCAAAGCTGTAGTCGCAGCCGCTCTAATAACTAAATCTTTGTTGGCTTTGTACTGCAAGGTTAAACTAGGTAAAAGATTAGTATACGAATTGGTATTGTTGATTTGACCTTCTAAAGTTTCTTCGTCCAATACTCTGTTTCCTGTATAATCGATTTTAGTATTTTCTACACGAAATCCTAGAACCATAGAAAGTTTATCATTAAAATCCTGATCCCATCTTAAGTAAGTTGCATAAATTTTCTCTTTGGCATTGTAATTTACCGTCAAAAACTCGGCAGGATCTTCTTCTTTATCAAACAAAGAAGCATTGTTCAAATCTAATTTTCCTAAGTAAGCTGCCGAAGCAAATGTTCCAGGGATGTATTTGGCACCCGGATTGAATCCTTTTCCATCAAAAGTAACCGTGTTAACATCAGTCAAAAGTTCCATACCGCTGTTCACTGGCTCATAGGCAAAAAACTTATTATCTCTCGACTTTTCTTTAATTCTTAATCTTAAACCTGCTCTAAGTCTTCCTTTTTGAGAAGGAACTACAGTAAATGGTACACGAATATTAATTTTGGCTCCAAACTCACTTTCGCTAGTATCGTCTGTATTTTCAGTAACCGAATCAAATTTAAATTTAGCATTAGATTCACCTGAAGTAGTCAATAGTGGAAATTTACTTTCAGAAAAATCTTGAGTCATATCCAAACCTTTTTGACGATATTCAATATACCTTTCCCCAGGACGGTACTCTCTAGCTTTAGAGTAATTGGCAGACCAATCTAAATCAAGTGAAGATTTAATTAAATGTTCTCCTCTTAAAGAATAGTTTTGAACGCGTTGATCCTCTAATCTTCGGTTATCATTTCTACTATTGTCAACTCCACCTTTGGTTTGACGTCTTACCCTTCCTTCATAACCAATAATTTTTTGTGTATCCACTGCATCATAAACCGCTTCGATATCGTCATAAGTAGTTCTGTATCGATTTTCTTTATCATCTCTCCAATTGTAGATTGCGTTCGCAAAAATGGAGTTATTATCGTCAAACTTATAGTCTAAAGCCAAAGAAGAACTTCTTCTAATTCTTTGTACATCATATTTTCTAATTTCTGCAGCTTGTAGAAATTCATTACCGAATTCATCTTTTACCCATTCGTTTTCGATATTATCAGATCCATAATCTACATTATTGTACGAAGCACTTAAAACTGCTCCAAGTTTACCATCAAAAAAACGATTACCATATACAAAACCAGCAGTGTAACTACCTTTTTCACGAATAGGCAAATACCCGCCCGCCAATGTTGCAGAAATACGCTCTTTGTTTGGCGTTGCTCTCGTAATTAAATTTACAGAACCACCAATCGCATCAGCATCCATATCAGAAGTAAGCGTTTTATTTACCTCGATAGTAGAAATCATATCCGATGGAATCAAATCCATTTGTACATTACGATTGTCTCCTTCGGCAGAAGGAATCCTGTCACCATTCAAACTCACTGAGTTCAAAGATGGCGCCAAACCTCTAATGATAATGTTTCTAGCCTCACCTTGATCGTATTGCATCGTCACACCCGAAACTCTTTTTAAAGCGTCTCCAATATTCGCATCTGGAAAACGACCTACTTGGTCAGAGGAAATTATGTTACCAATGTTTTTATTATTTTTTTGTTGGTTTAAGGCCTTTGCTTGTCCTTTTAAGATATCCCCAACCACTACTTCATTCAACTCTGTTCCAGCAGCTTTTAGACTAAAATCAATAACAGCATTTTTTCCTTCGCTGACTTGTACTTCATTAGTAAAAGAAGCATACCCCATATATTTAATTTGAAGGCTATAATTTCCTGGGGTCATATTCAAAAATTCATAGCGGCCAGTATAATCAGTAACCGCATATTTATTCATACCAACTATTTGTACCAAAGCTCCAGGCAAAGGCAACTTATCATCGACATCAATTACTTTTCCAGAAATCACCCCTTTTTGGGCCTGAGAAAATAGAAAAGTAAAGAAAAACAGCAACAGTAATTTTGTTTTCATACGAGTATTTAATGGTTAAAATGCAAAACTAGTTTGTTCTATTTAATACAATTTTACCTATGTTTTAACAATTTGTTATGAATTAACTCCAAAAACTGACTTTCGTAACAAAACCCTAATATCGCTATAACTTAGTGACAACATAACCATAACATCAGCACAAAATGATTCAAAAAACTAGTTGTAAATAAAATACAATCAACAATTTATCGTTTGAATCATTTTTGGCGTTAAATTTGTATTCATCAATCAAAAAATCAATCAATCATGTTACAAACTTTTTTTATTTTATGTTCAGGAGCTGATAAAAACCTGCTAGAAGGTTGCTCCCAAGGTGAAAAAACCAAATTTGTGGGTATTGGAGCCACCGTATTTTTTACAGCTGTGATGGCTTTTTTGGCGAGTGCCTATGCCCTTTTTACTGTTTTCGATAGTGTATATCCAGCAATCGCTTTTGGGCTAGTTTGGAGTTTACTTATTTTTAACTTGGACCGATTTATTGTATCGACCATTAGAAAGAGAGATAATTTTAGTGCCGAATTTTTGCAAGCCACTCCTCGTATTTTATTAGCAATTATCATTGCAATTGTAATTTCAAAACCCTTAGAAATTAAAATCTTCGAAAAAGAAATCAACACGGTACTTTTGAAAGAGAAAAACACGATGGCCTTGAAAAACAAAAAAGAAGTCGCTAATTATTTCAAAACCGATTTGGATAAAAACAAAGCCGAAGTAGATAAGTTAAAACTAGAGATTTCTACTAAAGAAAAAGAAGTCAACACCTTGTATGAAACTTATATTAAAGAAGCCGAAGGAACGGCTGGCACCAAAAAACTAGGCAAAGGCCCCGTGTTTAAAGAAAAAATTGCCAAACACGATTTGTCTAAAAAAGAATTGGATACCTTACAAAAAACCAATTTGGCTAAAATTGCGGTTCTAGAAAAAGAAAACAAAAAACTGGAAGCTGATTTGGACAAAAAAGTAACGCAAACCCAACCTATTATTGATGGTTTTGATGGACTGATGGCAAGAATCAATGCTTTAAATAGTTTACCTTGGTTGCCTTCTTTTTTCATTATGTTGCTATTTTTAGCTATAGAAACTTCGCCAATTATTGCCAAATTATTATCTCCCAAAGGCGAATATGATTATAAACTAGAAGACCTCGAAACTGCGCTAAAAGCTACAATAGAACAAGATAAATACCAACGTACTCTTTTGGTACAAACCAGCGCCAGCATGCACGACAAAGTGTATGCGGATATTGCAGAAGACAAACGTTTGTATGAGTTGCAACGAAAAAACGCAACAGATCTACTGGAATTACAATCGAATACTTTTGTGGAAAAGCAAAAAAGCACTTTGTAATCTACTATAATCCCACAAAAAAACGTCCTTACGGACGTTTTTTTTTATAAAACTAACAACGATTTAGGGTAAAAAGGCATAACCATTTTTGCTTTTCCAAAGAAAATATTTCTCTAAAATCACTTTATTAAAATCGAAAATAATGTTCGGAATCATAATGGCAAAAGTTCGTGGTTTAAACAAAGAAGTTGAAAAGATAATCACTTCTTTTTTTCCTGCATCCATTATACACAAACCAGGAATTCTACCCCATTCTTTTTTGACCAATTTGGTTTGACCTTTGGCTACGCGAACAATATTTTCAGCTACAATTTTTCCCGTTTCATCAGAAGGATACCCCGTTTTGGGAGAACCAAAAGGAACGGATTTGGGTGTAAAAGGTAATTTCACATCAACAGCAATTCCTGCTGCCCAAATGTTCTTGTAACCACGATGACGATAATCATCTCCTACTGGAATATAACCTGTTGGTGTAGCATGTAAATCAGGAGAATTGGTCACCAAATCTACTCCAATAAAAGGCGGCATCAACATAATGAAATCACTAGGCAGTTCTTCATCGTTCGTTAAGATTACTTTGTTTTTTTGAACTTCTTTTACTCCTACCTCTGTTCTATAATGAATATTGAACATTTTCATAAATCCTTTCAGCATAGATTCGCCCATTGGCATACCATCTATCCCAAAATGTCCCAAATAATCTTCTGGTGTAATCCAGTACAAATCAACTTTTTTACGAATGTTTTCTTCTCGCAACCATTTTTCGATATTGAATAAAAACTCATACGCCGCTCCCATACAACCCGCATTTTGAGTAGCACCAATAACGATTGGTCCAGGATTCTTTTTGAATTCTTGTAGCGCTGTTCTAATTTTCATCGCTCCATTGGGTGTACCCACATAATGCGAAAACTCTTCAACTCCAGGAGCTATGTCATATTTTACTTTTGGTCCTGTTGCTATAACAAGATTATCGTAATGGTATTCTCCTTTGTCTGTAAATACAATTTGTGCTGTGGCATCAATTTTTGTGGCTTCTTCGTTTACAAAATCGACACCTTTTTTGGTCAATATTCCTTCTTTCTTAAATGAAATATCCTTGATATCTCTTCTCCCAAAAGGAACCCAAATTAAAGAAGGGATGAATAAAAACAATGGTGATTTATCTATTAAAATTACTTTGTGTTGGTCTTTCCCTTTTCGTTTTATTTCAAGTGCAGCAGTCATTCCAGCAAAACTTCCACCAATAATTACCGTTGTAGTCATAATGAATTGATTTAATATTACTCTACAAAGTTAGCCTTCATGCCGTTAGGGAACAGTAACTTATGTTACACAACAAAAAAAGTCATAAAAAAACCCTGCTTTGAATAAACAAAACAGGGCACTTCATTTTAATTCGATAGATTACATCTGACTCAAGATTTCTTTCTTGAAAGCATCATATTCGCCTTGCAGAATTAAACCGTTATCCAATAGCTTTTTATAGTTTTGCAATTTAGCAAACAATTCTTCTTGGTTTAGCCCAACATTGCTAGCTACTGGTTCAGCCTCAATACTAAAACTTGCTTCGTGAGTAGTAGTTGCAGGCATTATCTCTGCAAAATTAGTTACTTCTTCTGTTTCTACTTCTTCCACAATTTCAGCTTCTGGAATGGATTCCATTGCGATAGCAGAAGTTGCATTGCCGTTTTTCAGAATATCCAATTGTTCTTTAGCAAAAGTATAAATTTTGCGAGCTTGAATTTTTGGAATGTAATCAATCGTTACTTGCAATTCTGTTTTGGTAGAGAAAGTAAACTCTGAACCTAAAATATTTTCTTTTACAAAAGCGCCATCTACCTCATCCCAAGTGTAATCAATAAAATGCATAGAAAGTCCCAAGTTTTTAGGTTGGCAAATGATAATTCTTTTATTGGTCAAAACAATACTATCGGGTAAAACGGTCAAAGCGGGTTTTTTTTGTACCGCAATATACCCTACTTCTTCGTTTTTCATCAAAATATCGTTCAGTTTAGCCGTAACTTTCTCGATTGCTTTTGGATCTTGTTCTTCGTTTAAAAACTTTTTGATTTGTTCTTTCATTGTAATAGTATGTTACTAGTATAATTATTTTTTTTGTTGATCTAGACCTTCATCGAGGCCCGTACTAAAATACCTTAACAAAAGTAATGCCTAAATTGGATCTTCTATTATTCTGAACCAATGCTTTACTAAAATATAATAATTACTAAAAGTAGTCGAAAGATTTTTTTAAAACAATGCCTAGTGCCAAAAAAAAATCTTACAAAAAAAATACCATAATGTATTAATTTTTACTAACTTAGATAGTAATTAGCTGTAAATCACATGGAAGAATTAAAAATTTTCATAGTAGAAGACGACCCTTTCTTTGGAGAAACTTTAAAATATCATCTAAAGTTAAATCCTGATTTCAATGTTTTTTTATTTGGGACCGGTAAAGAATGCCTTAACAATTTACATCTTAAACCAGCCATTATTTGTTTAGATTTTGGTCTTCCGGATACTACGGGTGACATATTACTTAAACGAATAAAAGAAATCAACAACACCATTCCGATAATAATTATTAGTGGACAAGAAGACATTGAGGTTGCTGTTAATTTTTTAAAATCTGGCGCTACCGATTACATTGTAAAAAGCAATCATACCAAAGATTTGCTTTGGAATTCTATTCTTAAAATAAAAGAAAACCGAAATCTTGTTCAAGAAGTTGAAATCTTAAAAGAAAAGTTAGAACAAAAATTCAGTTTCGAGAAAACCATTATTGGTCAAAGTAGCACTATTAAAGATGTGTTTACCAAAATAAACAAGGCACTAAACAACAACATCAACGTTTCGATAACAGGTGAAACAGGGACAGGAAAAGAGGTGGTAGCCAATGCCATTCATTACAATTCCGATCGAAAAAACAAGCCTTTTATTGCCGTAAACATGGCTGCAATCCCCAGAGAGTTAGTAGAAAGTGAATTTTTTGGTCATGAAAAAGGTGCCTTCACTGGCGCTAACGAAAGAAAAATGGGGAAATTTGAACAAGCCGATGGTGGCACTATTTTTCTAGACGAAATAGCCGAATTGGATTTAAATCTTCAAAGCAAGCTCCTGCGCGTTTTGCAAGAAAGAGAGGTGGTGCGCCTTGGTGGGACTGCCAAAATTAAATTCAATGCGCGACTTATTATTGCTACTCACAGAGACTTGGCACAAGAGGTCAAAAAAGGAAATTTCAGAGAAGATCTTTACTACAGAATCATCGGATTGCCTATAGAACTCCCTCCGCTTAGAGAAAGAGAGAATGATACCTTATTGCTTGCTAAGCATTTCATCGATTTGTTTGTAAAAGAAAATAAAATGTTGCCTCTCTCATTAACCAAAGAAGCCAAAGACAAACTCCTAAAATATGCTTTTCCTGGCAATATTCGAGAATTAAAATCGGTTATCGATTTGGCTTGTGTAATGTGTGATGGAAACGAAATTTCAGAAGATGACTTGAGCTTTAATAGTATCAATTCAAACGATTTGTTCCTATCACAGGAGAAAACATTAAAGCAGTATACCGAAGAAATTATTCTTCACTTTTTGAAAAAAAACAATAACGATGTCCTCAAAACCGCCAAAAAACTCGACATAGGAAAATCTACGATTTACAATCTTTTGCAAACAGTTGAACTAAAAAAATAAATAATATGAAAGTAGCCTCATTTTTATACGAAAATCATGTTTTTAAAAAAGAAATTAACAAGGAGCAATTATCCATAAAAGATGCCAATTTAGTCATCGGTTTTGGCGCAGGAGCCTTAGTATCGAATGCATCTCATTACAATATCATTAGGGATAAATTCCCAAATGCTGTCTTGGCAATGGCCTCATCGGCAGGAGAAATATTTGGCAAAGAAGTTTTCGACAACACAATTTCACTAATTGCCATGCAGTTTGAAGATACAAAAATTGCTACATCTGAAGTCAATATTGAGGAATATGGCAGCAGTTTTGAAGCAGGTAAAGCACTAGTTGAACAACTCCCAAAGAAACAATTAAAACTAATCTTTGTGCTCTCGGATGGCGGAAAAGTAAACGGAAGCGAACTCGTAAAAGGAATCAATGAAGCTACCGAAAGTAAAATTCTAGTTACTGGAGGATTGGCCGGTGATGGTTCTAAATTTGAAAAAACTTATGTAGGATTAAACCAAGTACCCACTTCCGGCAAAATCGTGGCCATAGGTTTTTATGGAGATAAACTACAGGTATCACATGGTTCAATTGGAGGTTGGGAAAGCTTTGGTTTGGAACGCACGGTAACCAAATCAGACAAGAACGTGCTTTATGAAATTGACGACAAAAGTGCCTTAGATTTGTACAAAAACTACTTAGGGAAATATGCGCAAGAATTGCCTGGATCTGCCTTATTGTTTCCCCTTTCGATAAAACTTAACGAAGAAGAAGATGTTGTTGTACGCACCATTTTGTCTATAGATGAACAAAAGCAATCGATGACTTTTGCTGGAGATTTACCTCTTGGCAGCAAAGTACGTTTCATGAAGGCAAATTTTGACAAACTAATTGATGCTGCCAGCGATGCCGCTAGTAATTGTTTAGAAATGAATACTATTGCTCCTAAACTTGCATTATTAATAAGTTGTGTGGGAAGAAAAGTAATCCTTAACAATAGAATCGATGAAGAAGTTGAGGCCGTTTCAGACATTTTTAATAACACTACTTTACTAACAGGCTTTTACTCCTACGGGGAGATTTCGCCACTTCGTCCATTCTCAGGTTGTGAATTACACAATCAAACCATGACCATCACTTGTTTAAATGAACTTTGATTTATGGCTACTCTTCATAAACTTTTACAAAAACAAATCAACAAACATCTGTCTACAGATTGCATGCAAAATCCATCTATGATGGCCTTTTTGAATGCTGTAAATGACTCTTATGCTTCCTACGAAAGAGACCGAGATTTAATGAATCACTCTTTTATAGAAAGCGAAAAAGAATACCAAGAAATTCATCAAAATCTCAAAAAAGAACATGAACTTAAGCAGCAGTCTATTTCGAATTTATATGATAGTTTAGAAGCTTTAGAAGATGATTATAAAAGCATCAAAACCGATGACGCTGTGGATGATATTTTATTCATCTCGAAATATTTAAATCAACAAATTGAGAATAGAAAAAATACCGAGAAAAATCTTTTACGTACTGTTGAACTCTTAAAAACTTTGTTGGCCAACTTACGATCAGGAATATTGGTTGAGGACGAAAACAGAATGATCCTTTTTACCAATCATTTGTTCTGCAAAATGTTTTCAATACCCGTAAAACCGGAAGAAATGATTGGTTTAGATTGTACCAACTCTGCCGAACAATCCAAACATTTATTTAAGGATCCAGACGATTTTAGCATTGGAATAGCCAAAATTTTATCAAAACGAGAAGTCGTGACAAACGAACTTTTAGAAACTGTAGAAGGCCGATTTTTTGAACGCGACTATATTCCTATTTACATTGCCAATGAGTACAAAGGGCATCTTTGGAAATATACAGATGTAACTCAGCGCATAGAAAGTAAAATTCTATTAGAACAAAGTGAGGAACGCAGCAGAATTGTAATGAACTCCTCACTAAATGCCATTGTAACCACAGATGACAAAGGAAAAATTACGTTTTGGAACGAACAAGCTACGGCAATATTTGGCTATACTTCCAAAGAAGTTTTGGGCAGAGTATTTACCGAATTCATGATTCCAGAGCGCAACAAAGCTACCTGGGAACACTCTATTTATCAATATCTAACAGAAGGTCATAACGAATTTTTGAATAAAAACGTTGAGCTTATTGGGGTAAAAAAATCAGGCATCGAGTTTTTGGCCGAAATATCCATCATTCCAATTACTCAAAACGGTGAAACGTTTTTCTGTGCATTCTTGCAAGACATTTCTAAAAGAAAAGAAGCCGAAAACCAACTTTCAGAAAATTTAGTTTTACTAAAAACGCTTTTAGCCAATCTACAATCAGGCATTATGGTTGAAGATATGAATCGTAAAATTGTGTTTACCAATCAGCTTTTTTGTGATATGCGCAACATTACCCTTCGGCCAAACGATATGATAGGCCGAGACTGTAGAGAATTAATCAGCAATACTAAACTCATTTTTAAAGATGAAGAACAATTTGTTAATCGTGTAAACGAAATACTTACTACTAAAGAAATTGTAATTAGCGAATTAATCGAAACCAAAGACAATAAGTTTTATGAAAGAGATTATATTCCCATCACTATTAAAAAAGAATACAAAGGTCATCTCTGGAAATATACAGATGTAACACTTAGAATTCAAAATCAAAATTTACTGGAACAAAGTGAAGAACGCAACCGAAACATCATGAATGCTTCGCTGAATGCTATAATCACTATTGATCAAAAAGGAAGAATAACATTCTGGAACAACCAAGCCGAAGTCATTTTTGGTTGGAAAACAGAAGAAGTTTTAGGAAAAACGTTAACTGAAACGATAATCCCAAAACAACACCATCAAGGACATGATAATGGGATGAAACATTACTTAGCCACTGGTGAAGGCCCTGTGCTAAATAAAAACATTGAATTGCCTGCTGTTAACAGACAAGGAGAAGAGTTCCCAATTGAAATTGCCATTATTCCTTTAAAGCTAAATGGAGAGTTCTTTTTCTGCTCTTTTATTCAAGACATTTCCGAAAGAAAAAAAGCAGAAAACAAACTCAAATTCCAAGAAGAAAAATACCGCAACATAATCTCTAATATGAACCTTGGGCTTATAGAAGTAGATAATGAAGAAATCATTCAGTTTGCGAATCAGAGTTTTGCCATAATGTCTGGCTATGATATTGAAGAGTTAATGGGCAAAAATCCGTCAGATATATTTGTCTTTGGAGAAAGTTTTGACACCATGAATCAAAAAAAAGAACTTCGAAAAAAAGGAGTATCAGATGTGTATCAAATTCCAATAAATGACAAAAGAGGTGAACTCAAATGGTGGGCAATAAGTGGTGCACCAAACTATGACGACCAAGGTAATTTAGTTGGATCTGTTGGGATTCATCTCGATATAACCGAGCAAAAACGACTTGAAATCGAACTCAACCAACAAAAAATAAAAGCAGAAGAAGCTTCCAAGGCTAAGGAAGTTTTCTTAGCCAATATGAGTCATGAAATACGAACACCACTCAACGCGATCATTGGCTTTTTGAGAGAGTTGGGCAAACAAGAACTCACTGATCTACAAAAAAAATACATTGACAATAGCACAATTGCTTCCCGACATTTACTTGCCATACTCAATAACATTTTAGACATTTCTAAAATAGAAGCTGGCGAAATGGAACTCGAAAATGAAGATTTCGTTTTTGAGGAATCGATAGACAAAGTGATCAAAGTTTTGCAACCCTTAGCCAAACAAAAAGGATTAAGACTTTCGGCTAGTATTGATACAAAAGTGCATCCAATCTTGAAAGCCGATTCGTTACGAATAGAACAAATTCTTTTTAACTTAGTCGGCAATTCTATTAAATTTACTCCCAAAGGGAGAATTGATTTGAAATGCGAGGTCATGGCTGATCAAGCCAATTTTCAGAAAATTCAAATCAAAATTACAGATACCGGAATTGGAATGGATCAAGACTACGTCGAAAGCATTTTTAAAAAATTCTCTCAAGAAGATAAAGCCATTACAAGAAAATTCGGTGGTACGGGACTAGGAATGGCCATAACCAAAGAACTGTTGTCATTAATGCACGGCGAAATAAAAATAGAAAGCGAAAAAGGAAAAGGAACTACTTTTTTTATTACCCTCCCTTTAGAAAAAGGAAATCCAGATAAGATAAAACAAAACAATACTGAAACCAACGTCGACATTTCAGGATTATCGATTCTAGTAGTAGAAGACAACAAAATGAATCGAATGGTACTGCAAAACTCGATGCAGTACTTTAACTGTACTGTTACCGAAGCCGAAAACGGAATTGAAGCCCTAGAATTATTAAAGCATAATATATTTGATATCATATTAATGGATATTCAAATGCCAGAAATGGACGGAATTGAAGCTACGAAAATCATACGAAACGAGTTCAAAATCAATACTCCAATTATCGCTTTGACCGCAAATGCCTTCAAATCAGAAATTGAAAACTGCAAAAACGCAGGTATGGATGACTATGTAACCAAACCGTTTGATGAGTATTTATTGATAGAGACCATAGCAAAACTTACGGTGAACCGTCCCAAAACTAGTTCATCATTAAATACGACAGACCGAATTCCTAACATTTATAACCTCTCTGTACTGAGAAATTTGAGTAGAGGAAATGATGATTTTGTGCAAAAAATGATCACCATATTTGTGGAACAAACCTCTCAAATTCTGATGGATTTAGATAGCGCACTACAAGAAAACGATTTTACGAAAGTCAACCGTTTGATACACAAAGTAAAACCAAGTGTAGAAAGTCTAGGTATAAGTAGCGCCTTAAAAGATATTGCAACGCTCGAAAAAACGACAAAGACAACAACAAACCGAGAGGAAATAACGGCATTACTTTATAGCATAAAACTCGTTTTAACGCTAGCCATCACGCAACTTCAAGAAAACGAGTTAAAACAATAATTTTCTGGAAGAACTTTCCAAATTTTGGAAAAAAAGAACAAACCAAAAAGCACCAATCCCTTTATTCATAGGAGTTGGTGCTTTTTGGCTTGGATTTGGCATGTCTCTTAAAAATTTTTATACTATGGAAAATCAAACTCAATTCAAATTCTTTATTGTAGACGATGATATTTTTTGTGCCAACGTTTATGAACAATATTTATCAAACCTAAACTATACTGATATTACTTATTTTAGTAATGGCAAAGATTGCCTAAACAATCTCGACCAAAATCCCGACATCATCTTTTTAGATTACAATATGGATGATCTAATAGGGTTTGAAGTATTAAAAAAAATAAAACGCTTCAACTCTAACATTTATGTAGTTATGGTTTCGGGTCAAGAAAACATCAAAATCGCTGTAGATGCAATAAAAAACGGTGCTTTTGATTATGTAACCAAAAACTCTTTTGTTTGTGAAAAAATGACAAACATCATCGAGAAGATTAGTCAATTAAAAACAGAAACAAACTATTCATCAAATACAACAATATTCAAGCGACTTATGAGCATTTTTTAAATGACAACCACGCAGTACCATATGAAAACACTGATACCCTTAGCACTATTACTGCTACTCCTAAGCAGTTACAAAACCTATAACACTTTGGAATACAAAGAACACAAATCTTTTGCTTGGACATCAAAAACCATGAAAGAGCTTCCTTTTGATAAGGAAATGTATCGCAAAAGCGACGTACTTTCTACTAAATTTTTAGAAAATTTTTCCGTAGAAATAGACGGAACATTTGTAAGCACAAAAGGGCTTTATAAGCGTCATGGTTTACACTTACTTTCTAAAAAAGAGTCCTTGTTCATTTATAAAGAAAGTATTAGAAACCCTTTTGCTATGAATGAAAAAAAAGCATTGGCGCAACTCGACTAGGGTAATATTGACTTTAGGAACAAAAACTCAACTCATGCTCATTGGAATGCTGATTCTAATGAGCATGAGTTCGTTTAACGAGATTGGTGTTTTGGCAAAAACAATTATGGTATTCTATTGTATCAAATGGTCATTTTCGCTATTTCCTTTAAAAAACAATCCCATTCTCTTTTCATTTCAAAAACTATTTCTCAAAAAAAAAGCCTGATTGGTCTATTTAAAAAATTCCAAAAAAAGACTTTTTTCCAAAATATGGAAAAATAATCAAAACTAAGAGCCCTCAAAACCCTTGTAAAATATGGGGTTCTTTGTTTTGGCATAGTTTTCCAATTACCTGTATTACAAAACGCTATAAACATGGAAACTATTTTAAATTTAACTGGTTACGATTTCTCTCCAAAAAAAATAACTGGAAACGAAGAAAGCATTCAACTATCCTACATCGCCAACCGAGATGGTTCGCCAAGATGGATTTGGAACGCTGATAATAATGAACCTTTATTTCTAAAATTCTATAATGTAGGTAGTAAAAGTTCTTGGCTTTTTGCAAAACTGATCCAAATCATTTTTGTCTTACACTTACAACGTCTTTTTTTCAAACAAAAAAAATGGTTTTATACCCTAAAAGAAAATCCTCTTTTTGATTGCAAAAGCAATTGGGCATTATTTACTGGTACCGTAGGCCCAAACAATAAAGCTATTTTGTATGCCAACAAGACTTTCTATAAAATCGCCTGTACCGAAAATGCAACACAATTAATTGAAAACGAATATAGAATTTTGAAGGAAATACAACAATCATCAAGAGGATTTACAACACCATTAGTTCGAATGGTCAACCGAAACATCATTCAACTTTCTGACATCTCCGAAAATGGCAAAAGAGCTACCAAAATCAATGATGCTCATCTAAAAGTATTGCATGAAATGGCGTTGATCAGAAAACAAACCCTTGCTGTAGAAAGTTGGACTTGGTATAGACAATTAGAATCTGATTTTTTGGATATTCATGACGCTAGAATTCCTCAAAATTTAGTACGCAAAATAGAATTTCTTTTGAATTCAGTAACCAAACAACAACTAGTAACACTTGGTTTTTCGCAAGGCGATTTCACGCCTTGGAATCAATACCAACAAGGCAATACTATTGCTTTGTATGACTGGGAATTGGCCCAAACTGACCGTCCTTATGCTTTTGACTATTTTCATTTTGTAATTCAGCAAGGTGTCATGGTCGATAGAAAAAAATGGGCAACGATTTACAAAGATCTCAAAGAACAATGCGTGGATAGTAACAGAAATTGTCTCTTCAATCACGATTTAGACACTTTTAAAGCACAACTCAAATGGTATTTATTGACCAACTGTATGCATTACCTAAAAGTTTATGCTGAGCAATCAGA
Source organism: uncultured Flavobacterium sp. (assembly GCA_963513565.1). Classification (GTDB taxonomy): domain Bacteria; phylum Bacteroidota; class Bacteroidia; order Flavobacteriales; family Flavobacteriaceae; genus Flavobacterium. The sequence continues at coordinate 66,973 of CAUPRE010000005.1, read as the reverse complement.
ATGGCATTCTCAAATCGATCGGTTGTTAACGGTATGGAATGAAGCTTTGGATTTGTTCTTTGAAGAAGAAAAAGCACCAAGAGAATTAGTAATTATGGAAGTTTTTGATAGCATTCAAAACAGAGAATATGGTGCTTTGAAATTCCCTGATTTTGCTCCCGAAAAAATGAGCGAAGCATCTGAAATTGACCTTGTAATCGAAAAAAAAGAAGCCAAAAAATTGCTACAACTCCTTAAAGATCATCATTTGGTAAGCCATGTTTCTGTTGAAAAAAAAACGTTTATGTATGCCTTACAAGCAGTTCTAGTAGATGGAAGTATCTTAGCAATTGAATTGATTTGGCAACTAAAAATTCGAAATCTGGAAATTATGAATACGCACGAGGTGTATAAAAACAATCCCTTGTCGCCCTTCGGAATTAAGCAAGCGCGCAACATAGATTCAGCTAGATTTACCACCTTGTTTTATTTGTTGAATAACGCCAAAGTACCTAACCGTTATTTGCACTATTTGCCCATACTAGAAAAGTCTCAAAACGTTTTGGATTTGCAAATCACCTATTGCATCAAAAATAACTACCGCGATCAATCCAGACTATTGCAGTTCATCAAAAAAAATCCCAAAAACCAATCGCTCTTATATTTCATGAATATGGCTTACTATGTTGTAGACACCATCAAAAATTTCACTATCAACAATGGGTATAACCATGCACATATTGAATTAGATTTTGCGAAAGGTTTAAAAGCAAAAGAGTATTATACCGTTGGCAAAAACTGGGATTACGTTACAAAGAACTATCTATTAAATAATCTATAGTTACCCTTCAAGTAACAAGACTTGGTGGATAAAGAGAGAATCACAATTGGAAATAATTGCATTATTACCCCAAGAATTTAATTATTAAATCTTTTCCAGATACTTGAAGTATTGGCGGGGTGCTTACCAAAATAATAAATGATAGAAATCATGTCCAACAAAACAATCTTAGCCATTTGCTATGCCGCAAACCTTTATAAAGATTTAGAAGATGGAATGGGATGGTACTTTATTCTTCAAATTGCACACTATCAAAAAGTCATTGCAATTACAAGAGAAAACAATAAAGCCGACATAGAAAAGTACCTTATCGAAAATACACATCCAGCCTTTAACAACATCACTTTCTTGTATTTTGATTTATCCTATTGGATGCGTTTCTGGAAACAAGGCGAACGAGGTGACTTGTTGTACCACTACATGTGGCAGCGTGCCATTGTATCTTTCATAAAAAAACAAACCATTTGTTATGATATTGTTCACAATGTTAATTTTCATAACGGCTGGATACCTAGTTTTTTATGGAAATTGAATAAACCCATGGTTTGGGGACCCGTCGCTCATCAACCACGTATTCCAAAACAATACTTAAAACTGTATTCAAAAAAACAACATTTAATCAACGAATTGAATTGGTTAGTCAAAAAAATAGTCATTAAACATTCTCCTACTATGAAAAAAACAATTGAAAAAACAGCTCACATTTGGTGTATAAATCCCAGCGCTCCAGTTATTATGGGATTAAAAGAAAATAAATTTTCAATACATCCATCCATAGTCTCAGATGATTTTTATACTGAAAAAATAAAAAGAACCAACCAATTTCGCGTTTTGAGTGTAGGCCGATTTGTTGCCATTAATGGGTTTGACCTAACCTTACATTCATTTATTGGGTTTGTAAAATCTTTGCCCATTGCTGAACAAAAATTATGTAAACTGACTCTTGTAGGCGCAGGTCCGGAAAAAGGATTATACCAAAAAATAATTCAAGAAAATCAAGTCGAAAACTTGGTAGAAATCATTGAGTTGATAGATCGTCAATCGTTAATAGAACAATACCAAGAGGCAACTGTATTTCTATTCCCATCCCATGAAGGCACTGGAATGGTTGTCGCAGAAGCGCTTTCGTTTGGGTTACCAATTATTTGCTTAGATAATGAGGGATTTGGGCATTACATTGACGAATCATTAGGCATTATTGTGCCCGAACAAAGCTACGCTGATACAGTGATTGATTTGAAACAAGCGATTTTAAAACTTTATAAAATACCTCATCTTACAGTTATTATGAGCGATCGAGCCCGAAAACACTATGAAGACAAATTCAGCTGGAAAAGTAGAGGATCGTATTTACAAAACATATACAACGAAATTGCATTATAATAATCGTCAAAAGCTTGTAAACGGACGATAGTAAAAGCTACGCTATATAATTTAGACTGTTTTACCATAATGTTAGAGTAGAAAAAAACTCGTCTGCAATAGAGTATTGTCACTTCTTTGACAAGGTCATTCTAAGTTTGAAACTGCTTTGTTTTTTCAATTTAACCATTCTATAATCCAAAATTTGGAATTTTTTCAGTACCAAAAAACGGACAATACCAGTGTTTACGGGGTTTTTACAAATTTAGCATAATTATTGGCATGTCTTAAATAGAATAATGGCACAAAAGCCATTTGTAAACAAGCAAAGAAAAAAACTATTTACACAACATCTATAACAAATAAGATTATGAAAATTATAGCCGTACATTTAGTAAACGATTTTAGTGAAAGCTCAAAAGTTTTGAAGCAACTAATACAAGGTTGGACTAAAAATAATATCAATGCTGAACTATACACGGGTAGAGGAAGAAAAGGCTTTTTATCTAATTTGACTCAAACTACTAAGCATCATTATTGGTATTCATCTGTTAAAAATCCCATTTTTAGATTGATTTCTATTGTAACGAGTCAATGTATACTGTTTTTTAAACTCCTTTTTAATTTAAAAAAATCAGATATTCTTTATATCAACACAGTATTACCTTTCGGGGCTGCTATCGCTGGAAAAATAAGAGGTTGCAAGATTATGTACCACATACACGATACCAGCTTGACCCCAAAAATTTTCAAACTATTCCTTTTTAGTATTGTAAAATGGACAGCGAATGAAGTAGTTTATGTTTCTAATTTCTTAGCCACACAAGAACCACTAAAAATAAAAAGTAACGTAATCTACAACGTACTCGAAAAAGATTTTTTAAACCAATGCAAGGGTATTAAAACTACTCAAAAAGAAAGCAAAATTATTCTAATGATTTGTTCCTTAAAAGCAAATAAAGGGGTTAGTGAATTTTTGCATCTCGCGCATTTAAATAGAAATTATACATTCAAATTGGTCTTAGATGCTTCCCAAAAAGAAATTGACAACTATTTTAAATTAGAATATCTTCCAGAGAATCTAGTTATTTACCCAACACCAGAAGATACCCATCCGTTTTATAGAGAAGCCAGTATTGTGCTCAATTTGTCTGATATTCGTTCATCCGTAGAAACTTTTGGTCTGACTATTCTAGAAGCAATGGCGTATGGTTTACCTACAATAGTTCCTCCAGTTGGTGGTGTAGTTGAATTAGTAAAAGAAGGTGAAAATGGCTTTTTGATTGACAGCAAAAATATCCCATTACTTACCAAACGTTTGAACGAACTATTGCAAAACCAGGCTCTTTATCAAAAAATGAGCGCTACTGCTAAAGAACAAAGTCGCTTTTTTTGTCAAGAGTATTTTGAGAGTGAATCTACTAGAATCTTACTTAATTAATAACCAAAAAAGAAACCTATTCCCAACACTTAAACATCACCCTTTTTGATCCCATTTATAATCAGGTAAATTTTACTTTCAAAGCCGATAAATTGTATTTGTATCATTTGTAACTTGGAAGTAAAAAACAACGCTCACCATTGTATTTATTCGTTTAGGCATCTTGGGTTTGGGTTTCTTTTCGTTCAATTGTTTTACAAAAAAAAACATATTTTTAACACTTAGAGCTTTTTAGTGTAACATACGATTTGTATTCTTATTTGATAAATTACAAGAATGGAAATCGATTTAAAAAAACAGCGTTAGTATACCATTTTTTTTCTTTAAAAAAAATAGCACCTCCATTTTTATTTTTATAAATCAGATAAATATTTAGTTATATTTGTTTCAAATCAATCTAAGCCACATATGATTCGATTATATCCAAACGAACAAGTTAAAGAATTCGACGTACACGAATCCTTGCAATTGCGTTATGCAATTACCAGCCGAGGAAGGCTGATTAGTTTTAAAGACAAAATTGAAGAAGGTCGCGAATTAAAAGGAAGCATGATAGACGGCTACCGTATTTTTCGCTACAAAATCAATTCTGGTGAAAAACCAGTCAACCGGCATCTCTTTTTTTACAAACTCATAGCGGAGCATTTTATCCCAAAACATTCCGAAGATCAAGTTCACGTGCTACATTTAGATTATGTACGTGATAACGACTCCCTTCGCAACTTGAAATGGGCGACACGCGAAGAATTTTTGGAACACAACCGAAAAAGTCCACACGTAATTCAAGCAAGAAAAAATTTGCTAGAACACAACATCAAATCTGATGGTAGAAAATTGACGGTGACCAAAGTGATGCGTATCAAAAAAATGCTACAAAATCCCAACAGAAAAACTAGGATTAAGATGATTGCCAAGCAATTTGGTGTCAGCGAAATGCAGATTTTCCGCATTAAATCTGGGGAAAACTGGGGACATATTGTCGTCTAATCAATAGGTAAAGCAGCTATTTCGGCCTGTATCTTTTTCGTAAGACTTATAAAAACTAAGTCATACGAATGGTCGATTAATGCTTTGAGCATAGCATCTGGAACATCTTGATTAATCGCAACGGTGTTCCAGTGTATTTTGCTCATATGATACCCTTCGTTGATGGCGTCGTAATTGGCACGCAATTCTAAAGCGCGCTCGGGGTCACACTTGAGATTCACCGAGGGTTCCTCCTTTTCCCATTGCTTTAACGAAGACAGGGCAAACATTTTACCTCCTACTTTAAAAACCAAAGTATCTTCATCAAACGGGAAATGCTCTGTTACTGCTTTTTTTGACAAGCAGTACTCATAAAAAGTTTCTAAATTCATAGTATTATTTTTTCCATCATCTTTTCGGGATGAGCTAAGGATATAAATCCAAATTTTTGATATAAAAAATGTGCATCTGTAGTGGCCAATCGCCAGATTTTCACTTGTTGTAATTGCGGTTCTTCCATCATTGCTTGTATCAAAATCGAAGCATATCCGTTACCTCGATACTCTTCAGCGATAAAGACATCCATAACATAGGCAAAAACTACATAGTCTGTAATCACTCTAGCAAAACCAATTTGGGCATCATCCTGATAAATCCCAAAACACACCGAACTATCGATACATATTTGAACCTCCTCGATCGTTCGACCCGCCGCCCAATAGATATCCTTCAAAAAAATTTGAATAAAATGAACATCCAACTTAGTTTTATCGGTAGAAACGTGAATCATATTTGGTATAAAATAGGTTTACTCGGACTGGCATCATTTTCAAAAGAAGCTATTTGTAGATTCAACACATAAGGACCATCTAGCACTTCATCGGGTACATAAATCATTTCGGTGATGGTGCAATTCAGTCTTGCATCTGCATTAAGATTATTCACATCTTTTACATTCCAAAACGCTTTGTGCGCCAATAATTTCCCTTCATCTTTCTCTTTGTCTACACTCGGCAAATCGATTAATAAATGTTGGATACCGTTTTCACGAATAAAATGTGCCGCTTCTTCCGAAAGATAGGGTGGATTGGTATTCGAATAGTTTTGGTGTTTTTTAAGTTTGAAATTGGGCAAAGTTCTAATTATTATAGCTTCAAACTGAATACCAGATTGTAATGTCATCTCGAGCGCAGTCGAGAGGCTATTTAATGAAATGACTAAATCTTCTCCTAGAACTTCTGGAACGACAGAAATCAATTCTGCTCGAAAGAAAAATTGTTGCAAACATTGATTCACACTGTAAAATTCACGTGTGATGTGTCCCAAACATTCGGTATGCGTACCGTGTCCGTGCGGATTGAAAAAGATGTTATTAAAATTGGTCGAGGAACTTCCTTCCGATACTTTCCCTACCCAATCCCCAAAAATCACTGGTTCAATGACAGGTTTTTCGATATACCAAGCAATAGGATTTTCGTCGGTATTGGTCAAAGGAATCGAAATATCAATGGGTTTTGATAGGTCGATTGCAACAGTTTGGTCATTCAGTTCGATTGTGGCTTTCATTTATGCTGAATTTATTTCAGCATCTCATTTGGAGACGCTTTTATAAGTTCAAATATAAATCTTTTAATTCTGGATTTGAAAGTTTTGCAAGATTCCATTTCCACTCTTTATGCCAATTTTTAATTTGCTTTTCTCTTTTAAAAGCATCTGCTAAATCATCAAAAGCTTCAAAATATATCAAAATAGTAGCATTATACTTTTTTGTAAAAACTGCACCTGTACCATTTCTATGACAATCTATTCTATTCTTTAGATTCTTCGTGGCTCCAACATATAGAACAGTATAATTTTTATTGGTCAAAATATAGGTAAACCCTTTTTCCATATAGAAATTTTATTAAAATCAAAAGATCCTGAAACTAGTTCAGGATAAACAAATCACTCGCAATTCCATCCGTCAAGAATTTTCCTTTAGAAGTAGGTTTTAGAATGTTGTTTTCAATAGAAAGCAACTCATCCTTTATGAATTTATCAGATTGCTTGATTAAATAATCCAAATAGTCCAGACCAAATTCTCTTTCTATCCTATCTAAAGCGACGCCCCAAATCGTTCGCAATCCTGTCATAATGTATTCGTTATAACGGTCAGCCGTCGATAAAATTTCAACTTCATTGGGCAATTGACCTTGTTGAATGGCTTTCAAATACAAAGCATTATTCGCTATATTCCAACTTCTCGAAATCCCATCATAACTGTGCGCCGATGGACCGATTCCAATGTATTTTTTGCCCAACCAATAGGCCGAATTGTTCTTCGAGAAATAATTTTCTTTTCCAAAATTGGACAACTCATAATGAATAAAACCATTTTTCTCGAGGGTATCGACTAGTATTTGGAAATGCGCTTCTGCTACTTCGTCTTTAGGAGCGTCTATTTTACCCTTTTGGATGAGTGTATTCAAAGCGGTTTTAGGTTCTACCGTCAAGGCGTAGCTAGAAATATGAGGCACACCAAAACGCAAAGCGGTTTCGATATTTTGCTGCCATTGCGCATTACTCATCCCCGGAATACCATATATCAAATCGATTGAAATGTTATCGAAATATTGCGTCGCGAGTTCCAAACATTTTTGGGCTTCTTCCGAATTGTGCGCGCGATTCATCATCGCTAAATCGTCTTCAAAAAAAGACTGAATTCCAATGCTGAGGCGATTGATTGAACTTTTGGACAATTCCACAATTCGCTCACTGGTCAAATCATCAGGATTTGCTTCAAGGGTAATTTCTGGATTTTCAACAACACTGTAATGATGGTACACTTCTGCAATCAAGAATTCAATTTCTTCCGTAGTCAGTACCGAAGGCGTTCCTCCTCCAAAATAAATCGTTTCCACTTCCCAGAATTCAGCATCATTTTTGTCACTTCGAGCGCAGTCGAGAAGCTCATTTTTGCGTATTTGCAATTCTTTGGCAATAGCCAAAACCATTTCCTCCTTTTTCTTCATCGAAGTAGAAAAATGAAAATCGCAGTAGTGACAAGCCTGTTTGCAAAAGGGTATATGTATATAGATTCCTGGCAAGTTAGTTTAGAATTTTATTAAGTTTATCATCTAGCTCATTTTCCTTTAAATACCAATGCAAAAGTTGCCTTAAATTTTCATCATCTGTTGATTTATCAGTTCTTTCAATTCCTTTTTCAAATGAAGGTTGGTTGTGCAAATAATTCGAATCATATTCAAGAACTTTTTTTAAAATAAACTCAATTGAAATTCTTTTTCTAATTTCTAAATATTCTTCTTTATCAATACTTCCAAAAAAAGAAGAATTATAATACGGTACAAAATTTCGAACTAATTTTCTAACATCCTCAAGACTTTTAATATCTTTATTAAGTATTGAGATTAAAAATTCTGATTCACCGTTTGTAGATAAATAATAAAAAATTGACTTATTAGGAAAATTAAAAGGATTTTGATAAAATGAAGAAAAATCGGCAATGTACTTTTTTGCCTTTTCTACAAAAACATCTATTAGTCCAAACTCAATCTTTCTATAATCGTAAAAAGCCCTAATAAAAGCTGTCGATTCCTCTAATTCAGCAATTTTTACTAATTCAATAGATATATCTTTATTATAATTATTTGGGATTCCATTTTCAGAAATATTTTCTACATCAATATCATCACTTAATATTTTACCTATTAATTGAGATATTTCTAATCTATACTCTTTATTATTAGTTTCAGGAATTAAATTTATATTTTCAAAAATATATTTATAAAAGAAATCTCTTTGTTTTTTATCCTTAATTCCTTGAATAATTGTTTGGATTTTATAAATTATTTTGGACTCATCAATAGTTTCTGAATTAGTAAACAATTCTTTAATAATACTTGTAATGTTTGATGCGTTTTCTTTAGCTATACTTTTTTCAATTTCTTTTATACTTCTATTTCCTATTTTTCTCTCCATATGATAAGAAAAATATTTATCATAATGTTCGTAGGAGTTTACACTTAAAGACTTGCTATTATTTATAACGTCCTGTTTATTAGTGTATATATTTTCATTCTCTTTTGGAAATATTTTTTCTAAAATATTTTTTACATCATTGAATTCTGAAAATTTTTCATCTCTAAATCCATATGGATTATCCACAAAACCTTCTTTAAAATCTACCAATGAATTTTCACTTATAAAAATTTTATTTTGACTATAATTTTTAAGAAATGAATAGCATTTTTCATTTCTCACTTTAATGAATTCTAACCAAAATAAATCCTTTAAATTAATTTCTTCACCAATTGCAAATGCACTAATAAAAAAACTATTCAAAACTTTTATAATCTCTCTTGGTGAGTTAAATTTGTTTTCCAAAATATCAGAGCTTAAATCCATTAAAAGTTCTGACTTTTTTTCATCATCTAAAAAAGACAAGTTATCTAAAATACTTTTGAGCTTTACTCTAAAAAAATAATTCAAATCATCGTTTTCAATTCTGGGTAAATGAATTGGTATATTGATAATTTTTTCTAAAAAAAGGTAGCCGTCTTCAATTTCATCGCCATATCTATCTTTTATTGCTTTAGCTACATGTTCACTATCAAGAGTAATTATAAAAATAAAGTGATTAAAATTTGCATTTAACTTTATTAATTTTAAAATTGTGTAAATCTCATTTTTATCTAATCTATCAATATCATCAATAAAAACGACAACTTTAAAGTTCACTTTTTTTATTGCATCGTTAACTTTATTTTTTAATGATTCAATTTTAATTTCATTACATTCTAAATCTTTACTAAGAGCATCAGTAAATTCATTTATGTCTAAATCAATCCCTTTTATTTGTAGAGGAATTTTTAAAACTTTTAAATATTTAGTGTATTTAGAAATCCATTTACCTATTTCATCAAGTTTGGTGTTTTTTTCAACATAAAACCTCTTTGATAATGTGTCGAAAAAATCAAACAACATTTCATCTTCTGTTGAATATCTCCATGGATTAAAGTCAATCTTTAAATATTCTTTTCCGTTTTCATCTTTTTTAAAATGTTCAATTTTATCATTTATCAAATTCAAAAAAGAAGTTTTCCCTTCGCCCCATTTACCATATATTCCAATTATCATTGGATTTGGATTATTAGAATTTAGCTGAATTAGACTTTTTACTTTGTTGGCATAATGCTTAAAATTAAAAAAATCTTCATCTAAAATAGATATAGCATTATCATTCAAAAAATTGTTTTTATTTGACATAAATTATTTCTTTACACGAGATTCATTTTGTTTCACAAAAGCATCCCAACCTGAATAGCTTTTTTCTCCGATTGTTTTTCCAGAATTGAAAAAATGACAAACCGCAGCCGCCAAACCATCGGTTGAATCGAGGTTTTTGGGTAATTCTTTTAGTCCTAAAAGTTGTTGCAGCATTTTGGCTACTTGTTCTTTGCTGGCGTTTCCGTTGCCGGTGATGGCCATTTTTATCTTTTTGGGTTCGTATTCGGTAATGGGAATATCTCTGGAAAGTCCAGCAGCCATCGCCACACCTTGCGCGCGTCCTAATTTCAACATCGATTGTACGTTTTTGCCAAAGAAAGGCGCTTCAATCGCGATTTCGTCGGGATGGTGCGTTTCAATCAACTCAATAGTGCGCTCAAAAATGACTTTCAATTTTTGGTAATGGTTGTCGTATTTGGACAAAATCAACTCATTGAGCTGAATGAATTCCATTTTCTTGTTGATAACCCGAATCAATCCAAACCCCATTATGGTAGTTCCTGGGTCGATGCCTAATATGATGCGTTCGTTTGACAATTTTTTAGATTCAAGTTTACCGTTTCCAATACAAAGTTTGTTGTTTCTTTGCAAAATAATTTTACTCACAATAATTCCACGCCACGGCGGATTAAGGGCAGATGATTTCAATTCCACACAAAACTAAACAATTCCTTGTACTTCTAGTCAAACTTTTGATTGTAGGGGGAGCGTTTTATTTTATCTACAACCAACTCGCCAATAATGACCAACTCGATTGGGAGAAGTTTATAGCGTTGTTTCGCAAGAATCAATCGGTGGGAGGTATTCTTTTCATTCTATCTTTTAGTGTCTTGAATCGCTATTTTGAAATTTTGAAATGGCAAAACTTAGTCCGTTTTCTACATCCTATTTCGGTGGGCGAATCTACCAAACAAGTATTGGCCGCTTTAACTGCGGGTTTGTTTACCCCAAACGGCGTGGGCGAATACGCTGGAAAAGCCTTGTATTTCGACAAAAAATCAACAAAAAAAATCATCTTTTTAAACCTGATTTGCAACGGAATCCAAATGATTTTAAGTATCGTTTTTGGGATTTTTGGTTTGTTGTATTTCAATGCTATTTTCGCCATTATCAAACCCAAAACCGTGCTATTGCTCTTTGGAGGACTTTTATTAATCGTATTGATTTTATTTTTTTCAAAGAAAATCAACATCAAAGGTTACTCTATCGAAAAACTACTTCACAAAATCAATGAGATTCCAAAAGCGATTCATCAAAAAAACATACTGTTAGGCACTTGTCGCTACTTGGTATTCTCGCATCAATACTATTTCTTGTTTTTGGCTTTTGATGTGGATTTACCCTATTTAACGATGATGGCTGCGATTGCTTCGGTCTATTTTCTAGCTTCGTCTTTGCCTACTTTTCAGTTCTTGGATTTTGCCGTAAAAGGAAGTGTGGCGGTATTTTTCTTTGGAGTGTTGGGCGTAAACGAATGGATAGTGGTTTTCATTTCGACTTTGATGTGGTTTTTGAATGTAGTCCTACCAGTGGCCATTGGAAGTTATTTTGTTTTGAAATTTAAAAGCCCCTTAGCCTCCGAAGGTGGAAACATTAATCTCAAAGAAAAACAATGATTTTTGTTTTACTAGGCATAGTAATCGTTTATGTGCTGACTGTAAGTTGGCTGATTTACGGTTGTTTACAAGTCCCGTTGTATTCCAAAAAAGAGATGGCTCCAAAAACCACGTTCTCTATTTTGGTTCCTTTTCGCAATGAAGCCGAAAATTTGCCCATTTTATTAGAAAGCATTTCCAAACTGAAATATCCAACGGATTTATTTGAAGTGCTATTGATTGATGATGCATCAGAAAAAGAGTTTAAAGTTTCAGGTTTAAAGTTTAAAATTTCAATTGTTAATACTATTCGGATTTCTAATTCGCCCAAAAAAGATGCCATCACCACTGGCGTTCCTTTGGCCAACAACGACTGGATAGTGACCACCGATGCCGATTGTATTGTTCCCGAAAATTGGTTGTTAACGATGGATGATGATATCCAAAATCATAAAGTTGAAATGATTGCTGGTGCGGTTACTTATGACTGCAAGCCTTCGTTTTTACATCATTTTCAGCAATTGGATTTGATGAGTTTACAAGGCGCCACTATTGGAAGTTTTGGCATTAACAAAGGTTTTATGTGCAATGGTGCTAATTTTGCTTATACAAAATCTCTTTTTCAAAAGTTGAATGGATTCGCAGGCAATGACAAAATAGCCAGCGGCGATGACGTGTTCTTGTTACAAAAAGCCATAACTAAGTGTCCAGAAAAAGTACACTACTTAAAATCAAAGGACACCATTGTCCGAACACAACCTACGGATAGCTGGAAAGCCTTGTTCCATCAGCGCGTGCGATGGGCTTCGAAAACCAGCTCCTACCAAAGTCGGTTTGGAATAGGATTAGGATTAGTCGTTTTTGCAGGCAATCTTAGTTTGATTCTTGGATTAGTATTCGGATTTTTGGGCTGGATACCGTTGGTCTATATTATATTACTTTGGCTAGCAAAATTTATGGTAGACTCGGTATTGCTCTTCAAAACACATCGTTTTTTTAGTCCTTGCAAAATGCGCTATGGGTTAGCCAGTAGCTTGCTCTATCCTTTTTTTAGTACTAGTGTGGCTTTGTATGCTGTTTTTGGCTCTTACGAATGGAAAGGGAGACGATTCTAAAGAATTATAGCAGTTTTTTAAACCAAAAACTACTTATTGCAATCCCAATGATTGTAGAAGAAATCAAACTCACTATAACATTTCCATATTGTACAAATGATAATCCAATACAAAATCGAATTGCCATAATAAGCGAAATGCAAAATAGGACAAAAACCCAATACCTTTTTTTGACTCTGTCGTGGATTATATTCGATGATGGCATTTTATATAAATAGAAAAATAAAGTAGCCATTCCAATACAAGAACTTAAATGCTGAAGAATTTTATACAATGGAATAGCGTATATTTTACTTAACAAAAAAGGAAATTCAGTAACAAAATAACCTGTTTGATGTGTAAACCCATCCCATAAAATATGTGAAATAGCTCCAATAACAATAGAAAGTACTACGATAATGAAATTATTCCGCAAGTAATCCATCCAATCTCTTTTCTTTAAATCATCAAGTCGAGAACTAAAAAAAGAAGGTGAATTTTCTATTAATCCTTTTTTTATGATTTGATGAAACAACAAAGCTGCCAATAAAGAAATTGGAATATTAAAAATAAACAAGCCTAAAAGAGTATGACTAATATTGCTTTGAACTTTCATTCTAATGAAATACTCAAAATCAGGACACATAGACCCAACTATTAAACCAGTTGCTGATAATCTACTAGATTTTATAAATGGAAGTACAATTGCAGGATGCGAAAAAGTAAAGGGCATTATTTATTCTACTTTTAATATTACCGGCAAGATAAATTGTGTTTTTACAGGAATTCCTCGTTTAATGGCGGGATTAACTTTAGGAAAACCGACTAAACGAGCTCGAAGAATACTATCGATTTTGATGGTATCGTAAGCTACAGAATCTTTGGGAAATTGGGGTTCAAATTTCAGGGTTGAATTAGGGAATACGGTAACTTTAACTTCGATGGTATCAAGTTCAGGATACAGCGCCGCCAAGGTGTCTACGCTTAATTTTTCTTGAATCAATTGTGTCAATCGCTCAAAAAAGCACTGTTGTTGTTGCTTCTTGTCGGTCAAGCTTTCACAATCTACCAAAGAAGGATATTCGTCTACTTCTTTCCAATTAATGGATTTCAATTCCTTTTGGAGCAATTCCTTTTCAGAGGGAACTTGCTTCTCAAAGTATTGACAAGAGGCGAACATCAGCAGCAATAAATAGCAATAACTTTTACTCAAAGCAGTGGTTTGGATTGGACTTATTTTGGGATAAAAATACACTTATTATTTTTTATTTGGTTTGGATTGGAGATAATCTTCGTATCGTTCCGACATCCATTTCTTTTTATTCTCTTCAGCAATTGCTTTTTGATCCGGGTACAATGCTTTCAATCGGTCTGAAAACAAAGCAATTTGAACCGTATACGCATAAAACTCTTCTCTAGACAGCACTATATTTGGATCCTCTTTCTTAGTGAAAAATTCAAAAAACAAAGCATCAAATTCTTTTAAGTTAAAGTTTAATACTTTAGTTTTATACTGAATTGACAATCTTTCTTTTAAAAGGTCATCTTGAGTTTTCTCGTTTTGCGATTGTCCATGACAAAGCAAAGAGAAAAAGAGGCATAAACCAAACCCTATAAAAATTGAAAGAAGGTCTTTTTTCATAGTTATATCGTAATAAAACACTACAAATGTACCTTCAAAATTACTAAAAATAAATTTATGGACATACTGCTTTTGGGAGTCGGACTGTTATTTGTTATTCTAGGAGTTATTGGCAGCTTTTTGCCTGTCTTACCTGGACCTAGTTTGAGTTTTATTGGTTTACTTTTATTGTACTGTACCGATGCTATTCCAGTGAATTATTGGATACTCAGCTTTAGTTTAGTAATTGCTTTGCTTTTAACCATTTTAGATTATGTCATTCCCGCCAAGGGAACCAAAAAATTTGGAGGCAGTTCGTATGGAATTTGGGGAACGAATATTGGTTTAGTGGTTGGATTATTGGCGCATATTCCTTTTGGATTCATTATTGGCCCTTTTGTTGGTGCTTTTATCGGTGAGATGATCTACGACAACAAAGATCACAATCGTGCGCTAAAAGCCGCTACAGGTTCCTTTATTGGGTTTTTAGCTTCTAGTTTCCTAAAATTTATTGTATGCGTGATGCATTTTGGGGTTTTCATTTGGATTGTATGGCAACATAAAGACAATCTGTTGTAAGATTTTAAAAACTGATTCTCCTTAAAAATAAAAATTTAGGAGGATTTTTTAAAAACACAAAACACTCTAAAATCAAAAAAGCCATTCGCCGAGGCGAAAAGCTTTTCATTGGTCTAACTACTAAACCGCGCTACGAGTTACAAAGTCGTAGCAAACAACACAACTAATTTTAGATACCGTATTTGGGCAAAAAAGCACTTCATCTCTGAAGTGCTTTCCCCAATATTGCGGTCTGGACGGGACTCGAACCCGCGACCCCATGCGTGACAGGCATGTATTCTAACCAACTGAACTACCAAACCTCTGCGTTATTGCGGTGGCAAAGATACAACAGATTTCTAGTTTTCCAAGCGTTTTTGAAAAAAAATTTCAATAAAAAAACCAATTATTATTCAAAACTTTGTTTTTCAATTAAATAGGCAGTTAAAATTTTTTCAAAATTTTCACCCACACTCACGGGAATGTACTTAATCTTGTTCTGCGCACACGTCATTGCCACTTTTTCGAAGTATTCTTGCATCTTTTTCTCATAAAATTCTTTAATAGTATCCGCAAAAACTGCAATTTCTTCTCCCGATTCTAAATCTACGAACCTTTTTGGAGCCGAATCGAAGTCAAAATTCAACTCTGTTTTAAAATCCATCACATGAAAAAGAACCACTTTATGCTTATTATGCTTCAAATGTTGTAAGGCTGCAAATAACTTCTCATCCGACGAATTCACCTCATCCGACTGAAACATGTCCGTAAAAAGCAAAATCATCGATCTACGATGCATTTTCTCCGCAATTTGATGCAAAAAAGTAACCGTATCGGTCGTTTTCTTTGGCTTTTGATTTTCGAGTAAATTTTCGAGTACATTCAACAACATTCTATGATGACGGTCACTGCCTTTTTCAGGGGCATAGTATTCATAAGAATCCGAAAAAACACTCAAACCCACGGCATCCCTTTGCTTTTTCAATATATTCATCAACACCGCCGACGCCAAAACCGAGAAGCCAATCTTATTTTCATAAAACAACTGCCCGCTACTAAGTTTCGGATAATGCATAGACGACGAATTATCAATAATAATATGACACCGCATGTTCGTTTCTTCCTCATACCGCTTAGTATACAAACGATCCGTTTTGGCATACAATTTCCAATCCATGTGCTTAGTACTCTCTCCCGCATTATACACCTTATGTTCCGAAAACTCTGCCGAAAAGCCATGAAACGGACTTTTATGCATACCCGAAATAAAGCCTTCTACAACTTGATTCGCCAGCAACTCCAAATGCTGAAACTTACTTATCTTATCTATTTGTGATTCCATCTTCATCTTTCAAATATATCAAAAATCAACGTTAGATTCTCTTTTTGAAGCAGAAACAAAGACTTTTTTAACTATCATTGTTCCCGCTGTCCGCTATATCTGTGCCTCTGAACCCCAGAGTCACAGGATGCCGCTCCCATCGGGGCTAGAGAGAAACATTCTGCACTTTTGAAACAATGGACACTCCTTTTTGGACACAAAAAAAGGCTTGACTTTCGTCAAACCTTTTCTTTACTATTACAAGTGTCGATTACAACAAAGCATCTAAACTATCTGCATACGTTTGTTTTGGAGCCACACCAACTTGTTTTCCTACTACTTCTCCATTATGGAAAACCAATACTGTTGGAATATTACGAACTCCGTATTTGGCAGCAAATTCTTGATTAGCATCAACATCTACTTTACCTACTACCACTTTTCCTTCGTATTCATTGCTTAATTCATCAATGATTGGTCCAACCATTCTACAAGGTCCACACCATGCTGCCCAAAAATCAACCATTACCGGTTTGTCTGATTTCAAAACTACTTCTTCAAAAGTAGCATCTGTTATTGCTAAAGCCATTTTCTATTTGTTTAAGTGAACCCTCCTCAATGATTTGGGTATCGGTTGCTATTTTTTTAATAAGGCTCAAATTTAGGAATTAAAAACCAATCCCAAAGCATCTACAAATTAGTTTTGGCTATCATTCCATTGTTTGTGCTTATTTCCAAAAAAAAGAGCTGCTCTATCCGAGCAACTCTTTTCCCTTTAATCGTTTCCTGAATAGGATTACAAACTATATTTCAAACCTAAAGTCAATCCTAAACCACTAATTCCAACGAAAGAACCAACGTCATCTGTTGCTTTTGTAGTATCAAAACCAGCAGCATTTGTCACTTTACTATTAGAAGAAGTCGTTAATTTTTCAACATAATTCGAGTGCTTTGCAGAGTAAGAAGCGTCTGGTCGGAAAGCTGTTGGTGCATCCAATTTATCTACACCATTTTCTTTGTAAACTGTAGTTTCTTTTGTTTTACCATGAACTGTAAAGTTACGGTACTCCACTTCAGCAAATGCAGATAATTTTTTTCCTAATTTGTATGAAGTTCCTATAGCAGCCATAAAACCAACTGTTGGGTTTGGCTTCACCACATCTTTAGCATAAGTCTTAGTTACACCTAGAGGATTTGTATAGGTACGGTTGGTTTCGATAGTCAAATCTCCGTGAACAGGAACAATAACTCCAACTTTAGAATAAGGTTCAAATCCTTTAACTTCTCCTAAAAACAAAACCAATGCAGGCGCTAAATCCAAAGCACTAATTTGACCAACAGCATTACCAGTAACAAAAGTAGGACCTGCAGCCACTAATCTGTTTGTAGTTTGAACCATTGTTTTATCTTTACTATTGTAATAGTTAATTCCCATTTCCACACCTAAGCGAGTAGTAAAACGGTATCCTACATTACCTCCAAAACGGAAACCTTCTCCAAAAGAACCAGTGATAGTTTCTCTTGAAATCAAAGTAGTTCCATTTGCAGCATACACATCCTTATTAGGAGCTTGACCATTTACAACTGGAAATTCTGTAGCAGCAGTTTGTGTAAAATAAGACCCGCCTACTTTAAAATACCAACTTTCGCTTTTTTCGGTTTGTGCCATCATAGCAGTAGCTATCAATACGAAACCAAATAAAAATAAATTCTTTTTCATAATAGTAATTTTGTTTAAGGTTGCAAACTTATAATAATTTACGCCATTTAGAAGAGGCCAACAAATACAAGGCTTCCGAAAACGATTTCCTGATAACATCTTTAAGATATTATTTTATTTTTTTTACCATTAAAACAAAGAGAATCCTATATTTTTTTAACACTTAAAATTAATTCAACTTGAAGTTGATTTGCATATTTTCTAACTCAAACAATAGCTCATTCGAAATCTTTACTTTCAATTTTCTACTAGGCATTGACAATTTAGTCACGACTTTGATTTCTTCAATTTCTTCAACTTTTGCTACTGTTGTCGTTACTGGATTTTCAAGATTTTCGACCTCCTCACTCTCGTTACTATCTACAAAATCTGCATCGTCAATTTCCTCAATGGCAGTCGTTCTTTCTATCATTCTGCGCACTCGTTCCAACTCCATTACTTCAAAAGCAACGGTATGATCCCCTTTATTTTCCAAAAACAACTGATTAAGCTTGTAAATAAACTCTGCCTCTATATCTCTAATATTCAACAACAAGATTAACTTTTTAGCATATGCTTCTAATACATCTTGCAATTGTTTCACCTCAACAAACTGTATTCTAGGCTCAGCTCTTTTGCCTGTTTCTTGATTGACCCAACCTTCTTTCACCATTATCTTTATATAAGTGAAATTATTCTGAATAAAGAAATGACGAAACTTCAAGTATTCTTCTCCAAAGATTCGAAACTCAAAATTCTCATCATAGCCTTCGAGCGTAAACATTCCCCATCCTTTTCCGTTTTTCGCTACCCTATGCTGTACGTTATTAATGATACCACCAAACGTCAAGTTTTTTCCAACATGTTGTTCTAAATTCTTGAGTGCTTCTAACCTAACATTACAGAAATATTTCATCTCAAATTTATAATCATCCAATGGATGACCAGAAATATAGATACCAACAACCTCTTTCTCTTTGGCTAATTTCTCCATCGTGCTCCAATCTTCGCATGGCGGCACAACTGGCTCAGCAATTTGCACTTCGCTGGTTTCCCCAAACAAACTCACTTGGGAGGAATTTTCATTCTCTTGGTATTTCGCTCCATAACGCATGGCTTTTTCATAAAACGTAATACCATCGCCATCATCATGGAAATATTGTGCTCTTGTGGTACCTTCAAACGAATCGAATCCTCCTGCCAAAGCCAAGTTTTCGATTGCTTTTTTATTGGCAGCTCGCAAATCAATGCGTTTGGCCAAATCAAAAATGGATTTGTATTTACCGTCTTTCCTGTTTTCTACAATCGTAGCCACAGCACCAGAACCTACTCCTTTGATGGCTCCCATTCCAAAACGAACGGCGTAATCTTCATTTACAGTAAATTTATAGAAAGACTCATTAACGTCAGGACCTAAAACTTGCAATCCCATACGCTTACACTCTTCCATAAAAAACGACACTTGCTTGATGTCATTCATGTTATTTGAAAGCACTGCCGCCATATATTCCGCAGGGTAATGCGCTTTCAAATAAGCCGTTTGGTAGGCAATCCAAGCATAACAAGTAGAGTGCGATTTATTAAAAGCATAACTCGCAAAAGCTTCCCAGTCTTTCCAAATTTTCTCTAAAACCGTCGCATCATGACCTTTCGCAGCTGCTTGCTCCACAAACTTCGGCTTCATTTTGTCCAAAACGTCTTTTTGCTTTTTACCCATTGCCTTACGCAAAACGTCGGCCTCACCTTTGGTAAAACCAGCCAAAGATTGGGACAAAAGCATCACCTGCTCTTGGTATACGGTAATTCCGTAGGTTTCAGACAAATATTCAGCACAAGCATCTAAATCGTATTTGATTTCTTCTTCGCCATTTTTTCTTCGAACGAAAGACGGAATATACTCTAACGGTCCCGGACGATACAAGGCATTCATCGCAATCAAATCCCCAAAAACAGTAGGCTTCAAGTCCTTCATGTATTTTTGCATTCCGGGTGACTCGTATTGGAATATCCCTACTGTTTCTCCTCTTTGGAACAGCTCATAGGTTTTGACATCATCAATAGGAAACGTATCGGGATCGAGCTGAATTCCAGTACGGTATTTTACTAATTTAACTGTGTCTTTAATCAAAGTAAGGGTCTTCAACCCCAAGAAGTCCATTTTCAACAATCCTGCACTTTCAGCCACCGAGTTGTCGAACTGGGTAACATACAAATCCGAATCTTTGGCTGTAGTTACTGGAACATAATTGGTAATATCTGATGGCGTAATAATCACCCCACAAGCGTGGATACCCGTGTTTCGCATCGAACCTTCCAATATCTTGGCTTGCTGAATGGTTTCTCCAGCCAAATCTCCGCCATTGGCAATCGCAATCAATTCTTTTACAGCATCGAACTCGTCTGAACGCAATGCTTTTTTTACATCCTCTTCTTTTTCAGAAATAAAACGCGCCAAGTTCCATTTTGACGGCATCATCCCCGGAATTAACTTCGCAATTCTATCGGCTTCAAACAAAGGCAAATCCAACACACGAGCGGTATCACGAATAGCCGACTTCGTAGCCATCTTACCATACGTAATGATTTGCGCTACTTGATTCGCACCATATTTATTGATTACATAATCCATTACACGACCACGACCCTCGTCATCAAAATCGATATCAATATCGGGCATCGACACACGATCCGGATTCAGGAAACGCTCAAAAAGCAAATCGTATTTAATAGGGTCAATATTGGTAATTCCTAAACAATACGCTACCGCCGAACCCGCTGCCGAACCACGACCAGGCCCAACAGAAACATCCATTTTTCTGGCTTCGGCGATAAAATCTTGTACAATCAAGAAATAACCAGGATAACCCGAATTGGAAATGGTCAATAATTCAAAATCCAATCGTTCTTGAATCGACTCCGTGATTTCACCATAACGTCGCTTTGCTCCTTCCATCGTAAGATGTCGCAAATAGGCATTTTCACCACGAACTCCGCCATCAACTTCATCTTCTGGCACTACAAATTCTTGTGGAATGTCGTATTTAGGCAACAGTACGTCACGGTACAAGGAGTAAATTTCAACTTTATCTACAATTTCTTGAATGTTGATAATCGCATCAGGCAAATCGGCAAAGAGTTTTTTCATCTCCTCACCCGACTTATAGTAATATTCCTGATTTGGCAATCCATAACGATAGCCTCGTCCTCTACCAATAGGCGTGGCTTGTTTTTCGCCATCTTTTACACACAACAAAATATCGTGCGCATTGGCATCTTCTTTATTTAAATAATAGGTATTGTTCGTGGCAATGAGTTTGACTTTGTGCTTCTGAGCAAATTCAATGAGTGTTTTATTCACCCTGTTTTCATCTTCTTGATTGTGGCGCATAATTTCGAGATACAAATCGTCTCCAAATTGTGCTTTCCACCAAAGCAAAGCATCCTCAGCTTGGTTCTCTCCTACATTCAGAATTTTACTCGGAATTTCTCCGTATAAATTTCCAGACAAAACCATTATGTCTTCTTTGTATTGCTCCACCACTGCACGGTCAATTCTTGGGACATAATAAAAACCAGCCGTGTAAGCAATAGAAGCCATTTTGGCCAGATTGTGATAGCCTTTTTTATTCTTCGCTAATAACACTACTTGATAACCATTGTCTTTCTTGGTTTTATCCAAATGATTATCACAGATATTGAATTCACAACCTACAATAGGTTTTATCTCGGTTTCAGTGGGTTCTTCTCCACTTTCTACCAATGCTTTATTTTTAGCCGATGCCGATTTGTTGTGATTCATAACGGCACTCACAAAATGAAAAGCGCCCATCATGTTTCCAGTATCCGTCATCGCTACTGCAGGAAACTTATTTTTGGCTGTAGCCGCTACCAAACCACCAATGGCAATGGTGGATTGCAAGACCGAAAACTGGGTATGATTATGCAAATGAGCAAAAGCTGCTGCTGAAAAATCTTTCTTTTCTGTTTCGGTTAAAATTGGTGCATCAGTAACAACCCCCGAGGCTTTAAGTTGTTCCCGAATCGCATCAGAAGCCTTCTTAAGATTGATGTGCTTTAATCCAATTAACGGAAAAGGGTCTGGATTTTTACTTTGGAACTCCTTGAAATAAATGGGTTCCACCTCCAACTCCTCTTTGGTAAAAACTTCTTTTCTAATTAATTCCAGAAAACATCTTGTAGTTGCCTCAACGTCGGCGGTAGCGTTGTGTGCTTCCGCGAAAGGTTGGTCAAACAAATACTGATGCAACTCGGTAAGCGTTGGCAATTTGAATTTACCTCCTCTACCCCCAGGCAATTTCAGCAAAGAAGCAGTTACTTCTGTACACGTGTCTAGAATCAGCATCTCCCCCATAGGCGAAGCTACACCCAAACGATAGAACTCGCAACCCATAATATTGACATCAAAACCTACGTTTTGACCTACAATAAATTTGGCTTTCCCTAAAGCTATATTGAACTTCTCCAATACTTCCGCCAATGGAATTCCCTCTGCTTGCGCCAATTCGGTAGAAATACCGTGAATTCGCTCAGCGTCATAAGGAATATTAAACCCTTCTGGCTGCACCAAATAATCTTGATGCTCCACCAAATTACCCATATCATCGTGCAACTGCCAAGCGATTTGTATACATCGTGGCCAGTTATCTGTATCAGATAAGGGTGCTCCCCATCGTTTGGGTAATCCGGTGGTTTCGGTATCGAATATTAAGTACATAAGTTAAAATAACAAAGATTAAAAATTCCAAAATCCAATTTTAAAACTCCTTAAAACATTGGTTTTATGGAATATAAAAAACAGTAAAATGCAAAATGGCGGAAGTTCAAATTTAGTTTTTTTTTAAAGAAACTAGAGGCAATTTGTTTTTTTATTCCAATCTAAATCAAGGTTAAAATTTTAGCACCAAAGCCAAATAAATCTACACCATTTTCATTAAAAAAACAGCAAATCTCATTTTTGGATGTCGTAGTTTTCAATTAAAAAAAAAGTGTTTTAAAGAACTCATTTTATCGATTTTACTTCTAAATAGTACCACTTTCACTTAGCACAAAAACAGCACTTTGTTGACTGTTTTTAATCAAAAAACAAGATTTAGATAGAAAAAACGCAGTGAAATCATTGAAAAAACGGTTTGTTTTAAAAATAACACAACAAAAATCCCATATCTAAAAAGGATTTTAATTTTAAAAAAAGACGTTCCCTCTTTTCCAATCAATAGTAAAACCAATCCAACTTTTTCCTTAAAAAAGAAAGTTTTTAATTCTAATCTGCCGTAGAAAAAGAATTTGGGTATCGTATATAATGAAATTTCAAAATTGACACTTTTTATTCGTTTGCTACATTTGCCTTCCAAGTTATACTTTTTGGGTAGCAACCCAACAAAAAAGACCAATACACTTAAAAAAAATAGTTAACAATGAGTACTACATTATTCGACAAAGTATGGGATTCGCACGTGGTGCGTAAAATTGAGGATGGACCAGATGTGTTTTTTATTGACCGTCATTTCATTCACGAAGTGACTAGTCCCGTTGCTTTTTTAGGTTTAAAAGCTAGAGGCGTTAAGGTGTTATATCCAGAACGTACTTTTGCTACTGCCGATCACAACACCCCAACAATAAACCAACATTTACCAGTAGAAGATCCTCTATCGGCTAATCAATTGAAAGCATTAGAAGATAACGCTACAGAATATGGTATTTCCCACTGGGGATTAGGGCACCAGAAAAATGGAATTGTTCACGTGGTAGGTCCTGAAAACGGAATTACTTTACCAGGTGCCACTATTGTTTGTGGTGACTCACATACTTCAACTCACGGTGCATTTGGATCCATTGCTTTTGGTATCGGAACTTCGGAGGTAGAAATGGTGCTTTCTACACAATGCATTATGCAACCGAAACCCAAAAAAATGCGTATCAACGTAAACGGAACTTTGAGCAAAGGTGTGGGACCAAAAGACGTGGCTTTGTACATCATTTCAAAACTAACCACTTCTGGAGGAACAGGCTACTTTGTTGAATATGCTGGAAATGTTTTTGAAGAAATGTCAATGGAAGGCCGAATGACCGTTTGTAATCTAAGTATAGAAATGGGTGCTCGTGGAGGTATGATTGCTCCCGATCAAAAAACTTTTGACTTCTTAGAAGGCAGATTGTATGCCCCAAAAGGAGAAGCTTGGACGAAAGCAGTTGAATACTGGAAAACTTTGAAAACGGATGCTGACGCAGTTTTCGATGCAGAATTAACTATTGATGCCGCTGATATCGAACCAATGATCACCTACGGAACCAATCCTGGAATGGGAATTGGAATTTCAGCATCTATTCCAAGTGCAGACCAAGTAGAAGGTGGCGAGGAAACCTACAAAAAATCTTTGGCATATATGGGCTTCAATGAAGCTGATACAATGATTGGCAAAACAATCGATTATGTTTTCTTAGGAAGCTGTACCAACGGTCGTATTGAAGATTTTAGAGCTTTTACCGAAATTGTTAAAGGCCGAAAAAAAGCAGATAATGTTACGGCTTGGTTAGTACCTGGTTCGCATGTTGTTGAAGCACAAATAAAAGAAGAAGGACTTTTAGACATTCTAACAGAAGCAGGTTTTGTATTGCGTCAGCCAGGCTGTTCGGCTTGTTTAGCCATGAACGACGATAAAGTTCCAGCTGGAAAATATGCCGTAAGTACTTCTAACAGAAACTTTGAAGGCCGTCAGGGTCCTGGATCAAGAACAATGTTAGCCTCCCCAATAATGGCCGCTGCTGCTGCTGTGACAGGAAAACTAACAGATCCGAGGGAATTGTTTTAAAAAGCTATTGGCTGTCAGCTTTTGGCTATTGGCAAAATTAGGAATAAATAGTAAAATAATTAATCAACTCGAAGCCAAAAGCCAAAGACTAGAAGCAAAAAAAATGAGAGATTACAAAAACTATACAGTTTGGCAAGAAAGTCATCAACTAACCCTAATCGCTTATCAACTGACAAAAAGTTTTCCAAAAGAAGAACTATTTGGAATTACTAGCCAATTAAGGAGAGCTACGAGTTCAGTTCCAACAAATATCGCTGAAGGCTGTGGACGAGAATCAGATGCTGATTTCAGAAGGTTTTTAATAATGGCCCATGGCTCTGCAACGGAAGTGGAATATTTGATTTTTTTAAGTGCTGAATTAAATTATGTTTCTAAAAGTGAATTTGATGAATTTACAGAAAAAGTAATAGTTCTTAGAAAACAGTTACGAAAATTAATTGATAAATTAAAATAAGCAGTTGGCATTTAGCTATTGGCTATTTACAAACAAAAAAACAAAATAATAACAGGTTATAGGCAAAAGTTTTGGTTCAGAGAAGCCAAAAGCTAAAAGCCAAAAGCCAAAAGCAATAAACAAATGGCATACGATAAATTTACGATACTAACCAGCAGTGCAGTGCCACTGCCAATTGAGAACGTTGATACTGATCAAATCATACCAGCTCGTTTCTTGAAAGCCACAAAACGTGAAGGTTTTGGAGACAACCTTTTTCGTGACTGGAGATATAATGGAGACGATACCCCAAAAGCCGATTTCGTTTTAAACGATGCTACTTATTCTGGAAAAATCTTAATTGGAGGGAAAAACTTCGGTTCTGGGTCTTCAAGAGAGCACGCCGCTTGGGCAGTTTACGATTACGGATTTAGAGCGGTCGTTTCAAGTTTCTTTGCAGACATTTTCAAGGGAAACTGCTTAAATATTGGAGTTTTACCAGTGCAAGTAAGCCCAGAATTTTCGGATACCATTTTTAAAGCAATAGAAGCAGATCCAAAAACAGCGCTAGAAATCAATTTACCTGAACAAACCATTACTTTATTGTCTACTGGTCAAAAAGAATCTTTTGACATCAACGGATACAAAAAGAACAACATGATTAACGGTTTTGATGACATCGATTATCTAAACAATATCAAAGAAGAAATTGTTGATTTTGCTAGTAAACAATTGATATAGAACCCTAAGTTACTTACAACCCAATAGTGCTGTCCTATATCGTTTCAAAAATGATATAGGATTCGCTATAAATAAAAAAAGGATACTTTAATCCGAAAATAATTCCCCAATGGAACAGAAAAAGATTGAAATAATGGACACTACTTTACGCGACGGAGAACAAACTTCGGGCGTATCGTTTTCGGCTGCAGAAAAACTAACCATTGCTCAATTATTATTAGAAGAATTGCATATTGACCGCATCGAAATTGCTTCGGCACGTGTCAGTGAGGGAGAATTTCAAGGGGTAAAAGGTATTATGGACTGGGCCGCTACGAAAGGCTATACGAATCGAATAGAAGTTTTGTCATTTGTTGATGGAGGAATTTCTATTGATTGGATGAAGAAAGCTGGCGCCAAAGTTCAAAATCTTTTAACTAAAGGCTCTTTGAATCACTTAACACACCAGTTAAAAAAAACACCTGAACAACATTTTGCAGAAATTGCACAAGCAATCGAACTCGCGAATCAAAACGGAATTGCCACCAATGTTTATCTAGAAGATTGGAGCAACGGCATGCGCAATTCGCCTGATTATGTATTTCAATATTTGGATTTCATTACACAACAACCCGTTAAAAGAATTTTGCTACCCGACACATTAGGTGTTTTAATTCCTTCGGATACTTTTGAATTCATTTCTAAAATAACACAAAAATACCCTGGCATTCACTTTGATTTTCATGCGCATAACGATTATGATCTTAGTGTAGCCAATGTCATGGAAGCCATAAAAGCAGGAATCAGCGGTTTACACGTAACTGTAAATGGAATGGGAGAACGCGCCGGAAATGCTCCTTTGGAGAGTACCGTTGCCGTTATCAATGATTTTTTACCTCAAGTAAAAATCAATATCAAAGAAACTTCTCTATACTCAGTTAGCAAACTTGTAGAAACTTTTACTGGATATAGAATTCCGGCGAACAAACCCATAGTTGGAGATAATGTTTTTACTCAAACCGCTGGTATTCATGCTGATGGAGACAACAAAAACAATCTGTATTTCAACGACTTATTGCCCGAGCGTTTTGGAAGAAAACGAAAATATGCGCTTGGAAAAACATCAGGTAAAGCCAATATCGAAAAAAACCTTCAAGAGCTTGGACTACAACTAAATGCCGAAGATTTAAAACTCGTTACACAACGCATCATCGAATTGGGTGACAAAAAAGAAACGGTCACCAAAGAAGATCTACCTTATATCATTTCTGATGTTTTAGATAGTCAGTCCTATCAAGAACGTGTTGTGGTGCAATCCTATGTTTTGGTTCATGCTAAAGGAATGCGCCCTTCAACCACACTTTGCCTTAAAATTGATGGAGAAATAATCGAAGAAAACGCACAAGGAGACGGACAATTTGATGCTTTTATGAATGCCCTTAACAAAATTTACAAAAGTAAAAAAATGACTTTGCCTAAGCTCGTTGATTACGCCGTAAGAATACCTCCAGGCAGTAGTTCAGATGCTTTGTGTGAAACGGTTATCACCTGGACAGCAAACGGAAAGGAATTCAAAACACGAGGATTAGACTCCGACCAAACTGTGGCAGCCATTGTAGCTACGCAAAAAATGCTTAATGTTGTAACCGTATAAATTTTAAAAATAAAACTCCAAATCTCAACCCTTTGGATCCATTACATAACTATCACAATTTCCAACTCATGAAATTAAATATTGCCCTTTTAGCCGGAGACGGCATCGGACCAGAAGTCATCAACGAAGCCGTAAAAGTAGCTGATGCCATTGCCAAAAAATTCAATCACGACATCACTTGGACACCAGCCTTAACAGGTGCTTGTGCCATTGATGCCGTTGGTGTGCCTTACCCAGATGAAACACACGAAATATGTATGAAAGCCGATGCGGTTTTGTTTGGCGCTATCGGACATCCAAAATACGATAACGACCCAAGCGCACCCGTTCGTCCTGAACAAGGATTACTTTTAATGCGTAAAAAATTAGGTTTGTTTGCCAATGTACGTCCAACTTTCACCTTCCCGTCTTTAATTGATAAATCGCCTTTAAAAAGAGAACGTATCGAAGGAACAGATTTAGTTTTCTTAAGAGAACTTACTGGTGGAATTTATTTTGGTGAAAAAGGAAGAAGAGATGATGGCGAAACTGCTTTTGACAATTGCGTATACACAAGAGCCGAAGTACAACGATTGGCCAAAAAAGGTTTTGAATTAGCTATGACCCGTTCTAAAAAATTATGTTGTGTAGACAAAGCTAACGTTATGGAAACTTCTCGTCTTTGGAGAGAAACCGTTCAAGCTATGGCCAAAGACTATCCAGAAGTGGAAGTGAGTTATGAATTTGTGGATGCTGTCGCTATGCGCTTGGTGCAATGGCCTAACTCTTATGATGTATTGATTACAGAAAATTTATTTGGAGACATTTTAACCGATGAAGCTTCAGTAATTTCGGGCTCTATGGGATTAATGCCGTCTGCCTCTGTTGGAGAACACACTTCATTATACGAACCCATTCACGGATCTTACCCACAAGCTACAGGTTTGAATATTGCTAACCCATTAGCCACCGTTTTATCAGCCGCAATGATGTTTGAAGATGCTTTTGGATTAAAAGAAGAAGCCGAAGCCATTAGAGCCGTTGTCAACAAATCTTTGGAAGAAGGTATTGTTACCGAAGACTTAGCTGCTAAAGGAAGCAAAGCCTACAAAACTAGTGAAGTAGGTGACTGGTTGGTCGCTAATTTGTAAAATAAAAAACCACTCTTCAGCTCCCTCTCCTTCAGAGAGGGCGGGGGGTGAGGAAACAAAAAAGGTGTCAATTTTCATTGACACCTTTTTTTATAGCTTGAAAAAAATATTAATATCTTCCTCCTCTATCGCTTCCACCACGGCTGTTTCCGCCTCCGTAACCACCACGTGAATCTCCACCACGGTTGTTATTGAAACTTCTTCTTTCACCTTCTGGTTTTGGCTCAGATTTGTTTACTACAATTGCACGACCTTGAACAGTAGCACCATTTAATTCGTCAATTGCTTTTTGAGCTTCCGCATCGTTTGTCATCTCTACGAAACCAAAACCTTTACTTCTACCAGTAAATTTATCAGTAATAATTTTAACTGAATCTACTGCTCCGTAAGCCTCGAAAGACTCTCTTAAATCTGCTTCCTCAATACTGAATGGAAGGCTTCCAACAAAAATGTTCATATGTACTTATTTATAATAATGCAACAAATGTAGTCTTATTTTATTCTAATCTACTATCTATTATAAGATTTATGTAATAATTATGAAAAAAAAACAATTTCATTAGTCTCGTAACAAATTAATAACTAGACTATTTGACCAAAGTCACCACTTCTGGAGATACTGGAACTTTGTAAAAAACACCTTGCGAAAAATAAAATTCCTTAGATTCTTGAGTATCTGAAGTAACATAAGGAATCACAAAAGTAAAAGTTCCACTAATTGTGTTTTTTATTGCATCATACTCAGTGATCGTAATCTTGCCCGTTCCTTTTCTACTCTGAGTAGAAAGAGTAGTAACAGGAGTAGTTTCGCGTGATGCATAGGACACATAATCAATGGCATTATTATCCAACACATATGTTTTTACTTGAGTGGAAGAAAGATGCAATGTCAAGGTTTCCTTTAAAGTAACAGCC
Organism: uncultured Flavobacterium sp.; assembly: GCA_963513565.1. Taxonomy (GTDB): domain Bacteria; phylum Bacteroidota; class Bacteroidia; order Flavobacteriales; family Flavobacteriaceae; genus Flavobacterium. The sequence goes on along the minus strand of CAUPRE010000005.1, from coordinate 37,528 downwards.
TCTACAACTATTGCCCCATCTTTAGACAAAGTAGCATTGCTCTGAAGAGCGCGCCAAAAAACATTGTTCATTAACCCTTGAACCGAAGGATTATTAAAAACAACATCATCAGAACATGAGCTCATAAACAAAGACAGAACGACAACAAATAGCACTTTTTTCATTTTACACAAATAACAAATATGGACCACAAATCTATTCTTTTTTTCTCTTCAAACCATCAAAAAATAGTTTGCAATCTGGGATTAAAATTCTATCTCTTAATAATATAAGTTCGTTTTAGTTTTTTTAAATAAAAAATGTATCTTTGCACCCTTAATTAATCGAGGTCGAGTACCTCAAAATTTAATCACAAGATTATGTCAGTAAAAATTAGATTACAAAGACACGGTAAAAAACAAAAACCTTTTTACTGGGTTGTAGCAGCAGATGCTCGCTCAAAAAGAGATGGTAAATACTTAGAAAAAATCGGTACTTACAATCCAAACACTAACCCAGCAACTATCGATTTAAATTTGGATAGTGCAGTGAAATGGTTACACAATGGTGCTCAACCAACTGATACTGCAAGAGCAATTCTTTCTTACAAAGGTGCTTTATTGAAACACCACCTTGATGGAGGTATTCGTAAAGGAGCTCTAACTCAAGAACAAGCTGATGCAAAATTAGCTGCTTGGTTAGAAGCTAAAGCTGGTAAAGTTGATGCTAAAAAAGAAGGTTTGACTAAAGCTCAAGCTGCTGAAAAAGCAAAAGCTCTAAAAGCAGAACAAGAAGTAAATGCAAAACGTTTAGCTGCTGCTGCTCAAGCTGAGGCTGACGCTATTGCTGCTGCAACTCCTGCTGAAGAAGTTGCTGAAGTTGAAGCTGAAGAAGCTCCAGCTGCAGAAGAGAATAACGAAACAACTGAGGCTTAATTTTAGCTAGCGACAATGCGTAAAGAGGACTGTTTCTATTTAGGTAAAATCGCTAAAAAATTTAGTTTCAAAGGGGAAGTCCTAGCTTATCTAGACACAGACGAACCTGAGTTATACGAAAACTTGGAATCAGTGTTTGTTGATCACAACAAACACTTGGTTCCTTTTTTTATTGAAAGTAGTTCCCTGCACAAAAACGACTTTCTACGCATCCGTTTTGAAGACATCGCTACCGAAGAACAAGCCGATGCACTCCTTGGATGCGACCTTTATCTTCCCTTAAAAATGTTGCCCAAATTGAGCGGTAACAAATTTTATTTTCACGAAGTAATCGGATTTGAAATTGAAGACCAACGCCTTGGTGTAGTTGGTATAATTCAATCCGTTAACGACTCTACTGCACAGCCTTTATTTGAAGTGTTAAAAGACGGTACCGAAATTTTAATTCCAATGATTGATCATTTCTTGGTAAAAGTAGACCGTGAAAACAAAAAAATCATCATGGATCTGCCAGAGGGATTGATTGAAATGTACTTATAAAGTTTAATTGGTTATTTGTTTATTCGGTTAATCGAAAAAATCAGAAATACTTCGCCAGTTCGCTATCGCTCGGGTAAGCATTCGTCAATCTACAATCTGAAATCTTTATGTCTAAATTCCAATTCAAAAGTTTTTTTGTTGAACAAGACCGTTGTGCTATGAAAATTGGTACCGATGGTGTTTTATTGGGTGCTTGGGCTCCTATTGACAATCATCCTTTTAGCATTTTAGATATTGGCACTGGAACTGGAATTATCGCTTTGATGTTGGCTCAAAGAAGCGCTGCACAGCAAATTGATGCTTTAGAAATTGACGAAGCTGCTTACGAACAAGCAACAGATAATTTTGAAAATTCACCTTGGAACGATCGATTGTTCTGTTTTCATGCTGGTTTGGACGAATTTATAGAAGAACCCGAAGACGAGTACGATTTGATCGTCTCCAATCCTCCTTTCTATTCCGAAGATTACAAAACCGAAAATGAATCACGCGACTTAGCGCGATTTCAAGACGCCATGCCTTTTGAGCAATTACTCGAAGCGGCAGATTTATTGCTTTCTGAAAATGGAATTTTTGCGGTAATTATTCCCTTCAAAGAAGAAGAAAACTTTATTGCTTTGGCCAAAGAATTCGAACTATATCCTTTGAAAATCACTCGGGTAAAAGGAACACCTACTACTGAAATCAAACGTAGTTTATTGGCTTTTAGTAGAAATGAAACTACTGATTTAGCAATTGACGAATTGGTTATTGAAACCGCAAGACACGTATACACCCCGGAATATATTACCTTGACTAAAGATTTTTATTTGAAGATGTAACAATCAGTCTAGGTGGACTATCGTACTAAATAGTTTTTAAATATTCTTCTTCTCTATTTTAATTGTAAATTTATACTTCGATCTACGAAATTCGATTCAAAACGGTTATTTTTAAAAATTATAACATTTTTGAGTAGTTTTGTTATATTTCTTTATGTAGATTTGTTGCCATAAAATTTTCGAACCATGAAACCAGACTTATTTCAATCTCCTGATTATTATAATCTTGACGATTTATTAACCGAAGAACACAAGTTAGTGCGTGACGCAGCAAGAGCTTGGGTAAAAAGAGAAGTATCCCCTATCATAGAAGACTATGCTCAAAAAGCAGAATTTCCAAAACAAATCATTAAAGGTTTAGGAGAAATTGGCGGTTTTGGCCCGTATATTCCTGTAGAATATGGTGGTGCTGGATTGGATCAAATATCCTACGGACTCATTATGCAAGAAATTGAACGCGGGGATTCTGGCGTGCGCTCTACTTCATCTGTACAATCTTCTTTGGTAATGTATCCAATTTGGAAATACGGCAACGAAGAACAACGCATGAAATATTTACCCAAACTAGCTACTGGAGAATTCATGGGCTGTTTTGGATTGACGGAACCTGACCACGGATCTAATCCCGGCGGAATGACGACCAACTTCAAAGACAAAGGCGATCACTATTTATTAAATGGTGCGAAAATGTGGATTTCTAATGCACCTTTTGCAGATATTGCTGTAGTTTGGGCAAAGAATGAAGAAGGACGAATTCACGGTTTAATCGTAGAGCGTGGCATGGAAGGATTTACCACTCCAGAAACGCATAACAAATGGTCTTTGAGAGCTTCGGCTACTGGAGAATTGATTTTTGACAATGTGAAAGTTCCCAAAGAAAACTTATTGCCAAACAAATCAGGATTAGGCGCACCGTTGGGCTGTCTGGATTCTGCTCGTTACGGAATTGCTTGGGGCGCCATTGGAGCTGCTATGGATTGCTACGATACCGCTTTACGTTATGCCAAAGAAAGAATTCAATTTGACAAACCTATCGCAGGAACTCAATTGCAACAAAAAAAATTAGCCGAAATGATTACTGAAATCACCAAAGCGCAATTGTTAACTTGGAGACTAGGCGTCTTGAGAAACGAAGGTAAAGCCACGACAGCACAAATATCAATGGCCAAAAGAAACAATGTAGATATGGCTATTCATATTGCTCGTGAAGCCAGACAAATGTTAGGCGGAATGGGAATCACAGGCGAATATTCTATCATGCGCCATATGATGAATTTAGAATCGGTAATTACGTATGAAGGCACCCACGATATTCATTTATTAATTACAGGAATGGATATCACAGGAATTGCAGCTTTTAAATAAGATAAACAAGTATTAAAGTATTGATAAAATCAATTATAGAAGCTTCTTGGTAACAGGAAGCTTTTTTAATTTTACAAAAAAATCCCAATGAACATTACCTACATCAATTCAAAGATTGCTGCTCAAAAAGAACAGCTTTTAAACCATAGTTTATATCACAAAGTACAAACCCTAGAAGATTTACATTGTTTTTTAGAAACTCATGTATATGCCGTATGGGATTTTATGTCACTTTTGAAAGCTTTACAAGCCAAACTAACTTGTACAACAACGCCATGGTTTGCAACTCCTAATCCAGAAACTCGCTATTTAATCAACGAAATTGTTTTGGCCGAAGAAACCGACCTTAGTATGGACGGAAGACACTTAAGCCACTTCGAAATGTACCTAGAAGCTATGCAAGCTTGTGGCGCAACAACCACTGGAATCAATACTTTCCTAGAAGAAGTACAATCCATTCAGAATATTTTTGTGGCCATTAAAAAAAGTCAACTACACCCGAATATCAAATTATTTTTGGACTTCACTTTTCAAGTGATTGAACATGGCAAAACTCATGAAATAGCTGCTGCGTTCACCTTCGGAAGAGAAGATTTGATTCCAAGTATGTTCACAGAAATCTTGCAAAACTTCCAAAAAAACTTTCCAGAAACGGATTTAAAACAATTGATTTACTATTTCGAAAGACATATCGAATTAGATGCAGACGAACATGGACCAATGGCTATGCAAATGATTACCGAGCTTTGCGGAAATGATCCTAAAAAATGGGAAGAAGTTGAAGCAATTTCCATTCTAGCGTTAGAAAAAAGAATAGGCCTTTGGAATGCTATCGAAGAACAATTGTGTTTGACGATGGAAACCGCCTAAAAAACAGCTGATGGGACACTTTTCAAAACATATAAAAACAGCACTACAACTCTTCATTTTGATGGTTGTAGTGTCATGTTCCAGCCAATGTTCTAGCGAAAACACAACGGTTGCTCCCAAACCCGAAACTAGCCCAGCACCTTCACCTCAGCCACAACCCGTAAGCAAGAATGTTTCTTATATTGCCCTTGGAGATAGCTATACGATTGGACAAAGTGTTTGTCTTACATGTCGGTTCCCAGAGCAATTAAAGAAAAAACTAGAAACCACTATACCTGGCTTATCAGTTGACTTGAAAATCATCGCACAAACAGGCTGGACCACTTCTAATCTAATCAATGCGCTTAAAGAACAGCAACCAACAAGTGAGTATAAGTTGGTGACCTTACTTATTGGCGTAAACAATCAATATCAGAATAGAGAATTTAGTATTTATGAAAGAGAGTTTCCGCAATTGGCTCAAACAGCCATCACTTTAGCCAAAGGCAATAAAGACAATATTATCGTGGTTTCAATTCCTGATTATGCTTATACTCCCTTTGGACAGCAAACAGGAAATGCTACTAAAATATCTACTGAGTTAGACCGTTATAATGCATTTGCAAAAAACTATTGCGATGCCAATGGCATTACTTTTATCAACATCACCGACATTACCAGACAAGGACTAAAAGAAACTTATTTGGTAGCCACTGATGGACTTCATCCTTCGGAAAAAGCCTATTCCTTATTTATTGACAGAATAGCTCCAAAAGCTAAAGTAATTGTTCAAAAAAATTGATAAGAACAACCTTTCATTAAGAGCATAAAATCAAAAACTAAACAAAATCGATAACCTTATTTCGGTAAGATAGGAATAGTAATCCTAGAATTCGGAGTACTTAAAGTCTCAATAAATGCCAATAAATCTACTATTTCCCCTTTAGTCAAGTTTAATTTTTTAAGAGCCGGATCTACTTTTGGAATTAAAGAATCTCTTGCCGTTCCCAAATACTTTTTCTGTACAGGAGAAGGATTTCCTAAATTATAGAACTCTACGACATCTAACAAGGAAGGAAAATGACCATGATGCATCCATGGTCTTGTGTTGAGTACTTCCCGCAATGTTGGTGTTCTAAATTTGCCAATATCTTTCACATCTTTTGTAATAGCATAGCGACCAAAATCCTCATTTTTAGTTCCGAATAACGTTTGTCCATCATTATGAAACTGGTTATCACTAAAATACGGGGTATTATGACAGTTGATGCATTGTGCTTTAGTTCTAAATAAATGCAAACCGTTTACCTGTTGATCAGTATAAACATCAGACTTACCGCTTACAAACTGGTCAAATTTGCTTTTGGGACTATTGACCGATCGTTCGAATGTGGCAATAGCATATTGAATTCTTTGTAGTGAAACTTTTTTATCCCCAAAAGCAGCTTCAAAAAGGGAATTATAACCTTTAATCTTAGCGATTGTATTTACGGCTAAAGTTAAATCTTGGTTCATTTCTAATGGATCACTGATAGGAAACTGAGCTTGATCTTCAAGACTTTTAGCGCGTCCGTCCCAAAACAACGAAGTTGCATAAGCAGAATTTAAAATTGTCATTGCATTTCTTTTACCTGTTTGACGATCGTGGCCAAAAGAACGTGTTAAATTATCCGTCCAACCTAATTCTGGATTATGACAAGAAGCACAAGCAATTTGCCCACTTTTAGATAACCTCGGATCAAAAAATAAAATCTTACCTAAAGTTTCTTTTTCCTTGGAGTAAGTATTATAACTGGGATAAATAACATCCGGCAAAACACCAATATCTTTAAACTTGGATTTATCTATACTTTCATGTAATTCTGCTTCAGGCCATTTTGATGCATCTCCACTGGAATACATCTTGCGTAATTCCTGAATAGTAATATAATTAGGTTGATCAATGCTTTTATAAGCCGTCATACACACGAGCAATAGCATAAGGAAGATTATTTTTTTCATTCTAATATTTTTTTTAATTTGATGGGTTTCAAATTTCATATTTTATAACAGCTCCAAGCCCGAAACCTAAAGCGTAACTTCTTTAGGGCATGGAATACTTAAAGCCGCTGGTTTTGTATAGGTTCTGTTGTTGTACATTCTGTATTGTGTAGAAACCGTTCCTCCAAATAGTTTATCATTTGTTAACTTTAATTCAAATGAAATTTCAAACAACCCGTTGCTTATTTCTTTATACGTTCCTTCTCCTGAAATAGCAATCTGATAAGTATTTGTAGCGCTCGATCCAATGGTAATATCCTGAGGAATTACCAGAACTGTTCCCTGAGTTTTGCTGTTTCCATTTGCTGGAAAAAACTCTAAAGCAGACGTAATATTAAATCCAGGTGATATAGCAGCTGAATTGCTCTCGTTAGAAAACCATCTTTTTAAACCAAAAGAATTTACGGTATTTGTTCCGCTAGCGACATTAAATCCAATTTTGAAAGCATCGTGATACACATCATCATTTGGATTGGCAGTTCCTTTATCTCTATACAAAATCGCGTTTTCATGATCTTTTGCAACAATAACAGGAAAAGTCAGAGCATTAAAAGTTTGCCAAGAACAATTCCCATTGTTATTGAACCAATGCTCACCATATGTTAAATAAAAGGCATTAGTTGGGTCTGTAAATTTAGATGCAGGATATGCTTGGATATCTCTAGTTGATTTTATTGGTTTTACAACCGTCAAAGTAAGATTTCCTGTGGCGTTATAGTTTGGACTATTTACTAAAGTAATTTTTGATTCATAACGAGCATCATTATTTTGAATATCTTTTAGAAGGGTTAAATGATAAGTAATTGAACTTCTATTATCTCCAAAATCATCGCGTGTTAAAACATATTCAAAACCATTTTGAAATTTAAAGATGGAAGCTTTTTCTATTTCTGAAGGGAAGAAACCATTAGGAAAGTTCACTTTAAAATCTATAGTTTCGCCAGCTTCGCCCTTAACAACAAATTGATTAACAGGGAAAGTATAATTTGTTGTGATGGGCGCCAAATCGATTTTGAAAGTATCATTTGTATATTCTGTATTGAGATTTCCAATATGAATTTCAGGATCTGAAATAGTTTCTAATTTCAAAGTTATGCTTTGGTTTGTTGTCCATCTCTTATTGAAAGACACAGCGATAGTATCCGTTAATTTCGATCCATTAAAGCGTAATTCATTCACTGGATTAACTGTGAAACTTTGGTTATCACCAATTGATGAAACTGCACTAAAATTGGCAGTTATTGTATTTTTTAAATTATATGCCGTTAATGCAACTGGCACTTTTAAAGTTTTGACAGAAGTATTTACATAACTAGATTGAGGCACTAAACTTCCGTTTACCGTTGGGTATTCAACCGGTGTATTATCGCTTTTAACCAAGAAATGAAATCTTATGTGAGGATCAACTTGAGTGCCTAATTTATAATCATCTTTAGAGCAGGAAAAAAATAACACTGCTATAAACAATAGGCATAATATCTTAATACGAGTCATTTTGTTTTAAATTAGGGTTAAGACTAGTGTTGAATGTGGGTATTGGCAATACAAATTTTAAGGAAGGATAGGTCATATTGCAATTTGAGGAAATACAGCCGTCATTTCTTGTAACATTTTTATGATGACGCACTAAATCAAAAAACAAATGGCCTTCAAAGCAAAGTTCTTTTCTTCTCTCTAAGAGGATATTCTCTTCAAGATTGGCAGTGCTAGTTAACAGAGAAGCATTGGAACGAGCTCTAATAATGTTTATATCTGCCATTGCCACCTCGGCTCTATTCATATTTAAAGCAGCTTCAGCGCGAATCAAATACATTTCACTAAGTCTGAAAGCTACATAACCCGCATTGTCTTGAAATTTTTTAGTAAAATTATAATTCACAGGTGACAAAACACCATTTACTAAAGTCTGTAGTGATACACCTAAGAATAATTGTTTTCGTAAATCGTTGTTTTCGTATAAATTAACTAAATCATCTGAAGCCACATATTTTTGATAACTTGTAGATGTTGTATAGCCATAAACTTGTGACATGGATGAAGAAACAATTCCTTCGGTATCTACTGGAACAGAAAATTCCAATAAAATTTCAGATACGGGAAGATTAGTACGTGTCCATTGTCCAACATAATCAGCAGCGCTAGTTAAAGATATGCCAGAATTTACAATTACATCATTTGCTGTTTCATAAGCATTATTCCAATCCCCTTTTTGAAGATAAACCCTGGCGAGTAGAGCTTTTGTATTATTTCGATTAAATAAAGAATACACTTGCCCAGGAAGAAGTGACTTAGATGCATAACTGCCAATTGCAGTTTCTAAATCATTTATAATTAATAAATACGTTTCTGCTACAGTTTTTCTTGCAGGATATTGAATCCCCTCTTTAACAGAGGCTGTAGCGTAAACGATTCCTAAATGAGAAGCATCAGCCGTAAACTTATACTCTTGACTATACACTAAAGACAACAGAAAATGAGCATAAGCTCTAATGGTTAATGCTTCAGCAATGATTTGATTTTTCTCTGCATCTGTAGCATCTTTTAAAGCAGGAGTATATTCTAGAATTAAATTCGCCTGATTTATGATATCATAACTTCCATCATAAAATGTTTTAAAATTACTAGTTAGCGCCAAATCATCAAAAGCATACACCTCTTCAAGATTTGATGGAGGAGAAATTTGACCTCTATTACTTCCTGAAGAAGTTGGAGAAAATTTAATATTCCCTCCTTGTAAATCGGCATACACAGCAAAACGCTCTCCGCGTACATTAGCCTCTAACTCAGAATAAAGCCCAGTTAAAGCTTGTAAAACTCCTTTCTTATTCTGTAGAAGTTCATCTATAGAGGTTTGCGTTCCAGGTTCCTGATCCAAGAAGTCACTGCAGCTTTGCAAGGAAAAAACAAGAAAAAAAATAAAAAAGTATTTTGAATATTTCATTAGGTATAAAATTTTATTTGTCATTAGGTCACATTTACTATCGCCTTATTATTCATTGGTGTTTATATAGGTAAACTTCAGGTTTATGGCGATTTCAAAATTTTAAAATTTAGCATTAACTCCCAGCGAGATAGTTCTAGCCTGAGGGTAAGCAAAACTGTATTCTCTTATTCCATTCATTCCTTTTGGACTCTTTTCTTTGTACCAATATGCTACATTTGAAGCATCAGCAAAAACAGAAAGATGGTTTAAGAATGTATTTTTTATCGGTACATTGTAACTCAAATTAATATTACTGATTCTGACATAAGTAGCATCATATACATATTTACTTAAATTTGACATCGCAGGTGAAGACGTAACTGCAGCCTGCGAAACGACATCTCCTGGATTTCTCCAGTAATCATAAGCATTTACCGAAAGATTCCTATTAGATGTGTTAGAATATTTATCTACCAAAGCATCCGATACAAAAAAATCACCGCCAATTTGATATTCCCCTCGAACAGAAAGGGTTAATTTGTCAAAAAAAGTAAAATCATTATAAAAACCACCATAAGCATCTGCCTGTTTGTCTCCAATTGGTTCCCAATCTGCAATAGTGTATAGATCACTGTAAGTCTTGGCATCATATATTTTACCATTTTTTTCGACAAGATCTCTACCCGTTGCAGGATCTACACCAACCCATTTGATTCCCCAAAAAGTACTAGTACTATACCCGATTTTTTGTGCTAAAGCTAAATTCGCTAAAGAATAATCTTCTCCTAATCCCTTTAATTCAGTTACTTTACTGTCTACAGTCGCAATGTTAAATACGGTTGTCCATTTAAAAGCATTGTTTTTCACCCATTTGATCCTAGTTGTAAGTTCTAAACCTCTATTGTACATGCTTGCAGCGTTTAATTGCACAGAGCTGTAGCCCGTTTCTGTAGGGATTTCTCTTGTTGTAATCAAATCACTTTTATTGTCATTGTAGTATTCTAAAGTCAGTTCAATTCTGTTGAAAATAGTAAAGTCAAAACCAGCATTGAACTTGGTATTTTTTTCCCAGCTCAAATTTCCATTTGGAGCAGCTCCTGTAGTTGCACCAATGCCTCCATTATACTTGTTTTGAGAAACATTGTACAAACCTTTAGATCGGTAAGATCCAATTCTAGAATTTCCGGTAGTACCATAACTAGCTTTTAGCTTTAAGAAATCAATCCATGATGAAGCGTTCAAAAAGTCTTCGTTACTTACAATCCATGCTGCACCCAATCCTCCGTTATGCGCCACATCAGTATCGTCACCAAAAACAGAACTTTGGTCACGACGATAATTGCCTAGTAAATAATATCGTTTTTTATAGTTATAATTTAACTGTGAGAACAATGAAACTCTAGAATTATAGCTGATTTCACTTCTATAAGATTGCCCAGCCTTAGATTCATCAACATTTGGTGTAGCAGCATTATCATCTCTTATTGCGTCAGTAATTGGATTTATTACATTTGGATTTACAAATCCAACCCCAGAGGAATACTCAAAATTGGTTTTATCCTCACTCAATTCAAAACCAATCACGCCATCAATAGTATGATTTTCTGCAATGTTTTTATTAAACAATACTTGTCCTTGCCAGTTCCATTTTGTTGCATTCCTTTCATTTAATAAACGTCGTCCCCAAGCAGGATATAGAATACCATTAAGAGTAAATGACCCATTAGACTGACCACTTTCATTAGCTCCAGAGAAGTATCGATCTTGATCTTTATCACTATAATCCATCCCAAAAAGAGTAGAGAACTTGATATTATCATTGAGTTTATAGGATACATTAAAACTTCCCAACAAACCAAATGTCTGTGTTTCATTTTTATTTTGCTCTATGGCAGCCAATGGATTCCCAGCAGTAGCTCCGCTCACGCCTAAATTTGCAAAAGAGCCATCTGTATTGTAAGGAGAAAGTGTAGGAAGATAAGCAAAACTGTAAAAGATATTAGGCGCATCTTTCTGAACAAAACTAGGATTCAGCATTAAATTGACATCCCATTTACCAGAACCAAACCCTAAATTGATTCCAGCATTTAACTGTTTTGATTCATTTCCCATTTGAGGCTCGTCAATTTTTGTATAGCTAACATTTGTCCGATACGAAAATTTTGAAGATGATCCAGAAACATTAAAATTGTATTTATTATAAATCCCAGCTTTATTCAACAAATCAAACCAGTCAGTATTAACTCCGTTATAAGTAACTGGGACATAATTTGTCGTGGTGTTCTTTAAATATTCGTTTCGTACTGCTGTATACTGCTCTCCATTCAAATATTTAATTTGATTAATTGCAGAAGAAATTCCAAGCTGATTAGAAAAACCAAATTGTGTTTTTCCTTTTATCCCTTTTTTTGTCGTAATTAAAATTACACCGTTTGCACCATCAGCTCCATAAATACCTACTGCTGCCGCATCTTTTAAGACTGAGATAGTTTCAATATTTTCGGGTGCAATTTTCATTAATGGATTAGCTAAATTTTCAGCATAAATTCCAGATCCATCAAAATCACCACTATCTATCGCATATTCTTCGCTCATTACTACACCATCAACAATAATAAGAGGCTGAGAAGATGTTCCTGTAATTGCTCCAGTTAATGAAGATAATGTCCCTTGCCCGCGAATATTAATCTTTACTGGACCTCCAACACCTGTTGTATTTTCAACCAAAACACCTGCAATTTGTCCAGAAATCATCTTGTCAAAACTTTCAGAGGCTTGTGCTATCGCAATATCTTTAGCTTCTAAAGTTGAAATACTTCCTACTACTTCCTCTTTCAATTTTGTAGTACCATAAGATGACGTAATCACAACTGGATTCAATTCATCTGTAGTTTCATGAAGATAAAAAACAAAAGATTTTTTATTATCGGCTTTTTGAGACTGGGTTTCCATCCCTAAAAAACCTGCTTCAAGTACCAAATCTGGAATATTGTTTCCTTTTAATTGGTACACAAACTCTCCGTTAAAATCGGTTACTGCCCCCATTCCAGTTCCTTTTATACGGATTGAAGCCCCTGGAAGCGGAAGTTTGTCTTTAGCACTATAAACCATGCCACTAATTAGTCTTTGTGTTTCCTGTCCGTTGGTATCAAATATATCCGAAATTGAACTCGTTAATAAAACCTGCTTTTTCTGAATGTAAAACGAAATTTTTTTACCTTTTAATAACTGTGTTAAAGCCATTTCTAAAGTGGCATTTTTAACTTCTAATTCTGCCAATTGCTCAGCGTCTATTTTACGGGTATTATAGATTATTTTAAAATCACTTTGTTCTTCAATAGATTTGATAATTAAACCTATTGGTTTGTTTTTAACTTGTATTGTAATTAATTTATTCTGAGAAAATCCTTTAAAACCAAATATGAAAATGGCCAAGAAAAACAGAATTTTTCTTAAAATAGGTTGTGTCGTAAATGTCATTTTGCTTATTTAACGAAGATTGGTAATTGTAATTGTTTTTTGTTGAATGGAATAATTAAAAGGCGTATCGCGTTTTAGCAAGTCTAAAATATTTTCGACACTAGATTCGCTAATCCTAATGGTACCCGTAAAATTCTGTCTGGCCAAATCAGAATTTTCATTGATAATTTCTACATCGTAGGTTCGCTGAAGAATTTTAGCAATAATAGAAAATGGAGTATCTTTAAAAGCAAGTTCACCTTTTGTCCACGCTGCATATAATGTGGGGGCGACTTCTTTTAAAACAAGTTTTTTAGAATTATTCTGCCATGTCACCATTTGATTGGGCTTTAACAAAACAGCATTAGATGGATTAAGTGCCTCAGACATTCGAATACTTCCTTCAATTAATGTACTATTAACGGTAGGGTTTTCAGGGTAGGCGCTCACATTAAATGTAGTACCAAGAACTTCAACCGCTGCCTGATTTGCATGAACGATAAATGGATGCTCTTTGTCTTTGGCTACTTCAAAAAATGCTTCTCCAGAGAGGTAAACATTTCGATTTTCGCTAATCCCAAACTGCTCTGGATAACGAAAGGTAGTTCCTGAATTTAAACTCACAACGGTGCCATCTGATAATTGAAGTTTGAAACGTTTTCCATATGGAACCGAAAGTGTATTATAAACAACTTCTTCATCCTGAACTTTACCAAAGTAAACCATTTTGTCTGGAAATTTTTTAGCAACCAAATCGCCTTTATCATTTAACAAAATCGTCTGAGTTTTTCCAGAAAAAAATTCTAAACGGCCGTCGCCTAATTCCAAAACAACTTCTTTTGAAGCTTTAGATTTAGTGTTAAATAAAAAAACAGTTGACCCTAATCCTAGAAGTACCAAAAATATTGCAGCATATTGAAAATACGTTCTGATACTTTTTTTAGACATCAACTGAACTACAGGAACCGTTTCAATTGATACATCAGAAGAAAGACTAGTCAAGACCCATAGTTTCTTTGCTGCTATAAATTGATTCTTATTTTCTTCTGATGCATCAATCCAATCAAAAAGCTCCTGAACTTCTTGTTCTGAAGCCTCGTTAGAAAGGTATTTATTTATTATTTCCGATGACATATATGTGATTTAAAACTTCTTTGCATTATAAGTACACCTTAAAATTAAAATACCCTATCTTATATTTTTAATTATTATAAATAAAAACAAATAATCAAGAACAAATAATCAGACAATTTGGCTTTCAAAATCCTTAAAGCCTTAGTTACATGGGCTTCAACAGCTTTCAAGCTCACTCCCATTTCTTGAGCGATTTCGGCATTTTTTTTATTTTCAAACCGTTTTTTTATAAAAATTTCTCTGGTTTTGGGCGGTAAATTGCTAATAGATTCTTGAATTATACTTTCTAATTCGGTCAATTCTAAAGTATCTAACTGAATTGTATTTAGTATCTCAACATCTAATTCTCTCTGCTTCTCATTTAAAAAATTGCTTTGAAATTTATCTTTTACTTTTTTATGTCTAATCGTATTGAGACATTTTGATTTAGTAAAAGTGTATAAAAAGGAAGGAATACCACCGATAGATTCAATACTCTCTCTCTTTTCCCATAAATAGACAAAAGCCTCTTGTGCTAGATTTTCAGCATCATTTGAATCATAAAGAAATTGAAGGCTAAAAGATTGTATTTTTAAAAAATACTTAGAATAGAAATAAGAAAATGCCGCCTGATCTCCTTCTTTAAATGCAGTAAAGGTTTTGGATTCAAAGTGACTATTGCTATTCATTATATTTGACTCTAAGAGTAATTAAAGAAATTGGATAAAGCCCTTGTGGTATTGGCCAAAATTCCGATGCAAATATAATATTATTTATATCAATTCTAAATAAAACAATTGCTTTAAGATTCTTAAAAGTAAGAAGTTGTTTTTTTTAGAGTTTTATTGCATTCAGATACGTTAAATAAAAAAATAATTTATAAAACAACTGTATTTCTAAGCATAAAAAAAATCCCATAAAGGGATTTTTAATTCTCTGGAGCCAATTCTAACTCAAGTCCTTCAAGACTTTCAGTAATCGGTATTTGACAACCTAAACGGCTATTGGATTTTACATAAAAAGCTTCAGATAGCATGGCTTCTTCATCATCGCCCATTGGTGGCAACTCCACCTCATTGAGCACATAACATTGGCAAGAAGCACACATGGCCATTCCGCCGCAGGTACCCTCTACAGGCAATTCATAGGCTTTGCACAATTCCATAATGTTCATTGCCATATCTGTTGGCGCTTGCAATTCGTGAACGACCCCTTCTCTATCCTTAATCTTTATTAAAACATCCATTATTTATTATCAATTGTTTATTGTTTATTTGATCTCGAGATCTAAAATATATACTTTACTGTTTTTATTGTTGATTATTTTCAAACGAAGCACATCTGCTTGATTTATGGTATAAACCACAGAAACCTCAGGCACATATACACCATCAATAGTTTTATAAACCAATTTACCTTTATAGGTTGAACTTACTAAACCATTTTTCTCGTTTTTGGAAGTCACTAATTCTTGACCAGTCAATTCCGCAGAATTATAAGCCGTATTTTCTTCTAATTTGGCTCTATCACTGCTGAGTTTGGTTAAAAATTCTGCACCGATAATTTTTAAATACCCTTGTCTATTTGAAAATATAGTAACTGGTGTTGTAAAAGAAGCATCTTGCCATTCCCCATCAACACCTACATATGCTCTTTTTACAGAGGCTTCTTGAATAAGTTCTTGTCCAAAGCTAATACCAATAGACCATAGCAAAATAAATAAAAAGTACTGTTTTTTCATAATTGGTTAGGTTTAAAGTTAGTAATCCAAATATATTTTATTCCTGATTTAAGCACAGAAAATAAAAATGAATTATTCTT
The DNA here is from genome assembly GCA_963513565.1 of uncultured Flavobacterium sp. Taxonomy (GTDB): domain Bacteria; phylum Bacteroidota; class Bacteroidia; order Flavobacteriales; family Flavobacteriaceae; genus Flavobacterium. The sequence goes on along the minus strand of CAUPRE010000005.1, from coordinate 21,683 downwards.
ATAATTTTTTACCAAAATAAGAAAAAAACAATACAAAAAACCCAAATATGATAACAATTTTACACTACAACGATTTATTCATTAAATTATTAAAATTTAAAATAAATCAAAATTGTAGATAATTTTATCCATCTTACTATTCAAAGAACCTTAAAAAAAGCAGTGCAACGGATGGACTTACATCACATTTACTACAGTCTCTATTTGTGGAGCAAATTTTTTGATTGTTGTTTCAACACCCGCGCGCAAAGTCATTTGATTGACACTACAACTTGTGCAAGCTCCTTCGAGTCTTACTTTAACATGCTTTTCGTCTTCAATCGAGATAAGCGTAATGTCGCCACCGTCTGATTTAAGAAAAGGCCTAATCTCGTCTAAAGCCTTAATCACATTTTCCGTTAATTCTTCTGTTGTCATAATACTCTTCTTTTAAACAACACCAACAACAAAAAGAATTTCTGTTGGTGGTGTAGTACTTATTTATTTTTTTACTGCTGAACAACCCGCCATTGTTGTAATTTTTATGGCTTCGGTAGCAGGTAAATACTCATTTCTATTTACGGTTTCTTGGACTACGTTTCTAGTGATGTTTTCAAAAACAGTCCCTATAATAGAATCGGTTTGTAAAGCTGCTGGGCGTCCATAATCTCCCGCTTCACGAATGGATTGTACGATTGGTACTTCACCTAGGAAAGGAACATCTAAATCGGCTGCCAAATTACGAGCCCCTTCTTTACCAAAGATATAGTATTTATTCTCAGGAAGCTCTTCTGGCGTAAAATAAGCCATGTTTTCTATAATTCCCAAAACAGGAACATTGATCGCTTCAGACATGAACATGGCTACTCCTTTTCTAGCATCTGCCAACGCTACAGCTTGAGGCGTACTCACTACGACCGCTCCTGTAACAGGTAAAGATTGCATAATAGACAAGTGAATATCTCCTGTACCTGGAGGTAAATCAATTAACATAAAATCCAATTCGCCCCAGTTCGCATCAAAAATCATTTGATTCAAAGCTTTAGATGCCATCGGTCCTCTCCAGATTACGGCTTGACTAGGCGAGGTAAAGAAACCAATTGAAAGCATTTTTACTTCATAACTCTCGATAGGTTTCATTTTTGATTTTCCATCAACTTCAATAGAAATTGGCTTTTCGTTTTCTACATCAAACATGATAGGCATAGAAGGACCATAGATGTCAGCATCTAACACCCCAACACTAAATCCCATTTTGGCCAAAGAAACTGCCAAGTTTGCTGTAACAGTAGATTTTCCAACCCCCCCTTTTCCAGAAGCTACAGCAATAATATTTTTGATTCCAGGAATAGCTTTCCCTTTAATTTCAGGTTTGTCTGGCACCTCAACTTTGCTGTTGATTTTAATTTTAGCTTCGGCCGAAACTTTTTCCAGAATCGTTTTTTTGATATCGTCTTCAGCACGTTTTTTAATATGCATCGCGGGTGTGTGCAATACTAAATCTACCACCACTTCATCACCAAAAGTAACTACGTTTGCGATAGCTCCGCTTTCCACCATATTTTTTCCTTCACCAGCAATAGAAATGGTTTCTAATGCTTTTAGTATTTCTTTTCTATCTAATTTCATTTTTAATAATTTATCCAATGTCTAACTTTAATAAGACTGATTCTGGATTGCAAAGATAATAGGAAAATTATGGAATCAATTAGGAATGAATTGAAAATATTGATACGAAAATAGGCAAACTCATTTTAATACATTTCACCTTTAAGAAGCGCAATTTTCTGATCAACGTACTTTACTTGCAACTGATTTTTTAACCAATCATAAGCCGTGGCAAGCAATTGATTTTTAACAGTCGAAAAAACTACAGCATCAATGATACCCGTTGAAAACTTGGCTTGAGAAGACCGAAAAGAAACTTCGGCAAAACCCTTCATTTCTTGCAACTTTGCAGAGAGTTTTATATAATTTTGTTTGTTCTGATTCTCTAGATCAATCTGATTTTTAACTTTTAAAGTTTCTTGTTCAATTAATAATCTTGTTTTTTCGGCTTCAATTTTCAAGGCAGACAATCTTTTCGAATTACGAAAACCATTAAAAACGGGAATATCAAGCTGGATTCCAATCTGTTGATTCTTATTATCTTTGATTTGTTTACCAAAATCCACAGTTTGAACATTGAGTCGATTAAGTGTTTTAAAATAAAAAGTAGAAAAACCATAAAAGGAAATCAAAGAAGGCAAGTTATTAGCTCTTTCAATTTTAGCGTCTGCTAAACTACTTTCATAATTTAACTTCGCATATCTCAACTTTGGGTTATTATCAATAGTCATTGTTTGGCTAAAAGCTGTTTCAATCAAAACATACAAGACCACAGCTTCTATGGCTGTATTTTCAATATTAATTAACTGAAAAAGTTGCTTCTTTTGATACAGCAACAATTGTTTTGTCTCTAATATCCTTTTCTCTTCCTGAGCGAAACTTAATTGCATATCATACCAATCACTTTTTGATTTGGAACCTATATCAACCTCTTTTTTCACTCTCTCCAGATTAAATTCAGAATTCTTGAATTGCTCTTCTTGAATTTTAAGTAATTCTTGGGTAAAAAGTGTTTGATAATAGCTCTCCAAGATTTGAAGTTGGTATTCGTTCTCAACAATTTTTAAAGTTTCTTTTGACAATTCAATAGCTATTTTGCTCTTTTGAGCATTCGCAATAGCTTTAAAATCAAGTAAACTCATTTGTGCATTCAAATTAAAATTATCATTTTGGATATTTGAACTTTCCCTTCCATTGGTGGAAGGATTAATGGTTGAACCAAAATTATAACTTTGATTTCCAGTAAAAGAAACTGTAGGTAAGAATTGATTACCAACTGAATTATGTTCTTTCTGTGCTTTTTTAATATCCAATTGCTGAATTTTAATAGCGATAGAATTTTTCTTTCCTGCTTCAATACATTGCTGCAGAGACCAATGCTGCTCTTGCCCCAAAAGAGAAAAACAGTAAAAAAAGGAAGCTATTAATAAAAAGATTATTTTATTCATATTTCAAATATTTCAGTACATCTAATCGTGTGGCTTGATACGCTCTAGAGAGCACTATAACTAATGTTAAGCTTAATAGAATTACAAAACCAAGTAAAAAAGGCAACACTGAGATAGTAATTCTAAAAGCAAAATTTTCTAGCCACATATTAAGCAAATAATACACTGGAAATAAAGCCAGTAAAAACCCAATAACACAATAAATGATGTATTGTTTAGATAATTCTTTTAGTAGAACATTGGTTTCTGCTCCAAGTGTTTTTCGGATGGCGATTTCTTTCATTCGATTTTGAATTGAAAATGATGCCAAAGCAAATAATCCGAAAAGCGCAATTAAGATTACTACAATATTCAAAACAGAAAAAAGATTTCTCTGACTGATGTAATCGCTATAAGTTCGGACAAAATTTTTATCGACAAAATCATACGAAAACGGATAACGTGTATCGATTTTTGTAGTCCAAAACCTTTCTATTTCTGAAACCGTTTCTAAACTGTTTTCTGGATTTATTTTTATGTAAATTCTACTTAAAAAACTACTTTCTGAAATGGTTTTCAAGTGATAAAACAGCATTGGCGGAATATCTTTTTGTGGTCCTAAAACATTGAAATCTTCAACAACTCCAACAATTTTTAATCTTCGAATTCCTGGATTTTCACCATCATCTCTAACTTCAAATTCTTTTCCTATCGGATTTTTTTCACCCATCATTTTTACCGTTGCCTGATTTACAAGCACTGAACTTATTGTATCTGAAGCGAATTTCGGCGAAATATCTCGTCCTTGCATCACTTTAATCTTCATCAAATCTAGCAGTCCAAATTCCATTGACATATTATCAACCTCAACATCTTTTCCTTTGTAGGTAAAAACAGAAGAGAAATAACCGCCAAATCCAAAAGAGAAATTACCAGCAGAAACCTTTTCGATACCTTTAATTTTGAGTAATTCATTCTGAATCATTGCAAAATCTTTAGGTTTTTTGGGTTCATTTAAATTGATATTCAAAACTTGATTTCCGCTAAAACCAATGTCTTTATTCATCATAAAATTGACTTGTTGAAAAACGATATAAGATCCAATTATAAAAAAAGAAGCTATAGCGAATTGCAGAATAAGCATTGAATTTCTAAGCCATATTCCTTTTTTGCTCCGGCTGAAATTTCCTTTCAAAACATTGAGAACTTCAAAATTTGAAATGTAAATCGCAGGAAAAACTCCGGCAAAAATGATTATAATTACAAAGACCAAGAACAATTGAATGTAAAACTGACCGTTATTCATAACCAAATCTTTCAATAAAAACTGATTGTAATACGGAAGAAAAAGCTCTACAAGTACCAAGGCAAAAAGTACTGCAAACAAAGTGATGAGCACCGTTTCCATTACAAACTGAAAAACAATTTGTGTTTTTGTTGCGCCAATAATTTTGCGAACTCCAACTTCTTTAGCACGTTTTATAGCATTTGCAGTAGCAAGATTGATATAATTTACGACAGAAAGAATTAAAATTAGTACAGATAAGCCCACCATAATTAACAAGAATTGATGATTTCCGCTTCCTTCTGGATAACCATTTACAACTTTTGAATGCAATCTTGCGGTTACTAAAGATTCTAAATAAGGTTTATCCAAACCAAAATTCTTGATGTACTCTTCTGAAGAAGTTCCTTTCTCTTTGGCAAATTTTCTCGCTTGCTTTTCTACATAAATGTTCCAGATTTGTTTCTCAACGGCTTCTTTACTATTGGGATTTTTTAATTTTAATACTAAATAACAAGTATGACTTTGCCAATTATCAGCATTTTTTTTGACATTTTCTTCAAATTCTTCACGCAAAACAACAGCTGGTGCAACTGACGACTTTTCAGAAATTTTATAAACGCCACCAACAACACAATTTTTATCTCCAATTTTTAGCGATTGATTTATTGGATTTTCATCACCAAAAATAAGTTGTGCAGTTTGTTCAGAAATTGCTACACTATTTTTATTTTTCAGGGCGTTTTTTGCATTTCCTTTTGTAAATTGAAATGGAAAAAAAGAAAAGAAATTACCTTCCGATTTTAGGATTTTCTGTACCATTTCTTTCTTGTCGCTGTACTCAATTAGCGCGCCGTTGTAACCTGGCTGAAAATTGCAATAGGATTCCACTTCAGATGAATTTCGCTTTAAAGTTTCACCAAGCGGAATTACATTATAAGCTAAAAAACCCGATCGTGGCTGATCATTTACAACTTGAAAAACTCTTTCTTTCTCTGGATTCCAATCGTTATAACTATGCTCGTCGTTCCAATACAGAATCGCAAAAATTAATCCTGCGACACCAATGCTCAATCCCAGAACATTTAGAATGGTAAAAAGCTTATTATTTTTGATGTGGTATAAAAATATGTTTGTCCAATTTTTTAGCATAACTATTCGTATTTTAAGTATTTCAAAACGGCAACTTTTGTAGCGCCATATGCTTTAGAAAGTACAACTATCAATGTTAAAGACATCAAAACAAAGAATCCCAGAATAAATGGAATTATTGAAATAGCAATTCTAAAAGCAAAATTTTCTAACCACATATTGAGCAAATAATACACTGGAAATAGCGCCAGTAAAAACCCTAGGATACAGTGAATGATGTATTGTTTTGATAATTCTTTTAGTAGAACATTGGTTTCTGCTCCAAGTGTTTTTCGGATCGCAATTTCTTTCATGCGTCTTTCTATCGAATACGATGCTAAAGCAAACAATCCAAAAAGGGCAATTAAGATGACAACTACATTCAACAAGGAGAACAAATTCTTTTGTTTGACATAGGCCTCAAAAGTTCTTGCAAACGTTTTATCTACAAAATTAAACTCAAAAGGAAACTCAGCAACGACTTTCTTTTTCCAAAAATTCTCAAGGTTTGAAATGGTTTTTTCTGATTTCTCACTGTCAATTTTCACATACAAATCGCTGATATTTTCTATCAACCAATCAACCGTTTTTAGATGAAAAAATACCATTGGTGGCACTTTCCCTTGTGGACTAAATAGATTAAAATCTTTTACGACACCTATCACTTTAAACTTCTTTTCATTCCAATCAATCGTTTTTCCTAACGGATTTTTTTCATTCATCATTTTCAAAGCAGTCTCATTTACTAAAATCGAATTAATAGTGTCCGAAGCTAACTTTTCAGATAAATCTCTGCCCTTTACAATTTTAATCTGCATAACAGAAAGCATATCATAATCGACGGCCATATTCTGAGCTTGAATGCTGTTCCCATTATACGAAAAACTACTACTTGAATCATTACCGCCACCAAATCTGAACGTCCCGGTTGATACTTTCTGTACTCCTTCAATATTTTCTAACTCGGTTTTTAGTGTTTTATATCTATTATAAATAATTGTATTGGTTACAATTCCATTTACGGCTAGATTTGACTTATTCCAATACACCGTTCCAACTTGATCTCCTTTGAAACCCAAATCTTTATTCGAAAGATAATTTACTTGTTGATAAACAATGTAGGAGCCTATTATAAAGAATGATGCGATTGAAAATTGAAAAATCAACATTCCGTTACGCAACCAAATACCACTTTTACTTCGTCCAAAATTTCCTTTCAGCACTTTTAGCGCTTCAAAATTGGACACATAAACAGCGGGAAAAACTCCTGCTACAACAATTACAATAACAAAAATTAATAGTAATTGTAAATAAAATTGATCTCCAAAAATAACTAACTTTTTACCTAAAAATTCATTATAATAAGGCAACGACAGTTCTACAATTACCAAAGAAAGGAGAATAGAAAATAAGGTTATTACTACGGTTTCAAAAATAAATTGTTTTATAATATCCATTTTTGAAGCACCAATAATTTTACGAACTCCTACTTCTTTGGCACGTTTTATTGCATTGGCAGTAGCCAGATTAACATAGTTTACTATAGAAAGCAACAAAATCAATATTGACAATCCTACCATTATCAATAAAAACTGATAGTTACCTTTTCCTTCTGGAGCTCCTGGTGCAACAGCATGTAATCTTAAAGTGCTTAATGGATTCAATATGGTCTTTATTACTCCGTATTTTTCAACATATTCATCAATAGTCATTCCTTCCTCCTTTGCCTCTCTGACCGCTTTGTGACTATAATATAAATCGTTTATTTTTTTTGTTATCGCTTCTTTATCTTTTGGATCTTTTAGCTTGATCATTAATGACTGATTGAAAGCCCCCCAATTATCTTTCTCTTCAAGTAATCTTTCTTTCATCTGATTGATTACAATTGCTGGATTGACAGACGAATTACCTGGAACATTATAAACGCAGGTTACGGTTAACAATTTAGTACCATAAAGAATTTGTTTTCCAATAGGATTTTCTTTTCCAAATAATAGTGTTGCTGTATTTTCATTCATCGCAACACTATTCTCTTTTGATAAAGCGGTAGTAATAGTACCTAACTTATTTTCAAAAGGAAATAGTTTGAAAAAATCATTTTGAGTATTGAAACTTTTACTTATTGTATGTACTTTCCCATTATATTTAAAAGTTTCTGCTTGATACCAATCATGGTAAACAAAACTTTCAATACGTGAATCCTTTTTTAAATAGGTTTCTAATGTTGCAGGATTTGAAGTCCAAATAACCTCTTTCCCGAGGTCTGAAAAAACCTTAAATACTTTTTCCTTTTCAGGATTCCAAGCGTCATAACTATGTTCATCATTCCAGTATAAAATAGCAAAAATTAATCCTGCAATACCAATGCTCAGTCCTAGAACATTTAAAATGGTAAAAAGCTTATTATTTTTGATGTGATATAAAAATATATTTGTCCAATTTTTTAGCATGATTTATTCGTTTTTTGATTGATGATTTTAGGAAGTAAAAACAGCTACATTTTTGTTATTTACTTTTTCAGAAAGCACCATTCCGTCTTTCATTAAAATGGTTCTTTGCGAAAAAGAAGCATCGTAATCAGAATGTGTTACCATCAATATTGTCGCTCCCTGAGCGTGTAAATCAGTAAGCAACTCCATTACTTCGTTACCATTCTTACTATCTAAATTCCCTGTTGGTTCATCGGCCAAAACAATTTTTGGATCATTAATTAACGCACGTGCAACAGCTACTCTTTGCTGCTGTCCTCCAGAAAGTTGTTGAGGATAATGCTTTAAACGATGTGAAATATTTAGTCGCTCAGCAATCGCCATTACTTTTTTCTTTCTTTCAGTTGCCGAAACATTATTGTAAATCAATGGTAATTCGATATTATCAAAAACGGTTAGTTCATCAATCAAATTAAAATTTTGAAAAATGAAGCCAATGTTCTGTTTTCTAACTTTAGATTTTTCTCGTTCTTTTAGCCCTATCATTTGCTCATTAAGCAACTCATAACTGCCACTTGTGGCACTATCCAAAAGACCTACAATATTCAACAGTGTTGATTTGCCACTCCCAGATGCTCCCATTATGGTAACAAATTCACCTTGATTGATTGTAATTGAAATGTCGCTCAACGCTTTGGTTTCTAATTCTTCTGTTCGGAATATTTTCGAAAGATTTGTAATGTGTATCATAGTGTTTTTTGATTAGTGATTTATTTATTTTTATTGACTACTATTATTCTATGTTTAATATTTCAGCTTCAAGATAATCCTTATAGGATGATGTAATTACTTGCTCACCAGGCTGAAGCCCTTTGAGAATTTCAAAATATAAAGGATTTTCTCTACCCATTGTAATTTTTCTTCTCTCTGCTTTATTTCCGTTTACAACAAAAATCCATTTGCCTGAAGTCTCTTGGTTAAAACTTCCTTTTGAGAGTACTATAGATTTTGTCTTTTCAGATAGCGTTAATCTCACTCCAAAACTCAATCCTTGTCGCAAATCCATTTTCTCCCCTTGTGCGAAATTCAGTTCCACCAAAAATTGTCCGTTTTTTATTTCTGGTATCACTTTATTAATGACAACTTCAACCTCTTTACCGTTAAAATCAACATTCCCTTTTTGTCCTTGATTGATTTTAGAAAGATAAAACTCATCCACTTGTGCCATCAATTTGTATCCTTTCATAACATCTATTTTAGCTAAAGTTTGCCCTTGCTGATAAGTCTGTCCTAAAACGGGTTCAAACGAAGACAGTCGTCCAGAGACTGGTGCAATTATTAAAAAGTTTTTCTTGTTGGACCGCAAAACAGCTAGGCTTTTTTCCATAATTCCTATGGATTGATTAAGGTGTACAATCTGAATTTGATTGGCTTGTTTCTCTTTGGTCATACTTTGCTTTATAATATTGATGCGCTCTTTTTGAAAACGGTAATTCTCTTGTGTTTTGTCCCATTCATTTTGAGACAAAATATCTTGTTCGAATAACTTTTTATTCAAATCATACAAGCTTTTTGCATCTTGAAAATCATGACTTATTGCCACCAAATCTTTGGCAAAATTTAATTCTTGATTTCTCAAATCTAATTTGGCTTTATTCAAATTATTTATTTGTTCAATAATTGATGTTTCTTGCTGCATATAATTCAGTTCTGTATTGGGATTATACAATCGGGCTAAAGCTTGTCCCTTTGTAACATTATCTCCATTACTCACAAATATTTCTTGAACTGAACCTCCTTCTACTATATTTACTAACATAGAATTCATAGGCTCCACCCGAGCTTGAAAAACCAAAAAATCTTCAAAAAAATCTTGTGCTACAGCCTTAATGGTTATCTCTTGTTTTTTTACATTGAGGCTTCTTTTTTTATTGATCATTGCAAAAGCCCCATAACTCAAAATTACAATTCCAATTACTGCAAGGGTTAGATACTTTTTTTTGTTATTTTTACGAGTGATGATTGTGTCCATTATAATTTTCTTTGTCTGGTACATCAACAATTTCATGCCATATTTTTAAAAACAGTCAAGGGCTTGATTTTATTGGTTCTTGAAAAAAATCAAAAACGAGTAGTGTTCATTTACGAACAGTGTTCGATCGGAAATGAACACCTGCGGAATTTTATTTTTTTAAAAATTAGAACTAAAAACATGGAAAATGTGGTGTATTTAACCGTCAAGAATGCTAATAGTAGCTTAAAATGAAAAAAACAAATGCCCACATTTTGGTTATCGATGACCAAGAAGATATACTTTTCGCTGCAAAAATGCTTTTGAAAAAACATTTCGAAAACATTTATACGGCCAATAACCCAAAAAACATTCTAAAACTACTTGCCGAAAATGAAATAGAAGTTGTGCTTCTAGACATGAATTATCGCATTGGTTTTGAAGATGGTCGTGAAGGACTCTATTTCTTAAAGGAAATAAAAAAAATTTCACCTAACACTATTGTAATTCTAATGACCGCGTTTGGCAAAGTCGAGACCGCTGTTGAGGGCTTAAAATCTGGTGCTTTTGATTATGTTTTGAAACCATGGGAAAATGAAAAATTAGTACAAACTGTAAAACAAGCCGTTGAGAACTCACGTATTGAAGCCCGAAAAAAAAGAAAAAAAATAGTAAGTGAGATGACTAGTAATCGATTTTTTATTGGCAATTCAACACTTATTAAAAAGGCATATTCGTTAGCCGAAAAAGTAGCAAAAACGGATGCAAATGTTTTAATTCTTGGAGAAAACGGAACAGGAAAATTTGTTTTAGCACATTACATCCATCAACAATCCGATAGAAGCAACAATGCCTTTGTTCATGTTGATCTAGGGGCACTCAATGACAATTTATTTGAAAGTGAACTTTTTGGTTATGCCAAAGGGGCTTTTACAGATGCTAAAATCGATACCGCAGGTCGGTTTGAAAAAGCACAAAACGGAACCCTCTTTCTAGATGAAATTGGCAATGTTCCCAGTCATTTACAAGCAAAATTGCTACAAATCATTCAAACCAAAACCGTCACCCGACTAGGAGAATCAAAACCAAGAGCACTTGATGTTCGAATAATTACAGCTACTAATTTAGATTTAAAACAAGAAGTTCTTACTAAACATTTTCGGGAAGATTTATACTATCGTATTAATACTATGGAAATCAAGCTACCTCCTTTACGCGAACGTTTAGAAGATAAAATTCCGTTAGCTGAATTTTTACTAAATAAAATGATTCTTAAATACGAAAAAGAAAAAATCACTTTCGACGAAAAATCACTTCATCAAATCAAAGAACACGCTTGGAATGGAAACATTCGTGAAATGGAAAACCGAATTGAGCGCGCCATTATTCTTTGTGAAAATGACATCATCAAAGTCTCAGATTTAGATCTTGAGATCATAACTCGTTATGAAGAAAATCAGGAAGATTTACAATTATCGGAAATTGAAAAAATAACCATCGAAAAAGTATTAACTAAAAACGAATCTAATATAAGTAAATCAGCAGAAGAATTAGGTTTATCAAGAGCCGCTTTATATCGAAGAATGGAAAAATATAATATTAATAATTCGTAAATGTTCAAAACACAAAAAACACATCACTATTTATTCTTACGACTACTCGTCCTTTTTTGTGGAGTAGTTCTAAGTTTTTTTCTTTTTTCAAAAAACTTATTATATTCTTGTTTTCTGTCATCTCTTCTTAGTTTTTTACTACTGATAGAAATGTATTTTTTTCTTAAAAATGCCATGCAATTCTATGATCGAATCATTTCATTAATCCTGAATAACGATTTCACTTCAGACTTCTCCAAACTATCCACCAACACAAACTATACTGCTATCTATCAATTGTATGAAAAACTAAAAAACAAAGAAAACGACACCTTCTCAAAAGATATAGTATATAGCAGCATTTTAAACAACATAGAAAGTGGCATCCTCATCTTGGAAAAAAGCGAAAGCGATTGGACCATTTTCTTGATGAATAACTATTTTTCCAAGCACTTTCTGGTGCCTAAAGTAACCAAATGGCACTATCTAAAAACGTTATTACCATCTCTTTGTGAGTTTATCGAAGACCAAGAATTTAAGGAAATGAAAAGTCCGATACAAATACAAGTTGACAAAAAAGAAACCCAAACTTTTGTAATTCAAACTTCTGCTACCAAAACACTAAACAACGAATATTACGTCATTTTACTAGATAGCATACAGAAAGTAGTCGATAAGAAAGAGAAAGAAGCTTGGATCAACCTAATGAAAGTCATTTCACACGAGCTCTTAAATTCACTCACTCCAATACGCTCACTTTCTCAAAACTTAAATGAACTCATTCAGCAAGATAGTTTATCTAACGAGGATTTAGAAGATATAAAACAGAGTGTAATAACAATGCATAATCGGAGCAACCACCTTCAAGAATTCGTTGAAAGCTATAGAATATTGGCCATGTTACCGACACCTAAAAAAGAAAAATTAGAACTATCAAAACTAATAAACGACGCCCTACAAATCATGCTTCCTCTATTCAAAAAAGAGAACATAACAGTAAACAACACGCTAAATCATACCCTTTGGATACTAATTGACAAAAACCAAATAGAACAAGTTTTTATCAACTTGCTAACCAATTGTATGTATGCTTTAGAAAACAAAGAGGATAAAAAAATAAATATTAGTGTTGAGATGAATGAGCAACGATTGTATATAATTATTGCAGATAATGGTAGCGGAATTGAACCAGAGATTCAAGATAAAATTTTTCTTCCCTTCTTTACTACACGAAAAAAAGGAGCAGGAATTGGGCTTACATTATCAAAAAGTATCATTGAAGCTCATAGTGGTTATTTATCCTTTGAAAGCGAAGAAAACAAAACCCAATTTAAAGTTTGTCTCTTAGTATAAAAGCATTTCTCTTAATTTCTTACTTCGGGTTCCCAAAAATGAGCGTCAAAGTTTACAATTTGATTGTTTTTGACTACAATCCCTTCACTCTCTAATAATTGTTGCATTAAATTAGTCCCATCAAAGTGGAGTTTACCCGTTAGCAATCCTTTGCGGTTGACCACCCGATGCGCAGGAACACCATCTAAATGATGGGAAGCATTCATAGCCCAACCCACCATTCTAGCAGAACGCGCAGTGCCCAAAGCTTTGGCAATAGCACCATAAGAAGTGACTTTGCCATAAGGAATTTGTCTCACCACAGCATACACACGCTCAAAAAAATTGGTTTCTTCCATAGTGGATTAAAAAAAATGAAGACCGTAATGCTTCATGATATTCCAAAAAGTGATCAGTGTTACTAAACCCGTAATGGTTCCTATGATGCGATTCATGTTTTGAATAAAAAAATCGGTTTTGGATTCGATTTTATTAAAAAAAGCAACATAACCATAAAACACCAAAAAAGCGCCTGAAACCACTCCCACAACGAAGATAAAAATAGAAACCAAATCAAATGTAAACAATTGATAGGAAGCAAAAGTGATACCTAGCAAAACATAATAAGGAATAGGAAAAAAATTCAAGGCTGAAAGTAACATTCCCAGAAAGAAGCGGGAACTTTTACTGTACTTTTTGATCTTTTCAGCTTTTCGTTTGGGCTTTTTCGCGATAAAAAGAAAATAGATAGTAAGTACGGCAAAAATCAAACAGCCAATTTCTCTCAACAACAATATAAGCGACGGACTTTTATCAATCACTCTAGCAAATAAAAGCGCTAAAAATGTTTGAAAAAAAATGATAATTACCGCTCCCAAAACAAACCACATCGCGGATCGTTTTCCTTCTTTTAGGTTGACTTTAACCGCAGTCATATTAATCAACCCTGGTGGTGAAATACCCACAAAGGCGCTAATAAAACCGAGGAAAAAGAGACCTAGTACCTGCATATAAAGAAGAAAAAACTAGATTTAATAAAAAATCTAGTTTATGATTTTATTTTAAAACGAATAAAAGTAATCGCTTTATTGATGGCTAAATATTGTTTTTCGTAAAACGTTTGAAACGCAGTAACCTCCTCAGGACTTCCTTCGTTTGTATACACGTTATGATTCGCATACAACACCTCGTGTCCTTCGCCATGCAAAAGACCTAAAGTGTAACCGTGCATAAATTCTGAATCGGTTTTTAGATTAACGATACCTTCTTTTTTAAGGATTTTTTTATACAATTGTAAAAATTCGGAGTTGGTCATACGGTGTTTCGTACGCTTGTATTTTATCTGTGGATCTGGAAAAGTAATCCAAATTTCATCTACTTCATTTTCGGCAAAAATGTGATTGATTAACTCAATTTGCGTTCTTACGAAAGCCACATTGTGTAGACCTGTTTCCACCGCAGTCTTTGCTCCTCTCCAAAAACGAGCACCTTTAATATCAATACCAATAAAGTTCTTATTTGGATATCGCTCTGCTAAACCAACCGAATATTCACCTTTACCACAACCTAATTCAAGTACTAATGGATTGTCATTTTTAAAAAATTCTGTATTCCATTTTCCTTTCAAAGGAAACAACTCACCTACTACTTCTTCTCTTGTTGGTTGAAACACATTATCGAATGTTTCGTTTTCTTTGAACCTTTTTAATTTATTTTTACTTCCCACGGTATTTTTCGCTATTTCGGGCAAAAATAAGCAATTAAATTAGATGGCTCGCTTTAGTTAACAAAAAACAAGGACGTACGCTTATAAAATTTCCACCACGAATTCACTAAAAAATCAAGAATTACAATGTGTTTTAATAAAACGAATTATTATAGTTGATGGTATTCGTGTCATTCAAAATCAATTTCGATGGCAATTAGTGACAAATTGTGCTATTGCTTTGCCTATTCGCTATCGCTCGGGTAGTGGCTAACTTTTTTTAAATACTAATGCGTTTACAAAAACGTTTTATTCTTTGGTCGTCAATTTTTTCATAACACCATCTTCTATAGGCGTTTTGATTTTTACCACTTCGTTTACATTTTCGTTTGGGATGGTCATTGAAAGTACATAGTGTTGAATCTTCCATTCGTTTCCAACTTTTACTAGTACTCCAGAACCTCTACAAATTTTCATTTGTGTACTCAACAACTCATCAAACCAAGCCAATTTGCCCGTGGCATCCAAAAAAATATGACGATCAATAGCGGTAAAATTCCAGGCTTTTCCTTTATCGAAATAAGGTTTTGCAAAAGCTTGAAAAGCGGATTTATTCCAATTCTCCTTCGCATCTGTCCCAATAAAGATAGCGTCATTGGTCATTAACCCAAAATAAGTGTCAAATTGAGCTTGTGCCGCTGCTTTGTGCCAAGCATCAAGTGTCATGGCGATTTTTTGATTTTCAGCATTCTGGGATTGAGTCGTAGTTGAAAAGAGTCCCAATACCAAAAAGAATCCAATAGCAAGTGTGGTTTTCATAACTATTTTTTTTAAAATAATATTACAAAAAAACCGCTACTAATAGCGGTCATTTTGAATCAAAAAAGTGATTTTAATACTTATATGCAATCCCTGTTTTTATAGCCTGTGTTCCTCCTAATGCATTTGAATTCGAACCAACAGTTGTTTTGTCAGCAGTCATCAAAACAAAAGGACAACCAATTGCAGCTGCAGACATTTTTAATTTTTTTTCTGCCTTTTTATCTCCTGTATTTCCTGTTTGAAAATTTATCAATCCCGTTTTCCCTCTAACGTCTCCAACTTTCTTTAATCCAGAAATGTATGATTTTTCTTCTAAAATAATTACTTTTTCCCAATCGGCTTCTGAACTGATAGTAATTTTTTCAGTAATCTCTTCTACTCTACCACTTTTACCATATACAATTTTTTCAATTGCATATTTACCAATAGAATTCTCTGCATCCTCACCGTCATATTTAAAAACCACACTGTAATCTTCAATTCTTACAACTTTACCTTTTACAACTTCTCCACTATGCTTAGTAATAACATCGACTTGTGCATTTACGCTAATTGAGCAAAAAACAACACATAACAATAAAATAATTTTCTTCATGATTAGTTTAATTAATATTTTGACAAACATAAAGTTTTTATAATAAATAATAAAAATTACTCTACAAAAATCATCAAATAAAAAAGGGCAATGTTTTACGACATTGCCCTTTTATTTGGAACTAGCTCTAAGCTAAAGATTTATTAGTATGCTTTTTGCTTTTCAAAAGTAGAAGTTAAGGTGCGTTTGATTTTGTCTAATGCGCCATGAAATGCTTTTTCGATGCTACTAGCATATTCTGTAACCGCAATAGGTTGGCTATTAGCCGCACGCACTTCTATCAAGCAACGTTTATCATCTACCCCCGATTTGTTACTATTTTCATCACCAAAATGCACTTCGATTCTGGTAATTTTTTCTTCGAAACGAGCCAATGATTTTTCTAATTCACCAGAAAAATAAGCTTCTAGTCTCTCGTGTCCTTCGATGTTTTTGTCGGTGTTGATCTGTACTTTCATCGTTACAATATTTTTGAGTTATGTAGTAAATTTAAGCAATTCAGAAGAAAAAAGCCACTCTTTTAGCAAAAGTTTAGGAATCAAAAACCCTTTTTCTTCACTAAAAAACCACTAATAACTATTCTTCGGTTTGAATTCTTTTAACGGTGTCTTTTCGTGTAATCAATAGCGGAATTGCCACACCTAAAGCTAACACCAGTATCACAAAAAAGGTGGTCAAACCGTTATTAACTGCTTCAAAGAAAATTTTCGAATACGCTACAGGATCTTTCTCCGAGGTTAATTGTATAATCCCAATCATAGCTTTGTAGGCAAACAGTCCCGGAATCATTGGAATTACTGCAGGTATGGCAAATGTAATAGGCGGGCAATTCCGTCTGTGTGCGGCATAAACACTCAAAAATCCTATTAGTGAGGCGCCACAAAGCACGGCTAAAACAATTCCGATTTTATATTCTAGCATAAAAAACTTGGTCAAACCTCCAAGTGCTCCAATTACAAATATGGAAAGCAAAGCGCGTCTAGGCACATTGAACAAAATAGCAAATCCCATTGCTGCAATTCCCAACCAAATAGCCTTTTCTAAAAATAATACTACATCCATGATTTAGAAATTATAAATTAACAATCCCATTAAAAGCCCGAGTGCAATGGCAAAAGCAATAATCAACACATTTACTCCTCTCGTTATTCCATTTAAAATATTGCCATCAATTAAATCAGAGAAAGAATTAATCATGGGAACACCCGGAATTAAAAATAAAACCGAAGTCGAAAATGCATGAATGTAGGTAAGCGCAGGATTAATGAAAAAATAAAATCCAGAAACCAAAGCCGCAGTAGCCGAAGCAAAAAAGACACACAAATAAAAATTAAATTTCATTTTCATGGCTTCTTGTCTCACAAAAAGTCCTGCAAACGAAGCCACAAAACAAGCTAGCATTTCTACAGGATCTCCACCCAATAGTCTACAAAAAGAAGCGCCGGCAAGAGCAACCATTGTAAGTACCAAAATCCTAGGATACAACGGTTTTCTGTTTAATAACGCTACTTCTTGATTGATATGCTCTACACTCCATTCTTCTATCACAATTTTCCAGCTCATGATACTGATTTCGGAAATCAAATTAAAATTCAAATGCATGTTGGGCACCCATTTGACACTGGTAAATGTTTTGCTCTTATTTTGATAAACCAAAGTAATCATCAAAGCATGATTCGTAATCATTAGTTGTGAATCACATCCAAAAGCCCCCGCTATTCTGCTAATTGTAACCTTAATCCGTTCTGTGTTGGCTCCAGAAACCATTAGTATCGAACCGATTTCTAGGAGCATTTCGCCCAATTCATATTTATTGGGCTTATTTATAACTTCCATAACAAATTTAATTTTTCATAGTTCCCCAAATTTACGGCTTTTTCAAACTCAAAAACCGCTGAAAACACAGTAATTACGGAAACTTACTAACGCAAACGATAGATTTTGAATCACTTCCCTTTTGATACTCTCCAAAAAAAAAGCGCTGCAAGAAGCAACGCTTTTTAGCATTCTATATGGACAAATGACTAGTTCACTACTTTAACATCAAAAGTTACAGCAGCATCAGTTGCTCCTCCAGCATTTGTGATATCTCCAGCAGAAACTCCTGCCGCTGATTTTTTAGGCTCATGTCTAAGCGTAACTGTAAGTTTTCCAGTAGCCGGAGCTGCACCAGTTTTCAATTCGAAAATTAGACCAATCGGATTTCCATTCTTATCCATATCCCCGTAGGTGAACGTTCCTACTGCTGCTGGTACTTGATAAAACAATTGGTGCTCATCCCCTTCTTCTTTTACTTCCTTGGTTATATCATCAGCAGGAGTTACCGTTTCGTTTAAGAAAGTAGTGGTTCCTTTGTAGGTAGTATTAACTTTCAGATCTCCTGAAACAGTTAAAACTGGCTTATTTGGTCCATCGCCATCTAAGTCTCTTGAGGTTAAAGTGATCACTGAACTACCTGCTGTAAGTGTAGTGGTAACCGTTGTGATTACTTCTTCTTCATTTACCGCTTCTGGATCATCATTACTACAAGAAGAAAAAGAAAGTACCGTAAGTAAGGCTAAAGCTAAAATTTTTGAATTTTTCATTGGGTTTAAATTAAGTTGTAATTAGTAATTAAATTTTATTTGAATTTGAAAATTGCGCCCTACTTCATCTGCGAAGAAGCGTTGGCGGTTGAGATAATCCCTGTAATTTGTATTGAATATATTTTGAACAGCAAACCCAAGTGTAGTCGTGGTTTTGTAAAACGTATTGAATTTCATTTCACTGTAAAAATGAAGCAAGTGATACCCAGCTGGCGGCGTGCTAATGTCTAATAAAGCTGGTGTTAGATTCCCGTCGCTATCCACTAAGTTAATGTCGAAATTGTTGTTAGGAAACGACTGTTGTCTCATCACAACCTCACTCTTCAACTCCAGCAACAACTCATTCCATTCTTTTTTCTTGAATTCGATGGCATTGGTAAAATGAAAAGGAGGCATATCGATCAACGGCTCGTCATTGTCTAGATCATTCCCTTTAATGTAAGCCATAGTAAAACGATGTTGCCATTGAGAAGAAATAGTCCAATTGGTTTGCACATCAACTCCACCCAAAAGCGCTTTGGTTTGTTGGTATTCCCAAACTGGGAAAGCCCCTCGAATAGTCGTTTCGGCACCAACAGGACGAAGGAACATATAGTTCTGTACCGTATGAATGTAGGGATTGATTTCGAATGAAAAAGCAGTCCAAGCTTTTTGCACTGTAGTGGACAATTTTAGCGATTGCTCTTTCTTTAACGCCAAATCCCCCAATTCAATGATTCCTGTAGAGTGATGCAATCCGTCGCTGAAAAATTCCGATGGATTAGGATTTCGCGTCGCCAAACTAATATTGGTATACCAATCCCATTGCTCATCAAACGTTTTTCTAAATCCAAGACTAGCCGATAGGTTATGGAAGGTAAAAGTTGGGTGCGCCAAAATTTGGTCTCCCACCTCTCTTACCACAAATTCCGGAAAAAGAACATCATAACCTCTTTCGGTCCATCTACTTTTAAAATAAAACTTTTTGGCATCTACTTTTGAAAAGTCATAGCGCAAACCACCATCTAGAACCAAACCGTCTGATAAAGAAACACTCGCAATTCCGTAAATTCCAGCGTCTAGCTTTTCATAATTTGGTATCAACGGACGAATACCCGTGGCAGGACTGGCAAAGTTATTTTGGAAACCTGCATTTATTCCTGATTTCAAATGCCAATCGTGGTAGGTTTTCTTGAAATCTACATTCAAATTGTGTGTAGACAATTCCAAATCCAAAGCCGCTAGATTATTGAAGGAACCTCTTCTTACATCAAATTCCAATCGTTTGTTAAATTGAAAAGAATATTGCGAAGAAAGAGAAGCCGTTTCATCAAAATAGTACTGATAATTCAACTTTGCCAAATGGTGTTGCACCTCTTGTTTTGGATTGTCGATAGTATAGGTAAAATCCTTGATTACCGAAGGTTTTTGGTTATTGATTGAGTTATACAAATCATTGATACTTCCCGTATGCGAAGCGCTCAAAATTCCAATAGTGGCATTGTAGTAACTATAAAATCCTGACAGGAAATAGTGTTTTCCAGTATACTTTACATCGCCCGTAAAATTTGATTCTCGGTTGCCTGTATTCGACAAAACATAATCGGGTGCTTCACGATCTCCCATATATTTGAAGGTCCCGAGTACGTTCCAGCTCCAGCCTAGGTCATTCCCTTTGTGTAAACTTGTTGTAACCGACCCACCTCTTCCGTTGGAAGCCAAATTGAGCATCGTTCTTCCAAACAAGGTGTCTTTACGGACTTGAATTGGTTCTAAAATTACCAAACCTCCCACAGCGTCGCCACCGTATTGTAATCCTGAAGCGCCTTTAATCACCGTTATTTTTCCCGCTGCATTAATGTCAAAATTGGGAGCGTGTTCTGTTCCCCATTCTTGGTCTTGCATACGGACGTTGTTATTGATGATAGGCACTCGGCTTCCGAACATTCCATTTACAATAGGTTTCACCACGGTGCTTCCTGTCTTTAAACCAGAAACTCCAGCTACTTCTTGCAAAACATCGCCCAAGGACTGATTACTAAACTTCTCAATCGTGGTTGCTTTTACTTTTTGTTCCAGCACCGACTGATTGGGTGTCGTGTTTTTTTGCTTCACCAAAACTTCATACAAAGCCTCTGTATTTTGCTTCATAACAAAATTCAATTCCCTATCCGATGTCAACGTAATTACCGTGTCAATAGTTTGATAGCCCACATAGGACAACGAAACCTTCAACGCACCAGAAGGCAAGTCTTTGATTTCGTAAAACCCATTTTTGTTGGTGTTTACCGTTTTATTTCCAATGTGTACGTGACACCCTTCAAGGTTTTTTTTCGTTTCAGTAGTAATGGTACCGCTTAGTTTGTTTTGTGAAAAAACCAAAGCCGTAAACCAAAAGAACACGAAAACACTATAGCTTTTTGCTCGCATTTTGATATTCAAAAAAAATTAAAATAGGATTATTGTCATTCCCGAGTCTCGAAAATGACGCATTGAAGTGAGATAAACGCTATTGAATTGACTACAAAATGTTCTTTAATCACAAATTATAGACTACCAAAAGGTCCGTTCACTTCCTAAAAAAAAAGCTATACTACAGGCGGTGCCCGTAACGCAAATAAACTTCCTGAATAGAAAGTAAAAGTTGAAGATAGATAAAACTTAGTCGTTTTACTATAGGTTACAGCCTCGCTATTTTCCCAAAAAAAGGAAGAAGGCGGCAAGAAACTGTTAACAGAATAAGCACAAACCGAACAAGGTTGCGCATAATGGTGCGCGTGTGTGATTTGTTTTTTTGAAGTCGTGTTTTCGTGATGACAAATCGGAGCTTCTAGCTGCTCTATCAAATGGGCATAACTGTGCTTGGTTTGAAAAACCATAGTCGCCAACAAAATCAGCAAAAAGATTCTAGATATGAAAGCTTTGTTTGTCATCTGTTGCAAATGTAGAGAAAGAAACACGAATTTCAAGAATTGACACAAATTAAAATGAAAACCTATCGCCTTTGCGGTAAAAAGACACAGATTGCACAGATTTCACAGATTAAATCTTTGCGTCCCTTGCGTAAACCCTTGCGTCCTCCTATGTTTGCTTAGTTATAAAATCTTTCATCAAAGCTTTAAATTTGGTTTGGTAAAGTGAAAGAGAATGAGAGTCGATTCGCGCCCAAATGACTCATGAAGTACATTGTCGCAAAGATATGT
>CAUPRE010000004.1:0-215266 GCA_963513565.1 uncultured Flavobacterium sp. | reverse complement strand
CTTGCTTCTGTTACAACTTCGTTTTCGTCAACACCTAATTTGTCTACGATAATCGCTTTTACTCTTGATGCAATGTCTGACATAATCTTTAATTTTAGAATTTAATTTGTTGGCAAAAATAAAAAACTTTATTTTAAAACCACTATTTAGTTAATAAATGTATTGCATAAATGCTAAAATTTATTTTAACAAAGGACAATCAAAGCTATTTTTTTTCGTTTTTTATGTCGTTTTTTGCAAAATAAAATGTGTTGTAACATGAAAAAAATTGTTGTTTTTGCTTCGGGATCGGGAACAAATGCAGAAAATATTATTAAATATTTTTTAAATTCTTCTAAAGCTAAGGTGGTGAGTGTCTTCACTAATAATTCATCTGCAAAAGTGATTGAACGTGCCGCAAAATTAGATGTACCCTCTCAAATTTTTTCGAAGCAAGAACTAAATGAAGGTTTTTTATTACAAAAAATAAATACTTTTGATCCTGATTTAATTGTTTTGGCGGGTTTTTTATTAAAAGTGCCTCAAAATCTCATAGATACTTATCCTGATAAGATTGTAAATATACATCCAGCCTTGTTGCCAAAATTTGGAGGGAAAGGAATGTATGGTATGCATATTCACGAAGCTGTGGTTGCTAACAAGGAAAAAGAGACTGGGATCACTATTCATTATGTAAATGAAAATTACGATGAAGGAGCTATACTTTTTCAAGCTGCTGTTGCTTTAACTCCCGAAGATACCCCAAAGGATGTGGCGGTAAAAATTCATGAATTGGAACAAAAACACTTCCCAATAGTTATAGACAATTTATTAAATGACTAAGTTTTTTAAAAGCTATAAAATAGTAAATCAATAAACCAAAAATTAAATGCTCTAGATGTCACATCAAGTTCATATTTATACCGATGGAGCGGCCAAAGGTAATCCTGGTCCAGGAGGCTACGGCGTAGTTATGGAATGGGTAGGTAAGCCTTATAAAAAAGAATTTTATGAAGGCTTTCGTTTAACTACTAATAACAGAATGGAACTTTTAGCTGTAATTGTTGGTCTTGAAAAGTTGAAAAACGAAAATACATCAGTTTTGGTTATTTCTGACTCTAAGTATGTGGTAGATTCTGTTTTGAAAAAATGGGTTTTTGGTTGGGAGAAAAAAAGATTTACAGACAGAAAAAACGCAGATCTTTGGAAGCGCTTTTTAATCATTTATCGCAAACATCAAGTGGATTTTAAATGGATCAAAGGACACAATAATCATCCTCAAAATGAACGTTGTGATGAGTTGGCCGTGATGGCTTCGCAACAAAAGCTACTTTCTATAGATTCTTTTTATGAAAATGAGGACCAAAAAATGATATAACTATTTGTAAATCAGTATTTTTTAGTTTTGTTTCTTTGCTGCTTGCAATCGTTGCAACTTTACACTTTATGAACTATCTTTGCGCCTTAATTCGAAACACAGCAAATGAATAAATTATTGATTGTTGGAACAGTAGCTTTCGACGCAATTGAAACCCCTTTTGGGAAAACAGATAAAATATTAGGAGGTGCTGCAACATATATTGGTTTGTCAGCTTCTTTTTTCAACTTACAATCTGCTATTGTTTCTGTAGTAGGGGATGATTTTCCACAAGAGCATTTAGATTTATTAACTTCAAGAAATATTGATATTTCAGGAATTGAGATTGTTAAAGGTGGTAAAACTTTTTTCTGGAGTGGCTTGTACCATAATGATTTGAATTCAAGAGACACTCTGGTTACAGAACTTAATGTTCTAGCTGATTTTCAACCAAAAGTACCTCAAAATTTCAAAGATGCTGAAGTAGTGATGTTAGGAAATCTTCATCCATTAGTACAAAGCAGTGTTTTGGATCAAATGGAAACTACTCCAAAATTAGTTGTGTTGGACACTATGAATTTTTGGATGGATTGCGCACTACCAGAATTACTTGATGTGATTAAACGTGTAGATGTGATTACCATTAATGATGAAGAGGCCAGACAACTTTCTGGGGAATATTCATTAGTAAAAGCCGCTGCCAAAATTCATACTCTTGGTCCTAAATATGTAGTAATTAAAAAAGGAGAACACGGAGCGCTTTTGTTTCATAATAGCGAAGTGTTTTTTGCACCAGCATTACCATTAGAAGAAGTTTTCGATCCAACAGGAGCTGGTGATACTTTTGCGGGAGGATTTTCTGGATATATTGCTCAAAGTGAAAATATTTCTTTTGAAAATATGAAAAACGGAATTATTTACGGATCGAATTTGGCTTCCTTTTGTGTGGAGAAATTTGGAACGGAACGAATGGTTGGTTTAGAAGCAAAAGAAGTGAATCAACGCTTGAAACAGTTCAAAGCTTTGACTCAATTTGATATCGAACTATAATGACTTAAGCTCAGGAAACTGAGCTTTTTTTAATAAACAGCATAATTACAACACAACAATAAAATACCATGAGTGACGCTTTACAACATGAATGTGGAATAGCTTTAGTACGACTTCTTAAGCCGCTTGAATACTATAAGGAAAAATACGGATCGGCTTTTTATGGCATCCAAAAAATGTATTTGCTTATGGAAAAACAGCACAATCGAGGACAAGATGGTGCTGGATTTGCAAGCATAAAGTTAGATGTAGAACCTGGTCAAAGATATATTAGCCGAGTTCGTTCTAATCATGCACAACCTATTCAAGATGTTTTTGCTCAAATTAATTCAAGAATTAATGAAGAGCTTACTTTAAACCCTGAATATGCCGAAAACGTTGCGTTGCAAAAAGCCAATATTCCTTATTTGGGAGAATTGTTTTTGGGGCATGTTCGTTACGGTACTTTTGGAAAAAACAGTATAGAGAGTGTACATCCATTCTTGAGACAGAATAATTGGATGCACCGTAATTTGATTTTGGCAGGAAACTTTAACATGACCAATGTTAAGGAACTTTTTGAAAACTTGGTAGAGCTAGGTCAACATCCAAAAGAAATGGCAGATACGGTTACTGTGATGGAAAAAATAGGTCATTTTCTAGATGATGCCGTTACTGATTTGTATCAGGATTGTAAGAATGAAGGTTTAAATAAAAGAGAAGCTTCGCCTGTAATAGCCGAACGATTAAATGTTGCAAAGATTTTACAACGGGCTGCCAAAAATCTTGACGGAGGTTATGCTATGGCAGGCCTTTTAGGGCATGGAGATGCATTTGTTTTTAGAGATCCAGCAGGAATTCGCCCAGCTTATTTTTACCAAGATGACGAAATTGTTGTGGTAGCCTCAGAGCGACCAGTGATTCAAACAGTGTTTAATGTACCTTTTGATGAAGTACATGAAATCGATCCAGGAACTGCATTAATCATCAAAAAGAACGGAACCGTTTCTATGCAAGAGATACTTCCTGCAATTACCAAAAAAGCCTGTTCTTTTGAGCGAATCTATTTCTCAAGAGGAAGTGATGCAGAGATTTACCAAGAGCGAAAAATGCTTGGTAAACTGGTTTTGCCGGCCGTATTAGAAACGATTGATTATGATACTGATAATACGGTGTTTTCATATATTCCAAATACGGCAGAAACTTCTTTCTTTGGAATGGTTGAAGCGGCACAGGATTTCTTGAATCAACGTAAAAACAATTATATTTTAGCTAATAGAAATACCTTAACTACAGAGAGTTTACAAGAATTATTAGCAGTAAAGATCCGTACAGAGAAAGTAGCGATTAAAGATGCTAAATTAAGAACATTTATTACAGAGGATAGTAGTCGAGATGATTTAGTGGCTCACGTTTATGATGTGACTTATGGAGTGGTTCAGCCTACTGATAATTTAGTGATTATTGATGATAGTATTGTTCGTGGAACTACACTAAAGAAAAGTATCATTAAAATGATGGATCGTTTGAATCCTAAACGTATAGTAGTAGTTTCTTCAGCGCCTCAAATCCGTTACCCAGATTGTTACGGAATTGACATGGCCAAGTTAGAAGGATTAATAGCTTTTAAAGCAGCGTTAGAATTGCTTAAAGAAAGAAACTTGTATCATATAGTAGATGAAGTTTATGCTAAATGTAAATCACAGGAAAACTTTAAAGATGCTGAAGTAGTGAATTATGTTACTGCTATTTATGCTCCATTTGCGCCACAAGAAGTCTCTGATAAGATTGCAGAAATGTTGAGCTCTTCAGAAATTAATGCAGAAGTAAAAATTATTTTCCAAACGGTTGAAAATTTACATATTGCTTGTCCTAAAAATTTAGGGGATTGGTATTTTACAGGTGATTATCCTACCCCAGGAGGTAACCGAGTAGTCAATCGTGCTTTTATGAATTTTTACGAAGGGAAAGACGCTAGAGCGTATTAAAGAAATCATAAAATATGTATTTAATCGGATTTATATGCATTTCATCGGAAAAGATTGTTAGTAATATAGCTTTGCAGTAAGTTTACTACACCATAATATTAGTAGGTTAAGTTTATGGTAGATTTGGGGCAAAAAGGGTGGAAGAAATTCCACCTTTTTTATTTTATTAGTTAAAATATTTTTATTCTTATAATTACTATACCCTAGGATTAAGATATGTTTAGGTTATTGTGAGAATTTTTTAAATATATGTATTATAAAAAAAGAGTCGTTTTCAATTAGAAAACGACTCTTTTTTTATAGAAATAATTAGATTATTCACTCAAAGCATTCCAGCCTCTTGCTTTTAATTGGATTTTGGTATTCGCACGAGTTACTAAGTGAATGCCTTCACTTGGTTCAGTCATGTGTCCAATAATTGTAAAGTTTGGGTTTCCTTTAATTTTATCAAAATCAGACATGGCTACAGTAAATAACAACTCATAATCTTCTCCACCGTTGATTGCGATAGTCGTACTGTCAATATTGAATTCTTCACAAACCGAGATAAATTGAGGATCTAGTGGCAATTTGTCTTCATACAAATTACAACCCACATTAGATTGTTTGCACAAATGCATAATCTCAGAAGAGATACCGTCAGAAACATCAATCATGGCGGTAGGGTGTATTTCTAAAGCATGTAATAAAGTGCGAATATCAGTTCTTGCTTCTGGTTTTAGCTGTCTTTCAATCAAATAGGTATAGGCGTCTAAATCAGGTTGTGAGTTAGGGTTAACTTGAAAGACTTGTTTTTCTCTCTCTAAAACTTGAAGCCCCATATATGCAGCTCCAATGTCACCAGTAACTACTAATAAGTCAGTTGCTGTGGCTCCGTTTCGATAAACTATTTCTTTTTCATCTGCTACACCTAAGGCTGTAATACTAATAATCATTCCTTTTTGAGAAGAAGTGGTGTCGCCACCTATTACATCAACTTTGTATTCTTTGGCTGCTCTATCAATGCCTTCATATAATTCTTCAAGTGCTTCTAGGGGGAATCGATTAGAAACGGCTACCGATACTGTGATTTGTGTAGGTTTTGCATTCATCGCACAAATGTCTGATAGGTTAACCACCACTGCTTTGTACCCCAAATGTTTCAAAGGCATGTAAGCTAAATCAAAATGAACACCTTCTATTAATAAATCGGTTGAAACTATAGTTTTTTTTGTGCCAAAATCTAAAACAGCAGCGTCATCTCCAATTCCTTTCAGGGTAGATTCTTGGTTAATTCTAAAGCCTTTTGTCAAATGGTCGATTAACCCAAATTCACCTAATTGAGCAATACTTGTACGTTGAGGGTTTTTATCTTCAATCATTTTTAACTATTTTTTTAAAAAAGCAAAGGTACGAAGATGTTGCTCTAATTTCGTTGGAATTAGCACGGGTTTATAAAACTAATCAGTTTCTTAGCTTAAAACAGCACTTATCGTTTCATGCTAAAATGCGACTTAAATACTTGTTGTTCTCCATTTAAAAGATAAGTAACTAGAAACCAATAATCGGTCGATGGCAATGGTCGGCCATTGTAATTCCCGTCCCATCCTGGACCTGAGGGGTTGATTTCTTTTATAAATTTCCCGTAGCGATCAAAGATTTGAATGACGGCATCGGGTTGAAATGCCAAATCCATTATGTTCCAAGTATCATTAAAACCATCATTATTTGGGGTGAAAAATTTTGGATATTTCAACACATTGGCCGCCAAAACACGATTGTCGCAACCTCCTTTGATATCTTTAATGGTAACGGTATGTGCACCCGAATCGACATCATAAAAAATAGAACCAGTTTGAAAATCGCCATCGTCAAGTTTGAAATCATAGCTACCTAATCCATTCTTTACAGTTACTACAATGTCGATAGTGTTAGTAAAAGCACTAGATACCGTAATGGTTGCCTCGGCTGGACTTGATTTTTCGACTGTATAAGTCGTGGGATTGAACCCACAATCAGCCCCAACACTTGGACTTATTTTTTGACTTCTCATAGTATAAACTCCTTCTTGAGTTGTTGAAAAATTAACACCCGTGCCCATTCTTGTTCCTGACAAATACCAATCAACATTATAATCATTTGGATCTAATCCTGAGGCTAACAAGGCGGTTTGCAGCACTTTTCCCGACTGAAAATCAATACAAACAAAAGCCTGCTGCGGCGCTAAATCTTTCAAAGGGAATATGGTGATTTCAAAAGTAGCCTCTGAGAAACAGTTTGGATTCGTTGCCGAGGCAGCATAAATATACATTTTTTGACTTGCCGTGATCTCATCGCCAGCCTGATAGGGTGTGCCTCCTTTATTTGCATTTGAATAATAAGCTCCAAGGCTCAAAGGAGGCAAAATATAGCTAATACAAGCGGTAACATTTATCGCCGGCTGAAGTATGGGAGTGTTAGAAATGTTCACCATGAAAGACGTTTCACTCGTGCAAGTGATCCGGTTACCAGCCTCAGCAAAAACATATATTCTTTGTGTTGCGTTTAAAACAGTACCCACTGCGATTGGATCTATCCCGTTTGGGCTTAAGAAATATCCTCCAACAGTTAAAGAAGGCAAGGTATAACTATCACAAGTATTTACATCAGCGAATGTTCCTACATCCACTTTCTTTATATTAATCTTAAAAAAAGATTCATTACTACATGCTTTAAAATCATTCCATTCATTATAGATAAAGACAGATTGTGAAGTGCTGATCAACGTGCCTTCAGGAATTACCGTTCCAACTCCGTTACTGCCTCCCGAAGCCGTGTAATAGGTGCCATTTGTTAATCTTGGCAACGGAAAACTTGTACATGAAATGATGTCGGTAAAATTATCAACAACGGGTTTTGGTCTAATTTCAATTTTAAACGTATGCTCGTTGCTGCACTCTGGGCTAGATGCAAATACATAAAACGTTTGGTTTATGGTAATTCGTGTTCCTGCTTGTAATTGGTTTCCTCCTCTGTTGGGTAAGGTGTAATAGTTTCCATGTGTTAAAGCCGGTAAAATATATTCTTCACAAGCCAACACATCAGCGGGTGTATCAATCAAGGGCAAGGGTTTTATTGTGATATCTATTTTTAGCGTATCAGTACAATTGGGTGTAGTCGTAGTAGTTGCAAAAAAATAGACCGTTTGCGAACTGGCAATTTGGGTTCCAGTAGGAATTGCATTACCTTGACCTCTGGGCTGATCATAGTATCCGCCGATTGAAAGTGGAGGTAAGATATACGACCCACAGCGGCTAACTGGCTCAAACACCGAGGGATCAATGATTACAATTCTAAACGATGTTTCATTAGTACATTGTCCATCATCGGCAAATATGTAAATGGTTTGAGTGGTTATTATACTGCTTCCAGGGGATAAAATTGTTCCGCTTCCGCTTGGTTGCGTGTAATAGTTTCCTTTTGTTATAATAGGTAAAACATACGAGTTGCATGTTACCACATCTGCTAATTGCTCCACGAGTGGCAGCACAAAGACGGTTATAGCCACCGCTTCGTCTCTGCAAACTACTCCATTAATTTCAGCATAGTAAAAAATAGTTTGACTTGTTGTCAAAATAGTTCCTGCTGGTAAATGGCTACCACCACCATTGGATTGCGTATAAAACTCACCCACAAGCACATCTGGAACAACATATTGCCCACACCCTTCTTTTGAAAAAGGTAAGTCATATGCCAAAGTGACCAAAAATGAAGTTTCATTACTACAAATAGAATTAGGTGAGGGATCGTTGTATATATAATAAGTCCCCGATGTGGTAATCACATCGCCGATATTGAGTTGCGTTCCTGTAGCGTTCGGACCAGTATAGTACTTTCCATTGGTAATATTGGGCAAGGTGTAGCTATTGCAGGCAATAACATCAGCTATTCGATCCACATTGGCCAAGGGTATAGCAATTACATCAAAGGTGGCTGTGGCATAGCATTTCGACTCATTGTTGCTCTCTACACGTACCCAAATTGCAAGGGGCGATTGGGTCAATGTCATGATAAAATTATTGGGATTACTAATGCCATTGGTTTTATTGTTGGCATCAATTAAATTAAAGTAATACGACAACGTATAATTTGTTGGTGGTAATCCATTTAAAATAATACTAGCATTACTGGTTAAATCAACTGGGATTCGTCCATTTGCAGTATCGCATACTTTAATCTCTGGCGGATTGATAGTATTTAGCGGAACCGTAATTTGTAGTTCGAATGAAATCAGATCATTACAAAGTGTGTTGTTCGTTACATGAATGGGTTTGACGTATATCGTTTTGTTGATTGAAGTGATATAATTGGTCAATTGGTTAGCTGGAATAGCAGGTCCGTTGTTATTGGCATTGGACAAGGAGTCAAAATACAAAAGCGAATAGGCAGCAGGATCTAACCCAAGTGCAGCTGCATTATTTTGAGTTAAATCGAATGGGTAACTTGTACTAGCATTATAGCAATTAACCAAGTCTTTAGGAGGGACTAAAGCCAATTCGAAAATGGTCACTTCGTCTTTAATAACACATCCCGAAAGAG
Source organism: uncultured Flavobacterium sp. (assembly GCA_963513565.1). GTDB lineage: Bacteria > Bacteroidota > Bacteroidia > Flavobacteriales > Flavobacteriaceae > Flavobacterium. Next base: position 206,356 of record CAUPRE010000004.1, on the reverse strand, counting down.
TAGCTGTTACACCATAGGTTCCCGCTTGAGTTACAGTTAATGAGGCGTTGGTCTCTCCAATGATTTCAACACCATTTAAAGTCCAAATATAATTATAATTTCCAATTAAATCCGACTGAAGTAGTAGTCGCTCTCCTTTGCAAAGGGTCTGGTCTGGTCCTAAGTTCATCGATGTTTTAAAACTACCGCCTTTAATAAAAACTGCAGAATCATAATTGCTATCGTTGTAATCGCCTATGGCCAATTTAATTTGATATGTCCGATTCGGAACTACCGCTGCAGAGGCAGTTAATACCTTGGTTTCGCCCCTCATATTCATAGTAGAAGTCGTGGGATTGCCAACATTATAATTGTCAAAAAAAGAAGGATTGGCCGAAAGACATGATGAATTGTACCGATTATCGCGAATATTTAAAACGGATACCGCTTGGTTTGTTTGGGGAAGTACTGCCAAATTAGTAGAAATACCAGTAGTAAGATCTGTCAATATAAAACCAAAAACATCACTAAAACCACATTGAAATTCGCCATATTCGTTAGAAGCAAACAAAAAATCAAAACTAAAATTACTGGACACTGGCGTAAAATCAAATTGAATAAAACTCACATCCGTAATGGGAGTAATTTGTCCGTTGCTGTTACTTATGACTTGCAAATCTGCATCGCCATTGGTGTTCAACTGACTGCTCTCGTTGGCGCCAGTATAGGTTCCCTCGGTGTACTTAGCGATTCCGTTTCTAATAATGATACCCTCTTGAAACGGAAAATTAGGATTTGTGCTGCTAAACTTCCCAATCCCTAATCGTGATGAAAATTTGAAGTTGCTCTCCTCTGCGCAAGCATTTTGCAATAATTCTTTTCTGACCAATTCGGGAATACTCAACGTTGTAGTATCCACAACAATGCCCTGCGACCAAGAATGTGCCGAACAAAATAATAAAACAAGAAATAGAGCTTTTCTCATAATTCTGAATGTATTATTTGGGTTACACAAATATACAAATCAAAACGGTAAAAATTTGATAATCAGTAAATTGAGTTGCTAATTGTTTAGGAAAACTCCCATTTCATAGCAACAATGTCAAACATCCGAATGCAATTGATTACAAAATAGCATTTGCATCTAGCGCATCGCATCAAAATTGATTAAATTGCAACTTCGACCTATAAATTTAAAAAAAAATGGAAGCATTCGATATAGTGACCCTAACGGTCAACCCAGCAGTAGATAAAAGTACTAGTTTTAAAGGATTAGTAGCTGAACAAAAAATTCGTTGCGAAGTGCCAAGATACGATGCTGGTGGAGGCGGAATCAACGTCTCTAAAGCTATCGCTCGTTTGGGCGGCAATTCTATGGCTGTATTTACTTCAGGTGGGGCAATGGGACAATTGTTAGAAGAATTAGTAGCCAAAGAAAATATTGCCAGTGAGGCTGTTGCTGTGGAGAGTTGGACAAGAGAAAGTTTTGTGGCGGTAGATACAAATACCAACTCACAATACCGATTTGGATTTACGGGAGGTTCGTTAACGGAAGAAGAAAGTAAGCTATTTTTAGCTAAAATTGGGGAGTTCAAACCTAATTTTTTGGTTGCTAGTGGTAGTTTGAATGAAGGCTTGAATGCTGATTTTTATCAAAAAGTAGCCCATATTGCTAAAGAGAACAACTCAAAATTAATTGTCGATACTTCAGGAGAAGCTTTAGAAAAAGTTCTTGAAGTTGGCGCCTATTTAATCAAGCCAAACGTTGGTGAACTAGCCAAATTAATTGGAGAAGAGCGACTTGAAATGGAAGAAGTAAACGAAGCAGCTAAACAAATTATAGCCAAAGGAGGTGCAGAAATAGTAGTGGTATCTCTTGGTCCACAAGGCGCTGTACTGGTTACCAAAGACCATTATGAGTTTGTTCCTGCTCCCAATGTCGCCAAAAAGAGTACGGTAGGTGCTGGTGATAGTATGGTAGGAGGAATGGTTTGGGCGCTTTCACAAAATAAACCCTTGAAAGAAGTCATTCGTTGGGGAGTGGCTTGTGGTTCAGCCGCCACGATGAACGAAGGTACCCAATTATTCAAAGGTTCCGATGCGCAGCGCTTGTTTGATTGGTTGAAGGATAAATAAAAAAGGAAGCCCCCTAGCCCCCGAAGGGGGAATAAAAAAACCTGACAATTTTTACATCGTTGGGCTTTCTTTTTATTATCATAAAAGCTAAATTTATATTTGCAGAAAAAACAAGTTACTTATTTCTTTTTTTCCAAATTTCAGGATTTCTTGAAGTATGAAAAATGGCAAAAACAGTAATTAACTTTAGTTCTTCGTGTACTAGATAATGAATTAGGAAAGGGAATTTTTCAATTTTCTGACATCTCACCTCGTCATATTTTATAGAATACAAGTAAGGGTTTTTCTTTAAAGAATTAATTTGTCTTTTTACTTGAGATTTATATCGAAAACCCAAACCTTTTAATTGTATTTCATACCATTCAGAGGCTTCAAGGATGTCATTGAATGCGTCAATATCTATCTTTAATTTATAGCCCAAATCTTTATAGTGTTTTAGATACTTTGTCCCAATCCAAAAGGCGTTCAGGATTAGTTTTAGCTTTAGCGATTCGATCTAACACAATTTTTTGATGCTCTATTGGAATTTCAACATCTTCATTCCAAAGCGCATCATTGATTTTCAATCGATCTTTTGGAGATAATTGTTTAACCGCTTCAAGTAATTGACTTACACTTAAATCAATGTTTAATTTTATTGTTTCCATAAAAACAAAGTTAATGAAAATAAATTACGCTTTAAATTTTCTAAACGATTGAATCATTTCATAAATACCAAAGGCAATTGCAATTTTTCCAATTAAGAATGGGCATAGACTTAAAATACAATTAAATTTCAAAACTCTTTCACCAGCTTCATAATATTCATTTTTGAAATCTGTAATCAAAAAGAATCTAAAATAACCGTAAAAAAAATCTTGCCAGTCGTTTAAATCAATATTCAATTTAAAATTTTCAAGTATAAAAAAAAGTGTAAAAGCAGCAAATCCAGATAATAGGGTAAATTTAATTGCTCTTTTCCAATCTGTTCCATATTCAGAAGCAATATCGCTTATATTAAGAATAAACAAATCTCTTTTTAATTGGATTGGCTCTCTTTTTCGATGATGAAAGCGATTTTTATCTTTTTTGAATTCAGCTAATTTTTTTCTTATATCCTTTCTATAAGCATTAAATTCATAGACTCTAAATCTGTTAAAGTCGATTTTATTTTCTTTCTTTTGAAGTTCTTGTTTTATGGTTCGGATTGTCCTCCTATCACAATTGTCAATTTTTTTGATTTGAATATCATCAAAAAAGGCTCCTTTTTCAAAGTTTGTTTTATCAATTTCAATTATATCAAAATAAGTTTCTTGAAATGAAACCAAATCATAAAATTTAGTTTTTTCAATTCTTAATTTGTGGATTTTTGATTTGTCAAAATCAGTGAATTTGTTAAAATCACAAGTTGTAAATTTTAATTCTCCATTGATTTCATTTTCTATTGATTGAAAAGTTGCCGTACTACTAAAAGTACAATGATGAAAATGAGTACTGTTGTTTAATTTTGTTTCAAAAAAAGCAAAAATTGGAAAATTACAATGATTGAAAAAAAAATTATTTGAATTTAGTACTACTTTGTTACCTATGTAATGAAAATAGTCATTAAAAGTACAGTGAGAAAATATAACTGTATTTAAAGTGGATCTTGTAATCGAAAAACTTTTAGTCTGATTTAAATTAGAAATACTTAAAGATCCATTATTAAAAATTATATTTTCGAAATCAATAGTTTCAATTTTACCATCACTAATCTTCAAATATCCAGATTCTACTATAGTAGGAAGAATTTCGTTGATTTTTTCATTGTTTTCTTCAAAAGAAAGATTTTTTATTTTACAACTTGTTATTTGAAAGAATTGATTTTTTATTTTACAAGAAATGAATTTTAGATACTTGAAAGTTGAAGAAGAAAAATGAATATTGCATAAGAAAGTACAATTTTCAAAAATACAGAATCTATTGAAAGGAGCTTCAGGATCTCTATCGTGAAAAATCAGTGAATCTCCTTTGAAAATTATATTTTTAAAGGTCAGTTCTATATTAAGACTTTGTGTTTGAAGAATGATTTCATTCTCAATATTGATTGTTAAATCATTAAAAGATTTTAGTTTAGATAAAATTTTTATTTTAAATTCTTCGCCACTTATTGTTTCCATATCCAAACATTTTCTCTTCCAAAAATAAACAAAAAAACCTGACAATTTTTACATCATCAGGTTTCTCAATATTGTTATTCCCCCTTCGGGGGTTAGGGGGCTCTAGTCGTTCAGTTTAAGAACCGCCATAAACGCTTCCTGAGGAATTTCTACATTTCCAACTTGGCGCATACGTTTTTTACCTTTTTTCTGTTTTTCCAACAATTTACGTTTACGAGAAATATCTCCACCGTAACATTTGGCAGTAACGTCTTTACGTAAGGCTTTTATCGTTTCACGAGCAATGATTTTGGCTCCAATAGCTGCTTGAATTGGAATATCAAATTGCTGTCTCGGAATCAACTCACGCAATTTTTCGGTCATTTTTTTACCAATGTTGTATGCGTTGTCTTCGTGAATCAAGGCAGATAAAGCATCTACAGTTTGTGCATTTAACAATACATCTAGTTTTACCAATTTTGAAGTACGCATTCCAATAGGAGAGTAGTCAAAAGAAGCGTAACCTTTAGAAACCGTTTTCAATCGGTCGTAAAAATCGAATACAATTTCTGCCAATGGCATATCAAAATTCAATTCTACACGCTCGGTAGTCAAATAGGTTTGGTTGGTGATCACACCACGTTTTTCGATACACAAACTCATTACATTACCCACAAAATCAGATTTTGTAATAATGGTAGCCTTAATATACGGTTCTTCTACGTGGTCTAGTTTTGAAGGTTCAGGTAAGTCTGATGGGTTGTTGACAATCAAAATCTTTTCAGGCTCTTTTTTAGTAAATGCGTGATACGAAACGTTAGGAACCGTGGTAATTACGGTCATATCAAACTCGCGTTCTAAACGTTCTTGAATGATTTCCATATGCAACATTCCCAAGAAGCCACATCGAAAACCAAAGCCTAAAGCCGCTGAGCTTTCTGGTGTAAACACCAAAGAAGCATCATTCAATTGTAGTTTTTCCATTGAAGAACGCAAATCCTCATAATCTTCTGTATCTACAGGATAAATTCCGGCAAATACCATTGGTTTTACATCCTCAAAACCAGTAATCATATTGGTAGTGGGTGTTTTGGCATCGGTAATCGTGTCTCCCACTTTTACCTCTTTGGCTTCTTTAATTCCAGAAATCAAATACCCAACATCACCAGTTGAGATTGTGTTTTTTGGAACCTGATTCAATTTCAAAGTTCCCACTTCATCAGCAAAATATTCATTGCCAGTAGCCATGAATTTTATTTTTTGACCTTTTTTGATTTCCCCGTTTTTCACACGAAAAATTACTTCAATGCCACGGAATGGGTTGTAATGAGAATCAAAAATTAAGGCTTGAAGTGGTTCGTCCACATTTCCTTTTGGAGCTGGAATTTTTTCAATAATGGCGGCCAAAATATTTTCGACACCAAAACCTGTTTTTCCTGAGGCATGAATAATATCTTCTAATTTACAGCCTAATAAATCAATAATATCATCGCTTACTTCTTCAGGATTAGCGCTTGGTAAATCAACTTTGTTCAAAACAGGAATGATTTCCAAATCGTTTTCTAAAGCCAAGTATAAGTTAGAAATCGTTTGTGCTTGTATGCTTTGTGCGGCATCTACAATCAAAAGGGCACCTTCACAAGCGGCAATTGAACGAGAAACTTCATAGGAGAAATCCACGTGACCCGGAGTATCAATCAAATTCAGGATATATTGTTCGCCTTTGTAGGTGTATTCCATCTGGATGGCGTGACTTTTAATAGTGATACCACGTTCGCGCTCCAAATCCATATTGTCAAGCAATTGGGCTTTTTCTTCGCGAGCGGTAACGGTTTGCGTAGCGCCTAATAATCGGTCGGCAAGGGTACTTTTTCCGTGATCAATGTGTGCAATAATGCAAAAATTTCTAATGTGTTTCATGTGCTTCTTCTGTCATTTGTGCAAATGCTTTCGCATTCAGTCTGCAAATATAGCGCAAAGTTTATATTTATGACCGAAGATTTTGAGGATAGTGGCCTTTAACGCTTGAATTTATAAGCATTAATAGGATACTTTGTAACTATTTTTTAGAATGAGAAGTGATTTAAGGCCTGCAGTCCATTTTTACTAAGGAGTTTTTGGTATTTTTGATTCATGATCGCAAAGTATTTACATCTTATTTTGTCAGCAGTAATCGTTTTTTCGGTGGCAATTGTATATGGATTTCAACCTACTTTAATTTTTGATGTTACTATTTCATCAATTGATGAAGCAAATATCTTTAAAGCGATTATGGGGCTTTATCTTGGCTTCGCTGCACTTTGGATTATTGGTGTTTTTAAAGCACAATTTTGGACAATTGCCACCCTCTCAAATGTGGTTTTTATGCTAGGCCTGGCAGCAGGAAGAATTATTTCCATTGTTTGTGATGGTTTGCCATCAATGGTTTTTGTATTGGGAACTTTAGGCGAAATTGTGCTTGGTGTTTTTGGATTTTACCAACTTAAACGTTACGAAAACCGCGTGTAGATTATTTACTTTTTTTATTAAAAACGAACCAGACTTTGGTTGTATCGCTTTTGTTATCGAAGTAGATTTTTCGATTTTCACCGTTTTCAAATTCAATTTTGTCATTTACAGAAAACTTGAATTCATTGCAAATTCTGCCAGTTTGTGAAGATACAATGACAGTGTACAAACTGTCATTTATCAATTCTTTCATGGCATAATCGCTGTTCCATGAAAGCGGACTGTCCCAGCCACGGATACCAACTTTTTTAATATTCTTTACGCTTGAAACATCAAGCGTGTAAACAACAATTCGCTTGTGTGTTTTTTGTACACAACTAGTTGAAACAAGTAGTAAGAAAGCTGAGCTAATGTAGAATATAATTTTCATCTTAATTTGTTTTTTTAGTTAGTAAATAATCAAGTCCAAATCTTCCTGATCCAAGAATCGTATAAAATAGCCCAATCCACAGAAAGCCCATAGCAGGAAGACAATTCCAAAGGCCATTATTTATTTGTTGCATAAAAATAGCCACTAGCATAGTGCAAACGATTAGGAAGGAAGCTATCCTAGTTTGGAAGCCGATAATAAGAAGAAGACCGCCAATTGCCTCCGAAAAAGCGCCCATCCAAGCAAAAAATGCAGGGGCAATCGCAAAAATTCCGCCATAACTTGCCACATCATTCGGGAACCAAAATGCGACTTCAAAAAAACCCAGACCATTATCTGGATCAGACCAAGGCAAACCAAATTTTGGAGAACCAAATTCAACAGTTAATAAATAGCCACACACCATTCGCGGAATGGTTACGACTAAATCTTGATACCAATGGGCTAAGATAGTAGGTGTCGTGATTGATTTTATTATTTTCATGATTGTTTGATTTTGTGATTGAAAACTCTAGTTGGTTATTAATTTACCGTTACCTGATTTTTTTGAATTGGCATCAAATCTGGCTTTTCCTTTGTTGATGATGTCTCCATTCCCAGATAATTTTGCCGAAAGAGTATCGGATACATTTACGGTAAGGTTTCCGTTTCCAGTGCTGTGTAAAGTGGCTTTTTTTGCAATAAGGTTTTCAGCGTTTACATCCCCATTTCCTGTTTTATTGATATCTAAAACATCAATAGTTCCAATAATTTTACTATCTCCATTTCCAGTGTTTTCTAGCCTAAAGTAACGTCCAAAAACATTTTTAACATCCAAATCGCTATTTCCTTCATTCCTGATGACACTAGCTTCGGGCATTGTGATTTTAATTTTGATATTGGTTTTTTCAATATATTTTTTGTTGTTTTTGTTGTCCTTGAATTGAATTTTTAGTTCATATTCTGGGGTGTTTTCTGAGAAAGCTAGAAGATGCTTTAAGTTATCATCGATGGTTACCGAAATGCTCCAAGGTTTTCCTATTTCGATTTCAATTTTTCCATCCAAATCTTCAAGATAAACTTTGTCGAAATTTTTGTAATCATAAGTCGAAGTGATGGTTTTCCCAGAACCTTGAAGTTGTGCTTGAGCAAGGATTGACGTAATGGTCAATACGATGGTGAGAATTATTTTTATCATAATCTTTATAATTAGTTTATTGGTTATTGTAAGTCATTCCTAAATTCAAGTCGCCTTTTACTTTTAGTGTTACGGAGCCATATTCGTTGCCCGTGTTTTCTATTATTAAAGCCGTATTTTTTGCGGTTTTCATGGTTGCAGTTTCTTTGGGTTTGATAAGAATGGTAGAGTGTGTTCCTCCGTTAATTGGAGCTTGATAAATTTTTAATGTTGTTGTTCCTTCATTTTTCAAATAGGTTTTGAAAGCATTGTGTTCGTTTTTTCCTAGGACAAATGTTTCGCTGGGTTTAATAGCAGTATTGGAGTTTAATGACCCAAAAACACCGCAAGAAGTGGTTAGTAGCAGCATTGCTAGGCAAGCTATACTTGTTGTACTTGATTTCATAGTTTTTGTTTTTATGGATGAATAACAAGGCAAAGATGCGTTGTATAGCAGTAGCAAGCGTTGCAAATTATAATTTGAGTCCAATTAAGTAGGTCTCAAATTGTAAATGAAGTTTGTTGTCAAGCAAAATCAATGATTTAGAGGGGAGTCTCAAATTGTATTTTGAAAAAGAGAAGGTGTTTTTTGAAGTTTTTTGCGCGAAGGATGCAAGGGAAAATCCTTTTTTGCGATTCTTTTAGCAAAAAAGATTGGAATAGGCAGCCTGACCCTTTTTGGGTCGCGCCCAAATTTAGCTAAAGCTTTGAAATATATTCTTTTGGAGAAAGACCTGTATTTTTTTTGAAAGCACGGTTGAAGGTAGCTTTGGAGTTAAAACCGCAATCATATGCAATTCCTAGAAGCGTGGTTTTTTTATGTTCACCTTGTGCAAAAGCTTTTTTGACAGATTCAATTCTGTGATGGTTGATGTAGTCGTTAAAGTTCATTTGAAACCCTTGATTGATGGTTTTTGAGATTATGGACCCGTTGGTCTGTAATTTTTTAGCCACTTCGGTCAATGTTAATTCGGGGTCTTGATAGAGTTTTTGATGAATGATAATCGATTCGATTTTATCTTTCCAAAAAGTAATTTCTTCTGAAGGTTTGTTTTCAAGAAATTCGAAATCAATATCCAACACTTCGGTTTCTAAGTGGTACGGGTTGGCTAGCAATAGAGCTGGTTTTTTTTCAAAAACGGATATCTCAAAAGGAATTTTGGCAACAATAGCATTGGCATATCCTTCTATCGCGATGTAATACAGGACAAAAGAAAAGAAGAGAAAAAACCACCAACTCCCTTTGTAGCTATTAAGTTCAGCAAAATAAAAACCCAAAACATCAAAAACAACGGGCAATATGAGCATAATCAAAAAGCTATACAAGAACGTTTTTATCCATTTAAAAAGTAAGCTATCTGCGTAGCTAACAACCTGTTGCATTAGTTTTCGGTATTTATTGTAAAATCGAATTGAGATGATAAAATAAAAAAGCATCGAAAGCTGTCCTGTGATTTGATACCATTCATCAAAATCTTTATCGGAACCATCTTGATAAAAATAGTAATCGCCTAGAATAAGTTTATCATAAACAAATAGCGATAAACTATAAAGCAGATAAAGGAGGGCAGGAATAAAATGAATACTGTTTTTTATGTTTAAGGAAAAAGAGGGATTCAATAAGCTTTGAATGTAAAAGTACATCAGGGGACCAATTAAAAACAAATGTTGGAAAGGCGTGTAAAATAAAATATCTCGATAAGGCTGATTATCATACCATCCGCCAAAACCCAACATCCAAGGCGCAATATACAAGCAGCAAACAAAAATGAAAATGCTTAGCCAATAGTTGGAGGAAACCTCGGTTTGAATTCCTTTTTTTAGCAACAAAAAGGAGTAAACAATGCCGTGAGAAAATGAAATTAATAGCAGTGAAGAATAAAAACCAAAGGTAAAGAGCATAGTGAAGTTTTCGTAAAAATAATTATAAAATGCTAAAACTGTGGCACTCTTGAGATTAAATTTCATTACTAAAAATTCTTAACTATCTTTGCAAAAAATTTAAGCAATGCCCAAAATTGGCAACATAGAACTTCCAGATTTTCCTTTACTTCTTGCACCTATGGAAGACGTAAGCGACCCGCCTTTTCGTAGATTGTGCAAAATGCACGGTGCCGACTTAATGTATTCCGAGTTTATTTCTTCTGAAGGATTGATTCGCGATGCCATCAAGAGCCGAATGAAGTTGGATATTTTCGATTACGAACGTCCCGTTGGAATACAAATCTTTGGTGGCGATGAAGAAGCGATGGCGTTATCTTCTAAAATCGTTTCTACCGTAAATCCTGATTTAATTGATATTAACTTTGGTTGTCCTGTAAAGAAAGTCGTTTGTAAAGGTGCTGGTGCAGGAGTTCTTAAAGACGTCGATTTGATGATTCGTTTGACCAAAGCGGTGATAGATAGTACCCATTTGCCTGTAACTGTAAAAACGCGTTTGGGTTGGGACGATAACTCTATTAACATCGATGAGGTGGCCGAACGTTTGCAAGATATTGGCGTTGCTGCATTGAGTATTCACGCTAGAACACGCGCCCAGATGTACAAAGGTCATTCCGATTGGTCTCACATTGCTCGTGTGAAAAACAATCCAAGAATTACGATGCCTATTTTTGGAAACGGCGATATTGATTCTCCTGAAAAAGCATTAGAATATAAAAACAAGTATGGTATCGACGGTATTATGATTGGTCGTGCCGCAATAGGTTATCCTTGGATTTTTAACGAAATAAAACATTTCTTTAAGACGGGAGAGCATCTGGCCAAACCCACGGTGGCTGATAGAGTAGAAGCGGTTCGCAACCACTTGACTTGGGCTATGGATTGGAAAGGCGAACGTCACGGAATTGTAGAAACAAGACCGCATTATACCAATTATTTCAAAGGAATTCATTCGTTTAAAACCTACAAACAACAATTGGTTACTCTAGATAAACCAGAAGAATTATTTGCGGTTTTGGATGAAATTATGCTTAATTATTCTGATTATCAGTTGATTTAGTTTGGGGTCTTAATAATCAAAGGGGTCTTACTTTTCATTTCTGCTAGAAACGACTTGGTTATTCTTAATTGATTGCTTCCGATAGTTAATTAAAATTCCCTAAACCAGTTTATGAAAGTTGGTTTAGGGAATTGAAGTACTATGAAAATTACTTCTTAATTTAATAAAAATCCATCTAAGGCTATGGTTGGTCTGCCATTACTACCCCATGCGCCTTTGGTATAATTCTGGAAATTATGGCATTGAGGTTCCCAGTAAAAAACACCTAATCCTTTGCCCCCTGTTACTGAACTAGTTTTGTTGAGGATGTCTTCAATAAATAATTTACTTGTTTCTGGTGATCCAACAGACATTCCAATCTCGCAAAGCATAACTAATTTTCCATATCGGGAAACCATATCATTCATGTTGCTTAAACATTGATTGTTTAGGGATTGCCAATTTGTTGTTTCTGGATAAAGTGACATGCCAATTACATCATAGCTTGCGCCATTTGCTTTTAGACCATCAAACATCCAACGGAATAGGGCATTATCATAGCCATTTGATAAATGCACAATTGTTTTTGCATTTGGAAAAACAGATTTTACACCATTGTGGCCACTAGTTACTAGCTGAGCAAAATTTTTCATATTTACAGAAGCCTTTCCTTCGTTCCATAACATTCCATTATTAGTCTCGTTACCCACTTGAACCCACTCTGGAGTAATTCCTGCTGATTTTATGGCTGTCAATACTGTAACAGTATGATTCCAAACGTCTGTGTACAACTGACTAATGTTGTGAGTTGACCATGCGGCTGGCTTAGTTTGATTTGCTGGGTCTGCCCAAGTATCACTATAATGGAAATCAATCATAATTCGCATTCCGGCAGCTTTAGCTCTTTTTGCCTTTGCTATTACATCTGCTTGATTGTTCCATCCGCCAGCTGGATTTACCCATACTCTTAATCTAATGGAGTTCATGCCTTTCCCTTTTAATATGGTAAAAAGATCTTGCTGTGTACCAGCTGAATTGTAAAACTTGCTGCCAGCCTTTTCCATTTGCGTTAGCCAGCTTACATCAGCGCCTTTTGCAAAACCTGAAATTAATTTACTGCTAATTGTTGTTTTAGGTGCTGTTGATTGAATAGCGATGTCCTCTTGTTTGTCACAGCTGATTATAAATAATGACAAAAGTAGTAAGCTGCTGTGTATTATTTTTTTCATAAAAAAAGATGTTATAAATTAAAGAATGTGTTTTTTTAGACAAAAATAATTACACAATATATATATTTATGGTTTTGTATACCAGTTTTTAATTTCTAAGTTTAATTATTTTCAATAAACCATTGAAAAATCTCTCCAAATGTTCATTGTAAAAAAAGTTATAGGATTATAAATCATAACTGGTAGGTAGTGGTGGTTATTTTTATCATAACAGCAAACTGCACTTGTATTAGGTAGTCGATATTTTGATAAAATTTTAAACCCAGAATCCACATTAGACTTCGTAGTCAAACTGAATTATTCAATAAAAGCAAGTGCTCACGGACTATTTTTGAAGAAGCAATACCTTTGTATTTTGAATTTAAAAATGGGATTAAGTTCTTGGTTTTGAAGAAGACATCGAAGATTACATTTGACCAAAACAACAATATTAAAAACAAATGAAATTCATTCACTGTACTCCGCTAAAAAATATAAAAATGATGAAGTAATTTAGTTGTAGTAGATTTATAATGTGGAATCTGGGTTTAATCTAATAACTTTTTACTCACACGACTACTTGCAATCAATGAAGCCAAAAAGCCAAGTGTGATAATGGTAGCCATTACGATTGCGATGTTTTCAAAACTAAAAACTACTGGATAAGCCAATGTTGAGGTAATCATAATCCATTCGAATTGTTGTTGCAATAACACAATTACGATACCCAAAACCAATCCAATAATTCCGCCATAAACACTCAATAAAGTGCCTTGTAGCAAGAAAATATTGCGAAGACTCTTGATTTCTGTTCCGAGATTGAATAAGGTTTTCAGGTTTCCTTTTTTGTCCAAAATCATCATAATCAAAGCGCCAATCAAGTTAAAAAGCGCCACGACAATAACCAAGGTGAAAATCAAATACACCGCGATGTTTTCGGTGTTCAACATTTTATAAAGCGACTCGTTCAGTTGTGCTCTATTTTTTAGAGTGATTTTATTTTTGAAAATCGTTTGTAATTGCTCAATAATAGCGTCTTCATCCGCATTTGGGCGAAGCTTAAATTCAATTCCCGAAATTTGATTGGGTTGGTATTCTAGTAATTCTTGTGCCAATCCCAAATCGGCAAAAACGTATTTTGAGTCCAAATCTTCGCTAATCGAATAAATCCCAATCGGAATCAAATCGGTTTGATTAAAGGCTTCTGATGGAATGGTAATCGTCCCTTTGCCCGGTCTTGGCACCATAACTTCAAGCGCCGTATTGTAATCAAACAAACCCATCGAGAATTTTTGCGCCATTCCGTATCCTACCACAACTTGATAGGTGTTGGGTTCCAGCCATTGCCCGTTGTATAATTTTTTTTCAATGGCGTTTACTTTGGTGAATTGCGTGTCCACTCCTTTCAAATAAGTCACTTCTTGCTTGTCTGCAAAAGTAAAAAGCACTCGTTCTTCAATAATTTTGGAGAACGAAGCAATTCCAGCTATTTTTTTGATTTCTTGATTTTGTTGGGGAGTAACAAAAAACGATTTGCCAAGGGTGGGCGTCGATTTTAAATCGGGGTCAATTTCGTTGGTAAACGAAAGGCTAAATTCTTTCAAACCGCTAAATACCGACAGCACCACAAAAAGAGCCATAGCCCCCACAATGATGCCCAAACTAGCTATACGATTAATGATGTTAATAGCGCTGTTTTTGCTATTACTCCTAAGGTATCTGTGCGCGATGTAAAGCGGAAAATTCAATTTAAAACTGTCTGCGTTTTTCTAATAAATCTCTGTTTTCAATAGGATTTTCTTGATTTTTCAAGGCATTGTCGATTTTCTCGATGTAATCCAACGAGTCATCAATAAAGAAAACCAAATTAGGAACTCTACGTAATTGCAAACGAACACGTTGCGACAAATCGTGTTTAATCAAGTTGGTATTCGTTTTTATGGCTTCTAGTGTTTCTTTTGCCTTCTCTTGAGGAAAAATACTTAAATGCACCGTAGCCACCGATAAATCTGAGGTCACCACTACTTTGGACACTGAAATTACTAAATTAGTAACGCCATTTTTTCTCACTTCACCTTGCAAAATGTCCACCAAATCTTTTTGGATGACACCGCCTATTTTTTTCTGTCTATTTGTTTCCATACTGCAAAAATACTACTTTTAAGCTTTATTCGAACAAATTTTCAACGGAACAATCCTGATTCTAAAATATTCCGATCGGTAATCAGGAGCTATTTCCTGCTGTACGCTATATCTTTGCTGCCGAACCCCGGCAGCAAAGGATGCCGCTTCCATCAGGGCTAGGGTTTAGGATAATCGAGAGATTTTATTTTTATTGTTCACTATTATCCTTTCAGAGTTTTGAGAGGAAAAGACGAAAGGTTTACAAACAATCACAACTATGCAAAGCACTTCCTTTTCAATTTATGACGCATCTGCTGGCTCGGGGAAAACCTATGCATTGGTTAAAGAGTATCTTAAAATTATTTTGGTCGCTCCAAAAAACGATGCCTATCGTCATATTCTAGCCATCACTTTTACCAACAAAGCGGTGCAAGAAATGAAGAGCAGGATTGTAGGTAGCCTATCCGAATTTGCCAAAGACGAACCGAATGCGAAAGCGCTTGATTTAATGCAGGATTTGGCTATTGATACTCGGTTGTCTTTGATTCAAATTAAAACTAAAGCCCAGCAAATCATCAAGCATATTATTCATAATTATGCGGCTTTTGATATTTCAACTATCGATAAATTTACGCATAAAGTGATTCGTGCTTTTGCGCTTGATTTGAATCTCCCGATGACTTTCGAAGTGACCTTGGATACCGAAAATTTATTAGTCGAAACCGTAGATGCCATTATTGCTCAAGCTGGCGAAGATGCAACCCTAACGCAACTACTCATCGATTTCACTATGGAGAAAACCGATGATGATAAATCTTGGGATATTTCAAGGGAAATTTTAGAAACCGGTCGACTAGTGCTTAATGAGAATAATCGCAATGAAATTGCTCAATTTCAAGACACTTCGATTGGTGAATTTGTAAAAATAAAAGAAAAATTGTTGCAGCTCAATCGCGATTTAGAACAAGAGACAATGACTGCGGCAGCTGCAATTTTAGAACAAATAGACTCAAATGGCATTGATACAAAATCATTTTCTGGGGCTTATTTTCCAAAGCATCTTTTAAGTATTCAAGAAGGAAAATTTAATCCTAAGAACAAAACCTATCACGAATTTGACGATATAAAAATCAACAAAACAGCCAAAGATAGAGCGATTATAGAGGCCTTAATTCCTGAATTTTTGAGTCAGTTAGCTGCTATTTATAAAGTTTTTGAAAAGATTAATTTTTATAAAGCCTTTCTAAAAAACATCACGCCTTTGTCCTTATTGAATACGGTCAGCAACGAATTGGCCAAAATTCAAGAAGAGCAGAATGTGCTTTCCATTGCCGAGTTCAATGCGATTATTCATCGAGAAATTCAAAATCAACCTGCACCTTTTATTTATGAGCGCTTAGGAGAGCGGTACCGCCATTTTTTTATCGATGAGTTTCAAGATACTTCCGAAATGCAATGGCAAAATCTCATTCCGTTAATTGATAATGCCTTGGCGGGTCAAGATGATTATGGCGTAAAAGGAACTTTGATGATTGTGGGTGACCCCAAACAATCCATTTATCGTTGGCGAGGAGGAAAAGCAGAGCAATTTATCGCTTTGAGCAAAGACCATAATCCGTTTAGCAATCCAGATAAAAAGTTGATTCATTTGGACAAAAATTACCGAAGTTATGCTGAAGTAATTGACTTTAATAATGCTTTTTTCAAGATGTTATCGGCTGAATTTACCAATGAAGATTACAAAGATTTATACGAAAATCATAGTCATCAAAAAGCAAATGATAAAACGGGTGGTTATGTAAATATCTCTTTTATTCCTCAGTCAGTAACTAATGAGGAAGAGGAGGAAACACTTGACAAAACAGAATTGTATGTTTTGGCAACATTGCAAACGATTCAAAAAGTAATCGCTCAAGGATTTGAATACAAAGACATCGTTATTCTTACCCGAAAACGCGAGCAAGGAATTGCGGTAGCAAATTATTTAACGGAGCAAAATATTCCTTTGTTGTCTTCAGAAACCTTGATGATTCAAAACGCCACCGAAGTCCGTTTTTTGATTCATTTGTTACGATATTTGAACAATAGCAATGATTTAGAAGCCAAGGTGAATTTTTTGTATTTCATTGCCAAAAACAAACAAAATCTATTAGCTGTCCCTGATTGTATTGCGCAAGGAATGGCATTGTCAAACGAAGCTGATTTTGAGGCTTGGTTGCAGCAGTTATTTGGGGTGCAATTTTCATTTCAAGATATCCGAAAAAAAGCCTTGTATGAAGCGGTTGAGATTAGTATTGCTAAGTTTTTGACGGCAGAAAACAGCAATTCTTACGTACAGTATTTTTTAGATATTGTCTTAGAGCGAGACATTCGCAATCAAGCTGGAATTGCAGATTTTTTACTGTTTTGGGAGAAAAATGGTTCCAAATTCAGTATTCCTTCTCCAGAAGGCAGCAATGCAGTCCGAATAATGACCATTCATAAATCCAAAGGACTGGAGTTTCCAGTAGTAATTATGCCTTTTGCAGAAGAAGATTATTCGCGCAAACCCAAAGATAAATTATGGCTCGATGCCGAAAAAGAAGAGCTCGGATTAGAGAAAGTATTGATTGATAATAGTAGTGCGGTTGAGGGTTTCGGAGCAGAAGCATCCGAAGTTTACCATCAAAAAAAGCAAGAAGAATTGTTGGATAATATCAACGTTTTGTATGTAGCGTTGACTAGGGCAGAGGAACAATTGTATATTATTTCTAATATGAACTTGTCTAGTAAAGGTGAGGTGCCAAAGAACAATATGTGTACTTTTTTTATCCAATATTTAGAGCGTAAAAATCAATATGATAGCGAAAAATTTACCTATGATTTTGGTGTAGCTACTAAGCTTTCAAAATCGGTAAAACATATCGATTCTACCAAGTCAATTCCAGTGATGGAAGCGTTTTTAGACCCCAAAAACATCAAGATTGCTCAAAAAGAAGCCTTAATGTGGGGCACACAACAGCAAGAGGCCATTGCTTACGGAAACGTGGTGCACGAAATCTTGTCACTAGTAAAGTATAAAACAGATATTGAAAAGGCCATTGAAATTGCTTTGGCGAATGGTTGGATTCATTTCGAACAAACAGCAACGGTGACTCAAACGATTCAAGCCATTGTTTCACATCCTGAGTTGGTGGGTTATTTTGAGGAAGGAAATCAGGTTTTTAATGAGCAAGCCATTATTCAAAACGAAGGAAAAACAATGAAACCTGACCGTATGGTTTTGAAGGGCGCGAACGAAATGCTCTTGTTGGATTATAAAACAGGAGTTCATAATGTTAAATATCAGCAACAATTGGAGAATTATCAAGATGCTATTGAGAAAATGGGATATAAAGTAGTTAAAAAGGTGTTGGTATATATCGGATTAGCAATCGATATAGTAAATTTGTCATAAAAACTAAATTTAGAATATAAAAACACATACTATGTACGGTAAGATACAAGAATATTTGCAAAACGAATTGCAAACCATCGAAGCGAATGGCCTTTTTAAAAAAGAAAGAATCATTACTTCAGCTCAAGGGGCAGAAATTACAGTGAATGGTGAAACGGTACTTAATTTTTGTGCCAATAATTATTTGGGGCTTTCTTCACATCCCGAAGTAATACAAGCTGCAAAAGACACCTTAGATTCTCACGGCTTCGGTATGTCATCCGTTCGTTTTATTTGTGGTACACAAGATATTCACAAAACCTTAGAAAAAAAGATTGCCGATTTTTACGGTACGGAAGACACTATATTGTATGCAGCAGCTTTTGATGCTAATGGAGGTGTGTTTGAGCCTTTATTAGGAGAGCAAGACTGTATCATTTCAGATAGTTTGAACCACGCTTCTATAATAGATGGTGTGCGTTTGTGTAAAGCGGCTCGTTATCGATATGAAAATAGCAATATGGAGGATTTGGAGCAGCAACTTATCAAAGCTACTGAAGCAGGTACACGTTTTAAATTGATTGTTACTGATGGAGTTTTCTCTATGGATGGACTTGTAGCGCCTTTAGATAAAATTTGCGACTTAGCGGATAAATACGACGCAATGGTGATGGTTGATGAATGCCATGCGGCTGGTTTTATCGGTGCTACAGGAAAAGGAACATTGGAAGCTAAAGGAGTAATGGGGCGAGTGGATATAATTACCGGTACACTCGGAAAAGCCTTGGGAGGTGCTATGGGAGGTTACACGACAGCTAAAAAAGAAATAATTGAAATTTTGCGTCAACGTTCCAGACCTTATTTGTTTTCTAATTCATTAGCACCAGCAATTGTTGGGGCATCTATTAAGGTATTCGAGTTGTTAGAAAAAGATACGTCTCTCAGGGACCAATTAGAGTGGAATACCAACTATTTTAAAGAGGGAATGATTAAGGCCGGATTTGATATTATTGATGGGGATTCAGCTATTGTTCCTGTAATGTTATACGATGCGAAATTGGCACAAACAATGGCCAATGAGTTGTTGAAAAACGGGGTTTATGTTATAGGTTTCTTTTTCCCGGTAGTACCAAAAGATAAAGCTAGAATTAGGGTTCAGTTATCTGCGAGTCATACTAAAGAGCATTTAGATAGTGCTTTACAGGCCTTCGAAAAGGTGGGGAAAGCATTAAAAGTTATTTAAAATAAGTAGTTTTGTTTTTTTTTGTAGGTTTTTTTTAGCTTTTAATTTTGCGGATAAAAATTAAGTTGCTATTTTTGTTTATAATTAACTAAATTTTAATAGAATCATTATGAAACATCTTAACAAACTTTTAGTTGCTGTATTGATGGCTGCGGGTTTATCTTCGCAAGCGCAGGACAGTAACAATCCATGGGCAATAACCATTGGAGCAAATGCGGTTGACTCAAGACCAAGTGCCTCAAGAGACGGTATTAACTGGTTTGATGCTCACTTTTCTCAGCCATTCGCTGTAAAAGACAACTGGAATATCCTTCCTTCAGTATCTTACATTAACGTGTCTAGACACATTGGTGGAGGTTTTTCTTTTGGATTAGCGGGATCAGTTAACAAAATTGATAAATTTGTTGATTTTAACCCATCTGCTGCTAATGCTGACAATAGAGGAATGAGTGTTACAAATCCTGGAGATTTAATGTTTTACGGAATTGATGGAACAGTAAAATACTCTTTCATGGATTTAATTGGTACAAAATGGTTTGATCCAAGTTTACAAGCTGGTGGAGGTTATACTTTCTTAGGAAAAGATAGCTTTGGTACTGTTAATTTAGGGGTTGGATTGACTTTTTGGTTCACTGAAAACGTAGGTTTAGCCTTGTCTTCTGGTTACAGAATGGCATTACCAAATGATGAAAGAAATGATAACTTCGGAAGTAATTTGCCAGAAAAACCATCTTTAGTACAACACACTGCTGGTATCGTATTCAAATTTGGAGGTAAAGATACTGACGGAGACGGAATCTACGATAAAGATGATGCTTGTCCAGAAGTTGCTGGTTTAAAACAATTCAACGGATGTCCTGATACTGATGGAGACGGAATCGTTGACGGAAGTGATGCTTGTCCAGATGTTGCTGGTTTAGCTGCTTTCAACGGATGTCCTGATACTGACGGAGACGGAATCGCTGATAAAGATGATGCTTGTCCAGATGTTGCTGGTCCTGCTTCAACTAGAGGTTGTCCTGATACTGACGGAGACGGTCTTGCTGATAAAGATGACAAATGTCCAACTGTTGCTGGTCCAAGAGATAACCAAGGTTGTCCAATTCCAGTTGTATTAGATGCTGATAAAGATGGTGTGCCAGATGCTGAGGATGCTTGCCCATTAGTACCTGGTCCTAAAGAAAACAAAGGTTGTCCTTATGTAACTAAAGAAACTTTAGAGAGAGTTAAGTTAGAAGCTAGATCAGTATTCTTTGTTACTGGTAAAGCTGAATTACAATCAGCAGATAAAGGAGAGACTTCTAAAAGATTAGATGCAATTAAAGAAATCTTAAAAGATTATCCAAATGCGAAATGGTCTATCGAAGGTCACACTGATAATGTTGGTAAAAAACCATCTAATTTAAAACTTTCTCAAGCTAGAGCTAAAGCCGTTATGGATGCATTAATAGCTAGAGGTTTGAAACCTGAAAACCTAACAGCTAAAGGATTTGGTGATAGTAAACCAGCTGCAACAAACAAAACTGATAAAGGTAGAGCTGAAAATAGAAGAACCGAAATCATTTATGTTGGAGGTGCTGATGTTGATATCATAAAATAATATTTAAATACTATTTTTTAAAAGCCGTTCTTAATTGAACGGCTTTTTTTATATTTATAAAATGACAAACGCTACTTTTCTAGATCAAATTGCGACTCAATTAATCTCCAATTATTCGGAATATTTTTCGAATACTATAGTGATTCTTCCCAACAAAAGAGCTAAAATTTTTTTAATAGAAGCCTTAAAGAAACAAATTACAGGAACTGTTTTTTGTCCAGAAATAACTAGTATTGAAGATTTTGTACAGGAGGTTTCTGGAATTCGCGCTATAGATTCTATAGCCTTGTTATTTGAATTTTATGAAGTGTATTTGTCAATCACTTCCAAACAAAACCAGCAATCCTTTGAATTATTTGCTAATTGGGCGAAAATGTTATTGCAGGATTTTAATGAAATCGATCGCTATTTGTTGGATCCTAATTACGTTTTGTCTTATTTAAAAGATATAGAAGACATTAAAAAATGGGGAATAGCTGTTGAAGACAAAACACAATTACTTGAAAATTATATTGATTTTTGGAAATTGCTACCTCATTATTACCAATCATTATATCACTATTTGTTAGAAAAAAAAATAGGGTATCAAGGTTTAATTTACAGAGAAGCGGTAAATAACTTGCCAGAATTTTCAAAAACGATTCGGAGTAAATATCATGTATTTGCTGGCTTTAACGCCTTAAATGCTGCAGAAGAAAAAATCATTCAGCATTTAATAGCTAATGATAATGCTACTATTTTTTGGGATGCTGATCAAACATTTTTGAATGATCCTTATCACGATGCTGGATTATTTCTTAGAAGATTTAAAGAAAGTTGGAAGCACTACAAATCCCACCCTTTTGAATGGATAGTGGATGATTTTTCAAAGTTTAAAAATATTCATATAATAGGTACTCCAAAAACCATTGGGCAAGCCAAAATTGTAGGTAGTCTTATTGAAAAGACCATTGCTGAACAAGAGGTAGCGAATCTCGATAAAGTAGCAGTAGTTTTAGGTGAGGAAAACCTTTTGATGCCGTTGTTGTATTCGCTTCCTGCTTCGGTTGGTGCTTTGAATATTACTATGGGATATTCTAGTAAAAATAACCCGGCCCAATTGTTAGTGGCGAAATTGTTTAAAATGCATACGAATGCTTTAAAAAGAAATCCGACTCAATATGTGTTTTATTACAAAGATGTACTCGATATTCTTACGCATCCACTGGTAGAATCTTTTGCTAATGCGAATCACTTGGTTCGAATTATAAAAGAGAATAATTACACTTTTATTACACTTAAAAAAATATTAGAGCTCCAAAACCAAACGAATTCATTATTCGATTTGTTGTTTCAAAAATGGGACAGCGGTTCTATGGCAGTTTTAGATGTTATTTCTAGTTTGTTGTTGCTTTTACGTAACAATTTGAGTAACGATAATGAAGAAGAGAAGCTAACCAAAGCTTTTGTGTTTTCAATTTTTACGGTGATTAATAAGTTGAAGAGTTATTATGCTCAACATTTGCATATTGATCAAATACCGACTCTTTTTGCCATTTACAAGCAAATAATTGATTTGGCTGAGGTTTCTTTTGAAGGAGAGCCGTTGAATGGTTTGCAAATTATGGGAGTTTTGGAAAGCAGGGTATTGGATTTTGATACTGTTATAGTGACTTCAATGAATGAAGGGAAATTTCCTGCGGGTAAGTCTATGAATTCTTTTATTCCTTATGATGTCAAGAGAGAATTGGGATTGCCCACTTTTAAAGAAAAAGATGCTATTTATACCTATCACTTTTATCATTTATTACAACGTGCCAAAAATGTGTTTTTGATTTATAATACCGAAAATGAAGGATTAGATGGTGGTGAAAAAAGCCGTTTCATCACACAACTCGAAGTGGAGAAACGTCCGAATCATACACTTACGCACGAGATTTACAATGCTAATGTTCCTGATTCGGCTTACTTGCCGATGAGTGTTGAAAAGTCGCCATTGGTTATGGAGCGTTTGAAAGAGATTGCAGAGAAAGGGTTTTCACCTTCGGCGTTGACTAGTTATATTCGTAATCCTATCGATTTTTATTTTAAAAAAATAGTGCGTATTAGAGATACTGAAGAAGTTGAAGAGACTATTGCTTTGAATACTTTAGGTACAATCATTCACAAGACTTTGGAGGAATTGTATACGCCTTTTATAGACAAGTTCATTTCGGAACAAGATATCGAACAGGCTATTCAAAAAATTGATTCCGAGGTGTTGAAGCAATTTAAATTGGTCTACAAAGAAGGCGAAATTTCCAAAGGACGAAATTTATTAGCTTTTGAAGTAGCCAAACGCAATGTATTTAATTTCTTAAAATCGGAATTGCAATCCATAAAAGGCGGTGATGCTGTTAAAATTTTGGCTTTGGAAGCGACTTTTGAGCGTGTTTTGGAACACCCTAGTTTGCCTTTTCCAGTAAAAATTGCGGGGAATGTTGACCGAATTGAAGTCCGAAACGGTACCATCCGAATTATAGATTATAAAACTGGTAAAGTTGAAAAAAGCAATGTTACCTTAAAAGCTTGGAATGGATTAGTGGATGACATTAAAAATGATAAAATCATTCAAATTTTGGCGTATGCCTTTATGTATGAAACCCTAGCCAAAGAACAACCGATGCAAGCGGGTATTATCTCTTTTAAAAATAGTAAAGCTGGGTTTTTACCTTTTACTTTAAAAGAAGAAAAAACAGAAGAATCCACTATCAATGCAGCTATTTTGAGCGCTTACTTGGAGCAATTAGTTGGCTTGTTGCAAGAAATTTTAGATCCAGCAATTCCGTTTAAGGAGAAAGTATAATTGGATATGAGTTGGGTAAAAATCATTACTATTTTTCAGTTTTTTAAATCTACCATTTTGCTTAATTGTACGGTTTGTTTATTGCCTTTATTATTTGGAGGGACTGAGTTTTTTAATAGTTGTTTTTTGAGTATAGGTTTTTTTTGTAGTCTTTTGTTTAAAAAGATTAATCGTAAAAATGAGTATTTGTTTTACTATAATAATCAAATTTCTAAGCCTGTTTTGTTTTTGATTTCTTGGATGATGACTTTTGTATTGCTTGCATTACTGAATTTAGTGTATCATTTTATTATAAAATTTTAAGATGAAACACGTTTTAGAAATAGATAGTATCCAGAAGAAATTTGATTTAAAAACAATTCTTTCCGATGTTTATTTGAAATGCGAAACGGGAGATATCATAGGCCTTTTGGGTAGAAATGGTTCTGGTAAATCCACATTATTGCAGATTATTTTTGGTATTTTAAAAGCTGATTTTAAATTTATTCGAGTAGACGGTGTGCTAAAGTCCAAAACAAGTGAATTGTTTAATGAGATAAGTTATTTATCACAAGATGATTTTCTGCCAAGAAATTTTAGCGTAGCCAAAGTAATAGCATTATCCATAAAGAAGGATAAAATCAATCACTTTTATAGTGATGAAACCATAACAACTTTAAAGAATAAAAGCATTGGTGAATTGTCTTCGGGAGAGTTAAGGTATTTAGAGATTAAGTTGGTGCTAAATAATCCTTCTAAGTTTGTTCTGCTTGATGAACCCTACAATGGGTTGTCGCCCTTATTAATTGAAAAGATTAATGATTTAATTCTTAAAAGTTATGCTCAAAAAGGAATAATTATAACGGATCATAATTATGAAAGTATAATTGGTATATCCACACGATTGACCTTATTAAAAGAAGGTAAATTACACCACATCAAAAATAAAGGAGAGTTGGTTGAAAAAGGATATTTATCCCGATGAATATTTTAAATCTTCTTCAAAAAAGATAACAATTCTTTAGTCAAATCGGATTCATTTTCGATGTGGCTCATATGGCCGTCTGGGAAAGTTACCAACTCAACGGTAGTTCCTTGAATCTGTTTAACGGTTTCTTCGTAGTTCAAAACGGGGTCTTTTTTTCCTAGGATTAGTAATTTAGGAAAAGCAGTAGTGTGGAGCAAGATTTCACGGTCTTTACGGATTTTCATTCCTTCGAGAGAGGCGACGATGCCTTGCAAGGGCGTTTGTAAAGCTTCGATTTTTACTTTTTCGATGCGGTCGTTTAAACGATCGCGGTTGTCTTCGCTGAATAAGTTGGCGATAGAAAGACGAATAAAGGTTTCGTAATCTTTTTTTACCGCTATAATGGCGCGGTCTCGGTTGGTTTTGCGTTCGGGACTGTCTTCTTTGGCGGTTGAGTTGAGTAACACCAATCCTTTGACGCTTTCAGGATACAATTCGGCGTAGGCTAAAGCTACGTAACCTCCCATAGAATGTCCGATGAAAACCGCTTTGCGGAGACGCAAACTAGAAAGCACTTCGTGTACTGCATCGGCATTGTCTTCCATAGTTTGGATATAACCCATAGGTTCGGTTTGGCCGTGACCTAACAAATCGATGGTGATGACGCGGTATTTTTGACTCAAAACGGGTACTAAAGCACTCCACATCGATTGGTTTTCTAGGAAGCCATGCAATAAAACAATAGCGGTTCCTTTTCCCGTGTCGGTGAATGCGATAGAAGTGTTTTTGTAGTGAAGGGTTTTCAAAGTTCAAATGTTTTTTGCAAAAGTACTTTTTATTTCTAGAATTTTTGAATTCAAAATGTAACGTAAAAAAGCCAAATGTTGGTTTTTAGCCCCGATAGGAGTGGAAATCCTCTAGTGCCG
This sequence comes from uncultured Flavobacterium sp., assembly GCA_963513565.1. GTDB lineage: Bacteria > Bacteroidota > Bacteroidia > Flavobacteriales > Flavobacteriaceae > Flavobacterium. The sequence continues at coordinate 180,824 of CAUPRE010000004.1, read as the reverse complement.
GGGTTCGGTACTAGAGATTGTAGCGGATAGCGGGACGGTGTTTTCAAAAAATCCCTATGCTTACTGCTTCTAAAAAAAAATACCCCAAAATTGGTGTCTTTTGGGGTATGGTGTTTTGAAAAAATGCTGTTATTAAAACCGGTTATCGCCGTCTAAAAGATTGCCGAGTCCGCCCAAAAGGCTGCCTTCTTCACGGCTACTTCCGCCAGCTCTTGGGGCTGAAGCAATGATACGATCGGCCAATCTAGAGAACGGAAGCGACTGAATGTACACTGTTCCAGGGCCGCGTAAAGTCGCGTAAAACAAGCCTTCGCCACCGAAAAGAGAGTTTTTGATGCCGCCAATAAATTCGATATCATAATCGACATCTTGGGTGAAACCTACAATACAGCCGGTGTCTACTTTTAGGATTTCGCCAGGTTGTAATTCTTTTTTGGCTAAAGTTCCACCTGAATGGACAAAAGCCATACCATCGCCTTCTAGTTTTTGCATAATGAAACCTTCGCCGCCAAAAAGGCCTGTGCCTAACTTTTTGGAGAATTCAATACCCACGGCTACGCCTTTGGCAGCGCAAAGGAAAGCGTTCTTTTGACAAATGAATTTTCCGCGAAATTGTCTCAAATCAATTGGAATGATTTTTCCGGGATAGGGCGAGGCAAAGGAGACTTTGCTTTTGTTGTAATTTTGATTGATAAAAGCAGTCATGAACAGACTTTCTCCTGTTAAAACTCTTTTTCCTGCGCTTAGTAATTTGCCAAACAAACCTGTTTGTTGTTGGGAACCGTCTCCGAAAATGGTTTCCATTTGGATGCCATTGTCCATCATCATAAAACTTCCCGCCTCGGCAATGACAATTTCTTGTGGGTCGAGTTCTATTTCTACATATTGCATTTCTTCGCCATAAATATGGTAGTCTATTTCGTGTGCTATCATGATTTTGTGTTTTACCGTTTAAGGAATTAGTAAGTGATTAAAATGAAATGTTACATTTTTGGCGTAAAAAAAACGGCATCTATTTTAGATGCCGTTTGTTGTTTAGGGTTTTTGATGTACAATTTCGCTTCAATTTGCGAATTTGCGGTTGAACTTTAAGCGTTCATTAGACTTTCGATTTCGTCTGCTTCTATCGGAATGTTGCGCATCAAATTGAACGGTTCTCCTGATTTTTGAATTACCACATCGTCTTCAATTCGGATACCAAAACCTTCGGCAGGAATATAAATTCCAGGTTCTACGGTGAAAACCATATTGGCTTCCATTGGTTCGTGGAGCAATCCATAATCGTGCGTGTCGAGTCCCATATGGTGAGAAGTCCCGTGCATAAAATATTTTTTGTACGCAGGCCAATCAGGATTTTCGTTTTGAACGTCGGCTTTGTCAATCAGACCTAAACCTAATAATTCTGAAGTCATAATTTTACCAACTTCTACGTGATATTGTTTCCAAAGTGTCCCTGGAGTTAGCATTTTGGTAGCTTCGTTTTTTACTCGAAGTACTGCGTTGTACACGGCTTTTTGTCTTTCAGAATAGCGACCAGAAACTGGAATAGTACGGGTTAAATCGCTTGAATAATTGGCGTACTCTGCCGCTACATCAAGCAACAATAAATCGCCTGCTTTGCATTGTTGGTTGTTTTCGATGTAGTGCAATACATTGGCATTATTTCCAGATGCGATAATGGGCGTGTAGGCAAACCCTTTGGAGCGGTTGCGAACGAACTCGTGAATCAATTCGGCTTCTACTTCATATTCCATTACGTTGGGTTTCACAAACGAAAGCAAACGACGGAACCCTTTTTCGGTGATGTTACACGCTTGTTGGATCAAATCGATTTCTTCGGTTTCTTTTATGGAGCGAATGCGTTGCAAAATTGGGTTGCTTTTGGCTACGGTATGCGCTGGATATTGTGCTTTCCATTTTTTGATAAAACGGTCTTCGCGGGTTTCTGTTTCTACGGATGAACGATAGTGTTCGTTGGTGTTGATGTACATCACTTCGGCATACATCATAATTTCTTTCAAGGTTTTGTCAAAATCTTGTAGCCAGAAAACTGTTTTGATTCCTGATACCTGAAACGCACGTTCTTTCGTTAGTTTTTCGCCTTCCCAAATCGCAATGTGCTCATTGGTTTCTCTCAAGAAAAGGATTTCTTTCAAGTGTTCGTAAGGTGCATCTGGGAACAATAACAAAATGCTTTCTTCTTGATCTACACCGGATAAATAGAAAATATCTCTATGTTGTGCAAAAGGTAAAGTGCTATCGGCAGAAACAGGATATATGTCGTTTGAATTAAAAACCGCAACGCTTTTCGGTTTCATTTGAGCAGTGAATTTTTCTCTATTTTTTACAAAAAGCCCACTGTTTATTTGATGATATTTCATAACAACCAATTATTTATTAGTAATACTCAAAAATAGTAACTTTAGTAGAAACGGGTGTTAATTTGGGTATAAAATTTTTGAGTCTCTATTTTAATGCTTAATTTTCGTTCAAAATTGATGCAAATGAAAGTCGCAAGGCCTTAAAATGGTCTAAAAGGAACGAATATTTATGCGACTCCCTATTCTTGTAAAACAAACACTATCTATATATGAAAAAAATAGCCTTCCTAATTACTGCTTTGACCTTTAGTGTTTCCTGGGGACAAAACGGTAATTCTACCACAACGCCTTCTTTGTTTCAGGAGTTGACTTTGCAAAATGTTGGACCCACAGTAATGAGTGGACGCGTAGTTGACGTAGCGGTAAATCCTGAGAATCCTATCGAATTTTATGTAGCTTATGCCTCAGGTGGTTTGTGGTATTCGAATACGAATGGTTTACGAATGGAACCTATTATGGATACAGCGCCGACACTAAATTGTGGCTCTGTCTTTGTCGACTGGAAATCAGGGATGATTTTGGTAGGTACCGGAGAAATCAATTCTTCGAGATCTTCTTATGCAGGAATAGGTTTGTTGCAATCATTTGACAAAGGGAAGACCTGGAAAAATATAGGATTGACCGACAGTCATCACATCAGTAAAATTTTGGTTAACCCAAAAAACAGCCAAGAAATTATTGTTGGAGTGGCGGGACATTTATACACTAAAAACAAGGAAAGAGGTGTTTTTAAAACGACCGATGGTGGGAAATCGTGGCAACAAGTGTTGTTCGTAAATGACGAAACCGGAGTGATTGATATGGCTGTGGGCGAAAATAATTTTGACGTTATGTACGCCAGTGCTTGGCAGAAAGATAGAAAAGTACACAATTTCAATGGAAACGGAAAAGCTTCTGGTATTTATAAAAGCACCGATGCAGGATCGACTTGGCAGTTGGTTTCTACTCCAGAAAGTGGCTTTCCTTCGGATGAATTCGTCGGGCGTATTGGATTATCAGCTTTTACTTCAGATAGTATTTATGCAGTGATGGACAATCAAAAAATGCGACCTTCGGCTAAAAAAGAAAAAGATCCCAACGATGAAGATCCAGAGGTAATTGGAGCTGAAGTTTTCAAATCTAGTAACGGAGGGAAAACGTGGGTAAAAACCAATACGAGTTTTATTGATGATTTTTACTCTAGTTATGGCTATTATTTTGGTGACATCACGGTAGATCCAAAAAACCAAGAACGCATTTATATAACGGGTGTTCCGTTGTTGTTTTCAGATAATGGAGGCAAAACATTTCAAGCTATTGATGGTGACAATGTGCACTCCGATCATCACGTAGTTTGGATCAATCCTAACAATCCGAATCATTTGGTTAACGGAAATGACGGTGGTTTGAATATTACCTATGACAACGGAAAATCGTGGCAGTTATGCAACAGTATTCCAGTGGGACAGTTTTATGCCGTGAATGTCGACGAACAAGAACCGTATAATATTTATGGTGGTTTGCAGGATAATGGCGTTTGGGTTGGTGCGAGTAATTACAGTGCTTCTATCGGTTGGCAACAAGAAGGAAAGTATCCTTATGCCAGATTAATGGGAGGCGATGGGATGCAAATCCAAATTGATAAGCGCAATCCAAATATCGTTTTTACAGGATACCAATACGGAAGTTACTACCGCATCAATCGCGCTGATGAATCTAAAAGTAAATTTATTGCGCCGAAAGCCAAAAAAGGAGACAAACCTTATCGATACAATTGGCAATCGCCTATTTTATTGTCTTCTCACAATCAAGACATTTTGTATTTAGGTTCCAATTTTTTACATCGTTCTATGAATCAAGGCGATACTTGGACGGCTATTTCACCCGATTTAACTCAAGGAGGGAAACAAGGAAATGTGGCTTTTGGAACGTTGACCACCATCAGCGAAAGTCCTTTCGAGTTTGGAGTGTTGTACACCGGTAGCGATGATGGTTTAGTTCAATTTACCAATAACGGTGGAGCGAGTTGGAAAGTGATTTCGACTACTTTGCCACAAAACCTTTGGGTAAGTAGAGTAGTGGCTTCTGCCCACAAAAAAGAACGCGTTTATGTAACGCTTAATGGCTATCGCAATGACGATTTTACCAGTTATGTATATGTTTCAGAAGATGCAGGGCAAACTTGGAAAAGTATTGCAAACAATCTTCCTGCAAGTCCAGTCAATGTAATTTTAGAAGACAGCGTTTTGGATAGCATGTTGTATGTAGGAACTGACAATGGCCTTTACATTTCTGTTGACGGTGGTGCTTCTTGGCAAGATTTCTCAAACGGAATGCCTCCAGTGGCGGTGCACGATTTGGTGATTCAAAAGAAAGCCAAAGATTTAATTGTGGGGACACACGGTCGCTCGGTATATAAAGTGAGTTTGAAACAAGTGCAAGAATTGAAAAAAGAGGTTTTAGACAAAACTCTTTATGTGTATGATGTCAAAAACACCACCAAATCCGAAAGATGGGGTGCCAAACGTGGCGCTTGGGGTGACGAATTTATTCCAAAAAATGAACTTTGGTTTTATACCAATTCAGCTGGAAATGTCAGCATTCAATTAGAGAATGCTTCTAAGGAAATAGTGTATTCAACCACTGTTGCCGCTCAAAAAGGATTGAACAAAGTGGTGTATGATTTAGCAATCGACAAAGCTTCGGCCGACAAATGGATGGCAAAAGATAAAAAGCTAAAAATAACGCCTGCAAAAAACGGAAAGTATTATTTGCCAGTCGCTAAATATACTTGGAGCGTTGCTAAAGACAAAGAGAAAGTGACAACACCTTTCGAAATAGTTGCGCCTAAATAAAGAGGTGGGTTTGAAAATTCAACCATAATTTGCGATGGTTTTACTTTGAAAGGTTATGACCAATAACTTTTTTTGAACCATATAAGGCATTTAAGGCCATTGAAGTTAAGTAAAAATTAGTAACTCTAATTAGTAAATGCTTTTTATTATTTTACTAAAACCAAAGGCTAGAGGGTTTTATTAAATCATATTTACAATTCTTATATGCCCTTAAATGCCTTATATGGTTAAAATTTTGCGAACCTTGCGTAAACCTTTGCGAACCTTGCGGTTAAATTTCAACAAAGATTTTTCGTATTGACACGATTTAAAATAAAAACAAAAGGCACGATTCCAAGTTGGTTTCGTGCCTTTTTTTGGCAAACATCTTTAACAATTAAACATCTAAAATATTTTTAAAATTGTGCCACTTCTGTTGAGTCTTTCATTGCGGTTGTAGACGCTTTTCCAGTAGTAACCGTATTTTGAACGGCATCAAAGTAGCTAGTTCCCACAAAACCTTGGTGTTTTACCGCTCTAAAGCCATGTTGTTGCAAAGCAAATTCTCTTTCTTGCAATTCAGAGTAGCCTGCCATACCTCTTTCTTTGTAAGCTTTAGATAATTCAAACATACTCGTGTTCAAAGCGTGGAATCCCGCCAAAGTAATGAATTGGAATTTATACCCCATAGCTGCTAAGTCTTCTCTAAAGGTTTCCATTTCAGCAACTGATAATTTCGCTGCCCAGTTGAACGAAGGCGAACAGTTGTAAGCCAACATTTTTCCAGGATATTTCGCGTGAATCGCATCGGCAAATTGTTTGGCGTAAGCTAAATCTGGGTTGCTCGTTTCCATCCAAATCAAGTCCGCATACGGTGCATAACTCAACCCACGGTCAATACCTTGCTCCACGCCACAGTTTACGTAAAAGAAGCCTTCGTCTGTTTTTTCTCCCGTGATGAATTTTGCATCTCTTGGGTCGATATCGCTTGTCAATAAGTTCGCCGCATCTGCATCTGTTCTTGCTACAATCAAGGTTGGTGTTCCCATTACGTCGGCAGCCAAACGCGCAGCGATTAATTTATTGATTGCCTCTTGTGTAGGAACCAATACTTTTCCGCCCAAGTGTCCGCATTTTTTAGCAGAACTCAATTGGTCTTCAAAGTGTACACCCGCTGCACCTGATTCAATCATCGATTTCATCAATTCAAAAGCGTTCAAGTTTCCTCCAAAACCTGCTTCAGCATCGGCTACAATCGGAACCAAATAGTCTTTTTTATCTGCAGTTTTGTTCACCACTTGAATTTGGTCAGCGCGCAACAAAGCGTTGTTGATTCTTTTTACAACCAAAGGAACGCTGTTGGCAGGATACAACGATTGGTCAGGATACATTTCGCCCGCCACATTCGCATCGGCTGCTACTTGCCAGCCGCTTAAGTAAATCGCTTCTAGTCCAGCCTCTACTTCTTGAATGGCTTGATTGCCGGTCAATGCGCCTAATCCCGCAACAAAATCCTGCGATTGTAATCTGTTCCAAAGTTTCGTAGCGCCCATTCTAGCGATACTGTGTTCAATTTGGTAGGAGCCTTGCAATTGCACCACTTCTTCTGCGGTATAAGGACGTTCAATGCCTTCCCATCTTGGGTTCGTTAACCAATCAGTTACTAATTCTTGAATGCGTGTCTCGGTGGTTTTCATAATTTTTGATTTAAGTTTTTTGGTTTTTATTTTGGTTTGTTTTGATTTCAATAATTGAAAAAGGTATTTTCAGGAGCGGCAAGCAAAGGGCCTTTTCAGTAAATAGGCATTAGGCAAAAGTTAAATGGGACCAGGCAATAGCTAAAAGAATTAATAAATTTTTCAGCAACTGTAAAAACTAATGCCTTATGGCTATTGCCTTTTGTCTGTTACCTAATGCCTTGAGCCACTACAAATACTTATACCCCGGTATCGTCAAGAACTCTACAAATTTTTTGTTCACTACCAGTTGGTCTAGTAATTTTTCTGCCAAGATGTAGTTTTCCTCCTCGTGTGCTTGGTCGCCCACTTGCTTTCTGATTTTTTCATATTCTTCCAGAGCAATGCGGTGGTACAATTTAGTCGTTAATTTTTCTCCCGAATCCAACGTCACTTCATTTTGAAGCCATTGCCACAATTGCGACCTTGAGATTTCGGCTGTGGCGGCATCTTCCATCAAGTGGTGAATCGCTGCAGCGCCTTGCCCGTTTAACCAAGAAGTGATGTACAGCACGGCTACATTTACGTTTTTGCGAATGCCCTCCTCAGTTATGGTGCCAACTGGAATTTGCAACAAATCCGCTTCGGTAATATGCAAATCCGCTCTTTTGATGTGAATGTGATTTTTGGTAATCATATTTTCATTAAACACTTTCATCGCTATCGGAACCAAATCAGGATGCGCTACCCAAGTTCCGTCGTGTCCGTTTCTCGCTTCTCTTTCTTTATCGGCAATTACTTTTTTGAAGGCAATTTCGTTGGCTTCGGGGTCGTTCTTAATCGGAATTTGTGCTGCCATTCCGCCCATTGCGTGAATGTTGCGTTTATGACAACGCTGAATCACCAATTTAGAATACGCGTTCATAAAAGGCGAAGTCATTGTTACTTGGTCGCGGTTCGGAACGATAAAGGCAGGATTATTTCTGAATTTTTTGATGTATGAAAAAATGTAATCCCAACGCCCGCAATTCAAGCCTACAATATGGTCTCTTAATTCGTAGATGATTTCGTCCAACTGAAAACTGGCAGTTATCGTTTCAATCAAAACCGTTGCTTTAAACGTACCGTGTTGCTCTCCAAGGTATTCTTGTGCAAATTCAAACACTTCGTTCCACCATCTGGCTTCCAAATAATGTTCTAGTTTGGGTAAGTAAAAATAAGGAGCCGAACCGTTTCTGGCCAATTGGTCGTGATTGTGAAAAGCATACAACCCAAAGTCAATCAAAGAACCAGAAGCTTCTTCGTCTTCTATCAAGATGTGCTTTTCGTTCAAGTGTAATCCTCTTGGGCGTACAATCAAAACGGCTGTTTTTTCTTTTAGTGCATATTTTTTATTGCGTAAAGGGTCGTCAAGTGTTATGGTTTTATTTACGGCATCTTTTAGGTTTTGTTGCCCTTCCATTATGTTGTCCCAAGTAGGCGAAGTACTGTCTTCAAAATCAGCCATAAAAGTTTTAGCACCTGAGTTTAAAGCATTAATCACCATTTTTCTATCTACTGGTCCAGTGATTTCCACTCGTCTGTCGATTAAATCTTTTGGGATAGGAGCCGCTTGCCAGTTGCTTTCTCTAATGCTTTTGGTCTCCAAAGGAAAGGTGGGTAACACACCATTATCAAATTGGACTTGTTGTGCTTTACGTGCCTCTAAAAGTTCCAATCGTTTAGCATTGAAATTTTCGTGCAAAGCTGTCAAAAAATCGATGGCTTCCTCAGTTAAAATGTTCTCGTGATGTGCAATTTCTTCATTTAGAAATTGCCATTTTTTTTCGGTGGTTTCGGTTAGTGTTTTCATATGTTGATATTTCATTTTTTATCGGTCATATGTAATTCGCATATTGTTTTTTGTGGTTATTAGCCATTTAGTGCTATGCTCATTTCATAACTAGTTCATTTTGATATTGCAATACTACAAAAAGTTTTTTACAAAACAAGCGAACGTTCGCAAAAAATGAAAAAAATGTTTTTTGCGTATTTTGGTTTTTTAATTTATCTTTGATTTTATGAACATAGAGAAAGATTATATTAAGTTGATTTTTGGGCTTAAACTCAAGCAGGCTCGAATGAATAAGGATTTGTCTTTATTCGGTTTGGCGAAGATTACGGAGTTGTCCAAATCGTATTTGAACGAAATCGAGAAAGGAAAAAAATATCCCAAAACGGATAAAATTATTCTGCTTGCCGAAAAACTAGAGGTTTCTTATGACCAAATGGTGTCTTTGAAACTCGATAATAATCTGGCTCCCATCGGTGAAATTCTGAAATCGGGTGTGTTAAAAGAAATTCCGTTGGAATTGTTTGGCATCCAAGAAGCCGATTTGATTGACATTATTGCCAATGCGCCTGCAAAAGTGACGGCCTTCATCAGTACGATTATCGAAATCGCACAACATTATAATCTTACAAGAGAAAGTTTCTTTTTGGCGTCTTTGCGTTCTTATCAAGAAGCATACAACAACTATTTTGAAGATTTAGAAGAAAAGGTATTGTTGTTTTGCAAAGCCTTCCACGTAGATGTAACCACAAACATTTCTATCGAGGAGTTAAAGGCGATTCTAAAAGAGGAATACGGCTATACTATCAAAGAATTGGTGTTTTCTGAGCAAGAAGAAATGGGTGATTTACGCTCAATTTATGTACCTACGAGTAAAACCTTATTGCTTTCAGACGAAATTGATGAAGGGCAAAAGGCTTTTGTTTTGGCCAAAGAAATCGCTTATAATTTTATGGAAATCAAAGAGCGTTTGTATACGTTCAGTTGGATTAAATTCGACAATTTTGACCAAGTCTTGAATAATTTTTATGCCTCTTATTTTGCGGGAGCTTTGTTGTTGCCTAGACAAAATCTGATTGATGAATTGAATTTGTTTTTGGCTAAAGAAAATCCAAAGCCACAAGAAATGGTGCAATTGATGACGCAATTCAACGTCTCGCCAGAATCCTTTTATCAGCGATTGACGAATATTTTGCCGAAGGATTTCAATTTGAAAAACTTATTTTTCTTGCGTTTGTCTCACAAAATAGGCGCGGATACCTATCAAATCAAAAAGGAGCTACATATTACGAATCAGCAAGAGCCGCACGCCAACGAAATGAACGAGCATTACTGTCGCAGATGGGTGTCGATTAAAACTATTGAGCAATTGTTACAACAAGGCAAGACGCATTTCTTTGATGCGCAAGTGTCGCGTTACGAAAATAGCAGCAATGAATATTTAGTGTTTTCTTCGGCTACTCCTGATCCGTTTAAGAAAGATTGTTTGCGAAGTATTTCGGTGGGGATTTTAATCACGCCATCAGTAAAGAAAAAGTTCAAATTTTTAGAAGGCGATGTGGTGCCTAAGCAATTGGTAGGTGTTACCTGCGAAACTTGTGCGGTGAAAGATTGTCAAGAGCGCGCTTCCGAACCAATTCATCTCAATCAAAAAATACGCAACGAAAACACCGAAGCCATCGTTCAGAAATATATGGCGAAGTTTAGTTAAAATATAGTTTCGTGCTGCGTTAGAAGTTGTGTAGTATTTTATATACAGATTTCATTGATTTATTAGGAATCAATGAAATCTGTTTTTTTAATTTAGTATCTATTCCGCCCATTTGTAATAACGAGCCCCTAGTAAGTTGGGATTTTCGTTTTCGATACGATCCAAAATCCATTCGTTTTTTGGGGTGCGAATGGGTTGTTTTTGTTCCTTTTTGTGGAGTTTTTCGTAGGTTTCAAAATCAATAGCGACGCTTTTTTCTAGAGTTTCAAATAGCGCTACAGGTTGTAATGCTTTTTTCCATTCGGCTTGAATCGTTCCTTCGAAAACTTTCGATTTCGAACCGCTTCCATAGGCTAAAAAGCCCATTTTCTCGTTGGCGATGTCAGTGTTGGTCTCTGAAAAATGCGCTATAGTCGATAGCAATCCCATAAAAATAGAACCCGTATATAAGTTTCCAATTAAAGAGGAAGCGATTTCTGCAGGTTGCAATTTTTGACTCACAAAATCTTGATAAGCTGGTGTCTTGCTGATTTCTTTGAGTTTGTTTTGGTATTCTTCTGGGGTTTCGTTTCCGGTAATAACGGCTTCGGTAGCATCTAAAGCATAAATTTCCGTCAACATACGTCGTCCTTGAAAGGCATACGGTAAGTGCATTACAATGCTTTTCCAGCTGTTATAAATCGTTTCAGAAGTGTTTTTTGCTTTTTTGAAAGCAAAGTAAGCGTCTTTGGTACGATCCATATAACATTGGTTCGAATACTGTCCGTCAAAGACCGGTTGGTCTTTGTGAATTTCAATTTCTCCTTCCAAATTATCAAACCAAGCCTCGTTGTTGTTATTGCCTGTGATTTCTTGTTTTGAGATAGTTCTATAAGGTTTAAAAAAGTCAAATACACCTTTCGTGCTTACGCCCCAATGATTCTCAAAAGCAATAATTCTTGGGTTAGCAGAGATGAGTATGGCTACAGCTCCTGCACCTTGGGTGTATTCTCCTGTAGAGTTGAGGTCGTATTTGGCAAAATCAGTAGTAACAACAATTGCTTTTTTGGAGGGATTTAATTTTACAAAATCTAAGCAATTTTGTAGTGCATCCACTCCTCCAATACAGGCAAAAGTAAAATCAACGGCATCGCAATGCGTTAAACAGTTTTCTCCAAATTTTTGTTCCATCAAGGCTACCAAAAACGAAGCGATGGGTTTTGAACTGTCAATGGCGCTTTCAGTTCCAACGTAAATTCGAGCGATGTTGTCTAAAGCTATGTTTTGATCTTGGATGAGTTTTGTCAAGGCATTGGCTCCAAAAACTACAGTATCTTGATGGGTATCGGCGAGAGTCATATTGGTCAATCCGAGTCCTTTTTGCAATTTTGCGGGTTCTATATTTCGAGCTTCTGCTAAGGTTTGTATGGGTAAGTGTATTTTAGCTACATCAAAGGATAGGGCGTCAATTCCGATTTTCATGGTATAAATTTTGAACTGCAAAGGTAAAATGACAGCGGGCAAATACAAGGTTTTTGGGGGATTATTGTGTTTTTGGGTTGCATTTTTTTTGATTAAAAGCAAAATAAAAAGCTTTGTTACTAAATCTGTAATTTTAGATTCTTTTTGGTCGAAAATACTGTAGATATGGTAATTATATTTTTTTTCTTTTTTAAGTTTTGTTTAGTGTATAAAGCCAAAAAACGCCTGAAAAACAGTAGGATATTAAACACTTTAAAATCATTATAAATAGTTGTAAAAAGGTTGTGATTCATGAGTAATTCGCTTATTTTTGTGTGAAATTTTTAATAATCTATATAAAAACATTATGGCACAAACTGCATTGTTAAAGTCTTCCATAGCCAGAAAAGTGGCGATGGCACTTTCGGGACTTTTCTTAATTACTTTCTTGTCATTGCATTTTTTTATTAATATGATATCGGTTTTTAGTGCGGATACTTTTAATGCAATGTCTCATTTTATGGGGTACAACCCAGTTATTCAATTTGTTATGCAGCCTATTTTGATTGCAGGTGTAATTTTTCACTTTGTAATGGGGATAGTTTTAGAATTACAAAACAAAAAAGCAAGACCTGTAGCTTACGCCAAATATGACGGAGCAGCGAATGCTTCATGGGCTTCTAGAAACATGATTATTTCTGGATTGGTAGTATTGGCGTTTTTAGGTTTGCACTTTTATGATTTTTGGGTTCATGAAATCACTTACAAGTACGTAGAAGTTGGTGCCATTAATGAAACCAGATATTTTGAAGAATTGGTTCATAAATTTGAAAGCCCAGTACGTACAGGTATTTACGTAGTTGCTTTTGTTCTGTTGGCGTTACACTTGTGGCATGGTTTTACTTCTTCTTTTCAATCCGTTGGATTTGACAATAAAATTGGAAAATCGCTGCATAAAATCTGTTATGCGTTTGCAATTGTGGTTCCTTTTGGATTCATTTTTATTGCTTTATTTCATCATTTTAATCATTAATATCAATCGTAATGAAACTAGATTCTAAAATACCAGAAGGTCACATTTCTCAAAAATGGACGGATTATAAAGATCATTTAAAATTAGTTGCCCCAAACAATCGCCCTAAGATTGATATTATTGTTGTAGGAACAGGATTAGCAGGTGCTTCGGCAGCGGCTTCTTTTGCAGAAATGGGGTACAACGTAAAAGCATTTTGTTACCAAGATTCACCACGTCGTGCGCACTCTATTGCAGCACAAGGAGGAATTAATGCTGCCAAAAACTACCAAAATGACGGAGATAGTACATTCCGTTTGTTTTACGATACCATTAAAGGAGGAGATTACAGAGCACGTGAGGCAAACGTTCACCGTTTAGCTGAAGTTTCTGGAAATATTATTGACCAATGTGTGGCTCAGGGAGTTCCTTTTGCTCGTGATTACGGAGGAATGTTGGACAACCGTTCATTTGGTGGTACACAAGTACAACGTACTTTTTACGCAGCTGGACAAACAGGGCAACAATTATTATTAGGAGCTTATTCTTCTTTATCAAGACAAATTGGTTTAGGAAAAATAGATATGTATAACCGTCACGAAATGCTAGAATTAGTAAAAGTTGATGGAAAAGCTCGTGGAATTATTGCTCGTAATTTAGTGACAGGTGAATTAGAAAGACACTCTGCACATGCTGTGGTGGTGGCAACAGGAGGATACGGAAACGTTTATTTCTTGTCTACTAATGCCATGGGCTCGAACGTTACTGCAGGATGGAAAATCCACAAACAAGGAGCATTGTTTGCTAATCCTTGTTATGTACAAATTCACCCAACATGTATTCCTGTTCACGGAACCAATCAATCTAAATTGACCTTAATGTCTGAGTCGTTAAGAAACTCAGGACGTATTTGGGTTCCTAAGAAAAAAGAAGACGCAGAAGCGATTAGAGCAGGTAAATTGAAAGCCGCTCAAATTGCAGAAGAGGATAGAGATTATTATCTAGAAAGAAAATATCCAGCGTATGGAAACTTAGCACCTAGAGATATTTCATCTAGAGCTGCAAAAGAAGTTTGTGATGCTGGTCACGGAATCGAGGCTAATGATACAAACGAAGGAGTATACTTGGATTTCTCTTCGGAAATTCAATCTAAAGGAAAGCAAGTAGCTTACGCCAAAGGAAATCACAATCCATCTCAAGAAGAAATTACTACTCTAGGGAAAAAATGGTTAGAAGAGAAATATGGTAACTTGTTTACTATGTATCAAAAAATTACCGATGAGAATCCTTATGAAACACCGATGAAAATTTATCCAGCGGTGCACTATACTATGGGTGGTGTTTGGGTAGATTATAACTTACAATCTACTATTCCAGGATGTTTTGTAGCGGGTGAGGCAAATTTCTCTGATCATGGAGCGAATCGTTTAGGAGCTTCGGCTTTGATGCAAGGTTTAGCTGATGGATATTTTGTATTGCCATACACTGTCTCAGATTATCTAGCAGATGATATCCGTACTGGAAGAATCTCTACTGATTTACCTGAGTTTGCTGAAGCAGAGAAAGCGGTAAAAGATAGTATTGAAAAATTCTTGAATAACAACGGTTCAAAAACAGTAGATCACTTTCACAAGCGTTTAGGTTTGATCATGTGGAACAAAGTGGGTATGGGTCGTACAGAGCAAGGTTTGAAAGATGCTATTGCTGAAATCGCAGCTTTAAAAGCAGAATTTCATAAAGATGTTTTTGTGCCAGGAAGTGCTGATGAGTTGAATCCTGAATTAGAGAAAGCATTACGTGTTGCTGATTTTATTGAATTAGGACAATTGATGGCAATTGATGCATTACAGCGTAATGAATCTTGTGGAGGACATTTCCGTTTAGAGTATCAAGATAGTGAAGGAGAAACGCTTCGTGATGACGAAAACTTTAAGTTCGTTGGAGCGTGGGAATACAAAGGAGATGACATCAGTCAAGAAGTACTTCATAAAGAAGAATTGAAATACGAGTTTATTAAAATCGCAGCTAGAAACTATAAGTAATGAGGCATTAGCCAAAAGGCAATAGTTATGAGTGAGATAAAATCGTATAAAGATTTATTGATTTGGCAGAAAGGAATTGATATTGTCTGTATGACTTATAAATTAATTTCTAGTTTTCCAAAAGATGAATTGTACGCTTTGTCAAGCCAAATAAAAAGAAGTTCAGTGTCAATTCCTTCAAATATTGCTGAAGGATATGGAAGACAATCAACTCAAAGTTATATTCAATTTATCAAAATAGCTCGAGGTTCTTTGTGTGAATTAGAAACACAATTAGTAGTGGCAAATAAATTGTATTTTATTAATGATGAAAAATTGTTTTTAGAGTTATCAATTCAGATTATTGAAGAAAGCAAAATGATTAATTCCTTTTTAAATAAATTAGAGTCAAGTAAACAATAGTTACTAATGCCTTTTGCCTAATGGCTTTTGGCTAAAAATAAAAATTATGAGCGCAGCAAAAAATATTAATATAACCCTAAAGATTTGGCGTCAAAAAAACTCCAAAGAAAAGGGAAAAATGGAATCATATAAATTAAATGATGTTTCTACAGCCAGTTCATTTCTGGAAATGTTGGATCAATTGAACGAACAATTGGTAAACGAAAGAAAAGAACCAATCGCATTTGATCACGACTGTCGTGAAGGAATTTGCGGAATGTGTTCTTTGTACATCAACGGACGTGCCCACGGACCAGATACTGGAATCACAACATGTCAATTGCACATGAGAATGTTCAATGACGGGGATACTATTGTGGTGGAACCATGGAGAAGTGTTGCTTTTCCTGTAATAAAAGATTTAGTAGTAGACAGAACTGCTTTTGATAGAATTCAACAAGCAGGAGGATTCGTTTCAGTTAACACTTCTGGAAATACTATCGATGCCAATACAATTCCAGTTCCTAAAGATGATGCTGATAAAGCATTTGAAGCGGCAGCATGTATCGGTTGTGGCGCTTGTGTGGCTACTTGTAAGAATGGATCAGCAATGTTATTCGTTGGTGCCAAAGTTTCACAGTATGCACTTTTACCACAAGGAAAAGTAGAAGCTACCAACCGTGTATTGAACATGGTGCGTCAAATGGATGAAGAAGGATTCGGAAACTGTACTAATACAGGAGCTTGCGAAATCGAATGTCCAAAAGGAATTTCTTTAGAGAATATTGCTCGTATGAACAGAGAGTTTTTATCAGCAAGTTTGGTATAAATAGACTTTTTCATAATTTAAAAAACGCATTCATTAATTTGGATGCGTTTTTTTTGTGCGTGAACATTCGCTTAATTGTTTGTTAATATTCATAATGTTAAAGATACGCAACAGTAATGAAAGGTTAAATATTTCAAAATACTATGCATGCACAGTAATTGTAATTTTGTTCATAATCATACAAAATTCGAAATATGAAATCCAATTTTAGCCGTCGTTCTTTTCTTAAAAATTCTTTATTGCTTTCAGGAGGTGTACTATTAGCGCCTAATTTTATAAGTTGTTCTAAAGATGATGAAAAATATGATCGGGCACCGATTGACTTAAAGCTGTCCAATTTTAATGAAGGAGTGGCAAGTTTTGATCCTACACCATCAAGTATTATTCTTTGGACTCGCTATACAGCCTCAAAAAATGAAAGTGTGAACTTATCTTGGGAGTTGAGCACAGATGCAATGTTCAATGATGTTCTTCGACAAGGAAAAGTGATTACAGATGAGTCTAGAGATTATACTATTGCAGTTGACGTTCAGGGATTACCTTCAAATAAGTCCTTTTACTACAGGTTTTACAACGTATTGACTAACGAGGTCTCTGTAATAGGAGAAACAATCACTTTGCCTTCAGTCTCAGATAATATTTCGCAAGTCAAAATGGCGGTTTGCTCTTGTGCTAACTTTGCCGCTGGTTTGTTTACGGTTTATGAAGCAATGGCAAAATCGGACGTTGATGTTGTGGTGCATTTAGGAGATTATATTTATGAATATGGTGCAGGTGAATACGGAACGAACCAATATACTGCAAGTTTGGGTAGAACTCATGTTCCAGCTAATGAAATCGTGACTTTGGAGGAGTACAGAGCACGTTATAAGCAATACAGAAGAGACCCAAAATTGAAATTGGCACACCAAAAGAAACCTTTTATTGCCGTTTGGGATGATCATGAAATTACCAACGACACCTATAAAGATGGTGCCGAAAATCATCAGCCTAAAGAAGGAGATTTTACCGTAAGAAAATTGGCAGCTTTGAAAGCTTACAGCGAATACATTCCGCTTAAAACAGGGAATGATAAACGAATTTATAGAGATTTTCATTTTGGAAATTTACTTTCCTTGTATATGTTGGATACCCGCGTTATTGCTCGCGACAAGCAATTGGAGTATGGGACTTATTTTTCATCGAATGGGACATTTAATGCAACTGCATTTCAAACCGATTTATTAAATCCAAACAGACAGCTTTTAGGTGCCGAACAATTAGGTTGGTTGGGATCTAAAATTGCCTCAAGTACTTCGAAATGGCAAGTTCTTGGTCAACAAGTTTTGATGACCAAAATGATGCTTCCCTCTGAACTTTTAATGCTGATGGCTCAAATTAATGGAGAAATAGATGCGCTAGGAAGCGCACAACCAGCTACTTTACAAGCGTTTCAAGCATCAGTAGGAGGTTTGGTTACCATAAAATCAAGAATACTTGCAAATGATCCTACTGTAAGTGCTGCTGATAAATTGAGATTGGCAACTGTTTTGCCATATAATTTGGATGCTTGGGATGGTTACCCGGTAGAAAGAGAAAAGTTATTTGCTCTTTTGAACGGGAAAAAGGTGGTTACTTTGGCGGGAGATACACACAATGCTTGGCAAGGGGAATTAAAATCGTCATCAAATAAAGTAGTAGGTTTAGAATTGGCAGCTTCTTCTGTTACCTCCCCTGGTTTAGAGACTTATTTAGGATTAGGTGGAACGCAATTGGCTCAATTCGAGCAAGCTTTAAATTTATTAATAGATGATTTAGAATATTCTAATTTGTCCAAAAGAGGTTATTTAAAAGCTACTTTTTCATCCGCTGATGTTAAAGCTGAATGGTTTTTTGCAACTACTGTTTTTGAAGACGGAGCGACTGTCAATCTTGAAAAAACAATCACCAAGGGTTAATCCTTTTCTTTGGTTCTATAATAGTTCTGGGCCAGAAACCTATTTTTCATAAAGTGTTTCTGGCCTTTTTGCGGCGTTACCTGAAGCGTTTGGATAAAATTAATTGTGTATATTTATTTTTTAAACATTTGCTGATGAAAAATTATTTGGTATTATTCTTCTTTTTGTTTTTTCAAACGATTTTTGCTCAAAGTCATATTTTGCTTTTGCAAAGCAAACATTCTAGTTTTTATAAAGAAATTAAAGAAAATAAGCGAATTAAAGTAGAGACCAAAGAAGGTAAGATTTTTAAAGGACGATTCAAAGTACAAGATTCAACTTCGATTGTAATTGAATATCAAGTTGTTTTATTAGAAGACATTGTTACAATCAAAAAGAATTCAATGTTTGGGACTATTGCTAATCCTATTTTTATAACCATTGGTGCCAGTGTCTTTATTTTAGGGGCTTCCGGGTTGTTTGTTGCAAATCCATTCGCTGCGATTGCTGGTGTAATAGCTATGATTGGAAGCATACCAATTATAGCTGTTCCTTTGTTTAAGTATGGTCATCCGTCTAAGAATTGGCATTATTCAATAATTGAAATAAAATGAAAATAGCCATCCTACAAACGTCCTTGGTTTGGGAAAACCCAGAAGCGAATCGATACCATTTCGAAGAAAAAATCAATGCGATTGATGAACCAGTTGACCTAATGGTACTTCCTGAAATGTTTACTTCAGGTTTTACGATGTATCCTAATTTGGTAGCCGAAACCATGCAAGGCGAAACGATGGTGTGGTTGCAACAGTTGGCTAAAGCAAAAAATGCAGCCATCACTGGGAGTTTGGTTATTGCCGAGAAAGGAAATTTCTATAACCGATTGGTGTTCGTTTTTCCTTCGGGAGAAATTCAGTTTTATGATAAAAGGCATTTATTTACCTTAGCTGGAGAAGATAAAGTTTATACTTCAGGCAAAGAGAAAATAATTATAAATTACCTCGGTTGGAAAATTTGTCCACTGATTTGTTATGATTTGCGTTTTCCTGTCTTTGCCCGAAATATTGAAGAGTATGATGTGTTGCTTTATGTAGCGAACTGGCCCAATACGAGAATAAACGCTTGGGATGCCTTACTCAAAGCTCGAGCAATTGAGAATATGTCTTATGTTGTTGGTGTGAACAGAATTGGGGTAGATGTCAATCAGCATGTATACAATGGGCATTCGCAAGTGCAAGATTATTTGGGTCGCGCCATTGTAGAACCACAAGAAAACGGGGGTGTTTTTATAGCTTATTTAGATAAAAAAGCACTATTAGAAACTAGACAAAAGTTAGGTTTTTTGGGGGATAGAGATTATTTTGAAATCAAGTAAAGTGATTCAGAATTCGCTTTATTCTATTATACTGATTGCTTTTTCTGGATTTTTGCAGCGTACCGTTAGCTTTTGAAAAATCCATTCATTTCCTTTTTTGTTAGCTATAAAATCCATTTTGGCATGGTTGCGATTACTCTTAACTCTTATGGTCGATGCAATAGAATTGTAGTTATTTGAATAAACAATATTGCCTTCTAGAATGGCTAATTTATCTATGGCTTCAATAGTACCGATTGTAGTTTTAACTTTCGAATTGGTATTGGCAATTTCAATCGCTTTCTCAAAAATTGTAGTATCAGAATAGGCTTTGATAATTTCAGGAGCTTCGTTATTTAAGACTGGAATAATAGTATAGAAAGTCAAAAATAGGATTGAAATTGTAACTGGAAGTAACCATTTCCAATTTCGTTTCGTCCAAGAATCACTATCAATTACATCATTGTTCATCGCTTCTATTTTTTCTTCTTCTTATCCTTGTCCTCTTTCTTTTTAGGTTCAGGAGTGTAAGGAATGCTGAGGTCAAAAGTTTCGTTGTCATTCCAATTTGCCCTGACATCTTTTATAACTTTCGAATAATAGATTACTTCTTCTGCTTGCCGTTTTTCTAAATAATTCCCACTATCCCATTTTTTGTTTTTATTATCATCATAGATAACTCTTATGATGTAATCTTTAGGTTCAAGGAAATTGAATTCAACTTTAGTGTTTTTTTCGGAGTAATCGTGAGCAAGTATTTCTCCTTTTTCATTTGTTAGTTCAATAATTATTGGAAAACGTTTAACGTTTTGTAAATCAACAATTAAATTCCCATAATCACTTTCACTTCGGGTTTCTAATTTATAGTTCAAAGTATCGTTTGATTTCTCAAAAAAGTCAGTTAATGCTCCTGGTAATAACTGAATTTGATATTTTTCTGAAGTGTTTTTTGGAAAGTTTAAAACTAACTTTTGATTAAAATCGTCATAATTAGTTGTGAACTCGGTATTTTTTGTTTTGCTGTCTTTTATAGAAATTTTGCTTTTATCAATTTTAACTAATGGTGTAGAGGATTCTAAAGTGAATTCATCTCTCATATTCAAAATCCCTGTCTGAACAGCACTGATACTTAAAGTATCCTTTTTCTGATTTTTGATTTTCACACTAAAATCGTTTGCATAGCTTTCTTTATTGATGTTTAACAGCAAAGAATCTGCTTTTATAGGTTTGTACCATACTTGAAGCGAGTCTTTTTTTGGAAACTGCGTAACAATACTTTCTAGAATTTGATTGTTATTTTTCAAGATGATTTTAGGTTTTGATTTTGAAAAATCTTGTTTGCCATCATATCCTACTACCAATCGATTGCCTGAGGCTTGGAAGGGTTTATAGGTTTTAAGCGGAAGTACTTCTTTGAACAATTCAATTTCATAAACCGTATCATTTGGGATGGTTACGAATTGTTTGTGAAATCCAATTTTGTCTGTTTTCGGATTGAATTTATTGTTGTTATTGCGGTCTTTCATCGCTACCAAAAGGTATTTTCCAGCTTTTAGGTTTTCTAAACGAAACGTCTTTAAACTATCCAATGTATTGGTAATGTACCTTGGTGGGTTTGTATACACCACCGAATCTTTGAATTTTTCATTTACTTCATATAACATGATCGAAACAAACGATTCTACTTCTTTCTCAAGAGCATCTTTCACTCTGCCACCAAGGGCAAGCGAATCAATATAAGGTCCCGTTGAAAAAACGTATTTGAATTGGTTCAAAGGATTTCCTTCATTGTTGTCGGCAATACTTTGTCCAAAATTAAAACTATAGGTCGTATTGGGTTGTAAGGTATCTTTGATTTGAATGGTTAGGTATTTCGTTACTGACGAAGGAATAATCAATGGCTCATTTTTCATCGGAGGCGAAACGATGAGTTGTTTTTCTAGTCCTTTTAGCTTGATGTATTCGTCAAAAGTAAGTTTGATTTGATTGCCTTTAAAATTAGTAGAGTAGTTTTCGGGAAAACTAATTTTTAGTGTTGGCGCTATGGTATCTTTCAAACCGCCTGTGATATTTCCTTTTTTGGCACAGCCAATACAAACGAAAAGTAAAGCAAGTATAATAAAGCGATAGTTGGATTGCGACATAGCAGTTTAAAATTAGGAAGTACAAAATAACAATTATATTTACTGTAATTAAAATGTTTTTGGGAGTTTTAATTTTGTTATTAATAGTAATTTTGTTTTTAAAAACAAGCTTATGAACAAAATTGAACATATAGGGATTGCGGTTAAAGATTTGCAAACTTCAAATTTGCTTTTTGAAAAGTTATTCGGAGCGCCGGCTTACAAAGAAGAAGAAGTGGCTTCTGAAGGAGTGAAAACCTCTTTTTTTCAAAATGGTCCTAATAAAATTGAATTGTTAGAAGCTACTAATCCAGAAAGTCCTATAGCTAAATTTATAGAAAAAAAAGGAGAAGGGATTCATCACATTGCATTTGATGTAACCGATATTGTAGCAGAAATAGCAAGATTGGAAAGTGAAGGATTTGTGGTGCTTAATCCAGTGCCAAAGAAAGGTGCCGACAATAAATTAGTCGCTTTTTTACATCCAAAAACCACCAATGGCGTTTTGATTGAGCTGTGTCAGGAAATTAGATAGTTTTTTTGAATTTTTATATTGCTTCATTATCAGTAGATTCCATTTGGGAGGCCTGTGTGTAATGATAAAATTCAAAATCCAGGACCAAAATATTTGGTCTGAACAAAAAATAGTAGTAATATTGCAAACTCTAAACCGGTCCTATAGCTCAGCTGGTTAGAGCACCTGACTCATAATCAGGTGGTCCCTGGTTCGAGCCCAGGTGGGACCACAAGTAAGAAAACCCTTCTTGAAAACTTTCAGGAAGGGTTTTTTGATAAAAAAAGCAATTTTAATTTTTTTATGAATTAAAATATTGGTTATTTTGCCAAGCAATTAAGGCATTAGTTTGCTAATGTGTAGATAATTATGAAAGACAAATTAAAAAGAGTAGTGGTTTTGTTGATGCTTCTGGTTGGCGGCACTGTTTTGTATGCGGCTCCAGGTCCACCAAGTCCTAAACCGCCTCCACCACCAAAATTACCAATTGATAACTATATTGTTGTAATGGTTTTCCTTTCGATTTTTTATGGCTTTTATGTCATCAATTATAAATTAAAACAAAAAACTCCAAGGTAACTTGGAGTTTTTTGTTTTTTAGTTGTAGTAGAAATCTAATGTGGAATATGGGTTTAGTTCAAAGCATGCAAACGAGCCACATACTTCCCTATCACATCAAATTCTAGATTTACATTAGTTCCGGCTTTGAAATTATGAAAATTCGTGTGTTCGTAAGTATAAGGAATGATGGCGACACTAAATTTGTTTTTTTCTGAATTGACAACCGTTAGACTTACACCGTTGACAGTTATAGAGCCTTTTTCGATAGTAATATTACTACGGTTAGGATCGTATTCAAAAGTGTAGTGCCAACTTCCATTTGTTTCGTAGGCTTCGATGCAAGTGGCAGTTTGATCCACGTGTCCTTGAACAATATGACCATCTAATCGATCGCCCAACTTCATAGCTCTTTCTAGATTAACTTCATCATTTATATTCCAGCTACCAATATTGGTCTTATTGATGGTTTCGCTTATGGCGGTGACTGTATATTGGGTTCCGTTTATAGCGACAACTGTAAGGCAAATACCATTATGGGCCACACTTTGGTCTATTTTAAGCTCGGCTGTAAGGCTTGAAGTAAGTGTAAGATGCAAGTTGTTTTGCTCTTTATTTATTTCTGTTACAATACCAAGGGTTTCTATAATTCCTGTAAACATTCTTATTTTATTTTACTAAATTTGCAGCTCAAAATTAGCAATAAAAAACGGGAGCTCATGAATAAAACAGCAGAAAATATAATCGTTGGAATTTCGATAGGAGATCTAAACGGTATTGGAAGCGAAGTAGTGTTAAAAACTTTTGAGGATGCTCGAATGTTAGAATTTTGTACTCCAGTAATTTTTGCTAATGTAAAAATTGTTTCCTTTTTGAAGAAGAGCTTTGAATCTACTTCGAGTATTCATGGTATCGATAAATTAGACCAAATAGTTTTAGGTAAAATTAATGTCTATAATTTATGGCGAGAAGGAGTTGATTTGAATTTAGGAACCAACGATGATAAAGTTGGGGAATATGCCATTAAATCATTTGTGGCAGCAACCAAAGCTTTAAAAGAGGGAATTGTAGATGTTTTGGTTACAGCTCCAATCAACAAATACAATATTCAATCAGAAAGTTTCAAATTCCCGGGTCATACGGATTATTTAGCACAAGAATTAGAAGGCGATGCGTTAATGCTTATGGTGAGTGATAATTTGCGAGTTGGCTTACTAACAGATCATGTGCCATTGAATGAAGTTGCGGGACATTTGACAGAGGAATTGATCAAAAAGAAAATCGAAACCGTAAAGCAAACGTTAATTAGAGATTTTAGTATCAATAAGCCGAAAATTGCAGTGTTAGGATTGAATCCGCATTGTGGTGATGGCGGAGTGATAGGTTCAGAGGATGATGCGTTGCTTAAACCAACTTTAAAGAAAATATTCGACAAGGGAACTTTGGTTTTTGGACCTTTTCCTGCAGATAGTTTTTTTGGCAGCAATCATTATGAAAAATATGATGCTATTATTGCAGCTTATCATGATCAAGGATTGATTCCATTTAAGACCTTGTCTTTTGGTCGTGGGGTGAATTATACAGCAGGGTTGAACAAGGTAAGAACTTCGCCTGATCATGGTACAGCCTATGATATTGCTGGAAAAAATCAAGCCGATTTTACCTCATTTAAAGAAGCAGTATATCTGGCCATAGATATCTATAAATCAAGAATACAATATGAAGAAGTGAGTTCAAATCCACTGAAATCAAAAGAAAAACAGTTATAAACAAAAAAAGGTGAATAACATTATTAGATTTATAATAATTTTATATCTTTGCACCCCGATTCAGACAATTCAGAATTGGGAAAATTGTTGATGAAATGAGCAAGACAAAAGAATTCATAATTCCATTTGTGGGATTGAAGCTAGGGAAACATCAATTTGAATACCAAATAAATAATTCGTTCTTTGAGATCTTTGACTTTAGTGAGTTTGAAAAATCAAATATCAAAGTAAATGTAGTTTTAGAAAAAAAAGCTAATTTATTAGAAATAGATTTTAAACACAAAGGAACCGTTCAAGTACCTTGTGACCTTACAGGGGAAGAATTTGATTTACCAATTAAAGGTAAAATTAAATTAATTGTACGTTTTGGAGAAACGTTTAATAATGACAACGAAGAATTATTGATTTTGCCGTTTGGAGAGTTTGAAGTAGATCTTGCACAGTATATCTATGAGATGATTGTGTTATCAGTTCCTTCAAAACGAGTGCATCCAGGGGTAAAAGATGGTAGTTTGCAATCAGAAGCCTTAGCAAAGCTAAAAGAAATGACTGCAAAAAAAGAAGTAAAAGAGAAGAATAAAGAAAAAAAAGAGAAACAAGATCAAGATAATATTGACCCTAGATGGGACAAATTAAAGCAACTATTAACGGATAAATAATATAGTAAAATGGCACATCCTAAAAGAAAAATCTCGAAAACAAGAAGAGATAAGAGAAGAACACATTACAAAGCAACTGTAGCTCAAATCGCTACTTGTCCTATCACTGGAGAAGCGCATTTATACCACAGAGCTTACTGGCATGAAGGTAAAATGTATTACAGAGGACAAGTTGTTATAGATAAATCTGTAGCTCTTGCTTAATACGTTTTAACAAAAAATAGTAGAACTCTCACTTTGTGGGAGTTTTTTTTATTGTTTATAATTTTCGTAAATAAGAATTACTAAAACAATACTTATTGAATAATTTTTGTAATTTTCAGGTCTTTTAAATTAAAAAATCAAGTAGTAATATTTGATAGTAATAGTCGTACACAATGAATACAATTACCGCAGCAATTACCGCAGTAGGTGGGTATGTTCCTGATTTTGTGCTCTCCAACAAAGTGTTGGAAACCATGGTTGATACAAATGATGAATGGATCACTACACGTACTGGAATAAAGGAAAGAAGAATATTAAAGGAAGAAGGAAAAGGAACCTCATTTTTGGCGATAAAAGCCGCTCAAGATTTAATAGCAAAAGCCAAAATTGATCCACTTGAAATTGATATGGTGATTATGGCAACAGCTACACCTGATATGCCAGTTGCTTCAACTGGAGTATATGTTGCGACAGAAATTGGAGCCACAAATGCTTTTGCATATGATTTACAAGCTGCTTGTTCTAGTTTCTTATACGGAATGTCTACAGCTGCAGCCTACATACAATCAGGAAGATATAAAAAAGTATTGCTAATAGGTGCCGATAAAATGTCTTCTATTATTGATTATACAGATAGAGCTACTTGTATTATATTTGGCGACGGAGCAGGAGCTGTTTTGTTTGAGCCTAATTATGAAGGGTATGGTCTTAAAGATGAGTATTTAAGAAGTGATGGTGTTGGTCGCGACTTCTTGAAGATTCCTGCAGGTGGATCTATTTTGAGAACTTCGGCAGAAACAGTTCATGATAATATGCATAACATTATTCAGGATGGTAAAACTGTTTTCAAATATGCAGTGACTAACATGGCTGATGCAAGTGATTTGATCTTGCAAAGAAATAATTTAACTAATGAAAATGTTGATTGGTTAGTGCCCCATCAAGCGAATAGAAGGATTATTGATGCTACGGCGAATCGTATGAATCTTGAAGAAGAAAAAGTATTAGTAAATATTGAACGTTACGGAAATACTACATCAGCAACTTTGCCATTAGTACTTCATGATTTTGAAAAGAAACTTAAAAAAGGAGATAATATTATATTTGCTGCTTTCGGAGGAGGATTTACTTGGGGATCTATTTATTTAAAATGGGCCTACGACACAAAATAAATTAAAACTAAAAACAAACAATTATGGATTTAAAAGAAATTCAAAACCTAATCAAATTTGTAGCAAATTCTGGAGTTGCTGAGGTTAAATTAGAGATGGATGATGTGAAAATCACTATTAGAACAACGCTAGAAGGTAATGTGACAGAAACTACTTATGTGCAGCAATTACCAACTCAAGCAGCAATTCAACCAGCAGTTATACCACAAATTGCACCAGTTGTTGCTACACCAGAAGTAGCTGCCAAAGAAGAAAATTCAAACTACATCACTATTAAGTCTCCAATTATTGGAACTTTCTATAGAAAACCTGCTCCAGACAAACCTGTTTTTGCCGAAGTAGGAACAACAATTGCAAAAGGGGATGTTCTTTGCGTAATTGAGGCTATGAAATTATTCAATGAAATTGAATCTGAAATTTCAGGAAAAATTGTAAAAATCTTAGTAGACGATATGTCTCCTGTAGAGTTTGATCAACCATTATTCTTAGTAGATCCATCATAATTTTTAAAAATTCCAATAGACAAATCACAAAATCCAATACGTTGGAATTTGGAGATTGGAATTTGTAATTTTAAAAAAAAGAAGATGTTTAAAAAAATATTAATAGCAAATAGGGGAGAGATTGCTCTTAGGGTTATTAGAACGTGTAGAGAAATGGGAATCAAAACAGTAGCGGTTTACTCTACTGCAGATGCTGAAAGTTTACACGTAAAATTTGCTGATGAAGCCGTTTGTATCGGGCCTCCACCAAGTAATTTGTCATATCTTAAAATGTCAAATATCATTGCTGCAGCAGAAATTACTAATGCCGATGCCATACATCCAGGATATGGTTTTCTTTCTGAAAACGCTAAGTTTTCAAAAATATGCCAAGAACACGGCATCAAATTTATTGGGGCTGCTCCTGAAATGATTGATCGTATGGGTGATAAAGCTTCAGCAAAATCAACCATGATCGAAGCAGGAGTACCTTGTGTACCAGGTTCTGTTGGAATTTTAGAATCCTACGAACAAGCCGCTGAATTGGCCAATCAATTTGGATATCCAGTTATGTTGAAAGCAACTGCTGGTGGTGGTGGAAAAGGGATGCGTGCCGTTTGGAAGGAAGAAGATTTATTAAAAGCTTGGGAAGGCGCACGACAAGAATCGGCAGCCGCTTTTGGTAATGACGGAATGTACTTAGAGAAATTAATCGAAGAGCCTCGTCATATCGAAATTCAAGTAGTAGGTGATGCTTACGGTAAAGCTTGTCACCTTTCAGAAAGAGATTGTTCTGTGCAACGTCGTCACCAAAAATTAACAGAAGAAACGCCATCTCCGTTTATGACAGATGAGTTGCGTGCTAAAATGGGTGAAGCTGCTGTAAAAGCTGCGGAATACATTAAATACGAAGGCGCTGGAACTGTTGAATTTTTAGTAGACAAACACCGTAATTTCTACTTTATGGAAATGAATACTCGTATCCAAGTAGAACACCCAATCACTGAACAAGTAGTAGATTATGACTTGATTCGTGAGCAAATATTAGTTGCGGCAGGTGTGCCAATTTCAGGAAAAAATTATTTCCCAAATTTACACGCTATCGAATGCCGTATCAATGCGGAAGATCCTTACAATGATTTCCGTCCTTCTCCAGGAAAAATTACAACCTTACATATGCCAGGCGGACACGGAGTTCGTTTAGATACACACGTGTATTCTGGATATACTATTCCACCAAATTACGATTCGATGATTGCCAAGTTGATTACTACTGCGCAAACTCGTGAAGAAGCAATTAGCAAAATGCGTAGAGCTTTGGATGAATTCGTAATTGAAGGAATCAAAACTACTATTCCTTTCCACAGACAGTTAATGGATGATCCTCGTTATATAGCAGGAGATTACACTACTGCCTTTATGGATTCTTTTAAAATGAATGATCCAGAATAGATGGAAAATAATTACTATAAAAAAACCTCGCAATTTGCGAGGTTTTTTTGTGGGTTACTATAAGGTTTCTTTCAACCATTTGTAGAATTCTTTTTGCCAAACTTGGGCATTTTGTGGTTTCAACACCCAATGGTTCTCTTCCGGGAAATACAAAAAGCGACTTTTGATACCTCTTAATTGTGCCGCCTGAAAGGCTTCTTGCGATTGGCCAATTGGGACTCTAAAATCAATACCTCCTTGGATAATCAAAATAGGGGTATTCCATTTGTCTACCAATGTGATTGGGTTAAAAGTAGTGTATGATTTTTGCGCCACTTTATTGTCTTTTTCCCAATAGGCTCCTCCAAAATCCCAGTTGTTAAAGAAGACTTCTTCGGTGGTGCCAAACATACTTTGCGTATTGAAAACGCCATCATGAGCAATAAAAGTCTTGAAACGATTGTTATGAATTCCAGCTAAATAAAACACTGAATAGCCACCGTAGCTAGCGCCTACACATCCCAGACGAGATTTGTCTACATACGATTCTTTAGCGACGTCATCAATTGCTGATAAATAATCGTCCATAACTTGTCCGCCCCAATCACCCGATATTTTTTCGTTCCATTCTTGTCCGTGGCCGTACATTCCTCTACGGTTTGGAGCTACCACTACATAGCCTTGAGCAGCCATCAGAGAGAAATTCCAACGGAAGGAATAGCTTTGCGTTAAAGGAGATTGTGGTCCACCTTGGCAATACAATAACGTTGGGTATTTTTTAGTTGCATCAAAATTAGGAGGTAAAATCACCCAAACCAACATTTTTTTGCCATCGGTTGTGGTAACATAGCGACGTTCGGTTTTGCTTAACGCTAAAGTGTTGTACGTAGCAGTATTGACATTAGACAATTGTTTCCAAGTGTTTTTCTTTAGATTATAAGAAAAAATTTCGGCAGCGTGATTCATATCGGTTCTAGTGACCAAAACTTGGTCGCCAGAAAACCCAATAATGTCACTTACGTCGAAATCACCATTGGTAATTTGGCGAACCGTTACTGCAATTCTAGTCATTCCGGGGAAGTTCACTGTAAACAATTGTTTGGTACCGTCTACGGCAGCTACAAAGTAGACATTTTTTCCGTCTGGATTCCACATAAATTGGTCTACACTTCCGTCCCAATTGGCGGTAAGGTTCATTTTGAGGCCTTTGAAATCTACAATGATGTCGTTTTTATCGGCTTCATAACCATCACGTTTCATTTGCAACCAAGTCAAGTGGCCTGCAGGTGAAAATTGAAGAGCCGTGTCGTACCCTAAATTGCCTTCAGTTCGGTTGATGGTTTTACCGGATTCAAGTTGGTATTCATAAATATCGGTATTCGTAGAAATGGCATATTGAGTACCTGCTTTTTTCTTGCATACGTACAAAATGCTTTTGCTGTCTGGTGACCAAATATAATCTTCATCACCACCAAAAGGTTTTTGTGGGCTATCGAAATTTTCTCCTTTTAGGATATCGATTCCTGTGGCGCCTTCTTTATTTTCTTTGTAAAACACGTGGTTGAATTTACCTTCATTCCAAGTGTCCCAATGACGGTAATCGAGTCCGCTGTAGATTTGTACATTTGATTTTTCCAGTTCAGGATAGAAATCTTTTCCGTGTACTTTGTCGATTTTCACTTCTTCGTTATAGACAAGATATTTTCCGTCTGGCGAGGTGTTTTTGTCGGTTAGGAGACCTTTGGTGTCTTTAATTTCGATTGCATTGCCGCCTTCGATGGGAAGCGAATACAACTTAGAGCTGGATTTGTTCTCGGCTACTGAGGGTGTAGCAACTTTATAAATGACGTTTTTTCCGTCTTTTGAGAGGCCTAGAGGTGTTACGCGACCTAGTTTCAGAGCAGCTCGGGAGTCAGTGTGTTTTGAGCCATTGTTGTCAAACTCATCAGGGATAGGGTTAATAAAAGAATCTTTTTCATTACTTTATTTTTTAATACCGTAAAAATAATCATTTAAATCGACTTGTTTTGGATTGCTGAGCGTTCGCTCTAAAAAAGAAGGTAGATATGAATGACACTAATCGAAGTACATATAATATTAATAGATTCGTGAAAATGTAACTATTCAGGTATTTTTTTGGACATTAATTGCCTCCAACTTTAGTTGGAGGGGTGAATTTTTTCAAAAGCAAATATCTTGTGGTGCACTTAGTTTTAGCCCAGATGGGAACGGCATCCTTTTCTATTTTTCTTTAAAATAGAAAAGATACTTTTGACAGCTTGAAATAGCTCCTAAAAAATAGTATTTTTATAAAAATTTTCGAAAGATGCATTTGAGTTATTGGGAAATAAAAAATTGGTTTACCGACGTTGATTACACGATTGTGGGTAGTGGGATTGTGGGTTTGCACGCCGCATTGCGTTTGAGAGAGCGATTTCCTACTGCCAAAATATTGGTGTTAGAGAAAGGAATGTTACCACAAGGCGCTAGTACCAAAAACGCTGGTTTTGCTTGTTTTGGAAGTCTTTCGGAGATTGTAGAAGATTTAAAAACACATTCCGAAGAAGAGGTAATTGCTTTGGTGCAAAAGCGTTGGTCGGGTTTGCAATTGTTGCGCAAACGGATTCCTGATGCGGTTTTGGATTACAAACCTTTTGGCGGCTATGAATTGTTTTTGGAAGACGAAGAGAGTTTGTACAACGAGTGTGTTAATAAAATGCCTTTTGTCAATGAAATTCTGAATCCTATTTTTAGAGGAGGCGTTTTTACCAAGGAAGTGGACCGTTTTGGATTTAATGGGACAAAAGAATACTTGATTTTTAATCCTTTTGAAGGACAAATTGATACCGGAAATATGATGCAAGAGTTGTTGCGTCAAGCCGTAGCGGCCAATATTTTGATTCTGAATCAGCAAACGGTTACGGGGTTTGAGGATAAGGATTCAGGTGTTGAAGTAGGCTTGGGGGATTTTAGTTTTATGACCCAAAAGTTATTGTTTGCTACCAATGGTTTTGCTGCTGAACTCACGCAAGGTCAAGTAAAACCTGCACGGGCTCAGGTGCTGATTACAGAACCTATTCCGAATTTGGATATCAAAGGAACTTTTCATTTGGACCGCGGGTATTATTATTTTAGAAATATTGGTGACCGAATTTTATTAGGCGGTGGACGAAACTTAGCTTTTGAAGAAGAAACCACCACCGAAATGGGGCAAACCGAAATTATTCAAAAAAGATTGGAACAATTATTAAAAGAAGTAATTTTGCCAAATCACGACATTGAAATTGCACACCGTTGGAGCGGGATTATGGGAATTGGCGCGAGCAAAAATCCTATAGTAACCAACCTGTCCCAAAATGTATATTGTGGCGTCCGAATGGGCGGAATGGGTGTGGCAATTGGCAGTTTAATAGGAACCGAATTAGCAGATTTAGTATAATGGCAACCAAAATTACCCCAAAAAAGACAACTTCAAAAAAACCAGTCAAGAAGCAGGATGCTAGTTTTGGAAGTAAAGTGAAACGCTTTCTTTTCAAAGCAATGCTTTGGTTTTTTGGGCTTTCTATCTTTAGTGTGGTTGTTTTTAAATTCGTTCCCGTTCCTTTTACACCGCTTATGGTGATTCGTTTTTTTGAAAACGTAGCCGATGGTAAGGAGAATCATTTTAGTCACGATTGGGAACCCATCGAAAATATTTCTATGAATTTGCAAAAAGCCGTAATCGCTAGCGAAGATGGCACCTTTTTGACCCACAATGGATTTGATTTCCTGGCGATGCAAAAAGCCTACAAAAGCAACGAAAGAGGACGAAGAATAAAAGGCGGAAGCACCATTTCGCAGCAAACCGCCAAAAATGTCTTTTTATGGCAAGGTAGAAGTTACTTGCGCAAAGGCTTAGAAGCTTATTTTACCGTACTAATCGAAATTATTTGGGGTAAAAAACGCATTATGGAAGTCTATTTGAATAGTATCGAAATGGGCGATGGCGTATATGGCGCACATGCTGCAACCCAATATTGGTACCGAAAAGATGCGTCGAGTTTGACCAAAATGCAAGCTGCAGGAATTGCCGCTATTTTGCCCAACCCACGCAAATACAAAGCCACAAGTTCTTCTTCTTACATCAACAATCGAAAAGCCAAAATCGTACGCGTAATGTCACACGTTGGTACTATAAACTACAAATGAGACCAGTAAAACTCTTGTTTTTGCTGCTGTTAGGGACTTATTTTTTGGGTTCAGCACAAACTTTCGATAGCAAGCAAGTGGGAGTAGAACTCGACAATGATTTGTATGCGTCTTTAAAGAATGACCGCTATTACACCAATGGAATTACACTGTTTTATGCGTATTTAAATCAAAAACAATCTCCAACTTTATTAAAAAAGACTACGGAATTCCGATTAGCACAATACATTTACACCCCAAGAACCCGATTGGCCAACGCCATTAAAGACAACGATCGTCCTTTTGCGGGTTATTTGTTTGGCGAAGCCAATCAAACGTTTTTTATGGCCAACCATACCGTTTATCAAGGAGCTGTACAACTTGGCTATGTAGGTCCCAATTCGTATGCCGAAGAAATGCAAAACGGATTGCACGATGCTTTTTCGTTGCGCCATGTGGAAGGTTGGCAAAATCAAATTAAAAATACCTTCGCGCTGCAAACCCAATTTCGCTTTTCCCAAAAGCTTTTTCCAAGCGCAATCACACCTCATTTTGATGTTCATTTTCAAGGACAAGCAACTTTAGGAACTGTGCAAACGGCCCTTAATTCTGGTTTTTTTGCTAGAATAGGTTTGAAAAATTTGCAGCCCATAGCCCATTCTAATTTTTATAGTGGCGGCGTTTTAGGCACTCTCAAAACAGAGGAATTGTACTTTTTTATCCACCCCAGTTTGCAGTATCAAGCCTACGACGCAACGGTTCAAGGCGGCCTTTTTGGGACGCAAAGCCCCGTAGAATTAGATCTGATTCGTTGGCGCTGGCACACGGCCGTGGGCATCAAGTACCGCTACAACCATTTCAATTTTCAGTACACTTTTTTTTACCGTTCCAAAGAGGTCAATCACCCCGTCAATACTTCTTATTATTATGGCTCAATTGGGCTTACTTACAGCTTTAGATAATTGGTCAGGAGCACATCGTTTCCTTTTCATAATAACGCCTCGTCCTGCTCTACGCTATATCTTTGCTTTTTGAAAGAAAAAAGCAAAGGATGCCGCTGCGATCAGGGCTAGATAGTATTTTTTGTTTTTTCAGAAGAAGGATGTCCAATATTGATGTGCTATCCAATACAGTTTTGGTTAGTTCACAAATCAAAAATCCACCAGTGTATAAGGCAAAATGGCTTTATAAATGGTGGAAATATAAGTTGTAGCTGAAAGAGTTGGGTTAATCAATACGATTTACTTTTCCGTTATGAATATCGTAAATCATTGAGACCACTTCAATTTTCTTTTGATTGATAAATTCATTCATCACAATTTTATTCATCGAATGTTTGATGTTTGCCTTAATGCATTCTTCTATATTGTTTTTAGAAGGGTTCAAAATTTGTTTTTCCTCCTCTTCATTTTTGATGGTATTAATAATAGTTTCAATATGATCGTGTTTCATATTTGTTTTTTCTGAACCTATATTCTCAATATAAGCTTTTATAGCACCACATTCAGTATGTCCTAAAACAATGATAAGCTTGGTTTGTAAATGTTCAACAGCATATTCTACACTCCCCATAGCATAATCAGACATCAGGTTTCCTGCATTTCGAATCACAAATAAATCACCAATCCCTTGGTCAAAAATAATCTCAGGACTTACTCGGCTATCTGCGCAAGTAATCACTACGGCAAAGGGATGTTGGGAATTTTCAGTAGCTAAAATTGCTTTTTTATTTTGTCTGGGATGCAGCGTTTGATTATTTAAAAAACGTTGGTTGCCTAATAAAAGTTTATCCATTTTGGAAATGGAAGTAGTAGTTTTTAACGTCTCATTACAACTTGTTACCATAAAAAGCAGTAATAGACCGACTAGTATATTTTTCATTTGATATAAAATTTAATTACGCTTTAATTTACAAATTTTGATTGTGATTTGCTATTTTGTAAGTGCATAATTAATGACTTAAAATACTGTTAATTAGTTAGTTAAAAAATATTTTTAACCTTTTTTTTTCGAAAACGATTCCGTATTCTGTAAAAAACGTCAAAAATGAAATGAGAGCTTAATTTTTTTTTAACAGTTGCTTTGTCTTTTGGGTAATTGACAGTTGTTTCGTTTTTTTTATACTTTCTAATGGTAAAAGAAAATCCAAAAAAGAAGTTGTGAAAAGGGATAGAATAAGATTTCTTGTTTTAAATTGGAGATGCTATTCTATCAAATGCTGGTTATGAAGAGTATAATTTAAAGAAACAAAAAAGCCTTAAAAACATTCGTTTCTAAGGCTTTTTTGTGGAGAAGATGGGGCTCGAACCCACGACCTCTTGACTGCCAGTCAAGCACTCTAGCCAACTGAGCTACATCCCCATGATTATGTCGCAAATATAGTATTTTAATTAGGGAATACACAAATTTATGCTTCACAAAAATGCTTTCGCTGCAAAAAAAGAAGTGGGTTATGGAAATAATTTTAACTTTACGCTAAAATAAAAAGCATGTCACAAATGATTGCCTCAGGTACACTTACCACAACAATTGCCAATGGTATTGCAACACTTACCTTTGGTCACCCCGCCAGCAATTCTTTTCCTAAAGCCCTTTTGCAGCAACTCACAACCGCGATTCAGGAAGTAAGTACTAATGATGCGGTTCAGGTGGTGCTGCTACAGAGTGAAGGTACAGGCGTTTTCTGTGCAGGTGCCTCTTTCGACGAACTTTTGGCGGTGAGTACTGAAGCAGAAGGAGCGATTTTCTTTTCAGGATTTGCACATGTTATCAATGCGATGCGTGTTTGCCCGAAAGTGATCATTGGTCGCATTCAAGGAAAAGCCATTGGTGGAGGTGTAGGCATTGCAGCGGCTTGTGATTATACCTTGGCGACTCGTCAGGCAAGTATCAAATTATCAGAACTCGCCATCGGAATTGGTCCTTTTGTGATTGAGCCTGCGGTGAGTCGTAAAATAGGCAAAATGGCGATGTCCCAAATGACCTTAGCGGCTCAAGAATGGAAATCGGCCGAGTGGGCACAACAACAAGGTTTGTATGCCGCAACATTTGATACCATTCCAGAATTGGACGAAGCCGTGCACCAAATGGCCACACAACTAGCCAGCTACAATCCGCAAGCCTTACTCGAAATCAAGAAAGTATTTTGGGAAGGCACTGATCATTGGGCAACTTTATTATTAGAACGTGCCGCGATTTCCGGGCAATTGGTGCTTTCTGATTTTACCAAAAACGCTTTACTTCAATTTAAAAAATAACGACAATGACCCCTTTTTCTTTACTTCAAAAAGCAGATGTAGCTCAAAAAATAGCCCAAGCACCAGATAAGAGTTATGAAATAGGAGTGGTAATTGGCTCGTATTTACCCTTTGTGGTTTTGGTTGGATTTGCTTATTGGATGTATTACCGAGCAAAAAAAAGAGACGAAAACCGTTAATATTCCTTAAATTTGCTGCCAAATTCAATACAGATGAGTAATATCAGAATCACCAAAAAATTTAGTTTCGAAACCGGTCATGCTTTGTACGGTTATGATGGGAAATGCAAAAATGTGCACGGACACAGTTACAAGTTATCAGTAACCGTAATTGGCTCTCCTATAACCGATCGATCGAACGTAAAATTAGGAATGGTGATTGATTTTACCGATTTGAAAAAAATTGTCAAAGAAGAAGTAGTCGATCAATTTGATCATGCTACCGTTTTCAACCAAACGACTCCTCATGTTGAATTGGCCAAAGAATTAAAAGACCGTGGACATCATGTGATTTTGGTCGATTATCAGCCTACCAGCGAGAACATGATTGTTGATTTTGCGGCAAGAATCAAAAGCCGATTGCCAGAAGGGATTAACTTATTCTCTTTAAAATTACAAGAAACCGAATCTTCTTTCGCAGAATGGTTTGCTAGCGATAATGTATAGGAATAGATACCTTTCAAGTTTTATCCCAAAATTTCTGGACCAAATTCCAAATTATATTGCATGACTTCAATCTCCAAAAAAATATATTTCGCTTCCGATCAGCATTTTGGTGCGCCTACGCCTGAGTTGAGTTTTCCTAGAGAACAAAAATTTGTAGCTTGGCTAGATGAAGTAAAGAAAGATGCAGAAGCTATTTTTTTATTGGGTGATTTATTCGATTTTTGGTTCGAATACAAAACCGTGGTACCCAAAGGATTTGTTCGCGTTTTAGGAAAATTGGCCGAGATTCGCGATAGCGGTATTCCGATTTATTTCTTCGTCGGGAATCATGATTTATGGATGAACGATTACTTTGAAAAAGAACTGAATATTCCCGTTTTTCACGATAATCAAGAATATACTTTTCATGGAAAAACCTTTTTGATTGGACATGGAGACGGAAAAGGACCAGGCGATTTGGGATACAAACGCATGAAAAAAGTGTTTACCAATCCGTTCTCTAAATGGTTGTTTCGTTGGTTGCATCCTGACCTTGGTGTTGGACTAGCACAATATCTTTCGGTAAAAAATAAATTAATTTCTGGCGCCGAAGATGTTACTTTTTTAGGCGAAGACAACGAATGGTTGATTCAATATGCCAAACGAAAACTAGAAACCAAGCATTACAATTATTTAGTTTTTGGACACCGCCATTTGCCAATGAAATACACCGTTGGTGAAAACGCCGAATATGTCAATCTAGGTGATTGGATTACTTATTTCACCTATGGTGTTTTTGATGGTGAAACTTTTGAAATCAAAACATTCAACTAAATTAAAGGATATGGAGCCAATAGATTTTGATATATTAGATTATCCTATTGGGAATTCCGTCAAAGAATGCCATAGTCAGTATGGATTAAATTTTCAAAATGGGCATTTTTATCTTCCGGAATACTGCCCTTTTGGAGATTTCTCTTCCTTTGAAAATGCCACTGTTATTTTGGAGCAGTATGCCCAAATTGCTTCTTCTTTTTACATTTTTGGTAACTTACCTGAAGTCCCGTCAAGTATAGAAAATAAAGGAGAATTGCTTTGTCGTCAAATGATCCTAACGACTAGAATTAAGCATCCTATTACTGAAACGATCATCAAATTAGGTCCTGAAAAGTTGGACGATTTGTTGGGCTTGGTACGGTTGGTGTACCCAGAATACTTTAAGGCGCAAACTGCGGCCATGGGAAATTATTATGGTATTTATGTTCAAGGTCAATTAGTGGCAGTAACTGGTGAGCGTATGCAGATGAACGATTTTATAGAAGTTAGTGCTGTAATTACGCATCCGGATCACACAGGAAAAGGGTATGCAAAACAGTTAGTAACACATACTGCAAACGCGATTTTTGATCAAAATAAAATTCCTTTTTTACATGTTTCAGATCAAAACGTTGGCGCTATTCACGTTTACGAATCTTTGGGATTTTCTACTCGAAAAAAAATAAACATTTGGCATTTAGTCAAAAAATAGTTTTTCTATTTTATGCCTTTTCGATTTCTTCTAAATCCTTTTGTAAATCAAGCTTTCTAAAAGTAGGTGAGGCTATTCCAGTAACTAAAACGGTAAGCAGTGTCATACTGCCTCCAAAAACTACTGCTGTGACGGTTCCCATTAGTTTTGCAGTAACACCACTTTCAAAAGCGCCTAATTCATTAGAAGAACCCACAAAAATGGAGTTCACTGCCGAAACGCGTCCGCGCATATCATCGGGTGTTTTGAGTTGTAAAATCGTTTGGCGAATCACCACTGAGATACCATCAAAAATACCACTAAAGAACAACGCAACCACCGAAAGCCAATACAATGTAGAAAGTCCAAAGACGATAATACACACTCCGAACCCAAAAATAGCGATTAAGAGTTTCATCCCCGCGTTTTTATTCATAGGCACATAAGCTGATACAAACATTGTTATGAAGGCACCAACAGCTGGTGCCGCTCTCAAAACACCAAATCCTTCTGGACCGACTTTTAAAATATCTTGCGCAAAAATAGGCAACAAGGCTACCGCTCCGCCAAACAAAACCGCAAACATATCGAGTGACAATGAAGATAAAATAGCGGGATTGGTGAATACAAATCGCACACCCGCTTTCAAACTTTCTTTAACTGGTTCACCAATTTTCTTATTTAAAATAGGTTTCGATTCAATTTGAGTCAAAGCGATTATTGAAAAAATTGAAAAAGCAATTACAATGCATAACGACCAATGTACACCAATCCAATGGATAGAAAAACCCGCTACAGCTGGACCTACTACAGAACCAACTTGCCAAACAGAAGAGCTCCAAGTGGCAGCGTTAGAATAGACTTTTTTCGGAACAATTAGCGACAAAAGTGAAAAAATGGTAGGTCCCAAAAATGAACGTACAATTCCTCCTAGAAATACCATAAAGTAAATGGCATACAAAACGGTATCCATATTCCAACCTGAAACGACAGGTGGCCAAGTCAACAAAAACAAACCAATACTAATGATTGAAAAGCCAACAATGCATTTAAAGAGCAAGCTTTTTTTCTCTTTTTGATCTACAATATGACCCGCAAATAATGCCATAGCTACTGCAGGAATAATTTCCATTAGGCCAATAATTCCAAGCGACAAAGGATTTTTGGTTAAGCTATACACTTGCCATTCAATAATGATAAATTGCATGGACCATGCAAAAACCATAGCAAAACGTAACAATAAAAAAGTATTGAATTCTTTATAACGCAAAGCAGCGTACGGATCGTTTTTTGTTTTCATTTTTAGTTTCTAATGTCTTTCAATCGCAATTGTAATTCTATTTTGTCGTTCCATTCGTTTTCGTCTATGCAATAGGCAGCTTCGAACGGTTGTTTGTTTTTTACTATTTCATGTTTGTTTCCTAATCCAAAACCAATCGCTGGAATTCCTTCCGAATTATTTTGACGCACAAATAGTTTCAGATGTTCTTCTTCTTTTCCCATAGGTTTTCCGTATCCAGTATCAAAGACATTGTTGGAAACAAAAACGGGCGTCATATTTTGAGGACCACAAGGCTCAAATTGTTTTAAAATGCGTGTAAATTTAGGGGTAATTTCTTCAAAACGGACAACAGCGTCGATAGAAAGTTCGGGTTGTAGTAATTCGGGGGCAATGGTTTCTTGAACGATTCTTTCAAAGGCTTCCTTAAAAGCGGTATAATTTTCTGGTTTTAAGGTCATTCCTGCAGCATACATATGGCCTCCAAATTGTTCCAAATGTTCTGCACAAGCTTCGAGCGCATTGTATACATCAAATCCTTTTACCGAACGGGCAGATGCAGCATATTTATCGCCACTTTTGGTAAAAACTAAGGTAGGACGATAATAGGTTTCTATCAATCTAGAAGCCACAATTCCAATCACGCCTTTGTGCCAAGTTTCTTGAAAAACTACCGAAGTAAATCGGTTTTGTTCGCCATTTTCTTCAATTTGGTTCAGCGCTTCTTTCGTAATTTGTTGGTCCAAATCTTTGCGTTCGGCGTTGTACGCTTCAATTTCTGAAGCAAATTGCTGGGCTTGTTCAAAATCAAATTCGGTCAACAATTCTACGGCATGATTCCCGTGTTTGATGCGACCCGCAGCGTTGATTCTCGGCGCAATAATAAAAACCACATCCGTAATATCGAGTGTTTTTTTCTTGAGTTGATGTGTCATGGCTTTGATTCCAGGACGCGGATTGCTATTAATTACTTGCAGTCCAAAATGTGCCAAAACCCTATTCTCTCCAGTCATCGGAACAATATCAGCAGCAATAGCGGTTGCAACCAAGTCAAGATATGGAATCAAATCTTCTATGGTTTGGTCGCGGTTAGCCGCCAACGCTTGAATGAGTTTAAAACCAATGCCACAACCACACAATTCGTCATACGGATAGTCACAATCTTCTCGTTTCGGGTCTAAAATTGCTACAGCATCAGGTAATTCATCTTCAGGACGGTGGTGGTCGCCAATAATAAAATCGATATTTTTTTCTTTGGCATACGCCACGTGATTAATAGATTTTATCCCACAATCTAGCGCTATAATTAGCGAAAAACCGTTGTCATCAGCAAAATCAATTCCTTTAAACGACACGCCATAGCCTTCATCATAACGATCCGGAATATAAGTCGCAACATTAGGGTAAAAACTTTTCAAATAGCCCGAAACCAAAGAAACTGCCGTTGTTCCATCCACATCATAATCTCCAAAAACCAAAATGTTTTCCTCATTTTCTATTGCTTTTTCAAGTCTTTCCACTGCTTTGTCCATATCTTTCATCAAATACGGGTCATGCAAATCGTTTAGTGAGGGACGAAAAAATTGTCGTGCTTCCTCAAATGAAGAGATGCCTCTTTGCAGTAATAATGAGGCAATCGTTCTAGAAACTTGTAAGGCAGTCGCTAATTCATTTATTTTTTCTTCTTCGGGTTTGGGTTTGAGTGTCCAACGCATAATGATTTTGGTTTTTAAGATTTAAATTTTGGCGGATAGGTATAAACACTATTAATTGTCTTCTGTTTTTTTGGGCGTGCCCCTACGTAAAAACTTCGGGTCGGGTTATCCGTTACAATCTTTTGCTACATTCCATTTCGCAAAAGGATTTCCACTACTACCCCTCACGCGATAGAGGTTTTAGTTAAGATGTTTTAGGATTTCAATATCAAAGGCTCTCCATAAAAAGCAATGCCATTCCAACCCGTTTTCATAAAATTACGAATGTTTTGATGGTCTGTACCTTCTGGATTTTTCAAGACGTCTTCAGTGTAATAAGCCCCAAAACAAGCTAATGTAGCCTCTTTAGACAATTGTTGTAATTCAGCAAAAGCAAACAATTTGCAAGAGCCGTTGTTCTCGTTAGCGGCATTATGTTGCAAGCCATTCTCAAAAGCGGTTGGTTCAAAAGTATAATGCGCTTCAATAACAGCGATAGTTTCTTGAAAGGTAATAGCGTTTGGGGTGTTTTTTAATTTTTCTAAAAAAGCTGGTATAGTCATGATTAAATTGATTTTTAATTAAAAAAAGTACTACAATAATGTGCCGCTTGAATGGCTCCTTCCATATAACCAGGATGTTCGCGGGCGGTTTCTGAGCCAGAAATAAAAAAGCGGTTG
Source organism: uncultured Flavobacterium sp. (assembly GCA_963513565.1). Taxonomy (GTDB): domain Bacteria; phylum Bacteroidota; class Bacteroidia; order Flavobacteriales; family Flavobacteriaceae; genus Flavobacterium. The sequence continues at coordinate 139,298 of CAUPRE010000004.1, read as the reverse complement.
TCAAAAAGTGGGGTTGTATAAATAGGGTGCCCGTTGTTTTGGTGCGCCATAATCAAAGAAGCGTAAGGCGCAAAAGTGTAGGGTTCCTCTCTCCAAACTTTTTCGAAATAATGGGTGGCATTTTTTACTTCGTCTCCCAAAATACGTTGCAATTGATCTTCTATTTTTTGTCTTCGTTCTTCAGGGGTTAATGTTGAAGCGCCTCCATTTAAGAAACCTTTTAATGCATAAAAAGAGCTGTCGTTTGTACTGTGGTCGTACATTTCTTGTACCCAATTCACGTGGCTAAATACCGTCCCCGAATATCCTTTTTCTTTCCAGAATGGATGTTCATAGACTAAGCCAAATTTTATAGATTCACCCATCCAAGTGTGCGTTTTTTGGGAGGTTGTTGTCAAATCAATTGGTAATTCTGGTTCAAATTGCACGGTACTCACCAATAAATTGGGCGGTAAAGTACTCACTACATAATCTGCTTCAATTTGTTTACCACTAGTTGTCTCGATGATAATTTTTGATTGGTCATATTTGATTTGACACACCTTTTCATTGAGCTGTATCGAACCCGAATCAAGATTCTTCTCTAAAGTCGCAATTAGTTGGAAGGTTCCGCCATCAATTCTGTAGGAAGGAGCTTCGTTATCAGGAATTGAAAAACGTTGAGGTTCATAAGCATTTGATGTTTCAAAAAAAGAGACTCCCGAGGTATATTGCTTGGTGTACGAAATATTAAGTTCTTGTAATAAATGCAAGAGCTTATGATGGGTATCGTTGCACCAAGTGGCTCCCATTTCAATGCTTCCTACTTTGTCTGCATAGCGCGTATCTATTCTTCCGCCAATACGGTTATTGGCCTCAAGTACTACAGACTTTATGCCTTTTTTCTTGAGTAAATACGCTAGCGTAAGACCACACAAACCAGCTCCAATGATATGAACTGTAGGTTGTTTCATTTAGTCGATAGTGTTTTCTGAAAATTTACTCTTTTTGGTTTCTTTGGTTATCGGTTTTCCGCCAAGCACCACTACGATTTCGCCTCTAGGTGCAGTTTTTTCAAAGTGAGCCAGCACTTCTTTTACTGTTCCGCGTACGTTTTCTTCATGCATTTTAGATAATTCTCTCGAAACACAAACGGGACGGTCTTCACCAAAATAAGTGACAAATTCACTTAAAGTTTTTACTAATTTGTGTGGAGAAACATAAAGAATTATGGTTCTGGTTTCTTCGGCCAAAGCCAAATAACGGGTTTGTCTTCCTTTTTTGTCAGGTAGAAAACCTTCAAATACAAATTTGTCATTCGGCAAACCACTATTGACTAAAGCGGGTACAAATGCGGTTGCGCCTGGCAGACATTCTACCGCAATACCGTTTTCAATACAAGCTCTAGTGATCAAAAAACCAGGGTCCGAGATGGCAGGCGTTCCAGCATCCGAAATCAAAGCGATGGTTTCGCCTCCTTGCAATCGACTAATTATGTTTTCGATGGTTTTGTGTTCATTATGCATGTGATGGCTGTGCATGTGCGTGCTAATCTCAAAATGTTTGAGCAATTTGCCACTGGTTCGGGTGTCTTCTGCCAAAATCAAATCGGCTTCTTTAAGAATACGTATTGCTCGAAACGTCATGTCTTCGAGGTTGCCAATTGGAGTGGGTACGATATATAGTTTAGACATTTTTTAAAAAGTTAAAACACGAAATTCGCAAGAATACGAAGTTCGTGTTTGATGATGGGGTATTGATTTATACAGTGAAAAGAACCAATTACAAGAATTTCTTCTCTACAATTTCCATAAATCGATTGGCATAATCGTCTTTTCCTTCCCAGTTGTTATAATCTGGTTTTACCATTTCGTCAATAAACGTTTTAGTTTCATAGAAATTATTAAAACTATTCAATTGACTCAATACACGATTATAATCTTCATTACTATTGCCAAAAAGATGTTTTACAAAACCGATACGATCATTTAAGTCAATGGCAATACTTTTACTTAACTTATCGTTCAATGATTTGGGCTTATTCTCTTTTTCTTCGGTTAATGTTTCAACTTTATCAAAAGTCAAATCAAAAGCTGAGGTCACATTGGCTTTACTAGTTTCGGAACTGTCTACTTTTACGAATTGGGCTTCGGTGTAGTTTCCTCCTAATAAATCTTCAAAAGAAATTTGAACCACTTCTTTTTTAGGTGCTATTTCTTCAACTGTTGTTGTAAAATTTTCTGAAGAAGTTGAGGTTTCATCAAAAATAGGAACAAAGGTAGTAGCGATTTTTTCTTCTTTTACTAGGAGTTCTGGTTCACTTGTCAGCGCTTCCAAAATGCTGTCTTCGGGAGCAATATTGTCTAGCAATTGGTCTACAATTGAAACCGTTTCAATGGCAGCTTCTTGCTTTTGAACTTCAGTTTCTATTACAGCTTCAGTTGTTGGGATTTCCGTTTTTATTTCAGGTAAATCAAAAGCTTTCTCTATTTCTGCTTCTATTGCTGCCTGACCTATGGTTGGTTTGATATCCCCTAGATTTTCTTCGACAAACTTTAAAATCGCCAGTTTTTCGTATAGTTTTTGGGTTTCTAAGAACAGCACATTCACATCCGATTTGTTTTTAAGTTGTAGAATTCTGTGCGCAATGCTAACTAAATCAGCCTCCAATCTTTTTTTCATAACTTTTGGTATTATAGTGAGTAGGGTGTGTCTTTTTTAATAAATTTGTTCCCATTACAAAGTAATAAAAACTATTCATTTTTAAAGGTAGAAAAATACAAAATGTTTCTCGAAAATACAGTAAATCATAAAGAACAATTTGGTTGGATAGAAGTCATATGTGGCTCCATGTTTTCGGGTAAAACAGAAGAACTCATTCGCAGGTTGAAACGAGCTCAGTTTGCCAAACAACGAATTGAAATTTTTAAGCCTTCTATCGATACGCGCTATCACGAGGAAATGGTGGTGTCGCACGATGAGAATGAAATACGTTCTACACCAGTTCCTGCAGCAGCTAATATTGCACTTTTGGCGCAAGGATGTGACGTTATTGGCATTGACGAAGCTCAATTTTTTGATGACGAAATTGTTACGGTCTGTAATGATTTAGCCAATCAAGGGATTCGAGTAATTGTGGCTGGGTTAGATATGGATTTTAAAGGGAATCCTTTTGGTCCGATGCCTGCTTTAATGGCTACGGCGGAGTATGTAACCAAAGTACATGCGGTGTGTACTCGAACTGGAAATTTAGCAAATTACAGTTTCCGAAAAACAGATAATGATAAACTCGTTATGCTTGGGGAAACAGAGGAATATGAACCCTTAAGTCGGGCCGCTTTTTATCACGCGATGCACGACGATAAAGACAAAAAATAATATAGCACTATAAAAAATCCCAACAACTCGTTGGGATTTTTTTATTACATTTTCTTTCGCATTCTTGCCACAGGAATATCGAGTTGTTCACGGTATTTTGCAATAGTTCTTCTAGCGATTGGGTAGCCTTTTTCTTTTAAAATTTCAGCCAATTGGTCATCGGGAAGTGGTTTGTGTTTGTCTTCTTCTTCGATAGTGTTTTTTAGAATTTTCTTGATTTCTAAAGTCGAAACTTCCTCACCTTGATCGTTCATCATGGCTTCAGAGAAAAATTCTTTAATCAATTTGGTGCCGTAGGGTGTTTCTACATATTTGCTATTGGCTACCCTAGAAATCGTCGAAATATCAAGACCAACCAAATCTGCAATGTCTTTCAAAATCATTGGTTTTAACTTGGTTTCATCGCCATCTAGGAAAAATTCTTCTTGGTAGTGCATAATGGCATTCATCGTTACAAAAAGTGTTTCTTGGCGTTGACGAATGGCATCAATAAACCATTTGGCCGAATCTAATTTTTGTTTGATAAACTGAACCGCTTCTTTTTGTTGAGTCGATTTGTCTCTAGAGTCTTTATACGTTTGCATCATTTCTTGGTAGTCTTTAGACACGTGCAATGATGGAGCATTTCGCCCATTCAACGTTAATTCCAATTCACCATCTACAATTCTGATGGCAAAATCCGGAACAATATTTTCGGTAATTTTACTATTGCCTGCAAAAGAACCTCCTGGTTTTGGATTCAATCGCTCAATTTCGTATATCGCTTTTTTTAGTTGTTCGTTAGAGACACTGTATTTTTGCATCAATTTATCGTAATGCTTTTTGGTAAAAGCGTCAAACTGATTTTCGATAATATCAATGGCTAATTCAATATATTCTGTAGGTGTTTTATGTTTGAGTTGTAGTAGCAAACATTCTTGCAAATCTCTTGCGCCGACTCCTGTGGGTTCCAATTCGTGAATAACGTGAAGAAGTCTATCTACATTTTTTTCATCGGTGTAGATTCCTTGTGTAAAGGCTAAATCATCTACAATATCAGGAATGCTTCTTCGAATGTAACCCATATCATCAATACTTCCTACTAAGAATTCTGCGATTTCTCGGTCTTCTTCGTTTAGGATAAAAGTATTGAGTTGGTTGATTAAGTCTTGGTGAAAACTAATAGGAGCAGCATAGGGACTTTCGCGGTCTTCATCATCGTCGCTATAATTATTGACTTGGGTTTTGTAATCAGGGATGTCGTCACTGCCTAAATAGTCATCAATATTGATGTCATCAGCTTCTATTCTATCGGCTTCTGCATCATCATAATCGTCGTAGTCTTCGGATTCAAACTCGTCTTGCTCGTAGTCGTCTTCTTTACCTGCTTCTAGAGCTGGATTTTCGTTCATTTCTTCTAACAAACGTTGTTCAAATGCTTGCGTAGGCAATTGAATTAACTTCATCAACTGAATTTGTTGAGGAGATAATTTCTGAGATAATTTTAAATTTAAAAATTGCTTTAGCATTGATACAGTTTAATCGTTTATTTGGTTAATGGTTATTTATTAAAATCGGTTAACCGTAGAACGATTAACCGATTAAACTTTTTAAAATTCCGCATTCATTGGTGTTCTTGGGAAAGGAATTACGTCACGAATATTGGTCATTCCAGTTACAAACAATACCAATCTTTCGAAACCAAGACCAAAACCAGAGTGTACTGCCGAACCAAAACGTCTGGTATCTAAGTACCACCACAATTCTTCTTCGTCTATACCTAAGGTTTTCATTTTTTCTACCAAAACATCGTAGCGTTCTTCTCTTTGTGAACCTCCTACGATTTCTCCAATACCAGGGAAAAGAATATCCATTGCACGAACCGTTTCTTTTCCTGGTTCTGTATTATCATTCAAACGCATATAAAATGCTTTGATGTTGGCTGGATAATCAAACAAAATCACTGGACATTTAAAGTGTTTTTCCACCAAGTAACGTTCGTGTTCTGATTGTAAATCAGCGCCCCATTCGTTAATGATATATTGGAATTTTTTCTTCTTGTTCGGAGTTGAATTTCTCAAAATATCAATTGCTTCTGTATAGGAAACGCGTTTGAAATTGTTTTCCAATACAAAGTTCAATTTCTCCAACAAAGCCATTTCGCTTCTTTCAGCTTGTGGTTTTGATTTTTCTTCTTCTAACAAACGTCCTTCTAGGAATTTCAAATCCTCTGGACATTTATCCATTACATATTTAATTACAAATTGAATAAAATCCTCAGCCAAATCCATATTGTCATCCAAATCATTGAAAGCCACCTCTGGCTCAATCATCCAAAATTCTGCTAGGTGACGAGAAGTATTTGAGTTTTCAGCTCTAAATGTAGGACCAAAAGTATAAATTTGACCCAACGCCATGGCAAACGTTTCGCCTTCTAATTGTCCAGAAACCGTCAAGTTGGTCTCTTTACCAAAGAAATCTTTTTTGTAATCTACTTTACCTTCCTCATTTCTTGGTGTGTTGTCAAAAGGCAAAGCGGTTACTTTAAACATTTCACCTGCACCTTCAGCATCCGAACCAGTAATGATTGGCGTGTTCACATACACAAAACCTTTCTCCTGAAAATACGTGTGCACCGCGTGAGCCAAAACCGAACGCACACGCATAATCGCGCCAAAAGCATTCGTTCTTACTCTCAAATGCGCATTCTCACGCAAGAATTCCAAAGAGTGTTTTTTAGGCTGCATTGGGAATTTCTCTGCATCTGAGTCGCCCAAAATTTCCAATTGCTTTACCTGAATTTCATATTTCTGACCTGCACCTTGACTTTCTACTAACGAGCCAATAACCGAAATAGCAGCGCCAGTCGTAATGCGTTTTAGAGTCTCATCTGGTGTATTTTCAAAATCAACCACACACTGAATATTATTGATAGTCGACCCGTCATTCAGCGCAATAAACTGATTATTTCTAAACGTTCTCACCCATCCTTTTGCATTAACCTCCTGAAGTATCGTTGTACTGTTTAATAAGTCTTTAACTTTTGTGTGTTTCATCTTAATTTTAGATTTTTAGATTTAAATACGCGCTCAAAACAAAAATCGGTGCTTTAAGCGTTATGCAAATATAATTGTTTTGTGTTTATTTTTTAGGAGCTATTTCAGGACATTCGCTTTTAAAATTTCCGCCACAAATTACACCAATAAACACTAATTTATTACCGTTTTTTATTCCACGAATTCTTAAGATTGATATAATTAGTGAAATTCAATGTTTAAAATTTATAAAATTAGTGACATTTTGTGCTATTGCTTCACCAATTCGCTATCTCTCGGGTCGTGGCTAACTTTTTTACAAATGCCTAGGAGCTATTTCCCGCTTTTCGTTACAATCTTGTTCAATAAAACTATTTTTCTACCCCAAAAAAGGAGCTTCCGCTGGTCGCTCTTTTTCGTCAAGAAAAATTAGTCTTTATTTTCACAAGGATTTCCGCTACAATCGGGGCTAGGGCAGTCGGGGAAACCAGTCGTTTCTTGGTTTACAACCCTTGCAACAATTGATGACTTAGCTCATTCCCGCTAATCGTAATGATGTATAAATTTCCAAAAACAGTATCATCAATTGGCGCATACACCTTTTGATTGATGATTTTATTTGCCAAATCAGGCGTCGTATTGCTATGACCTACAATCAAAATAGCTTGACCCTTGTGTTCTTTTTTAAGTTGTTCAAGGTCGAGAGTTTTTGGGTCATATTTTATGATTTCCAAATTTTTACTAGTAGCAGTTGGAGTAGCGGTTTGTACCGTTCTCAAAAAATCTGTACTGTACACCGCCCTTAGCGGAACTTTCGCTAGAATCGTTTTCCAATGTTCGGCGCGCTCCAAACCTACTTTTGACAAATCAGGATTTTTAGAATTATCTACTTTTTCTGCGTGGCGAATCAAGTAAATAGTCGTCGTTTGGCCAAAGGCATCAAGCGTTAAGAGCATAAAAACGAAAACGTATAAAATCTTTTTCATATATGTAAATTTTATTTTTTATCGTTGGTTAGCGAGTCAATCTCTTCATCAGAACGCTCGATGATGTCAATCTTGGGTTCAATAAATTCTTGCTCATTGGCCAAAGTTTTGTTCAAAGTCAATACCAAAGCGGGGAGCAACATCAAATTCGACAACATACCAAATAATAAAGTCAACGAAATCAATCCACCTAGTGCAATGGTTCCTCCAAAACTAGACAGCATAAACACCGAAAATCCAAAAAACAACACAATCGAAGTATAAAACATACTCAATCCCGATTCGTTAAACGTGGCATACACTGATTTTTTGATTTTCCAATTGTTCTTCTTCAATTCCTCGCGGTATTGCGACAAGAATCGGAGGGTGTCATCTACCGATAGTCCAAAGGCAATTCCAAAAACCAAAATAGTCGAAGGTTTTAAAGGGATATCCAAAAAGCCCATTAAACCAGCCGTTAAGAATAAAGGCAATAAATTAGGGATGATAGAAACCAATATCATTTTGAACGAACGGAACATAAATCCAATCAAAAGCGCCGTTAAGAAAAAGGCAAAAACCAACGACGATAGCAAGTTGTCAAGCAAGTAGCCCGTGCCTTTTTGAAATACCAAAGCTTTTCCGGTTATGATGACATTGTAGCGTTCTTTCGGAAATAATTTGTCGGCTTTCTTTCTAATTTCGGCCTCAATTTTAGCAATTTGATCTCCGTTTTCATCTCGCATAAACGTAGTGATTCGAGCATATTGGCCTGTACTATCCACATAGCTTTTCATTAAGTTTTCTTTGCTATTGGCTGTAGCATTTTTGGCATACGAAAGGATAAAAGCTTGTTCTTGCGAAGTAGGCAATTCATAATAATCAGGATTGCCATTGTAGTAAGCTTGTTTAGAATATTTCACCAAATTCACAATCGAAATAGGCTTCGATAATTCGGGAATTTCCTCAATCGCAGTTTCTAGTTCTTCCATACGTTTTAGAGTAGATAGTTTCATCACTCCTTTTTTACGTTTGGTGTCAATCATTATTTCGAGAGGCATCACGCCATCAAATTCTTTTTCAAAGAAAACAATATCTTGAAAGAATGCTTCTTTTTTAGGCATATCTTCAATCAAACTTCCAGAAATGCGCATTTCATAAATACCGATAATACTAAACACTAGTAAAGCGACAGAAGCTACATAAATTGAGAAACGATTGGTTTTGATGGTTCTAAGAATCCAATCCATAAATTTTTTCACGGAACCTCTGTCCAAATGTTTGAGGTGTCTTTCTTTGGGAGGATTCAAGTAACTGTGAAAAATTGGAATCAATATTAAACTCAAGAAAAACAACGCCATAATATTGATTGAGGTTACCACACCAAATTCCAACAATAAATTATTATTAGAAGCGACAAAAGTGGCAAAACCAATGGCTGTGGTCAAGTTGGTCATCAAAGTAGCCATTCCAATTTTGGTGGTAACTCTTTGTAGGGCTTTGGCTTTGTTGCGGTGAACTTTAAATTCCTGATGATACTTGTTGGTCAAGAAAATACAATTCGGAATCCCAATTACAATAATCAATGAAGGAACTAGAGCCGTCAAAATAGTAATTTCGTAATTGAATAGTCCCAGAAAACCAAACGACCACATTACTCCAATCACAACAATTACGATAGAAATTAAAGTCGCTTTGAAACTTCTAAAAAAGAAGAAAAACAATAAAGAAGTAATCAATAACGAAGCGCCAATAAAAATACTAATCTCGTCGGTAATCGTTTTGGCATTCAACGTTCGAATGTAAGGCATCCCCGAAACGCGAAGGTCAATTTTGGTTTCTTTTTCAAAAGTGGTTATCGCAGGGATTAATTTTTCTAAAACAAAGGTTTTGCGAGCCTTAGTGTTCACGATTTTTTTGTCCATATAAATCGCCGAGCGAACACTTCCAGACCTTTTGTTGAACAATAATCCTTCATAAAAAGGAAGGTCATTGAACAACTCTTTTTTGATGGTTTGCAGGTATTTTGGATTGAGAGTTTTCGATTCGTCCACAAAAGGAACCAATTCGAATGTTTCTAAAGCTTCGTTTTTTTGCAGTTTTTTCAAATCATTTAGCGAAACGACTAAGTCTACCTCCTGATTTTGTTTGACGGTATTCATCAATTTACTCCAAGCGGCATAGGCTTTTGGCGTAAAAAAAGTGGAATCTTTTACACCAATGATAATCAAATTGCCTTCTTCTCCAAATTTGTCCAAAAAGGCATTGTATTCTACATTCGCAATGTTGTCATCGGGCAACATATTCGCTTCGGTAAATGTAAAATGAATATTTTTCCATTGCAGCGCCAAGAAGACGGTAATCGCTGCAATGATAGAGAGCATTAAAATTCTATTTCTAAGGACAATACGAGCGATAAGTTCCCAAAATCCCAAACTAAACCATTTAATCATTTTCTGAATTTAAAAGGCTGCAAAGGTAACGAAACCTCGATTAAAAAAGGTAGGAAATCCTTGGTTTGATGGCAGTTTTTTTAAAAGCTTTCGGAAAATCTTTAAATTTTGGTTAATATTCTTATTCCTGATATAATTGTTATATTTGATTTTCTCATCTTTGTTAAATGAGCAATTCATTATAGCCTAAAATAAATAAATGAAGAATTACAAAAATACCCTGTTTTATCTAGCTGTTACTGGAGGTTTTTCCGCCTTAATGTATTGGATTATACAAAACGGGAAATTACTTGAAGGTACGGATGTCAAAAAAACAACCATTGGACCAAAAGATGCTTGGTTGGATTTTATTGCATCTATGCAGCATAGTTTTCAAGAACCTTTGGCCATACTTTTGGCTCAAATCATCACCATAATTATTGTGGCCAGAGTCTTTGGTTGGATTTTTAAAAAAATTGGACAACCGTCTGTAATTGGTGAAATCATTGCTGGTATAGCTTTAGGACCATCTTTGCTAGGGACTTATTTTCCTGAGTTTTCGGGAGTTTTGTTTCCTGTAGAATCTCTAGGAAACCTAAAATTCTTGAGCCAAATCGGTTTGATACTTTTTATGTATGTGATTGGTATGGAGTTAGATTTGAAGGTATTAAAAAACAAAGCCAACGATGCCGTAGTGATTAGTCACGCTAGTATTATTTTTCCGTTTACACTCGGAATTGGTTTAGCGTATTTTGTATATGATCAATTTGCTCCTGATGGAGTAAAATTCCTTTCGTTTAGCTTATTTATGGGAATTGCAATGAGCATTACAGCATTTCCTGTTTTGGCTCGAATCGTACAAGAACGAGGTATTCATAAAACGAAATTGGGAGCCATCGTAATCACTTGTGCAGCCGCCGATGACATTACAGCTTGGTGTTTGTTGGCTGCCGTAATTGCCATTGTAAAAGCAGGTTCTTTTGTGAGTTCTTTATATGTGATTTCTTTGGCGGTCGGATTTGTGTTGATTATGCTTTTGATTGTAAAACCGTTCCTAAAACGAATTGGCGATTTGTATGCATCCAAAGAAGCGATTAGTAAACCCGTTGTAGCTATCTTTTTTGTCACACTAATTATTGCTTCTTATGCAACAGAAGTAATCGGAATACACGCGCTTTTTGGTGCTTTTATGACAGGTGTGATTATGCCAGATGTAGCTAAATTCAGAATCGTTTTTATTGAAAAAGTAGAAGATGTTTCGGTTATTTTACTTTTGCCTTTATTCTTCGTATTCACAGGTTTACGAACTGAAATTGGTCTAATCAACGATCCTTATTTATGGCAAATTACTGGTTTCATCATTTTGGTAGCTGTAGTAGGTAAGTTTTTTGGTAGTGCTTTAGCAGCCAAATTTGTGGGGCAAAACTGGAGAGATAGTTTGACAATCGGTGCGTTGATGAACACGCGTGGCTTGATGGAATTAATCGTGCTAAACATTGGTTTAGAGTTGGGAGTGTTAACACCAGCGGTATTTACTATGATGGTAATTATGGCATTGGTCACTACTTTTATGACAGGACCAGCTCTTAACTTAATCAATTTTATCTTCAAGACTAAAGACGATGTTGAGGTAGAAGAACTAGAACAATCCAAAGTATATCGCGTTTTGATTTCTTTTGGCAATAACGAAAAAGGAAGGTCACTGCTGCGTTTGGCCAATGGTTTAGTCCGTAAACAAAAAGACGCTTCGATTACCGCAATGCATTTGTCACTAAGTAATGAAACGCATACGTTTGCTTTAGAAGACAAAGAAACTAGTGCTTTTTTACCCATTCAAGAAGAATCTAAAATCTTAAAACAAGAAGTAACTACCATCTTCAAAGCTACAGTCGACATCGAAACAGAAATCACCGATATCGCCAATCAAGGCGAATACGACCTTTTATTAGTAGGACTCGGAAAATCTATTTTTGAAGGAACTTTGCTCGGAAAAGTAATTGGTTTTACCACTAGAATCATCAATCCAGAGCGATTAATGGATAAATTCACTGGAAAAGAAGGCTTGTTTGCCAACTCTCCTTTTGACGAAAGAACCCGTCAAATTTTGTTGAAAGCCAAAATGCCAGTGGGAATCTTAATCGACAAAGACTTACAAAAAGTAAACACCATTTTTATCCCTATTTTCAGCTCCGAAGACGCTTTCTTGATTGATTACGCTCAAAAACTCATTCATAATAATAAGTCCAAAGTAGTAGTCTTGGATGTCAACGGACACATCAAATCAAATTTTGTAATCGGAAGCGCCATAAGTTCATTGGAGCATAAATTTCCAAACAACATCACATTGTATGGCGAAAAAATCATCAAAAAAGAGTTCTTAGCCGAGCAAGATTTAATGATGATAAGCCTTGAAAGCTGGAAAGCACTTGTCGATTCTAGAAGCGTTTGGTTGAGCGGAGTCCCTTCAGTATTAATTATAAAACCTTAGTGTGAATTGGATTTTATTACTAATTGCTGGCCTTTTCGAAGTAGGATTTACCACTTGTTTAGGCAAAGCCAAAGAAACTCAAGGCACCGAAGCCACCTACTGGTTTCTCGGTTTTTTGGCCTGTCTCACCATTAGTATGTCCTTAGTTTACAAAGTCACACAAACCCTCCCCATCGGAACCGCTTATGCTGTTTGGACAGGAATAGGCGCCGCAGGAACCGTTCTCGTTGGACTCTTAGTCTTCAAAGAACCCGCTACTTTTTGGCGTATTTTCTTCCTGCTTACCCTCATCGCCTCCATTATCGGATTAAAAATGGTTTCCGAACATTGAGTTAAATTGGGGCGTGCCACCATAAAACAAAGAGAGCCATTCAACTAACTATTGAGTGGCTCTCTTTGTTTTATGCTGTCGGGCTCTACGCTATATCTCTTGGGGCGGGGTTCGCCCCAAGAGGATGCCGCTTCTGTCCCTCACGCAAAAGACTGCGAACCTTGCGATTTTTCCCTTTGCGAACCTTGCGGTTAAAAGTAATAGTAAAATATAAGTCAGATGTGAATTGTCAAAGCACCACTTTCTTGAAATCTGAATTAGAATCCCAAATTCAAAATAAAGCTAATTTTCACCGCAATATTATCTTGGAATTTTGCCAATTGATTCGGGCCATAACGGTAAAAACCACTTAGGCCAATACCGTTATAAATTTGGTTCAACTCAATTCCCGATTCAAAATAGCCATCGCGTAGGGTTTTGTAGTTAATGCCAACGTGCTGTTCTGGTTTTTCCATATCACCCAATCCCATTCGACTCACCACTACCAAGTTGGGCTTCACTTTTTTCAACAAATGAATGCGATTAAAACTGTGCTTGAACTGAAAATAAGCAAACTTACTCGAGAAAAACTCATTGAAAAACATCGTTTCAAAACTGTTTTTACCCGCAAAAGTCACACGCTGAATAATCGTTTCTTTATTCAAATTATTCGGCGAGGTATTGTACAAATGCGTCAACGGTAAGTTGCCAATAGTATAACCTGCTTCAAAGAGCAAACTGGTTTTTTGACCGTTCAAGTAATTCTTTTGATATTCGGTTCTAAAATCGATTTTACTAAACTCAAAATCATTGTTGCCCACATTAGGTAACGATTTGGTAAACTGAAACGTAAATTTCGGATACCTTTTTTCGGTTTCAATTCTTCCCGTTGGCGTTTGCATATAATCACTAAACGGATTCCAACGCAACGAAACCATAGCGGTAGTCAAATTGTATTTCGTAAATAGTTTCCCGTCTAGATTATAGGCATAATTAAACTTTGGCTCCACAAAAGTATTCGAGAGTTCCCAAATACTTTCCGTTTTTGGAATAAACTTGGTTTCCACGCCCGTTTTCCACGTTTGATAATGGTAAAAAGTACTAATGTTGATAGGTCTTGGGTCGTAAATTTTGAACGCTCTTCGGTCAACAGTCCAAGTAGTGCTCGCTATTTCTCGCACATCATCCGTAAAAGAAATGCCCCACCAAGTATTCGAAAACTTATTGATTCGGGTGCCAATACCTAAACTGTATTTAAAAGTCCCATCTTTTGTGCCGTAAGCGCTATAGCCTTCAATTTTCCATTTTTTAGAAAAAGAATCATTGGTGATGCCGCCAACTCCTAATCGAAAGCCTTCGTAATTGTTGAAACTCACAAATTTTCTTAAATCAAAGTCAATGAAACTAATAGGCACATACCCATTGATGATTTTTCTACCAAACAGTAGTTTGCTTTCAATGCCATTTTTTATCGAAATGCTATCTACAGCAGTATAGGTTTTTTGACTGCGCAAATCCAATTTTTCTTTTCTGTATTCGTCCCAAAAACGATCCGTTTGATTGATGGCGTCTTCTTGAATTTCGATAGCAATCATCGGCTGCTTTATTTTGACAGCTTTGTTGTATTCTATATCGAAATTGTAGCTTTTGGAAATCAAGTAACTAATGTCAGTGGCTTCCTTTTTTCGCGGTTTGAATCCTTGTTCAACGTCGCCATCAAACTGAATGGTTCCACCAAGAATAGTAATGTCATCGTCATTTTTTCCTTTTACAATTTGGAATGTCTTGGCAGAGGGGAACCAAATTTTTTCCTTAGGCAAATACATAAATTCGTGAGTCCCGCTGATGTCTAACACGCCTTTTATTCGCATAATAGCTTTGGCAATCGCATAGGAATTCGTGTCTATATACAATACGCCCTCGAGCCCTGCTGCATTTTTCTTTTTCTTGTTTTTGAAATAAATCATAAAGGTAGTTCTGCCGTCAATGGCTACTGAATCCAATAGTTTGTAGTTGTAATACTCTGGCGCGTCATCGGCTATGGGACTATTGTATTTGGTTTCGAACAACTCATATTTGGGTTCGTAAATTGAGAAAGATTGCAAATTGAACGCGATGATTTCATAAATCGGTTGCTTGAATCCAGCCATTTTGGTTCCTATAATCACTTCTTTTAAGTGGGTGTTTTGGTACTGGAAAAGCGATACTTTCTCCGTTTGAAACAAATGCTGCTTGCTGATGATTTCTTTAAACTTGTAGTTTGACGAATCTACTTTTACAAGTTCTCTACCATACGTTTTGTCTACAAAAACCGAATCAATTTTTCCGTTAATCGAGTCAGGATTGGCGGTAACTAGGAGTTTGTTATAGGATTTAAACGAAAAGCTATTGTTTTTTTGCTGCGGATTATTGACTGATTTGGCCGCTATAGCTTTTCGAATAATTTGCAAGGCCTGATTTTCTTTAGGAATCAACACTTCATTCAAATCATTAGACTTTTCTTGTAATGCCACCACATAAAACGTTTTGTTGGGCGTAATGATTTGTTGGATGGGAGTGTAACCCAAATAAGAAACCGTAAAATCCGAAATAGAATTGGGGCTCAAGAGCTGGAATTTACCATCTACATCCGAGATGGTTTGTACACCCGTATTGCTGGTAATGCTCGCAAAAGGCAAGGGTTGATTGGTCTTCGCGTCTTTCACCAAACCATTCCATTGGAATTGCGCCTGCAGTGAGAACGTAAAAAGTAGCAACAACCAACTCAATTGCTTCATAAGCGTGTATTTTGAACCCAAGCGATTTTTGTATTAGATTGACAAAAATAGCATAAAAAAACCGTCTTCAAGATACTTTTGGAGACGGTTTAGTATATGTTTGTTGAGAAAGTTACACTTTCATAATTTCGGCTTCCTTAACGGCTAGCAATTCATCGATTTTTTTGATGAAAGTGTTGGTTAAGTTTTGTACTTGCTCTTCGGCACTTTTGCAAATGTCTTCGGAGGTGCCGTCTTTTTCTAATTTTTTAATATCGGTATTGGCGTCTTTACGAGCGTTACGAATTCCAATTTTGGCGTCTTCGGCTTCGGCTTTGGCTTGTTTGGCCAATTCTCTACGACGATCTTCTGTCAAAGGCGGTACGCTAATGATGATCAAATCTCCATTGTTCATCGGGTTGAAGCCTAAATTAGCGATCATGATTGCTTTTTCTATAGGGTGCAACATGCTTTTTTCAAAGGGTTGCAAAGTAATAGTTCTCGCATCTGGTACACTAATTTTTGATACTTGAGAAAGCGGCGATGCAGATCCATAATAGTCTACAAAAACACTTCCTAGCATTGCTGGAGAAGCTTTCCCCGCGCGAATATTCAAAAATGATTTCTCTAAATGCGCAATAGAACCCTCCATGGATTCTTCTGTACTATCTAATATAAATTCGATTTCTTCAGTCATAATCTTATGTTTGTGGTTTGTTGTTTGTGGTTCGCAGTTAACTATAAACTACAAATCTTTAACTATAAACTTATATATTAACTACTGTTCCTATGTTTTCGCCTTCACAGATTTTCAATAAATTACCGTCTTTGTTCATGTCAAAAACGACAATTGGTAATTTATTTTCTTGACTTAGTGTAAAAGCGGTAGTGTCCATTACATTGAGCCCTTTGCTTAACACATCGTCAAATGAAATATAATCAAATTTGATGGCTCCAGCATTTTTTTCTGGATCGGAATCATAAACCCCATCTACGCGTGTTCCTTTCAAAATCACATCAGCGTTTACTTCAATTCCGCGCAATACGGCTGCGGTATCTGTTGTGAAATAGGGGTTTCCAGTTCCTGCTCCAAAAATTACAATACGGCCTTTTTCTAAATGGCGGTCTGCTCTTCTTTTGATATAAGGTTCTGCGATAGATTCCATTTTTAAAGCAGTCATCAAACGGGTTTTCATTCCGTTATCTTCTAGTGCTCCTTGCAACGCCATACCATTTATTACGGTGGCTAGCATTCCCATATAATCTCCTTGAACTCGGTCCATTCCTGAACTAGCGCCTGCAACACCTCTAAAAATGTTTCCTCCACCAATTACAATGGCAATTTCTACTCCTTTAGCATGAACTTTTTTAATTTCATTGGCGTATTCAGCTAGTCTTTTAGGGTCAATTCCGTAATTTAAATCGCCCATTAAAGCTTCGCCACTTAATTTGAGAAGGATTCTTTTGTATTTCATGTGTCTGTTGAATTGTTTGGTGCAAATATAGCGATATTCTGTTTTTTGTGAAATAGTGTACCTTAAATATATAAATTAAGTTTTTCATAACTTTTTTTGGCCGATTCGTAGCCAATTTTAAAAATAGCATCCATTTTACTTTTACTAGTTTCAAAAGTGCTATAGGTTGATAATTCTTCGGGTTCTATAAGCCAATGGCAGTGGTCGAATTTAATTAGACTTGAATTTGCAGTAAGCAAATCGAATGCTCTACTGGTAACAGATTTTATAGAGGATAGGTCTTTTGCATTAATTTTTTGCATTGGACTCACATAGACGCCAATCAAAAAGTCACATTTGTCTTGTAGTAGTTCTGTTGGAAAATGATTTAAGATTCCACCATCACTATACAATTCACCATTGATCTCGTAAGGAGAAATCACTCCCGGAAAGGCACTGGAAGCCAAAATAGCGTCAATGGTTTTGGTTTTAGCATCAAAAACGGTTAAGTTTCCTTTTATCATATTGGTAGCAGTAATGTGAATGGGAATTTTCAAATCCCCCAACACCGAATCGTTGAAAATATCTGTAAAATATTCTTTAAAAGATTCTGGATCAATTAAACCCGCTTTTGAAAAGGTAAAATGTTTCCAATGAAAGAAATAAATTGATTTAAAGAAAGCCAAAATTTCCTTTGGTGATTTTCCGCTTCCATAAAGGGCTGCAACAATAGATCCAGCGCTTGAACCCGATATGCTTGTTGGAATAATATTTTGCTCTTCTAAAAATTGCAAAACTCCTGCATGGGCAATCCCTTTGGAACCACCGCCAGACAACACTAAACCTGTTGATTGTGAGTTGCTCAACATGGAATGGTACGTTTTATTTTATTCATAAGTGATTTTTATCACGCTATTAATGATGTGATATGTTTAATTTTGCTTAAAAATAGTAATAAAATGAAAACATCAATCGCAAAAGCATTATTTCATAGTCATCCTTATATCAATTATAGAAAAATAGTTTCTGATTTGTTGAAAGAAGGGAAATCATCAGGCAACGAACAATCAGAAGATTTGACGCATTACAGTGCGCTCAACGAGACCAGAATGAATCGTTTGGATAAAACGATAAAGATTGATACAACAGTATCCGAACAATTGAAAGGATTGCAAAACGAATACACTTGGTTGGTCTTATCAGAAGGCTGGTGTGGTGATGCTGCTCAAATACTACCAATTATAAATAAAATGGCACTAGAAACAGATATGATTGATTTGAGAATTGTTTTTAGAGATGAAAATGAAGACCTCATGAATCATTTTTTAACAAATAAGGGAAAAGCTATTCCTAAGTTGATTATAATTGATAAAGCTACTTCTGAGGTTATTGCTGACTGGGGACCTCGTCCAAAAGGAGCCAAAGATTTAATCTTGAATTACAAAAAGGAACATGGTGTGGTGGATGAAACAGCTAAATCAGAGCTTCAGTTATGGTATTTGCATGACAAAGGATTAAGTACGCAAGAGGAAATTATGGGTTTAATTCTTGAAAGTGTAGAAACGGCCCACATTTAATGGTAAGTTTCTTTAATTCAAATATTTAACAAATATTTTTAACTCTTAAATCTTTCTTTTATGAAAGAAATGTTGTAAATTGCCGGCAGCTAACCAAGTCTATTAATTTGATTTACTTTTTTATTAGTGTTTAAAATAGTGTCTCACAATTTAAAAAACATCATTATGAAAAAGCTATTTGAAAAGTTTTATGATTTTTTTTCCACAGCTTTGTTTGGGGGAAAAACAACAATTCATTATTAACTACGGTCTAGCCC
This sequence comes from uncultured Flavobacterium sp., assembly GCA_963513565.1. Lineage (GTDB taxonomy): Bacteria > Bacteroidota > Bacteroidia > Flavobacteriales > Flavobacteriaceae > Flavobacterium. The sequence goes on along the minus strand of CAUPRE010000004.1, from coordinate 120,688 downwards.
CAGTCTGTTAAAAACAAAAAGTATGGTTTAAAAAGTACTTTGTTTAAAAGAAACACATCGCAAGTTCTAAAAAAAAGAAATTGTCATGTGTTTTTTTATGTTTTATCCTAAATGTTCTTCAAAAACGGCCGGAGTTAAGGCATTAGCAACATCATAATCTCCAATCTTGGTTCTTCGTAGTGCTGTTAAATGTGCGCCAGATTGCAAGGCTTTGCCAAAATCAAAGGCTAGCGATCTGATGTAAGTTCCTTTGCTACAAACCACTCTAAAATCGATTTCTGGAAGTGCGATTCTAGTGATTTCAAATTCGTGAATGGTGGTTTTTCTGCTTGCAATTTCAACGGTTTCTCCTGCTCTCGCGTGCTCGTACAAGCGTACGCCATCTTTTTTTATAGCGGAAAAAATAGGTGGTTTTTGATCAATTTCTCCCAAAAATTGCTTCACAGTTTCGTGTATCAACGCCTCAGTGATGTGTGTGGTTGGAAAGTGTTGGTCTATTTCGGTTTCTAAATCGTAGGATGGAGTAGTGGCTCCAATATGAAAAGTGCCTGTATATTCTTTGGCCTGTCCTTGTAATTCGGTAATACGTTTGGTGAATTTACCAGTGCAAATTAATAATAAGCCTGAAGCCAATGGGTCTAAAGTTCCCGCATGACCAATCTTGAATTTCTTGGGCAAGCCAACTTTGTTAATCAATAAATACTTTAACTTATTTACCGCTTGAAAAGAAGTAAAATGCAAAGGTTTGTCGATTAAAAGAACTTGTCCTTCTAAATAGTCTTCGGATGTCATTAAATGATGGTCAGGGGATGAATGAAAAAATGGATGATAAGCAAGATAATACCAGCCAATATACGGTAGTAGCCAAAAACTTTGAAACCGTTTTTAGTCAAAAAACCAATGAAGGTTTTAATTGCCAATAAGGCTACTATGAAAGCCACGATATTACCAATAATCAAATAGTTTATTTGGTCGTCGCTCAAAACAAATCCGTCTTTATAATAGTCGTAACATTTTTTGACTGTAGCGCCCAACATTGTAGGAACAGCTAAGAAAAAAGAGAATTCTGCCGCAGAAGTACGGGATAGTTTTTGTGACATTCCACCCACAATACTCGCTCCGCTTCTGGAAACTCCTGGAATCATGGCCAAGCATTGAAACAAACCAATCTTAAAAGCTTGTCCGTAGGTGATTTCTTTTTCATTTTCGGTAGTGGTGTGATTGAACCATTGATCCACTTTTAATAAAATAAAACCACCAATTAGTAATGACACTGCTACAGTAACTGGATTTTCAAGCAATCCGTCTATAAAGTCGCTTAATAGCAATCCCAAAACGACCGCAGGTATAAAAGCTACCAATAATTTGAAATAAAAATCTAAGGATTGAAAAAACCGTTTGAAATACAAAATTACTACTGATAAAATCGCTCCCAATTGAATCACAATAGTGAATAATTTGGTAAAATCGTCGTGCGCAATTCCAAAAAAAGACGAAGCAATAATCATATGCCCAGTCGAAGAAACAGGCAAAAATTCAGTAATTCCTTCAATAATTGCAAGGATGATTGCTTGTAGTGTATTCATTTTTATGTTTGTAAAATGGAGAAAACTAGTAACTATGCACTAATGACTAACTACTATTTTTTAGGATTTTTAAGAATAGCATAAATAGTAATTCCAAAGCCAATCAAAACGGTTGTTGGTGCCAAACGAATTCTTCTAAAGTCAAAAATGGCTTCACTAAAAACGGCAGGATCATCGCTTCCTCCACCAGACATTAAGATGAATCCAAGCGTAATTACGGCAATACCAATCAACAAAACAATGTAGTTGGTTTTTTCAAAAAGGAATTCTTTTTTTATTTCGTTGTTTTTCATTTTTATTTCAACTTAATGAATTATCGAATAGTTGTGACTGAATATTGAAATACTAATATAAATCGTCTGTTCTTAGGTTCAAGAAACGTTGAGTAGCAAAGTACGTACTCAACCAAGTGATTAAAACACCAAGACCAAATACGCCCAAAAGAATCACAGCAATGATTAATTTGTCTTCTAAAATTCCTAAATCAGGGAAGTTAGTTTCGATATAAATTAATAGAGAAATCAAAGCCACTATAGCCAAACCAGCTCCAATCATTCCAAGTTTAATACTCTTAATGACAAACGGTTTACGAATAAAAGATTTGGTAGCTCCCACCATTTGCATCGTTTTGATGATAAAACGATTGGAATGAATAGACAAACGCAATGAACTGTTAATCAATAACACAGCAATTACCGTTAGGAAACCACTGATGATTAAAATCCACATACTCACTTTCTTGATGTTATCGTTTACTAGATTTACCAATTGTTTGTCATAAACAATATCAGAAATCATAGGGTTTTTACGAAAATGACTTTCAATTCTAGTAATACTATCACGAACCACATAATCTGCTTTTAGGTTGATGTCGTAGGAATTTTGAAGTGGATTTTCTCCCAAGAAAGTAAGGAAATCTTCTCCAATGATATCTGTGTGTTCTTTGGCTGCTTTTTCTTTGGAAACGTATACAAATTGTTTCGGAAATTTAGCCGCTTTTAATTCTTTTTCAAAGGCCTGAAAAGTACTGTCAGTAGCTTCTTTTTTGAAGAAAACAGTCATCGCAATTTTTTCTCTAAAATCATCGGCTAATTTTTTAGAATTCACGATGAATAGTCCTAATGTTCCCAATAGGAATAACACCAAAAAAACACTCAATACTACCGAAAAATAAGAGGAAATTAACCTGCGTTTTTGAAATTTGTCGAAGTTAGAACTCATAGCATACTTTAATTATGGCGTAAAAATAACAAACAAATTCTTTATTTGAAGTTAATAACGCCCAAACTTTCAACTTTCGTACAATAAATGTAAATTTGCGCTTTAAAATTTTTATTATTAAAACTTAGAAACTCAGCTACTTTTTAGCTTTGCAACTCGAAAATGAAATACAATCCGAACGAAATCGAAGCCAAATGGCAAAAATATTGGGCTGACAACAAGACTTTTGCAGCGCAAAACAACTCTGAAACCCGAGGCAATGCCGAACAGAGCGTAGCTAAACCAAAATATTATGTTTTGGATATGTTTCCTTATCCTTCTGGAGCGGGATTACACGTTGGACATCCTCTAGGTTACATCGCATCAGATGTGTATTCGCGTTTCAAAAGACATCAAGGTTTTAATGTTTTGCATCCAATGGGCTATGATAGTTTTGGATTACCTGCTGAACAATATGCGATACAAACAGGACAACGTCCTGAAGATACTACACGTGTAAATATAGACGGAGGGGTTGATAAAGAGGGAAATTCAATTGCGGGTTACCGAAAACAGTTGGACAACATTGGATTCTCTTTTGATTGGGGTCGTGAAGTTCGTACGTCTAATCCTGATTATTATAAGCATACGCAATGGATTTTTATCCAATTGTTCAATTCTTGGTACAATAAAGACACCGATAAAGCCGAAGATATTTCGACTTTGATGGCTATATTCGAAAAAGAAGGAAATGCTACTGTAAATGCTGTTTGTGATGATAATATTGCTCTTTTTTCAGCTAATGAATGGAACGCATTTTCTTCCGATGAGCAACAAAAAATCTTATTACAATACCGATTAACCTATTTAGCAGAAACCGAAGTAAACTGGTGCCCTGGATTGGGAACGGTTTTGGCAAATGACGAAATTGTGAATGGCGTTTCAGAACGTGGTGGTTATCCTGTGATTCGCAAGAAAATGACACAATGGAGTATGCGAATTTCAGCGTATGCAGAACGTTTGTTGCAAGGTTTAAACGAAATTGATTGGAGCGAAAGTATCAAAGAAAGTCAACGCAACTGGATTGGAAAATCGGTGGGAGCTATGGTAACTTTCAATTTGCAAAATCACGAAGCAAGTATTGACGTATTTACAACTCGTCCTGATACTATTTTTGGAGTAACGTTTATGACCTTGGCTCCAGAACACGATTTGGTGGCTCAAATTACGACTTCTGAACAAAAAGAAGCGGTAGAAGCTTATATTGAAAAAACAGCGAAACGTTCCGAAAGAGAGCGTATGGCCGATGTGAAAACTATCTCGGGAGTGTTCACGGGTGCTTATGCAGAACATCCGTTTACCAAAGAACCAATTCCAGTTTGGATTGGCGATTATGTGTTGGCGGGTTACGGAACTGGAGCAGTAATGGCGGTGCCTTGTGGAGACGAAAGAGATTATGCTTTTGCGAATTTCTTCAAAGACCAAAAAGGAATGCCAACCATCAAAAATATTTTTGACCAAGACATTTCAGAAGCAGCTTATGGCGCCAAAGAAGGGTTTCAATTAATCGATTCTGATTTTTTGAACGGCTTAGGTTACAAAGAAGCGACTCAGAAAGTTATTGCAGAACTTGAAGCGATAGGTCAAGGTAAAGGGAAAATCAATTACCGTTTGCGTGATGCAGTGTTTTCTCGTCAACGCTATTGGGGAGAGCCTTTCCCTGTGTATTATGTGAACGGATTGCCACAAATGATTGATGCCATACATTTACCAATCGTTTTGCCAGAAGTAGAGAAGTATTTACCAACCGAAGACGGATTGCCTCCTTTGGGGAACGCAGCAGTTTGGGCTTGGGATAGTGTTCAGTGTTCAGTGGTTAGTACTCAGTTGATAGACAACCAAACCATTTTTCCTTTAGAATTGAATACTATGCCAGGATGGGCGGGAAGTTCTTGGTATTGGATGCGTTATATGGATGCGCAAAACGAAACCGAATTTGCTTCTACCGAGGCTTTGAAATATTGGGAAAGCGTAGATTTATACATTGGTGGAAGCGAACACGCGACAGGTCACTTGTTGTATTCTCGTTTTTGGAATAAATTCTTAAAAGACAAAGGTTTTGCTCCAACAGAAGAACCCTTCAAGAAGCTGATTAATCAGGGGATGATTTTGGGAATGAGTGCATTTGTTTATAGGTTGAATCAAAATATAAAGCTTAGAGATAATAACGATATTATTAAACTTATTAGTAAAGAAAAGAAAGATTGTTTTTTCAGTAAATCAAAATACGAAGAATTTAAAAAAGGGAACATCCATTTGGCAGTTGATTTTATTAAAAAAAGTTTCTCTGAAGTTGATGTGACTGAAATTGATTGGCTTGCTTACGAAGCTTTTACCCCAATTCATATTGACTTATCACTAATTAATGATATAACTAACGAATTAAATATTGATGCTTTTAAAAATAATTCAAAGTATTCTAATTACAAAAATGCAGAATTCATTTGCGAAGACAACGGCAAATACATAGTAGGTCGTGAAGTTGAAAAAATGTCAAAATCGAAATACAATGTAGTTACACCAGATGATATTTGTGCGGAATATGGAGCGGATACGTTGCGTTTGTATGAAATGTTCTTAGGTCCATTAGAACAAGCTAAACCTTGGAATACCGCAGGAATTTCGGGAGTTTTTGGTTTCTTGAAAAAATTATGGCGTTTGTATTTTGATGAAAACGGTTTGATTGTAAACAACGACGAACCTACCAAAGACAATTTAAAATCATTACACAAAACCATCAAAAAAGTGGCAGAAGACATTGAAGGATTCTCTTTCAATACTTCGGTTTCACAATTTATGATTTGTGTGAATGAATTGTCTACACAAAACTGTCATTCTCGTGCCATTTTAGAACCGTTGGCGGTTGTGATTTCGCCTTATGCGCCTCATATCGCTGAGGAATTATGGTCGTTGTTAGGTCACGAAGGGTCTATTGCAACTGTTCCGTTTCCAGTTTTTGACGCGCAACATTTGGTTGAAAGTGAAAAAGAATATCCAGTTTCTTTCAACGGAAAAATGCGTTTCACCATCAAATTGCCTTTGGATTTAACCAAAGAACAAATCGAGGAAATCGTAATGCAAGACGAAAGAACCCAAAAACAATTAGACGGCAGAACGCCAAATAAAGTGATTATTGTGCCAGGGAAAATCATCAACTTGGTAGGGTAAACTATTAAATTCTAACTTTAAAAAATCCAAATTCCAATTTCGCGATTGGAGTTTGGATTTTTTTATGGTCAAAAACGCTAGCAAACACTGGGGTTTGGAATTTTTTTATTGTTTTTTTTTAAAAATTTGTAACATTTTAATAGTTCACGTATCCAAAGGGCGGATCCGATTAAATGAACAACTTAAAACTATTTAAAATGAAAAAGTATATTGTAATTATCGCCCTTTTATTTTCTGCATTATGTGTAAATGTTTTTGCTCAGACAAAATCATTTCCTTTCGAAGTAATTAAAACCGGAAAAGGAAAACAAGCTATTCTATTCATTCCTGGATTTGCTTCTTCTGGAGCAGTATGGAATGAAACCAAAACAGCTTTCGAAAAAGATGTCACTTGTTACACGCTTACAATGGCTGGTTTTGCTGGCGCAAAACCACATCCAAGTCCTTCTTTTGAAAATTGGAAAGCAGGAATAGCTACTTACATTAAAACAAATAAAATTGAAAAACCAATTGTAATTGGTCACAGTATGGGTGGAGGATTGGCTCTGGCCTTAGCAGCAGATTATCCAGATTTAATTGGGAAAATTGTGGTGGTAGATGCGCTTCCGTGTTTGGCAGCTTTGAGCAATGTTTCTTTTAAATCAAAAGAAAATAATGATTGTTCGCCAATGGTTGCTCAAATGACAGCAATGAACGAAACGCAGTTTTATGAAATGCAGAAACAAACGATGCCGAGACTCTTGCAAGATGCTTCAAAACTAGAAATGGTTATTGATTGGAGTGTAAAATCAGATAGAAAAACTTTTGCTCAAATGTATTGCGATTTCTTTAATACCGATTTGAGAGAAAGAATTTCGACTGTAAAATGTCCATCGCTAATTTTATTAGAATCTAATTTTATAAATTTAAAACCTGCAATCGAAGAACAATATAAAAACTTGAAAACAGCCAATTTTCAATATGCCAATAAAGGATTGCATTTTATTATGTACGACGATAAAGACTGGTATTTGATGCAATTAAACAATTTTATAAAATCGTAATAATGGAGTTTGAAGAAGTCTATAAAACCTATTGGGACAGAATATTCAGGCTTTGTATGGGTTTTGTCAATGATTACGATATCGCACAAGATTTGGCTCAAGAAACCTTTATAATTGTTTGGCAAAAGCTAGAAACTTTTAGAAATGAATCGAGCATCGGGACTTGGATTTTTAGAATTGCTTCTAATACTTGTTTAAGGCAGCTTGAAAAAGATAAACGTTTTCAAAAATCAGATTTGCCAATTCATTTGACAGAAGAAAAACAAAAGTCCCTAGAGCCACAAATTCAGTTTTTGTACAAATGTATTGCTGAGTTGCCAGAAACGGAACGTATTATTATTTCATTGGAATTAGAAGAGGTAAAGCAAGCAGAAATTGCCAAAATCGTTGGACTTTCTGAAGCGAATGTTAGAGTGAAAATTCACAGAATAAAAGAAAAATTGACTCAAAAATTTAAAGAAAATGGACAGCAATAATATAGATTTTAAAGATTTATGGAAAAAACAAGCCGTAAGTCAGCCTGATATGGAAGATTTATTGTCGAGATTAAAAAAATTTAAAAAGGCAAATTTGAGAAGTTTATGGAAAACGAATCTACTTCTTTTTGCGACAATCGCTTTTATTCTGTTTGTGTGGTACTATTATCAACCACAATTTGTTTCGAGTAAAATTGGAATCGTTCTGGCAATTTCCGCTATGGCGATGTATGTCTTAGTTTATAATCGCTCGCTAAACGATTTTAAAAATAGTGATACCACTCATACGAATCACGACTATTTGCAGCAACTTATAGTAATTAAAAAGAAACAGCAATTCATGCAGTCTACAATATTGACCTGTTATTTTGTTTTGCTTTTTGTCGGAATATGTTTGTATATGTATGAATACGTTTCAAGAATGACTGTTTTTTATGCTGTGGTTACTTATGGTGTTACATTGCTTTGGATAGGATTTAACTGGTTTTATATTCGTCCGAGACAAATTAAAAAACAAGAAGATAAGATAAATAGTCTAATTGAAAAATTTGAAGAAGTAGACAAACAACTGTTGTAAATTTCAATTTTAGTTTTGAAAAAAATCCAAATTCCAATTTAGCGATTAGAGTTTGGATTTTTTGTGGTTATAAATGCTAGTAAACATTGTTTTTTTTTATTTTTTTTTAAAACAAGTTGAAAAATGATGTAACAATTTTAATAGCGATGCATCAAAAGGGAAATTTTAAATTATTTAATTATGAAAAACTCCATTTTTGCACTACTAATTGTAGTTATGTTAAGCACAACAAATTTGTTTTCTCAAAATTCGTTCAATGTTCAAATAACAGGAAAAGGAAATCCTGTTTTGTTGTTTCCTGGCTTTGGGTGTACGGGACAAGTTTGGGATGAAACTGTGGCATCAATTTCAAAAACAAACAAATGTTATATCTTTACTTTTGCAGGATTTGGTAATACGAAACCGATTAACTCACCTTGGTTTGAAACTATAAAAAAAGATTTAGAAAAATATATAGTCGAAAATAAACTAACAAAATCAACCTTATTAGGTCATAGCATTGGAGGAACTTTAAGTTTATGGTTAGCGTCTAGCAATCCTCAATGGTTTAAAGAATTAATTCTTGTAGATGCACTACCAGCTTCAGCAGCATTGATGATTCCAAATTATAAAGGCGATGTTATTCCTTATGATAATCCTCAAAGTAAAAGTATGTTGAAAATGTCTGATGCGGACTTTCAAAAAATGAACAATCAGTCTGTGATGTATATGTGCAATAATAAAGAAAAGCAAAAGTTACTTGCAGAGATGATGAATCAATCCGATAGAAAGACATTTATTTATGGCTATGTTGATATGCTGAATTTAGATTTAAGATCTGAAATTGCTAAAATAAAAAAGCCAGTTACCATTTTGGCAGCAACAAATCCAAGTTTGGAAATGGTAACGAAAACGTATAATGATCAGTATAAAAATTTGCCTTCAGCAACTATTTTATATGCAGAAAAAGCAGCACACTTCGTAATGTTTGATCAACCAGAATGGTATTTAAAACAAATAAAACAAATATTAAATTAGTTTGGAACAAGATAATAATTTCGATACAATATACCAGTTGTATTATGCAAAAGTGTACCGATTGTGTAAAGGATATTTTAATGGTGATAATGATATAGCATCAGATGTCACACAGGAAGTTTTTATAAAAGTATTGGAGAATCTATCAAAATTTAGAAATGAATCTAATCTAAGCACTTGGATATATAAAATTACTTCTAATACTTGTTTGATGTATTTAAGAAAAGCATCCAATAGAAAAGTAGTTGCTACAAATGAATTTCCAGAAATTAATAATGTAACCGATTTACAAGAAATCGAAGAAAAGTTTTCTAAAATGTATAATTGTATCAATCAATTAGAGCCAAGTAATAAGCTAATTATTATGATGGTTTTAGAAGATTTAGAATATGATAAAATTGCAACAGTAATAGGTATAACCGAGGAAAATTTACGAGTGAGAATTCATAGAATTAAGTCTAAATTAACAAAATGTGTACAAAATGGAAGAGTTTAACGAAATAAAATCTATGTGGAATCAGCAATTAGAAGCTAATCCAAATAGAAATAGTAATGACATCATTGATGAATCTAATCAAAAAGCTAAAAAGCTTAAGAATAATTATTATTGGACAATTGGAATTCTATCGATATTAGTTATTATTTTAAGCTACTTTTATTATTCTATTTTTAATAGTCAAATTTCTAAGCAAATTAAAGGATTAGAGATAATGATAATGGTTATCATAGTGAGGGTTATTTTGGAATCGATAAGTATTTTCAAATTTAGAAAAATTGATTTTACAACTGATTTCACAAGCTATACTAAGCAATTAGTGTTGTTCTATAAATTTAGAAGATCGATCCATTTTATTTTAACTCCAATTATCTATATCTTATATGTTTATGGATTCATTTCATTATTGACTCTCTTTAAAGAAAATACGTCAAATGGGTTTTATTTATATATTCAGTTTAGTGGATTTGGATTTTTATTTTTTTTTAGTTTCATTTTATATAAAATTGTAAAAAGAGATTTGACTGATTTAAAATATTTAAAGAATATTTAACTCGTGTCAAAATGGCATTTTTGGAGTTTGGTTCGTAAATTGTTGTCATCAAATGAGACCAAAAATATAAACTAAAAAACAAAAATATGGGAAGTGGTTATTTAATATTGGCTGGAGCCATTATGCTTTTCAGCTGGTTAGTAAGTTCAAGATTGAAGAGTAAATTTGCGCACTATTCTAAATTGCAATTGCAAAACGGCATGTCGGGCGCAGAGATTGCTCAAAAAATGCTCGCAGATAATGGAATTTATGATGTTCGTGTCATTTCGACTCCAGGACAATTAACAGACCATTATAATCCTGTTGATAAAACGGTTAATTTGAGTGAGGCAGTGTACAATCAGCGCAATGCGGCAGCGGCAGCTGTGGCAGCACACGAATGTGGTCATGCCGTACAACATGCTGTGGGGTACGAATGGTTGCAAATGCGTTCTAAGTTGGTGCCTATTGTAAGTGTAGCTTCTGGATTTGTGCAATGGATTTTGTTAGCAGGAATTTTACTAATCAAAACCTTTCCGAGCTTGTTGTTGATTGGTATTGTGATTTTTGCAGCAACGACCTTATTCTCCATTGTTACTTTGCCAGTAGAATATGATGCTAGTAATCGCGCCTTGGCTTGGTTGAAAAATAAAAACATGCTCAATCGCGCCGAGTATGATGGAGCCGAAGATTCTTTAAAATGGGCAGCTAGAACTTATGTAGTAGCGGCTTTGGGTTCTATTGCGACTTTGTTGTATTATGTTTCTATCTATTTGGGCGGTAGAAGGGAGTAAAAGAAAAATTTCAAAACATAAAAAATCCAAATTCCAATCTCGAAGTCTTGAGGTTGGAATTTTTATTTTATTTGAAATTTGAAATTTTCTAAAGCTGTATTTGTCGTTCTATTTGTTGCTCTAGCGAAATAAACGTTTCGGTTCTAGAAACGCCTTCTATAGTCTGGATTTTTGAATTCAAAAGTTGCATTAAGTGCTCGTTATCGCGACAAATTATTTTAATTAAAATAGACCAGTTACCAGTGGTGTAATGACATTCGAGTACTTCTGGGATTTTTTTTAAATCCCGTACAGCTTCTAAATTTCGAGCGGCTTTGTCGAGATACACTCCAACGAAAGCCATAGTATTGTATCCTAAAACTTTGTGGTTTACAGTAAATTTTGATCCAGAAATTACACCAGATTGTTCTAGTTTACGCAAGCGTTGATGAATGGCCGCTCCCGAAATTCCAATTTTATTAGCAATTTGTAAAATGGGTTTTCTAGCATCTTCCATGAGGTAACGCAAAATTTCTTTGTCGATTCCGTCAATTTCAACTATAAGAGAATTGATTTTCATGTTATAATTTTTAACTAAAAGTAGTTATTTTGGTTTTAATTTGAAAGTAAATATAATTTTATGGTGCTATTTTCCAAAATCAAGAGCATTTAATTATAAACATATAATTCAGCTAAGTTTTTTTTGCCAGTATGTTTAATGACGATAGTTAAAAGTGAATATAAGTTGCCGTTATTCTTTTTAAAACGACCTGACTACTTTTAATGAGCTATTGATTTGCTTTCCTTGTCCAAAATGAAACTAAAATGGCTTATATGTTTTGATTTGATAAAATGCTGTATTTTGAGGTGTTAAGTGTTTTGCTGGCATAAAAAAAATCCAAATTCCGTTTTAGTTGGAATTTGGATTTTATATTTTGGAAGTTGAATGTATTATTTTCCTTTGTTAACTTCGGCGATGTATTTTTCTAACGCCATGGTCATTGAGGGTGTTCCAGGAGTTGGAGCCATAATATCTACACGCAATCCATGGTCTAAAGCTTCTTTTTGTGTAGTGCTTCCGAAAACAGCAATTCGAGTATTGTTTTGCTCGAAACCTGGGAAGTTTTTGTATAATGATTTGATTCCAGTTGGACTGAAAAAAGCCAAAACATCATAATAAACATCAGCCAAATCCGATAGGTCGCTCATTACTGTTTTGTAAAAAGTGGCAGGAGTCCAATCTACTTTTAAAGCGTTTAAAGTAACTGGAATATCTGCATTTAATTGATCAGATGCTGGTAATAAGAATTTTTCGTCTTTGTATTTTTTGATTAGCGGAGATAAATCTGCGAAATCTTTTGGACCAACGTAGATTTTGCGTTTTCTGTACACTACATATTTTTGAAGATAGAAAGCAATGGCTTCTGATTGACAAAAATATTTTAAATCTTCGGGAACTTTGTATCGCATTTCTTCAGCAACTCTAAAAAAGTGGTCTACACCATTGCGACTTGTTAAAATAATAGCGCTGTAATTGTGTAGGTCGATTTTTTGCAATCGAATCTCTTTTGCGCTGACTCCTTCTACATGAATAAAAGGCCTGAAATCAATTTTTACTTTATGCTTTTGTTGCAACTCAAAGTAAGGAGAGTTCTCTACTTTAGGTTCTGGTTGTGACACCAAAATTGTTTTCACTTTCATAGTTGATATTGTCTAAGTATTCCCTTTTGTAAACCAATAATACATAAAATAATAGGGTGCTATTTCAAGTGCGCAAAGATATAAAATAAAATAAAACAATTTACCCATTATTAAACTTTGGTAGTTTTTTATTGTAAGTAAATAAGTGAAGAGGTTTATTATCAGTGCAATAACAAAAATTGGCAAAAAAATGTTTTTGGAAAAGACATCAAAATAATAAAGAATCAAATCGATTGGTAAGATAATTAGCCCAATGTAAGTACGATAGGTCACTTTCTTCAAATTGAATTGCTCCATGAATTCTTCTATCTTGAAAGCAGTAGCAATGATCTTCTCAAGTAGAAATTTAGCCAAAATGAAATAAGTAATAAACGTAAACAACTGAATAAACAACATCCAATCTGATTTTGAAGCCCTGCCATAATAACTTAAAAAAAGTTGCAGAAAAAAAGTGAATGAAATGATTTGGACCACAAAAAGCGCTATGGTAAAGCCACTCATTAGATGGCTACTATCGCGATACATTTTGATATACTTGTCCGAATAAATCAATTTGGTAAAATCATTGAAACGATTTTCGAAAACTGATTTGGTCAAAGCAATCAATACTAATGACAAGACAAATAGAGCAGTTGCCCAGTCTTTGTTCTCTATTATTCTCGGGTGAAGTATGGGATCCATCATAGCCAACAAAATTACTAATTTTTTGTTTGAATCTTTTTATTATAGATTTATTATGAATCAAATGCTATAAAAAGTTTACTTTTGCCGTGAAATTGCTACAAATATGAACGATAGTATAGTTATAATTCCAACCTATAACGAAATTGAGAATGTCGAAAAAATCATTCGAGCGACGCTTTCTCAGCACAAACCTTTTCATGTTCTAATTATAGATGATAATTCGCCAGATCATACCGCTGATAAGGTAATTTTACTTCAAGAAGAATATCCAGGAAGATTGTTTTTAGAAAAAAGAAAAGAGAAATCGGGTCTAGGAACTGCCTATGTTCATGGTTTTAAGTGGGCGTTGCAAAAGAACTACCAATTCATTTTTGAAATGGATGCCGATTTTTCTCATAATCCTAATGATTTAGAAAAACTATACGATGCTTGTCATTTTGGCGGAGCAGATTTAGCCATAGGTTCTCGATATGTAACGGGAGTAAATGTGGTTAATTGGCCATTGAGTCGCGTTTTGATGTCTTATTTTGCCTCTGTTTATGTAAGATTGATTACTGGCATGAAGATCCATGACGCAACCGCAGGATTTGTATGTTACAAAAGAGAAGTCCTAGAACGTATTAATATTGATAAAATAAAGTTTGTGGGTTATGCTTTTCAAATTGAAATGAAATACAGAACCTACTGCAATAAATTTGAAATTACCGAGGTGCCTATTATTTTTACCGACCGTACCAAAGGTGTGTCTAAAATGAGTAATTCCATTATTATAGAAGCTGTTTTTGGAGTCATTTCCCTCCGAATGCGCCAGTTAATTAGAAGACTTTAAAACATAAAAGATGAATAAGATTTTAATAAAGAATGCTAAGATTGTAAATGAAGGTGTCATTTTTGAAGGTGATTTATTAATTGAAAATGATATAATTGTTGAAATTGCTGAAACAATTAGTCCCAAGTCATCCGATTGTAAGATTATTGATGCTGAAGGGAATTATTTGATTCCGGGTGCAATAGATGACCAAGTGCATTTTAGAGAACCGGGTCTTACTCATAAAGGGGATATTGAATCTGAGTCAAGAGCAGCCGTAGCTGGAGGAATAACTTCTTTCATTGAACAACCTAACACCGTTCCAAATGCTGTAACACAAGAATTATTAGAACAAAAATACCAAATTGCAGCGGACTCTTCTTTTGCGAATTATTCGTTTATGATGGGAGGAACCAATGATAATTTGGAGGAAATTTTAAAGACAAATCCGCGAAATGTTGCTGGACTTAAGCTCTTTTTGGGTTCGTCAACAGGAGATATGTTGGTAGATAGTACGGATTCTCTTGAGAAAATCTTTTCAAGTACGAAATTGTTAATTGCTGTGCATTGTGAAGATGAAAGTACAGTGAAATCGAATTTAGCCAAATACAAAGAACAATACGGTGATGATATTCCAGTGGAGTGTCATCCTTTGATTCGTACTGAAGAAGCTTGTTATCTTTCTTCATCAAGAACCGTTGAATTGGCCAAAAAAACTGGGGCAAGATTACACGTTTTTCACATCTCTACTGCTAAGGAGTTGGATTTGTTTACCAATAAAATTCCATTGTCTGAGAAAATGATTACTGCTGAAGTATGTATTCACCATTTGTGGTTTTCAGACGAAGATTATAAAACCAAAGGAAACTTTATCAAATGGAATCCAGCGGTTAAAACTGCCAATGACCGCGAAGCTTTATGGAAAGCGGTAAATGATGGCAGAATTGATGTAATTGCTACAGATCACGCGCCTCATACCCTAGAGGAAAAAAATCAAGTGTATACCAAAGCTCCTTCTGGTGGGCCATTGGTGCAACATGCAGTAGTAGCGATGTTTGAAGCTTATCATCAAGGAAAAATCACTATTGAAAAAATTGTAGAGAAAATGTGTCACAATCCTGCATCGCTTTTCAAAATTGAGAAACGAGGCTATATTAAAGTGGGTTATTATGCCGATTTGGCCATTGTGAATGCAGGCTTGCCATGGAGTGTGAAAAAAGAAAATATTTTAGCCAAATGTGGTTGGTCTCCTTTTGAAGGGTATACCTTCAAATCTAGAATTACCCACACTTTTGTAAATGGTCAATTGGTGTACCAAGGATTCAAAGTAAGTCCAAAGAAAGCAGGTAAACGATTATTATTTGATAGATAAAGAGATGAGAAAAGGAATCCTATTTTTTGCACTCTTAGTTTCATTCGTTGGATGTCGAAAAGAAGAAACAGTCAAAACTCCAAAAAAGTTGATTGACAAAGCCGTTATGGTAAACGTTTTTTATGATTTGGCAATTTTGGACGCCTCAAAATATCAGATGATGTCTAAAACGGAGTACCAAAAAATTGTACCTAAAGAATTCATTTTTAAAAAATACAAGATTGATAGCGCTCAGTTTTCTCAGAGCAATATTTACTATGCTTCTTTTATAGAGGAATATAAAGCCATGTTTGATCAAGTAGAGAAACGACTGCAAGCCAATAGTAATAAGATGGATACTATTATAAAACGTAAGCAAGAAAAAATAAAGCTAAACTCCAAAACCCATTCAAAAGTAGAGCCGAAAAATTAGCGCAATAAAACTAGAAAGAAGAAGCAATCTCGTGAATGTATGCTTTGATACTAATGAAAGAAGGTTGCAATTGCTGTTTGATTTTTTCGTTGCTGTAAGGTATTGCAGAATGCGAAGCTTTGGCTGTAACGCGACTAAAAGTACGTTTTTTGATGGATAAGAATGCTAAAAAGGCATCTGTTTTCCAAGCGATAGTAGTAAGTAAAGGACTGGCATAACGTGTCGGTCTTTTTACTTTTAAGGCATCAGCGATAGTGAAGAAAACATCTTTGAAGACTAAGTTTTCGGCAATTAATGTGAATCTTTCGTTGCAACAATCGCTTTTCATTAAGCGGTACATACTATTTATGACATCTGGAATGGCGATAAAAGCAGTGGTTCCTAAAGTGTGGTAAGACAAACCTTTTTTTATAGTAGTAAACAAAGTCCCACTTCCTTGCGACGGAAAACCTGGACCCAAAATCACACCCGGATTTACAATAATCACCTTCAGTCCTTCTTG
This sequence comes from uncultured Flavobacterium sp., assembly GCA_963513565.1. Taxonomy (GTDB): domain Bacteria; phylum Bacteroidota; class Bacteroidia; order Flavobacteriales; family Flavobacteriaceae; genus Flavobacterium. Next base: position 104,281 of record CAUPRE010000004.1, on the reverse strand, counting down.
CTGACCGCGCCAAACTTCCATTTCGGCGCCGTATTTTGAAATAGCATAATCACTATGCGGTTTTTCTGGATTCCATTCGGTAGTTTCTGTGATTTCCGTTTCGTGAGGAGCTAAGTCGCCCAATGCGGCAATCGAACTTACAAAACATAGCTTTTCGATTTTTTTTGCCAAACAAAAATTGACAATATTGGCGGTACCTTCGATATTCGTTTTTCGGATGGCGTCTTCGTCTTTGGGGTCAAACGAAATCAAAGCAGCACAATGATAGACTTGCTTAATGTCTTGAAAGGCAACCTCAAGTGAAGGAATGTCTAGAATGTCGGCTTGTATCCACTCAATTTCGGCAAACAAATGCTCTTTTTGGTAATAGCTAAATAGCGCTTTGGTTTTAGAACAATTTGCTGCTGTTCGATACATTGCCCGAACTTGTTCTCCATTTTCTATCAAATGAAGTGCTAAATGTGCGCCAACTAAGCCAGTTCCTCCTGTTACTAATATCATATGGGCAAATATACTATTTTGACTCATAACTCAAATTGTCATTGCCATCGAAATTGTTATCTTTGTCAAAATTGAAAAAAAATGAAGAATTTTATTGAAGAAGTGACTTGGAGAGGAATGCTCCACGATGTTATGCCAGGCACCGAAGAACATTTGTTGGAGCAAATGCGTGTGGCATATGTGGGTATTGACCCAACTGCCGATTCATTGCATATTGGTCATTTGGTAGGCGTGATGCTGTTGAAACATTTTCAGTTAGCAGGACATAAGCCGTTAGCTTTGGTTGGTGGTGCCACTGGAATGATTGGAGATCCATCTGGAAAATCAAATGAAAGAAATCTATTAGACGAACCCACTTTACGTCATAATCAAGAAGCGATCAAAGGCCAATTGGCTCGTTTCTTAGATTTTACTTCGAATGCTGACAATGCTGCCGAATTGGTGAACAACTATGATTGGATGAAAGAATTTTCGTTTCTGGATTTCATTCGCGATATCGGAAAGCACATTACAGTGAATTATATGATGGCGAAAGATTCGGTAAAGAAACGTTTGTCTTCGGAAGCAGCCGAGGGAATGTCTTTCACAGAGTTTACCTATCAGTTGGTGCAAGGCTATGATTTCTTGCATTTATACAAAGCCAAAGGTTGTACCCTACAAATGGGAGGAAGCGACCAATGGGGAAATATTACCACAGGAACCGAATTGGTTAGAAGAAAAGAAGGAGGGAAAGCTTATGCTCTAACTTGTCCGTTGATTACCAAAGCGGACGGAACTAAGTTTGGAAAATCCGAAGGAGGAAATATCTGGTTGGATGCCGCTAGAACTTCTCCATATAAATTCTACCAATATTGGTTGAATACTTCTGATGTTGACGCTGAGAAATACATCAAAATTTTTACGTTCTTGACCAAAGAAGCCATCGAGGAGTTAACGTTGCAACATCGAGAAGCTCCGCATTTGCGTTTGTTACAAAAGAAATTAGCCGAGGAAATCACGATTATGGTGCATTCTAAGGAAGATTTAGAAAATGCAATTAAAGCATCTGGAATTTTGTTTGGAAATGCCACAGCCGATGATTTGAAGCAATTAGATGAAGCTACATTCTTAGAAGTTTTTGATGGTGTTCCTCAGGCAGAAATTGCCAAAAATGAAGTGGAAGCTGGCTTGGATATTGTTACAGTTTTAAATGAAAAAACAGGTTTTTTTAAATCGAATGGTGAAGCGAGAAGAGCCTTGACAGCCAATTCTATTTCGGTTAATAGAGAAAAAATAAAAGAAGATTTTATGTTGACGACCAATGATTTAATCAACGATCGATTTGTCTTGCTACAAAGTGGTAAGAAAAACTATTTTGTAATTAGAGTGGTATAATATCCAAAATTTATACATTTAAAAGTCTGCAATTCATTTGCAGACTTTTTTTATTTTGACAAATCGATAAGCACTTTATTAGATGTAAAATAGCCTTTGATGAAAGAAGGATTATTTTTTATGGTTTTGAAGTCTTCTGGACTTAATTTAAAACTCAATTCTTCTTTAAGAGCAACTAAGGAAAGTTCAATTAAGAAGGGACTAGTTTCTCCTAAATAATATTCGTTATCATCGGTTTTAAAGTATCTTTTTTTGTTCCAATAAAGAATTTGATGGTACGTTTTGTGTGATTTTGAAGGCAGCCTAATTATGCTACTCATTAATTTTTTGCTAGATTCTTTTTGAAAAAAATCAGGTTCACTGATGATTTTTTTTCGATAGGAACGGAGTGAGTCTAGAGAGATGTTTAGCTCATCTGCTTTCATTTTATCCAAAATTTTAAGTCTTTCAGTATTATCTAATACATTTGAGAGTTTGGAATAATCATTTTTTGAATTCGATAGCATTCCGTCGGCTGGAATTAATGTGTCATTTTCAAATATTTTGAATAACATTGCTGTTTGCAAGGATCCACGGTGAGCAGAATTGAAATGATTTGGAGTGAAGAAAAAGGCAATTTCTTTATCACTAGTGTTTTCTAATGTATATTCAATGTTGAATTTTCTATGGTTTTTATCATTGTTATCCGTTGTAATTGTATTGATTTTTATTTGTAATTGAGCAGCAACCAATAGTGGAAAGCAAAAAAATAGCATCAATATTCTTCTCATAAAAAAAGAATTAAACCACCATCAAATTACACCCACGAATATCTGAGTTGTCAAAACGACCTAGCACTTCAAAAGTACCGTTAGCGTATTTTTTACCCAAATCTTGAGTAGCAATAAAAGAGCAGGAATTGCGATTGGCCAAATCAATTACGTTGATTCCTCCAGTCTTTCCGTTGGTTATATAGCTTAAAGCATCTTCGGTATCTCGAATAAGTATTTGCATCCAAGAAGGGCATTCAAATATGCCTTCTCCAAGCGAATACGCCTGTGAAAGTAATTCGGTCATCCCGTATTCTGAATGAATGCTAGAAACTCCAAAACCAGCGCATAACTGTTGGTGTAATTCTTCGCGTATCATTTCTTTGCGTTTGCCTTTCATACCGCCCGTTTCCATAATGATGGTGTTTTGGAGCTGAAATTTTCTTTTTTCAATCAAGTCCAATAAGGCATAGGTAACACCAATTAAAATTACATTTTGTCCCGCGTTATCCAATGCTATTAATTTCTCTATTAATTCGTCGTAATTGTTGAGGTAAAAACCACTTTCAGGTTGATTGGATAATTGAATTAAATCTTCGACCATATAAATCAAAGAAGAGCCTTCGCGTTCTAAATAGGAGGGTAGAAGGGCTAAAACGACATAATTTTCAATATTGCCATAAAACTGAGAAAATCCTCGACGATAACTTTCTTCATAAAGAGTGACATCAGTAACAAGGTGTTGGCTTGTAGTCATGCCAGTAGTTCCGCTGCTTGTAAAAATAGCTTGAGGTGTCTCATTATTGCTTACAACTGCATGACTTTTGAAAAACTGAATGGGTAAAAATGGAATTTGTTGCAGTGTTTTTACCTTTTGTACATTGGTTTTTAATAAATCACAGAATTCTTGGTACACCACGTTGTTTTCGTATTGATAACGAAAGGTTTTTAAAGCGATTTTTTCAAATTGCTTTTGGTTGGAAATCGAAAAAAGATCAGAATTTGAGACCAATGCAGTATATTTTTGGCAAAGGTATACTTTTTTGCTCTTTTTTGAGTTTATATTAAAAATGGAATAAAAAAAAGCCCCATTTGAATTGGAGCTTTAGGGTAGTTTATTTAGGATTACCTAATAATTAGTTTTCGTGTAGCGGTAGCTTGATTTTCATTTATTTTTATGATGTATACTCCAGGAGGTAGTGCAGAAACATTAAGTTCTCGAGAACTTAATTGGGTTTGAAGTACTTTTTTACCTAAAACATCAAAAATGGTGATTTCTTTTTCTAAATCCTCTTTGGTAGAAATATATACTTTACCATTACTCACGGGATTTGGATACAAGCTCAACCCTTCGATCGAAGTGTTTTCTTGTGTCTTTGGTTGTTGCTTTACCTCTTGAGCTGAAACACTCACAGAAAAAAACAAGACCAATAAGAGTGTAATATAAGAGTAGTTTTTTACCATTAGCTTTGATTTAATAGTAAAGATATAAAATTTGATTTACATAAATTAAAAAAAGGGATTGAAATAAATTCAATCCCTTTATATTTTATCTAAAATTATTTCAGATTACAAACCAACTGACCAAGTAGCAGCCCATCCTGGAGCACCAACGCCATTTCCAGCACCAGTAGCAGTAGTTAATTCTGAAGCAATTGCTGCTGATGCATCAGCTGTAACACCACTTGTTGCAGGAGCAACTACAGTTTTTGTACCTCTTGTTTTTGTTGCAACATCAGAAATAAAGTTAACACTACTTAATTTCAAAGAAGTTGGAATAAAACTTAATGTTTCGTCGTGCTCAACATCAACACCTCTAGACCATCCGCTTAAAACTACATTCGTAAAAATTGCTTTTGTTCCTCTTCTTAATTTAATTGCTTGATTTTCTAACCATGTTCCAGAAGTAGGAACACTTCCAGGTCCAACTAAAGTCATATTAGTTATAGTTGGTGAAGAGATTGGAGTATTAGCAAAACCAAATTCAAAGTTATCAGCTTCAATTCCTCTATTACCTTTACCAAAAGATAATTTACCATACCAGTTAGTGTTTGTTCCATTCCATCCTTCAGTCCAGTCAAATTGGTCATCTTCATTTCCTAAAGAGATCAAGTTTGAAGTATTTACAGTTCCTCCGAAAAATTCGAATCCATCATCTGCACCTTGGTAAGTTTCAACATATTCAAATGTAGTACCTGAACCAACTCCAAATAATGAAGCTCCATTAAATTCTTTTTCACTATTAAATGCAGCTCCAGCATATTCAATTCTCAAATAACGAATAGATCCAGAATTGTCATTAGCTACTGTTCCACCGTAAGTTAAATCAGCAACTTCAGATTGTGCAGTACTTGCACCACCAGTTACACGGTTAATTGGAGCTTTTCCACAAATTACTAAACCTCCCCAGTCACCTGCTTTTTTAGTAGTTAAACCACTTGTCATAACAACAGGGTTAGAAGCAGTACCGTTTACGTTTAATTTTCCTCCTTGTGCTATAGCGATATAAGAAGCTGTTCCTCCAGTACCTTCAATTTTTGTTCCAGCAGGAATGTTTAAAGTTGCTCCGCTGTTTACTTGTATTTTACCAGTTAATTTATATGTTTTTGATGCATCTAAAGTAACTTCTCCGTCTGCAATTGTACCTTGGAAATTGTTAGGATCAACTACGAAAGTAGAAGAAGGTTTGTCGTTTTCATTATTGTCACTAGAACAGCTAGTGAAAAAGGAAGCAGTAATTGCTAAAATTCCGAATAATTGTAAAAAGTTTTTTTTCATGATTGTAATTGTAATAGTTGTTTGTTTTTTATTAACAAGGCAAATGTCTGCCTTTATTTTATTTTCAAGGTTAAGTAAACATCAATGTTGATTTAATAAATGCTTATATCAACATTAAGTTAATGTTACTTGCTTAACGGAGTTTATTAAAAAAAAGAGCAGCTGTTAAGCTGCTCTTTCATATTTTATTAAAATTGATAGTTTAGATTTAAACCTACATTAAGACCTTTTTTATAGGAAAGAACGTTAATGTCTCCAGACGCATTTTCTTGTACGCGGTTAATCTTTGGATCTAGAATGTTTTTTACAATGAAGTCTATTCCTATTTTTTTGTTCAATTTCATTTTAGTAATAAAATCTAATGAACCAAATGCTTTGTCAACTAAATTTCCTCTATCGTTAGTTCCAATAGCGTATACTCTGTCTGAGAAATAGGTGTAAGCCAAAGTAGAAGTTAGGCTACTTTCTTTATCATTCCAGTCATTATAAAAGGATACATCTGCGTTTAACAACAAATCAGAGGCTCCAGTAAACTTACTTTTATCATCAGTAAACACAACATTGTATGCTGTTTCATCGATTACTTTTGAAGTACTTAGTTCTTGGTTACTGTATAAGTAAGAAGCGTTAATACCAGCAGATAATTTTTTAGCATTAGTATCATCAAAATTAAATATAGTTTTTCTGTATTCTAATTCTGCTCCAGCAACATAACCATAATCTCCTGTATTGATGAATGAAATATCATTGGTTGATGAAGCAATAGTCACTTCATTAATTGGATTCATGATGTATTTACCAAATCCTGTTACAGAAATTAATTCTTCTGAATTCGGGAACATTTCCCATTTTAAATCAAAATTATAATCATCTGATGCATATAAGTCAGGGTTACCTACTTTTACTTCGGTTACATCTTCGTAAACAAACAATGCTCTTTCTTTAAATTGTGGCAAAGTATAGGTTTTGCTAAATCCAAATCTAAGATTTTGTTTTTCGTTCAATTCGTATTTTAAGGTTAAACTTGGCAAGAAAGCAATTTTATCAAGTTCATCATATCCACCAGTTGGGTCCAATTGGGTATTCCAATTTATTTTTTGAAACACATATTCCCCTCTTAATCCTAAAACACCTGTTAGTTTTCCAAAGTTGTATTCAGTATTTAAGAAACCACCATTAATGAATTGCTCCCCGTTGTAGGTTTGTGGGTCAAGTGCATTTGAAACTTGTTCATTACCTCTAAATGTTGAGATTTGAAAAATTCCATTGCTTAAGTTAGCTTGATTGTAAAACAAATCTAAGTTATTTGGGAAAACTATAGTTGTAGAAGCACTTGCTGAAGTTTTGAAGTTAAACTGAGTAGCTTCAAAATCTCTCTTTTTCATACGTCCATTGTATCCAAGTGTGAATTTTCCTTTATATTCACCTTCACCTGTTTTATTGAACTTGTAATCAAAAGCCATATTTGCTGCAGCTTCTGTTTCTTGAAGTTTTTGGAAATAACGGTGGTTGTCAGGAGCAGAAATATTAGATAGTTTGTAACCATCTGCATCTTTTCTAAAGATATTTTGATTTCTGTCTGGCATATCACCATCAATAGTATTTAAAGAAACTCCCCAATTGAAGTTAGAACGATCGCTTAATTTGTGGTCTCCTAATAATTGATTGATCCACAATGCATTTTTTTCGTATTTGTTACGACGAATTAAACCATTTCCGTCATTTGCAATATCTACTATAAATCCTGTGTATTCTTCTTTACTCAAAGAAGAAGTGTTGATGAATACAGAATTGAAGCTTACTTTATTTGAATTGTTGATTTTGTAACCTAAGTTCAACATCGCAGTAAAGTTTGTATTGTAGCTGTCTAGGGTGTAGTTTTCAAAATTTTTGTTGATTACTCCATTTCCGTTAACGGCTCCTTTTGCAGTACCATCGGTGCGAGATGAAAAATCACTTCCAAATGCAACCGTTGCAAATACATTTAATTTACTTTCTGAACCTACATTGAATGATTTACCAGTAGAAATTCCAACAGAACTTGCAATTGGATTTTTAGTATCCAAGTTTAAAGAATTGTAATTGTAATTGGTCAAAGGGCTTGAAGGGATAGTGGAAGTACTAAATCCAAAACTATTGATTCCTTTTTGTAATGAAAAATTATCGTTTCCAACAGCGTTAGTGTTTATTTTAGAACCAACGTCAATTTTTAAGAAACCTTTTCCTTTGTAGTCTTTTGAAACTATATCAACATTTCCACCTGCAAAGTCACCATATAAACGGCTGCTATATACTTTGTCAATAGAAACGTATTCTAAGATGTCGGTTGAGAAAATATCAAGATTGATGTTTTTCTTTTCAGGATCGTTTGATGGAATTGGCATTCCATTCATTGTAGTAGAATTATATCTGTCACCTAATCCTCTTACAAAGATGTTTCCAGATCCTTCTTGTTTAGTAATTCCTGTTGTTTTTGTTACAGCAGTTGCTACATCACTAACTCCCTTACGAGCTAATTCTTGAGCACCAATACTTTGCTTAATTTCTACTGCATTTTTTTGTTCAAGTAGTAAAGCTGTTTCTTTTTGTTTGTTAGGAGCAGCTGCTTTTACTACTACATCCTGTAATTTGTAGCTACCAGAACCAATGCTATTATTTACAGTTATGGTTTCATTTGCTTTTACTGTTACAGCAACTTCAACCGTTTCATATCCTACAAAACTAAATTGTAATACATAACTACCTGCTGCTGCACTTATGGTGTATTTACCATCAACATCAGTGTTAACGCCAATTTTTGTTCCTTTTAAAGTTACATTTGCAAATGGTAAGGGTTGATTGTTAGAGTCTTTGTCAGATAAGATTCCAGTAATTGTTCCTTTGTTTTGAGAAAATCCAAGTACACTTATAAATAAGGTTAGGATTAAAAATTTTAATTTCATTTGTTGTCTTTGTTTGTTGGCGCAAAATAACGACCATGCTTTAAACTCGATGTTACTTCAATATTAACATTGTATTTTATTATCATTATGTCAATGTTAACATATTAAATTAAGGTTAAGTCCTCGAATTCTGTTTTTACAAATGATTTCTTTATAGCTACATTTACGATGGTTTTTGTGAATTTGTAGCAATAAAAGCCTAAATTTGATTTGTTTTAATAGATTTTGCACCATTTTTTATGAAAAAAAGAAGCACAAAAATTTTATTGGTTGATGATGAACCGGATATTTTAGAGATTGTAGGTTATAATCTTTCACAAGAAGGATATCAAATTATAACAGCAAGCAATGGTAAAGAGGCCGTGACCAAAGCCAAAAAAGAAATACCGGATCTAATAATCATGGATGTCATGATGCCAGAAATGGACGGAATGGAAGCTTGTGAACACATTCGGAAAATCCCAGAGCTAAGCAATGTAATTATTACTTTTTTGACCGCTCGAAGCGAGGATTATTCTCAAGTGGCAGGTTTTGATGCTGGTGCGGATGATTACATTACAAAACCAATCAAACCAAAATTACTAGTAAGTAAAGTAAAAGCTTTGCTGCGTAGATCAAAAGAACAAGAGCATAATAGTGAAACGCTCAACGTAGGTGGTATCGAGATTAACCGTGAAGAATATAAAATCATAAAAGACAATATCGAAATTGCATTGCCAAGAAAAGAATTTGAATTGTTTTATTTATTGGCTTCAAAACCTGGTAAAGTCTTCAAAAGAGATGAGATTTTAGATAAAGTTTGGGGAAATGAAGTAGTAGTTGGCGGAAGAACCATCGATGTACACATCCGTAAATTAAGAGAAAAAATTGGTGAAGACTTGTTCAAAACCATCAAAGGGGTAGGGTATAAGTTTGAAGTATAACTACCTGTAGTGCTTCTGTTCTGCAACAGAAGTGTATTAAAATTTAAAAATCACAAATTTGCACCAAATTATTGGTTATAATTTGTGATTTTTGTCTTTTAAAAAAGAAACTAAGCGTTCAAAAATCATTTTTCACCTTAAAAATATAACAAATTGGAATTGAATCCCATGGTAAAAATCAACTTTAAAAAGACGTATAAATTTGCCATAAAATCCGCTTTGTATGTCAGTATTTTTGTGGCTTTATCTTCGGCTATTTTGCTACAAGCTTTTATTAAGCCACCTTCAAGAATCATCCTTTCTTTTGCATTAATTGCTTTTGTGGGAACTTATATTTTCTCTTTTTTGGTAATTCAATATCGGGTGGAGCGTTTTATTTACCGAAGAGTTAAAAAAATATATGATGATGTAGCCTTGTTGGAATCCAGTTCGTTCATCAATCAGCCCATCACTACGGATATGGAAACCTTGACTCGCGAAGTGAAGAAATTCGCCACCGATAAAAAACTAGAAATAGAGATGTTACAGGTTCGTGAGGCCTATCGACGAGAATTTCTAGGTAATGTATCACATGAGTTAAAAACACCATTGTTTACTGTTCAAGGCTATTTGTCTACTTTGGTTGATGGAGCTATGGATGATAAATCTGTTCGAAAGAAATATTTGAAACGTGCTGAAAAAGGAGTAGAACGATTGATTTATATTGTTGAAGATTTAGATATGATTACAAAGCTAGAATCCGGCGATTTGAATCTGGAGTTTTCTAATTTTGACATTGTAGATCTAATTCAGAATGTCTTTGATTTGCTAGAAATGAAGGCCGATAAAAAGAAAATTACGCTTGGTTTTGAGAGCAGTAATCTTCAGTCGGTTTATGTACATGGCGATAAAGATAAAATTCAACAAGTAGTCGAAAATCTTATCGTGAACTCTATTAAATATGGTAGAGTAGGAGGAACTACTGAAGTTACCATTGTTAATTTGACGAACAAGAAAGTCTTGATTCGCGTCACCGATAATGGCGAAGGAATTGAGCAACAAAACATCCCCCGCCTTTTTGAACGTTTTTATCGTGTGGATAAAAGTGGAGCTCGTTCTGAAGGAGGCTCAGGTTTGGGGCTTTCTATAGTAAAGCACATAATTGAAGCTCATAAAGAAAAAATTTATGTAGAAAGTGAATTTGGTATTGGTTCTGAATTTTCTTTTACATTAGAAAAGGAAAAATCCAAAAAAGTACTTCCAAAAGTGGATGAAGATCATGACTAATTTCAACAATCGTAAAGTCATTAATTAGAAGAAGGATTAATGTAGAAATAACACATAATTAGTTTGGAGTTTCTATTTTTGTATTTGAATTAAATAAATTTTTAACAATGTATAAAGCAAAGTTAGCAGCTGTATTAATAGTTGTTATGATGATTGGATTTTCGTTTACTACTACAACGAAAATAACGGTAAAAGGATCAGATACTATGGTTATTTTATCCCAAAAATGGGCTGAGGTTTATATGAGAAAAAATCCAAGCGTATTTGTTCAAGTTACTGGTGGGGGATCAGGAGTAGGAATTGCGGCATTGATTAATGGGTCGACTATGATTGCAAATGCAAGCCGTCCGATAGAACAAGAAGAACTAGAAAAATTGAAAACCAAATACAAGCAAAATGGGATTCAAATTGCTTGTGCGAAAGATGGTTTGTCGGTGTATTTAAATAAAACCAATCCTGTAAATGAGTTAACCATTGATCAGTTATCTGATATTTTTTCGGGAGCAATCACGAATTGGAAACAAGTGGGTGGACCCGATGCTAAAATTCAATTGTATGGAAGAGAAAGTAGCTCAGGAACTTTTGAATTTTTTAAAGACCATGTGGTAAAAACAGATTTTGCTCGTACTTGTCAAACGTTGCCAGGTACAGCGGCTATTGTGAATGCAGTAAAGAAAGACAAGTACGGAATAGGATATGGTGGTGCGGCATATGCAGAAGGAGTAAAAGATTGCAAAATAAAAAAAGACGCCAAGAGCAAAGGGATTTTGCCATCGGCCGCTACAATTAAAAATAAAACGTATCCAATTTCTAGATACCTTTTTATGTATTTGAGAGAAAAACCAACGGGAGAAACCAAAAAATTCATTGATTGGATTTTGAGTGCCGAAGGCCAAAATGTAATTGTTGAGGTTGGATATTATCCTTTAAAATAAACCCAATGCTAGACTTCCTTCTTTTTAGTTAACGAAGGAAGTTTTTTTTAATACGAATACTTAAATTCATATCATGGAAGCTACGCCTTTATCGAATGCTAAGTTTACTAAAGACAGTCTAAAAAAACAATTCCGATGGTCTGAGTTTTTAGCCGAAAAGATAATTTCTAGTGTAGCTTTTTTATCCATTGCTATTATTTTCTTGATTTTTATTTTTGTTTTCAAGGAATCCTTACCTCTTTTTAGTTCGACTAAAAAAATTGAGAAAACCGAAGTAAAAGCCACTACATTACAACCCGAAACCTATGGCGGAGCCACTGATGATTTAGCGCCTGAAACCTACGGAGCACCTTTAGAAGATTTGTCTCCTACAGAAGCAGCGTCGACCGATTTACAGCCAGAAACCTATGGTGAACCCATCGAAGAGTTAGCTGGTGAAAATCAGGGAGAAACGAAAATAGCCAAACCCAATCAAGAAGGAGCTGATAAAACGTGGAGTACTTTTGCTTCAGCAGAGTGGGTGCCCGTTTCGGATAATCCACGTTTTGGTTTGATTTCTTTATTGGTCGGAACATTAAAGGTTACCCTTATTGCTATGCTGATAGCAGGTCCTTTGGCCATTTTGGCGGCAATTTATACTTCTTGTTTTGCTTCCAAAAGAAGAAAAGAAATCATTAAACCTATTATAGAAATGTTAGCTGCTTTTCCCTCTGTGGTGATTGGTTTTTTTGCGTTGATGGTGTTGGCTACTTTTTTTCAAGATGTTTTTGGGTATGACTCTCGTTTGAATGCTTTTGTTGGGGGTGTAGCGATGGCATTGGCCGCCATACCAATTATATATACTATTTCTGAAGACGCGCTTTCGGCAGTACCAAAAACATATACCGAAGCCAGTTTGGCCTTAGGCGCTAGTAAATCGCAAACAGCTTTTTTGGTGACTTTGCCAGCAGCAACCCCAGGAATTTTTGCAGCCTTATTATTGGGTATTGGTCGTGTATTTGGCGAAACTATGATTGCTTTGATGGCGACGGGTAATGCCGCTTTGCTATCGGCCAATCCGTTTGAGAGTGTGCGTACTTTTGCCGCTACCATTGGTTCTGAAATGGCTGAAACGGTGTTTGGTGAAACCCATTATAGCGTTTTGTTTTTTATAGGATCGTTACTTTTTATTTTCTCTTTTGGGTTGAATGCGATTGCAGAGTTTTATGTTAAAGGAAAATTGATCAAAAAATTTCAAGGAAAATAAAGTATGGAGACTTCTACCAACGAAAAACAACATCCTTTTTTGAGTACAGGTAACCAAAAAGGAGATTTAAAAGGAAAAGCTGTTGTTGGGATTACCCAATTGGCTGTTCTTTTAATCATAGCTATTTTATTTATCATTTTAGGAATTATAATATATCAAGGAAGATCGAAGTTTTCTTGGGAGTTTATTTCTTCTTTTCCTACTGATGGAATGACCGAAGGAGGAATATTTCCCGCCTTGATTGGAACTTTTATTTTAGTAATAGTCATGTCGATTGCAGCGGTACCTTTTGGAACGATTACGGCTTTGTATTTGACAGAGTACGCGAGTGAGAATTCAAAATTTGCTGCTGCGGTTCGTTTTTCCATTCGTACCTTGGCGGTAGTGCCTTCAATTATTTTTGGGTTGTTTGGATTGGGCTTTTTTATTCAATTTGTAGGTACTGGTGCTGATACCGTTTTTAATGGTGGGCAATTGCGTTGGGGTCAACCTAATATTTTATGGGCGAGTTTAACGATGTCCTTATTAACGCTTCCAGTAATTATTGTTTCGGTTGAAGAAGCGTTAAAAACCATTCCAAGAGAGTTGCGAGAAGCTAGTTTGGCTCTGGGCGCTACGAAATGGGAAACCATCAAAAATGTAGTGTTGCCAGGTTCTGTTTCTGGAATTATGACCGGTACTATTTTGGCGGTAAGTCGTGGTGCGGGTGAGGTAGCGCCGATTTTGTTTACAGGTGCGGCTTATTATTTGGCTTCGTTGCCCGGTTCGTTGAGTGATCAGTTTATGAACTTGGGTTATCATATTTATATTATGTCGACGCAATCTTCTGATGTGGATAAAACGATGCCGATTCAATTTGCTACGACGCTGGTTTTGTTGTTGCTTACCTTGTCGCTGAATTTGGTGGCGGTTCTGATAAGATCTAGAATAAGAAGCAGTGCAAAAGGGTGATGTTTTTTTTTGCGTGAGGGTAACGGTTTTAATATAAGAGATTTTAGATTGAAGATTAACGATTCTTGATTTTAGATTTTTGAGCAAGTGAGTAAAAAATTAAATGATTTTCAGTAGCTTATACATCAGCAATCAAAAATCGTTGATCAAAAATCAGCAATCAAATTATTGATTATCTCTTAACTTAATGGCATTTTGCGTGAGGGATAGGAGCAAGTACCGAAGTACTGCGGATAGCCCGACCGCAGTTGCGAAAGGCGCAAACTAACGGGTTGCTGAAGGAAGCCTTTTGCAAATGGGGTCACGCCCAACTTAATATTTTAAATGCCTTATTTTAAAAATTTGAAGTAACGATTATTATGAAAGATATAAAAATACAGGTTGAAGACTTGTCGTTGTATTATGGGGAGAAGAAAGCGTTGAATGGGATTTCTTTGCAAATTCCTTCGAACAAAGTTACCGCTTTGATCGGTCCTTCGGGTTGTGGAAAATCGACTTTTTTGAGGTGTATTAATAGGATGAATGACTTGATTCCTGGCGTAAAAATTTCGGGACAAATGCTAGTGGAAGGTGTTGATATTTATGATAAGGATGTAGATGTGGTTAATATTAGAAAGAAGATTGGAATGGTTTTTCAAAAATCAAATCCTTTTCCGAAGTCTGTTTATGAAAATGTCGCGTATGGTCCTAAAATTAATGGCATTAAAAACAAGGCGCAGTTGGACGAAATCGTTGAGGTTTCCTTGCGAAAGGCGGCAATTTGGGAGGAATTAAAAGATCGTTTAACAGAGTCGGCGTTGGGGCTTTCTGGTGGTCAACAACAGCGATTGTGTATTGCTAGAACTTTGGCGGTGAGTCCAGATATTATTTTGATGGATGAACCAGCAAGTGCGTTAGATCCGTTGTCTACTTCAAAAATTGAAGGACTAGTGCACGAATTAAAAGAGCAATACACTATAATTATTGTGACCCACAATATGCAACAAGCAGCAAGAACCAGTGATCATACTGCTTTTTTCTATATGGGTGAATTGATAGAAATGGGTAAAACCAAAGATATTTTTACCAAACCAGAGAAGAAACAAACGGAAGATTATATTACAGGAAGATTTGGGTGATTGTTGAACTGTTTAATCGGTTATCTGTTTAACCGTTTAATCGATTGCTGATTAACCTTTTAAATTAAAAAAATAGAAGATGACACATTTTGAAATAGAATTAACAAAATTAAGAGACATCATCACCAAGATTGGTGTTTTGGCTGAAACACAAGTTGGGGAAGCAGTAAAAGCTATTTTATCTGAACCTATTGAGGGGAAAGAAGTCAAAAAAACGGAACATAAAATTGATAAATTAGATGTGAAAATCGAGGAGATTTGTCAAAATATTTTTGCGTTGCATCAACCAGTAGCGTCTGATTTGCGGTTTATAATGTCGGCTATGCAAATCAGTAATGAGATTGAGCGTATTGGCGATTTGTCAATAAGTATTATCAAGAAAACCAAGAGTATTAAAGACAAACACGATTTGGTTGCTAAGTTTGCGATTGAAGATTTGACGCGTGAAATCGTTCAAGTTGTTTTTAAAACCAATGCTTGTTTTGTTACTAAAGATGAAAGTATTATTGGAGAAATTTTTGTTTTGAACAAAGCTATCAAATACAAAATAGACGACACGGTTCATCAAATTATAAGTGAAATGAAATCCAATTCGAAAGTGGTGGTTTCTGGAACCAATTTAGTGATGGTGTTGAAACATTTGGAACGCATTTCTGAACATTGCACCAATGTAGCCGAATCGGTTTATTTTATGGTTCACGCTAAGATTATCAAACACGAGAAGTTGTCAGATTTTGATAAAGAATAATTGATTCAATTTTGAACTTGTAAGTAAGGATTTATTACTGACTTACGCAGCAATAAAAAACATTATTTAAGTAGCTAAAGTGTTATTGTTTTTTTATACTAACACTAAAATGGAGCTACTTTTTCCACTTGATTTTTCCATTTTATAACGAAGCTTTTCTGGCGTATACTTGTTACAATACCTCCCAAACCGGAATTGTCTCAAGAAACTTCACGGAATAAAATGAAGAGCAAAACAACTTTCTGCTTTTAAAATTTTGTATATTAGTCTGACAAATAGTTAAATAGCTTTTTTTTGTAGAAACTATTTAGCTCTATACTAATTGTTCAATTAATTTTATTACTATGCGGCCGTCTCTTTTGCTTTTACTACTTATGACCTCAGGTATTTTTTTGGGACAAACAAATGAACTTGAAACAGAAGAGAAGTTGAATAGGCATGTTTTCGGTTTTATGCTTAGTCACACGAATATTAGTCAAGGGATAAAAGACGGGAATCGAAAGTGGCTTTCATTACCCTCTTTTGCCTTGGATTATAATTTTAATATCAATTCCAAATGGCAAATAGGTCTTCATAACGATATAGTTATCGAAAAATTCATTGTTTCCACTGCTGATGAAAAGGAGTTAGAACGTTCTATTCCAATAGCTAGTGCGGTAGTTCTTGGATATAAAGTAGGAGAACATTTTACATTTCAAGCAGGCTTGGGTGGTGAATTTGCGAAGGAAGAAGATTTTGTTCTTACTCGTTTTGGAGTAGAATATGGAGTCGAAATTAGGAATGACTGGGAATTAATAGCTAATTTTTCTTACGATATAAAATGGAATGCTTATGATAGTTTTTCGTTAGGGATTGGGGTTTGTAAATCTTTTGGGAAATAAAAAAATACTAAACATTCGTTATTCATTTTAGTAGTATTTAAATATTTTAACTTAGTGTATACTTAAATAATAAATGTTATGAAAACTTTAAAAACAATCCTATTTGTACTCTTATTTTCGGTTTTTGTTAGTGCCTGCTCTTCGTTAACGGTAACCACAGATTTTGATCGTTCTGCTGATATATCAAAATACAAAACATTTGCTTTCTATAAACTTAGTGACAAAAATGATGCTTTGAGTGATTTGAATAAAAATCGGATTGTCAATGCAATAAGAAATCAAATGATAGCCAAAGGTTTTAAAGAAGTAAGCTCTGGCGCTGATGTTTTAGTAAATGCGACAGCAATGTCTGTTAATAAGCAATCCGTGACATCAACAACAAATGTGTATGGATATGGAGGGTATTACCGTCCTTATCGTTGGGGTGGCGCCGGATATCCAATGGGAAACACCTCCTATGATGTACGTGATTATAAAGATGGCTCTTTAATCATTGATGTTTTGGATGCAAAAGACCAAAACTTACTTTGGCAAGGGATTGGAAACAAAGAAATTGATGCGCCATCGAAAGATCCAGACGCTGTAATCAACAGTGGGGTTATGAAAATAATGGTACGTTTTCCGATGGAAATGAAGAAAAAATAGACTTGTTATAGCTGAATTTGAAAGGGACACATTCATAAATTATTATAGACATTTTATTATCTAAAAGTCAAAGACTATGAAAATGCCAAGACTTTTTACTTAAAAGGGATCAAAAAAGAATCTCAAATGAATTATGCTCTACTAAATTTAGCCACTGTTTATAATTTGCAAGGCAACAATCCAGAAGCCATAGAAACCTTAGAAAAAGCAATCAAAAATGACGCTAAAAACGACCGAGCTTATTTTAATTTAGGACTTTTGTATAATGAGATGAAAAATAGTAAAGCTTCGGAACAAGCCTTTGCAAAAGCGGTTAGTCTACATTCTAAAAACGACAAATTGTATTATAATTATGGATTGTTGCTTTTGGAATTAAAAAAATTCAAAGAAGCTGAAAGTATACTTAAAAAGGGAATTCAAATTGCTCCGTTTTCGTCACAATTGTATTATGCACTTACCTTTGTTTATATGCAAGCCAATCTTCCTAATAAAGCATTAGAAACAGTTATAGCATTGAAAAAACTAGATGGAAATAATCCAAATTATCAAAGCTTATTTGCGCAATTCGGAGTTTAATCTTTCTTATCAAAAACCTCAAAAAGGGATTCCCAATCTATGCGGGTATCCATCTCTGAAAGGCCTTTGTAATCGCCAGTTTTTGACAGCATTTCAATTTTGAAAGCTTCTTGAGAAGCATAAGGAACTATGTGTTCTTCATCAAGTTTGATTGCCAAATATTCTTGTTCGTATTGTCCAGGAGTCGGAATGAAAAAGGCTTTTTTACCTAATTTGACCAAATCCATAATCGTGGTATAGCCAGAGCGACACAAAATGAGTTCACTTTCATTAAAGGTTTGTTCTAACTGGCGTGTATTCATGAAATTGTAAAAAGTTACGTCGCCTACAATTTCTTTAACTTGTGTTTTTTCGATGATTCCTTTTACGAAAACGACTTTACCTTCAAAACGTTTTACTTCCTCTGTTAGCTTTTTCTCAAGCATTCCTCTTTGAGGTTCTGGACCAGAAAGGATTACCATCAAGTCATAGACTTTTGGACTCTCCTTTTTGTGCAATCGGCTCAAAGGACCAATGTATTGTACTGGAAAATGTTTCCCATTTACATGACCTAGTTTTCCTGTAAGATTGGGATTTCCTTCAACATCGGGTACCCAACATTTAGTGTATTTTTTTATAATTCTTTGATGTAATTTACTCGTAAACCAAGTGGTGTTTCCAGTCATTACATTCAACTGATGCGTAATAAAAACAGAAGGAACATTTGGACTATAAACACCTAAGCGGTTGTCTGAAATAATACCTTCAATCTCGTATTTTTTGATCCACTTTTGTACCAATTTCTTTTCTTCTCGTATGGCTTCCAACATTTTTGGCAAGCTTTTGAGAAGCTTCCATTTAAAATTTTTGCCGTTTTTGGCATATTCTATTTGATACGATGGCAACTGTAAGGTTTGAATATAAGGAAATTCTTTTTTCAACAATTCGAGTGCTACACCATCCGACGCGATAATGGGGGTGTAATTGTTTTCTTGCAAGGCTTTTATAATTGGAATACATCGAGTCGCGTGGCCTAATCCCCAATTTAAGGGTGCGATGAGTATCGTTTTTGAGGTAGAATCCAATGTCATTATAGTATGCAATATTAAATATTAATTCGGTGGCAAGGTAGCAATACTCCTATTTTTTTAAGTTTACAGAACATTACTAAAAGTTTAATTTAACAACTGTTTACATAAAAAAAGGCTTTCTGTAAAAAGAAAGCCTTTGAAATACTGTGTTTTACGAGAAAACTAGTTTTCGATATAGGTTTTATTTCCGTTTTTGTTGATGTAATATCTTCCGCCTCTTGGACCAGTATATACTTTCTTTCCTTTGTACTCACCCGTTACTTTGTCTGGAGTTTTTGGCGCTTTTTCGGTAGTTTCTTTGATTTTTACTTCGCCTGTTTTTTTGGAAGTTGTAGCTTCTTTTTTGGCTTTGGTGGTTTTTTCAGCTGCTGCTTTTTCTGATTTTGTTTTTTCGGCTTTGGCTGCTGCTGTGGCTTTTTTGGCTTCCTTTTCAGCGGTTTCTTTTTCGGCAGCGGCTTTTTTGGCGGCTATAGTTGCTTTTCTTTTCTCGTTAGCGGCTTGTTGCTTGGCAGCTTTTTCGTCAGCGGCTTTGGCTTCTGCTTCTTTTTTGGCGGCTATAGTTGCTTTTCTTTTTTCGTTGGCTGCTTTTTGTTTGGCTTCTTTTTCGGCAGCAGAAACTTCTGTTTTAGTTTTTGTGGTTTTCTTTTTTGTGGCTGTTTCTTGGGCGAAAATAGTGTTGGACGCGATAAACAAGAAACATAAAATCAGTATTCTTTTCATAGTTTTAGGTTTTTAAATTAATTGGAATACTAAAACTACTAATTATTTTTGGTAAAAGGATATAAAGTTCTAAAAATCTTAGTGTTACTGTCGACAAGAATGCCTCAATTTTTCTTCTAGTCCTGATAGGAACGGTATCCTCTTGTCTTGTCCTTACAACAAGACAAGAGATGTAGTGGATAGCAGGAACCCATGCTGGATGAAAAAGCCTTTTGTTGGCTCTCCTAACTATTTAATTTTTAACATATAAGTCAAGTAAGTTTAATCGTTTAAACTGCCGATTATTCTTTGCTAACATTGCGTAATTTGGGTTCTTATATGCCCTTCAATTCCTTATATGGTTCAAAAAAGTCAGTAAAAACTTCAATGCCTCCTTATGTTGTAACAAATTATAGCTGTTATTCGATGGCTGAGGTGTTGTCCTAAAAATAAGCTCTTAACTGTACATTTCCGGTGTGAATGGCGGCGCTGGTTTCGCTTTTGCGGCCTTGGTAGTTGAAATTAATATCGAGAAACTGAGTGATATTTTTTTGCAATAACACACGCCAAGTAAGGTTTTGACCGGTTTGTAAGCCTTCGAGCATTTGGAAACCTACGGCAGATTGCGCATTACCATCGAATTGATTTTGATAAAAAGAGAGTTCGCCGTTGAGGGTAAATTTGGCATTGCGCGCATAACTGAAGGCGGTCCCCAATCGGTTTTGTTGCAAGGTTTCAGCTAGAGCGAGTTGGTTTTCTTTGTGTTGGAATTCATAAAACAATTCCCAACTGGCGTTTTTAGAAAACAAATAGCTGATTTTTGGAGCGATTTGATAGCCTTTGATGTCGAAATTTTTTTCGGCATAATTTTCGGAGACCACGGCGGTCGCCAATGTTTTGGTAAAGAAGTTCAGCAGCCAACTTTTTTGAAACAAATGTTGGTATTGCAGTTGGTGCGAGGCATTGCTGTTTTCCTGTGAGCCATTGGACAATAAACTCTTGGACTTGTTTTGCAAATAGGTGTAAGTGACCGAGTGTTTTTGTTTGCCTCGATTGAAAAACAAACTATTTCTGAAAACGGAGTTGAGTCCCAAGACATCGTCCTCCGGGCTTCCAAACGGATTCAAATCGAAGTTGCCACCTTCGTTTTTAATTTTTCGGTCCATAATAAACGAGGTTTGGTTGTAGAAATAGGAGGCTATTTTTTTGAACCCTTTTTCGTTTTGCCATTGGTTTGGGTTAATGATGAGAGATTGCGAAAACTTATTTTGATGGGTTTTGATAAAGATTTGGTTGGGCAAAAACACGCGAATGTATTTGGCCAAATCAGGATAAGGCGCGATTTCGAATTCTTGTAATTCTTGAATGCCGTTGTCGTTGTAATCGTTCCAAGCATACACTCCTTGACCCGCATTGACTTCTAAAAAGGTAAATTCTTGTTGGGCAATCGAACCCGAATTGGTTTCATAGCCCGTGGTGCTTTGTACCAATTGTTTCCAAAAACGGTCGTTGTAGACCACTCTCGAATTGAGTGACGGTTCTTTTTGTGCCGAGTTATTGGTGTATTCTAACACACGATAATTGGCAAAAACAGACAAATCGCTTTTGGCAGTTTGGAAGACTTTTGATTTTAAGCTAAAGGTTTGCGAATGGTTGACGCGTTGTAAGACGCCATTTTGAATACTATCGTTGACTCTTTGCAAATATCCCAAAGCCACGAAGACTTTGGTACTATCGCCGCGACCCGCAAATCCTCCTATCTCTGAAAAACGCTGACTGATGGGAGTGAACGTTTGTGTGCTTTTGATTTTCTCTTGGTTGTCTTCTAAGCGAAAAGTAGCGCCCACCCAGTTTTTCTTTTTGTGAAAACGGACTTGGGTTTGTTGGCGTACAAAATTTGAAGTGCTCAACAAATTATCACTTTTGAGTACGCTAGTCTGATTTTGAAAACGCCAATTCGGAAGCTGGAAGTGCGCCATTATGCGGTGTTTTTGCCCAGAAAAAGAATCGGTAAAATCTAATTTTTCTAGTTGATAAGACGCATTGCCTTTTAACGCTCCTTTGTAGTTTGGGTTCCATTCGCTTTGGATTCCTGCAATCCAAAAGCTTTGATTACCAGTGGTTGTGGTGCCCAAATTCCAATCCCGATTGAATTCGATGTTGAACAAGCGTTCTACGGTTTTGAAACTTTGGGCTATGTATTGGTAATTGCCTATGAAATCCAAATTCCATTTTCCAGTAAACAAGCGTTGCTTGGTGTTGAGTTTTGCGGCTAATCCTTTGTTTTGATTGTCATCAAGACTCGAGAACAAGTTTTGGTCGTTGTTGCTCACGCCGATTTCAAAATCAGTATTGCTTTTTTCATTTGGATTGTATCTTCCTAAAAAGGTAGCTATTTGTATTTTTTTGGGAGCGATGAGCGGAATTGTAGGCTCATATTCTCCTTGTAAAATCCCGTTTATGGGCGCTATGTATTCGTAAATTCGGCCAATGGCTCCAGCGTTTTTTAGAATATAATTTCCTTGGTTTGGCCCTGTTTTACTGAAACGAACATTGTACAAAACGGCTTGGTCATTGGTGGAAAATTCAAAGTATTCAATGCCATTGGCATTTTTTTTCTCGTACAAGATTTTGTTTTCAGAATACGAATCTTCATAGGCCGATGGCGCATTCATTTTGCTTGGGTCGTTGCCCGCATTTTGTAAAATGACGATTTGTTCTTTGGACAAACTTTGTTGCACGGGTTGGTTTTTCAAGTCGCTTTCGGAATACAAATAACTACCAAAACGCCAATTTTTGTTTTCGTGCATTCCGCCTCCATACGCAACAATTCTGGTGTAATTTTGGTCTGTAAATTGGTATTCGACTACAATTCGCATTTCGGAAGTGATGGTGAACAAAGGCGTAAAAACCAACTCACCCGCGTTGTAATCCATCACATAATCGTTGTTTTCTCCTCGTTTTAGCAAATTGCCATTCACATACACGCGCTCTGAACCCGAAACAATCAATACGTAGGCTTCTTCATTATTGCCTTTGAGTTTATAAGGACCTTGATTGCCTTCTTGACCAATAAACGCACTTCTGGCATATTGTCCTCGGACCAAACCAACAGCAGCCTCGATTTTGGTATGTTTTTCGGTGTTGCCCCAATCGAATTGAGTACTCAAACCCTGTACTTTTTTGTTGAAATTCATAAACTGAGACGTTCTATTTTCTAAAAACAAATCGCCTCCACGGACTCTCCAATCCTTGCTGTACAATTCCATAAAAATATTATCAAACTGATCCAGTCTTTGCGAATAGCCTCCGTCTTGTTGCGGAATATTACTGTCTTGAATCGAGGCGCTAATACTGACTTTTTCGGAGAGTTTACCGCTGATTTGCAGGTCCAAATTCGAGTTGAGCACCGCGTTTTGATTGTTGCCCACCGTCACCCCACGCGTGATGCTTCCAGAGGTATTGAGGCCATCAAAAGGCGTTGTTTTTTTGGGATTCCTCTCTGCCATTTGATATAAAGTACCCTTCAGCGCCTCGTTGTTAACCACTAGACTATCCGAGTAGACTTGGTAGGTTTTGGTTAAAAAATCGGGATACTTTAGGTACTGAACCGTTAGTTCTTCTGAAGTAAGTTGTGAAAGGGATTGTAACAGCAAATAGCCTTTTTCAAAATTCACCTTGTAGTTTGTGGTGGGAAGCGTCTCCTTTTTGTCGGTTGTAATTTTAAAAAAACTCGGATTGATACTTGTTTTTTCTAGCCAAATGGTATCGGTAGTCACACGGATTTTTTTTGTGCGATAGGACGACTGATTTTCCTGCGCGTATACGCCAGAAAGCCAAAAGAAGACTCCAAGAAGCACAATTTTATTCCACATAGCTTACGATAACGTCCAATGTTCAAAAGTAGTATTTAATAGTGGATAGTGGTTATAACAAATGCTAAGAAAAATCCTTAAATAATAATAATCTTTTGATGCATTAAATTAAATTTTGCGATATTTACATAAATTTAGATTTATATAAAATGTACAATACTATTCCAGACCAATTAAGAAAATTAGCAATTGAAAATGTTTTTAGCACAAATACATATCAAAATTGTTGGCGAACTTGGCGACCAGAAATTCTAAGACTTTTAGGAAATAATTATACTGAAAATGAAATCTTAAATCTTGGAGACCATTTATCAGATATTTTTAGGTCAACTGGTGGCGGTGGAAGAGGTCAAGGAGAATTGTCAGCGAGTGGAACGGCGTGGGAATCTTTAGTTTGTTGGTATATTAATCTTTGCACAGCTGGAAGTCGAGTTGTTGCTGTTAAGAAAATGAGTATTGTTCCCAAAGCAATACAAGATGCAATAACCGTAAATTATGGTAATTTTGCTTGTAATACTGAATCTGATATAACAATACTTGTTTTTCCAGATTCGCCTGAATACAACACAGATATAAATCAATTGAACATTATTAATAATTTAGGAATTAAAATTCAACCAATTTTGAGAAACAAATTTAATCTTGACCTTACAAATTATCTGGCTGAAAGAGATTTTAATCAATTTGAAATTGGAATTATACAATGCAAAACAAATTGGAATGACAATGCTCAAATTCCTATGTTATGGGATATGATTTATTCAGCAGGTGGATTTCGCAACAGAAACATTACAATTGGTAGAAATGGATATAATATTCAAAATGCTCAAAGTTTTAGTTATTCTTTTGTTACAGTTCCTTCAAATCAAAATACAGTTTATAATCCTAATGGAGTTGCTGTAAAACGAGTTACAAATCTATCTGGCGGTAACTATTGGGGCAATCCTAGCATTCAAAATGTTGCCAAATCATTAAAGGAAATTTTCACAAACAATTTTCAGTCTGGTTCAAGAACAGGATTAAGAACAGATATTAGAGCTGCAATACCAGAATTGACTGCTAATAATTCATTATCTTATTTTGGACTTTATTGAATATTCTTCAAAATTTCTAGAGCTACCGCTCTAGCCATTAGTGGAGGAACTGCATTCCCAACTAAAGTAAATTGAGGAACTTCAAATTTACGTTTATTCCCACCTGTTGAGCGTTTTCCTTGAAAAACAAATGAATCGTCAAAAGATTGAAGTCTTGCCATTTCACGAACAGTTAATGCTCTAGGATTAGAATAGTGAATATAATCGTCTGCAATTGTCATAATTGTAGAACTTTGACTTTCGGGTTTCAAAACTGTATAATTTCGCTTATCAGATTCTAAACCTATTTCCTTTAGATTTGATTTTGCAGCTTCATAATTACCAGACTTTAATATAACATCTAATCTTTTAATAACATCTTCATTTTGCTTACTAGTTTTATGATTCTGTAAAGGAGCAACAAGATGTGTCAATGTATTTTCAAGTTCTTCAAAATTTCTAACATAAAAGGGATTCTTTGCGTTTGCAAATCGTCCATTCAAACGTCCTTTTCTTGACCATTCTGAATAGTTTAAACCATCATTTTCATTTGGTTTTCCGTCAATATTTCTCTTCTTTAATAATGATTTCATTTTTTCAGTTGAACCATTATATTGTGCCTTTAAATTGATTTTTTCATAATCAAATCTTTCATCATCATTTCCAATAAAATCTAAATCATAAATTGCTTCAAAAACATTAACTTTCTCATTCTGTGCAACAGTGGCTGGAATATTATTTATCAACTTTTGATCTTTTCTGCAACCAATAAATAAAACTCTTTCTCGATTTTGAGGAACTCCATAATCTGATGCTAAAGCAACGAAAGGTTGCTCAATATTATATAACCTTATTTTAGATAAAATAGTTTCAAATTCACATTCTTTATTTACTTTAACAACAAATGAATTTAATCCTTTTACACATTCGTCAAAAGAATAATCAAAAATTTCGAGAGCAGTAATAATTTGATTTACTTCTTCAATGTAAATTTTATTTGGTTTTAAGTTATTAAAAGAAATATGAATTTTTTCAATAATAGTTTCAGGCTCAATAGAAGTTAAAAAATCATCAAAATTATCTGCAAAAAAATCATTATCTAAATTAGAAAATGCTTTTTCATTAATTACTTTTTTTCTAATATATTCAAGTTCTTTAACTCTTTTCAAGAGATTAAATCCATGACGAATTGTACTGATATTTTTGTCTGTTTTACTTGTTTTATAATCAACAATTTTTGGAGTTAAAACCCTAAACTTATTTTCTAAATTATTAATATATGTATTCTTTAAATTATCTAATTCTTTATCAGTTGACTTTTCAAATTGTAAACGCAAATTATAACACTCTAAAATAAAAGAGTTTTTTAAATCGTTCTTTTTAAGATTACTAACAAAAAATATAAGTTGATTAAATTCTCTCAAATCAACAATAGATCTAATTTCTTGCAAAATCATTTCTTTAATTTTACCTTGTTCTTTTGTCAAAATGCCTTTGACATTTTCCATTACAAAATACTTTGGTCTTAATTGTCTAATTACTTTTAAATAATGTGCAAATAAATCATCTTTCTTGTCAAACTTTTTTCTTTTCCCTGCTAAACTAAAACTCTGGCAAGGTGGTCCGCCACAAACAATATCAATTTCTTTATCTCCAATCTTCTTTAGAAAATTATCTAAAAAATCTGGCTCGGTAATATCTTGTCGAAGAAATTCCGCATCCAATCCAAGTTGATAATTATATCTTGCCAAATGTGTAAGTTCACAATTTTCGTTAATATCACTAGCTAACCTAAAATCATAATATTTATTTCCATATTCAGCTTGTAGAAAACCTTCACTAAATCCACCAGCCCCAGCGAATAAATCCACAAAAGTTACTTTAGATTTTGTTTCATACTCTGTTGGTGGTTCAGAAACTATATTAATATCTGTATTCGCTCTTCTACTATTAACTAAAGAAGCTATTTTTTCTTTGATTTTTTTATCCGTAAAGTTTGTGTGTGGCTCAATTTCGAAATATTTTTCAACTTCTTGCTTTAAGAAAATTAAAAACTTATTAATTGATTTATGAGAATATTCCGTTTCCTTCACTAACTGATTTTTACTGTCCCAATCTTTTTTCATTATCTTCTCACCAGTTGCAACTTTAATTTGCAAATCTTTTTGACGTAAAACAAGATGAATTGGAAATCTTTTACTTTTATCAGCTTTATCGAGGTAGAATTTAACATTTATCATATTACGGACATTTTTACGGATACGGACAAATTTACGGACAAATTTTAAATACACAAGAAAAAAAGTATTTATTTTAAATGATGCTGTAAAGCATTGAAATTACAATGGGAAAACACTTGAGAAAGCAGTTTCTAACTAATATTTGGAATAGTTATGATTAAAATTAATTGATAACTTTGAAAAAAAATTCTAATGACCAAAAAAATAATCGCGCAAGATTTTTTAACACTTTGCGCAAAAGGAGAATCGAGACAAGCATTTGAGTTGTATGTTGCCAATAATTTTAAACATCATAATGCTTATTTTAAGGGAGATCGCAAATCACTGATGATTGCTATTGAAGAAAGTGCCGTTTCGAGTCCCAATAAAGTATTCGAAATTCAGCGGATTTTGGAAGACGGGAATTTAGTGGCAGTTCATTCAAAAGTTCAGCTAGAAAAGGAAGAGATAACCTTGGCTATTATGCATATAATGCAATTTGAAGGCGATAAGATTCTCGAATTATGGGATTTTGGGCAAGCCGTTCCAGAAATATTAGTCAATGAAAATGGGATGTTTTAAAAATCACAAAATCTAATTATACAATGGCACATCCTAAAAATTATGAACGTGTTTTTGCAATGACTTTTGCGAGTGTTTATCCGCATTATTTAGCCAAGGTCCTCAAAAAAAATCGCACCCAAGAAGAACTTGATATCATTATTTGTTGGCTAACAGGGTATACATCACAAGCCTTGCAGCATCAAATGGAAACGAAAGTAGATTTTGAAACTTTTTTTGCCCAAGCACCTCAATTGCACCCGAACGCTAGCCAAATTACTGGAGTGATTTGCGGCTATCGTGTTGAAGACATCGAACATCCGTTGATGCAGAAAATTCGCTATCTAGATAAATTGGTCGATGAACTAGCCAAAGGAAAAGTTATGGAGAAGATTTTGAGGAGTTAAAATAGTAACTAAGAATATGTTTTTCAATAAAAAAAAGACCATTTTAAAATAATTTCAAAATGGTCTTTTTTGTTTTTATAAAGTCTCTTTGGTGATGATTTGCATCGTTTCACGACTGACTTGTTTGAGCAAGACAATCTTATTTTCTTCTACCAGCTTGGCGGCTTGGTCGTTAAAATGACGAATGGTGTACAAAGTCACATCTTCGTTAAAATCTACTTTGAATTTCTTAGAGAGTTTAGCATTCAATTCACCGAAATTGCCAAATTTGTCTTCCACGCAAACCGAGAAACTAATTGCCGAGTTTTGAATCAAGTTCACTTTGATTTTGTACTTATGGAACAATGCAAAGATTTCACTAATATTTTCCTCCATAATGAAAGAAAAATCAATAGACGAAAGCGAAATCATCAACTGATTGCGTTTTACGATAAAACAAGGCATTTTAGGTTCCAAGTCGGGACCTTTTGCAACAGCGGTTCCTTTTAGTAATGGGTTTACAAATGATTTTACGAACAAAGGAATTTCCTTTTTTTGTAAAGGTTGTAAGGTTTTTGGGTGAATTACCGTGGCGCCGTAAAAAGCTAATTCAATCGCTTCACGATACGATATCTGATTCAACAAACTTGCATTTTCAAAATACCTAGGATCGGCATTCATTACGCCAGGAACGTCTTTCCAAATCGTTACGCTTTCGGCGTTCAAGCAATAGGCAAAAATAGCCGCAGTATAATCCGATCCTTCTCTTCCTAAAGTGGTCGTAAAGTTATTTTCATCCGATCCCAAAAATCCCTGAGTGATGTTTAGGCTTTTTGATTTAATAGTTTTGGTAATGTTCTTTTTAGTTTGATCCCAATCTACTTCGGCATCACGATAGTTGGAGTTGGTTTTTACCAAATTGCGTACATCTACCCATTGCGTCTCAATCCCCATAAAGCTCATAAAATGACTCAAAATAGTAGTCGAAATCAATTCTCCAAAACTCACGATTTGGTCGTAAACAAAATTGTAATTTGGCGATTTGTTGTGTGCTAAGAAATATTCTAAGTCTGAAAATTGTGCATTTACCGCTTCAAAAACGGGATGACTTTCGTCTTCAAATAAATCCAAAACAATTTGGTTATGGTACTTTTTTACTTCTTGTACCGAAGAATTCAATTCAGGCGATTTATCAAAATAATTCTTGATGACTTCTTCTAAAGCATTGGTGGTTTTTCCCATTGCAGAAACCACTAATAATACATCTTCGTACCCAACGGTTTTTAATACGTGGTGTACATTTTTTATTCCTTCGGCATCTTTTACAGATGCACCTCCAAATTTAAATACTCTCATTGTATCAACTTAAATTGTAAAACAATCTCTTGCTTTTGTGTATTTGAGCCAAAAGACTTGCTTTAATGTTATTTATTTTTTTCTAAAAATGCATCAATTCCGTTCTGATCCATTTGTACCACTCTCCAATCGTCCAAAACTTTAGCTCCTGAATTCTCATAGAAAGTAATGGCTGGCGTGTTCCAATCCAATACATTCCATTCTATTCTTCTCACGCCATCGATTTTACCTTGCTCGATTATGGCAGAGTACAATGCAGAACCAAGACCAGTCCCACGCATACTTTCTTTGACCACCAAATCTTCTAAATGAATCGTTTTCCCTTTCCAAGTAGAATAGCGATAATAATACAGAGCGATCCCAACAATCTCTTGTTCTTTTTCGGCTACAAATACAGAGAACAAAGGTTTTTCGCCAAAACCGTCTCTGATCAAATCCTCTTCGCTAATTACAACAGCTTCAGGCTCTTTTTCAAAGATAGCAAGTTCTTTGATGAGTGCCAAAACACCCTTCATATCCGTAGCGGTACCTTTTCGTATTATCATCTTTTTTGATATTTAGGTTCTAAATTGACTAAAAAAACAGATAAAAATACAATTTTTTTGTCATTTTTATTACAAAGATACAATAGTGACCAACTATCTAAATAATTATTAATTCATTTTCACAAAAAAGCCGATATTTGTTACCTCAAACTAAACTACAACGATTTCGTAATGGAAGAACGCAACAAAACCTTAGGTGAATTTATCATCGAAAAACAAAACCAATTTCAATACTCCTCGGGAGAGTTATCCCGAATCATCAACTCCATTCGCTTGGCGGCCAAAGTTGTAAACTACAAAGTGAACAAAGCCGGTCTTGTCGACATTATTGGAGCAGCTGGAGAACAAAACATTCAAGGCGAAGACCAACAAAAATTAGATGTCTATGCCAACGAAGTGTTTATTCAAACCTTAATCAATCGAGAGATTGTATGCGGTATCGCCTCCGAAGAAAACGACGATTTCATCACCGTCGAAGGTTCGGACAGCAGTCACAACAACAAATATGTTGTATTGATGGATCCTCTTGATGGCTCTTCAAATATTGATGTAAACGTGTCGGTAGGAACTATTTTCTCCGTGTATCGTCGTGTTACGCCAATAGGAACGCCAGTGACTTTAGAGGATTTCTTGCAACCTGGAGTAAATCAAGTGGCAGCAGGTTATGTAATTTACGGAACATCAACTATGTTGGTGTACACTACAGGGCACGGAGTAAACGGCTTTACTTTGAATCCTGCTATTGGGACTTTTTACTTGTCGCATCCTAACATGAAATACGCTCCTGATGGAAATATTTATTCCATCAACGAAGGGAATTATGTGCATTTCCCGCAAGGAGTCAAAGATTATATCAAATATTGCCAGCTCGAAGAAGGCGATCGTCCCTACACTTCGCGCTACATCGGAAGCTTGGTATCCGATTTTCACCGCAATATGATCAAAGGCGGGATTTATTTGTACCCAACGAGTTCCAAAGCCCCTAACGGAAAATTGCGTTTGTTGTACGAATGCAATCCTATGGCTTTCCTTGCTGAGCAAGCTGGTGCCAAAGCCTCGGATGGTTTTGGACGCATTATGGAAATTCAACCTACAGAGTTGCACCAACGTGTACCTTTCTTTTGCGGTAGCTACAATATGGTAGTAAAAGCCGAAGAATTTATGGCAAAAGCAAAAAATAAATAGGAGCGAAACAGTAGGCATTTTTAGCAAACAAGGGTTCCTGCTCTCCGCTATATCTTTTGGGACGAACCCCTCCCCAAAAGGATGCCGCTGCGATCAGGGCTAAAAGAAAAACAATTCGCTTCTTTGTAAGCATATAAAAAACCGGTAGCTATAAAAAGGTTACCGGTTTTTGTAATATCACTCACCTCTAAGGACTTTTGCCTATTGCCTAATTACTAACTACTAAGCACTACTTATTCATATTCTTCATTTCAAAGATAAAAGTATCTAAGTCTACTTTTTTATCAAGGAGAGTCAAAGCTTTGTTGACAATATATCCAACATTTCCTGGGGTAAAGCCTAACGCTAAACCAAAACGCACCAATAGTCGCTCTTGTTTATCTCCCAAATGATGGTCTACGTGAACCATACGACCCAAATCATACAATCTTTCTAAACGCTCCACATACAAATAGGGAGGATTAATGTCGTAGTTCAATGGGTTTTTTAAAATTTCGCGGTATTCCTCGGCAGAAATTTCCAAGCGAGAAGCCAGTTTGTCCAAAAAAGCTTGTTCTTCGGTTGTTGCATTTCCGTCAGCTAAAGCTACACGTACAATAGCTGAAAAATGACCTTTGTTGCGACTTTTGAATTCGTTATCAAATAAATCTGAAATTGACATAATAGTTGTTTTTATGGTTGTATTAAAGATACGATTTTTTTTAAAAAAGTAGGAATAACTGGTTGAAATAATCTACTATGGACTATTGAAAATAGCATTATCAAATGCTTTATTCAACCTAAATCCCGAGAGAGATGAAAATTAGTACCATTCAATCTTTATTTTTAATAAAAATTAGTGAATTCGTGGCAAGTTTTCAAACCACTACTTTTCAAAAATTGTCGTAAGTTTACAGACCCTTAATCAAATTTATATAATTACCTATGTCAGAATTTTGGATTTATTTTCAAATCGGTTTACGTCACGTTTTAGATATTCATGCTTATGATCATGTTTTATTTTTAATCGCTTTAGCAGTTCCTTATTCGTTCAATGATTGGAAGCGCATCTTGTTATTGGTTACCTTATTTACGCTGGGGCATACCATGGCATTGTTTCTTTCTGTTTATGGTATTGTAGCTATAAAAGTTAATGTGGTCGAGTTACTCATTCCCATTACGATTTTGATAACGGCTTTATTCAATTTGTTTACCGCTGGAAAGTCCAGCAAAAAAGAGAGTATTAATCTGGTGTTTTTTATCACTTTGTTCTTTGGAATCATTCATGGTTTAGGATTCTCTAACTATTTCAAAACCATATTAGGCGGAACAGCCAATTCCAAATTATTACCGTTATGCGAGTTCGCTTTAGGAATAGAAGCGGCACAGATTGCTGTAGTTTTTGTAGTTTTGGTACTATCTTATATTGTACAAACAGTTTTTAGATTTTCAAAAAGAGATTGGACTTTGGTCATGTCATCTTTTATAATCGGTGTAGTACTTCCAATGATTGTTGAAAGTGAATTTTGGTTACGATAAAAATGAACGAAATAAAATTAAATAAATACGACAAAGCCTACTTGCGAATTGCCAGAGAATGGGGTTCGTTGTCGTATTGCAAACGCAAACAAGTGGGAGCTATCATTGTAAAAGATCGAATGATTATTTCGGATGGTTACAATGGAACGCCTTCTGGATTTGAAAATTGTTGCGAAGACGACGAAGGATTAACGCGTTGGGATGTACTACATGCCGAGGCGAATGCCATTCTCAAAGTAGCGCGCTCGACACAGTCTTGCGAAGGAGCCACCTTGTACATTACCCTTTCTCCCTGCAAAGAATGCAGTAAATTGATTCACCAATCTGGAATCAAAAGAGTGGTGTACCAAAACGGATATCGTGATGATTCTGGAATACAATTTTTAATCAAAGCAGGCGTTGAGGTAATTCACATACCCAATTTAGACGACTAAATGAAATTCGAAAACAAATATTTGCCTATTCTTTTGAGTGCTACTTTAGCCCTTGGCGTGGGTATTGGCGGATGGCTCAATATTTCGAGAGATCCTGGTTTGGTAGCTTCTAATGCTTCCAAATCAAAGTTGAATTCTTTGATTGATTTTATTAATAATGAATATGTAGACGATGTCAATACGGATTCTATTGTGAATTTGACAGTAGATAATATTTTGGCAAAGTTAGATCCTCACTCGGTTTATATTCCGCCAAGTGTACAAACACAAGTTGCCGAGAGTATGAAAGGCGATTTTGTAGGTATCGGGATTAATTTTTACATGTACAAAGATACCGTTGCAGTCATAAAACCTGTTGCTAATGGCCCTTCGGCAAAAGCAGGAATACAAGCTGGTGACCGATTATTATACGCCGGAAAAACCAAACTATTCGGGCGTAATTTGCCGAGTGACAGTCTTTTTGCAAAGCTAAAAGGAACAGTTGGCTCTGATATTGAAGTGACAGTTTACCGAAAAACCACACGTCAAAAGCTTAAATTCAAAATAAAAAGAGCGGTTATTCCGCTAAAAAGTGTTGACGTCGCTTTGATGTTGAATCCTACGGTGGGCTATATCAAGATCAACCGCTTTGCCGAAACTACTTTTGCTGAATTTAACTCGGGATTAGCACAATTAAAAAAACAAGGCGCATACACACTAGTGCTGGATTTGCGTGATAATGGTGGAGGATATATGGAAGAAGCCATTGCTATAGCCGACCATTTTTTAAAAGATAACGACTTGATTGTTTTTACCAAAAGTAAAAATGGAGCCATAGAAAAAACCTTCGCAACCGAAAAAGGGAATTTTGAATCGGGCAGATTATTTGTTTTAATCAACGAAAATAGCGCGTCCGCAAGTGAAATTTTGGCGGGAGCGATTCAGGACAACGATCGCGGAACCATAGTTGGACGTCGTTCTTTTGGCAAAGGACTAGTGCAACGCGAAATGGATTTTAAAGATGGTTCAGCCGTGCGTTTAACCGTAGCTCGTTATTACACACCTTCGGGGCGTTCTATTCAAAAACCTTATGCTAAAGGCAATGCCGATTATTTTAAAGAATCAGAACACCGTTTTTTGAATGGCGAATTGTACCACAAAGACAGTATTAAGGTAGCTGATACTTTGAAGTTCAAAACTAAAAAAGGGAAACTAGTCTATGGAGGCGGTGGAATCGTTCCTGATGTTTTTGTTCCGATAAGTACCGAAAAGGAGGAAGAAAATGCAGCAATATTAGAACAATCCGGAATGGTAGGCCATTTTGTTTTTGAAGAGTTGGACCAAGATCGAAAAGCATTCAAGGGATTAACTTTCCAAGAATTTCAAATGCAATTCAATACTGAAAAGTATTTTGACTTCTTTCAAGATTATCTCAGATCGAATGGTTTGCTGTTGCAATTAGAAAAGAGTAAAGCGGCAGTAAATCAATACATCATGGCGGAATTTGCCAGACAATTATATGGTGAAGAATACTTTTATCAAATTGTATTGAAACAAGATGAAATGGTCAAAAAAGTCTTGACTAAAAAATGAAATTAACGTATGCTATCATGTGCATGCGTTTGAATACCATTATTCCATAAAGTAAGAATGTCTGTTGCAACTGCTGCACCACTTCCGGCCGCAATGGCTAGTTGACTTCTCCAGCCTGCTAATGTGCCTATTACATAAATCCCTTCTGCTACTTTGTGGTCTGTGTTTCGCAATTGTATGCGTTGTTTTTCTGGTAATGCTTTTTGGTGAGGCTCGACAAACTTCATCAAGCCTTCGATAGCAAATGTGTTAGCTGATCCGATACCAATAATAATGTTTCTGGTGGTATAGGTGTTTTTGTTTGTAATAACTTTAAATTCAGAAACCGAAGACGAAAGAGGAACTGATGAAGCAAAATTACTTTCGATTTTTAGTACTTTTTCTTCAGGAATTTGAAGAATGTGAGGGTAAGTAATAGCTAAATGTGAGCTACTTTGTTTTAATAAATCACTACCCAAAGTGCCAGCAGGAATTCCATAGGCATTATTGAACAAGGCTTCTTGTAGAGAAGAGGCTTTTTGATGGGTAAAAATTCCGATTTGTTTGTCAGCAGCAAAAGGTTTGTTTTTAGCAGAACCTAAGACTAGAGCACAGGATATGCCCGAAGCGCCTCCGCCAATAATTAAAACGTCAAACATTTAGATGTTATCGTTCATTTTTTCTTCAATTTTTTTAGAAATTCTAAAAATCAGAAGAATTAAAATAGCACAAAAAGAGGCTCCAACGCCAATAAGTGCTACACCACTATTACCTTTGAAGGGCTCTGAGAAGTCCAATAAAGTAATATTAAAAACGATTAAGGCAACAGCTAAGAAAATTAAAACAGTAGTAAAGATCTTCATGGTATTCATCAATTATGGTTTTAATCATCCTATTATTTTGTAATCAAATATGGAATGATTAAAAGTATTCGAGGGGGTAAATTTATAAAATTTTATTTTAGGCAAACAAACCTTTAACATTAGCAGCGAATAATTTAACAGCAATGGCCAAAAGTACTACACCAAAGGTTTTTCGCACGACTCCAAGTCCGTTTTTACCCAACATTTTTTCGATTTTTCCAGAAGATTTTAAAACAATATAAACCAGAATAATGTTTAAAATAATTCCAATCAAAATGTTGATAGTATGAAACTGAGAACGAAGCGATAACAGTGTAGTCATGGTTCCAGCGCCAGCAATTAAGGGAAAAGCAATAGGAACGATTGAGGCTGAATTGGCTTCTTCGTCTCTGTACAAATGAATGCCAAGAATCATTTCTAGTGCTAAAAAGAAAAGCACAAAAGAACCAGCAACAGCAAAAGAATGTACGTCAATACCTATCAAGCTCAAAAATTCTTTTCCTATAAAAAGAAAAACAATCATTATCAAAGCAGCAACCAAAGATGCTTTTTCGGATTCGATATGGCCGTGTTTGGCCCTAAGATTGATAATAATAGGAATGGAGCCAACAATATCAATAACGGCAAATAGTACCATTCCTACAGTAGCCACTTCTCTCAAGTTGAATTCTAACATACTTTTTTTGTTGGCAAAGGTAAAACATTGTTAAGATTTTTAATAGTTTGTTGCAATAAATCGGACTTTTTTAATAGTTTTTATTAAAAAACAAGCTCCATTTCTTTGATTTACTTCTGATTTGATAGTTATTAAAGATTTGCTTTCAGTCGTTAATATCCTTTTTTTTAAAAGCACATTAGTTAAAGGAGGATTAAAAAACCATAGACTCCATGACTTTGATTAACTTTGCAGCAAAATTAAAAGTAGTTCACACCCATGTTTCAATTAGGAAAAACCATCGTATCTGAAGATATACTCGAAAAAGAATTTGTTTGTAATTTATCTGCTTGCAAAGGTGCTTGTTGTGTGGATGGTGATGCCGGAGCTCCTTTAAGTGTTGAAGAAACTAAAATTTTGGAAACGATTTATCCGAAAGTAAAACCTTTTTTGCGCAAGCAAGGTATAGAAGCTATAGAGGCTCAAGGAACATGGTTAAAAGGAACAGACGGAGATTTAGAAACGCCATTAATCGATAATAAAGATTGTGCGTATGTTATTTTTGATGGTGCAACAGCGCTTTGCGGTATCGAGCAAGCCTACAATCAAGGCATAATCGACTGGAAAAAACCAGTGTCTTGTCATTTGTATCCCATAAGAGTGAAAGATTTTAGTGATTTTGCTGCGGTTAATTATGACAAATGGGATATATGTGATGACGCTTGTTCGTTAGGAAAGGAGTTGGAGGTTCCTGTCTATAAATTTGTTAAAGAAGCACTAGTTAGAAGGTTCGGTGAGGACTGGTATATGGAGCTCGAAAAAGCAGCAAATGATCTAAAAAAATAAACCTAAAAAAATATTTTTTTTCTCTTGCATAAGAGTTTTAAAATCCTATATTTTACGGTGCTTCAGCTGTTTTTTTAAAATGTAAAATTCTAAAAGTCAGCTAGTTGTAAAATCAAAATTTAATATTTTGAAAAATGCTGCTTTGTTAAAAACTAAGGGTGATTGTGAATAAGTTTGGCTTTTAATACACGCATTATTTCACAATCTTTGTAATCCCCAG
The DNA here is from genome assembly GCA_963513565.1 of uncultured Flavobacterium sp. Classification (GTDB taxonomy): domain Bacteria; phylum Bacteroidota; class Bacteroidia; order Flavobacteriales; family Flavobacteriaceae; genus Flavobacterium. The sequence goes on along the minus strand of CAUPRE010000004.1, from coordinate 67,592 downwards.
ATTGATTAAAATTCTCTTAAAAAAACCAAAAAAAAGAAATACAATAAATGTCACAATTAGAGCCAATTTTACAAGAAAATAAAAATCGTTTCGTGATTTTTCCTATCAAGCATCATGATATTTGGGAATGGTATAAGAAAATGGAAGCCAGTTTTTGGACTGCAGAAGAAATTGACTTATCTCAAGACTTAAACGACTGGAATAATAAGCTAAGTGAAGATGAAAAATATTTCATCAAACACATTTTAGCTTTTTTTGCAGCTTCTGATGGGATTGTAAATGAAAATTTAGCCGAAAACTTTGTAAACGAAGTGCAATATGCAGAAGCTAAGTTTTTCTATGGTTTTCAAATTATGATGGAAAACATTCATAGTGAAACCTATTCTTTATTAATCGATACCTATGTAAAAGATGAAGTAGAGAAAAACGAGTTGTTTACCGCTATTGAAGTATTTCCAGCAATCAAGAAAAAAGCTGATTGGGCTTTAAAGTGGATTGAATCCGATTCATTTGCTGAACGATTAATTGCTTTTGCAGCTGTAGAAGGAATTTTCTTTTCTGGAAGTTTTTGTTCTATTTTTTGGTTGAAAAAACGTGGCTTAATGCCAGGATTGACATTTTCTAATGAATTGATTTCTCGTGATGAAGGCGTTCATTGTGATTTTGCTGTGCACTTGCACAATCATCATTTGATTAATAAAGTCCCTAAAGACCGCATTAGAGAAATTTTAGTTGATGCTCTAAAAATTGAAAGAGAGTTTATCACCGAATCGCTTCCGGTTAGTTTAATCGGAATGAATGCAGGTTTAATGACTCAATATTTAGAATTCGTAACCGATCGTTTGTTGGTTGAGTTAGGTTGCGAAAGAGAATACAATACCACAAATCCTTTTGATTTCATGGATATGATTTCATTGCAAGGAAAAACCAATTTCTTTGAGAAAAAAGTAGCAGAGTATCAAAAAGCGGGTGTAATGAACACGGATAGTGACGCGCAAAAGATTTCATTCGACGCTGATTTTTAAAAAAGTTAAGTAGTATCGTTTAGTAATTAGAAGTAACTAGTTCTTTTTATTACCTTTTAAATTTTGTCCTTCAATTGGGCATATATTTTTATGGTGATAAGGAAACATTTGCCTCTAACGAATCGACATATTCTAGGGATTAGTTTCCCAAATCAATTATTACAAATACCCTAAAATGGCAAAGGGATTTGCTGTTTTTTAAAACCAAAACTTATGTACGTAGTAAAAAGAGATGGCCATAAAGAGCCGGTAATGTTCGACAAAATCACAGATAGAATTAAAAAACTATGCTATGGTTTGAATGATTTAGTAGATGCTGTAAAAGTTGCAATGAGAGTAATCGAAGGCCTTTACGACGGAGTATCTACTTCAGAACTAGATAACTTAGCAGCCGAAACAGCAGCATCTATGACTATTGCACATCCTGATTATGCTCAATTAGCTGCTCGTATTGCTATTTCTAATTTACATAAAAACACTAATAAATCTTTCTCTGAAACGATGAATGAAATGTATCACTATGTAAATCCTAGAAACGGACAAGAAGCTCCACTACTTTCTGATGAAGTTCATAAAGTAATCATGGAAAATGCCGAATTCTTAAATTCACATATCATTTATAACCGTGACTTTAACTATGATTATTTTGGTTTTAAAACTTTAGAACGTTCTTATTTGTTAAAGATTAACGGCAAAATTGTAGAGCGTCCTCAACATATGTTGATGCGTGTTTCTGTTGGTATTCATTTAAACGATTTGGAATCGGTTATTGAAACCTACGACTTAATGTCTAAAAAATTCTTTACCCACGCAACACCAACCTTATTTAATGCGGGTACGCCAAAGCCTCAAATGTCTTCTTGTTTCCTTTTGGCCATGCAAGACGATAGTATTGATGGAATTTATGATACGTTGAAACAAACGGCTAAAATTTCACAATCGGCAGGAGGAATTGGACTTTCTATTCATAACGTGAGAGCTACAGGTTCTTATATTCGTGGTACCAATGGTACTTCGAATGGTATTGTGCCGATGTTACGTGTGTTCAATGATACGGCTCGTTATGTCGATCAAGGAGGAGGGAAACGTAAAGGAAGTTTTGCGATTTATATTGAAACTTGGCATGCCGATATTTTTGAATTTTTGGATTTGAAGAAAAATACCGGAAAAGAAGAAATGCGCGCAAGAGACTTATTCTTTGCGATGTGGACTTCAGATTTATTTATGAAGCGTGTGCAAGAAGATGCACATTGGACTTTAATGTGTCCAAACGAATGTCCAGGTTTGTATGATGTATATGGCGAAGAGTTTGAATCCATGTATATCGATTATGAAAACAGAGGTAAAGGAAGAAAAACGATCAAAGCTCGTGAATTGTGGGAAAAAATTCTAGAATCTCAAATCGAGACGGGTACGCCTTATATGTTATACAAAGACGCTGCTAACCGTAAATCGAATCAAAAGAATTTAGGTACTATTCGTTCTTCAAACTTGTGTACCGAAATTATGGAGTACACTTCTAAAGATGAAATTGCGGTATGTAACCTTGCTTCTATTTCTTTACCAATGTTCATTGAAAACGGGAAGTTTGACCATGAATTAATGTTCAAAGTAACTAAAAGAGTAACTCGTAATTTAAATAAAGTAATTGATAGAAATTACTACCCAGTAAAAGAAGCAGAAAATTCTAACATGCGTCACCGTCCGGTAGGATTGGGAGTACAAGGTTTAGCTGATGCTTTTATTATGTTACGCATGCCTTTTACAAGTGATGAGGCAAAGAAATTGAATCAAGAAATTTTCGAAACACTTTATTTTGCTGCGGTTACTGCCTCAATGGAAATGGCCAAAGAGGAAGGTCCTTATTCTACCTTCGAAGGTTCACCAATTTCTCAAGGGGAGTTTCAACACAATCTTTGGGGACTAAAAGACGAAGAGTTGTCTGGAAGATGGGACTGGGCTGCTTTGAGAAAAGAAGTAATGGCCAATGGAGTGCGTAACTCTTTGTTAGTAGCGCCTATGCCAACAGCTTCTACTTCTCAAATTTTAGGAAACAACGAAGCATTTGAGCCTTATACTTCTAATATTTACACAAGACGTGTTCTTTCTGGTGAGTTTATTGTAGTAAACAAACATTTATTACATGATTTAGTAGAACGTGGTTTGTGGAATGAAACGTTGAAACAAGAAATCATGAGACATAATGGATCAGTACAAAATATTGATTCTATTCCTCAAGATCTAAAAGAATTGTACAAAACGGTTTGGGAAATGTCCATGAAAGATATCATCGATATGTCACGTCAAAGAGGATATTTCATCGATCAATCTCAATCTTTGAACTTGTTTATGCAAGATGCCAATTACTCCAAATTAACTTCAATGCATTTCTACGCATGGCAATCAGGATTGAAAACTGGAATGTACTATTTGAGAACCAAAGCCGCAGTAGATGCTATCAAGTTCACGTTGAATAATGACAAAAAGGAAGAGGTAATTCCAGAAAGTAAACCAAAAACCAGACCTTTGGAAGCGGTTGAAGTAGAGACGGTAGAGATGAGCGCCGAAGAATACAGAGCCATGATCGAGTTGGCCAAAAATGCAGGGCCAGACGATTGTGAAATGTGTGGGTCTTAATTAAGTTAAAGAGGTTGTCTAAAATGGCAACCTCTTTTTTTTCCAAAAATTCTTAAAATAATACCCATCCTTACAAACATTCATTTATTTGCTTAAATTTGTTATCATAAAAAATAGCTAATCATGGAGATTAAGGATTTTTCAAAATATAGTAATGCTGAAAAAATTGTTTTTGCAGAGCAATTATGGGATAGTATTGCTAAAAACGAATTAGAAATCTCTGATGAAATACAAAAAGAGTTGGATATACGACTTCAAAATTTAGAAGATGGCAAATCTGAATTGTATTCATGGGAGGCTGTAAAAGCGCATTTGAAAACGATTAGATAATGCGTGATATTCAATTTACAAAAGAAGCATTATTTGATATTGAGGCCGCTGTTTTATGGTATGAAGAACAAAGAACAGGTCTTTCTTATGATTTTGAATTGTGTCTAGAAGCAGGAATTGATGCGATTTTGAGAAATCCCGAGGCTTTCCAAAAGAAATATAAGGATATTAAAATTCGATTTATTTCAAGATTTCCTTATGGAATTCATTATACATACAAATATAATAAGATTATAGTTATTGCTGTTTTTCACACCTCTCGCTCTCCAAAAAACTGGTCAAAAAGACTTGGTTTATAAGTCAAACCTTTTAACATTCCAATCCCTTTGAGTTTATTATATTTTACGGACCGAAGTAATGTCCTCCTTGAAGATGTTGTCTTTAATGAAGCCGTTTCACGACAAATTAATCAATTTTTGAAAGAGTATCAATTTCGAAAAGTACTCGAACAATATGATTTACCTGTCGCCAATAAAATGTTACTTTATGGCAAAACAGGTTGTGGAAAAACGATGACTGCCAAAGCCATTGCTAAAAAATTGGATAAAAAACTTATTATTGTTAATTTGTCAAGAATTGTTTCGTCTAAATTAGGAGAAACCTCCAAAAATATCGAAGGTTTATTTAAAGAAGTACAGTACGAAAGTGCCATATTGTTTTTTGACGAGTTCGATTCTTTAGGGCAAATTAGGGATTACGACAACAAAGACAATACAGAAATGAAACGAGTGGTCAATTCAATTATTCAGTTGATTGATAGTTTCCCGAGTCGCTCGATATTAATTGCTGCCACCAATCAAATTCAAATGATAGACGAGGCCTTAGTGCGTCGTTTTGAATTACAACTTGAGTTTACAGCGCCCAACGCTGCCGTTTTGGATTCATATTATGATTCATTACTTCAAAAGTATCCCCCACAATTTCAAAAAATGGAACGCTTGTACGACCTTACTTTTGCTGAGGCTAAAAATCATTTGCTACAATCGGTGAAAAACAATGTGATTCAAGACGCAATTGAAAAAGACGCAATTGAGTAAAAGAGGTAAACTTTAGATATGAATTAAAGCATTGTAGGTTATGTAGCATATTTGTTATCTAATCGCAAATGCCAGTCCCATCAATGTTAGGATTAATTTAGGGAGTATACCATCAAAAAAAAGAGTGTCTAAATTTAGACACTCTTTTGGATTTTTATAGAATAAAAAATTATTCAATCACCAATTTGGTTACATAATTTAAGTCTTTTCCAGTAACTTTAAGAATATAAATACCTGTTTTTAATGCGCTTAAGTCGATAGCCTTTTCATTATTAAACTCTTCTTTGTCTTTTTTGTAAACAAGTCTGCCTAATAAGTCAACTACACTAATATCAATGTCACCATTATACTGGTTAATAGTTAGATTGAATTCCCCTTTGGAAGGATTTGGATACACATTGATAATATTTAATTGATCGAAATCATTTGATGATAAAGACGTACAGTTAGGGCCTGCAGCTGGTCTTGTAAAATCTTCTGTTTGATCATTACCAATGTTTCTTTCTCCAGAAGTGGCATTTACACCTAGTCCTCTATTAGCAAAAACCTCCCAAATCATGCAGAAATCTTTACCCCCAGTAATGGCTTGATCAGCGGCAATTATTGCATCTCTTGCCTCCACAAAAGTAGGGTTACAAGGTTGTAATTTAATACCGTCTAGTACCAATGCCATAATTTTATTATTACCGCCTTGACCGGTATATTTATTGTTGTCAAATCCATATTTGTTGATATATGCCCAGGTTAAATCCCATAGGATGGTTGCCCACACAGAACCAACACCGTGAACAGAAGTTTTTTCGACACCATCTTCTTGGAATTGAAAATTATTGGTAAAAACAAAAGTCATTGGATTTACCGTTTTATCAGTTGAATAAGGGTATGAGCGGATACCCACGCCATCAGTTGGCTGAGAAGAAACAAAAGTACCGATACCTCTTTTGGCGGAACTTACATCCCCAGGTTTAATTTGCATCATTAAAGCAAACCAGTCAGACCATCCTTCACCCATTTGATCAGTATTGGTCAAACAACTTGAATTTAGACGACCGCCGGCAAGACGTGTAGAAATACCATGCCCAAATTCATGTGCAATAATGCCATTATCAAAATCACCATCCGTATTAATAAAAGAAGAGGTAGATGGTAATTGTAGTGATACGTTAACTTTTCCAAACAATAACTCAGTTATTAGTTTCTCACCTACTTCTTGTGTAACGCTTATGGCGGGAATGGTAATGGTGGCATCAGCTCCGGACATATTGATTTCGCCGTCCGTATTATTTACTATTATTACAGCAAGAGCTCCAGCGTCTTGAGCAAATTTAGCTTTTACTGTAAAGCTGCAGTTACCTCTTCTAATTATTGCAATTTTATCTTTTAGAGCTGCAGCATTTGAAGGAATTACGCAAGCTTCGGAAGTAGATGCTCCGTTATCTAGATATAACACCAAATCAGCAGTTATACTGTTAGGTGCAATAGGTAAAGCAACATTCCCTGGATTGAATGAATTTTGTCTTGCTACATATTGTCCTGCAATACTAGTTGGACTATTTACGATAATGGGTTTGATTTGTGGAACTCTGTTCCATAAAAACATTTGCATTCTTCCAGGATTTCCATCTATTGGAGTAGAAAAATTAGCATTATTCAAATTTGGAGTGGTGGCTAATGAGCCATCTTGTGCTTCAGCGATTACAAAATCACTCCCACTTCCTCCTTTATTATAATTGTTTTCTTGAAAATTACCATTGGCTTCATTAAAACCGTAGTTGTACCAAACATCGTGCATGATATTGGTCATGTAAAACAAGTTGGTAGTTGCTGCGTCAATATAAGTTGAAGCCACATTTGAAGTGCCTCCGTATGGGAAATCAAAAATTAGGTTTTGTCCACCATCAGGACTTGTCCCATTAATGTTATTGTTACCTAGAAAATCTTCTTTTGCCCAAACGTTATTACCTCTTGTGATGGTATAGTCGGCGCCAGTAACACCGTTGGTGTCATGCCATCCAAAAGGAGAGGCAGCGGCATCTTCTGCATTGCTAATCAATTTAAAAGCGCCATGATTTGGACTTTCTATTTCAAATGGTAACACTCTATAAGTCCCCGATGTTGAAGAGGCAGTTAGAGGAGTGTAAATTTGTTTATAGGTAATATCGAAATTTAGGTTTTCAGCTTTTACAACTCCTGTATGTGCTTCGTTTTTGTCAAAGCTACAAGACAAGACCATGTTGTGTTTTTCCAGTATTTTTCCTGTGCTAGCATCCATTCTTACGCTCCAAATATTTTGGTGATTTGGAGTATGAATCGTAAAATTCCAAGCTAAAATCAGTTGTTCTTCTTTAGTTTGATAGTAAACCAAGCTTGCTTGAACTGGGTCTTCGAAATTGAAACCGTTAGAAAGCTTATAATGGTTTTTTTCTTTGTTTTCCAATATGGAAATTGGACTGACCTGTTGTAATTTTAGAATAGTATATGCTTGTTTTAAACTTTCAATGATACCAATTTTGGCTGAAGTAGTATTTGCTTTTTTTGATATGTCAGCAACCATTCGCTTTTGAACCTCAATAACCTCTTTGTTTTTGATGTGAAAATTGGATACAGCATTGAAAATTTCAATCCCTTTATATTTTTGAATGACATAACAGTTTTCTATTCCGGAGCTGGTTTTTCCTCCTTCACTTTGAATGCTCCATTCACTAAAATCATTTTTAGATATAGTGGTTTTTGCTTTTGTCGAGTTTAAATAATTTTGGATTATTTCTCTATTGTTTTGAGCTAACCCATTCAGGAAAACAAAAAAGAAAAAAAAGAGTAGTTTTTTATTCATGATTAAGTTTTTGATATGTTGGTTTAATAACATTACAAAACTAACTGATTTTTAAGTGATTTGCAAAGGAGTCATCAAGTAACAATTGTTAATTTTTTAATTTTTTTAGCTTTTTTGTGAATAAGTCGTTTATTTTTCCGGTTATCGTATTGTTTTATGAGGAATTGTTATGGTTTTTGGTAGATTATCCACTTTTGGATTGTAAAATAATTTACTAATGATAAATAGTTTGAAATTAGTCTTTTTGTTTTAATTTTTGGATAACCCAATCTATTCTTAAGATTAGGATTAAAATAAAATGTATTTTTGGATTTGAAATGCTTAAAGATTTATTTAAAGAATGAACTGGGAACAACTATTATCATTAAAACGACAAGGAGACACAGGAAAACGATTACGTAGTGAACAAGATGAAACTCGTTTGGGCTTTGAAGTCGATTACGACCGTATCATTTTTTCTGCTGCTTTTCGAAGTCTGCAAGACAAAACTCAGGTAATTCCATTGTCTAAAACTGATTTTGTGCATACCCGTTTGACGCATAGTCTAGAGGTTTCAGTGGTAGGACGTTCTTTAGGAAGATTGGTTGGAAAAAAAATAATCGAAAAATATCCTTATTTGCAAGATATTCATGGCTATCAAATGAATGATTTTGGAGCCATTGTTGCTGCGGCTTCTCTCGCACACGATATTGGGAATCCTCCATTTGGACATTCTGGTGAAAAAGCCATTGGAGAGTATTTTTCAATTGGAAAAGGACAACAATATAAAAATCAATTGAGTTCTAAGCATTGGCAAGATTTGGTAGATTTTGAAGGTAATGCTAATGGGTTTTCGGTATTGAATAGTTCTCGGCCAGGAGTAGAAGGAGGGATTCGATTATCGTTTGCTACTTTAGGCGCTTTTATGAAATATCCCAAAGAGAGTTTGCCAAAAAAGCCTACAAAAAATATCGCTGACAAAAAATATGGTTTTTTTCAAACCGATAAAGATTTTTTTCAAGAAGTAGCTCAAGAAATGGGAATGATTCCCAACAAAAGTAATCCAGACATCGGTTTCGAAAGACATCCCTTGGCTTATTTGGTCGAAGCAGCCGATGATATTTGTTATACCATAATTGATTTTGAAGACGGGATCAATTTGGGATTAATTTCTGAAGATTTTGCTTTAGAATATTTAATCAAATTGGTAAAAGATAGTATTGATTCTTCTAAATACAAGACATTAGAAACCAAAGAAGATCGAATTAGTTACCTGCGTGCTTTGGCTATAGGAAGTTTGATCAATGATGCAGTGAAAGTTTTTATCGAAAACGAGAACCACATTCTTGCGGGTAATTTTCCTTTTGCAATAATGGATAAAAGCAAATACAAAGCACAAATGGATGATATCATCAAAATTAGTGTCAAGAATATTTATCAGAGCAGAGAAGTGATTGAAAAAGAGTTGGTGGGTTATCAAATTATTCAGACTCTTTTGGATAAATTCATTACCGCTTATAACAATTCTTTTGAGGGTAAAAGTTCGAATTATGATGGATTAATTTTAAAAATGCTTCCAGAAAAGCATCTTTTAGATAAAGAAAACCTATATGAAAGATTACTACATATTTGTCATTATGTATCTTTACTAACTGATGGTAATGCTTTACGTCTTTATGAAACGTTACAAGGAACCCAAAAATAAAAATTAAAACTCATATACAATTCCCACTCCTAAAGCCTGTTTTAGCTGTACTTTAGGACCTTCAGTAATTTGAACACCGTTTTCTTCTCTTTTGGATTTGATGTCATCGTCGTAAATTAAATGTGTGCCAATATTGGCTTTTACATATTTATTGACTACAAGTTCAAATTGTACATTCCAATCTATATCAACATTGCCAAAATTATTGATGTAGTCTGAGTAAAGGATGAGTCTATTGTCTAAATGAATGTTTTTAAAAACTTCTTTTTTCATCTGACCAGTGAACAAGAAACCCAATTCCGTTCTTGTTTTTTTTCCTCTTACTAAAAGATTTCCATTTGTATCATAAATAGCTTTGTCGACCCCAAAGGCTCCTTGGTCAGCCAATCTTTGATCTAATACCAAAGTGTTTTTGAAAGTAAAGGGAGAAATGTAGTAGGAGTAATTTTTTTTCTTATTGATGTTTTCAGCTCCTAAACCCATAAAAATATACGCTGGAGCGAAAGGTCTAGAAATCGCTATTTCAGTATTTGGATAGGAGTATCCATCCGTGAATTGTGTGTTGAAATTAAATTTTGCAGAATAGTACCAGTTAGTTAAAGTATCTTTTCGATAACCGAAAGTGGAGTTGATCAAAACAGCGTCATCTGTTTTTCTCAATTCAATCCCATCTTGTTTGTTGAGACCATAGCGAAAAATCAATTCATTTTGCCATTTGTAATTTTCTCTAGTGTACACTCTTGTGAAATTCCCTTTTACTAATCCAGAAATAGAGCTTGTACCTCCAGCATTCCAGTTTACAAAAGCAATTTGTGTGATGTCAAAGCCTAGTTTGTTTTTTTTAATCCAGTTTGAAATCCCCAAAGTATTTACAGAGGTCTTTCTAATAGTTGGCGCTTTTATTGGCGGAAGCGAAGTAGGGATTACAAAGGGCCGAAAAGTGGGCCCTGTGGTAGGTGTCAACAGTATAATGGAATCGTTGGTAGTTTCTGGTATCGGTGTGGTTTCTTGTGCAAAACTTTGAAAAGAAAAACTAAAGAAAAATAATAAAAGTGGTATTGGTAAAAATTTCATTATTGGCGTTTTAATAAATGCAAATTAACTGATTTTGTATGTTGAAAAAAAGGCTTTCAGACTTTTAACGTCAATTTTGCAGGCGTATTGTAATTCATTTACAGTTCCTTGTTCGATAAAAGCGTCGGGGATTCCTAATGTTTTGATCGTTTTCTGATAGTTATGAGAAGCTGAAAATTCGAGTATGGCTGATCCAAAACCTCCAGTTACAACACCATCTTCTACTGTAATTATGGTTTCAAATTGGGCAAAAATAGTATGTAAAAGTTTTTCATCCAATGGTTTAACAAAGCCAAAAGCATAATGAGCAAAAAGAGCTTCATTCTCTAACTTTTCAGTCGCTTTTATGACATTATTTCCAATGGAACCAGTTGAAAGAATGGCAATTGTTGTTCCTGTTTTCAAACTGTTGGCTTTTCCGATTGCAATTTTTTTGTAAGGAGATTTCCAGTTGACAAGCTCACCTCTACCTCTTGGATAGCGTATGGCAATGGGTTGATCGATCCCTAATTGTACCGTATATAAGATGTTTTGCAACTCAATTTCGTTCAACGGAGCATATACTATTAAATTTGGAATACATCTCAAATAAGCTAAGTCAAAAACACCCTGATGGGTAGCGCCGTCTTCGCCAACCAATCCTGCTCTGTCCAAACAAAAGATTACTGGTAAGTTTTGTAAAGCCACATCGTGGATGACTTGGTCATACGCTCTTTGTAAAAAAGTAGAATAGATGTTACAATAGACTATCATTCCTTGAGTAGACATTCCAGCGGCTAATGTGACTGCATGTTGTTCAGCAATGCCTACATCAAATGCTCGACTTGGAATTTCATCCATCATGAATTTTAAAGAACTACCAGAAGGCATGGCAGGTGTTATTCCGATGATTTTTTCATTCTTTTTGGCTAAATCTAAAAGCGTTAAACCAAAAACATCTTGGTATTTTGGAGGTAAATGCTCTTCTGATTTAGGCAGTAAATCTCCAGTTGAAGCATCAAATTTACCCGGTGCGTGGTATTGTACTTGATTGTCTTCGGCTTGTTGTAGTCCTTTGCCTTTGGTGGTAATAACATGAAGAAACTTGGGCCCTTTTACCTTTTTTAAACGGTTTAATTCTTTAATTACCGCTTTGAGGTCATGACCATCAATTGGTCCGGAGTAGTCAAAGTTTAAGGATTTAATCATGTTGTTTTGCCAATGATTTTTTCCTTCTTTTACAGCGGTTAAATATTCTTTTAAGGCGCCAACACTGGGGTCGATTCCAATGGCGTTATCGTTTAAAATGACTAATAAATTAGCATCGGTAACTCCCGCATGATTGAGTCCTTCAAAAGCCATTCCTGAAGCTATAGAGGCGTCTCCTATTACGGCAATATGTTGCTTTTCGGTGTCTCCTTTTAGATTAGAAGCAATCGCCATTCCCAATGCAGCAGAGATGGAAGTGGAGGAGTGGCCTACGCCAAAGGCATCATAAATACTCTCGCTTCTTTTTGGAAATCCAGAAATTCCATTCAACTGTCGATTAGTATGAAAAATAGCTTTTCTTTCGGTCAGGATTTTATGACCATAAGCTTGGTGTCCTACATCCCAAATTAATAAGTCATTGGGGGTATCAAATACATAATGCAAAGCAATGGTCAATTCAACCACACCTAGACTAGCACCTAAATGCCCTTCTTTTACTGCAACAATATCAATAATGAAATCGCGTAATTCTTGCGCTAACTGTGGCAATTGCGCTTCATTCAGTAGGCGTAAATCTAAGGGGTTATTTATATGTTCGAGTAGGTTACTTTTCATTTAATGATTAAAAAAGCGAATTTACGGTTTTTAATGTTTAGAATAATCGTCTTCGAACTTAGTAATACGTTTAATTTCGATAGAATCAATTTTCGAATTAACTTTTCTTCTAAAAAATGTTCTTTTAAGTGTATCAAGTTTAATACTGATATTCAATTGAAATTTACATTCTTTTTTTCTTCCAAATTCTTCACCAGGCAACCATTTTTTCGTGTTTTTTAAAATTTTTATTAACTCTTGTTTAGTTCCAAAACCAGGATCTTTTGTTACCTCGATAGAATCTAACTTGCCGTCTTTTAATATTTTAAAGGTAGCGGAAATAGTTCCGCTTATTTTTTTTGCTTCTTTAGGAAACTGATAATTATCTTTGATGTAAGTATAAAATTGTTGAAATCCACCAATGTATTCAGGATAAACACAAATTCCTATAACCCCATAAATTGTTTCATCTATATAGGGATCTTTAACTTTGTTTATCTCGCTTTTGTCTTCGGGTCTTACAATTGGTTTCACAAATTTAACTTGATCTACTTTAGGAGGTGGTGGAGGTGGCGGAATATGTGCAGGGTCATTTGGATTGTATTTTACATCGCCAACAGTAATCCTGTCGGTTTCTGGTTTTGGTTCATTCACAACTTCAACTTTGTCAATTTTTTGTTTGTTTCCTTTTTTATCTGTGCAACTAAATAGTGTTGAGCCCATTGCTATAAACAAAGCCAATAAAAAGATTTTTTGATACTGTGTTTGAGTATATAAAACACGACTCGGAATTTGAATAGTTATAGTGTCTAATTGCGATTTTCTAATTCTCCCACAGATTTGTTTGTTCTGATTTTGAATAAAAAAATGTTGTACCTCTTTCGGTAACATTGTTGTAAAATCTACGACAGTTTTAGCACAACTCATGCAAAAACGACCATCGTCATTGGGAGACATTTTATTCCAATCTTCTTGACAAGGATCTGAAATTGTGATTTTATACTTCCTTTCCATGCTTTAGGTTTCTGATTATAAAACTAACGAAATTTATTTCAAATCCGTACTTTTGTACTATGATAAACCCATTCACCGACGAATATTTCATGAAAAAAGCTTTGCAAGAAGCTGAAATGGCTTTTGATAAAGGTGAAATTCCTGTGGGAGCCGTTATTGTTGTGGCCGACAAAGTGATTGCCCGAACTCACAACTTGACGGAGTTACTCAACGATGTTACAGCCCATGCCGAAATGCAAGCCATAACAGCAGCGGCCAATTTCTTAGGCGGTAAATATTTGAAGGATTGCACATTGTATGTGACTTTAGAGCCTTGCCAAATGTGTGCTGGGGCTTTGTATTGGAGTCAAATTTCTAAAATTGTTTTTGGTGCTAGCGATTCGCATCGAGGATATGAAAAAATGGGTACACAATTACATCCCAAAACTTCTGTGGTACGTGGTGTTTTAGCAGAAGAATCAGCCCATTTGATGAAGCGGTTTTTTGCAGAGAAAAGGAAGTAAATTTATAAAGGAATTCTTCTTTTTCTTATTATATTTACCTCATTGTTAATTGCATAAAAGTAATATTTAAATCTAAATTTTATGATGGACACTAAAATTAAAACTGCTATTGTTATTGGTATTTCTATTGTGATTACAGCCTTTATTTTGGGGCAATCTTTTAAAAATAGAAATGAAAATTTAGATTCAATTTCAGTGATTGGTCTTGGAGCAAAAGATTTTGTTTCGGACGAAATTTTATGGTCTGGAAGTTTTACAGCAAGTAGTTCAGATATTAAAACAGCTTATAATAAAATCATTTCGGATCAAAAAATTGTAGCTGAATTTTTTGTTGCAAAAGGATTTAAATCAAATGAGTTTTCGTTTGGAGCGGTAAATTTTCAAAAGAAGTTTAGAGAAGTGAAAATTCAAAATGCAAATGGCGAATATATTAATACTGAACAAGTTTTTGATGGATATGAAGCCACCCAAAGTATTACTTTTTTAGCTAAAAAGAGCCCTGATTTAATGAAACGTATTGAAGCTGTTTCGAGTAAAACTTCTGAATTGATTAATTCTGGGATAGAACTTACTTCAAATTCTATTCAATATACATATTCCAATTTGCCAAGTTTAAAACAAAGTTTAATTGAAAAAGCTACTAAAGACGCTAACGAACGTGCTACCAAAATCGTAAAAACCGCTGAAGGGAGTTTGGGTAAATTAAAGAGTGCGAGTATGGGCGTTTTTCAAATTACGGGTCAGGGCTCTACAGCTGAGGACAGTTACGGCGGTAACAATGATACTTTTAGTAAAAATAAGACTGCTCGAATTACGGTGAGATTAGAATATGTTTTGAACTAATTGCAATATTTTAGACACAAAAAAACCGCTACTCTTTCGAATAGCGGTTTTTTTTGTTTTAGTCTGCAATAACATTTCCTTTTTTGTCGTAGAAATGATATTCTAAATACGTGTAAGCGTCACGTGGTATAATTTTCACCCATTTTTTATGTTCAAAAAACCATTTTGAACGTAATGATGGAAAACCTTTGCTGAGGTAAGCAGCCACAAATGGATGTACATTAAGTACTACTTTGTTGTGGGTTTTTAGAAGCCTTTCTAAATCGGAAGTGATTTTGTCAATGATTAATATTGGCGCTTCAATTTCGCCATTCTCATTGTTAGGATCTTCTTCACGTGTCTTGATATTGACTTCTGGTCTTACTCTTTGTCTAGTGATTTGAACTAATCCAAATTTACTAGGAGGTAAGATCTTGTGTTTGGCTTTATCATCGCTCATCTCTTCTCTTAGGAAGTCGAATAAAACTTTGCGATTTTCGGGATTTGCCATATCGATAAAATCGACTACTATGATTCCGCCCATATCTCTCAAGCGCAATTGTCTTGCGATTTCGGCGGCGGCGATCATGTTTACTTCCATCGCGGTGTCTTCTTGATTGGTAGCTTTGTTCGAACGGTTGCCGCTATTTACGTCTATAACGTGAAGGGCTTCAGTGTGTTCGATAATTAAATAAGCTCCTTTGCTCATGGAAACGGTTTTTCCGAAGGAAGTCTTGATTTGTCTCTCTATGTTGTATTTTTCGAATATTGGAGTGTCTTTCGATTGATAAAACTTTACAATTGATTGTTTGGATGGTGCAATTTCTTGCAAGTAATCCTTTGTTTGTTGGTACAACTCTTCATCATCTATTTGAATACCGCTAAAGGTATCATTAAACACGTCGCGAAGGATAGAGGAGGCTCTGTTGAGCTCGCCTAATACTTTTGACGGATGATGAGCAGTTGGTAATTTCTTACACATTGCAGTCCATCTGCTGAGCAGGTTCTGCAAATCTTTTTCTAATTCGGCTGTATTTTTGCCTTCGGCTACTGTGCGAACAATAACGCCAAAGCCTTTTGGTTTGATGGATTGTACAAGTTTTTTGAGTCGATCTTTTTCTTTTTTGTCTTCTATTTTTTGAGAAATAGAAACCCGATCCGAAAAAGGGACAAGAACGATAAAGCGTCCGGCCAAGGATAGTTCTGCACTAATTCTTGGGCCTTTGGTTGATATCGGTTCTTTTACTACTTGTACTAAAACAGATTGATTGGCATTCAAAACATCAGTAATGGTGCCGTCTTTATCAATCTCTTTTTCAAACTGAAAGTTTTTTAGGGAGAAATCTTTTATTTTACCTGCGCTTACAAGTTTTATGAATTTCAGTTGGGAAGCAAGGTTTGGACCTAAGTCATGATAATGTAAAAAGGCGTCTTTTTCGTAGCCAACATTCACAAAAGCAGCATTGAGTCCAGCAACTGGTTTTCTTATTTTGGCAATAAAAATATCGCCTACTTGAAAGTTGCTTGTTTCTTGTTCTTTGTGTAATTCAATTAGTTTTCCATCTTTTAATAAGGCAAAATCTACGGCATCAGAACTAGAACGAATAATTAATTCTTTATTCACGCTGTACATTTTTATCCATACGTTAAAGTTTTCAGTTTCGGTTTTCAGTTTTCAGTTTTACAACTCATAACTCATAACTTATAACTCATAACTGAATTGTAAGGATGGATTAAACAATATTTAACAGGTTTTGACCCGGATGAAGTTTCAGTCGGCAGTATTCAGAGAGCAGTATGCAGTTTAAGCGGCAAGCTGAAGTCTGAAATCTAGTGTCTGAAATTCAAATTTCAATGAACTTTTAAAAAGAAAAAAGTAGTTTAAAACTACTTTTTCTTTTTATGACGGTTAGCTCTCGCTCTTTTTTTACGTTTGTGCGTCGCTACCTTATGTCTCTTTCTTTTTTTACCACTTGGCATATCCTGAAGATTTTATGATTAATTAATAGATTATTTTGCTTCGTTATTTGTTTTTACACCTTCTACAAACACTTTAGCTGGTTTAAAAGCTGGGATGTTGTGAGCTGGGATTTTAATAGTGGTATTTTTAGAAATATTTCTTCCTGTTTTTTCAGCTCTAGTTTTTACAATGAAGCTTCCGAAACCTCTTAGATACACAGTGTCTCCAGTTTCTAATGAAGTTTTAACTTCATTCATAAAAGTCTCAACTGTTGCTTGAACATCTCCTTTTTCAAGACCTAATTTTTCTGAAATCTTTGCTACGATATCTGCTTTCGTCATTTTCTTTCCTTTTTAATATGTTGTACTATTTTTTTTTGAGGTTGCAAATATACGAATTTAAAAAACAATAAATCAACCTAATTCGTTAAAATTTAATTACATAAACTTTTACTTTTGCTTACAAATAATTTACAATGACTTTTTCTAACTCGTTAATTCAATGGTATTTACAAAACAAACGTGATTTGCCATGGCGAAATACCACAAATCCATACCCAATTTGGCTCTCAGAAATTATTCTTCAACAAACGCGCGTTGCTCAAGGAACGCCATATTTTTATGCTTTTTTAAAATTTTTTCCTACAGTTTATGATTTGGCTCAGGCCGATGAACAACAAGTACTTAAACTTTGGCAAGGATTAGGGTATTATTCTCGAGCTAGAAATTTGCATCAAACCTCACAATATATAGTGAATGAATTAGGCGGTATTTTTCCGAATTCCTTTTCAGGTCTTTTACAATTAAAAGGTATTGGTGAATATACCGCAGCAGCTATTGCCTCGTTTGCTTATAATGAACCCGTACCTGTGGTAGATGGAAATGTGTTTCGGGTATTGTCTCGGTATTTCGGAATCGAGTCAGACATAAGTGCTGGAAAAACTAAAAAAGAATTCACCGCTTTGGCTGCCGAATTGTTACCGAAAGACCAACCTGCACTTTTCAACCAAGCCATAATGGAGTTTGGGGCGCTGCAATGTGTGCCTAAAAGTCCGAATTGTGGGGATTGTATTTTTAATACTAGTTGTGTCGCTTTACAAAAAGGATTGGTAGGCGAGTTGCCTGTAAAATCCAAAAAGCTAAAAGTAAGCCATCGCTACTTTAATTATATAGTAGTAACCGATACAAACGGAAACACAAAACTCCAACAAAGAACCGATAAAGGGATTTGGTACAATTTATATGAGTTTCCTTTGATAGAAACCCAACAAGAAGAAGGATTTGAAATCATTGCGCCTTTGATTCAGAAAGATAATTCTTTTGGAGCTTCGGTGGTGAGTATTCAAGAAGTGAATCCTGTCAGTATTATTCATAAATTATCACATCAGCATTTGCATATCAAGTTTTGGACAGTGACTCTTGATGCTGTTTTAGTTGATGGCGTAACCCCTGAACAATTGAAAACCTTTCCGTTCCCTATTGTGATTCACAATTTCATCGAAGAAGCTTGGGCTAAATAATTTTAAAAAAATAATGTATCTTTGGTTGAAATACCATTGTAATCATGAACGGAACATTAAACAAAGTGATGTTAATAGGGCATCTAGGCGACGACATTAAGATGCATTATTTTGAAGGCGGTAATTGTATTGGACGTTTTCAATTGGCTACAAACGAAGTGTATATCAATAAATCCACCAACGAAAAAATCACTTCAACCGAATGGCATAACTTGGTCGTGCGCAACAAAGCCGCCGAAATATGTGAAAAATACCTTTCTAAAGGAGATAAAATTTACGTAGAAGGTCGCATCAAATCGCGCCAATGGCAAGCCGAAGATGGCACCATGAAATCCACTACCGAAATTCAAGTCACGGAGTTTACGTTTTTGACCACCAAAAAGGATCCGGATCACAAAACGATTCCAATTCAAGAATCCCCAAAAAATACTAACTTTGACGCCCCAAACGGTGGTTTGCCCATAAACGACTTGCCATTTTAAGGAAAGTTGTAATTGAATAAAAAATGAAAAGAAAAGTTAGTATACTTATAGGACTAGTATTATTGGCAGTAACAGGTTGTAAAGACGATGTGTTGCCTAAACCTTCAGGCTATTTGCGCTTGGATTATCCCGAAGCCAAATACATCGATTTTAAAAATCCTTGTCCCTTTACTTTCGAAAGTAATGATGCTGCCATAATCGAGGGAAAATCAGATTGTAGTTATACAATTACGTATCCCAAAATGAAAGCTACCATTTATTTGACTTACAAACCGGTGTCCAATAATATCAAGCAATTATTGCGTGATGCTCAGAAATTAACTTTTGAGCACGTGATCAAAGCCGATGATATCATTGAACAACCTTATTTGAATCCCGACAAAAAAGTCTATGGTATGTTTTATCAAGTAGATGGTAATGCGGCCACCAATTCACAATTTTACGCCACCGATAGTACGAGACATTTCATAACGGGCTCCGTTTATTTCTATGCCAAGCCTAATTTTGATTCTATTATGCCTGCCGCAAGTTATATCAAAAACGACATGCAGCACCTGATGGAAACCTTGAAGTGGAAGTAGTTTTTTAGGAGCACAACAGTTGGTTTCTCAATAACGAATCCTCCTGCTGTCCGTTCTATCTTTTCCGCCGAACCCCGGCGGCAAAGGATGCCACTCCCATCAGGGCTAGCCAGAACATTTGGTTTTTCATAAGAAAGTAAAAAACATAAAAAAAAGCATTCGTTTATGGCGAATGCTTTTTAGTTTAAGAATTTTTCTACCTATGATTTAGGTTGTACCACTTTATAGGTTTTGCCATCGGCTACGCCTTCAATTACTTGAGTTAGGGACGTTGGGTTTTGAACCGTTTTGTCAAAAGATACAGTAGCTAACTTTTTGTCAAAATCAACAGTAGCTTTTTCTACCCCTTCAGATTCTGCTAATTTTTTCTCGATAGTTTTTGCGCATCCTACCGCACAAGTCATTCCTGTGATTTCGAAACTTGCGGATTGTACATTTGCTGCTGCAATTGGTTTTTTTACTACTTCAGTTTTTGCTTCTTTTGTTGCTACTTCAGTAGATTTTTCCTCGTGTTTACAGCTTACCACTGCTAGGCCGATAATGGCTATAGCTGTTATTGTTTTTGTAATATTCATAGTTGTATTATTTGCAATTGTTGATTGAGGCAAAATTAATAAAAAAAGCATCTAAATATTCCCAAAATAATTACAATTTTGAACCAAAATAAAATAGATGATATCAAAACAAATCAAATGGGGCTATTTGCTGCTTTTATCTCTTATATGGGGAAGTTCTTTCATATTAATCAAAAAAGGATTGGTAGGCTTAACGGCTTTTCAGTTGGGGTCGTTGCGTATTATTTTTGCTGCGCTTTTTTTGTTGGTGATTGGTTTTAGAAGTTTAGTAAAAATTCCTCACCATCAATGGAAATATATTGCTTTGACTTCTTTGTTTGGCACCTTTATTCCTGCGTATTTGTTTGCTATTGCGCAAACGCAAATAGATAGTTCTATAAGTTCTATTCTCAATTCCTTAACGCCTTTGAATACCTTGTTGATTGGAGCACTTTTCTTCAGTTTGGATTTTAGACGCAATCAAATTTTTGGAGTATTGATTGGTTTAGTGGGTAGCGCTTTGTTGATTTGGAATGGCGCGGTACATCATCCCAATCAAAATTATTATTATGCTTTCTTAGTACTGATTGCCTCGATTTGCTATGCTACAAATGTCAATTTGATTAAAAAATATTTATCAGATTTGCCTCCGTTGAGTATTACAACGGGTAATTTTTTGGTTTTGCTTTTTCCAGCTTTAGCGGTGTTATACAGTACTGATTTTTTCGCTATGACTTATGGGGTGGAAGTTCAAGAATCGGTCTTGTATATTCTGATTTTGGGAGTGTTGGGAACGGGAATTGCCAATATCATTTTCTTTAAACTTATTCAGATTTCGTCGCCTGTTTTTGCGACTTCGGTTACATATTTGATTCCAGTGGTAGCTTTCTTTTGGGCAATGTTAGACCAAGAGTTGTTAACGCCAGTGCAGCTTTTTGGAGCTTTTATTGTTTTGGTTGGGGTGTATTTATCGGCTAGAAAATAAGTGTTATTTAAGCGGGTTTGCGTGAGGGATAGCAGCTGGCTACCGAAGTAGCGCGTATAGCCCGACCGCAGTTGCCAAAAGAGGCGTATAGCACGCTAGTCATATGCCTCTTTTGGTAAATGGGGTCACGCCCAAAATAGTATAAACGAAAAAAGACTGCCGATGAAAGCAGTCTTTTTGTTTTAATTTAAGTTGTGATTATTGAAAATCGGCATCGGTTACGCCTTCGTTGATTTTTACATCAGACATTTTGATGTCTAATTCAAAACCTACATTTTGGATGATGTTGAAAGGAACTTTTACGCCTTTTACTTCTCTATAATCGCTATAAGTGATTGTTTGCGTCATACTTTGACCTCCTTGCTCTAAAACTTTTGAGTCGGCTACTTTTAGACCAGTTGTGGTGTCATAGAAATAAGTTGTTTTGCCGTCTTTGATTCCGTAAGCGTCTTTACCATTGATGGTTTCGATGCCTGAAAGGGTGATGTCTGCTTTTTTTAACAAAGTTGTTTCAACAAATGTCGTAGCGCTAACTTTCATAGCATCTAAGTCTTTGCCAGTAAAATCTCTGCGTTGTCCTTGTTGAATGGCATAGGCTCCTTTTTCGTTTACTACTTGTTTCATCAAGCTCATAGCTCCCATCGCTAATTCTACCATCATCTTTCCTTTGCTGTCAATTTTTGAAGTAAAGCTTAATGGAGAAGGTGCTTGTGGAATGGTTGTAGAACCAGTCATAGCAATGGTTTTTACATTGGCCACAGCTTTGTCTCCACCAATAGCTTTGATGTAGTTTTCTAGAACGCTTTTGGCGGTAACTCCAGCTGGAATTTCTTTTTTGGTTACTGGTTTTTCTACTGGATTGCCGTATTTGTCAAAAAAGTATAATGGTAATTTTAGTTTTTCTAAACCAGGTGTTATCTCACTTGCTTTACCAACGATTACGATTCTGGTGTTGTCTAATAAGAAGTATTTATTAGCTACGCGTTGAATATCATCAGGTGTTACAGCATTGATGGTTTGAATGTATTTTTCGTAAAAATCGGCAGGCAATTGTTCTGTCTCGATATTTAAAGCGTAGCGTGCCACGGCTTGTGGTTTTTGAACTTGCATTACAAAACGACCAATATATCCTGCTTTTACGTTTTTCAAGACTTCAGCATCCACTTTCTCGGTTCTGATTTTTTTGATTTCTTTGATGAATTCTACCACAGCACTATCGGTAACTGCATTACGAACAGCAGAATTAGCTACAAATTTGGTCACATATTTTCCGCTTCCAATTTCAGAACGTGCGCCGTAAGTCCAAGCGTGTTTTTCTCTCAAATTCATATTCAAATACGAATTGAAATCACCACCTAAAATTTGATTAGCAATCACTGCTGGGAAAAAATCTTGGTCATTCATTTTTAGATTCAAGGTGTTGACCAATGTAATTTCGGATTGTACAGCATTTGGTACGTCTACTATGTTGATTTGTAATTGACCTACGTTTGGATTAGCAGTATAGTTTTCTTTGGTAATGGTTTTTTTCTCCCAAGCGCCAAATAGTTTTTCAACAGCAGCTTTGGTTTCTTTGAATTTTACGTCTCCAATGATTACCAAATAAGCGTTTTCTGGTACAAAACGAGTAGCGTAGTTGCTTTGAACATCAGCCAGCGTTACGTTTTTTAAAGTCTCTTCAGAAACGTATTCACCAGAAGGATGGTTTTTACCAAAAGCAAGTACATCAACAACTCGGCTAGAAATTGCGGCTACACTTTTCTCGTTGGCTTTTAATCCTTCAATCATTTTCGCTTTGTCTTTGTCGAATTCTTCTTGCGTGAAAAGAGGAAACAATGAACCTTCGGCTAGCAATTCTAAAACACGGCCAGAATATTTAGACAGCGCACTTGCGGAAGCGCCTTGTGAAGAGAAGTTGATATTAGCTCCTAAGAAATCAATTTCTTCATTGAATACATCTTTTGGCGTTTTTTGACTTCCGTTACCAACCAAACTGCTGGTCAAATCATCTACTCCTTTTTTGTTACCTTCGGCAAAAGGAGGGTTGTCTAAAGTTAGATTAAAAGAAACGCGTGGAAGTTTGTGGTTTTCTACGACCATCACTTTTAGTCCATTTTTTAGGACAAAGCTTTGTGGCTTCTTGATTTGAACCATCGGAGAAGCTCCTGGTTTGGGTTGTGGTCTGTTTTGCGCTTGCATAATTCCTGTTACTAAGAATAGGGTTAAGAGGATGCTTATATTTTTCATAATGTTCATATCTTGTTATTTTGCCTTTTCTGCTGCTGGTACGTAATCTAAAACTAATCGTTGATTTGGGTTTAAGTACTTTTTGGCAACGTCTCTAATTTCTTCTCTTGTGATAGAGTGAATCATTTCTATTTCTGTGTTGATTAGGTTGATATCACCATACAATAAATAATAGCTAGCCAAATTTTCAGCAATTCCCTCAATAGAAGCATTAGAGCTCACAAAATTATTGTCGAACTTGTTTTGCAGTTTTTGGTAATCTTTCTCAGAAATTAATTCGGTTTGCAATTTTGTTATTTCTTCATCAATTTCTTTTAGGATATCTGTTGGGGAATTTTGTCCCATTGGTAAACCATACAAAATATACATTCCGTAATCTTCTTGGCTGTTGCTAAAAGCACCTACTTGTAATGCGATTTTTTTGTCGTCTACAATTTTTTTGTACAACTTAGAGCTTTTACCATCACTCAAATAAGAAGAGATAAGGTCTAAAACGCGAGCATCTCTTGTTTTCATTGAAGGTGTTCTGTAAGCCGCAACAATAGCAGGAATTTGAATGTTGTTGTCTTCAAATCTAGCTTTTATGGTTTCTGTAATAGGTTCTTCGATGAATTGTTCTCTTTTAATCGGAGCTCCTTTAGGAATTGTTCCAAAATACTGTGCAATCCATTTTTTGGCTTGGTCTTTTTTGAAGTCACCAGCTACTACCAAAACAGCATTATTAGGAATGTAGAATTTCTTGTTGAACGCTTGAAATTCTTCTAAAGTGGCAGCATCTAAATGTTCCATAGAACCGATTGTTGCCCAACGGTAAGGGTGTTTTTTGAACAGGTTTTCTTTTACTACCGCTTGGAATCGGCCATAAGGTTGGTTGTCCATTCGGGTTCTTTTTTCCTCTTTTACTACCTCGTTTTGTGTATCTACACCAATTTTGTTGATTACTGGGTGCAATAATCTTTCGGATTCCATCCAAAGGGCTAATTCTAAATTATTAGAAGGAAAAACTTCGTAATAATAGGTTCTGTCATCTGAAGTGTTGGCGTTGTTCACACCACCGTTGGCAGTTACAATCTTGAACCATTCGCCACGTTTGATGTTTTCAGTTCCTTCAAATAACAAATGTTCGAAAAAGTGAGCAAAACCAGTGCGATCTGGTTTTTCGTCTTTTGATCCTACGTGATACATTACTGAAGTAATTGCTACAGGAGCCGATGGGTCTTGATGTAATATAACGTGCATACCATTGTCAAGGTCGTACTCTTCAAAAGCTACTTTTTGAGCTGAGGCAACGCCTCCAAGCATCAATACGCTACTCAAAGCCATTATTGTTTTTTTCATAAGGTTTATTAAAGTTTTGTTCTCGCATTAGTTTAGGTTCCATAAAAAATGTTACACCAAATGTACTTTATTTTAGGGGTTCTTGTAAATAGAATCTTGTTTTTGCTTGATTTTAACATTAGTTTAAACAGAGTAAATGACCTAAAAATCAGCCAGTAATAGGGTTATAAATATTTTTTAGTCAATAGATTGCAGGATTAATTTTTAGTTGTATATTTGCAACCTTAAAAATCAATAAATCAATTTGGTATGTATGCAATCGTAGAGATAGCAGGGCAACAATTCAAAGTAAGCAAAGACTTAAAGGTTTATGTTCACCGTTTGACTAATGAAGAAGGTTCAAAAGTTTCTTTTGGCAAAGTTCTTTTATTAGACGATAATGGAAATGTAACTTTAGGCGCCCCAGCTATAGAAGGTGCTTCAGTAGAAGCTAAAGTGTTACAACACTTAAAAGGAGATAAAGTTATCGTTTTCAAAAAGAAAAGAAGAAAAGGATACAAAAAAAGAAATGGTCACAGACAATATCTTACTCAAATTGTAATTGAAGGTATTACTGCAGGTGGAACAGCTAAAAAAGCAGCTCCAAAAAAAGCAGCTGTTGAAGCTACAACTGAAGAAGCGCCAGCTCCTAAAGTAAAAAAAGCTCCAAAAGCTAAAAAAGAAGATACAAAAGAATAATAACAATATTAAAACCAATACGTCATGGCTCACAAGAAAGGTGTCGGTAGTTCTAAGAATGGTAGAGAATCAGAATCAAAACGTTTAGGCGTTAAGATTTTTGGTGGTCAAGCTGCTATTGCTGGGAACATCATCGTAAGACAAAGAGGTTCTAAACACAATCCAGGTGAAAATGTTTACATCAGTAAAGATCACACCCTACACGCAAGAGTAGCTGGAGTTGTGAAGTTCCAAAAGAAAAAAGATAATAAATCATACGTTTCTATTCTTCCATTTGAAGCATAAGAATTTGATTCTAATTATTACAAAGCCTGTCAATCAAGAATTGACAGGCTTTTCTTTTATGATGGATTGAATAATAATCCAATGCTGAAAAATAATTTTATCTTATTATTGTTCACCCACGAGGTATCAAAAATGATAGGTCCTAAAAAGGTGTTGTACGAAATGGTAGCGCCGCTTGACAGTAACATGCTTGTGGCATCTTGATCTTGCCACTTGCCTTTTGGTGCATAAAAATTTCTTTTGAAATCATTGAAGTCTTGAAAGCCCACAGCAGCAACATCAACATGTGGGATTAAATAGATTTTTGAGGTAAGATTGGTTTGTAAACTTAGGTTTACTTTTATGAATTGACTAACATTGAGTTCGTTTTCTTGTAAACCTGCAAAAGTAGCACTGTTTTTTAAAGTGTTAGGCGTGTAGCCTCCAATGAAGTATTTAGCGGCATACCCAAATTGAGCGGTAGAAATTTGATTAGATTGCATTTTGTCTTCAAACAATAGCCCTGCACTAGCTTCCATTATGAGAACTTTATTTTTTATCGGAATTCTGTTTTCGTAGCTAAAGTTGAATTTAGTAAAAGGATTCAGGCTGCCGCTATAGTTTTGATTACTATTGTTAGCGTAGTTTATATCTACATTTTGGCGAATCGAACGAGATAATTCAACATGTAATTTATTTCCTGTTGAGGCAAAAAACACTTTGTTTAGGTTGTCAGTATAATAATGAACATTCATTTCTACTTGGTTCAAATAGTAACTACTTAAAGTAAAAACAGTATTAAAACCAGGATCTGTTTTTGGTCGTAAATGCGTATAGTGATAATTTAGTCCGAAACCGAAATAGCTTTTCAAAGAATTAATGTTTTTATTGATTTGATTGTCAAAATAAAATGAATTGAACTGTATATTATCTGCTTTTTTACGTTGAATATATACATCCTGAGTTAAGCGTTGACCATACATTTCTGAGCGCCACCACCATTTTTTTTCTTTACCGAAAATATTTTGATACTGAACCCTTATTCTTGGTTGCTGCGCAATATCACCAGTAACTAAAATTCGGGACGACTCTCCTAATAAATTTCTTCCTGTATAATTTATGATGGCGCCAAAGCCTCTAAAAGTGTCAAAATGTAGCGAGGCTTTCATTTGGCTTTTGTAATATTCAGAGGCGTTGAGTTGTAGATGAGTTTTGTTGTCTTTTGAAAAAGTGGTGTAATTGATTTGATTGAACAGATTAGTTCCCATTGCTTTTCTAATTCCTTCGGCAATGTCTTCAATAGTATATTTGTTGTTTGTTTCTAAATCGGCACGTTTTTTAACTAATTCTAAATTGGATCTACTAAAGTTATTATAGATAATAGTATCCAAAACAAACCCTCGGTCGATTATGGGTAGTTGTGGTTTTGTTGTAGGGAAAGCTTTTAGTTTTTCGGATAATGCTACCAAGGCTGCGATGTTTTGGTTTGTAGCAATCTTGCCTTCTTTGTAAATTTCTTTACTCGCGTTGAAATCGCCAGTAGAATAAGTTAAATTAGGATAATGGCTAAATAATATATCGCAGAGTTTTTTGTTTTTTTCATTCTTTAAATTGCTTGTTAACATAGTCGATTGAAAAATAAGCGTCGAAAGATTTTCTAGCTTTTCAATAGTTACTTTATCGTCTCCTACATCACTCCCGATAATAATATCTGCGCCCATATTCTTGGCAATATCTGTCGGGAAATTGTCTAGCATTCCGCCATCTACCAAGATAGTTTTTTGGTAAGGTACTGGTTTGAATACACCTGGAATAGACATACTTGCTCTCATTGCTAAGCCAATGGAACCTTCGCCAAGAATGACTGTTTTTCCATTCAAAATATCTGTAGCTACAGCTCGATATGGAATCGGTAAATTGTCGAAATTAGAAACGTTATAGGCGGGATAAGTGATTAGCGAAATGAATTCTCTAAGATTTTGGTCATTTAATAAGGAGGATTTAATGACAGGTTTGTAATTTTTCACATCGATGTCTATTAAATAGCGACTGAATTCGCCCATTTCCTCTACGCTAACGTTGTTAAGAGAAACTTTTCCACCTAACAATTCGTCCCAACGAGTACTATTTGCAATTTTGGCAATACTGTCCCCAGAATAGCCCATAGCATATAATCCTCCAACAACACTTCCCATACTAGTTCCTATAACCAAATCTGGTACGATGCCCAGCGAATCGAGAGCTTGAATCACAGGAATATGCGCAATTCCTTTGGCTCCGCCACCACTAAGCACTAAAGCTACTTTTGGTTTTTTATTCTGTGAAAAATGATGTTGCGGTACTGTCAATAACACAATCAATAAGAAAAAAGATAGCCAATGTGACTTGAAAGTAAGCTTGTTCAAAGGATAAAAATCGAATCGAAAGTGCTCTTTTTTTTGTTTCATATTTTGGAGGCCAATAAGTTAGCGAACTCATTCTTTTTGTTGCCTTCTAAAATACTAAATTAGAACAAGAAACAAACGTTCTTCTTTTGTTAAAGTTTTGAGTACTTGATGGTTGATGAATCTTGGTGTTTTACTAAATAATGTTTTTTTTTAAATAAATAAAAAAGATTTTGCTACTTAAAATGCGAATTAAAAAGCCTTACATCACTATATATGGTGATTGTAAGGCTTTAAAATTTAACGCATCAATTACTAAATTAATTAGTTAAAATTAAACAAATGTTTTCAACTAGGTTCTGTTTGTCATTCTATTTTTTCAAAGACATCATCTTGGAAATTGAGACTTACCACTTGATTGTTTTCTGTTTTAAAAGTAAGGACGCTCCCTTTATTTGCAAATTGAACCCGCATCGTGTTTTCATCTTTAAACGCTGTAGCAACTGCTGTAACATCTCCCATTTTCGCCAATAGTTCATTGGCGTCTTGTTCTATCTTAATGGTTCCAGCAAACCGATTAAAATAAGTACCACAATACGATTTTTTATCTAATGAAAGTTTCCAAGGTCTTTGACTAATTTTTTTATTGTAATCAGAAAGGTTGGATTGAATTACAGGAATCTCACTTAGTAAATTATCAAGTTTTTTATAATATACTTGCTCGTCAAAATGAATGCCTTCTAAATAGAAATCATAAACAAATTGTTCGATTAAAAGGGCAATTTTTTCACCTAATACTCCTTCATTAGTAAATAATGCAATTCCTAGATTATTTTGTGGCATCAATGCAATTTTAGAATAACTTCCTGGAAATCCTCCAGTATGATACTTTAACTCATTTCCTTTGTATGTTGCAGAACGCCATCCAACTCCGTAACCTGAGTCTTTAAATGACTCCTTTACTCTTTCTGTTCTTGCAGTTGCAAATAATGCGTTACTGATTATGGTTGCACCTACGATTTGTTTGCCATTTATTTTTCCTTTGTTTTGAAAAAAAGAAAGCCAAATACTTGCATCTTGTATGGAGCATATCATACCGCCAGCAGATTGCATCATATTGTCGGTTTTTACTATTTCTTCTTGAATTTTTTTTGAGTCATCAAAAGCAAACTTATAGGGGACGGCTATACTCCAATCCGATTGATTAGCCGCTGTAATATAGGCACTTGTATGGTTCATTTGTAATGGAGTAAATATTTTATCCTTTAGGAGAGTTTGCCAATCCCAATTGTATTGTGCTTTTAATAAAAGAGTGAAAAGATTATATCCCAAATTATCGTAAGAGAACGTTTTTCCTTCTTTTCTTATTGTTGTTTTTTCTTCTAGAAGCATAATAAATGTTTCTAGAGATTTATCTCCTGTATAAGCCTCTCTCCAAGTTATATAATCGTTTTCAATACCGCTTGTGTGATTGAGTAATTCTCGAATTGTTATACTTTGAAATACCTCCTTGTTTTTTAAATTTTTGAAAGGTTTATAGTTCGTTAATGGAACGTCCAAAGCAATTTTTCCTTCGGATTCTAGAAGTAAAGCCAGCAATCCTGTAAATGATTTAGTAGTCGAAGCAATATAGAATGAAGTGTTCTCATTTACATTTTCTGATTTTGACAAATTCGCATATCCATATCCTTTTACCAGAATTGGCTTGCCATCCTTTACAATTGCTACTCCAAAGCCAGGGACTAATGGGCATAACTCTAAAGTTTTTTCTATAAAAGAATACACTTTATTAGTTCCATTTTTTTGAGCAGCTGACGAAAAACTGTTAATTATAATAGCAGCCATAGTAGCATATCGCAAAATGACGTTGTGCTTTATTGATCTTGTAAACATAATTGGTTTGAGTTTGAGGTTTTTTTTTCAACTTCAGATACTATTTTAAATAGAAAGTAGGTTTTATTGGTCAAGTTTTTTAGTCATTGTAAAACCAATAAATAATGCAGCACCAGCCATTGTGAAAATAGTTGCAGGATATAATGCGCTTTCATTTAAGGAGGTATATGTCGAAAGCAATAATGCTATAAAAACACCTATACCTATACCCATAAGCAATAGTGCTAAGTTTAAAAGAATTATTTTTGAAAATGATGTTGAGCTTTTGTCTCTGCCCATAAAAATGCTTGCATCAATACCTTTTTCGATAAGTGCCAAACGTTCTTTGTTTCTTGTTGATAGATAAAGGTAAATAATACCGAAAATTGCTAAGAACAAGCTGATTGGAATTAAAATTTCTGCGATCATAATTTTTTTGATTTTAAATTGATTAATGTATTTGTTAGCTATGACGATGCTATTTAAGATTAGGTTACACATTTTTTGAAAAAAAATATTTCTTTCGTTTTATTGTAACCTATAGTGATGACTTGTCGTCTGATGTAAATATGAACAGTTTTAACGAGCAATACTATATTACTAAAATCCTCGAAGGTGATTCGAATGCATTTGCTGTATTGGTTGATCAATATAAGGATTTGGTCTTTTCGTTGTCTTTTAAAATGCTTAAAAATAGGGAAGAGGCAGAGGAAGCCGCTCAGGATACTTTTGTAAAAGTGTTTAAATCTCTTAATAACTTTAAAGGGGATTCAAAATTTTCAACTTGGATTTACAAAGTAACTTATAATACTTGCTTAGATCAACTCAAAAAAAACAAAAGAGTTCAGCATACGATTCCGATAGATGATTTTTCTCAGAATCAAATACAAAACTTAGAAAATGTTTTGGATACTATCGATGAAAGAGATCGAAATAAAATGATTCAAGATTGCATTCATTTGTTGCCGAGCGAAGAAGCTTTTTTATTGATCTTGTTTTATTTTGAAGAACAATCTTTAGAAGAAATTTCAAAAATTATAGATTGTACTGTCAATAATGTTAAAGTGAAACTTTACAGAAGCAGAAAAAAAATTGCGTCTATTTTAAAAATGCGTTTAGAACCCGAAATAATTGAATGCTATGGAAGCAAACGAAAATAAAGACTTAGAAAAATTTGTAGATAAAATGATGAGTGATCTAACTTTAGAATCACCTTCTGTTGATTTTACGTCAAAAGTAATGGCTCAAGTTGCGGCAACAAAAGCAAGTGATGTTACTTTGTATAAACCTTTAATCCCAAAATCAATATTTATAGCTGTTTTTGGATTTACTTGTTTATTGACAATTTATCTTTTTATTTACGGTGAAACAACACCCGGAAGTTGGCTAAATTTCATTAATTACGATAAGTTGTTCAATACTAGATTTTTGAAGGGATTTGCAATCTCAAAAATTTCAATTTATGCTATTGTGGCTTCTACAATTATGTTTTGTGTTCAAATTGGTTTTTTAAAAAATTACTTTAACAAACGAATTGGAGTTTAAATTATTTTATTGTTGAAATTGCCCAAAAATAACAAACCCTTACAGTAATGTGAGGGCTAATATATGCGCTATTTGATTTGGGTAAGGTTACCTTGTGTTGAAATTTAAATAGTTATTTGTCATTATAATGTCCTAAAGCAGAAATGATAATCACTACAACTTCGTGGTCGATAATTTCATAAACTAATCGGTCTTTTTTGTTAATTTGTCTAGACCATACATTTTCGGTTTTGTATTTAAGTTTTTCAGGCTTACCAATTCCAGTTGTTGGATGTATTTCTAATTCCAGAAATATCTTTTCAATTTTTGAAATATCTGTTTTTTTACCTGACTTTTTTATTTTAGATAAATCAGCAAGGGCTTCTTTGCTTATTTCTATTGTATATCTGCCCATATATTTTTGGCATCTACTTTGGTGTAGTTTTCTTCTCTGTAGGTAACATCTTGAAAATTTTCATGATGTTTTTCTAACCTTTCGATTATCTCCGGATTTGTAATTTCATTATTTTGCTCAATTACTTCCACATCAAATGCTTTCAAAATTTTTTTGATGATGGCAATTTGAGAAATGTCTTTTATGTTTACCGTTAATGTAGTCATTTTGATAAGTAATCAATTAAGATACAAAGATATAAAATATTTCAGTTTGTTGTTTATGACTTGATTGTTGAAAAAAGACTTAGGCTATTCGGAGTCCTGGTTTTTGGTGTTTGATTTGGCTGCTAAGTCGGGAGGCTAGAAGAGCTTGGGTTTAGGAGGTGCGAGGTTGACAACATAAAACAAAAAAAACTCAAAGTACAACTGAATGTAGTTCATTTTCCTGCAAGGGTTTATGAAATTTCTTCGTCGTACGGACAATTTTATTTGGTGTAATCTTCGAATTCTATTTCGTATTTTTGTAGCTGTGGATAAATAAATGAAGCATTTCTTAAAAATAATTTATATTCATAAACTTCTTCAATTTCATCGAGATTATAAAAAAGTTGTCCTTTAATAAAAACTAAATTATCAGAAACAATAAATTCATAATGTGTTATAAATGCATTTTCATCTCTCACTACACTCCCTTTGTCAACTAAATAAACCCATCGAGAGAACAAAGAAATATACCGTTCACTACCATCGAATAATTTTACTTTAAAAGCAACTACATCTTTTTCTTCCCCAAGATTGGCATCCGTTTCAATGCCTATACTCATAAAAGAAGGATTGAATTCAGCATACAAATATCTTATTCGTTTTCCAGTATATTTTAAATGTAAATCTGCTGGAATCTTGGGTTTACGGATTTTTATCATATATCAATTTTATTAGACCAATCCTCAAGAATATAATCAAATTTTGCACATCCCATAGGCACTCGTGCTGCCCTACTTGGAGATTTTAAATTTATTATATCATGAGACAACTTATCAATTTCATCAGTCCATTCCCTCAATTTCTGCCCTTTACCCCAAGTTGTATAAATTTTAACATTTGGATTTTGTTTAATAATACTTAATATTTCACCTGTTGAATATTCTCTTAAGACTTTATTATTTATTATTTTAGAATCATTATATCCATTACCATTAATATCATTTTCTTTTACTATATTCTCATCAAATTCCACACTTTTAATCATATCAACACAACCAATACCATGTTTAATAAGTTTGTCAAAAAATAAGCTTAGGTTATTACAAGAGTAAGGATCAAAAGAATCATTGAATATTTTTGAAATAACTTTCCAAAAATAATTAGATTCCCTACCATAATAATAATTTACTGGTTGCCCACCTTCTGGATTAAAAGTACCAATAAAGAGGTGTTTTATTTCCCAAGAAGGTTTGAAAAGATTTTTTTCACCGTTTAATAATTGATGTGATATTTTCATTATTTATTAAAATTTAAACGTTACTATTCTTTAAAAAATCCAATTCTACTTTTGTTAAACTATTTAATCCTAAAGCATTTATTTTATCCAAAATTTCATCTGTATTTAAATTTTCGTGAAAATCTTTTAATGAAATAGGCTCTGTCATTTGTAATAGACTTAAATAGTCATCTGAATACCTGTAAAAAGTCTCATTACTATATAGGTATTTGGCTTTTATAGCAAACAATGTTTCTCCTATGTAATACAAGTCTTCAACGACCAAATCTTTAATAATACTTTTTTGTAGGTGTTTATTTCTAATTAAGTTGTGCAATGGTTTGTATAATCTTGCACTCAACATATCAAAAAGCTTTAAATTATCATTGCCAATATTAAACCCAACAACATTTTCAAAAACACATGGAATCTTATAAATTGGGTGTTTTAAATTGGTTTTTGCAAAACCATATAATGAAATGGCATCAATTTCTGTTAAATTAATTTTGTTTTGCTTAATGATTTGCGTCATTATTTTATCAATAAATTCTTTACAATGGTTGTCGTTTAAAACTGGAATATTATCCAGTTCTTCTAATAAACTATAAGATGGTTGCATCAAATATTCATTATGTTGATTGGTAGTTGCTAAAATAAAACTTCCGTAAAAATACACTCGCGCAATCTTTTCATGCGGATCATTCATCTCGGAATTTTTCACAATTATCTTCTCCAGATACTCGACTGTTACATTTTGAAAATCAGTATACTCCTTTAAAAAATTATGAAAATCTTTAAGGGACACATCTTTAAAATCCAAACACATTATTTTAGAAAAAACATCTTGACTTTTCATAATCTGAAAACTAAAATATTAAATATATAATTAAGTCTTCTAAAATAAAATTTGGATTGTATTTATTTAAAAAATTTAAATAATGTAAAATAAAGTTGATTTTTTTTAGTATTGTTGCAAAAATCAACAAAAAAACCCTTACATTTCTGCAAGGGTTCTGAATTATAACTAATTACTAAATTAGTATCTGTAATATTCTGGTTTGAATGGACCTTGAACTTCAACTCCAATATAAGCTGCTTGATCGTCACGTAAAGTCTCCAATTCAACGCCTAATTTAGCTAAGTGCAACATAGCCACTTTTTCATCCAAATGTTTTGGTAACATATACACTTCATTGTTGTAAGCGGCACTGTTTTTCCATAATTCGATTTGAGCTAAAGTTTGGTTCGTAAATGAGTTACTCATTACAAAACTTGGGTGACCTGTTGCACAACCAAGGTTTACCAAACGACCTTCTGCCAAAATGATAATGTCTTTTCCAGCGATAGTATATTTGTCAACTTGTGGTTTGATTTCGATTTTTGAGGCACCGTGATTTTTGTTCAACCAAGCCATGTCAATTTCGTTATCAAAGTGTCCGATGTTACAAACGATAGTTTTGTCTTTCATTTTTTCAAAATGAGAACCCAAAACGATGTCTTTGTTTCCAGTTGTAGTAATAATGATATCAGCTGTAGCGATAACAGTATCTAATTTTTTAACTTCAAAACCGTCCATTGCAGCTTGTAAAGCACAAATTGGATCAATTTCAGTAACCGTTACAATAGATCCAGCACCTCTAAAAGAAGCAGCTGTTCCTTTTCCTACGTCTCCGTATCCACAAACGATTACTCTTTTTCCAGCCAACATAATATCAGTAGCACGACGAACTGCATCAACAGCAGATTCTTTACAACCGTATTTGTTGTCAAATTTAGATTTAGTAACAGAGTCGTTTTAGTTGATATCTGGCATTTGTGATTTTGCAGCTTTTAATATTTGGTATAATCTTTTAACACCAGTAGTAGTTTCTTCAGACAATCCTTTAATTCCAGCAACCAATTCTGGGTAACGATCAATAACCATATTGGTCAAATCTCCACCGTCATCCAAAATCATATTCAATGGTTGTCTATCTTCACCAAAGAATAAAGTTTGCTCAATACACCAGTCAAAAGACTCTTCGTCAAGACCTTTCCAAGCATACACCTGAATTCCAGCAGCAGCAATAGCAGCAGCAGCCTGATCTTGAGTAGAAAAAATGTTACAAGAACTCCAAGTCACTTCAGCTCCAAGTGCAATCAAAGTCTCGATCAAAACTGCAGTTTGAATCGTCATATGTAAACATCCTGCAATACGAGCCCCTTTCAAAGGTTGTTCGTCTTTATATTCTGCACGAAGCGCCATCAAACCTGGCATTTCAGCTTCTGCTAATTCAATTTCTTTTCTTCCCCAAGCTGCTAAGGAAATGTCTTTCACTTTGTAAGCCACATAAGGCATAGTTGCTGTACTCATTTATAGTATATTTGTATATTGAAATTTTTTGCAAATTTACGTAATAAGTTTAGAAATAAACGAATTTCTATAAGATTTGTGAATTGTTTAATTCCTTAAGCGTTAGAATTTTAAATGCCTTGTCAATTGCACACACAAAGTTGGTCAACTGTAAGGAGCTAATCCTGCTGTCCACTATATCTTGTATGGCGAACCCCGCCATACAAGGATGCCGTTCCCATCAGGGCTAGGCAATGTGCTAAACGACAAGAGAATTGTATTCAAAAACCAAACTATAAACGACACCTTATTTACAAATGCCGTTATTCAAAACCATCCAGTATACTCAAGAAACCACACTCTACGTTTGGCACATCACCGAGACGTTTTCGGATTTGTACGAACAAGTACACTTGAACACGATTAGCACCCAACGACTCAACGGAATGAAGTCGCAACTGCACCAACGCGCCTTTTTGAGTGTTCGAAAGTTACTAGCCGAAGCTGGATATACCGACTTTGATTTATTTTATGATGCTTCAGGTAAGCCACATTTGAACGACAACAAATACATTTCCATTACGCATTCTCACGAATTCGCGGCCATTATCATAAGCAATCAAACCGTCGGGATTGATATCGAATTGCAACGAGAAAAAATCCTTCGCATCGCCGATAAATTTGTCGATACAGCCGAGTTATCTCGACTACAAAGCTTTTCTACAGAGGATTATATTCGGAAGTTAACCGTAAAATGGGGCGCCAAAGAAGCAATCTTTAAGATTCGTAACGAAAAAGGCATTAGTTTTAAAGATCATATTCGGGTAGCGCCTTTTGAGTTGGATGAATTGGTGGTCACCGCCATTTTGGATTTCGACACAAAACACCAAGTATTCCATATTTGCTTTGAAGAGTTCGGAGATTTTACCTTGGTATATGCTTTTGAAAAAAGGTATTGATTTTATTCATTCTTTCAGTAGTTTTGCGTTGGCTCAGCAAATAGCTGTGTAATGATGCTTATGACAACAATTTATCAGGCTATTTTGCAGGCAAAAAAAGAAAAACGCAGACTCCTTGCTATTCTTCTCGATCCTGATAAAATCGACCTAGAAGAGGTACCTGTTTTGACTCAAAAAATTATAGATTCTCCCGCGACTCATGTTTTTATTGGTGGTAGCCATGTAGAAAATAATATACTTGATGAGTTAATTTTAAAAATTAAAAGCATTTGTAAATTGCCTATTGTGCTTTTTCCTGGCAATCCATCTCAAATTTCTATTCACGCCGATGGTATTTTGTTTTTGTCCTTATTGTCCGGTCGCAATCCCGATTTTTTAATCGAACATCAGGTAAAAGCAGCGCCAATTCTCAAAAAAACAGATTTAGAAATTATTCCTACCAGTTATCTTTTGATCGAAAGCGGCAATGAAACAGCCGTTGCTAGAGTAAGTAAGACACAGCCCATTGCTAGAGATAATAATGATTTGGTAGTAGCTACAGTTATGGCGGGCGAAATGTTAGGACATCAGCTCATTTACCTCGAGGCAGGAAGCGGAGCTCAACAAGCAGTTCCACTAGAAATGATTCGGGATGTTGCTAAAAACACCACTATTCCTTTAATTGTAGGCGGAGGCATTACCTCTTTGTTGGGGATACAAAATGCTTATGATGCAGGAGCAGATATGGTTGTAATAGGAACGGCTTTTGAAAAAAATCCTTCTTTTTTTGAAAATAAATAATACACAATAAACAATGATCGATTATTTTTTTGCGCAATATAAAGACTATTCCACACTTATGGTTAGTTTGGAACTAATTGCCATTTTTTTCGGTTTAGTCAGTGTTTGGTTTGCTAAAAAAGATAATATTTTAGTGTTTCCAACGGGTTTGGTCAGTACTTCAATCTATGCTTATTTGCTTTGGCAATGGGAGTTATTGGGCGATTCGATGATCAATGTGTATTATTTTGTAATGAGTCTTTACGGTTGGTATCATTGGACACGCAAAAAAGGGGATGAAGTAGAATTCCCTATTTCTTATATCAATTCCAAAGAAAAGATATATGCTATTTTAATTTTTGTAATGACTGTAGTATTTGTAGTACTAGTTTATCTTTATTTTGGTAAATTTACCACTTGGTATTCTTATGTAGATACTTTTTTGACAGCTATTTTCTTCGTTGGCATGTGGTTAATGGCCAAACGAAAAATAGAAAATTGGATTTTTTGGATCATAGGTGATTTTATCTCTATTCCACTTTATTTTGCTAAAGGATATACCTTTACTTCATTACAATATATTATCTTTACTATTATCGCCTTTTATGGTTATTTAGAATGGAAGAAAATCTTAAACAGTTCAATGAAGCTGGAGCTTCAGAAATAATACGAATTGCCATTTTTGGCCCTGAATCTACAGGCAAAACTACTTTGGCAAAACAATTAGCCGATTACTATCAGACGGTTTGGGTACCCGAATTTGCACGCGACTATTTACAAGAAAAGCTAAATAGTGGTCGTGGTGTTTGTGATATAGATGATATGTTGCCAATTGCCTATGGACAAACTAAATTAGAAAATGAAAGTGCCGCTATTGCAGATACTTATTTGTTTTGTGATACGAATTTGATGGTGACCAAAGTGTTTTCTGAATTGTATTATAATTTTTGTGACTCGTTATTGGATAAAGCGGCTCGCACCCATCAATATGACTTGTTTTTTCTTACAGACATTGACGTGCCATGGGAAGATGATGGTTTGAGAGATAGCCCTGAAGGACGAGAGTCTGTTTTTTCAGTGTTCAAACAATCACTTATTGATAACAAAAAACCATTTATTACTCTAACTGGAGATAAAGAAACCCGATTGAACAAAGCCATAGCTATTCTGGAAGAGTTGCGTAAGGCTAAAAAAATGGGAATCGATTCTTTGGATTTTGTGCAAATCTATGAGCACGGTATTCCGATAGCTAAAGTCCAAGAACAACTAACAATTTACAAAAACGGAATTGCCAAAACCATTTTAGACAGACCTGCGACAATTGGTGATGGAATTATGTATTTGTCTACGGAGGAGTTTATTGAAAAAGCTACTTTTTTTGATGCAAACAAAGCTTCTTTAACGTTGAAAAAATTAGTGCCTGCCTCTGGAGCAGCCACACGAATGTTTAAGTTTTTGAATGAATTTCTAAGAGATTATCATTACGAAACAGAGAGTATTAATGCATACATCAACAGAAAGCGCGATTTAGAGCTGTCGCTTTTTATTGTGGGTATGGATAAGTTTTCTTTTTTTGAAGCCATAGATAAGAGACTTAGGACTGATTTTGCCGACTTTGAGTTTTGGCCAGCAGACAAAAAAAATTATTACTTTATAACTTATTTATTATACCCTGATTATTTTGATTTTGCGAGTAAACCTAAGGGTGTTTTGCCTTTTCATAAATATTCAGATCACGTAGCCACGCCATTTGAAGAGCATCTAAACGAAAGTGTAGCCTATGCCTCAGTGCAACAAAAAAGTTATTTACATTTTACCATAACTCAGGCACATCAAACCCTATTTGAAAAATTAGAGCAAGAACTAAAAAGTAAAATCGAAACGCAATCCAATATAACAATTGAAATTGGCTATTCGTATCAAGATAAATCAACCGATTCTGTTACTGTAGATGCCAACAATTATTTGGTAAAAAACCAAAATAATGAACTTTTATTTCGTCCAGGAGGACATGGCGCTTTGATTGAAAACCTTAATGCGTTGGATGCTGATATTGTTTTTATCAAAAACATTGATAATGTAATTCAAAATGAAATGAATGCTATTGTCTTATACAAAAAGGGATTAGCTGGCATTTTATTAGAGTTACAACAGAGAGTTTTTAATTATTTAGATACTATTCATCTACAGAAATTTGAAGAATCTGGAGTTGATGAAATTGTTCTTTTTGTTCAAAATGAATTGAGTATTGAATTGATCAAAGGGTTTTCAAAATTCACTTTTGAGAATAAAATAAAAGAATTAATACGTGTTTTAGATCGTCCGATTCGGGTATGTGGGATGGTAAAAAATGAAGGGGAGCCTGGTGGTGGACCGTTTTGGGTAATTGATGGTAAAGGGAAGATGAATTTGCAAATCGTTGAATCTTCTCAGATGGATCTAAAAAACGAAGAACAGCAGAGAATTTTGGATAATGCAACTCATTTTAATCCAGTAGATTTAGTTTGTGGCATTAAAAATTACAAAAATCAAAAATTCGATTTAAGTCAGTTTGTAGATCATAATAGCGGATTTATAGTAGAAAGAAAGTTAGGAAGTGACACTATAAAATCCTATGAATTGCCTGGATTATGGAATGGAGCCATGGCCAAGTGGATTACGGTTTTTGTAGAGGTACCTATGGTTACTTTTAATCCCGTTAAAAATGTAAATGATTTACTCAAGCCTGCCCATCAAGCCCAACAAGCTTTGTAAAAATGGAAGCACATCAAATCGTAAAAGAATTGCAATTTAAGGCCGTTAGAAGTAGTGGTGCTGGAGGACAAAATGTTAACAAAGTTGCTTCTAAAGTGGTTTTAACTTTTGATTTGAAAGAATCTCAAGCCTTAACTGAGGAAGAGAAAATAGTGTTAGAAAACAAATTAGCCAATAGATTAACGTCAGAACAACTCTTGATTTTGCATTGTGATGAAGACCGAAGTCAACTCAAAAACAAAGCTATTGTGATCAAGCGTTTTTTGGCGATAATCCGAGCAGGTTTGTTCGTAGCCAAAGAAAGAAAAGCTACCAAAATTCCAAAATCTGCCATCAGAAAACGAATTAAGGATAAAAAGAGTTTGTCAGATATCAAGCAATCTAGAAGGAAGCCCGATTTTTAGTGGTTTCAAAAACTTTAAACTTTAGACTTGAAACTTCAAACAAATGATTTATATTTGCCCCGTCTCAAAGGGGTGCTCTAAATAACGAGCTGAGATCATACCCAAAGAACCTGGGCGGGTAATGCTGCCAAGGGAAAAAATGACAAAATACTAGAGTACTCGCTATTGTCTTGTCATAAAAACAAATCATTTACTAATTTAAAAACAAAAGAATAATTCCCCCTTTTATTCGTAAAATTATTTACGGATGAACATTTTATTTTATTCAAAAAGTACAAAGACAGTTCCTTTACGTCTTTTTTCTATTCTCTTTTTTCTATTCTCTAGTATCACTTTTGCACAAGTAAAAGACACGACCAAAGTCAACCAATTGGATGATGTTTTGGTTTCGGCAGTGCGTGTGACTTCTAAAACTCCGGTTTCTTTTAGCAATTTGACTAAGAAACAAATCCAGTTTCGCAATTTGGGTCAGGACATTCCAACACTTATGAATTATATGCCTTCTGTAGTTACTACTTCAGATGCTGGTAACGGAATTGGCTACTCAGGGATACGCGTACGTGGTAGTGACGCAACCCGAGTAAACGTAACCATTAACGGAATTCCGTATAACGATTCTGAAAGTCACGGTACGTTTTGGGTGAATATGCCTGATTTTGTTTCTTCGGTAGAAAGTATTCAGTTACAACGTGGTGTGGGGACTTCTACCAATGGTTCAGGAGCCTTTGGAGCGAGTTTGAATATGCTAACAGATTCGTATACTAATGAGGCAAGTGCTGAAATTGCCAGCTCAGTAGGAAGTTTTAATACTTTGAAAAACACGGTTAAATTCAGTACCGGTTTACTAAACGACCATTTTGAAATCGCAGGACGTTTATCTGTTTTACAATCTGACGGGTACATTGACCGCGCTAGTTCAGACTTAAAATCGTATTTTTTGCAAGGAACTTATGTAGGGAAAACTACTTTACTAAAAGCCTTGGTTTTTGGTGGAAAAGAAAAAACATACCAAGCTTGGAACGGGATTGATGGGGCAACGCTGAATAGCAATCGCAGATTTAATACCGCAGGAATTTATACAGATGAAGCCGGAACTACTCGTTTTTATGATAATGAAACCGATAATTACCAACAAGACCATTCGCAATTGCATTGGAATGAAAGATGGTCGGATAACTGGAGTTCTAATTTTGCCTTGCATTATACCAAAGGAAAAGGCTATTACGAAAATTACAAAGAAGATGCTAAGTTTTCTAGTTATGGTTTGAATCCGATTGTTATTAACGGAACAACAATTAACAAAACAGATTTAGTGCGCCAAAAATGGTTAGACAATGATTTTTATGGGACTACTTTTTCTGCTAATTATATTACAGATGCCTTACAGTTAATTTTGGGTGGAGGTTATAATAAGTATGAAGGCCTTCATTTTGGAAAAGTAATTTGGGCGCGTTACGCTTCTCAAAGTGAGTTGGGAGATCGTTATTATGAGGATTTTGCCACGAAAACTGATGGAAACTTTTTTGCTAAAGCCAATTATCAAGTTTCAGAACAATTGAGTTTGTATGGTGATTTGCAATACCGTCACGTACAGTACAAAGCGGATAGCCCAGAAACTGGTTTGGTCAATGATACCTTTCGCTTTTTTAACCCTAAAGCTGGTTTGAATTTTAAGTTTGACGAGGCGAACACGATGTATTTTTCCTATGCAAGAGCAAACCGCGAACCGAATCGTACCGATTATGAAAATGGAGGCGTGCAACCTGAAACCTTAGACGATTTTGAATTAGGATGGCGTTTGAACAACGAAAAAATACAACTGAATACCAATATCTACTATATGGCATATAAAAACCAGTTGATTTTGACAGGGAAATTAGACGATGTGGGCGCTCCTATTCGTTCAAATAGTGAAAAAAGCTACCGTTTAGGTCTTGAGGTAGATGCTACTATTGCTCTTTCTGAACAATGGATGGTACGTCCTAACTTTACTTTAAGTGCCAATAAGAATGTTGATTTGAATGTTAAAGGAACGTACTATGGAACAAATGATATTGCTTATTCTCCTTCGGTAATTGTGGGGAATGTATTGGTGTTTTCGCCTGTTAAAGCCTTGCATTTGTCTTTGTTGCAAAAATTTGTAGGAGAGCAATTTATGAACAATATCGAGTTGCCTGCCGCAAAACTGGCTGATTATTTTGTAAATGACTTCAATGTGAGTTACACGTTCAAGCCTAAAACAATCTTCAAAGAAATTGTGTTAAGCGGATTAGTGAATAATTTTTTGGATAAAAAGTATGTGTCTAACGGTTATATGTATGACATCTATCCTTCTTATTACCCACAAGCAGGAATTAATTTCTTAGCAGGATTGAATTTGAATTTTTAATTTTTAGTTTACTTATTTTTAAAATCCAGCATCTTTTTGATGCTGGATTTTTTTTGAAATATCACTAAAAGTGGGTATTGTAGTATTATTGTATTCCTGTTACCTTGTTTGACTTGAACTATAATATTTAATATATGAAATTCAGATTATATTTAATTTTTACCTTAGCAATGAACTTATGTTTTTGTCAAAACAAAAATGTTAGTGCAGTATACGGTCTTTCAATTCAGAATTTTCAAAATTTTCAAGATCCCAAAGAAACGCCTGTTTTTTTTGCAGATTTATTTCATCATGCTAAAATTGATTGTAAAAAGTTAAGCTTTGATTTAATAGCCACCAAAAAAGAGTCTAAGTTTTCATACCAACAAATTTTAGAGGGTAATGCCAATATTAAATCTTTAGGTTTTACCCTTGCAATGTCAATATATAGTGGAAAAATATACACCTTAAAAGATTTAGTTTATAATGAAATTGAAATTTTAGGACAAAATACATTTTGCAAAAACGAGATAACAAAAAATTGGACTATCACATCAGAATCAAAACAAATAGGAGATTATTTGTGTTATAAAGCAACAAATATTTATCATGTTGATAATGGGCTTAAAGTTTTTAATCACCCCGTTACGGCATGGTTTTGTCCTGAAATACCGTTTCCTTTTGGCCCCATAGGTTATGGAAATTTGCCGGGGCTTATTCTTGAATTGAAGGTTAGAAATGTTACTTATACTATGAAAGAAATTTATTTTGACACTAATATTTATTTGAACCTACCTGATTTTAGTAGCTGCACCGTGTTAAGTGAAAAGGAACTAGATGAGGCATTGGATAAGTTTAATGGATTTAAATAAAATTCATAAACATTGCATTCCTGATTATTGTTTTAAGTCATTGATTTTCAATTTGCAACTCGTTATTGTGTAAGTGTTCTTTGAAAGTATTTGTTAACTTTAAATCAATTTCTTACATTTAAATTTAAAATATTTCTAATTTTTAACCTTTACTCAATAAAATAATGCAAAAAATCAGATTAACAATTGTCGTTGCGATCCTACTTTTTAGTTTTACCACAAGTGCACAAGTAGCAGTTTCAGGATTTACAGATTTAGCTTTTGGTTTTAATACGAATAAAGAAAAAAAGGTAAGTTTTGAAATGAAAGTGTTTGCTAATAATTATCTAGATGTTTTGCCTTTTGAGGCCTCAGTTTTTTATAATTTCCCTACAAAGGAATACCATCGTTTTTCCCTGGGGCTTGGATTAAATTTTAGTCCATTCATTTCAGAAGTTAACGCAATAGTGGTGCCGGCTGCTTTAGAAATTTTCCCTATTAAAGAGTTTAAGAAAATAGCAGTGGTGTTTGAAGTTGCACCTATGATACTTAATGGGGACGATACGGCTGTTCGAGGATTGATTGGTATTCGATATAGTTTTGATAAAAGATAATTTGGGTCAGTACAAAACTTCTGGTTTACCCGCGTGAGGGATAGGAGCAATCCGCCACTGCGGAGCGGATAGCCCGACAGCTCAAGACAAAGGGGGCGACTCACCAGTTGGATGAGTTGCCCCCTTTGTCTTGAGGTGGCACGCCCAAATCTTAATTATATACTCTAATCACAGTTCCGATAACCTCTACGCGATATTGCTTTAGGGGATATTGTAGGTCGCTTAAGCCAGTAAATAAACTGTATTCTTTGCTGTCGCAGGGACAAATGGCGTTGATGCCTTTGATAGTTAGGGTAGAGCAATTGCTTAGTGCTTGATTCGGACAAGCGGCATCGAATGCGTTGTAACCACTTCCGGTGTTGAAAACAATAAGTCCACGAGCTCCCGCTCCTGCGTAAAAAATGGCATTACTCGCAAATTTTAAATTGGAGTAGGCGGGTAAACTAGTATTGATATCTACAGTAAAGGAGTAATTGGGAATATAGGGGTTTTTGTTCGCGACTCCATTGTCGCTACAGCTTGTAATTATCAAGATTGTGAATAGAAAAAGCAGTTTTTTTATCATTTTAAAATAGCATCAAAGATTAGTGAAACAAATTTAATTTATTTAACTTTGGATTAGTTAAGGTTAACATTTAATTATAGCATAAAAAAAATTATAGTATATTTGCGGAAAGAAATCCCGTCCTGATGGGATTTTTTCTATTTTATATCAGTCAGGTATTGTAATGTGAAACGTAAGAAAACCAATAGTATTGCATTGGTTTTATGCACAAGGAGACAAGAAAAAACCACTTAATTATTAACGCAAAAAGTTATGAGTAAAGTATCTTATTATACAGCAGAAGGATTAAAAAAGTTAAAAGACGAATTGGATCACCTAAAAGGGGTGATGCGTCCTAAAGCTTCGCAGGACATTGCTGATGCGAGAGACAAAGGA
The DNA here is from genome assembly GCA_963513565.1 of uncultured Flavobacterium sp. GTDB lineage: Bacteria > Bacteroidota > Bacteroidia > Flavobacteriales > Flavobacteriaceae > Flavobacterium. Next base: position 22,606 of record CAUPRE010000004.1, on the reverse strand, counting down.
GATTTGTCTGAAAATGCAGAATATGATGCAGCCAAAGAAGCTCAAGGTTTGTTGGAAATGCGTATTTCTAAGCTAGAAGAAGTATATGCTAATGCTAGATTGATTGACGAATCACAATTGGATGTGTCTAAAGTTTTGGTGCATTCTAATGTAAAGATTAAGAATCAAGGGAACGGAATGGAAATGAAATATACTTTGGTAGCCGAAAGTGAAGCGGATTTGAAAACCGGAAAAATATCGGTAACTTCTCCTATCGGGAAAGGTTTGTTGGGTAAAAAAGTAGGCGAAGTTGCCGAAATTACGGTGCCTAACGGAGTATTGAAATTTGAAATCATCGAAATTTCTCGCGACTAAAAAACAAGAGTGATGAGTAGTATTTTTACCAAAATTGTAAATGGCGAAATTCCTTGCTACAAAGTAGCAGAAGAGGAGCAATTTTTAGCTTTTTTGGATGTTAATCCGAATGCAGTTGGTCATACGCTTTGTATTCCTAAGCAAGAAATTGACAAACTTTTTGATATGGATGAGGAATTGTACCTCGGGTTGATGCGTTTCTCAAAGAAAGTAGCCGCAGCTCTAGAAAAAACAGTGCCTTGTGAACGAATAGGTATGGCTGTAATAGGACTAGAAGTACCTCACGCGCACGTGCATTTGATTCCGATTAAGGAAATGAACGAGATGCGTTTTCAAAATAAAGTCGCTTTGACAAATGAGGAATTCGAAACTTTGGCAACAAAGATTCAACAGAATTTATAAAATCTTTTTTTCATATATTTAAACACGAATAGCAATCTTAGAATGCTGTTCGTGTTTTTTTTATACCCATTATCAACTATGAAAATCTTTTTTTCTTATTGCCTCTTTTTTTGTGCTTTACTAACCTTTGGACAAACGAAAGATAATTTTGTTTTGATTGACGCAAAAATGGCAAAGATTCCGAAAGCGTCTATAAAGAACACAAAAAGTATTGCTGATTATATTGCTGCTAATTTTAAGTCAGAAAATGAGAAGCTAAGAGCAACTTTTTTTTTGGTGGCATCTAATATTAGTTATGATGTGGCTAATATGGAGAATATTGAATTTAGCGACTCTTCGGAACAGAAAATTGAGAAAACACTAACCACTAGAAAAGGGGTGTGTATTCATTATGCTGAATTGTTTAATGCGATTGTGAGTCAATTAGGCTTTGAAAGTGAAATTATTGAAGGATATACCAAGCAATTCGGTAAAGTGGCGGCATTGTCTCACGCTTGGTGTGCGGTTAAGAGTGAGGGTAAGTGGTGGTTGTTTGACCCAACTTGGGGTGCAGGCTCCGTAAATAATGGTGTTTTTACCAAAAAGCTCAATAATTTTTATTTCAAAACGCCACCGAAAGCAATGTTGGAAACCCATATGCCCTTTGATTATTTATGGCAATTGTCCCGTTATACTATTAGTAATGCTGAATTTATTTCAGGAAAATTAATTGTCAATCCAGCCAAACCAGTTTTTAATTTCGCTGATGAAATAGAGAAGTTAAAACAGAAATCAGAAGAGATTAAGCTTTTTGAATGTGTTAGCAGAGTGGAAGCGAATGGTGTGTCAACGAAGTTAATAAAAGACTATTTAGAAAATAAAAAGAACGAATTGTCAGGAAAGAGAAACAATCAAGCGGTAGAAAAATTGAATTTGATTGTGGAAGAAAGTAATGCTGCAACAGCTATGTTCAATGATTTTATTTTTTACAGAAATAAAAAGTTTAAACCAACTTTGTCTGATGATACAATTAGAGAAATGATTGCAGCACCCAAAGCAAAAGTAGTAAAATGTCAAAAAGATTTGGATGGTATTGGCACTCTTAACGATAGCAATAGAGCAACTTTGACCGCTTTTCGTAAAAACTTAGCCGAATTATTAGTACAAATTGAAGAGCAGGAAAAATTTGTAAATGAGTATCTCAGTAAAGGCAAACTAGCTCGAAAATCAATGTTTAGCAAAGCAACTTGGTTCGGTTTGCCTGTAAATTAATCTTATGATGAGTAAATAAAAAAGAGGATTTCAATTTGAAATCCCCTTTATATAATGAGTTTTTGAAGTCTATTTTTTGAATAAACTTATTAAGAATAGCAAGACCCAAGCGCCTCCAGCAGCAATGATAATCTGCCAAAGTAGACCACCACCACCAATTCCTAATTTTCCCGCCAGCCAACCACCAAAGATACTGCCAACAATACCTACAATGATATTACCAAATAAACCAAAGCCGCTACCTTTCCAAAGTTGTCCACCTAGCCATCCTGAAATGGCACCGATCAAAAGAAAATACAAAAATTCCATAAGTCTATTTTTATTAGTTATCCTCTAAAATTAGCCAAAAAATAATCATAACATCAATAAAATCATAATTTTACAAAAATGAGTTGCATAGCTGTACCTTTTCCTACTTCTGACTGTAATACTTTGATTTTTCCTTTGTGATAATCTTCGACTATACGTTTGGTTAAAGACAAGCCTAATCCCCATCCTCTTTTTTTGGTTGTAAAACCAGGTTCAAAGATTTTTTTAAATTGATTTTTTGGAATACCGCTTCCTGTATCTGTTATAGTAATTTTCACACTATCGTTTTCTTCTTCAATGGCTAAATGTAATTTGCCTTTCCCTTTCATCGCATCAATAGCATTTTTAACCATATTTTCTATGGTCCAACTATGCAAAGTAGCATTTAGCGGTATCAATATGCTTTTTTGCGGAGCAGAATGAGAGAATTCAATTTGTTTCGAAAATCGAGATTGCAAATAGTCATAAGAAAGTAACGTTTCGGATACGATATCCATTTGCTCTAGTTTGGGTTCGGAACCAATTTTTGAAAATCGATCTGTAATGGTTTGCAGACGCTCGATATCTTTTTCAATTTCTTTGGTCGTGCTTTCTGGGATATCTTCGGTTTTTAAAAGCTCAATCCAACCAATCAATGAGGATAATGGAGTGCCAATTTGATGGGCTGTTTCTTTTGCCATTCCTGCCCAAAGTTTGTTTTGGGTGGCCATTTTAGTGCTTTTGTAATAATTATAAACTAGAGCAGCAAACAACACGATGATAAGTAATAAAGCAATAGGATAATATTTTAATTGATTCAAAAGCGAAGAGTTGCCATAATAAAGCTTTTGTGTTCTTCCTGGGGCATATACGATGTTGATGGGTTCGTTTTCACCTTTCAATTTACTTAAAAAGAGTCTTGATTTTTCAGTGTTTTGGATAATGGTAGTATCTATATTGACGGCATTTATGATGCTGTCTTTCTCGGTAAGCATAATAGGAATGGAAGTATTGTTGCTAAAAATAAGTAGAGGCAAATCTACATCGGTGTTTTCATCGGCATTGATTAGTGTCTTTTGTGCTTGTGCCCAAAGATTCATTTTTAACCGTTCTTCATTTTTAAATATTTGGAAAAAGGTATAAGTATTCCATAAAATTAAAGAAACCAAACAGAACGAGGAAGCAATAATGATCCATCGAGTGGTGTTTCTTTTATTCGAAAAGTGCATAAGTTTCTTTTTTTAACTATAAATATAACGAATTTATGATGGTTGTATTTTACTTTTGTGAAAACAAAATAGCGCTTTAACTTCAATTTATGGTAACTATAGATCCCAAAAGTATTCCTACCGCTCAGCTACAAGGTTATTTGCAAAGTTCAGTTGGTCCAAGACCCATTGCTTTTGCAAGCACAATAGACAGTAATGGAGTACCTAATTTATCCCCTTTTAGTTTTTTTAATGTATTCAGTGCCAATCCGCCCATTTTGGTTTTTTCTCCAGCTCGTCGAGTTCGAGATAATACAACAAAACATACCTTGCAAAATGCTGAAGCTACTCGTGAAGTGGTGATAAATGTAGTGAATTATGATATGGTGCAGCAAACTTCTTTGTCGAGTACCGAATATCCAGAAGGTGTGAATGAATTTTTGAAATCGGGATTCACACCCATTCCTTCAACCATCGTAAAGCCCTATCGCGTAAAAGAATCACCCGTACAATTTGAATGCAAAGTCACTCAGATTATTCCTTTGGGAACAGAAGGAGGAGCGGGTAATTTAATTTTGTGCGAAGTAGTAAAGTTGCACATCGATGAGTCGATTTTGGATAGTAATGGAGCGATTGATCAACACAAAATTGATTTGGTTTCAAGATTAGGCGGAAATTGGTATTCTAGATCGAACGAAGGTCTTTTTGAGGTTGAAAAACCTTTAAATACCTTGGGTATTGGTGTAGATGCTATTCCTGATTTTATAAGAGAAAGTGCTTATTTTGACGGGAATGACTTAGGTAAATTAGGAAACATAGAAAAAATTCCAACAGAAGAAGAAATTACTATATTTGTAAAAGAAAATTTCGATGTCAAAGCCGTTCTCAGTGCTGACGATATGGATAAGAAATTTCAAAAAGCAAAAGAGTATTTAGTTAACGGAAAAGCAGTAGACGCTTGGAAGTTATTATTAGCCAAAAAGTAAATTTTAAGTATTATGGAAGTTTTAGGAAGAGTAAAAGTAATCAACCCTGTGCAACAAGTAAGTGCTTCTTTTAAAAAGAGAGAAGTTGTAGTAACTACTGATGAGCAATACCCACAACATATTTCGATTGAATTTCAGCAAGACAAAACCGATTTATTGAACAGTTATGCTGTTGGGGAGCCAGTTAAAGTTTCTATCAATTTAAGAGGGAGAGAATGGGTGAGTCCTCAAGGCGAAGTAAAACATTTTAATACTATTGTAGGATGGAGAATTGAGAAACAAGCTCCTGTTGCAGCTGCAGCTCCTGCTCAAGCACCAGCGATGCCAGCGGCAGAAACTTTTGCTCCAGCGACTAATTTTAATGAAGAAGAAGCAGACGATTTACCTTTCTAAAAGAATAAATTTCAAATTCTATATTCCAAATTCCAAAACATTAGAATGTGTTGGGGTTTGGAATTTTTTTTGACGGCATTTGTAATTAAAGTATCGAACAAAAAGATGTATCATTTATCTAAAAACTTATTTTTCCCACCTGTTTCTGAGGCAAATGCTGACGGTATATTGGCTATTGGAGGCGATTTGTCTCCAGAGCGTTTACAGTTGGCTTATTCAAGTGGAATTTTTCCTTGGTTCGAAGAGGATCAACCGATTATTTGGTGGTCGCCTAATCCTAGAATGGTGCTTTTTCTAGAGGATTTGGTGGTGTCGAAAAGTATGCGAAACATTTTGAACCGAAATATTTTTAAAGTCACCTTTAACCAAGATTTTAGAGCGGTTATTGCTCATTGCCAACAAGTAAAACGCGATGGACAAACCGGGACTTGGATTACAAATGATATGATTGAGGCTTATTGTAAACTGCACGAATTAGGTATTGCAAAATCAGTTGAGGTATGGCAAGACAATCAATTGGTTGGAGGATTGTATGGTGTAGATTTAGGACATATTTTTTGCGGTGAGAGTATGTTTTCTTTGGTTTCAAATGCTTCTAAAGTTGCATTTATTGCGTTGGTAAACCATCTTAAAATTAATAACTACCGTCTTTTGGATTGTCAAGTCTATAATGACCATTTAGCCAGTTTGGGTTGTGTAGAAATAGAACGAGACGATTTTATAAGTATTTTGAAATCAAAATAAAGAAAGGCATCACGCTTTTGTTTGACGTGATCCCCTATTGTTTTGAAAAGCTAAACTTCATTAAAACCGCAGTTTGGTAAATCCCCAATTTAGGGTAGAGAATAGTAGTAATTCATTTTTCAAAGTAGGCAAATCCATAATTAATTTTAAAGTTTCGTGTGCCATCATCGTTCCTATCATCCCAGGAAGTGTCCCTAATACTCCATTTACATTGCAATTAGGTACTTTTTTTGGATCGGGTGGTTCCGGAAATAAATCCCGAAGGTTCTTGCTTCCTTTATGATTGAAAACCGCCATTTGCCCTTCGAATTGTAAGATGCTACCGTAAACTAAAGATTTTCCTAAAGTAACACAAGTATCGTTTACTAAATAACGAGTAGCAAAATTATCGGATCCATCCACTACGACATCGAATTTTTGAATGATTTCAGAAGCGTTTTCTGAACTGAGTTTGGTTTCAAAAGCTTCTACTGTAATCAAAGGATTCAACGCCTCTAATTTTTCTTTGGCCATCAACGCTTTTGATAACCCTACTTGGTTTTCGGTGTATAAAATTTGCCGATGAAGGTTGTGGATTTCGATTTTGTCAAAATCAATAATTCCTATGGTTCCTACTCCTGCGGTAGCGATGTATTGTAAAATTGGACAGCCTAAGCCTCCGGCACCGATCACCAATACTTTGGCTTTTTTGAGTTTTTCTTGTCCTTCATCACCTATTTCAGGCAGCATAGTTTGTCGGTTATACCGAAGAAATTCTTGTATGATACTCATTTGTGTTTTGGTTTAAAAAAGGTGTTGTTAGCAATTGTACGTGAGGGATAGGAGTGGCATCCTCTTGGGGCGGGGTTCGCCTCAAGAGATATAGCGGATAGCCCGACCCGAAGTTTTTACGTAGGGGCACGTCCAAATTATGACTATGTTTTTTGATGAACGAAATAGGGGTTGTCTTTCCAAACGGGTTCATAGCCTTTGTTACTGATTATTTGTGCAATTTCATTTACAGTACGTTCGTCACTAATCTCGAATTGTTCCAAAGATTGTGGGTCTACGACGTAACCTCCGGGGTTGGTTTTAGAACCTGCACTCATACTCGTCACGCCAAGCGGAATACTATTGTTTCTGAATTTTTCGTTTTCCCGGGTCGAAATGGAGATTTCTAAATCTTCGTTCCATAAACGATAGGCGCAGATGAGCTGGGTCAAATCTTTGTCGCCCATAATAAAATTGGGTTCGATGATGCCCTCGGCGGGTCTTAAGCGCGGGAAAGAAACGGAGTATTTGGTACGCCAATAAGTTTTTTGCAAATAATCTAAATGTAAGGCATTGAAAAAGCTATCGGTACGCCAATCTTCAAGACCTAACAAAACTCCTAAACCAATTTTGTGAATGCCAGCTTTGCCAATGCGATCCGGTGTGTCTAGCCTGAAATCAAAATTGGATTTCTTGCCCTTGGTATGGTATTTTTTGTACACTTCTTGGTGATACGTTTCCTGATAGACCAAAACGGAATAGACTCCGGCTTGATGCAAATGCTCATATTCTTCTTGCGAAAGGGGTTGCACTTCTACAGAAATGTTTGAAAAAACGTTTTTGATTTGGTCAATTGCATTGAGAAAATAGTTGATGTTTACGGTATAATTGGCTTCACCTGTTACCAATAATACATGGTCAAAACTTAGTTTTTTTAGGGCATCAACTTCTAGTTTTATTTCACTATCGGTTAATGTTTTTCGTTTAATTTTATTGTCCAAACTAAAGCCGCAATAGGTACAAATGTTTTGGCATTCGTTACTGAGGTACAAAGGGGCATACATTTGTATGGTTTTGCCAAAACGCTTTTTGGTTAATTCGTGACTTATTTGCGCCATTTGTTCTAAATAAGGCTGGGCCGCCGGCGAAATCAAGGCTAGAAAGTCATCGAGATTGCGTTTGGTTTTGGCTAAAGCTTGTTCGACTTCTTTGGAAGTTGTCTGATAGATTTTGGTTTGAATCTTATCCCAACTGTATTGTTCGAAAATAGATTTGAATGTGTTCATTGTTTTTTATTTAGAAGACTTAATGATAAAGTTCATTAAGTTTCACAGTAATTCCATAAAGACTTCTTGAACTTTGTGTCTTCTTCGTGTCTTTGTGTTTAAGAGAGTTATTCATACAAAAACGCTGTCAAAGGACTAGAAGCAACCGCTTGTTTGTATTGTTGCGCCAGTTTTGCTTCATAGGCTTTTCTTCCTGAAATAACAGCTTCTTTAAAAGCTTCAGCCATCAATTTGGGATTTCCAGCAACAGCAATAGCGGTGTTTACCAAAACAGCATCAGCGCCTAATTCCATAGCTTTTGCGGCATCAGAAGGGGCGCCAATTCCTGCGTCAATAATTACGGGAACCTTACTTTGTTCGATAATAATCTCTAAAAAATCGATGGTTTTCAGGCCATTGTTGCTCCCAATGGGAGATCCTAAAGGCATTACAGCTGAGGTTCCTACGTCTTCCAAATGTTTACACAAAACAGGATCGGCATGAATGTATGGTAAAACAATGAATCCTAATTTAGCTAGCTCTTCTGTTGCTTTTAGCGTTTCGATGGGATCTGGTAAAAGATATCTTGGATCCGGATGGATTTCGAGTTTGAGCCAATTGGTTTCCAGAGCTTCTCTGGCTAATTGCGCTGCAAAAATGGCTTCTTTTGCATTGCGTGCACCAGAAGTGTTGGGTAATAAATTAATTCTAGGATGCTTTAAATGTGCTAAAATAGCATCGGTTTCGGTTTCTAAATCGATACGTTTTAGTGCTACTGTCACCAATTCGCTTTCTGATGCTAAAATTGCCGCTTCCATTTCGGTGTTTGAACCAAATTTTCCTGTTCCTAAAAACAAGCGGGATTCGAAGGTTTTATCTCCTATTTTAAATAATGACATGGCTATATAATTTTTCGTTAAGTTCAGTTATTATTTTGCTTTTGTGATCGCTATGGGTAATGATTCCTGATACTGCGATACCGTGAATGCCAGTAGCTACTAGCTCATCTACATTTTCTAGCGATATACCTCCAATAGCATAAATGGGGGTTTCTTTTTGTTTTGGATTCAATTGATTTAGTATCGATTGATAACCTCGCAATCCTAAAATGGGGCTTAAATTAGCTTTGGTTTTGGTAAATTGATAAGGGCCTAAACCAATGTAGTCACAGCCATTATTGATATGACTAAGCACGTCTTCTAGTGTATTGGCAGTGGCGCCAATAATTTTTGTATTCCCCAAAATAGTTCTGGCTTCAGGAATACTCATGTCAGTAAGTCCAAGATGAACGCCATCGGCAGCGATATGTTCTGCTAAAAGGACATCATCGTTGACGATAAAGTTCGCTAAGTATTCTTCACACAAAAAATGTACGGCTTCGGCCAATGCAAAAGATTTGTTTGTTTTTTGATTCTTAAATCGCAACTGAATCCAATCACATCCATGATCTAAGGCTTGATGAATATTGTACAATTGTTCTTTAACCGTGTCTCCTTGAGAGATGTATTGTAGTTTGTTATACATAATGATGTCCTAATTTAGAGGGAGTTGACAATAAATAGTTCTCTGTGTAGGTTTTTGCATTTTCGCAAGCCGTTTTTAGGTTTTGTCCTATGGCTAGATTTGCTGTAATCGCTGATGACAAAACACAGCCCGAACCATGTTTTTCGAAAATTTCTTTTTTAGTTTTTGGACGAAAACGAAAAAATTCATTTTCTAGGTATAAATAATCAAAGCCAATTTCATCGGGCTTATGACCACCTTTTAGTAAAACGGGACAGTATTTGGAGAGTAGCATTGCTTTAGTTTCTGCATTAATTTCTTTAGAAGATAATTGTAAAATCTCATCGTAATTGGGGGTAATTAAATGAATTTCTTTCAGTATTTCAATCAAAGTAGTTTGGTTTTCAATAGTTAAAAAATCAAATTCTGTAGTCGATTTTAAAACGGTATCCCAAACTATTTTTGTCTCTGGCGAAAGCTTTTTTACAGTTAGAATTATTTCTCTCAAATACTCTAATGAAGGTGCAATTCCCATTTTTACGGCTTTTATATCGTAAGAATTAAATATTGTTTGAACAGATTGCAAAACAAAATCCAAATCCGTCCATTGTATGGCTATAAATTCATTTTCGGTTTGAATGGTATTTGCAGTACTAATAGCAAAGCCATACACTTGATGTTGCTCGAATGTTTTTACATCTGCCAAAACTCCAGCGGCTGCTGAAGGATCGAAGCCTGCAATGCTTACTACAAATGGTCGTGACATAGTTTAAAATTTTCTATTGAATGGTTGTTGTTCCAAATACTGCCTAAAAGAGCTACATCATCAAAACCAAATGCCAATGCAGTTTTGATATTTTCGGATGTAATTCCTCCCAGAGCAATCAATGCGGTTTTGTTATTTTTTCTTTGTTCTAATTCTTTTTTGAAATCCAGATTTGAAAAATAATTGGGTTTAGAAATACTTTCGAAAACAGGGCCAAAAAATGCGTAATCAAAAACACTTGACAGCTCTTCAAAATCCGACATTTGATGAATAGAGGTGGAGAGGATGAATTTTTTTTCTTTCCACTTTTTTAAATGCTCTTCGGATGTTGCGACTCTGTTTTTTTCTGTAAAATGAATGCGATTAATTCCAAATTCTAGCGCTAATTGATGATGACTATGCAAAATCAATCGGTGTCTGAAAGTTGTTTTTATTTTTGATACAAATGTTTTTATTTCTGTTTCTGAAAAATCAGGTTTCCGAATATGAAGTAACTCCAATCCATTCTCAAAGAGAGTGTGAATGGTCTTGATTTCGTTTGCTATTTGAATTGGACTTGTGATTAAAATCATTTTTAGATTTAAAGATTGAAGAATTGAAAGATTTAAAATGGTTTAGATTCAAGAATTTTAAATTTTTAAATCATTTAATTTTTCAATAATTCTAAATATAAATTTCTTTTCCTTGTTCGATAAACTCTTCTGATTTTGCCGCCATTCCTTTTTCGGCCTCGGCAACATCACGAATTTCCTGAGAAATCTTCATAGAGCAGAATTTTGGTCCACACATCGAGCAGAAGTGAGCCACTTTTGCACCGTCTGCAGGCAAGGTTTCATCGTGAAATTCACGAGCAGTATCTGGATCTAATGACAAGTTGAATTGGTCTTCCCAGCGGAATTCGAAACGAGCTTTGCTTAAAGCATTGTCTCGGTATTGTGCTCCTGGGTGACCTTTGGCTAAATTCGCAGCGTGAGCAGCAATTTTATAAGTAATCACACCATCTTTTACATCTTTTTTGTTGGGTAAGCCTAAGTGTTCTTTTGGGGTTACATAACACAACATTGCACAGCCGTACCAGCCAATCATAGCGGCTCCAATGGCAGAAGTAATGTGATCGTAACCTGGAGCAATATCGGTTGTTAATGGGCCCAAAGTGTAAAATGGTGCTTCGTCACAATGTTCTAATTGCTTGTCCATATTTTCTTTAATCATATGCATAGGTACGTGACCTGGACCTTCAATAAATACTTGAACGTCGTGTTTCCAAGCTATTTTTGTTAGTTCGCCCAGCGTCTCTAATTCGGCGAATTGTGCTGCATCGTTGGCATCTGCGATAGAACCTGGACGTAATCCGTCTCCAAGAGAAAAAGCGACGTCGTATTGTTTCATGATTTCGCAAATCTCTTCGAAATGGGTGTACAAAAAGTTTTCTTTATGGTGGAACAAACACCATTTGGCCATAATAGAACCACCGCGAGAAACAATTCCGGTAACGCGATTAGCTGTTAAATGAATGTAACGCAATAAAACTCCGGCGTGAATGGTGAAATAAGAAACGCCTTGTTCTGCTTGTTCGATTAAGGTATCACGGAAAACTTCCCAAGTTAAATCTTCGGCTACACCGTTAACTTTTTCTAAGGCTTGGTAAATCGGTACCGTGCCGATGGGAACAGGGGAATTACGGATAATCCATTCTCTGGTTTCGTGAATGTTTTTTCCTGTAGATAAATCCATAATGGTATCAGCACCCCAGCGACAAGCCCAAACGGCTTTTTCCACCTCTTCTTCGATGCTTGAAGTGACTGCGCTATTCCCAATATTGGCATTAATTTTTACTAAAAAATTACGTCCTACAATCATCGGTTCGCTTTCGGGATGGTTGATGTTATTTGGGATAATAGCACGCCCTCTCGCTACTTCGCTACGAACAAATTCGGCTGTAATTTTACTTTTTGGTGTGTTGGCTCCAAAACTATTTCCAGCGTGTTGGCATTGCATTGCTTTGGTTTGTTCGTTTAGTTGTTCGATACGTTGGTTTTCACGAATGGCGATGTATTCCATTTCGGGAGTGATGATACCTTGTTTGGCGTAATGTAATTGGGTAACATTGGCTCCTTTTTTGGCACGCAAGGGTTTGTGTAAATATTCGAAGCGTAAGTGATCTAGTTTTTGGTCATTCAAACGGGATTTTCCGTATTCGGAAGAGATTTCGGCTAGTTCTTCTACATCATTACGGTCCAGAATCCATTGTTCGCGGATTCGAGGCAATCCTTTGCGAACATCAATTTGAATGTTTGGGTCCGTGTAAGGGCCTGAAGTGTCGTAAACGGTTACGGCTGGATTTTTTTCTATTCTGCCATTAGATAGTTTAGTGTCCGCTAATGAAATTTCACGCATAGCTACTTTTATGGGATGAATTTCTCCGTCGATGTATGTTTTTTTGGAATTTGGAAACGGAGTTCTTGAGATCTTGTCTTGGTTGCTCATAGCTTTAGTTTTTTTACTTTTTATTGTTTGGCTGTTTGAAAAGTGCTTGGTGTTTTTTTGCGTGAGGGATAGAAGCTGGCTACCGAAGTAGCGCGTATAGCCCGACCGCATTTGTAAAAGGCGCGCTCTAAACGGTGCGTTGAATAGCGCCTTTTGCAAATGGGGTCACGCCCAAATCATCCGCCTTGTGTGGCTGTAATGATGAGAATTTCGTCGGTTGCTTTGATGAGATGAGTATTCCAATTGGATTTTGGAATTACGGTATGGTTGATGGCTAGGGCAATTCCGTTTTGATTTTCTGGAATTTCCAAGTCAATGAGCGCTTGAACCGTAAGGTTTTCGGCATCGAATTGTTTTGTTTGATTGTTGATTTTTAGTTCCATTCCTTTTGAATTTAGTATATAGGTATACTTTAGGAATGGCTACGATTGTACCCAATTATGGTACAAGGAAGTCATCTTACTTTTCCCTACGCTAGTATGAACTAGATCAGGTTCAGAGGGTAAAATCTCAGCCTACAGTTGTAGACACCCCTAAAGTGTGAAGCAAATATAAAGATTTAAGTTTATACTTTTTGTTTAAAGTTTAAAGTTTGTAGGTTTAATTGTTGAATTTTGCAAAAAGAGAATGCTGAAACTTAATTCCTGATCCAACAACTTTCAATATGATCGTTGACCATGCCTGTGGCTTGCATGAACGCATACATAACGGTGGAACCCACAAATTTAAAACCTCGTTTTTTTAAGTCTTTACTTATCGCATCCGATATGAATGAAGTAGCAGGAACGTCTTTTAAGGTTTTAGGGCAATTATCGATGGGTTGGTGATCCACAAAAGCCCAAATGTATTTCGAAAAACTTCCAAATTCTTCTTGGATTGTAATGAAATTTTGAGCGTTGGTTACTGCTGAATATACTTTGAGTTTGTTGCGAATGATGCCTGCATCTTGTAATAAATCTTGAATTTTATTATCAGAATACTGGGCGATTTTTTTATAATCAAAAGCGTCAAATGCTCTACGGAAATTGTCTCTTTTGTTTAAGATAGTAATCCAACTCAGGCCTGCTTGAAAGGTTTCTAATAGTAGAAATTCAAATAAAGTAGCATCGTCATATACAGGTTTGCCCCATTCTTCATCGTGGTAGTTTTGGTATAATGCACTAGAATTACACCAGCCACAGCGATTTTTTTCATCTATAATTTTCATAGCGTATCTGTATCTTTTGATAAAAACTTTTTAATCAAATGGTGTCCCGCATAAATTACTGGAGTGAGAAGTATAGCAATAGAAAGTTTAAAGGTATAGCCAGTTAATGCAGAACTTAAAAAGGTCTCAAAGTTGATTTTTCCGGGTAGCCAAAAAGCAATTCCTAAAACTATAAAGGAATCAAACAGTTGTGAAACTAGAGTTGAGCCTGTGGTTCTAAGCCAAATCTTAGTATCACCCGTTCGGTTTTTAAAAAACCAAAATACAGTTACATCGATGAGCTGTGAAACGAGAAAAGCAATGATGCTTCCCACGATAATCCACATGCTTTGTCCAAAAACGGCTTGAAATTGATCGTCGTTTACGGGGCTAATTCCTTTTGCTGCTGGAATACTCATAGCGAGTAATAGAATGAGAAACGAATAAGCAATAAGGCAGGCCGTGATGAAGGAAAGTTTACGAACGCCTTTCTCTCCAAAATATTCATTAATTAAATCGGTGGTCAAGAATACCACAGGCCAAGGCAAAATCCCGATACTCATTACAAAAGGCCCAATTTGAATTAACTTACCACCAATTAATTCAGCGGTCACTGCATTGGTGATAAAAATACCAGCAAGAATAACAAAAACAAAATCTTTACGAGTTTTAAACATAGTTTTGAGTTTCTCAAAAATAGCATTTTATTTTGATTTGGTTTCTGTTTTGATTTTGGAACAGTTGTTAAAGTGTCTTGCCTTTTTTTTGTATGTTCCATTTTTTGATGTATTTTGTTAAATGTGTGTTAAATAATTAATTATTAGAACAGTACAAATCCTTGTACTTATTGACTTGGCAGTGTAATCTTACAATTACAATCACATCCTTGTAGTATAAGTATTAGGTTTTATTGTTTTTTTTTTTTGATTTGTTGTCGGATATCCAAAACCACTTGTTAAATAGTTTAGCAAGTTTAACTTTAAAATTTTATTAACAATGAAAAAATTATTATTTAGTGCAATTTTAATGATTGCTTTTTCGGTATCTTCGTTTGCTTCGGAAAAAAAATCTAGTGTGACTGAAGCCGAATCTTTTAAAAATGAGGTATCTGCTAGTAATGTTAATTCTAGTGATGCAATATTGCAGGAAACTTTAACAGAGTGTGATACTTATAGAAAGAGTCAAACGTTTGCTTCTGTAGATGAAGATGGAGAAATGGTATTGACTTTTGTTTACTACACTTTAGTTGTTTGTGATGATGGTTTTGCAATGATAATTTGGTAGATGAATTATTTAGAATATAGTTTTCTTTAAATTCAATCCTTAGCAGAAGTTATAAATAGGGACTGTGCACAGTCCCTAAAATAAAAAGATGATATGAAAAATAGTTTGTTTTTAATTCTTATACTGAATATCCATATACTATTTGCGCAAAAGAGCGTTAAAATTGAGTATGAACAAAAAATGCTGTACTCGGAATCTTTTTTTAATCAAGTTCCTGAGTTGCATCGAGAAGGATTAAAGAAGATTGCTTTAAAACCTGAAAAATTAGTTTTAAGCTGTAATGAAGATTATTCTTTATTTAAAAATGAAAATTTAAAAGAAGAAACAGTTAAAGGAAAAGGCCTTATTGCCCCAAAAACTATTGACGCAGGGTTAGTTTTTAAGCCATATAAAAATTGGGTACTAAAGGATTATTCACAAAAGACCGCAACGGTTATTAAGACAGTTGCAGATAAAGAATTTTATATCAAGAAGCCTTTTGAAAAGGGAGAATTTATTTTTTCGGGTAAGGAAAAAGTTATTGAAGGATTTAACTGTAAATTGGCCTACTTGGTTAAGCCACAAAATGATACAATACACTATTGGTATACACAAGATATTCCAGTAATAGATGGTCCAGAAGCAAATATAAGTTTACCTGGTTTGGTCTTAAGTATTGAATCGAAGAAAAAACTTGTTTATGCAACCAAAATAGAATTTTTTGATAAGCCTTTTGATTTGGATAAGATAGATAAAAATATACCTTTTGTAACTATTGAGGAATATGAAAAACAGCGTCTAGAAGCATTAAAGCCCAAATCGTTTATTGATGCCAATGGGAATAAACAAGAATCACACTCAGTCACTATAAAACGAGAATAATAAAATGAGACACTTGATAATTATTTTTTTTCTTTTATCAAACGTTTTGCACAGTCAATCTGGTATTACAATTCATTTTGAATTACAAACTAATATCACTAGGGATATGCTAAAGGGGATGCCCGAAAGTTTAAAGGATGATATGATAAAAGATGTTCGTGAAGCCAAAAAAGAATCTATTATGTCTATACAAGGAGCCGATGTGTATTGTGAAACTATTGCCAAAACAATTTCAAAAGAAGTTGATTTGTCAACCCAAAAAGGAGCGAATAATAATGGTAAAAAAGTTATTGATTCTAGTTTTGATGTAAATTATAAAGGCAAAAAGCTGATTAAAAATTATACTAGTAATACTTATTCCGAAAGAGAAAATGGAAAAATAGTAACTCATAAGCTGCCAAAAGCTTCATGGGTTTATACTAACCGGAAAAAGAAAATAATTGGTTTCAATTGTTTTGAAGCAACGACAACTTTTAATAATCATAAATTGACGGTTTATTATACAAAGGAAATAGCATCAAAGGCAAGTCCAAACAAGTTACCTTTTATTGATGGTGTTATTTTGGAATATAAATACAGCTTCTTTACTGCTAAAGCTATTAAAATTAAACGTCAACAACCTCTGATTACTAATTTTATTTAATTCTATTAATTTGAATATCAGGCATTTATTATTTATTTTATTTCCAGTTTTACTTTTTTCTCAAAACAATATCCGTTTAAAAGTGGTTGATGATAACAAATCACCCGTTTTTAGAGCAATTGTTGTCATTAGTCAAAACAATAATCAACTATTTTTTGGCACTACTGATCAGAAAGGAGTATTAGAGAATAAAATGGCCAATGGTCAATATGAATGCAAGATTAGTAAATTGGGGTTTTCGACAATTTTAAAAACAGTTAGTATTGATAAAGAACAAGATTTGGAGTTTGTGTTGCATGAAGAGATCAATAAGCTTAAAGATGTTGTCATAACGGCAAGACCCAAAGTAATGCGCATAAAAGAGGATACTATTTCTTATAATTTAAAAGCAGTTGTTGATGGTACAGAGCGTAAAGTTGAAGATGTTATAAAAAAGCTTCCCGGATTATCCGTTAATGAAGATGGTAAAGTACTCTATAAAGGTCAAAAGATTGATAAGGTTTTGATTGATGGTAATGAGTTTTTTGGAAAAAAACATCAAATGGCTACACAAAACATAGATGCTGAATTTATTTCAGGAATAGACCTTCTTACTAATTATACAGGTTTTGCATCGGCAAACAATGGAACCAAAGAAATTGCTTTAAATTTAAAAACTAAAGACGAATTCAAACGAAAATGGATAAATACTGTTGATATTGGTTTTGGTGGAAATAATGCTAAAAAATTTCATAGTAATTCCTTTCGATTTTTTAAAACAGGAAATATAGCTGTTTTAACTGACTTTAATACACTTGGGAAAGCGCCTATTTCAAGAGAAGATTATTCAGAAATGAAAGTTGTAGCTGAGACAGATACAGAGAGTGGAGATTTTAAAGCAATAGAATCGCCTAATTTTTTAAATACAAATAATCTATTCAAAGAAAAGAAGAATTTATTTTTGGCCATTAACTACACAAACTTGCTTTCTCCAAAAACTAAATTGACATTTTCAACGCTGTATAACCAAGCCAACCTACTAGAGGAAACTATTAAAACTCAAACTAGTCTTGGCAATTCATCCCTTATAAATACCTTTAAAGATAATGGGAGTGGACTTTATTTCTTAAATAATAGTATTTTAAAACTGGAGCATAATTATTCGAAGGATACTTATATCTCGTACATTGCTGGTTTTACTCCGAGTAAAGAAGATGATGATAGGCGGATAACTGATCAGAACAGCTTACTGAATAGCAACAAAAGCAATGGCAGTAATAGTTTTAGTCAATTCTTTAGATTACAAACCAAGTTTTTTCAAGACATCAAGTATGTTTTTTCTATAAAGCATTCCGTTTTATACTTTGATAAAAAAACAAATTTGAATTCAAATGAGTCTTTATTTAATACAAATTATAATGCATTAAACCAAAAATGGCAAAATGAAAACAAATTTTTAAGAATAGTAAATGCTTTTTCATATTCCTATGGAACTCATATTTTTAATTTTAAAATGCATTTAACCTGTGATAATTCGGGTTCGGTAAATTCTATTTTTGAAGATAATAATTATTTTACCCAGTTAGATTTTAATCAAAATATTTTTAGAACTGATTTTTCATGGATGAAAAATTGGAATGCTAAAATTCTGTCTACAATTGGGGTAAATTACATATATTCTGAAAATGAATTTTTAAATCAGCGAGAGCCAATTCGTAGGTTTGAGCCTAATTTCAGTATAAGTTATTCTATTTCTGGATTTAATAAAATTACATTTGATTATTCCTTAAGTCACAAAAGGCCAGAGATTTTTCAGTTACAAGATAAAGAGGTAATAAATGATTTTCAGACCATTATTCATCCTTCAGCTGTTAGTTTTAATGAAGTTATTCCAAGGAATGATTTTTCGTTACAGTACTTAAATTTCAATTCAAAAAATTACAGTGTTTTGTTTGCCTCCTGTGGCTATAGTCTTGAAAACAACACATTGGCTACAAATACTCTTTATGAGTCAGATTTTGTTACGAATCAATGGTATGTTTCTAGAAATAGTAAAATGCTACGAGGATTACTTTCTTATGATTTAAAATTGCAAAGACTCCCTTTTTCTATTAAATCTAATGTTTTTTACACTAAAAATATTGGTGAATCAAAGTTAGATGGTATAGAAAATAACGCAATCTTTGATAATTTGATAAGTAGAGTTCAATTTTTTTCTAACTTCAAGAAATCTCCAATTCAATTCTCATTTGATTATAACTTTATTCAAAGAAAATCCATCCAAGAACTTAACAGTTTTAAGAATACTTTCAAAAGTCATCAATTTGCTTTTGTTTGTAAGGGTAAAAGCAAAGAGAAATTAAAATGGGATATTGGTTTTACTCTCGATAATCGTGATTCAGGTTCAGCTAAGAGCCTAGTTTATTTTTTAAACAGTTCTTTAGATTATGAAGTTAATAAACATTTTAAACTATTTTTCTCAGGTTACAATATGTTGAATTTGAATACTACAACTTTACTAACGACAAATTCAAGTTCTAGTTTTTTTACAGAATCATCGGTTTCAATAATGCCAGGATATTTTTTAGTTGGAGTAAATTTTTCTCTATAAAAAAAATCCCAAACGTAAAAAACGAATGGGATTTTTCTAAATTGATTTAATACTACTTTCTAGTAAATCTGTTTTACTCCTCTAGCATTATCAAATACATAACTTACTAGCCATGCAATTTGACCTTGTTTTGCAAAGTATATTTTCTTCTTACTGATATCAGGTATAACCTCTAAACAAGTTTCCAAAAGGTTGAATGCTGCAATCAAGTTTTTTTGTTGGTAAACCTTTAGTACTTTTTTCTTTTCTACGTTGCTTTCAGCGTCCAAAACAAATCGTTGATAATTGTTTTCTGCTACTGCTTTTAAAGATAAAATATCATCGTAGGTCACAGGAGTAAAGTTTTCTTCAGCAACTTTACCAGTCAATAAAGTATATAATCCCCATGCGGCTCCACCAGAAATGTATACGTTGGCTTTTTGTTGAGACTCTGGACGGTTATTGTACATTTTTTTGAAAGTTTCTCTCAAAGTAGGTAAGTATTCAAACATTTGTTCGTTGAATTCAAAAACCGTTTTTTGTTTACACTTTTTGTTAATAAGCTCAGTTAGTGTTACGGTACCAATATCCGATGAAATTGGAAAGAAAACACCAGCGCCATTAATTTCTTTTGCGTAACCACCTTTGGTATTACCTCCTCCAATATCAACAATAACTGAATTTAAGTAATTTTTTGGTGGGATGCATCCTTTTAAAAGCAATTTAGCCTCTATTGAAGAAGAAATTACTTCCGTGTTTTTCTTGGTTAATGCTTTGATTTTGTCCGTTAGCTCACTAGTATTAGTTGCTAAACCTACACCTGAAGAAGCTACAATAAAAATATTCTTGTCTTCAATTTTATATTCTGTTAGCATTTTGTTGTAGTTTAAAAGTACAACAGCAACCGCTCTTTCAATATCTTCTTGGAATAATGTACCGTCGATGGAAATACCCGTAGCAATACCTACGTTTTCTGTCCAAAACTCTTTTACATCATAATCGTTTTTCTTAAGGTTTTCTACCTCAAGAACGGTCATTTTAACACCTTTACTTCCTATTTCAATTCCTCCGTAAAGTTGAGAGTAAGAAGAATAAGAGAAGAATAGTAGTGTAGCTATAAAGTACAATTTTTCTTTCATGGTAATTTTTTAATTTGGGGTTCGGTTGCAAATCTATATTAAAATTTGAAAAATGTATCATTTTTTTTAATTTTTATTTTCAAAAATGAGAATACTATTTTTTTTTAAAAGGCCAATGTATAATTTAACATTTCAATGTTGCCGTGGTCAAAAAAAAATCTATTTTTGCTTTTATAAAAATATTTTTTGCCCCAAAAATTTTTAATTATGATAAAAAAATACCTAGACAATTTTAAAGATTTTCCAAGAGAGGTTTGGATTCTGACTTTAATCACATTTATTAACAGAGCGGGAACTATGGTTATCCCTTTTCTGTCAAAGTACATGAAAGAAAATTTGCATTTTACTTACAGCCAAATTGGTTGGGTAATGGTTTTCTTCGGAATTGGTTCTATCATAGGAACTTGGCTTAGTGGTAAATTATCTGATAAGATTGGCTTTTACAAAGTCATGGTTTTTAGTTTGTTTGCTAGCGGTATCGTCTTTATTTTGTTGCATTATGCCACTACTTTTGAAGAGCTTTGTATTGGTATACTTGTTCTTACTACTATTGCTGATATGTTTAGACCTGCAATGCTGGTTTGTTTAAAGACATTTACGACCAAAGAAAATAGAGCGAGTGCTTATTCATTAACTCGAGCAGCTGTTAATTTAGGATTTCTTTTTGGTCCTGTTTTGGGAGGGTTAATTATCATGCAATCAGGATATGAGTTTATCTTTTATGCAGATGGTGCTACTTGTATTTTAGCTATTATTGTTTTTGTGCTCTTTGTAAAAGAGAAACAATTACCGGTAAAAACAGCTGCTGAAAAGGCATTGCCCAAAAATATTTCTGTAATGAAAGACAAACCATTTATGTTGCATTTGGTTATATGCTTGATTACTGGAATTTTATTTTTTCAAATATTTACAACTTTACCTTTGTATCACAAAGAACAATTCAATATGTCAGAGTTTGATAGTGGATTGTTGTTAAGTTTGAATGGTTTATTGATTTTACTTTTTGAACTTCCAATTGTGAACTATGTAAGTAGAAATAAAATAAACAATCATAGAGTTATCTTTATTGGATTAGTTTTAATGGCTACAAGCTTTTTGTTCTTATTGTATCCATGGGAAGGTATGTTGATTCCTATGATGCTGTTTATGACTTGTGGAGTAATGTTGACGTTTCCTTTTGCTAATTCATTTGCTATGGAAAGATCTTATGAGCAAAGAGAAGGAAAATATATGGCAGCTTTTACAATGAGCTATAGTTTTGCTCACATTTTGAGTGCTAAATCAGGAATGGAAATCATTCAATATTCAGGATATGAAACGAATTGGGTTTTTATGTCTATTCTTGGTGTGGTAGGTTCTTTGCTAGTGTTTAAGTTGTTTGCAATGGTTGAGAAAGAAGCGTTGAGTAAAGCGACGATGATTCCTGTAGATAATGATAATCATAATAAGTAATAGAGTACTTTATTGAAATTTTAATTAAAACAGTAGTAATTTGGTTTACTGCTGTTTTTTTTGTGATAGTATTTGCTCTTTGTTGCTATCAGTCTTTTAGTTTTAGTCTAAATCATGCGTCTATTTTTGGGGCATTGATGTTATATGTGTTTGTGCAACTTTGTAATTTTGCGCAAGCCATCAAATAAAAAAGTCCCAACTTCAATGAAGTTGGGACTTTTGTTTGATTGTACTAGAGTAAAATCAGTATTTTTATTATCCTAAAGCAGCTCTTTTGAAACCAGTTACGATAAGATCTTTGTCTAAAGATTTAGCATAAGCAGCAACGCTTAATTTGTTGTCTTTAATGTAATCTTGGTTTACTAAAGTGTTGTCTTTAAAGAAACGAGCTAATTTACCTTTAGCGATATTGTCTAACATAGCTTCTGGTTTACCTTCTTGACGTAATAAGTCTTTTGCGATTTCAATTTCTTTAGCGATAGTTTCAGCATCAACACCGTCTTCGTTAAGAGCGATAGGTGCCATTGCAGCAGCTTGCATGGAAATATTTTTAGCAACTTCGTCAGCACCTTCAATGTTTTTAGATAAAGCAGTTAAAGTAGCGATTTTGTTACCAGCGTGGATGTAAGAACCGATGAAAGCACCTTCTAATCTTTCGAAAGAACCAATTTCGATTTTTTCTCCAATAACTCCTGTTTGCTCGATTAATTTTTCAGCAACAGTAATTCCGTTGAAATCAGCAGCTAATAATTCTTCTTTAGTATTGAAGTTTAAAGCTAAAGCAGCTAAATCTTGAGCCAATTTCACGAAAGATTCGTTTTTACCTACGAAGTCAGTTTCACAGTTTAATGAAACTACAACTCCAGCAGTTTTTTCAGCATTTACAACAGCGATAACAGCGCCTTCTGTAGATTCTCTATCAGAACGGTTTGCCGCTACTTTTTGTCCTTTTTTACGTAAGTTTTCGATAGCTAAATCAAAATCTCCTTCTGCTTCAACCAAGGCTTTTTTGCAGTCCATCATACCTGCACCAGTGATTGTTCTTAATTTATTTACGTCTGCAGCAGTAATTGTT
>CAUPRE010000003.1:0-261993 GCA_963513565.1 uncultured Flavobacterium sp. | reverse complement strand
TGCTTTTAAAGGAATTAGCTATCCCGTATCAAATGCAGAGTTAAAAGTAACCACCAAAAAAGAAATTTTAGACTTGTATTTTGAATATGAGGGCAAGCGATTGGTGCCAACAGATAGAGTACCTTACAATAGCAAAACACCAACTAAAATAAAAATGGTAGCTCATACCAGAAATATGATAGGCGAAAAAATTAAATTCACTGCTCATGCCTTAGAAGATGATTCTATACTTGAAAATTTGAGCGAATCCACAACTAAAGCAAATGGCATTGCTGAATTAAGCTTTCAAAAAAAGGCACCAGCTCACTTGAAAAAAGACGACACCGAAACCTATTATGCAGGCGTAGAGGGATTTTCTACTAAACATTTTAAGGATAAAACACTGGTGTTTAAGGTAGGTGCGAAGTTTGAGCTTATTAATAAAGAAATTGATTTGATAAAATTTTTGATGGACAATGATAAAACTTTATCTAATACATTTAAAAAGAGTTATACTCCAAAAGATGCTGAGGATGCATTATTTCTTTTATATAAGCATTTTGGAGTGGAAATTTCTAAAGCTGTTGAGATGATATTTAGAAGTGAAACTGGGCATTTTACATCTGATCAATATATACTTTCAGGTACAGGTGGAATGGAGTCCTTTGGCAGACCTCCTTATTATGGTTGGTATGAGACTTTCTTTACTAAATATCCTAAATTTAAACCACTTGGAATAACTTCCTTATATGAAGGAGAGGGTATAAGTAAAAAAGGAGGTAACGCTCAAATTAAAAATAGACCTAAAGAGTTTGTTGTTATGCCTTCTGTATTAGCTGCAATGTTATTTTTAGTTGATTTTATAATTAGGCATGATGGAAACTGGGCGCGTTGGCATTCTATAAAAAAAGAAAAACAAGAAGTATATAGAAAATCAATGATAGGTGTTATTCCAAGATTTGTGAGGTCTTTTGATAAAAAAGAAGTTTCAAAGAATAGAATTAATAATGACAAAGGAAAAGTAAAATTACATTTTGAAGGAACAACTGCCATTGAGAGTTCTTTATCAGAAAAAACAAAAAAGATTATAGTAGAAGTTGGAAAAGCCAGTAAAAATTATAATATTTATATTACCAGTACAGCAAGATCTACATATGACCAAGCTAGAATTATGTATGAAAATTGTTCAAAAAACAATGGAGTAAATACACAAAAATATATATATAAAGATCCAGGCGATAAAGTTATTGATGTATATGCAAATGGTATAAAAAATAAATTATCTAAATCTGAAATAATTAAATTAATGGAAAATAAAATTAAAGAGTTGGGACCTTCAACTGTTTCAAAACAATTGCAGATTATAATTTTATTAATACATTTGACATTTCTTATTCAAAATTGTCAAATAAAGAAAGTTTTTATTCTGAAATTTTAAAAAGAAAAGAATTAGAAAAAATTATGATTGAAAACAATTGTTATCATTTACAAATTATTCAGTAGATTTTTTTAATCTGAATCACAAAAGAATTATGAGATATTTTTTATTCCAATTTATTATTGTTTTTTTATTTGTTAGTTGTAAAAAAGTTGAGAATTCAACTCAAGATATTAATCCAGCAAATAAAGATGAAATTCTAAATTCCAAAATAGATACTTTAAAAATATTAGATGAAAATTCAATAATTATTTGGTCACCAAATAAAGAGGAAATAAATGTTTTAAAAACCGAAAAAGGTGAGGATTTTTATATTATTGCAGACGATGTGAATAGTTATATTGCTAATATATCCGAAGAATTAAAACTAAGAAAAATAAAATATATTGATACAGATGCACACATCATTTGTTTTAAAAATAAAAATATTTTTTTAGATAAGAGTAATTTTAAAAATAAATGGAACATAGTGTATATATCCAATAATAAAATAAAAGTTGATTCTCCAATAGATTTTAACGCAAATAATCTCACTTCGAATTTTTATTCAAATGAATCTAATTATGATGAGAATCGCTGTGTAGATGTTGTAGGAAAAATTGTTAAAAAAGGAAAATGGCAATCAAACTATCCAAATATTAAAGAAGCAGGATATGATTTTTTTATTGATAAAGCAACAAAGAAAGAGATTTTAGTAAAGGTCACTTCAAAAGATAAAGACGACCCAATAGTTATTTGGTTGCGAATAGATTTAGAAAAGAATTTATTAAAAGATATAACAAAAGATGATGTTGAACCAACTTTTATAGAAAATATTGATGAAGATTTGTTAGTTGAATTTAAAAGTAGTTGTTTAAAGTATTGTTTGGATTGATTTTTTAGTTATCATAAATATTTATTCCTCTTGAGGAGAATTATTTATTGGGATAAAATTATTACAATCCCTTTATCATAAAATGGGAAGTAATACAACAATAGGAGTGATGTGAGTTTTTTGGGGTAATCAACCATACGTGGTTCTTTTTTGAGTTACCCACAAACTATAAAAGGCGTGAAGATTACCAATAGGTGTAATCTTCACGCCTTTTATTTTTCGAGTTTGTGACCACGGCAGGGTTCGAACCTGCAACCCTCAGAGTCGAAATCTGATATTCTATCCAGTTGAACTACGCAGTCAATAGTTATAAAATTAAATTTTAAAATTCCAAACTCCAAAAAAATGGAATTTGGAATTAAAAAAAATTAAAATTAAGACAATAATTTTTTCACAATTGTTGAAATTGTTTTGCCGTCTGCTTTTCCAGCTAATTCAGCAGATGCCAATCCCATTACTTTACCCATAGCTGCCATTCCTGATGCATCGCTATCAGCAATGATTTTAGCTACCACAGCTTCTACTTCAGCTTCACTTAATTGTGCAGGCAAAAATTGTTCGATAACAGCCGCTTGTAACAACTCTGGTTTTATAGGCGAAATCAACTATGTTAAAGCTACTGTTCCTATTTTTTGCAACGAAGAGGTTAGAATATATTTTCATGTAAAAGCCCACTGTAAGCTCCCCTAAAAAAGAAACCAAATAAAAACTAATTTAATGGTATACAAGGCTTTTTTACAAAAAAATTAATAATAAAATCTTGGTATTAGAATTTGGTGAGAAGTGGCAATAAGATAGTTCATATATTGGTAAAACAACCCGACAATTAATTTAGGATTCTAATCTATGACATCGTTCTTCTTTCCGGCGTAATAAAAGTTTTATCGGATATTGGCTGTTTCCAGTATCGCTCATAATCCATCTGAGATTGATTCAGAAAATCAAACAATGCATTAGAGATTGCATAATTCATCTTGTTGTCAAAAAAATTATATCCTGGTGTATTGTTAACTTCAAGTATAACCCATTCCCCCTCTTCGGTCAATTTGAAATCTATACCCGCGAACAATAACCCTTCTTCAGCACAAAAATCGATACATTTATTTAAAATTGCTGTTGGCATAGATATTTCTGAATAGACATTCCCAGTTGTATTATAGCGATAATCGACATTGGGTGACTCTATTTTAAGTGCCAATGGCTTTTCGCCTATAAGATGAAGCCTAACATCAAAACCCTTAATATGTTCCTGAAATAAGGAAGGTATCCTATTTAGCAGGTACAAATCGGCATAAAGTACTTCGTCAAGTTCAACCGCTTTAGTTCTTATACTTGATGTTCCTTTTGAAATCCAATCCCCGTTAGCTGCTACAATCTTTTTCGCGGCTGTTGCTGCACCAAAAATGTAAGTATGTGGTGTTTTAAACCCAAAGCCATTTAATTTTTTAATATGATACAACTTGGTATAGTTTGAATTTCCAGCACTAGGTCTATTCAATACAACTTTATCACAACTTTCCAGATAATTCTGTATTAAAAAATTAAAATTAACCACTTTAAGAACATTGTTTTTATCCAAAGGTGCTTGATATAAACATCTTGAATAAATAAAATTATAGTGAGAGAAATCGAAAACTTTATCTCCGACCCTGATCCATAAATCATTTCCGAATGAGATCTCAATATCAGCTGTGTTTTCCACATCTGTGAGGTTCAGAAAATCGAATGAATTGTGCTTTTTTTTTGAACTCAAAAACGCAATAAAATGCTTTATCGCTACTTCATTATGATAACCTATAACTAAAAACATAGTTTATATTATTTCTTTTAAAAACTTACTTAAAATCTCGTGGTTTATATTAAGAAAATGTTCACTCACACCTACAATAAAAAAGGTATCCTCGAAAACTACACAAGTTACATTTAAGATGTCTATTTGTCGTTCCCACATGGCTTTTTGTGTTTTAAATATAAGTTCACTTACATTATTATAGGATTTGGCATACATTTCATTATAGGGATAAAAGGAATGATTCCTGCACGTCACAATCATATTAAACTGGTATTCCGCTTTATCTGGAATGACCTGAGTGAGATTGAAGAGAGATGCATGTAGTTTCCAACCAATGCTTTTAAATAAAAAGGTTAAAAAATACCTGTTTTTTATACCAAGGCTCATGTTTACCGTTCCAGCATTAATCAGCTTATCAGGATAATACTGTAGAGCAGATACTATTGAAGCGTCCATTTCACAGTATTCAAAAGTGTTCCCTTTATTAGAAGTACTTGTATCGCCAGGCAGCATGACGCTGGGCGTGTTAAGGAAATAAATCCTGTCGAATTCTGAAATAGGGATATTGAAAAAAAACACCTCACATGTGAGTTTACTGTTTATTTCAGCGATACGAATCTGTTCGTTCCTATATACATCGTATAAAGTAAAGCTGGGATGCTGAAGTGCGTTTTTTATTTCAATCCCAGACGAAGAATCACGTCTTATTAATAATATTTTCATCAAATTGAATGATTGTAGTTACCTCTTAGAATGCTAAAAAATAAAGGAGAGGCTCTGTTTGTAAGAAGCCTCTGCCTTTACTTGTAATATGTAGCAAGGAAAGCTTATAAATTAAAATATACTGTCGATTGCATGCTTTGCGGCATCAGCGGCATCCTTTGCTTCATCAGCAGCGCTTTTTGCTGCGGCATCAGCTGCATTCTTGGCTTGATCAGCTGCATCCTTTGCGGCATCGGCAGCATCTTTCGCCGCTTTTTCCGCTTCATCTGCAGCGTCTTTTGCGGCATCTTCTGTGGCTTTGATAGCAGCATCAGCTGCATCCTTAGCATCATCAGCAGCGTCTTTGGCAGCATCCTCGGTTGCTTTAAGAGCGGCATCAGCAGCATCTTTCGATTCATCCACTACGTCTTTTGAACCATCGGCAACATCTTTTGCTGCATCTTCAGCAGCCTGAATGGCGTCTTCAGCAGTATCTTCAGCGCTTTTTTCGGCACCTTCCAAAGCCAATAAGGTATCTACCATCCAATTCGAAGGTGGGTTTGGCTGTGTTGTTCCCATAAAGTTGTAATCTACCGGCTGAACATCGCCAGTCCATTTTTCTCCAAAAAAAGTAAAATATTCCCCGGAAATGCTGAACCCGATTATGGCATTCTGATCATTACCTCCAGAAGCAAACCAAGATACCTGACATGTCTGTCTAACGGTTCCATCTTCCTGTTTAGATGTCTGTATGAGATAAACGTAATTATTAATAGCTTTAGATTTGTAGGTAATCGAGGGGCTGTTTACTGCCAGTACCTCATCTTCTGGCTTATAATCTGAACCACTTGGAACATAGGTGTTATAGTTCCCGTTCCATGCCGATAAATCGGAGCTGGCGACTGCAAAAAGGGCTGTGAAGTTATTGTCATCCGGTAAAACATCAGAGCCAACGACATAGGTTCCTGTTCCAGTGATATTATCTTCGGCTTGGATATAAAAAAGGATATTTGCAGAAGAAGTATTACCTGAAGAAGCCAGCCAGGAAGTAGAAATTTCTACGATAGTATCATATGATAACACGATAGTAAAAACTGGATTTTTAATAGTTTCACCGTTTACTATAACGCTATTATTAGCAAAGTCCACATAAAGGTATGGACCTCCATAATAAGCATTAGTTTCAACATTTTCGAGGTATGTAATAAAATTTGCACTGATAGATGTATTTATAGCCATGATATTAAAATTTAGTTTTTTATATTTTATATTTTACAAATTAAACAGTAATAATTGTTAGAATTTATGAAGGATTTCAAGTACTGTCTTCTATAATAATCTTAGTAAAGCTTGCTTTAACATAGAGTGCGTACTGGTCTATTTTCATTGGTTTGTATGTTATGAATGTTCGTTCACTATTCAGTGAGGCAATACTACTGTCAGTTGCTAAAATGGATTCAAGGCATCGGCAGCAGCTTTCAATGCATTATCAGTTGCGCTTTTTGCAGCATCAGTAGCATCTTTGGCCTGTTTTACCGCATCGTCGGTAGCATCTTTGGCCGCTTTGGCCGCTTGATCTGCTGCATCTTTTGCAGCATCAGTTGCATCTTTTGCAGCATCGGTAGTGGCTTTTATCGCTTCATCAGCGGCATCTTTTGAAGCATCTGCCACATCTTTCGTCCCGTCTTCTGCTTGTTTTATGATGTCATCAGCTGCATTCTTAGTATCGTCAGCAGTAGCTTTAGCAGTATCGACAATCCAATTGCCAGCTTCATCCAATGTATAACCAAATGCTTTTAGGGTAGCTACTACTTCTTCTTCAGTAGCATTGAAAACATTTACCATGGTTTGTGCAACAACTTCGGCGCTATAACCCATCTCAAGTAAAATCCCTACTGTACTTTCCATACTAGCATCAAATACATTGACAAGGGATTCAGCAACTTCATCAGCAGTATAACCTGCCACTTTCAATGCGGAGGCGACAGCTTCCTCACTGACATTATAAGCCGTTACCATAACATTAGCAGCTGCTGTAGCACTTGCGTTATAAACATCTTTAAGCCCAATGGATACATCGTCTAATAAATAAGTGGTTCCTTTTAATAATTCGCCAACAGCTTCTACACTTTCTCCATATACCAAATAAAACCCATCTATAACAAACCCGGCAGTATTTGTTGCCAAAAGAATAATTTCTTCATTGATAGAATTTATCCAATGAGCCGCATCTGCATATAAACTTCCGAATAATGAAGCCGCGTCATCGATAATCCATTGTTCGACTATGTCTAATATATCTTGTAAGGATTTAATATTAACATCTAGTTCTATTGGGCCTATGGATGAGTTATATCCACAAAAAACGAAACTTCCTGTGAAGGTAAAACGCACGTCATTGTCTATTTCAATCTTTAATTCACCGTTGATTGTTGATTTAAAATGAATACTACCTAAATTAAAAACATCCACCGAATTTGGAATGGGGATCATAAAATCTGCTCCATACATGAAGGTACCGTCGAAACTTTGATAATTTTTAATTACACATGACATTTTGGAGGTCAACAGTACTTCAAAATCCAGTTCATACATAATACCCCCATCCGTAACAGAAGCCTCAACAGATTCTTTACATTCTAAAAACTCAATAGCAATGCTTACTAAAAAGTAAGGTGATGTAAAAGTGTTTAGCTGCATAACCGGTCCTCCCGCTCTAATCAATACCTGTGTCTGAGCATTTTGAATGGCGAGCTCTTCAGTAGAAGTAGTTGGCACATAGTTATTTTTAATTGGATTGCCAGCATCGTCTACTTTTGTACTAATTTCTTTACCTTTACCTTTTAAAGCCAATGGCCCCAAGGAGTAGGGTGACATTGTGATGATTCCATTCACACCTGTAACTGGGTTGATGTTTACATCACCATAAAAGTCAAGACCAAAAAAGTCAAGGTAGCCACTAAATCCAAACAAATATTGCACCGTAGAACCATCTGGTAAAATAACGGGTTGTGAAGGGTTCTCTTGCCACACAAACGACAACTGTTTAACCGATACGGGAAAATCTATATTTAAGTTGGTGTTGGTAAAAATGGTAACAATATCACTCAAACTGATTTGAGCTACATAAAATGAAATGAAAATCGGATTGGGGATATCACCTATTAATTCGCAAACCACGGCGAAGCGGTCATCCTCTACCTGCACATCTTTTTCTGAATCACCGATTGTAAAGGAACCTTGTACTCCTAAAGCATATCCAATTATAGGTTGAAAAAAAACACCCATTCCTACTCCAAAAGAAGTAAAATGTACTCCTTGAATAACTGGAGGCGTTAAAAGCACCGAATTATCTCCTGAAATCACAGCACCTATTTCTGCTTCCTGAACACCGATTACCATAGAGATATCTGCATTGAAAGGCGGATTATCGAATAATTTAAAAGGAATTGTAGCCTGGGATTTAAAACTTACCTCTTCACTTGCCGGATCAAATGAAAAAGTTATTTTCGGATCGTTTAGGGTAATATCTGTACTAGCAGAGACTGGTATCTTGATGAAATCGAGTCCGAATTGTAATGAAATAGTGATAAAATCTGTAGTTATAGTATAATCAAAGAAAATAAAGACATGAACAACCTTTATAGAATTAAATGGCGTTATTGTATAGATGTTCTTTGTTATTTCACTGCCAAAATCAATATCTTTTATAGCCACATCACAACCTAGACTAATTAAGTTCCCATTTCCATTAAATGACGTACAAGTAAAATTAGTTACCGTAATATCCGGCAACAATGAAGGCCAGCTTACACCTAGATATTCAATCAAACTTTTCAGGCTGTATGAAACGTCAGCTAAGGAATCCACTTGATTGGTTACAGAATAGCGTGACAAGGTAGAAAGTACCAATATGTAAGACACATAAGTACACATTTGATAATCTACTGTACTCTTAAAAAAAGCATCAATGGCGTCTGGAGGTGTATTGCCCCCCTCTATCAGGTTTTGAAAATTCTTTGAAATCTCATCATTGGGATACTTTTTTATAAATTCAAAAAAACTGTACGTACTTGAAATTATTTCTACATCAACGGTAGTTATGTCAAATGATGTTTGACCAGAATTTGCTGAAACAACTATTCTTTTTACAGGTTTATTATTCAAGTCATAACAAATATAAACCGACGTCATTTCTCCATCAGGAAATAAATCTATAGTTCCATATGCTGATATAGTCCCTATAAATGTGAGTCGCGCAATATAATTTGGCAAGCTTGGATTTGCAGCATCATCCGATTCGAATACATTAAGACTGACACTTAAGTCGTTTTTTAGGCTAATATCAAATAAACTCATAATAAAAAAATTAAGTTGTTTTCAAATGAAAGGGAGAGTTCTTAAATCCTCTATTTATTGTAATATCTTGCTCAGGTAACGAATTGTTTTTTTAACCTTTCAGCAAGTTTAACTATCATTTCCTCTTGATATATCTTGTAACTTTTTACCTATATGTATTGAGTCAAACATAAATTCCTCATTCGTATCCTTTCCATCTAATAATTTTAAAACTTATGAGCCTTGGACAGAAGTAGCTGCTATATCATATTTCACATTTTGCATCAACCTTTTATAGTTGGTATACCCATCATAATTAGCAGTATTCTTTTTAGTGTCTATGTAGCGCCTAAATACTTTTGATATTTTCTGCTTAAATTTTCTTCAAATGATTCTGAGGCCATCCAACTTAATTTGGGGTAAGGGAATGAAAACAAAAAGGCTAACTCCTTTTTATTTTCATATTAAAATTGTTAAAATAATTTGATTAAGAGTTTTATATTGTCATAAAAACAATAATTACTGTTATAAAAACTATGATCACAGCTATAAGATAAAAGAGGAGGTAAAAAACTGACTATCAGATCAAAAAAAAAAAAAAAAAAAAAAAAAAAAGAACGCAAAAAAATCAGAATTTGTATTTATTTTTTTTTGCTAGAAAAATAATTATCCTAAAATAATCTATCTTTTTTCATCAACTATTTTGAACTTTGATATTACTATATTTAGGGGATGCTGAAAAAAGTATCTGACTATATTTTGCGTAGAATTAAAATATTTGTTATTAAATAACATCCTATCTTCAATAATGAAAAATCCAGATAAGATAGTTTTAGACAAGACCAAACTAGCTCAGCCAAATCGACCAAATTTAGTACTTGTATGATACTAGTAATTCACGACTCACTTTTATTGGCCAGTTTAGCTTTCATTCTATCAAGCCCGTATGCTGTTTTTACCTAACCAAATTTTTCTTTCGATTGTTTTTTTCTTCTAGACTTACTTAAACTTGATAATCCTTTTTCCAATGGTCTCCCCAATGGTTTGTCCTTGATTATTATCTCAAATTCTTTGAGATATATCTTATTTGATTATATATAATGAGCTGTATCAAAGTGGATTTGGAGAAATTATTTTTTTGACATAAATCACTTAAACAATACATCATCAAAAAAGTTAACATCACATACGTTCCTGAAATGAGTATGATTATTTCATCTGTGATTGCAATTTCATGACCAATAAATTGATACTTGGTTCTGAACTTATTTATTCTATGCTCAAAATAACGCTTCTTACTAGAAGACAATCTATTGTAAAAAGGGAAATTTTGACTCAAAATATTTCTTTGCCCTTCAGAAATTCGACTTGGAAACAAATGCCAATGCATCACAAGCGGCTTATTGTAGAAAAACACATAAATAGGTTCAATTATATTGAAAAAGACAAAACCTAATCCTAGAAATACCAATAAAAATTGCAATACAAATAACTCCATTGATTATATGCTTAAATTCATTCCATAAAAAAAGATGAGAAATACAATCATTCCTCATCCTTCATTGTGACCACGGCAGGGTTCGAACCTGCAACCCTCAGAGTCGAAATCTGATATTCTATCCAGTTGAACTACGCAGTCAATAGTTATAAAATTAAATTTTAAAATTCCAAACTTCAAAAAAATGGAATTTGGAATTAAATAAAACTTTAAAATTAAGACAATAACTTTTTCACTATAGTAGATATTGTTTTGCCATCAGCTTTTCCAGCTAATTCAGCAGATGCCAATCCCATTACTTTACCCATAGCTGCCATTCCTGATGCATCATTATCCGCAATGATTTTTGCTACTACTGCTTCCACTTCTTCTTCACTCAATTGAGCAGGTAAAAACTTTTCAATAACAGCTGCTTGCAACAACTCTGGTTCAGCCAAATCAGCTCTTCCTTGTTGTGTATAAATAGCCGCACTATCTTTTCTTTGTTTTACCAAACGTTGTAATAATTTGATTTCTTCTTCTTCAGCAATTTCTTCTTTTGCACCACTTTCTGTTTGCGCTAAAAGTATAGCCGATTTAACTGCTCTTAAGGCTTCTAGAGCCAAAGTATCTTTTGCTCTCATGGCGTTTTTTATTTCGTCCATGATACGTACTGATAAACTCATTATACTATATATTTAATTTATTTTTTTAAAATTACATCTCCTTATTTGTCTTTCAAAACAAATAAAAGCACTGCAAATTTAGAACATTTAAGTCGCATTAACAACTCGGTAAATGTTTCCTTCTTTTAATAAAAAACCAAAAAAAATAGCCTGAAATAGATTTTCAGGCTATTCATTAATTTATTACAATACTTAATCTACGTTATCGTGCAAATAAGAATTATTAGAACGAAATTGTAAATCATTATTACTGTCTGTACTTACAGAAATTCTTGAATTTTGATTTACCGCTTGTGCATTGGTCAAATCTACACCAAGACGTTTGTAAGCTGGCTCGCGCTCTAATTCGTCGATTCTAGTTACATTATTATGAAACTTATAGTTGAACTCTTTTAGTTTTTTTCTTCTTTCTTCAGCTCTAAAACGAAGCGTCTCTTCAATAGTCATGTCCATTGGAGAAACTGATTCTGCAGCAACTTCATTAACTTCGATTGGAGCAACTTGCTTCATAGTTATATTTAACTCTGCAGGAACCTCTTCTTGTTTTACTTGTGGTTTCGATTGTACAAAATCATTTTCAACCTCCATGTACTCTTCTAGAGAATATTTAATAATTCCGTTGTCTGTTAATTCCGTAACAGGAACAAATTGAATTGGCTGAACCACATTAATATCATGTGCTTCATTGGACAATTCAAAAACCACTTTTTCTTCTGCAATTGGGACTGTTGGGGCTACAAAAGATGGTTTTGATGTTACCGGTAAATCAAAAGTAAAAGTAGTTTGCTTTTGCTCCTCTACAATAGTCGCTTGAGGAATTTGAACTTCTTCTTTTGAAGGAAGCGATATATTAAAATCAAAATCTTCAATTGGAGAAACAATTTCAAATGTAACATCTAAATTCTTAATAAACTCAGACATCACAATTAGCTCATCGTTGTTCATCACCGGTTTTTTCACTTCCAAAACAACTGGCGTCTCTTCTTCAATTTCTTCTTCTAATTCAAAAACTACACGTTCTGCTGAAGCATCTGATGGTGTTTCGTTTAAACTAAATGATGTTACAGGTGTATTAATCAAATTGTGTACACTTCTTTGTTCTTCCTCTAAAGTGTGGATAATTTTCTTTGGCTCTGTATTTACGATTTCATTTTGTTGCTCCACATCAAAACCTGTAGCAATAATCGTTACAGAAATGGCATCACCTAATGTTTCATCTTCACCAACTCCCATGATGATGTTAGCATTATTACCTGCTTCATTTTGAATATGGTCGTTAATTTCGCCAATTTCATCAATAGTAATTTCGTTGGTTCCAGAAACGATAAGCAACAATACGTTTTTGGCACCCGTAATTTTATTATCATTCAAAAGAGGAGAATCCAAAGCAGCAATAATCGCTTCTTTAGCTCTATTTTCACCAAATGAAGTTGCAGAACCCATAATAGCGGTACCACTATTATAAAGCACTGTTTTAGCATCACGTAAATCGATGTTTTGAGTGTAATGATGGGTAATTACTTCAGCAATTCCTCTTGAAGCAGTAGCTAAAACTTCATCTGCTTTAGAGAAACCAGCTTTGAAACCTAAATTACCATAAACTTCTCTTAGTTTATTATTATTGATAACAATTAAGGAATCTACTTGCTTGCGCAATTTCTCGATACCAATGATTGCTTGCTCTTGACGAACTTTACCTTCAAACAAGAACGGCAAGGTAACAATACCAACTGTTAAAATGTCTCTTTCTTTGGCTAATTGAGCAATTACAGGAGCTGCACCAGTTCCAGTTCCCCCACCCATTCCTGCAGTAATGAAAACCATTTTGGTATTGCTATCTAACATTTTTTCAATATCGCCGATACTTTCAATAGCGGATTGGTGTCCTACATCTGGATTAGCACCTGCTCCAAGTCCTTCGGTTAAATTTACTCCCAATTGAATTTTGTTGGGTACTGAACTATTTTGCAAAGCTTGTGAATCGGTGTTGCAAACAATAAAGTCTACACCATTAATTCCTTGCTTAAACATATGGTTTATAGCATTACTACCGCCACCACCTACTCCAATAACTTTTATCACATTTGATTGGTTTTTTGGTAAATCAAATGAAATGCTTCCAAATTCTGAGTTGCTTGTCATCTTATTGGGTTTTTGAAATTCTTATTTATGTTTTTTGCTCTTTTGGTTGGGACAAAAAGGGCTTTTATTGTATTATCTATTCTGCGTTATCTAAAAATTCTTTGATCTTGTCTACATATTTATCTAGAAAGGATCGTCTTATTTTAGTTTCTGTTGACTCTGCACTTGGCACGTGTCTTTCTTCTTTCACCTCTAAATCGACAACCATAGGTTTTTCGATTTCAGGTAGCGGTACTGTTTCAACCACACGTTCTCTATAATAAGGTGTTCTTTCTAGAACAGGACTTTTATCAATTTTGACTGCGCTTTGAGTTTTTTTCTCAATACTATTCATTACTAATCCAACTGCAGTAGCATATAATGGACTTGAAATTTCCTCATCCGAATTACCTGCTAAATGTTCATTTGGGTAACCAATTCTGGTATCGATTCCAGTAATATATTCCACTAATTGCTTGATGTGCTTTAATTGAGCACCACCACCTGTTAATACAATTCCCGCGATTAGTTTTTTACGTGGGTCTTCGTGACCATATAATTTGATTTCTGCAAAAACTTGTTCGATAATTTCCACAACTCTTGCGTGGATAATTTTAGATAAATTTTTCAAAGAAATCTCTTTAGGTTCTCTACCTCTAATTCCTGGGATAGAAACAATCTCATTATCTTTATTTTCACCAGGCCAAGCTGAACCAAATTTTACTTTCAATAATTCGGCTTGCTTTTCTACTATAGAACAACCTTCTTTAATATCATCTGTAATTACATTTCCTCCAAAAGGAATTACAGCTGTATGTCTAATAATTCCATCTTTAAAAATTGCCAAATCTGTAGTTCCACCACCTATGTCAATCAAAGCAACACCTGCTTCTTTTTCTTCTTGACTCAATACTGCATCAGATGAAGCTAAAGGCTCTAAAGTCAAACCAGACAACTCAATTCCTGAACTCTGAATACATCTTCCTACGTTTCTTATCGATGAAGCTTGTCCAACTACAATATGAAAACTACTTTCCAATCTTCCTCCGTACATCCCAACAGGCTCTTTGATATCAGATTGCCCATCAATTTTAAATTCCTGTGGTAGTACATGTATAATTTCTTCTCCAGGTAACATCGCTAATTTATGAACTTGACTAATCAATAAATCAATATCACAATCACCTATTACTTCTTCTGGATTATTTCTGCTGATATAATCGCTATGCTGAATGCTTCGGATATGCTGACCCGCAATACCAACAACTACATCTTTAATTTTATAACCTGAATTATTTTCTGCTTCAAAAATAGCTTGCTGAATGGATTGAATGGTTTGAGTAATGTTATTTACAACACCTCTAGCCACACCCAAACTTTTGGATTTTCCAACCCCCAAAATTTCTAACTTCCCGTATTCATTTTTTTTGCCAATCATGGCAACTATTTTGGTTGTTCCAATATCTAGACCTACCGCAATATTCTCTTTTTCCATTTTCTATTATTTAGTACACACTACTTGTTCCGCAAATCGAAGATCAATCTTTTTGTATTTTGTGATTGAACTGTCTAAAACTACTTTTTGAAAAAACGCTTTATAATTCTTGAATTTCTGTTCTACATTTATCAACTGACCAAAATCAATTTTAAAATTGTAGTTTCTATTCAACAGTAAAACGCTACCATTTGGCATAACTTGCATTCCAATGATGTTTTTTTTCAAAAAAACATCGTCATAAATTACACGAAATAGCTCAGCAAACTTTTCCTTATTTTTATCGTTTATTTCCCCCGAAACAAGAAGAACTCTTGCTGAATAATTGCTTGACAAAGGCATTTTATCTCCCTTATAATCAACATAAAAAGACACACCGTCATTACTAATTCTAGCAATTGGTGTCTTTTGTTTTACTACAGCTTTTAGAACACCATCAACACTCACAGACACTTCTGACTTTTCAATCATAGGGTGTGAATCAATGGTTTTCTCGAGTTTGTTCAAATCTAAGGCATCTCTACCAATAGTTTTGGGGTCGATTCTATTTTCTATTAACAATTTATTAACCGCTTTTTGTTTTACAAAAAGTTGATTTTCTCCAACAAAAATAACTTCAGCTTTTGTAATTGTCCGTTCTAGATTTCGTTTTCCGGTAAAAGAATACAAAAAAATCACAATGCTTAACATTAACAATAAGCGAATGGATGCCCAATTAAATCGTTTCATCTAGTGCTTTTTTTATTGAGGGAACCATTTCTCCTAAATCTCCAGCCCCAATAGTTACAATAATCGTAGCATCCGAAGATTGAATTGAAGCTATTAATTCTTCTTTTTGAACTAATTTTTTATTAGCATTCGTCATTTTATCCATCAACCATTGAGAGGTCACACCTTTCATTGGTAATTCACGAGCGGGATAAATATCCAACAATAAAACTTCGTCAAATTTAGACAAAGAAGCAGCAAAATCATCAGCAAAATCTTTAGTTCTACTGAACAAATGCGGCTGAAAAACCGCTAAAACTTTTTGATTCGGATACAACTCTCTAACTGCTTGATCCACTGCATTAATCTCTGTTGGATGATGCGCATAGTCATCAATATATACCAAATCCGAACGTTTTATTTGATAAGAAAAACGTCTTCTGATTCCTCTAAATGTTGACAAAGCACTAGCAATAGCTTCAGTTGAGGTGCCGTAAGTTTTAGCCATTGCCAATGCCATCAATGCGTTCATTAAATTATGTCTACCTGGTAAGCTAAAATGTAAGTCTGTAATGATCTCAGTCGGAGTTTGAACATCAAACACATAACTAGCATCCTGAACTCTAACATTAAAAGCTTTAAATTGTGAATCTTGATCAATCGCGCAAACCATACCTTCTAAGGGCAGCCCATGAGCTACAAATAATTTAGTCTTATCTTGTACTTTATCAGCAAATTCTACAAAAGATGCTTCGATTGCTTCGCTAGTTCCATAAATATCTAAATGGTCTGCGTCCATCGAGGTTACACAAGCGATATTGGGATGCAAATGCAAAAAAGAACGATCGAATTCATCTGCTTCGACTACGGTAACCGTTTTACCCATGCCGATTAAATTAGAGTTGTAATTTTCGACAATTCCGCCAATAAAAGCAGTAACATCGGCTCCACTTTCAAACAAAATATGTCCCAAAATACTGGAGGTTGTTGTTTTTCCGTGTGTTCCCGCTACGGCAAAACTAAAAGTATCTTTGGTAATAATCCCCAACACTTCGGCGCGTTTTTTTACTTCGTAGTTTTGAGCCAAGAAATAATTCCATTCCAAATGCGATTTTGGGACTGCAGGAGTAATAATCACCAATGTATTTTCAGGTTTAAAACTTGCTGGAATTAAGTCAATATTATCTTCAAAATGAATATCAATTCCACTTTCGATAAGTTCGTTTGTCAACATCGAAGGCGTTTTATCATAGCCACAAACTTGTTTTCCAATATTTTTGAAATAACGAGCCAAAGCACTCATTCCGATGCCTCCAATGCCAACAAAATAGACGTTATGTATTTGATTTAAGTTCATTTTTTGATTTTAAAAATTAATAAAATAGTACTTCTATTTTTTTAATAACTTTTCAATTGCATCAACGATTTGCACCGTTGCTTGTGGCAAAGCCAATTTTTTAATATTATCCCCTAAAAGTTGTTGTTTTCCTTCATCTTTTAACAAAGCCTCAACAACTATACTAAACTCCTCTTCTAAAGCAGCTTCTTTGATCATTATTGCACCTTTTTTATCTACAATAGCTTGTGCATTTTTAGTTTGATGATCTTCGGCTACATTGGGAGAAGGAATAAAGATGACTGGTTTACCCACAATACACAACTCTGAAACCGAGGAAGCACCAGCTCTAGAAATAACAAGATCTGCAGCTGCATATACTAAATCCATACGCTCGATAAAAGCAACTACTTGCACTTGAGCTGAATTGTATTTAGAATAGTCCTCTAAATATAGTTTTCCACACTGCCAAATAATTTGAACGTGTTGGTCCAAAAGATGACTCAATTCTTTTTCTATTAATTGATTAATTCTTCTCGCTCCCAAACTTCCACCTAAAACCAATATGGTTTTCTTGTTTGGATTTAGCTTAAAATAAGCGATTGCTTCTTCTCTTTTGGCAGTCACATCAATCAAATCTTGACGAACAGGATTACCAGTTAGCAACATTTTTTCCTTTGGAAAAAAACGTTCTAAATTTTCATAAGCCACACAAATTGTCGCGGCTTTTTTGCTTAATAATTTATTGGTTATCCCGGGATACGAATTTTGTTCCTGAATTAACGTAGGTATGTTCAAACTATTCGCTACATTCAAGAGTGGGCCACTTGCAAATCCACCCGTACCAATAACTACATCAGGCTTGAAGTTTTTAAGGATTTTTCTAGATTCCCACAGGCTACTTAACAATTTAAAAGGAAATAATGCATTTTGAAGCGTCAATTTTCTTTGCAAACCTGCTATCCAAAGTCCTTTTATAGCATAACCAGCTTGAGGTACTTTTTGCATCTCCATTTTGTCTTGGGCACCTACGAAGAGAAATTCTGCTTCAGGAAATCGCTTTTTTAGCTCATTTGCAATAGCAATTGCTGGATAGATATGACCACCAGTACCTCCACCACTCAATATGAATTTTAATTTTGACATCTTAAAAAATTTAGAACAAATAAACAATTAACTACAATCAAGTCACTATCGGTTAAGTACCGCATTCATTGGGTTGGCATGATCTTCTA
This sequence comes from uncultured Flavobacterium sp., assembly GCA_963513565.1. Classification (GTDB taxonomy): domain Bacteria; phylum Bacteroidota; class Bacteroidia; order Flavobacteriales; family Flavobacteriaceae; genus Flavobacterium. The sequence continues at coordinate 243,812 of CAUPRE010000003.1, read as the reverse complement.
TAGAATATTCTTCTTCTTCCATTTCTTGAGTATCCGATTCGAGTTGGGCATCAATTAATTTTTGCAATGCTTCTTCTCGAATTTGTTTTTCTTTTAATTCTTGAGCAATTTCCTCTTCTTTTTTGGTCACACTCAAAATAACACCAAGAGAAAAACAGGTCATCCATATGGAGCTTCCTCCACTACTAATCAAAGGCAAGGTTTGTCCTGTAACTGGTAATAATTCTACCGCAACAGCCATATTAATCATGGCTTGAAAAATCATAGGAAAACCAAGGGCTATCACGATTAATTTACCAAACAAAGTGTTGGCTTTATGGGATGCAATTACAAAACGAAACATCAACAATAAATACAATCCAAGTACAGACAAACCACCAATCAATCCCCACTCTTCTACTATAATGGCAAAGATAAAATCAGAGGAGGATTGAGGTAGAAAATTTTTCTGTACACTTTTGCCAGGTCCTAATCCATAAAGTCCACCTGAGGCAATGGCGGTTTTGGCTTTCTCGATTTGATAATTGTCTTCGTCGGCTTTATTTGAGGTGAATCGTTCGATACGATTTTCCCAGGTACCCACTCTACTAAAGAATCTAGAATCTGGAAATGCTTTTGCTATCAATACAAAGAACATAAGCATCACAATTCCAGAGCCAATTATAAAACCAATATATTTCAATGGATATTTCCCAATAAATACTAACATCAAAACCATCGAAAAAATCAAAGCGGTGGTAGAAAAGTTAGAAGGCAAAATAAAGATTAATGTTATAAAAACAGGCAACCACAATTCGAGTAACGATGATTTAAAATCTACAGGCGTTTCTCTTTTTTTGGATAAATAACGGGCTACAAATACAAACAAAACAATAGCCGCCATGGTAGATGGCTGAAAGGTTATTTTTATAAAAGGAATTTGAATCCATCGACTCGCATTGGCTCCAGCGATGACCGTTCCTTTGATTAAAGCATACGCCAACATTATCCAAACAACAGGCAATGCCGCTTTTGAAATTGCTCTAAAATATAAATAAGGAACTTTGTGAACCCAGTAAATAATTAAAAAACCAATACCAATATGAGCGAGATGTTTCAACAAATACCCTAACGTATTTCCTTTGCCCAGTCCAATATAAGCCAAATTACTACTGGCACTAAAAACAGGCATAAACGAAAACAAAGCCAATAAAGCCACGAATGACCATATTACTCTATCTCCTTTTAACTTGTTTACTAGTTCCTTCATTATTTAAATTTTATTTTAGTGATTTATGTACTTACAAATTATAAACTGCTTGTTTGAATTGGCGACCACGATCTTCATAGTTTTCGAATAAATCAAAACTAGCGCAAGCTGGTGATAATAAAACAGCATCCCCTTTTTCAGTGTAACGTTGTGCCATTCTTACGGCGTCATTCATTGTATTTACTTCAATTAAATCATCTACTACATTTCCAAAGGCAGCAATAATCTTGGAATTATCAATTCCTAAGCAAATAATTGCTTTTACCTTTTCACGTACCAAAGACATTAATTCATTGTAATCATTCCCTTTGTCTACCCCTCCAACAATCCATACCGTTGGGACATTCATGCTTTCTAAAGCGAAATAGGTTGCATTAACATTGGTCGCTTTTGAATCATTGATATATTGTACATTTTGAATTTTCAAAACTTTTTCTAACCTATGTTCAACACCTTGAAAATTGGATAAACTTTCACGAATGGTGGCATTTCGAATTTGCATCAACTTTGCTACAGATGTTGCTGCCATTGCATTCTTCATATTATGTTTTCCTTCTAATGCAATGTATTCGGTCTCCATTGAAAATTCTTCTTGATTCATTTTAACTTCCATATTGTTGTCTTTTAAAAATGCTCCTAAATCCAGTGTTTGAGAAATAGAAAAAGGTATTAATTGTGCTTTTGTTTTATTATGTTTTAACCATTCTTGAGTTGCTTCGTCATCTGCATCATAAATCAAATAATCTGATTCGGTTTGATTCATGGTAATTCGGAACTTAGAAGCGATATAATTTTCATATTTGTATTCATATCGATCCAAATGATCCGGGCTAATATTGGTTAGAATTGCAATATGTGGCTTGTAATTGATAATTCCATCCAATTGAAAACTGCTTAGTTCTAACACATAAACATCATAATCGTGCTCTGCTACTTGCCAAGCAAAACTCTTTCCAATATTTCCTCCCAAGGCCACATTCAAACCAGCACTTTTTAGTAGATGATAGGTAAGCATAGTGGTAGTCGTTTTTCCATTGCTTCCTGTAATCCCTATAGTAACTGCTTTGGTGTAAGGAGCTGTAAATTCAATTTCAGAAATAACAGCTATTCCTTTCTCTACCAATTTCTTTACAATTGGCGCCTTGTCTGGAATACCGGGACTTTTCATCACCACTGTGGCATTTAGAATTAAATCCTCAGTATGTTGTTCCTCTTCCCATGGAATTTCATATTGATTAAGAAAGTCTTTATAATTTTGCTTTATCTTTCCAAAATCAGAAACAAAAACCTCATACCCTTGCTTCTTTCCTAAAATAGCGGTTCCAACACCACTTTCCCCACCACCTAAAACAACTAGTCTCATGTTATCTTAATTTTAGCGTTACGATAGATAAAATTGCTAACATTATAGCGACAATCCAGAAACGAGTGACTATTTTACTCTCGTGATAACCTTTCTTTTGATAATGATGGTGTAAAGGCGACATTAAGAAAATCCTTCTTCCTTCCCCAAATCGTTTTTTGGTATACTTAAAATAAGCCACTTGCAATACGACAGAAAAATTCTCCACTAAAAAGATCCCACATAACAAAGGAATCAACATTTCTTTTCTAACCGCAATAGCCAAAACCGCAATAATTCCACCGATGGTTAAACTTCCAGTATCACCCATAAACACAGATGCAGGATAGGAATTGTACCAAAGGAAACCAATAAGTGCTCCTACAAAAGAGAAAATAAACACCGTCATTTCTCCTGAATGAGGGATATACATAATATTGAGATAGTTCGAAAAAACAATATTTCCTGAAACGAATGTGAATATACCGAGAGCAAAAACTGACACGGCTGATGTTCCAGCGGCTAATCCATCTATTCCGTCTGTTAAATTGGCACCATTAGAAACCGCTGTAATGATAAAAATCACTACTGGGATAAAGATCAACCAAGCCCATTTTTCGTATCCATCACCTGTCCAAGCTAACAACTCTGCATAATCAAATTCATTATTCTTGAAAAATGGAATAGTAGTAGCTGTTGATTTTTCCTCAATTGGAGCAGGAAGAATTACTGTTTGAGTTGCTGATTTAAAAACATCTATTTTTCCTGTATCCGTTCTAACCGTTACTGCTGGACTAAAATAAAGCACAGAACCAACTATTAGCCCCAAACCTACTTGTCCAAAAACTTTAAAAATCCCTTTTAAACCTTCCTTGTCTTTCTTGAAAATTTTGATATAATCATCCACAAAACCAATAATTCCCATCCATAAAGTCGTCACAATTAACAAAACGATATAAATATTTTGAAGTCTTGCAAATAAAAGAACAGGGACCAAAGTCGCAAAGATTATGATAAGTCCACCCATTGTTGGTGTACCTGCTTTTTCATTTTGACCGGCTAATCCCAACTCACGTACCGTTTCACCTACTTGTTGTCTTCTTAAAAATCCAATAATTCGTTTACCATAAATAGTAGACAGCAACAAGGACAACATAAAGGCCAATGCCGATCTAAAAGTGATGTACTGAAAAACTCCCGTTCCAGGAATATCCATTGTTTTGTTTAAATATTCAAATAAGTAGTACAGCATATTTTTCTATTTTAAAAATTTAAATTCAAATTTTAAATTCCTTTTAAAGAATGGTGTTAAGGAATCTTAGATTTTGATCTTTGTTATTTTCCTAGTTGTTCTAAAGTTTCTTTTACAATTTTCATATCATCAAAATCATGTCGAACTCCTTTGATTTCTTGATAGGTTTCGTGTCCTTTTCCAGCAATGAGAATTATATCATTGGGTTGAGCCAATTGACAAGCCGTTTTTATAGCCTGTTTTCTGTCCGTTATTACTAAAATATTTTTGAAATTTTGTGGTGCAACACCAGCTTCCATTTCTGCAATAATTGTTTCTGGTTCTTCGTCTCTTGGATTATCTGAAGTAAGGATAGCTTTATCACTTTTTTCGGAAGCAATTCCACCCATAATAGGACGTTTGGCTTTGTCTCTATTTCCTCCACAACCTACAACAGTAATCAATTGTTCATTTTGAGTACGCACATCGTTAATCGTATTCAAAACATTTTCTAAAGCGTCAGGCGTATGAGCATAATCAACGATAGCTGTTATATTTTGAGCTGAAACAATAAATTGAAATCTACCCGAAACACTTTCTAATTCAGACAACAATCGAAGTACTTCTAGACTCTCAAGGCCTAATTCTACTGCAGTCCCATAAATAGCCAATAAATTATAAGCATTAAATGTTCCTATTAATTTTACCCAAACTTCGTTATCGTTAATCTTTAACAACAAACCAGATAATTGATTTTCTAGAATTAATGCTTTGTAATTTGCATAGGTTTTAAGTGCATAAGTACGCTTAATGGCCTGAGTATTTTGCAACATTACCGTTCCATTTTTATCATCTGCATTAGACAAAGCAAATGCTGTTTTGGGTAAAAAGTCGAAAAAGGATTTTTTCACATCACGGTATTCTGCAAAAGTGGGATGATAATCCAAATGATCGTGAGAAAGATTGGTAAAAACTCCTCCTACGAAATGTAATCCTTCGGTTCTTTTTTGATGAATACCATGAGAACTAACTTCCATAAAACAGTATTCAACACCAGCAGTATTCATTGCGTCCAAATAATAATTGATCGTTAATGAATCTGGAGTGGTATGAGTCGCTTTGAACTCAGTATCATCAACCAAAATTTTGACCGTAGAAATCAAACCTACCTTGAAACCTGCTTTTTTGAACAATTGATATAACAAGGAAGCAATTGTTGTTTTACCGTTAGTTCCTGTTATTCCAACTAATTTTAATTTTTGAGATGGATTATCATAAAAATTAGCTGCCATATAGGCCAATGCGGCATTGGTATCTTTTACTCGAACATACGTCACTTTTTGATGTAAAGCTTCTGGAAAAACATCACAAACAACAGCAGTTGCTCCTAATTCTATTGCTTTCTCAATATAATCATGTCCATCAGAAACGGAACCTCTTATGGCCACAAAAACATCATTAGCTACTATTTTTCTTGAATCAAAATGCAAATGATTCACAGCAATATCGGTAGCACCATTTAGTGCGTCGATGGCTACTTTATACAGTATATCTTTTAGTGTCTTCATGATAATTCTAATACTATAGTTGCATTTTTAGCTATATTTTCTCCAGCTTGAAGCGATTGTTTCTTTACTTTTCCAATCCCAATAGCTCTCACTTTTAATCCTAAATTTTCAAGCAACGCAACTGCGTCCATGCCTGCCATTCCTCTAACATTTGGAACCGCTTTGAACTTTTTTTGCGCCTTCACATAATAAGAGTTGTAATCGTTCTCTTGTTTTTGAATTTTTCGATTCAGATTTTTAATCTCATTGGTTGTTGGCGAATCGGTAAATATCTTTTGAGCAATACGCTTAAAAACTGGACCCGCAACATCAGCTCCGTAATAATTATTATTGGTTGTATTGGGTTTATGAACTACCACAATACAAGAATATTTTGGGTGATCTGCTGGAAAATACCCTACGAATGAAGACGCATAGTATTTTTCGGCACCGCCTGATTTAGCATAATTTACTTGAGCCGTACCTGTTTTTCCTGCCATAGAAAAGTCTTTGGAGTACAACTTAGAACCCGTTCCTTTTTTAACCACATTTTCCAAAACCGCTTTGAGTTTATGAATGGTTTCTTGTGAACATATTTTTGGATTCAGCACCACTTTGTCGTACTTTTTGATGGTTTTATTCCACTCTTTAATTTCAGAAACAAACAATGGTTTTACCATCTCCCCATTATTAGCAACTGCATTGTAATAGGCTAGTGTTTGTAAAGGCGTTACCGAAACACCATATCCAAAAGCCATCCAAGGCAATGTCACTCTAGACCATTTTGGATCCGTTGGTTGAGGAATATAAGGTCTTCCTTCGCCATTGAATCCTATTCCTAATTTTTTGTTCAAACCATAGGAATTGATATGATTCACAAACTGTGTTGGATTAGATTTATAATTATTATAAACCGCTTGAACCATTACAGTATTAGAAGAAACTTCGAATCCTCTAGCCAAAGAAATTTTTCCATAGCCTCCTTTGTGAGAATCACGAACGGATCGTCCAAAGTATTTTATTTCTCCACCTTTACTATCAAAAACAGCACTTGTATCTACTAATTTATCTTCTAACAAAGCCATTAAATCCACCAATTTAAAAGTTGAACCAGGCTCATGAGACTCTCTAACTGCATAATTCAATCGCTCAGAGTACATGCCTGTTTTTTCATTTCTTCCTAAATTAGAAATAGCTTTTACATAGCCTGTTTGTGTTTCCATAACCACTACACAACCATGATCTGCTTGATATTCTTCTAATTGTTTAAGCAAAGCGTGATGGGCAATATCTTGAATAAAAACATCTATAGTAGAAATCACATCATAACCATCTTGTGGCTCAATTTGATTGATATCACTAATCGGTTTCCATTGTCCTTTTGCGATTTTTTGTTTTAAAATACGACCATCTTTGCCGTTTAAATATTTACTATAAGCACCTTCTACTCCAACTGGGTTTATATGACCGTTCAAATCTCGTCCTATATAACCAATCGTTCGCTCAGCAATTTTGCCGATAGGATGTTCTCGAACCGTTTCTTGTTCTACTATTACACCTCCTTTATATGGCCCAAGTTTGAATAATGGAAACCCTTTAACGGCAATATATTCGGTGTAACTCAAATCGCGAGCCACAAGAAAATACCTGCTTTTATTTACTCTCGCTCTTCTTAAGTCTCTCTCAAAAGTATCCGAAGATTTATTTAAAAGTTTACCTAAAGAATCCGCTAATTGTTTTACGTTTTTTTCAAACACTTCTGTTTTTGGTGCTACAGCATCAAAACGGATTTCATAATTTGGTATAGAAGTAGCCAGAAGACTTCCGTCAGCTGAATAAATATTTCCTTTATTGGCTGGAATTACAAAGTTTTTAACCGTTCTTTCTTTGGCTAATTTTCTGTAATAGTCACCTTCTACCCATTGAATATTCGTTAGCTTCACAGTAATAGCCGCGGCCATGATGAAGAGGAAAAATGCCACTAGATAAATACGATACGATATGTTTTTATCTTCTACTGCCATAGTTTTTCGAATATATTCGGGTCTTCTTCTTTTTTAACTTTAATCTTTACTGGTGGAATTGTTGATGGAAAAATTTGCTTAGCCTCCATTTTTCTAGAAACAGTCGACTCCATTTTCAACTTCATCAATTCTGACCTTTTATCTACAAATTCTGAACGAAGCTCTTTGACCTCGTTGTTTAGCTCATTTATTTCAAAAACTTTCTGTTCGAATCGCTGTGTATTAGCAATCATTATAATAACAAGTACAACCAAAAAAACAATAAAACGCCAATTTTTAATGGCATCATCATGAATCAAATATTTCGCTTTTAATATGGCGTAAACTCCATGTTTCATTTCTATTATTTCTTTTCTGCAATACGCAATTTGGCGCTTCGTGCTCTATTATTACTCTTTATTTCTTCATTTGAAGGAACAATCAACTTACCTATAGTTTTGAAAGGAACAGAAAAATTCCCAAAAAAATCACGCTCAGGCTCTCCTTCAAACATGCCGTTTTTGATAAATCTTTTCACCAATCGATCTTCAAGTGAATGATAAGAAATCACACTCAATCTTCCTTCTGGATTCAAAATTTCTAATGATTGTTCTAAAAACTCTTTCAAAACATCCATTTCTTGATTTACCTCAATACGAATGGCTTGGTATATTTGAGCTAATACTTTATTACGAACTTTCTCGGGTAAATATTTAGCCAAAATCAACTTCAACTCATCTGTTGTTTTAATGGAATGCTTTTCTCTTGCCTCAATAATGGTTCTTGACAAAGCTGGAGCATTTTTTAATTCTCCATAATCCCAAAAAACTCTTCTCAAATTCGCATCATCATATTCATTAACCACACGATAGGCACTCAAATCATTTTTCTGACTCATTCGCATATCCAATTCTGCATCAAAACGAGTAGAAAATCCACGTTCAGGCACATCAAATTGATGGGAAGAAACTCCTAAATCAGCCAAAATCCCATCTACTCCTTTTACTCCATAAAAACGCAAGAAGCGTTTGATAAACCTGAAATTTTCATTAATCAACGTAAATCGCTCATCAGGCAAGGCATTTGCCAAAGCATCTTCATCTTGGTCAAATGCAAATAATTTTCCATCGGGACCTAATCTTCTTAAAATTTCGGCAGAATGCCCTCCCCCACCAAAAGTAACATCCACATACACCCCATCAGGTTTGATGTTCAAACCATCTACTGTTTCTTTTAGCAATACAGGATTATGATATTCCATTGTCATTATTATTAATGTTACCCATTACTTCTTCTGCTAGATCAGCAAAATCAAGATCCTCACCACTTATCGACTTTTCATACAAATCCTTATCCCAAATCTCTACAATCGTTACGGCTGATGAAAAAACCACATCTTTGGCAATACTTGCAAAACCAACTAAATCTTTCGGAATCAACATTCTACCTAAGGCATCAATTTCTACCACTTTTACGCCAGCTGTAAATCGACGAATAAAATCATTGTTTTTTTTCACAAACCGATTCAAGCCATTTACTTTTTGCATCATCACATTCCATTCGGACATCGGATACAATTCTAAACAAGGTTGAAACACCGAGCGCTTCAAAACGAAACCGTCTTGAAGAGAAGAAGCCAATTGCTTTTTTAAAGGAGAAGGTAACATTACCCTTCCTTTAGCATCGACTTTACACTCATATGTACCAACAATTGCGTCCACAAATTTTCCATTAGATTGTATAAAGCAAAAATATATAAAATATTACCACAATTTACCACTTTATACCACTTTGTTGATAAGTTTACCCACTTCTAACCAAAAACCTTTAATTTATGCACTATCAAGGAATTAGCTTATAAAATTATTTTTGTAAGAAAGTTAATATCTATAAAAATTTACCAAATACTTCCTATAAAAAATAGAGAAAATAGAACCGAAAAATTTCAAATAATCACTCATGAAAACCTCTCGTTCTAAGTCTGACAAATAAGCGAAAAAGAATAATATCCGTAAAAAGCAACTCTAACAATTTATTTTAATTTAATAAATCCTATATTTGTCGAAATTGAAATTGAGTCACATATTACATGGAAAAATACTATAAAATAGAAGGCAAGTATAGCTATTATGAAGCTGGAGAAGGAACTCCAATCGTAATCCTTCACGGGCTTATGGGAGGATTAAGCAACTTTGATGCTGTGGCAAGTTATTTTTCTGAAAGAGGATATAAAATTATCATTCCTGATTTACCTATTTATACCCAAAACATTTTAAAGACTAACGTTAAAAGCTTTGCAGTTTATGTGAAAAACTTTATCACTTATAAAGGACTGGATCGTGTTATCCTTTTAGGTAACTCGTTGGGAGGTCACATCGCATTATACCACACAAAAATGTATCCAGAAAAAGTTGCTGGGCTAGTTATTACAGGTAGCTCTGGACTTTATGAAAGTGCGATGGGCGATAGCTATCCAAAGAGAGGCGACTATGAATACATCAAGAAAAAAGCAGAAGATGTTTTTTATGATCCAAAAATTGCCACACCAGAACTAATCGATGAAGTTTTTGCAACCGTAAACGATCGAATCAAATTAATCAAAACGTTAACGATTGCCAAAAGTGCAATTAGACACAATATGGCTAAAGATTTACCAAAAATGCATGTACAAACCTGTATTATTTGGGGTAAAAATGACAAAGTAACTCCTCCTGAAGTTGCAGAAGAATTCCACAAATTGATGCCTAACTCCAATTTGTATTGGATTGACAAATGTGGTCATGCCGCTATGATGGAGCACCCAGAAGAATTCAATAGAATTTTAGAAGACTGGTTAACCCATACGCACTTATCGGCACATTAATCAAAACGATTAGAAAATAAAAAAATGAAAATCAATACTGCTGAGTTTGTTATAAGTAATTCTGATGTAAGCAAATGTCCTAAAGATTTCTTGCCAGAATACGCTTTTATTGGCCGATCTAACGTAGGTAAATCCTCGTTGATCAACATGCTAACGAATCATAAAAAGTTAGCTAAAACTTCGGCAAGACCCGGAAAAACACAGCTTATAAATCATTTTTTAATCAATAACAATTGGTTCTTGGTTGATCTACCTGGTTATGGCTATGCTAAGGTATCCAAGAAAACAAAATCAATATTTCAAGAATTTATAACTGATTATTTTGAATCGAGAGAACAATTAGTTTGCGCTTTTGTTTTGATAGATATTCGTCATGAAGCACAAACTATAGATATTGAGTTTATGTCTTACATGGGAGAAAGCGAAATTCCGTTTTGTATCATTTTTACAAAAGCCGACAAAATAAGCCGAGTGAAGATTGATTCTCACATTGCTGCTTATAAGAAGAAAATGCTAGCAAACAATTGGGCCGAAATGCCTCATTATTTTGTAACTTCTTCTACAGAATCTACCGGAAAAGAAGAGGTACTTCAATATATTGACGAGGTGAATCAAGAAGTTTTCAAAAACAACAATACGTTTTAAATCACAAAAAAATTAAATCCCAAATCTAAAGATTCAAAATCTAGGATTTGGGATTTTTATTTTAGATAATTTACTTTTTCAATTCTAATTTTTCGGCGAAATAATCACAAAAATCCATCATTGTATCCGCCATTTTTTCTTCATTGGTAGCTCTCTTAAAGGTTTCCGACATTGCCACTAACGTTTGATGAAAGAAAATTTTCATTTCATCAACTGGCATATCTTTAGTCCACAAGTCGATTCGCATACTTTCTTTATGATTGCTGTCCCAAATAGAAAGCATGATCGCTTTTGCCTCTTCCGCATTTACGCCGCCATCTTCAGCAGACCAAAGCAATTTTTCGGGCACTCTATTTTCATCTAACTCAACTTGAAATTTAATTTCTGAGGTATGTGTATTTGACATTATTTCTTAGGTTTATATTTTGATTGTTCAAAAATTTCTTTGGCATTTTTATTCAACAATGCATTAATTGAAATGTCATTATTTTTCATGTAGGAACGCACAATTTGCCATCCAATCCAAGCACCTACTTGTCCTGGTGAATCATTATCAATTTCTAAATAAAATTTAGAAAATGGTGCTGGACTCAAAAATCTAGGAATTAATTTAGCGTCTACACTATATAGCATTTCTTTATCAATAAAGTAACGCCAAATATAACCCTCGTTTTCAGTACACCAAGCCATTTGCTCTGGAGTATAACCCATTCTGACTGCATCTGTATATTCCGGCAACAACAATTCTTTTAGATACAATTCTTTTCCTAAGTAAATCATTTGAGATAAGAATGTTTTATCTGTATCTGGAACCATTTTTGCTTGAAGAAAGCTAGAGGCAATATCTGGAACGATTTGAGTGGGTTCAAAATTTTGTTTGATATATTCAGGAAATTGATAGAATTTATGATTTTTACCTAAATACAATTCTAGAGAAACAATAACCAAACTATCCGCGTAAATCGTTTTGGTATTATAATCCATTTCAGAGATTAAAGTAACAACCTTTGGCGTTTTTGTTTTAGGAAAATAAAACTGGATATGCTTAAAGAGTGTCTCTATTTCTTGATTAATAGGAGAAAAATCAGCATACTTTTTTTGTACTTCTCCATACAATTCTCTCCATTGAGGATGCTGCATTTTTTCAATCCAAACTGCATCATCTGTACCTGCAGGGAAAAAATAAGGGTATTTTTGCTTTAATTGATTCAAATCTTCAGGCTTTGTCTCAAAAAAAGCTTTGTCAAATCGATCTACTTTAATTTCAACTGGAATTTCTTCTACAGCTTTTTCTACTTTATTTTTTTTATCACAAGAGAGAAAAAAGAAACATATAATAAGTGGTAATAGATAGATTTTCATGTTTATAAAATTAATTAGTGCTTTATTAGAAACGTCTTATAATACATCCAGTTTATATGCTGGAATCATGGCGTTTTCATATTTATTATTTAATTTAGCTTTTGAAATTTTTCAAAATAAAACACCATTTTGAAATGATTTTGCAAATATACATTCCTGCTTTTTAAAACGTAAACTATTATGATTAAAAAAACGACCTTATCTCCAGAAAAAATAAATACTCAAATAGTAAAATGGCTAACTGATTATGCCAAAAACGCCAAGTCGAATGGATTCGTAATTGGTATTTCTGGTGGAGTAGACTCTGCTGTAACCTCAACACTATGTGCACAAACAGGCATGGATGTACTTTGTGTTGAAATGCCCATTCACCAAGCTGCTTCTCACGTAAGTCGTGCTCAGGAACACATCAAACAACTAAAAGAACGTTTTCCTAATGTAAAAAGTGCGGCTTCTGATTTGACTTCAGTTTTTGAAGCCTTCAAAAAAGTTGTACCAGAACATGAAGATACAGCCAAAATGAACTTGTCATTAGCCAACACAAGAGCGCGCTTGCGAATGAGCACCTTATATTACTATGCTGGGATTCATGGATTGTTAGTTGCAGGAACTGGAAATAAAGTTGAAGATTTTGGAGTTGGTTTTTACACTAAGTATGGCGACGGCGGCGTAGATTTAAGCCCAATTGCCGATTTACTAAAATCGGATGTTTATGCGTTAGGGACATTTCTCAAAATCCCCAATTCTATTTTGGTTGCAGCACCGACGGATGGCTTATTTGGAGACGATCGATCAGACGAAGATCAACTAGGTGCAAGCTATGACGAACTCGAATGGGCCATGCTTCAAGACGAATTAGGGAAAACGATTTCGGAATTTGAGGGTAGGGAAAAAGAAGTTTTTGAGACCTACAAGCGCCTAAATACAGCTAATCAACACAAAATGAACCCAATACCCGTCTGCCTTATAGATAAAAAATAAAAAAAATTAACATTTATAATCCTTATTGTATTTTTTTTACTACATTTATGGTATCATTTTGATAGACAACTCTTAAAAAATAAATACCATGATTAAAGTTTGTTTAGCAGATAACTATCCTGTAACCCATTTTGGAGTTAAATCGTACTTTAAAGACCACGATGAAATCTCTATTGTAGCCAATGTTGGTAATTTTTCGATGGTTCGAGACATCCTTCAAAACAAGGAAATCGATGTATTGGTAATCGACTTAGAACTAGAAGGATTGGCGAGTATTTTTGAAATTAAGGCGATGTTGAAAAACTACCCTAAAACGAAGATTATTATTTTTAGTAGTCTTTCGGAACAAATTTATGCTCCCAATGCAATTAAAGCAGGAGTTTCTGGCTATGTCCACAAATCCGAGAAACTAGAAACATTAGGTCAATCTATTGTGAAAGTACAACAAGGAAAAATTATTGTGAACGAAAATGTTCGTAAAAACATGGCTTTGATAGCCAAACAAAGTAAAAGCGAACGTTTGTATCGTAAATTATCTAACCGAGAAATTGAAGTATTACGCTATTTAAGCGATGGTAAGAAAAACCACGAAATAGCAGATATTCTTACTCTAAACGAAAAAACAATTAGCACTTACAAATTGCGTTTGTTGACCAAATTAAATGTAACCAACTTGGTTGATTTAGTCAATAAAGCCAAAACATTAGAAATTGTATAATTTCTACATCAAAGAATCGTAGAGATATGATTACAAAAAAAGGAAGCTAAATTGCTTCCTTTTTTTATATATAAGTAGAACGAATTCTACCAATGGTTCCCGTTAAATTAACCTTGAGCTTATTGTAATCATTAATCATTACCTTCAATTCTTCGATATCTGCCTCGGGATTTGAAGAGAATTCATTCATCAAATCCATAATTAGTTTATTGATTAGGTATTCACGAATGGATATGATAGTTTCCGAAGTGTGTTGACTTACTGTTTCTGTTTTTTGTTTCACAAAAATGTTTTGTCCTTCCCAATTATGAAGAACGATTTGTTCTTCTTCCATCAAAATATCGGTTACTTCTTGGGCAAATTCAGGCTTTAAACTCTTCAAATAGTTTTCAATCCCATCAGCTTCGTTCTGCAAATAGTAATTGATCAAATCATTAAAAATATCTCTAAACAATGGATTGGCTAATTCTACCTCATCTTCTTGTAAACTCAAATAGATTCTCTGAAAAACTTTGTACTCCTTTTTTTCAACCACGTGAACAATCTCACCATCGGGGTTGGCTTTTAAAAGCACATCCTCAAAAACTTCATCCTTATTTCCGTAGAGTAATAAGATTTCAATGATTTTCCTTTCCAAACGATACAGCACATTTACTTTCTCTGCTTGAACTGGATTCTCATTCTTAACAATTTCAAATGCTTTTTGCTCTTGTTTTTGCTTTTTCCCAACTTCGGTAACATCTTTTTGCACTAATTGTGCTAGAGTACTCACCAAAACTTGCTCAGAAATATCCATTATACGAGAACATTCTTGCAAATAAATCTCTCGTTGAATACGGTCTGGAATTTTAGAAATACTCGTTACCATATCCCGAATCAAATCGGCTTTCTTTATTGGGTCATTCTTAGCTTCGTTCATTAAAAGAGACGCTTTGAACTGAATAAAATCCTTTGCGTTATTCTCTAAGTAAGCTACTAAATCATCATAAGAAGTCTTTTTAGCAAAACTATCCGGGTCGTCGCCATCAGGAAAAGTACACACTTTTACGTTCATCCCTTCTTCCAAAATCAAATCGATTCCTCGAATGGAAGCACGAAGACCCGCAGCATCACCATCAAAAAGTACGGTAATGTTTTTGGTCAATCTATTGATTAATCGGATTTGGTCGGGTGTTAAAGCCGTACCTGAAGAAGCCACAACATTTTCGATTCCCGCTTGATGAAATTGAATTACATCGGTATACCCTTCTACTAAATAACAGTTATTTTGTTTGGCTATGGCTTGTTTGGCTTGGAAAATTCCGTACAAGACTTTACTTTTATGATAAATTTCGCTCTCTGGAGAGTTTAAATATTTGGCCGCTTTTTTATCATTGGTTAAAATTCGCCCACCAAAACCCAAGGTTCTACCCGACATACTTTGGATA
The DNA here is from genome assembly GCA_963513565.1 of uncultured Flavobacterium sp. GTDB lineage: Bacteria > Bacteroidota > Bacteroidia > Flavobacteriales > Flavobacteriaceae > Flavobacterium. The sequence goes on along the minus strand of CAUPRE010000003.1, from coordinate 228,444 downwards.
GGAAACATTACTCTGCCTTTGAATCGGTCAAAAGGACGGTCGTCTTTTGGAATGGTTAAACCAGTGCTTTCTAGATATTGTAATTGGTAACCTTTTCCAAGTGCTTCTTTAGTCAGCGCGTCCCAAGTTTCTGGGGAATAGCCTAACCCGAATTTTTTTATAGTTTCGTTGGTAAAACCCCTTTCTTTGAAATACGAATAGCCAATCGCCTTCCCTTCTTCTGTATTTAATAGTGTGGAATGAAAATAATTTTTCGCGAATTCAGACACCAAAAACATACTTTCGCGGACATCGGTATTGGCTTTTTCGGCATCGGTTTGTTCTGTTTCTTCGATTTCGATATTGTATTTTTTGGCCAAATATCGAATGGCTTCTGGATAGGTAAAATGCTCGTGCTCCATTAAAAAAGCCACTGCATTACCGCCTTTTCCTGAGCTAAAATCTTTCCAGATTCCTTTAGCTGGTGACACCATAAAGGAAGGAGAACGTTCGTCTGAGAAAGGACTCAAGCCTTTGAAATTGCTCCCAGCGCGTTTTAATTGCACAAAATCGCCAATAACCTCCTCTACACGAGCAGTTTCGAAAACGGTATCTATGGTTGCTTTTGAAATCAATTTATAAGGGAATAAAGTTGGAAAAGGTCAAAGATACAAAGTTAATTTTGGATAATTAAACTTAGCATTATTACGCTATAGATTCGTCTATAAAGGCTTTAGCCACGAATGCACAGATTCAACACAAATTAGTGTGAATTTTTAACCGCAAGGTTCACAAAGGAAAAATCGCAAGGTTCGCAAAGTTTTGACTTTGTGGTTCAATTGAAAAAAGTCTTAGTGAATCTACTAAATCAATGCACGCATTATGGCACGCAGATTTCGCGGATTCAAATAGACAAGTGGTGCGGGTGGTTTCAAAAAAATATAGTAACTATTCAGCTAGTCTTGCTTTCAATTGGCGCCAGCTTTAGCTGGAGTTATGGGAATTGTTTTCATTGGCTTTAGCCAAATAAAAGCAGCTAATTTTGGCTAAAGCCTTTAAAACTTTCAAATTTCACCCTCCAACTAAAGTTGGAGACAAATAACATCCAAAAAAATACCTGAATAGTTATAAAATGTAATTTATCATTCACCCGATACTACAAAATTTCTTCCAAGGAAAAAACCTTGCTAATCCTATAGCCCCGACAGAAGGGAAAAACCTCGTGAGCTGGGGTTCAGCTCACGAGGTTTAGGAATGATGGCGGGAACGATGTTGCCTGAAAAAGCCTGATGATTCGCTCCTTATTTTAATTAAAATCGAAACGGATTCCCATTGAAATATTGTTTTGGTCTACTGCATTGCTTGTAAACAATGGATTCAAATCGTATTTTACATACAAACTCGTTTCTTTGTACCCGATGTAGGAACTCAAACCATAAATGAAGTTACTGGTGTTGAAATCGGCTTTATTTTTGGCGTAAATTTTATCACCATTTTCACGATACTCTATCTTTTGTTTGGATTTTAAATTGATTCCTGCGTAACCTCCTAACCCAAAACGAAAGGATTTGTGGGTTCTGAATTGACGCTTGTCATCGTTCATTGTACTGCCAGAAAAATCGAATTCTAAATGCATAGGAACCACTAAATAAACGTTTCTGAAACGGGATTCTTTCAAGTCTTTGGAATACACTTCTAGGTTAGTCTGGTCTCCATTTACCACAAAAGTTCGGTTATTGGTTGGGCGTAAGTTATTATACATTACGGACATACCGTATTTGAAATGCAATAAATTATTGTCTTTCAAAATTCTAGTATTGTAGGTAGTTCCCCACTCATAAAAATGAGAACCCATAAATTTGAAATCTTTGTCTTGTAATTTGCCGTCAACCATAAGGTTGTTCAAACCTGCAGCAAAAACAAATTGACTCGTGGTTCTTCTTTCACCAAATTTCTTTTCTTTCTTTTTATTTCTGAAGTCGAAATCGTCGTCCCAGTGAATCACTAAAGTTCGAGAAGAATCGCTTTCTTTGATTTTTCCGTCTACTTTTAGCTGTACCAATTCATTCAATTGTTCTTGTTCTTTGGCTACTCTGGCTTCGATATTTATGGCTCTGGCTTCTGCGAGGACTTTCTTTTTCTCGTCGGCTTTTTCTTTGGTGATTGTACCTGCTTGTAACTGAAGATTTACGGCTTCAATTTCTTCTTTTAGCGCTGCTTTTTCTTCTTTGGTGATTTTTTCAATGCGTGTTGCAATTTCCTTAGCGCGTTTCTCGAAGGATTCTTGCCCTATCATTTTGCTGGCTAAAAGACAGAATAAGGCGGCTAGATAAATGGTAAAATTTCTCATGATTACTAGTTTTTAAAATTTGATTGATGATTGATTGTTTTTATTCTTGATTGTTTCGGTTGGCCAAAGCCACTTTTACGGTTTGATAATTTTTATTCACTTTGGCAATTACTTTTTCTCTAAAAGAGAGTTCCAATTCTCCATCGACTTGCGATAATAAAGTAGAAGGATCGACTTGAATTTTTTGCTTTTTTTGGATTACCGTTGGTACTACTTGCACATTTTCATCTATCGCAGCAATTGCTTGATGTGTTGTGCTCTTTTCGATTGTAGTACTAACTTGATTGTTGAGGGTTGTGATTTGATTGTTGATTGAAAGCTCCTGATGATTTGTTTTTGTAGTTTTTAATGGATTATTGGTAACCTTAGACACATTCGTTGCTACAGCGGATTTAGGCTGAACACTTACTTCGTTTTTTGGTTCAATAGAAGGCTGTGTCATAACCGAATCTTTATCTTCTGTAGAAGTCACCACGATTTCTTGAAATGGTGCTATAACATTAGTTTCTTTTGATGTGTTAAAAAAGAGTGTCCCTACCAATAAAAGTCCTGTGACACTTGCTGCAACATACCACCAATTGATTTTTTTCTTTGGCTTTTCTTGGATAGACAACATCGCGTCTAATCGATCCCAAGCTTGAGCTGAGGGAGCAATTTCTCGATTGGAGAGCTTCTCTTTGGCTTGTTGTTCAAAATTATTTAGTTCCATTTTGCTTATTTTTTAAGCAGTTGATCTGCTGTTGTAACATTTTTCTAGCGTGTGACAATTGTGATTTTGAAGTACCTTCAGAAATACCAAGCAATTGAGCAATTTCCTGATGTTTGTAGCCTTCTATCGCATATAAATTAAACACCATTTTATAGCCTTCAGGAAGTGTGTCAATTAAAGTTTGAATTTCCTCTACGGAGAACTGATCTCCAATGGCGTCAAAACTTTCTTCTACAAAAAACTCGTCTTCGGTATATTTCATTTTTTTATTTACTCTCAAAAAAGAAATACATTCATTGACCATAATTCTGCGGATCCAACCTTCGAAACTTCCTTTGTGTTCAAAATTTCTTAGATTCACAAAAACCTTCATAAATGCGGTAATCATTACATCTTCTGCTTGATGAATATCTTTGATATATTGTCTGCAAACTCCTAACATTTTTGAAGAAAATTTAGAATACAACTGTTGTTGCGCCTGCCTATTGTTTTCAATGGCAAGTTGAATCAACTTTTGTTCTTCATGATGTAATGGAATTACTTTCATATAATAAAGCGTGTTGGTCAGCAGTTGTTGTTTTTGTAAAACCGACTTCTATTAGCATAGACGAGGCAAGCAACAAAAAGGTTGCATACAGTTGTTTTATTTTTGATAAAAAAATAGAAATACCAATGACTACGGCACTTTATAGACGAAAAAAAAATTATTTTTTTCTTTCGATTACATAATTGACCATTAAGGTCAAGGCCGATTTATAATCTGAAGTGGGGAAATTTTCAAGAATGGCTAATGCTTCTTGTTGAAAGTCAATCATTTTTTGTTCGGCATAAGAAAGTCCACCATTATTAACTACAAAAGCAATAACTTCTTTTACTCGCTTTTTGTCTTTGTTATGGTTTTTGATGGAATTAATTAACCAACTTTTTTCTTTTGTAGTACAGGTATTTAGAATATGGATTAAAGGCAAGGTCATTTTTTGCTCTTTGATATCAATTCCAGTAGGTTTTCCGATGGCTTCTTCAGTATAATCGAACAAATCATCTTTAATTTGAAAAGCCATACCTATAAGTTCTCCAAACTTGCGCATTTGTTCTACAACCACCTCATTATCGCTAACAGATCTAGCTCCCAATGCACAGCACGCTGCAATTAGTGTAGCTGTTTTTTTTCGGATAATTTCGTAGTATACCTCTTCTATAATATCGAGTCTTCTGGCTTTTTCTATTTGCAATAATTCCCCTTCGCTCATTTCGCGAACAGCAACTGATATGATTCGTAACAAATCAAAATCGCCATGATCTATGGATAACAATAAACCTTTGGATAACAAATAATCACCAACTAAAACAGCGATTTTATTTTTCCATAAAGCGTTGATGGAGAAAAAACCTCTTCGACGATTGCTATCATCTACTACATCATCATGTACTAAAGTTGCAGTATGAATCAGCTCAATCACACAAGCACCTCGATAAGTACGCTCTTCTACTATTCCTCCAGAAATCATCTTTGCAGTAAGAAAAACAAACATTGGACGCATTTGTTTCCCTTTTCGATTGACAATATAATACGTGATTCTGTTGAGCAACGCCACTTGAGAAGTCATTGATTCATAGAACTTTTTTTCGAAAAGTTCCATTTCATCAAAGATGGGCTGCTTTATTTGTGAGGTGATGTTCATTTAGGTGCCAAAGTTACATTTTTTGGTAAAAAAAAATAGCTTTAACTATAAATTTAAGATAAGATAAACAGTCGGACTAAAATAAACGATGTGAAATGTATAGTTTGCATTTTGTTAAACTTAATTTAATAGAACTATTCTCAATATACAGCTATGTTTGTACTGCTCCAAATATTTATCCTTACTAGTAAAACGAGGTAAGAATCATTTAAAAAATGAATTATGAAAACAAAAACCCTACTACTTATCTTTTTTATCACCATGCTTTCAAGAGGACAAAAAGCTGAAAATATTATTATCATCACCACAGATGGCCTTAGATGGCAGGAAGTCTTTAAGGGAATGGACGAGTCTTTGGCTAATGATAAAAGATACAATCAATCGGATAGTGCTTATATCTATAAAAAATATTGGTCTGCTGATCTTAAAGAGCGAAGACAGAAACTTATGCCTTTTATATGGTCTGTTTTGTCAAAAAAAGGGCAAATCTATGGGAATAAAACATTAGGAAACAAAGTGAACAATGCTAATCCATATTGGTTTAGCTATCCCGGATATAGTGAAATTATGACTGGATTTGCTGATAATTCGATAAATTCAAATGACTATATTCCTAATCCAAATATCACCGTATTAGAATATTTTAATAAACAATCAAAAATAAAAGGAAAAGTTGCTGCATTTGGTGCTTGGGATGCATTTGATCGAATTTTGAACGAAAAGCGAGCTGGTTTTCCAGTAATCTCAGCCTTTGATAAAGTTGGAGGCAAAAAACCCAATGAAAGACAAAAATTAATCAATGCAATGTTGACTGATTCGTATAAACCTTTTCACGAAAACGAATGTCTTGATGTATTTACTCATTATGAAGCTTTAGAAGAACTAAAAACAAACAAACCTCGTGTTTTGTATATTGCTTATGGAGAAACAGATGAATGGGCACATGCTGGTTTTTACCGATCGTATTTAGATGCTGCCCATCAGGTAGATGCTTGGGTAAAAGAACTATGGGAGTTTATTCAAAATGATTCACAATATAAAGATAAAACAGCTATTTTTATTACAACAGACCATGGCCGAGGTGACTCAATTAAATCAGAATGGACAAGTCATGGAAGCAATATTAAAGATGCTTCTGAAATTTGGTTTGCAACCATGGGGCCAAAAATAGACGCCAAAGGAGAAATAAATACAAATATGCAAATTTATCAAAATCAATTTGCACAAACTATGGCAAAAATACTTGGTTATACTTTTGAAGCCAATCATCCTGTAGCAGAAGAAATTAAAGATGTATTTAAGTAAGTGTTATCACTAAAAAAGGAGTTGACTAAAATCAACTCCTTCACTATAAATTAAAAAAAATTAAGCTTCTTTATTAGCCAATTGCCCACAAGCAGCATCGATGTCTTTGCCTCTGCTTCTTCTCACTTTGACCACAACTCCAATCGCTTGCAAGCCTTTAATATAAGCAGCTATCGCCTCTTCAGAAGCTTGCTGAAATTCCCCATCATCAATAGGATTATATTCAATGAGATTGACTTTGCAAGGCACATATTTACAAAATTTTACCAAGGCATCAATTGAAGCTTTATCATCGTTGATTCCTTTCCAAACAACATATTCATAGGAAATCTTGCTTTTTGTTTTTCGGTACCAATATTCTAACGCTTCTCTCAATTCAATCAAAGGAAAGTTGGCACTAAAAGGCATGATTCTAGCTCGAACCGAATCGATTGCTGAATGAAGAGAAACGGCTAATTTGAACTTTACCTCATCATCCGCTAATTTTTTGATCATTTTAGGAATTCCCGAAGTAGACACCATAATTCTTTTGGGAGACATGCCTAATCCTTCTGGAGAAGTAATCATTTCAATAGCTTTTAATACATTATTATAGTTCATCAAAGGCTCGCCCATCCCCATAAAAACAATATTAGACAAAGGATGATTGTAGTAGAGTTTACTCTCCTTATCTATAGCAATTACTTGGTCGTAAATCTCCGCTGGTTCTAAATTTCGCATTCTTTTTAAGCGTGCTGTCGCACAAAAATTACAATCTAAACTACAGCCTACTTGACTCGAAACACAAGCGGTGGTTCTGGTTTCTGTAGGAATTAAAACCGATTCGACCACCAATCCATCATGTAAACGAACAGCATTTTTTACCGTACCATCTTCACTGCGTTGCATAGTATCAACTTTGATATGATTAATGACAAAGTGTGCTTCTAAAATAGCTCTCGTAGCTTTAGACACATTTGTCATGTCCTCGAAACTATGAGCTCCTTTTGTCCATAACCATTCATATACTTGATTCCCACGAAAAGCCTTGTCGCCATTATTTACAAAAAAGTCGCGCAATTCTTCTTTAGATAATGCTCTAATATCTTTTTTCTCGATTTCCATGCTGCAAATTTATTCAATTTTTAATGTTATGAATTCAATTTCCACTAATAATAACATTCTTATTAACGACTGTAGCAAAATAAATACGATTGTTAATTGCAAAAGAAGAACAAATGAAAGCCACTTTTTCCTAGTAAAAATTAATTCTTCATAAAATAGATTAGTTTTTTAAAATTTTTGAATAATACAAAATAAAAAAATAAGCTAAATCTGATTAATTTAAAACATATTTTGTTCTTATTGAAACTACATCTAAATAAAAAGTCAACGAAATCGATGTAAAAATGTTAAAAAAATCTTAAAATATACAAGTCTGACTTTTATCATGTTTCACTCCGAACATTGTAACGAAATTTGCTATATAAATAATACAAAAAGGATAATGCTGTAAAAAATCACAATAAATCCTAGTATTGTTAAGAATACATCAATAATCTTTAAATATACAACAATGAAACCAACTACAATTAAAGTTATTTTTTTAACATTTGCTTTAGCTTTGATTAACTTCACTGCCTTTGCACAAAAGAGTTACACACTAGATAACAAGACTAGTTTTTCAGTTTTAGGAACTTCAACATTACATGACTGGGAAATGACTTCAGCTTCCAAAACAGGTAATGCAAACCTTACCGTAACTGATTCAAAAGTTGTTGATTTTAATTCCATCACAATTGATTTGGCTGTCGAAACTATTAAAAGTGGAAAAAGCGGCATGGACAAAATAGCTTACGAAACGCTAAACATCAAAAAATTCAAAACCATAAAATATGTTTTGAAAACTGCAACAAAAGTTAACGAAACTACATGGAATCTAACAGGAACCTACACTATTGCAGGAGTTAGCAAAGACTTAAAAACACAAATAAAAGTAGCCGTAGTAAATGGAGTGGTAAACATTCAAGGTTCAAACAAAATCACTTTTGATGAATTTGGAATGAAAGCACCTACTGCCTTATTGGGCACTATCAAAACAGGAAAAGATCTAACAATAAAATTCAATCTTAATTACAAATAAAAACTAACGACAAATGAGAGTAATTTATTTTTTAGCAGCCGTTTTACTAAGCTTAACCGCTGCGCAAGCACAAGACCGATTTGGACAAATACAAAACTTAATTCCAAGAGACAAAACAGGTATCAATGTTTTTGATGTTAAAAAAGACACTGTAGAATTCAAAGGTTTAAGTATCGATTTAGGAGCTGCATTTGCCCTTCAATTTCAAGCGATTAATTCCTTCAACGGTCACAAAGGAAGCACTTTTACTAACCCAAATAATAATGCTGCTATTACAGGTTATAGACTAAACAATTTGGAAAATAACTTGAATCTTCCAACTGCAAACATGACCATTGGTGCTCAATTATATGATGGTGTTCGCGTTAATTTAGATTTATATTTAGCTGCAAGACACCACAATGAAACTTGGGTAAAAGGAGGTTATTTACAAATTGACAAATTAGACTTTATCCAAAAAGACTTCTTGAAAGATTTCATGAAATATGCTACGATCAAAATTGGTCAAATGGAGAATAACTATGGTGATGCTCACTTTAGAAGATCTGATAATGGTAATGCAATGATGAATCCTTTTATAGAAAGTAACATTATGGATTCATTTACTACTGAGCCTGGAATTGAAGTATACTACAACAGAAATGGATTAGTAAGTATGATTGGTGTTACTAACTCTAAATTGAACCAAAACGTAGCAGAATTTATCCCTGGAACACCATCAGCAGCATTGCCAGACCAAAATACAACTGTGAGCCCAACTATTTTAGCTAAATTAGGGTATGACAAACAATTGAGTGATGACCTTAGAGTACGTTTGACAGGATCTTTGTATCACTGTGCGAATACCAGCGGAAACTTATATTCTTCTGAAAGAGCAGGTAGCCGTTACTATGGAGTAATGACTCACGCAGCTTACAGAAACGGAACTACAAACGTTACCAATAACCAAACTGCTGATCTTCAAGCTAACCAAAACACAGGTCGTTTTAACCCAGGATTTGGAAACTGGTTGACTGCAGTAATGTTTAACCCATTCATCAAATACCAAGGATTAGAATTTTTTGGAACAATTGAAATGGCTTCTGGTGGAAACAAAAGAGGAATGGATGAAACTCGTACAGTAAATCAATTTGCTGGTGATGTTGTGTATCGTTTTGGAAAAACAGAACAATTCTATGTAGGAGGAAGATACAACACTGTTTCTGGCAAATTGGACAACGCTAATACAGACAAAATTACAATCAACCGTTTTGAAGCTTCTGCAGGTTGGTTCATGACTAAAAACATCTTGTCAAAATTAGCATATGTAAACCAAAACTATAAAGGGTACAGCCAATTTGAAGCCAATGGAAATCTAAATGATTTGTACCAAGGAAAATTCAAAGGATTAATGTTTGAAGCAGTTATTACTTTCTAAAAAATGCTTAACAAAATGATAATTGGATTATTGGGTGTAGTACTTCTCTTTACATTGGGAAGTGCTGCACCCAATTTTCATTCTTTTGAATCCAACCTTATTATCAACAAAATCGAAATCAACATTACAGGTCTATCCACAGTAGGCAAATACAATTGTAGTACGACTTTTTTTAAAAAAGATACCATTGTTTTTAATGTGGCAAATAAAAATTGCATCAAAGCCGAAATTCCAATGGTTAAGTTTGATTGTGGCAACCGAATCATGACCAAAGATTTACAAGCTACTGTAAAAACTACACAATTCCCTTCAAGCTTTGTCACCATTACCGACATAAAAGCCTATGGCAATAACTACAAATGCAATCTTAATTTCCTGATTACCAACAAAACACTAAGATATAAAGACTTTATATTAACCAAAGACAACAACAAACTACAAGGAGCCATTGCATTAAACTTCTCTGATATTGGACTTGTTCCCCCAGTAAAAATGGGTGGTCTAATAAAAGTAAAAGACGAAATTGCTGTTAATTTTAGTCTTCATAAATTTTAGAAAAACAAAAAAACAAAGAGTAATAGCAAGTAACCACTTATTAAAGGTGGTTTTTTCATTTTAAGAAAAAAACTAGTCATTGAACGAGTTTTAAAACCGTTTAACGTAAAAGTTTTAAATCTGAAAAAAAAGAATTTAGTTTTGACTAACTACTTTTCATTTAAGACCTTAACTATGAAAAAAACGATACTATATACTTTACTCTTATCCTCCTTACTTAATTTTTCGCAAACTCCCATTCACGACTTTAGTTTTGATGGCACTTTAGTAAACGTTGAAAAAACAACTACATTTATGGGGAATGCGAAATTCACCAAAGACCGTTCAGGAGTAGACAAGAAAGCAATTCGACTTACCAACGAAGGTTTGGCAGCAAACATTGGTAACTTACCGCAAACCAATTCGCCTAGAACAATTACCCTTTGGATAAAATTTAATGATATTACCAACTCAAATTATATTTGGGGTTATGGTGCTGCTACAAATAATCAATATTGTGGATTAATTCATCAAGGAACTAGTACCAACGAATCATTATTGAATATGGCTGCATGGGGCTATAAAAATGATTTTATAACAACAATTCCTTTATCTAAAGATGTATGGTACAACTATACCTATGTTTATGATGGAAGCTATGCCAGTATATACAGAAATGGTGTTTTGATTGAAAGTTTTAGTGCACCAAATAGGAACACCTTAGGGTCCGTTTTTAAACTTGGGAACATAAATTCTTTAATTAGCATTAATGCAGATATTGATGAATTAAAGATTTTCAATGTAGCTCTTACTCCAGATGAAATCGTGAACCAATACCATATTGGTTCATCTTTAATAATAGTCGAAGCTGCTCCAGTCATCAAAAAAGGGAAAGGAACATCAAAAAACAAACCTTCCAATACAAAAGCTCTTGCTTTGAACAAGTAATTCATTACTAAACCACTCTGTACTGAAAGTGCAGAGGTTTGTTTTACGAGAGACTGAAAGTTCCTCATTTATTGGTCTCAGTTTAGGGTTTAAAACCCTAAACTGAGACCAATAAAGACACAGGCCGCTTCAACCCTGGATTTGGTAACTGGGCAACGTCATATATGATTAATCCGTTTATAAAATTTAAAGGACTAGAATTTTTTGCAACACTTGAGTTTGCCTCTGGTGGAGACGGTAGAGGTGTTGACGACAAAAGAACTGTAAACCAATATGTGGCTGATGTTGTATACCGTTTTGGAAGTGAAGAAAAATTCTATGTTGGCGCCCGATATAACGTGGTTGATGGAAAACTAAAAAATGCTGATGTCAACAATATTTCAATAAATCGATTTGAAACTGCTGCAGGATGGTTTATGACTAAAAATATTTTAGCTAAATTTGTTTATGTAAGTCAAAATTATAAAGATTTTCCTCAATTTGTAGGTGGAAATCCAAACGACTTATATGGCGGGAAATTTAACGGAATATTGTTCGAAGCAGTAATCACCTTCTAATAAATGCAACAAAAAATATCTTTATTCTTAATTGGTTTGGCACTTATCTTATTAACGGTAAGTGCCAAACCTTTTTATTTTTATCAAAAACTGCCAAAAGTAATTCATAAGATAGAGATTAAAATTAAAGGGAATTCTACAGTTGGGAAATATACTTGTGCGACTATTTTGTACAAGAAAGATACCCTAAACATAGAAGCCTTAGAAAAGAACATCATTAAAGCTACCATCCCAATGACCAGCATTGATTGTGGCCATAGAATAATGACCAAAGATTTACAAAGCACCGTAAAAGTCAAAACGTTCCCGAATAGCTACGTAACCATTAGCAATCTAAAATATACAGCCAATAACACTTACAAATGCACTCTGGTTTTTACTTTAACCAATAAAACACTGACTTACAAAGATTTTGTGTTGACCTATTCCAAATCAACTCAGCAGGCAACAGGTATATTACCGCTTACCTTCTCTGATTTAGGTTTAAGTCCGCCTGTAAAAATGGGTGGAATCATAAAAGTTAAAAATGAGATTGAAGTAAACTTTGATTTGTTTTTCAAATAAAGAATCAACTTAGCGGGCGAATTAATACCTTTGCGGTTAGAACAAAAAAGACTTCAAATGCATTTTTTATCTCAAGATTTAGAGGATTATATTGAGCAACATTCAGAAAAAGAGCCTGCACATCTAGCAGCCTTGAATAAAGAAACGTACCAGAAAATTTTATTACCTAGAATGCTTAGCGGTCATTTTCAGGGAAGAGTTTTGAGTATGCTTTCTAAACTGATTCGACCTAAAAATATTCTTGAAATTGGAACTTACACTGGCTACTCGGCTTTGTGTTTGTGCGAAGGAATGCAAGAAAATGGACAACTACACACGATAGACATCAAAGAAGAATTGGTTGATTTTCAGCGAAAACATTTTGACAAATCGGCTTGGGGACATCAAATTGTGCAGCATTTAGGAGAAGGAACTGATATTATCCCAACCATTGATTTGACATTTGACTTGGTTTTTATTGATGCCGACAAAGAAAACTATTTGAACTATTTTGAGCTTATCGTTCCGAAAATGAACAAAGGCGGAATCATTTTATCAGACAATGTTTTGTGGAGTGGTAAAGTTGTGGAGCCTTTGCAAAAAAATGATTTGAGTACCAAAGTCTTATTAGAATACAATCAACTCTTAGCCAACGACCCAAGAGTGGAAACCGTTTTGCTTCCAATTCGAGATGGACTGACAGTGAGCAGAGTACTTTAAATTCCTAAAGTATACAAACGTCTTATCAAAATACGATTCCTAGCCCAGATGGAAATGAAAATCCTTTTGGGTTGAACGGTATTTTTTCTTGACTAAAAAAAGCGACTGGAAGAAGCTCTTTTTTGGTCTTAGAAAAAAACAGTTTCAAACCAAAAGATTGTAGTGTACAGCTGGATGATGCTCCTAATTAGTAATTGGAAAATACTTTTTTTGAAGAATTTGATACACTTTATAGATCAGAAAACCAAAGGTGAAACCACAAAAATATCCAGTAAGAATATCTATTGGATAGTGTAAACCTAGGTAAATTCGGCTATAGGCAAAAATCAAAGGCCATAAAAAAAGTAGCCCGAAATACTGAAACTTTTTTCGCAACACCAAAAACAAGAAGCTAGCCACCGCCATAGAATTGGCCGCGTGTCCTGAGAAAAAACTAAAGGAATTTCTGGATTGTACGACGCGAATTATGGTATTGATGTCGGTATTATTGCAAGGACGCAAGCGTTGAAACGTATTTTTGACCAAATTGGTTGTTTGGTCTGTAAATGCGATTAAAACCGCAACAAAGAGTAATAAAAAGAGGGTTTGCTTGGCTCCTACTTTTTTGTAAATGATGTATAAAAGCAACAAAAACAAGGGAGTCCAATTGACTTGTTTGGTGATAAACAACCACAAACCATCGAAGGTCTCAGAACCTAAACCATTTAAAAAAACAAACAACTGAATGTCTAATGCTTCTAGCTTTTCTAACATTACATTTGTCTTTTTATTGGTCCTTCGATTTCGTTTACATCTTCAGTAGTGGTGTCTGTTGGTTTTCCTTCGACTGTGTTTGCTGCATTGGTAATTTCGGAAGTGAAATTATTGGCAAAACCCGTAATCGAATTGGCGGAATCACCCAATAGATTTTGTTTGGCTTTATCTATTTCGGAATTGATTCCTCCAGTTAAATCAGTCAATGTTTTTTGGTCCAATCCGTTGGCCTCTGCTCCTTTTTGAATTTCATTTTTAATGTCGTTTGTAGCATGTTTTAGCTGCGCCATCGCTTTTCCCATAGTACGAGCAATTTCTGGCACTTTATCAGAACCGAACAACATCAAAACGATGAACATTATAAAAATTAATTCTCCTCCTCCTATTCCAAACATAAGGTTGATTTTTTTGTTGCGACAAATATATTAATTTTAATACAGTTGCTTTTTAAATATTTCATAAAAAAGAGGCGTTCTGACAATTGATACAACACCTCTTTCTGTAATACAACTTAATTGCCATTCATTTTAGGCAACTACTAAAATCGTCTACCTGTATTTAGTAAATCAAAATAGGCTTTATCAATCCATTCTTGATGATCGGGATGCGCAATTTTTATCATTTGCTTGGCTCTATCTTTTAGTGTTTTGCCATACAAATCTGCGATTCCGTTTTCGGTGATGATGTATTGCACGTGCGAACGGGTAGAAACCACTCCAGCTCCTTGTTTTAAGAAGGGTACTATCCTACTCGCTCCATTTTTGGTAACCGAAGGCAGGGCAATAATCGCTTTTCCTCCATCGCTCAAAGAGGCGCCACGAACAAAATCCATTTGACCTCCTACACCAGAATACATACATCCGCCAATTGAATCTGCACAAACTTGTCCTGTAATATCCACTTCTATAGCCGAATTAATTGCGACCATTCTTGGATTTCGTCTGATTTTGGCTGTATCATTTACATAGGATGATTCTCTTAACTCAATAAATGGATTGTCATTTACAAAATCATACAATCGCTTTGAACCCAACATAAAAGTTGAAAGCACACGTCCGCGTGTCACTCCTTTATAATTGCAATTGATGACATCTTTTAAAATTAAATCAATTACGCCATCAGAAAACATTTCGGTGTGGAGTCCCAAATCTTTATGATTCATCAAATTAGCCAAAGCCGCATTTGGAATCGAACCAATTCCTAGTTGTAGCGTACTTTTGTCGTCGATTAAAGAGGCAATATGTGCGCCTATTTTGGCTTCGAGAGGCGTTATTGCTTCTTCTTCTTTTTCGTGTATTGGACAATCTACATCGACTAAAAAATCTATTTCGGATACGTGCAGAATTCCGTCACCAAAAGTTCTTGGCATATTTGGATTTACTTGTGCAATAACCGTTTTGGCACTTTCTATTGCCGCGACTGTTGCCTCTACAGAAACTCCTAAGGAACAATAGCCGTGATTGTCTGGTGGTGAAGCGTGTATAAAAACGACATCCAACGGAACTACTTTTTTTCGGAACAAACGAGGCAATTCACTTAAAAAAACTGGTGTGTAAGAACCATTTCCTGCTGTTAGTGTGTGTCGAACATTTTTGGCAATAAAAAAAGAATTCACGTGGAAGCTTTCTGCCAATTCTGGATTGGCGTATGGTGCAGGACCTTCGGTATGTAAATGACAAATTTCTACATTTCTCAATTCAGAAGCTCTATCCGTCAACGCTTTCGTAAGTACATTGGGTGTGGCTCCAGCGGCGTGAATATAAACTCTGTCATTTGATTGCACCACTTTTACTGCTTCGGGTGCGGTAACATATTTACCCATAAGTATTGTATTTATTAGTTATAAAGATACTTTTTATATCTCTTTTTTAAAATAATAGCCTCTAAAAATACAGTCTTAGCCCTATCCAAAACTTAATTAAAAGTTAAAATGAAATAAGTTAAAAGTATTACTATTACTTTTGTAAACAAAATAACTTTTTTGTAATACAGTTACTCATTAAATAAATAGTTACTATGAAAACACTAGCTCGTTTTGTATTGGTTTTTGTACTTGGATTACAATTAAGTTGGGGGCAACAACAGGATTCGCTTCAAACTAAAAAAACATATACCAATTGGGAGCAGGCTGTAAAAGATCCCGAAAAAGTATATCGCTTGAATTTGAGTAATCAGTCTTTGCAGTTAGATTCTCCACTATGGTCTAAATTCAAAAACTTAGAATATTTAAATTTAAGCAATGATCATCTCAAAACATTGCCTAAAGGAATTACAAATTTAAAAAAATTAAAAGTGTTAGAATTAAGCGGTAACGACTTTAATAAAGTTCCTGATGAAATTAGCGCGATTGAAAGTCTAGAAGAAGTCTACCTAAATGAATTTAAAAACATCAATTTGCCAAAATCTATTGAAGCGCTTGCTAAACTTCCGAACCTAACGATGCTTCATTTAGAAAACAATAACTTAGATCATTTGCCAAGCGAGATTGCTTTATTGAAAAATTTAGCGCAATTGTATTTGAATCAAAATCGTTTCAAAGAATTTCCAAAAGAGGTAAGAGGACTAAAGCATTTGGAACAACTAGACATCAAAAATAATGCTGTTCCAATTCCTATGAGTCCTCAAGAGAATATGAATTTTGGATTTAGAATTAATTTTTAATCAATACCTTCTGGATGAAAAAAAAGATATTCCTTCTACTAATAATTAGTCAAATTACTTTTGCTCAAAGCACTCGAATTACAGATAACAATTCGATTGCATGGTTTGCTTACACTGGCACTTTCAAACTTAATCCAAAAATTAGCCTTCACACGGAATTCCAATTGCGAAGAGACGAATGGATCAAAGACAAACAACAAAACTTGCTCCGACTTGGTGTAAATTATCAATTGGATCCCAAAATGCAATTGCGTTTAGGATATGCTTTAGCAGAAACCTATCCGTATGGCGATATCCCAATTAACGGATTTGGAAAAGATTTTACAGAACACCGAATGTATGAAATGGTGACACTTTTCGACAAAATAAAAAGTGTAGAACTTTCCCATCGCTTCATGCTCGAACAACGTTGGGTAGGAAGGTATTCAACTGCTAACCTTAGCTCAGAAGATGAATTCGTATTCATGAATCGCCTTCGTTATATGTTTCGAGCCCAAGTTCCACTTAAAGGAAAATCCATTGGTGATCAAACTCCTTATGCAGCAGTTTATGATGAAATTTTGATTGGATTTGGTAATAATGTTAATGAAAACATATTCGATCAAAATCGTTTTGGATTGCTTTTAGGATACAAATTGAATAGTACTTTCAGATTTGAGGCGGGGTATTTCAATCAAATTTTACAGTTGGGACGCGAAGTAAATGGTCGAAACGTATTTCAACACAACAATGGAATTATAGTAAATACCATTTTCAACTTTGATTTACAAAACAAAATCTAAAATAATATCGAAATCGTACTTATAAAATGGATAGTATTTTAAACAACCTAAAAATTCAAGTAAATAGCAAAATCTATTTAAAAGACCCTGAGACAACTACTTTGGGAAAAAAAATCATAGAGCACAGCATTTTACTCATCAACAATGTTGGTTTTGAAGAGTTTACCTTCAAAAAATTAGGCGAATTAATAGGCTCAAACGAAAGTTCAATTTACCGTTATTTCGAAAATAAACACAAATTATTGGTATATTTATCATCTTGGTATTGGAGCTGGATGGAGTATCGTTTAGTTTTCTCAACTAATAATATTACCAATCCATTAGAAAAACTGATCAAAGCCATACAAGTAGTTACCGAGAAAGTGGAAGACGACATAGCTACCACCCATATTAACGAAAGTATTCTAAACAAAATCATCATTCAGGAGTTTACCAAAACCTTGCATACCAAAGATGTTGATGAAGAGAATCGTGAAGGTTTCTTTTTGATTTACAAACGAGTGATCAATAGAATTGTTCAAATGGTTCTTGAAGTTGATCCTGATTATCCTTTTGCCAAAAGCTTAATTTCATCCATAATGGAAGGTGCCTCACATCAACATTTTTTGATGAATCATCTAAAAACAATAACCGATTGCAATTCAGATACCAGTCCTTCTGATTTTTATACACACTTAATAATGACTCTATTAAAACAAAAATAATGACACCATTACAACGCTATTTCAAATTATTATTACTAGACAAAAAAGACGTTTACCAAATTATATTTTACGCCATTTTTGCCGGTTTAGTGAGTTTATCTCTTCCTTTGGGCATACAAGCTATCATCAATTTTATTCAATCTGGTAGAGTTACTGTTTCCTGGGTAGTTCTAGTGATTTTTGTAGTCATTGGTGTGGCTTTGGTTGGAATTTTATCGCTAATGCAACTTCGAATCACCGAAAACTTGCAGCAAAAAATATTTGTTCGCTCCTCCTTTGAATTTGCCGCACGATTACCTAGAATCAAATTTGAGGAGTTATACGATTCCTACCCTCCTGAGTTAGCCAATCGTTTCTTTGATACGATGACTATTCAAAAAGGAACTTCAAAATTATTGATTGATTTTTCGGCTGCTTTGCTACAAATTTTGTTTGGTATCATCTTGCTTTCGTTTTATCATCCTTACTTTATCATGTTGGGCTTTTTACTGCTGGTGTTACTTTATTTAATCTTTAAATATTCGTATTTCATCGGACTAGAAAACAGTTTAAAAGTTTCTAAATACAAGTATAAAGTGGCGGGCTGGTTGCAAGAAATGGCTCGTAACAATTATAGTTTTAGAAAAGAGCGCAACTACGACTTTGCTTTGCAAAAAAACGACAAATTCGCTAGTGAATATCTTAATTACAGGGAATCGCTTTTTAACGTTTTAAAAAGACAATTCAGCCATTTGATCGTATTCAAAGTAATCATTACTGCAAGTTTACTTTCTGTTGGTGGCTATTTGGTAATTTCTCAGGAAATGAATATTGGTCAGTTTGTTGCCGCAGAAATTATTATTTTATTGGTAATCAACTCTGTAGAAAAAATTATTTTGGGATTAGAAACCCTTTATGATGTATTGACGGCCGTAGAGAAAATAGGTTTAGTTACCGACTTAACTATGGAAGAAGATACTAACTACGAAGCCAACAAATGTTTTCACGCCATTACTCTTATTACAGAAGGTCTAGGCATTCAATTTCCAGGAGCACCAAAGAAAATTTTAAACGATATAAATTTGAAAATAGATCAGGGAGAACGTGTTTTCATCGAAGGAATAAACGGCTCAGGAAAAACTACTTTGACTCGAATTTTATCTGGTTTATTACAACCATCGGAGGGAGATCTATATGTTAATGACGATACTTTCAAAAAAATCAATCTCAAACAATACCGCTCTCAAATTGGAAACATTATTCATGGTGAAACTCCTTTTGAAGGCAGTATTTTAGACAACATTATCTTCAATAACCCTGATTGTTCGGATGAAGATTTGAAATGGGCTTTGGATGGAGTGCAACTTACTTCTTACATTAAGTCATTACCAAAAAGTCTTGATACCCAAATTTTCCCTGAGGGACAACAATTATCATCATCAAACGCACAAAAAATACTGTTGGCAAGAAGCATTATCAACAAACCAAAAGTGCTGTTTTATGAGGATCCAACGGACGCTATGGATGAAAAAGTAGCCAATGAAATCATTGATTTTATTACCTCAGATAAAAACAAATGGACAATAATCGTTTCGTCTAAAAATCCGCATTGGAAAACAAAATGCAACAGATTCCTAACCATGGAAAAAGGACAAATCATTTCGGATATAAAAAAATAAAACCATGTTAAATATTTCAGAAGGCAACAAGACGAGTTTAGAATTGCTACAACGCTATAAAACCGTTAAAAATTTAAGCAACAGACCGCATTATAAAATATTGAATAGAATCATTTGGGCGGTTTCGATCTTGGGGGTAATCGCACTGTTTTTACCTTGGACACAAAACATTTCAGGCTCTGGAGCAGTAACTACGCTAAAACCTAATCAAAGACCACAATCCATTCAGAGTGTGATTTCTGGACGAATAGAAAAATGGTATGTTCAAGAAGGAGATTATGTAGAAAAAGGCGACACTATTATGTTCATCTCAGAGATCAAAGAAGATTATATGGATCCTAATTTAGTAGCCAACACCAAAAATCAAGTCAATGCCAAAAAACAGGCTTTGCAATCCTATGGCTCAAAAGTAACCACCCTTTCTTCTCAAATACAAAATATACAAAACGAAAGAAAACTTAAACTAGAGCAAGCTCAAAACAAAATCAAGCAGGGGATCTTTAAAATTAAAAGTGACTCCATTGACCTAGAAGCAGTAAAAACACAACTCAAAATTGCTAATACCCAGTTCAATCGTGCGGTACAATTGAACAAAGAAGGTTTAAAACCCCTAACTGACGTAGAGGAAAAAAGGCTAAAACAACAAGAAGTAGAGGCAAAAATCATTACTCAAGAAAACAAACTCTTGACTAGTAGAAATGAGTTTATCAATGCTAAGGTTGAATTAGGCAGAATTAATGCTGAATATGGTGAGAAGGTTTCGAAAGCCGAAAGTGATCAATTTACCGCATTGAGTAACCAATTTGATACCGAAGCACAAGTGAACAAACTAGAGAACCAATATGCCAACTATAGCATTCGAAATGGTATGTATTACATCAAAGCGGTGCAAAGTGGTTATATCAATCGTGCCCTACAAGCAGGTATTGGAGAAACCATCAAAGAAGGCACCCCAATTGCTACCATTATGCCATCAAAATATGACATTGCGGTTGAAACTTTCGTGAATCCTGTTGATTTACCCTTAATCAAAAAAGGCGAAAAAATCAGAGTTTGGTTTGATGGATGGCCTACTATCGTATTCTCTGGATGGCCCGATATGTCTTATGGAACATTTGGTGGCCAAATTGTAGCTATCGAAAATTTCATTAGTGAAAACGGGAAATTCAGAGTATTAATTGCTCCAGACCCCAACGAAGCTCCTTGGCCTAAACAAATAAGAGTAGGCTCTGGCGCAGAAACTATTGCCTTACTAAACACAGTTCCAGTATGGTTTGAAATCTGGAGAACCCTGAATGGTTTCCCACCAGATTACTATAAAACAACCGCTAAACAAAAATCATCCAAAGAGAAAAAATAATGAAACAGTTCCTACTTGTTTTCTTACTATACGGTACTTTTTTACAAGCACAAAATTCCGCTATTGTTACTTCTAGCGGTAATGAATTTAGCTATAATGAATTTTTGGGCTATGTAAAAAAATACCATCCCTTGGTAAAAAATGCCGATTTAGAAATCACCCGTGCTCAAGCCAATTTGATGATGGCCAGAGGCGGATTTGATCCAAAAATAGAGGTCGATTTTGACAAAAAGCAGTTCAAGGATAAAGAGTATTATTCTATTTTGAATAGTAGTTTTAAAATCCCAACTTGGTATGGAATAGAGGTTAAAGCGGGTTTTGATAATAATGAAGGGATTTACTTAAACCCTCAAAACACAGTTCCTAATCAAGGGTTGACTTCGTTCGGGATTAGTGTTCCGTTGGGTCAAGGATTACTTATCAATCAACGAATGGCCGATGTTCGAAAGGCTAAAATGCAAGTACAATTGAGTCAAGCCGAAAGAAAACTAGAGGCCATTGCAGTTTTGTATGACGCCTCGATCGCGTATTTCAATTGGAAAAGAAACTATGATGAAGTTCAGTTATACAAAGTATATCAAAAAAATGCTGACATTCGTTTCAAAGGCATCGAAACCTTAATTAAACAAGGAGACAAACCCGCGATTGACAGTATAGAAGCTGGTATCATTGTAAAAAATAGAACGCTAAGTTTAGAGGATTCTGAATTGAAATTAGCTAAAGCCAAATTGGAACTTTCCAACTATTTGTGGTTGGATAACAGTATTCCGTTGGAACTTTCGGATGCATTGATTCCAGAAAATAAATTGGCCACTACGATTCAGGAAACCTTACGCACAAATGATTTACAAAATCAAGATTTTTCGATAACGAATCATCCAAAAATCAATGCGCTCGAAAGAAAAATAGACATGCTCAATGTAGACCGAAAACTCAAAGCCAATGCTTTATTGCCCAAAATCGATTTGAGTTATTCGTATCTATCCGAACCGAGTTATATCGACAATTATCAATTTAATGATTATAAAATTGGGGTGAATTTTGCTTTTCCTTTGTTTTTAAGAAAGGAACGAGGAGGATTAAAATTGGCACAATTTAAAGTACAGGAAACACAATATACCTTAAGCTTAGAAAGAGTGCAATTGACCAACAAAATTACGGCACAAAAAACAGAAATCACTTCGCTTACTAAACAACGCAATTTGATTGAGGGCTTGGTCAAAAATAATGAAACGATGCTACTATCTGAGGAACGACTATTTACATTTGGGGAAAGTTCTTTATTCTTGATTAATACTCGTGAGAACAATTTGGTTTCAGCTCAATTGGCAGCCATTGCTTTAGAAAATCGGTTTTTGATTTCAAATTCAGAACTGTTCAAAATCATGGCAAATCCAGATTAATCCTTATCACTATCTATTTTAAAGAGCTCTTTATGAGCTCTTTTTTAATTTAAATAATGAGTTAAAAAATATAGAAATAGTCCAACCAATCCCCCAACGACAGTACCGTTGATACGGATGAATTGTAAATCTTTACCCATCTGCAATTCTAATTTCTCGGTAACCTCATCTGCTTCCCAGCTCTTAACAGTAGAAGCAATCAGATCACCAATCAGTTTTTTATTGGCCAAAACAACCGACAAAACATCATTTTTTACAAATGTATTTATCTTTTCAATCAAAGAAATATCTTCCTTGATTCCAATACCAAAACTAAGAATCATTGCTGCTATCGCTTTTTTAATACCAGATTCTTGTCCTTGGTCTATATCTTGAGTGATTCGGTTTTTGATTTCTAACCAGATGCCATTAACATAGGCTATAACTTCTGTTTTACTGGCAAAATAAAGGACATAATCGTTTACTTTTTGCTGCATTTCTTCAGATGTTTTCAACTCCAGAATATAACGGTTTATGTAAGCATTCACTTTTTTTCGAATCAAACTATCAGGCCAACTCGCTTGCTCCAGAAAATCATACAATCCATTAAATACACCTTCGGCAATTCTTTTATCTGCCAAACCAAAAGATAAAAATGGGGTTGACTTTTTCACCTTTTCTTCAATACTATCTTTATTATCTTGCAATTCAACGCTTAATGTTTTCAAAATGCTAGTAACCAATTGATCTTGTTGGTCGCTATTTGCAACCGATTCTAAAGCGAGTGCAATCCATTCACCAAAGTTGCTATTTCTTAGTTTTTCTCCAAATTGTTTTTGAATAAAGTGTTGTATTGCCGTGTCATCAATTGTTTTTAAAACGCAAGGAATCACATGCTGAACTACTAACTCTGAAACTACATTCGCGTTCTTGGGCTGTATCAGCCAATTAGAAATCGCGTCGCCCACATTAAATTGATCTAATTTTACTTCTAATTTCTCCCGAATCAAGAATTCTTCGGAAACAAAATTACCCAAGTTTTCGCCAATGGTGTCTTTATTTTTTGGAATCAACGCCGTGTGAGGAATGGGTAAACCCAGCGGATGTCTAAAAAGTGCTACCACCGCAAACCAATCGGCAATTCCGCCAACCATAGCGGCTTCGCTAAAAGCTTTGAGCCAACCAATGTTGAAATAAAAGCCAATTCCGAATAACAAAACAGCAATGCTCAAAACCAACAAAGCAAAGTTCTTCATACGAATTAATTCTTGCCTTTTACTATTATTTACCTGTTTCATACTACTTTGCATTGCTTAACTAGGCTAATTTATTGTTTTTTTATCATAAAAACAGTCTTCTTCTGATTTCCTTTTGTAGTAATAAAAACCCATGGTCCAATGCTTTTTTGGAGCAAAATCTTGCTACCGAATAAAAAAAAGAAGCCGTAAAAATTTATTTTAAAAGTCGTACTTTTGCCCACTGAAAATTTAGCTGCTATGATTATTGTAAAATCAAGAGAAGAAATTGAATTGATGCGCGAAAGTGCTTTGATTGTTTCCAAAACATTAGGAATGATTGCCTCCGAAATCAAAGAAGGAGTGACTACTTTATATTTAGACAAATTGGCCGAAGCATTTATTCGCGATCACGGTGCGGTACCAAGCTTCTTGGGATTGTACGGTTTTCCGAATTCGTTGTGTATGAGTCCAAACTCTCAGGTCGTACACGGTATACCGAACAACAAACCGCTAGAAAGTGGGGATGTGATTTCGGTAGATTGTGGGGCTTTCAAGAATGGATTTCACGGTGACCACGCGTACTCTTTTGAGATTGGCGAAGTGGCACCTGAAACGAAAAAGCTATTACAGGTTACGAAGGAATCGCTGTATGTTGGAATTCGCGAGTTCAAATTAGGAAATCGCGTGGAAGATGTAGGGAATGCGATTCAGAAATATACCGAAGCCCACGGTTATGGTGTGGTTCGTGAGTTGGTTGGTCACGGCGTAGGACAGAAAATGCACGAAGATCCTGAAATGCCTAACTACGGCAAAAGAGGTCGCGGTAAACTTTTTATAGAAGGAATGGTGGTTGCCATTGAACCGATGATCAATATGGGAACCAAAAACATCAAACAACACAAAGACGGCTGGACCATCACTACTGCCGATGGAAAACCAAGTGCTCATTTTGAACACGATGTGGCCATCATTGATGGAAAACCTGAAATTTTATCGACTTTCAAATACATTTACAAAGCATTAGGCATTGAAAGCGATGAAGAAGAAGAGTTTAGAAAAGTGCCTTTGGTGATATAGATAGAAATTTCACGAAGATCCACAAAGAAATCGCAGAGATACACAAAATTTCTATCCAAATCTGGTAATAAAATGCAAGAAGAGCCATCTAAAATTTCACCTGATTTAGAATCACTTTCTTATAAAATAATAGGGCTTGCTATTGAAGTTCATAAACAATTAGGTCCCGGTCTATTAGAGTCTGCGTACCAACAATGTCTATTTTATGAAATAAAAAAAGCAGGTTTTAAAGTTGAAAAAGAGGTAATGCTACCAATTATCTATAAAGAAATAAAAATTGATCATGGATATAGAATTGATTTATTAATTGAAGACAAATTAGTCGTGGAATTAAAAACTGTAGAAAGTTTTTCATCAGTTCATTTTGCTCAAATTCTAACCTATTTGAAATTAGGACAATACCCACTAGGATTGCTAATCAACTATAATTCAAAGATTTTAAAAAACAATATAAAACGATTCATAAACACCGCTAGAGATTTTTAAAACTTTGCTAATCTCTGTGACTTCTTTGTGAATCTTAGTGTAACAACTATGAAAAAACTTTTCAAAACCGTACTCAATACCATTCCGCGTCCATTATTAATTCGTTTGAGTTATGTGGCGCGACCAATCATTGCTTTTACCTTAAAAGGTGACAAATTTACGGACCCAATTGATGGCAAAAGCTTTAAATCGATGTTGCCATACGGCTACGAAACACAACGCAATAATGTGCTTTCGCCAAGTACGCTTTCACTAGAAAGACACCGCTTGTTGTGGTTGTACCTCAACGAGCAAACGGATTTTTTTACAGCGCCCAAAAAAGTCTTGCATTTTGCTCCTGAACAAGCTTTTTACAAATTGTTTCGCCAACAAAAAAACTTGGACTACACCACTACCGATTTGTTTTCGCCTTTGGCAGATGTAAAAGCAGACATTTGTAATTTGCCTTTTGAAGACAATCAATATGATGTGATTTTGTGTAATCACGTTTTGGAGCACATCCCAGACGATACCAAAGCGATGCAGGAATTGTATCGCGTGTTGAAACCTGGTGGAATGGCTATTTTACAGATTCCGCAGGACTTAAATCGTGAAGTGACGTTTGCGGATGACTCGATTACCGACCAAAAAGAACGCGCCAAAATATTTGGACAATACGACCACGTGCGCATTTACGGCCGTGATTATTTTGACAAATTAAGAAGCATAGGTTTTACTGTAATCGAAGAGGATTATACCCGCAAAATTGCTCCTGAACTGGTAGAAAAATACTGTTTGGCCAAAGGCGAAATTATCCCAGTTTGTTTTAAATAAAAAACGCTTTTTTACAATTAATAATTTGACACAGATTACACAGATGTTCACAGATTTAAATAAGTGCTAGATAGCATTAAAAAAGCTTTGTGTGCTTTGCGTAAAACTTTGTGCCCCTTGCGGTTAAATTTTTAGACACAGATTCAACAAATTTTCCATTTAATAATTTGACACAAATTACACAGATGTTCACAGATTTAAATAAGTGCTAGATAGCATTAAAAAAAACTTTGTGTGCTTTGCGTAAAACTTTGTGCCCTTACGGTTAAATTTTTGGACACAGATTAAACAAATCTTTACCTATTAACAGATGCTAATCTGTGATTTGATAAGGCGAAGCAAATTTGTATTTAAAATAACCAAAATCAAAAACAATCTTATAAATAATTGTATTTGGAACCCGAAAATCATTTCCAGTTTTGCTTTGATGTTAGTTTTGAAGCGAGACTCAATTACTATATCCCTACTGCCTATGTAGTTGGGCATACGGATACCATTACCTATTTAGAAAAAAAAGCCAGTCCAGAAGTCCTACAAAGTATGGGTATAACTCTGGGAAACTTGGATGCTGCTACACAAAAAATAGTATCACTCTCTGAGGTACTTCAACCTGAAGCACTGTTTAAGAAATACCGAATTAAAAGCAAATCGGCCAAAAATATTGAAGATTTACTTAAAGACGAGAAATTAAAATTCGGCATTGAGCAGTTTATAAAAATAAGCTTGGCGCAATTTTATTCTTTAGTAAAAGAGAACGATTTCCCGCTCTCATTAAACTTGGGAAAAGAAAAAGATTTTCGCATCAGCCGTATCGCTACTCAAAATCCAGCCTTAGCGACCGAACTGCATTTTGACAAACACGATAACGGAATTTCGTACACCCTTTTACTAAAAGACGAGACTACCTCATTTTATCCCTCCAACACCAAGGTCACCTTGCTTTTGGATGAACCGGGATGGTTGGTTGCCTATCATAAATTGTATCAACTACAAGACATCAATTCGAAAAAAATCACCCCTTTTTTGACCAAAAAAGTGGTGGAAATCCCCTCGAAATTAGTGCCTGATTATTTTGAAAAATTCATCAAAGACATTGCCAAAAAAGTAGACATATCGGCCAGTGGATTTAAAGTGGTTACCCGAAGCGCCATTGTTTCTTGTAACCTTCAATTGGTGTATGACTTTTTCAAAAACAGCTATTATATTGGGCTTTTATTTGATTACGATGGCTTTGTATTTGATGCCACTAAACCCAAAAACACCCATTCAGAAATTGACCTAAAGGATTTGAACAACATCCAATTGATGCAATTCAAACGAACGGATGCCGAACTCACCTATAACGAGGCGTTATTGGATTTGGGATTAATTAAAAACGAGAATAATTTGTTTTGGTTGAACCAAAATACATCAAATCAAGACGCTTTCGGAACCATTCAATGGGCAATAGAAAATAAAGAGAAACTAGCATCTTTAGGTTTTTCATTAGAAAATTTAAAAATAGACGAAAAGAAAATCGATAGCAATACCGTAACAATTCAATTCTCCAACACCATTCAAAACGACTGGTTTGACATCAAAATGACTGTGGTTTGTGATGATTTTGAATTTAATTTCAGCGAGTTAATTCCGAATATAAAAAACAAAAATCGTCTGTTTGCCTTGCCCAACGGAAATTACTTTTTGATTCCATCAGAATGGATGACGCGCTACAGTGCGATGGCAAAATTAGCCAAAATCAAAAATGGAAATCTCGCTGTTCTAAAAAGTAATTTTGCGGTTTTTGAAGACATTCCGCAGTTGAAACAGGCCTTGCACGTGAAGGAATCTGTTCAATACCAACCTTCTCCTTTGGTTAAAGCCACCTTGCGACCGTATCAAATAGAAGGTGTGCAATGGCTTTTGGAACACTACAACAACGGATTAGGCGCTTGCCTAGCCGATGATATGGGATTGGGAAAAACATTGCAAACCTTATCCACACTAGTCGCGGTACAAGAACAACTAGAGGTTGAAAAAGCCGAAAACATACAACTAGATTTGTTTGGCAACGAAATTCCCGTAGCCAAAGAATACTTAAAAGCTTTGATTGTGCTTCCCTCCTCTTTAGTGTTCAATTGGTATAACGAAGCTAGAAAATTTACACCTCACTTTCGAAGAATTCAGTATGTAGGACAAGACCGAAAATTACTATCTAAAAAATTAGAAAAATACGACTTGATTTTTACCAGCTATGCAGTAGTGTCGAGAGATCTTTCGATTTTAGAAAAATACCGATTTCGTTATTTGATTTTGGATGAAAGCCAATACATCAAAAACAAAAATTCGAAAATCTTTAAAGCCATTAATCAACTGCAAACCACTCATAAAATCTCGTTGAGCGGCACGCCGATTGAAAATTCATTAGACGATTTGTGGTCGCAAATGCAATTTATCAATCCAAATATCTTGGGGAGTTATGCTTTTTTTGCCGAGCATTACAAATTCCCGATTGAGAAAAAACAAGACGAAAACAGTCTCGCAGAACTCAAAACCTTAGTCAGTCCCTTTATTTTAAGACGTACCAAAGAGCAAGTTTTAAAAGACTTACCAGAACTCTCGGAGCAAGTTTTCTATTGCGAAATGGAACCCGAACAAGAGAAATTATACGAAGAAGAAAAGTCGAAAGCGAGAAACGCACTTTTAAAAACTGATGGTTCAGGCATTGACAAAATCAACATTATCAATACATTGATGCGTTTGAGACAA
Source organism: uncultured Flavobacterium sp. (assembly GCA_963513565.1). Classification (GTDB taxonomy): domain Bacteria; phylum Bacteroidota; class Bacteroidia; order Flavobacteriales; family Flavobacteriaceae; genus Flavobacterium. Next base: position 199,916 of record CAUPRE010000003.1, on the reverse strand, counting down.
TTGAGCAATCACCCAAAAATGGTCGATGGCAACTCTGAAATGGATTCTGGAAAATATATGGCGGTGACGCGTTATTTGGAAACCTTGGTGCAATCCAATCAAAAAACGATAGTGTTCAGTTCATTTGTATCGAATCTAGAATTTTATAAAAAATGGAGCATCGAAAACAACATTGATTTTTGTGAGCTCACTGGCGCTACCCCACAAAAAGAACGCGCCTATCAAGTTCAGAAATTCCAAGAACAAGAGCGCTCAAAATTGTTTTTCATTTCCTTAAAAGCAGGTGGCGTGGGACTCAATATTACCAAAGCTTCGTATGTCTTGTTTCTGGATCCTTGGTGGAATCCCTTTGCCGAAAAGCAAGGTATAGGTCGTGCCCATCGCATTGGGCAATTGAACAAAGTAAATGTGGTCCGATTCATTACTAAAAACACAGTGGAGGAAAAAATCATTCGTTTGCAGGAAAACAAAAAACTGCTTTCGGATGCGTTGCTTGATGAACAGCACATCAGCCCAGAACTTGAAGAAAATTTAGATTTTATTTTAACCTAAAAAAAACCTGCTACTTCATAGAAATAGCAGGTTTTTTTGAAAAAAGTGTATTTTACTACTTTACAGCAATCTGATGACTTTCTATTTTATCATCAATATAAATTTTCAAAACATATACACCTTTATTCAATCCATTTACACTAAAAGAAGCTTTTTTATTCTTAATTTTGATTTTAGACTTGGAATTACCCATTATATCAAATAATTCACCTGAAACTTTAGTATCAACTGCTAAAATACTATTACCTTCTTTTACATCAACATTAACAATGTCATTTGAAGGATTAGGATACACTACAAATACTTTTTCTTGTTCAGCCGATCGCATTAAATTACTACCACAAGATACAACTGCAAAATCGAATTCAAACCACTCACTCCATCCACAATTATTCTTCGCTCTTACTCTAACTCCTGTTTGACCAATGTAATTAGGAGCTACATAAATTTCATTTCCTTGCGTATTTTGAGCAATAACGATATTTGTATTAATTCGCTCCCATTCCCAATTTGTTTTTTCCCACATTTCACTAGTAGTCATACCCATAACATTTGCTTCTAAATTATTTGTTAAATCAAACGAAGGCAAACCTAGTTCCTGCTTGCAAAAAGTGCCACTACATATTGTAGATTCATTTGGACAAGTTAATCCAATAATTTGTGGAACACCTGCCCAGATCGTTTTTGTTAAAATTAAATTCCCACAACTACCCCCCATAATCAAAGAAAGAATTACTTGACCAGATGCATTTGGAAAAGCAGTTACTGATATATTTGCTGTTCCATTTGCTGATAAGCTTACAAGATTTGCACCTTGTGTAATTGTCCAATTGTAAGATGCGCTTCCAGCTGGCGCTGTATAGTTTGATGTTGTACAAAGAAAATCCGCACCAGTTATTGATGTATTTGAACAAACATAGGTACAATCAAAAACTTGATTATTTGTTATACTGTTGTCCAATTCTGTTGCAAGCCAATCGCCATTTCTTCGATTAAAAGAAATATGTTCCGCATTTAAACTACTATTTTCGTTTGAAGATGTAGTGAAATTATTGAAAGGAATTGCTTTTGTTCCTAAAGGAGGATTTGATGCTGTGTATTTAAAAAAATAGTCTGAATCATTTAAAATAGAAATACCGCTTCCTACATCTAAAGCACTTGTAACTGGAATAAAATCAAAATTTAAATTTACGTTTAAGTTATAGTCATAATTATAAAACAAATTGTTATCTCCTCCATTTTCTGAAATTGCTAAAGCATTTGGAGTTACTCCGCCCGGATAATTTTCGATAAATTTATCACCGCTTTGAGAATTAACATCCTTATTGAAAATCGTTCTTGTAATTGGAATGAGCCAAAGTAACTTTTTTTCATAAGTTAATCTTCCTTTATATATTCTTGCAGTTCCAGTCGAAGGAAAAGCATTGGCTCTAAATTCTAAATCTAATTTAGTATTTCCTGGTAAAAAACCTAAAAGTGAGGCAGATGTATCATTTAATGCAACGCCAATTAATGGATCGACATTTGCAAAAATATATAAAAGTACGCTGGTTAACACTGATGTTCCTCCGTTTCCAGTAACTGTAACTAGTTCTTGATTAGAAACTAATCCTTGACCTGATGCGCAATGACTGGCATTACTCAAGGCAATATTTCTTGTTTGCTGTGGATACCCAAACAGTCTTAATTCATTTTGCCAAGTGGTATGAACCGTATTTGTTCTATTACCATTAGTATCTACGGTATTTAAAAGCATTTGATTTATGGCTGGTGCATCTAATAAATTGTCAATAGTTGACAAACCAACGTTTCCAACGCCGTTCACTGGAATGGTTATGTTGCCTAATGGTGTTTGTATAAACTCATTTACAGTATGTCGCGCCATATTTAATATTCCAAGCGGTATGTTTGCGCCTTGGTGTGGTACATCATGGCTTATGTACAAGCTTGTATTGTGGTTAAGACCGTTATTTTCCATATCACGCAAGGCATACCGGGCAACTAAGCCGCCCATACTTTGCCCCAATACTACATTCTTGTTTGTTCCTGTTTTATTATCATTTACCCATTTAATAACTGCTTCTAAAACATAGGCATTGCGCTGAATAAAATCAGTACCATTGTTCCAGTTTACGTAAATAATATCATAATCTACAGCAGTATTGTTTGTGATGAAATTTTGTAATTCTGTGCTACCAGATTCGGCAACAGAGAATAGGAAAGATTGAATGTCAGAATCTCCAATTGTGCCAGCTTGTCCTAATAAACCCGTATCCAATCCTTCGGAAACAATGAGCGGATTACGCAATTCGTTACAAGCACCACCTCGCACTATTTGGATAGTGGCCGAGCCAAATACACCTTGATAGGCCTTTGTTGCTGGAATGTTAATCACTTGAGGTGCGCCACAACCAGAATTTCGAGCTAGCACTCCACTATCGGCTTGAGTAACTTTTACTTTTTGCCTACAATATTTGTATTGACCACCGGTTAAAATCCTATACGTCCAGGTATAAACTCCAACAGCCGTATAAGTTGTAGAGGCTATAGTACCGTTGGTTAAAATTTTATATCCTGTACTGTTGCCAAAATCTATTGCAATTTCTGTTACACTAGCATTAGTATGCCAAAGCGTTGCTGGTAAAACTACATCTATTGTGCTTTTATTGAGCATTACTACCGATGATGTTATGGCAAAGGCCTGTTTACTATCATAAGGATTTTGCCAAACTCCGTTTGTATATTTATCGTCATACTTATCATTTACAACTATTATTTTGTTATTGCTAAGCGCGTTAGCATTAATTTTAGAATAATTAAAAAACAAACCATTTAAAACAACAGCTGCTTTGTTGTTAAATTTAGCAATATCGTTTTGTTGTTTTTGCCAAAGCTTCCAATCGTTTAGTTCTTGTTGTGGCGGTGCAATACCAGTTACATTAAGTTGCGTTGTAGAAGATACTATAGAATTATAAATCAAATTATAACGTTCTACATCCATATAATTGTTTGTGCGTAAAACGCCATCAAATTGGGTTACATCTATAAGATCGAATCCATAATCTAAAAGAATGTTGTGCGGAATTCTGTTTTTTTCTAGCGGTGCAAACTTGGCATTGATGTCTGCGGCTAGAGAGGTATTAATGTTTTGAGCTATACCGCACTGGAAAAGCAAAGACAATAAAGTAATTATTGTATATTTTTTCATAATTTTGATAGTTGAATTGAACAAAGTTGAACGGTTGTTTAATTTGATTTTTTACCGAAAGACTGTTCCGTCTAACGAAATGGTCTTTCTTTTTTAGTTCTTGTTTATTTCATTGGAGAAATTTTTTAGTTAGTGTAATGCATATCAAAGCGTCCTTCGGTAATTTCTACTGTTTCTCCGGTATTTATTTCTTTTCCTTTAAAACTAAATATTCCGGAAATTATAAAATTTGAAGAGTCAAAGTTTGTTATGGTTAGTGTTCCGCTTTCAATATTCGTAGAATTAAATTCACCATAAATTCCTCCCCCAATTAAATAAGAACCAAAATAATTATGCGCTGTTTTCTCTTTAAGTGAATAAGTTGTTTCTTGAATTATTGGCATATCAATACATCCAATAATTACACCTTTGAGATTGGATGAGTCTGCTCTCCTTCCAGAAATACTTAATGTATAAGCACCACCAACAAATTGATAAAAAGCACTAGGGGCGTTTGTTCCAAATTTTGGCGGTACAAATGCTTTTCCATCAATTAAGCAACCAAAAGTTTGTGCACCTGTTTGCGTTGCTGCGGGTAGTTTTTCTAACTCTGTTTTAGGTTTGTTGTCGTCTTTATCACAAGAGGTTAACACGAACGTTGTAACTAAAAGTACAAGTAGTTTTTTCATAATATGTTGTTTTAAAATTTCAGCAGCTTTTTTGTAAATCTAAAAAAAAAAGACTTATACAAGTATTTATTTGTTAAATTGTTGTTGTTTTAAATTTATATGTTTGAGAAACAGGAACATTGGAAAACTAAGAAGGATTCCGTGCGGCACCCTATTTTTGTCTAAATTTTGAAAAACTTGTAACGTTTTGGTTTTAAATTCGGTATTGTTTACTTGTTGGCTATAGCTGATGGATGATAAAAAACAAGCAAACACAATTTTGTAGAAATAAATTTTCATATTTTTGATTTTGAATTAATAAATTTTCTGAGGATTTTTAATTTAGCTGCGGAGGATTTCTATTTAATAGAAGTCCTTCCTTTTTTTAAGAGTTCTACATATTATTGGATTAAATTAATACTTCCAGTCAAACCGACCTTGTCTTATTTCTACTACCTCTCCTATTGGATTTATTGCATCAAACCAAAAAGTACCAGAAATTATCGATTTTGATGGGTCAAGTTTGGTGATTTTTAATTCGCCACTTTTAACTAAATTTGTTCTATAAATATTATTTACAGATGTTAAATAACCAGCCCCAGCTCCAGTATAATCACCATTATCGATTGTGTTCTTATTTAATATATAGGTTTATCCCGTTTGTAAAATAATTCTGGAAGTTTGAATAGAAGTAGTCAAACTACCAGTACCTCTTAAATCAGAAAAAGCCATTGTAAAGAAATATTCTCCATTAACTAATTGATAAAAACAATTAACCTCAGGATTAATACCTTCTTTTTTTGGTAAAAATACTTTACCATTGACCAAACAACCCACCGTGTTTGCACCTGTTTGGGTTTCGGGCGGGAGTTGGTCTTTCCCTGCAAAAATTTGTCCATCTTTATCGCAAGAAATTAAGGTAAACACGGTTAAGATAAGTAATAATAGATTTTTCATAGGTTAGGTTTATTGGTTAAAAAAGCGAAATTCATTCATACTATATTGGGTTAAAAGTTACTGTGTAAATGGCATATCGAAACGTCCTTCTCTTATCTTGTGAACAATCCCTTTACCATCTTTAATATCGTACCAAAATGTTCCTGAAACAATATTTTTTGTCAAATCAAGTTTGGTTATTTTCATTTCTCCATTCTCCATTAAGGAAGTACGAGAGTTATCAATGTCATCAAAATATGCTGCAGAAGCATTTCCATCAATTTTATCTAGTAAAATATAGGTTTTGCCTTCTTCGATTTTGAGATTGTCGGTACTTAATCCTAATAATATAAGCTCCTTGTTTACATACTTATTTCCTTGTAAGGAGAAATAATACCCATTGACATATTGGTAAAAAGAGGAGCAATTAGATTTAGTAGGTACAAAAGCTACACCATCTAGCAAACAACCAAAGGTTCTAGCACCAGTTTGTGTTGCAGGAGGTAGTTTTTCTAACTCGGTTTTAGGTTTGTCATCGTCTTTGTCGCAAGAAGTTAAAGTAAAGATGGTTAAGATAAGTAATAATAGGTTTTTCATAGGTTAGGTTTATTGGTTAAAAATACAAATTACTTACTTATACTAACTTTAATGAAATATTAAATTTGTAGTACTAATTTTACTCTAAAAAGATTTTCTACTCTTTAATTCCTCTTAAAAAAATCAATTAATTTTAAATAAAAAACCTGCTACTTCATAGAAATAGCAGGTTTTAGGTTTTGTGTTCTCTTTTGTGATTTATGATTTGCTTTCAGGCATCAACATCCCAATTACTTTGTCTTTGGTTAAATACTTTTTAGCCACTTCTTGAATGTCTTTTGCAGTTATAGCATTCACTTCGGCTTCGTATTTCAAGGCATTTTCAGGATTGCTACCATTTACGAAAGATCTAGTGAAATTAGTCAACCAAAAACGGTTTTCTTTGCTGTCTTTTCTATAATCAGCTAATTCTCCTTCTTTGTATTTAGCTACATCTTTTTCCTCTGGACCATTGGCGATAATTTTTTGTAATTCGTTCAATGCCGATGCAGTAAGTTTTTCTGCATTATCAGGACCGCAAGGAAAACCAATATTGAAACTAAAAGAACCATAAGGCACTTTGCTCATGCTACCACGAGCAGAAACACCATATACCCCACTTTCAGATTCACGCAATTGCTCAATCAATTTGATAGTCAAAACTTCTCCTAATGCTTCCAAAGCCAAGGCTTCTTTTGGAGAATATTTAGCCTCACCGTAGAACATGATGGTTACATTACTTTTTGGATCCGTTCCTTTGTTTACCACTTTCTTCAAATCACCTTTTAGCATTCGGTAACCTAAGTCTACCGTTTTCTCTTTGGTTGCTGTTGCAGGTAAAGACGCCAAGTATTTAGTAGCAAAAGCTTCAATGGTTTTATCATCTACATTTCCAACGAAGAAGAATTCAAAATCGGCTGCATTAGCAAAACGCTCTTTGTATTTATCATACGCTAACTTATAATCCGTTTCAGCCCATGATTTATCCGTTGGCATGATACCATTAAATCTTGGATTTTCTTTATTTAAATAAGTGTAAAACTCTTGTTGAAAAAAGTTCATCGGTTGCGAAGCCATATTTTTGAAGAAACTAGATTGCTTTTGTTTAAAGCCTTCAAATGCTTCTTGATCAAAATTCAAATCAGTGAAATAAGCATGTACCATTTGGAACAAATATTCTAAATCTTTTGGTGTGGTATTCCCTCTAAGTCCTTCTGTTGTTTGACCAATGTATGGATTGACACGCGCAATTTTTCCTGTCATGAATTTATTGATATCATTCAATTTCAATCCAGAGAATCCCGCTTCAGCAAGAGCACCGTTTGCAAATTGTACTTTTTTCATCTCTTCATTAGAATACAAATTACTTCCTCCTAAACTTACGGCTTCAAAAAGCACTTCGTCGTTTTTGAAATCGGTAGTTTTGTATATTACTTTTACGCCATTAGACAAAACTAACGTTTTGGTTCCTAAAGTAGCATTAGCTTCTCTTTTTACAACAGTTCCTGCTTTTACCTCTTTTCTAAGTAAACTTGTCGCTACCGCCTTATCTTCATAAGGTTTCAAATCGGATTCATTTACTTTTAACGTTTCTAACACCTCTTGTTCCGTAACTTTTTTCAAGTTATCTTTTTGTGGTCCTGTAAAAACAACCACACGGTTATCTTCTTTGATGTAATTTTTAATAAAACCATTTACATCCGCCAAAGCAATAGTTGGCAACAATTTTTTCATGGTTTCGAAAGTCCATTCTATTCCTGGAACAGGTTCCTTCTCAAGAAAGTTAGATTGCAATTCCCCAACAAAATTCTCAGAATCTGTTTTAGCTCTGTCATTATAGCTTTTTTCAATTTGGGCTAAGAAATCCGCTTTAGCTCTATCCAATTCACCTGAAGTAAAACCATATTTTTTGGCTCTTTCATTCTCTGTAACCAATACTTTCAAAGCACTTAATTGCTTGTCTTCAGCCGTCATGGCAACAGATTGATAGGCTTTTTTATTTCTAGCATAGGTTCCTCCATAATAGGAAAATCCAAAAGTAAAAGGCGGTGTTGCAGAGTTAGTCAATTCCTCCAAACGATTGTTCAACAAGGTAGTAAACAAGCCTTCTACGATGTAACTTCTAAAATCTCCAACTGTTGTAATTTTCTTTGGCGCATCATAATCTTTATAGACCAATTGCACTTGTGTGTTCGAAGCTTCTTTGTCACTTTCTACAGCAACAAAAGTTTCTTTGTGATTAGGCACTTCAAAAACGTTTCTCACTTTTTCGCTGGCTGGATTTTTATAGGCTGAGAAATGTTCTTTAATTTTCTTTTCCATTTCGGCCACATCAATATCTCCAACCACAATAACACTCATCAAATTAGGACGGTACCAATCTTTATAAAAACGAGTTAGAGATTCGTATTTGAATTTTTCCAAAATCTCTTTTTGGCCTATAGGTAAACGAGACGCATATTTAGAATTGTGCATCATTTTAGGAAGGTAACGACCCATCATTCTTTTTTGAGCTCCTAATCCCAAACGATATTCTTCTAGAACTACGCCGCGTTCCTTATCAATTTCTTCGGGAGTTAAGACCGTATTAAATGCCCAGTCCTCTAAAATTTGAAATCCTTTTTCTAATTTTTCTGGATTATCGGATGGAATTGGAAGAAAATAAACGGTTTCGTCAAAGCTAGTGTAAGCGTTTAAATGCTGCCCGAACTTAACTCCAATACTTTGTAAATAATCTACTAATTGATTCTTTGGAAAACGTTTCGTTCCGTTAAAACACATGTGCTCCATAAAGTGAGCCAAGCCTTGTTGATCATCGTCTTCCAAAATAGAACCAGCATTTACGACCAATCTAAGATCTACTTTCTTTTCTGGTTTAGCATTCTTCTTAATGTAGTAGGTTAACCCATTAGCGAGTTTACCGGTTTTGACATTCGGATCAAATGGAATAGCTTGTCCATAATCCATAGTTTGGGCTAATATTGTTACAGGAAACAATAATAGTCCCAATGCGAATTGGTTGAATCTTTTCATAAAAAATGTTTTGTTGATAGGGTAAAACTATAGATTTAACGTCAAATTAAAATCTTTATTATAAAAAAATTAACAGAAATTACTTCCAAAAAAATCATATTCTCGATTTAACTACAAAAAAACTTGAGAAATAAAGGGGTTTAGTATATTTACAGTACAAAACAATCAAAAATGCGGTACCGTTTTATAAAAACCATCTTGGGATTACTAAGCTTTTTACACTTCAACACCCTTGAAGCCCAAGCTCTTCAAGAAATAATCCCTCCTTACAACATTAAGACAGTTTCCTTTATGGACAATGGTCAAAATGTAATTCCGGTTTTTAGGTTGGGTGAATCTTTTGAGCTTAACTTTGATGATTTATTTGGGAATGAAGCCAATTATTACTACGAAATTATTCATTGTGATTATAATTGGGTGCCTTCTGACATTCCCAAGCAAGAATACCTTAAAGGCCTTGACAATCAAAGAATTATTGACTACTCAAACTCCTTTAATTGTTTACAATTGTATTCGCATTACCAACTAAGTATACCCAATCAATTTACGCAATTGGCTTTGAGCGGCAACTACGTGGTCAAAATATTGAATGAAGATCGAGAAGTTGTTTTTTCTAGAAAATTTATTATGTATGAAGACCTAGCCACAGTTCGATTGCAAATTAAAAGAGGGAGAAACTTGAGTACCATCGAAAGCAAACAAAATCTAGATTTCTCTATAACGTCTATGAGCCTTGTATTTCAAAATCCATTACAAAATGTCAAAGTTTTATTGTTGCAAAATCGTCAATTCAACACGGGTATCAAAAATATTCCTCCACAATACACCATTGGTAATGACTTGATTTACAAATATGATATTGAAACCCAGTTTTGGGCAGGTAATGAATTCCGTTTTTTCGACAATAAAGAAATACGCAATGCCTCAAACAATATTTCCAGAATAAGTTCGAATGGCGGTATTTATAACGGTTATTTATTTACAGACGAAGCAAGAGCCAATTTTCCTTATAGCTTTACCTTGGATGCCAACGGAAACTATGTAGTTCGAAACTTAAATGCCACCAATCAAAAAATAGAAGCGGACTACGCGTGGGTATACTTTAGTTTGTCTGCCCCTAGCTTTCGATTAGATAAAGACATTTACATCACCGGAATGTTCAATAATTATGCTCTTTCACCAGAAAACAAAATGGAGTACAACGAGAAAAAAAACCTTTATGAAAAAGCGCTTCTGATCAAACAAGGTTTTACGAACTATCAATATGTAGTAGCGGATAGCAAAGGCAAGATTGATCATGAAAATTCGATTGATGGTAATTTTTCTCAAACTGAAAATGAATATGAAGTAATCGTATATTACAGAGAAAACACACAAAGATATGATCGCGTAATTGGCTTTGTAGCATTGAATTCTGTAAGTATTACGAACTAAATAAAAAAATGTTTTCCAATACATTTTTTTGTAATTTTGTCATTATTAAGCTCCTACTTTACACAATATGGTTTCACAAATAACAAGAGGCATAAAAATATCGGTTTTGACTAGTTTTGAAGGGACTTACTTCAAAAACTACAAAATACATTTTGCCTTTAGTTACCAAATAACAATCGAGAATCACAGTAAAGATTCTGTCCAACTTAACTCTCGCCACTGGGAAATATACGATTCACTTAATTACAATGAAGTGGTCGATGGTGAAGGAGTAATAGGTAAAAAACCCGTTTTGAAACCAGGAGAGCAACACACCTACAGCTCTGGCTGCTTATTATCCTCGCCTTATGGTGCGATGAAAGGATATTTCAACATGATTAATTTTACTACTGCAAAAAATTTCAAAGTGATTGTACCTAATTTCAGATTATGTGCTTCATTTGCTTTGAATTAATTTGACTTTTATTCTGTGATTTAGAATGAAAATTTCATTTTTACTTTGTACTTTTGCATCAAATTATTGACGATAGCCAAATCATCTAAATTTTCTGTTCAATTATTTAATATAAAAAATATGCTAAAAGGATTTTTTAACGTACCCAAAGCGGTTAACGAACCTGTAAAAGGTTACGCCCCTAACTCCCCAGAAAAAGCAGCAGTTCTTGCAGCATACAAAGCCATGTGGAATTCAAAAATTGACGTTCCTTTATACATTGGTAGTGAAGAAATCAAAACGGGTAATACTAGAAATATGACCGCTCCACACGATCACCAACATGTGGTAGGAACGTATCATTTAGCCGAAAAAACACATATTGAAAAAGCTATCGCGAATGCTTTAGAAGCAAGAACGGCATGGGCAAACATGGCATGGGAACAACGTGCGGCAATATTCTTAAAAGCTGCCGAGTTGATTGCTGGACCATACAGAGCTAAAATCAATGCTGCAACTATGATTGCGCAATCTAAAAATATTCATCAAGCTGAAATCGATGCATCTTGCGAGTTAATTGACTTTTTACGTTTCAACGTAGAATTTATGACTCAAATCTACGCAGATCAACCCAAGTCGAATTCAGACATGTGGAACCGATTAGAGTACCGTCCATTAGAAGGATTCGTATACGCGATCACTCCATTCAACTTTACTGCTATCGCTGCCAATCTTCCAGCAAGTGCCGCTATGATGGGTAACGTGGTAATTTGGAAACCAAGTGATAGCCAAGTATTCTCTGCAAAAATCATCATCGATGTTTTCAAAGAAGCAGGAGTTCCTGATGGCGTAATCAATGTAGTTTTTGGAGATGCTTTAATGATTACCGATACGGTTTTGGCAAGTCGCGATTTCGCAGGCGTTCACTTTACAGGTTCAACACATGTATTCAAAGACATTTGGTCTAAAATAGGAACCAACATTCACCATTACAAAACGTACCCAAGAATTGTAGGAGAAACTGGTGGTAAAGATTTCGTGGTAGCTCATCCAAGTGCTAATGTAAAACAAGTAGCTACTGGAATTGTTCGTGGTGCTTTCGAATTTCAAGGACAAAAATGTTCTGCAGCTTCAAGAGCTTATGTGCCTCAAAGTATGTGGCCAGCCTTGAAAGAACAATTGATTACAGATACTAAATCAATGAAAATGGGTTCTCCAGAAGATTTTGGGAACTTCATTACAGCCGTAATTCACGAAGGATCATTTGACAAATTAGCTAGCTATATTGATCAAGCTAAAAAAGATGCTGATGCAGAAATTATTGTTGGAGGTAATTATGATAAATCAGTTGGGTATTTTATTGAACCTACCATTATCGTAACCAGCAATCCAAAGTACACGACTATGGAAACTGAATTATTCGGTCCTGTAATCACAATCTATGTTTACGAAGATGCAAATTGGGCAGAAACCTTAAAATTGGTAGACACCACTTCTGAGTACGCTTTAACAGGAGCTATATTCAGCCAAGATCGTTACGCCATCGAAGAAGCGACAGTTGCTCTTCAAAATGCAGCCGGTAATTTCTACATCAATGACAAACCAACAGGTGCTGTAGTAGGTATGCAACCGTTTGGTGGCGCTAGAGCTTCAGGAACCAATGACAAAGCTGGGTCTGCCTTGAACTTATTGCGTTGGGTTTCTCCAAGAACTATCAAAGAAACTTTTGTAACACCAGAAGATTACAGATATCCGTTTTTAGGAGAATAATTTTCTAAACACAACTATTTAAAAACCCCACATAAATCAACATTGATTTTTGTGGGGTTTGTTTTTAAACCAAAGAAACTTTTTTACCCGTTTTTGCCGCCTCATAAATAGCCTCCAAAATCTTAACATCCTTCAGTCCCTCGGCTCCGGTAATATGACTTGGTAATTTTTTATTTTCTAGTATAATTTTACCTATGGCATCCATTTGGGTTTGTTGCTGATTGATTTCAGGAAAATTCATTTCTCCATTGCTTGTCCTACCTCTAAACGGTCCATAACTGATGGCTGGACTTAACTCAAAAAAACCTTCATCAGCTGAAGCAAATAATCTATCGACCCCGCAACTATACGAAGTAGAAGAATTACTAACCGCTCCACTTGGAAAATTCAACTGCCATGTAATGGATTCTTCTACTTCTGTAAATTTAACTTTATTGGTTATTGGACCAAATTGAGCCGTTACTGAAATGGGTTCTTCACCTAACAAATAGCGACTAGCCTGTACACAATAAATTCCTAAATTAACCAATGGGCCACCACCAGATAAACTACGCTTTAAATGCCAGTCGATGGTATCACCTGTATTATATCCTAAAGAAGTTTCGACTAAACGAACTTGTCCGAAAACTTTTTCTTGCCCTAAACGCATCATTTCTAAATTATAGGGCTCAAAATGCAATCTATAACCAACTGCCAGTTGCACTCCCGCTTTTTCACAAGCAGCAATCATTTCTTCACAATCACTTGCCGTTACAGCCATCGGTTTCTCAACTATCACATGTTTTCCTGCTTTTGCAGCTCTTATTACAAACTCTTTATGCATGGCATTGGGCAAAACCACATAAACTAAATCAATATCTTTATTATGAATAATTTCATCAAAATTCTGATAATTGTACCTGTTTTTTTCAGGGATGCTATACTTTTTTCCCCAATCTAAAGCTTTTGATGGCGTACCTGTTACAATTCCAGCTAAGCGACAATATTTTGAAACTTCTAAACCTTTAGCTAAGTAATCTGCATAACGACCTAAACCGCAAAGAGCAATATTTAATTTTACCCCATCATAGGTTTCACTTGGATTTTCCGGTAAAGCTATAAATGATGGAAGCGATGCCATTACCGAGGTTGCCCCAACTCCAACACCAAAATTGTGGATAAAAGTACGTCTAGAAATTTTTCTCATTTTAGTTAAGTTTTAGAATCCATAAATGAATAAGACATTATAATAATTCAAAAGTTACAAAAATGCTATAAAAAGAAACCCCAACAAAAAACTAAGCTCTTTGTTGGGGTATATTTATTTCTATATTTTAGCAACAGCATCAAAAAGGCATTTTTGCCAGCAAAGTCCCGCTGTACGCTATATCTTGCTTGCCGAACCCCGTCAAGCAAGGATGCCGCTACCATCGGGGTTAAAAGGACAAATAGGTGTGTTTTTGTGAGCAATATAAATTACACTACAAACTTCAACGGCAAGTGCACCACTTTTTTGGTTTCGAAAAATTCATCTTCAAAAATGTCGGCCAAATTATACTCAGTAGCTTTCGGAAAATCCTTTAACTCTTCGGTCAAATCGCCCCCTTTTAAATACAAAATACCATTTTTCAATTCGTGTTTGTGTTGCTTTTTGATCTTAGTTTTTACCCAAGAAACAAAGTCTGGCATATTGGTCACCGCACGACTCACAATAAAATCAAAATCACCTTTTACATTTTCGGCACGAATTTGCTCTGCTTTTACGTTTTTTAATTCTAAAGCTTCCGCAACCGCTTTGACCACTTTTATTTTTTTGGCGATAACATCAATCAAATAAAAACGCGTTTCTGGAAACAAAATCGCCAAAGGAATTCCAGGGAAACCACCGCCAGTACCCACATCCAAAACATAAGTTCCGGGCTCAAACTTGTTTATTTTGGCAATTCCTAGCGAATGCAAAACGTGTTTGATGTACAAAGCATCTATATCTTTTCTAGAAATAACGTTTATTTTTTCATTCCAATCGTGATACAATAAATCCAACTTTGCAAACTGCTCTTTCTGCACATCCGTTAGATTAGGAAAATACTTTAGAATTTCATCCATGGCATTAAATTTTTAACAAAAGTACTTATTTTACAGCGGAAATTTTTAACTCAATAATGTATATTCGAAAATTTATAATAGTTACATTTGCAATTATTTAAAAATTCCTATGAATACAACTCCACCTACTTTTGCAAAGCAAGACAATTTAAAATTCTTTAGAACGCTTAACTCACGGGTTAACAGCTACTTTAAAGAAAACAACATACAAAAAACTGGAAACTGGAAATTACACTTAAAAACAATCATCTTATTTACTGTTTTTCTAGCGCCTTATTTCATAATTCTAACCTTAAACATTCCTTTTTGGGCTTATCTTTTATTAACTATCGTCATCGGAATTGGTATGGCGGGAGTTGGAATGAATGTAATGCACGACGGAAATCACGGCTCGTATTCTTCAAAAAATTGGGTCAACAAATTCATGGGAGGTTCTATTTATATTTTAGCCGGAAATGTTCACAACTGGCAAGTGCAACACAATGTGTTACACCATACCTACACCAATATTCCTGGACATGATGAAGATTTAGATGCTGGAAGAGTCATCCGTTTTACTAAACATGCTCAATGGCGCAGTTTTCATCGTTTTCAACAATATTATTCTGTATTCTTATACGGACTACTTACTTTCAATTGGGCTATTACAACCGACTTTAAGCAAATGAAAAATTACTTAAAACGTAAACTTTCCTATGGCGAACCTAAAAGTCCAAAAATGTTATGGACTACTTTAATCATTACAAAGTTGATCTATATTTCTATTTGGATTGTATTACCAATTGTTATTGGAATTGCTTGGTGGCAAGTTTTAATTGGTTTTTTTGTAATGCACTATACCGCTGGATTAATTTTAAGTATCGTTTTCCAATTGGCACATGTAGTTGATGAAACTACCAATCCAACTCCTAACGAATTGGGAGAAATGGACAACACTTGGGCCATTCACCAATTGTTTACTACAACCAATTTTGCTCCAAAAAACGCTATTGTTAATTGGTATACAGGAGGATTAAACCACCAAATCGAACACCACATTTTCCCAAACATCAGTCATATTCACTACGGTAAAATTGCAAAAATTGTGAAGGAAACCGCTCAAGAATGCAACCTTCCTTACTACGAATACAAAACGATGCGTAGTGCTGTAATTGCACATTTCAAACACTTGAAAGAATTGGGAATGAAACCAGAATTAGCCTAAACTTACTACTGCTAAATTCAACACGAACTAATTACTATTTACTATATAAAATGAATCCACTTTCAGACAGAATTAACAACCTTGCCACTTCGCAAACTTTAGCGATGGCAGCATTAGCAAGAGAATTAAAAGCACAAGGAAAAGATATTATCAGTTTAAGCTTGGGTGAACCTGATTTCAATACACCTGACTTCATTAAAGAAGCTGCTAAAAAAGCAATCGACGACAACTACAGTACCTATTCTCCAGTTGACGGATACCAAGATTTAAAAGAAGCCATTTGCAGAAAATTCAAAAGAGACAATAACTTAGAATACAAACCTTCTCAAATTGTAGTTTCTACAGGTGCAAAACAATCGTTGTACAACATTGCTCAAGTAATGTTAAACGATGGTGACGAAGTTATTTTACCAGCACCTTATTGGGTTTCTTATTACGAGATTGTAAAATTATCAGGTGGTGTTCCTGTAGAAGTTCCTACTTCTGTAGAAACCGATTTCAAAATCACACCAGAACAACTAGAAGCTGCCATCACACCAAAAACAAAAATGATGTGGTTCTCTTCTCCTTGTAATCCATCAGGTTCAGTGTACAACAGAGAAGAATTAACTGCTTTGGCTAAAGTATTAGAAAAGTATCCAAATATTTATGTGGTAGCTGACGAAATCTACGAGCATATCAATTTCTCAGGAACTTTTTGCAGTATTGGTTCTATTCCAGGTATGTTAGAAAAAACCATTACAGTAAACGGTGTTGCAAAAGCATTTGCAATGACAGGTTACAGAATTGGATATATTGGAGCACCAGAATTCATTGCAAAAGCCTGTACAAAAATTCAAGGACAAGTAACTTCGGGAGCTAACTCTGTAGCACAAAGAGCTACTATTACCGCTGTTGATGCTGACCCAAGCGTATTGAACCATATGGTTCAGGCTTTCCACAGCCGTAGAGATTTAGTCGTAGGATTATTAAAAGAAATTCCTGGAATCAAAATCAACGTTCCAGAAGGCGCTTTTTATGTGTTCCCTGACGTTTCTTCTTTCTTCGGAAAAACACTAAGAGGAACTGAAATTAAAGATGCTAACGACGTTTCTATGTATCTTTTGGCAGAAGCTTGTGTAGCTACTGTAACAGGTGATGCTTTTGGAAATCCAAATTGTATTCGTTTTTCTTACGCAACTAGCGAAGCTTTATTAACCGAAGCTTTAAAAAGAATCAAAGACGCTTTGGCTGGATAAACCAAAGTGCTATTACTATAATAAGCCTCAAGGATTATTTCTTGAGGCTTTTTTTTTGCTTCATAAAAATTGAATCACCCTTGCATTAGTTTTTAAAAAAAATCCTCTTGAATTAGAAATCTTAAATATTTTATCAGACCTTTGCAGACTTTTTTTCGCGAACACTCGAAAAGCTAAAGTTGTAATAATGAAGAAGAAAATAGAAATACTAGCGCCCGCTAAAGATTTAATTCACGGTATGGCAGCTATCAATGCAGGTGCCGATGCGGTTTATATTGGTGCTCCTCAGTTTGGTGCCCGTTCTAATGCTCATAATTCTCTTGAAGATGTGGCTGCTTTGGTACAATATGCCCATTTGTATTATGCCCAAGTTTTTGTGGTAATCAATACAATTTTGTACGACAACGAATTGGAAACCTGTCGTCAAATGATTTGGGAATTGTATGAAATTGGCGTTGACGCTTTAATCGTACAAGATATGGCCATTATGGAAATGGACTTGCCTCCTATCGTTTTACACGCAAGTACACAAGCCAACAACCGTGACCCACACAAAATTAAATTCTTAAAAGATGCGGGGATGAAACGTGTAGTTTTGGCTCGTGAATTGAATTTACACCAAATCAAAGAAATCGCTGAAACATCAGATGTTGAACTAGAATTTTTCGTGACTGGAGCACTTTGTGTGTCTTTTAGCGGAAACTGTTATATGAGTGTAGCCAATGGAGAACGTTCTGCCAATCGTGGTTCGTGCGCTCAAAACTGCCGTTTACCTTATAACCTTATCGATGGTAATGGCGAGACTTTAATCAAAAACAGTCACTTGCTTTCAATCAAGGATTTTGACGTTTCGGACCAAATTCCAAATTTAGTGGAAGCTGGAATTTGCTCTTTCAAAATCGAAGGTCGTTTGAAAGACATCGTTTATGTAAAAAATAACGTTTCGTATTTACGTCAAAAATTAGACGCTTTCTTAGAAGGAGAAGGCTATGACAAATACACCAAAGCTTCTTCTGGTACGTGCACTTATACTTTTGATTCCGCTTTGAACAAAACCTTCAACCGTGGATATACCGATTATTTTGTCAACGAAAGACATCAATCTATCGGTTCTTGGGAAAGTCCAAAATCGAAAGGACAATACATTGGTAAATTGGTTAAAACCATTGGAAATGCCTACGAAATCGAAAACGGCGAATTCCTAAACAACGGAGATGGACTTTGCTTCATCAACGAAAACAACGAAGCCGACGGTATTTATGTGAACAAAGTTGAAAACGGTTTGGCTTATCCAAATGTGTTGAAAGAAATCAAACCAGGAACCTTCATTTATCGTAATAACGATGCGGCTTTCATCAAAGTTGTAGAACGAGAAGACAGTGCCGTTCGAAAAATCAGCACAACTTTATTGCTGACCGAAAACGAAAACGGATTTGAATTAATCGCTACAGACGAAGATGGAAATGTAAGTACGGTTCAATTGGCGCATCCAAAAGAAAGAACCAAAAATAACGAATCCATCGAGGCAACCTTCAAAACGAATTTGGCCAAAACAGGATTCACACCTTACAAAGCAGACGAAATCAATATCTTATTTTCAGAAAATTGGTTCTTACCGATATCCAAAATCAACGAGATGAGAAGAACAGTTTACGAACAACTGTCTGAAATTCGATTGAAAAATTACCATCGCGAAGAGCATCAATTGGTAAAAACAGACCATCCTTTCCCTGAAACCAAGCTGGATTTTATGTACAATGTTTCGAACAAACTAGCACGTAAATTCTACGAACGTCACGGCGTTACCGAAATTGAAAAAGCCTTTGAATTGCAATGGGACCCTGGAAAATCTAGAGTGATGACCACTAAATATTGCATCAAATATGAGTTGGAACGCTGTCCAAAATACCATCGTGAAAATATGGACAAAAAAGTAAAAGAACCTTTGGTATTAAAACAAGGCGAATTAGAATACAAACTCAAATTCAATTGCAAGCCCTGCGAAATGGAGATTTGGGAAAAAGACGCCGAATTCGAAATCGAGGAAGATTACTTTCATTAGAATTTAACCGCAAAGTGCTCAAAAGATAACGCAAGGTTCGCAAAGAGTTTATTATAAAACCTTTGCGAGCCTTTTTTATTGCAATTACATCTTTCTTTATCTAGAAAAATACAAATTGAAGTAAATTATATTCTCGAAAGCCTAAAATCAGTAGGACTTTTGCCAACTTGCTTTTTAAACAATCTCGAAAAATAAGAATAATCATCATAGCCGAGAGCGACTGCAATTTCATTTACAGTTAAGCGCTTATCTGTCAACATACGCTTGGCTTCTAAAATCACTCTTTGAACAATAACACTTGTGGTGGTCATTTGAAGAATTTCTTGACAAATTCGATTCAAATGTTTTAGGCTAATATGCAATTCAGAAGCATAAAAAGAAGGAGCCTTTTGAGTTCTAAAATGCCTTTCAATGAGTGCTTCCAAATCTTTAATCTTTCTATTATAAAGATGTGTCTCAACAATGTGAATAGCATTGTATTTCCTTGCTATCTGAATATGAATAATATCCAATACATTTAAAATTACATCTTGTCGCCACTCTTTATCATCTTTTACTTCTTCGACAATTGCCTCAAAATAAGGGATGAGTTTTTTAGATTCAGTAGCATCAAAAAGTAGTTCAGGTCGACTATTTAAGGAAGTATAAAAAGCATAATCCTTGATTTGTTTTTGTCTAAAATACAGATTAAACATTTCCTCAGAAT
Source organism: uncultured Flavobacterium sp. (assembly GCA_963513565.1). Taxonomy (GTDB): domain Bacteria; phylum Bacteroidota; class Bacteroidia; order Flavobacteriales; family Flavobacteriaceae; genus Flavobacterium. The sequence goes on along the minus strand of CAUPRE010000003.1, from coordinate 180,032 downwards.
AAAAGATGACAAAGCCGTCTATATCTTCACTCAAACTCCAATGATGGATTTGTCCTGGCTTCAAAAAAAACACACTCCCATTTTGAATAGTAAATGTAGAGAAATCAATTTCGTGTGTACCTGAACCTTGAGTAAAAAAAACCAACACATACGAATTATGTCTATGTGGTTCTTCTACAAAACTGTGCTTCTTTAGGTGGTCTCTAAACGTATTTACATATAAATCCTTATCGGTTTGTGGCGATAAAAATTTACGTATTGGGTAAATAGGATATTTTACCATATGCTAAAATGTCTTTTTTGTGCTATAAGTTGCGAATATAAAGAAAAGTAACCACTGAAGTAAAAATTACCTTTGAAAAAAAAATTCTATGCCACATTCTATTTATCACATCCTAAATAACGATTGCCCTCAATGCAGAAAAGGTAAAATATTTGACGAAAGAAACATTTTTTTCAACTTGCATTTTCCTAAAATGCATACCCATTGTTCGAATTGTAATTATAAATTTGAAAAAGAACCTGGATATTTCTTTGGAGCAATGTATGTGAATTATGGAATAAGTGTTGCGCAAGGCATTCTAACTTATCTCATAGCCCATTTGTTCTTCACTGAAAGATTTGACTTAAGAATGATTCCTATAATCGCAGTTGTTCTTATATCTCTATCGCCTTTCAACATTCGTTTGTCAAGAATATTATGGATTTATCTATTTAAAAATTATGCTACCTAAGGCGTAATCCTTCAAAAAACTACTAACTTGCACTTATAATTTTTTTAATCGAAAATGAGAAAAATAATATTTGCTCTGTTATTAGTCATTTCTGCAAGTAGTAATGCCCAAGAAAAAAAAGAAACTCCTAAGAAACAAATTGTAGAAGCTTCTTGCGGGCAATGCCAATTTGGTATGGAAGGAAAAGAATGTGATTTAGCCGTTCGCATCAACGGAAAATCTTATTTCGTAGATGGTACGCATATCGACCAACACGGAGATGCGCACGCCAAAGATGGCTTTTGTGCAGCCGTTAGAAAAGCCGAAGTAATTGGTGAAATCGTAGACAATCGCTTTAAGGTAACGTATTTCAAATTGTTACCCGAAAAAAAATAAATGGCTTTAATTCTTCAAAATATTGCCAAACACGTGGCCTTAACCCCTGAGGAAGAGGCCTTATTTTTGTCCAAAACAACGACACAAAAACACAAAGCCAAATCGGTTTTGTTGCACGCTGGTAAAGTGGCCGATAGTACTTATTTTGTCAATTCTGGGATTTTAAGAAGCTTCAATATCAACGACAACATAATCGAACACGTATTGCATTTTGCCTGCGAAGGCTGGTGGATGGGAGATATGTACAGTTACATTTCTGGAAAACCAGGCAATCTTTTTATCGAAGTCCTAGAAGATGCCGAAATAGTTACCATTACCAAAGAAAACCATCAAGAACTCTATAAAGCCATCCCAAAATTGGAACGCTTTTTCAGAATACTCGCCGAGAATTCTTTAGTGACCCACCAAGAACGCTTGATGGATAATTTGAGCTTGACCGCCGAAGAACGCTATGAAAAGTTCTGCAAAAAATACCCCACTTTAATTCATAAACTCCCTCAAAAACACATTGCTTCTTATATTGGCGTAACACCTGAATTCTTTAGTAAAATGAAGAGTAGGTTATTGAAGAAGTGATGGATATCTATTTCAAAACCATGATTAGTATCGAAGTTACATCGTGCAAATCCCAACTAAACATTATAACAATTTAAATTTTATCTTTGTGATTTAAATTTCATGAAACATGAACTACAAAATATCATTTCAGGAAAGAGCCAAGTTAGGCATGGAGATGCTATCCAAGCAATCGTCAGTCACCTTAGAAGAAGCAAGAGCTCAAGTAGCGAGACTAAAGAAAGCAAGCAAATCAAAAGTGAAGAAGCAAGGAGCATAAAACAATTTTGCGACCAAAATAATTTTTGGACTGTAGCTATTGACATCAATACTTTTGTTTCTAGTGGTGCTGAACAAAAAGTTTATCTTCATAATGAGTTTCAGGTTTATAAACTCAACGATACTATCTATTATTTATCATGGGAAGATTATTTCAATAATTTATTACTGAATAATTATTTTTTCCCAGACACCTCTTATCAATTAGTTGGTTTTTATGAATCCGAATCCGTTTTATATGCCGTAGTTGAGCAAGCTTTCATAAAATCAGATCAAGATACAGACTTAGAAAATGTAAAAAATTTTCTTGATGAAAATGGATTTAAAAACACCAGAAATAATGATTATTTTAATCCTGATTTAGGAATTATTCTGGAAGATTTACATGATGAAAATGTACTAACATATGAAGGTAACTTATATTTCATTGATACCGTTTTTTATATTACACCATCATTTTATCAATAGTATTTCAAAACCGAAACTCCCCCAAAACATATTGCTTCTTATATTGGCGTAACACCTGAATTCTTTAGCAAAATGAAGAGCAGGTTATTGAAGAAGTGATTCATTCTCATCATATTTTTCAAGAGCACCAATTAAAATTTGCTTCATTCTAGTACGCAGACCTGCCGGCTTTAGGACTTCTAGACCTTTACCAAAACCCAACAATAGGCGTTCGAATTCATAATTTACAATGATTAACAAATGTATAATTATACTACCATCGGCATGGGTTGAAATAAGGCGCTGCGTAGCATGAAGGGGTTTCGTTATTACATAAGGCGCATTGGTCTTATCAATCCAAAGTTCAATTTTTCTAGCTTGTATTCCCGAATTTACAGTTACTCCAATTGTGTTTTTATAATAACGATCAGCATCGAATACTTCGTCAATATAAGGGGTTTGAAAATCATAATCAATCGCAATTATTCTATCTAAGGCCAAATTGGTAATAGGTTGTGATTTCTTTTTTCTACCCACCAAAAACCATCTGTTATTAAACTCTTTCAGTATGAAAGCGTGAAAGAGAAATTCACTTTCCTCTCTAGACTTGAATGATTTGTAACGTATTTTTAAGACCACTTTCTTAATGATAGCTTGGTACAACTCATCTAAAAAATGTAATCCTTTTAAATTTTCGTTTTTATCCAAATGAATTACGGGTTGTGTATTCGACTTCTCGGCATAAATTTTATCTTCTAACCGCTGTAAAATATCTGAAACATCATTAAATAAAGAAAAATCCTTAAACTGCTTTAACATCGAAACCGTTTCACTCAACACATTAATATCCGTTTCTGTAAGTGGAATATCCGTTATCGAAAAATCTTCGTCTTCGTATTTGTAAAACTTTTTATCATACACCACAATAGGTGCATTGTAGCCCAATTTCTCACTCCGCATCATTTGAATATCCAATTGCAAGGTTCGCTTGCTCACTGGATTTTCTTTGCCTTCATATTCATACAAAGCTTCGCTAACGGCTTCTATCAAATCGTCTAATGTCCATTGCCGATACTTATTTTGCAAACATTTGTCAATGGTTTTATAACGGATAAGGGCGTTTTTGGTTTGTGCCATATTTATGAATATTCAGTGTTTAATGCCTAAGATTAAGAAAACTTTACTCCTTTTTCATCAAATGTAAAATTTCTTTTTTGCTACGCAAAATAATTGCGCAGTAGTTCTGAAATCTTTGTTCAAGAAATAAAAACGTTCATTGAATTAACATATCAAGCAAGTCTTGTTGGGTGTTTCTGTATAGCACTATTGTAGTATTCGTTTTGCTTCAGCAAATGATGATATACTATTCAACTTGACTTGAAGGTTTTGGTTGTTTTCCAAAAAACAATCACCACTATGGGTCGTGGGTTCGATTCCCACTCCCGATTGTATCGGGATAGTTCAGTTGGTTAGAACAATAGTTTTGGTTACGTAGGTTCGAATCCTACATGCAATTTAGGTTTGCATTTGACAGCGGCTTGTCGCTAACAGACTAAAAATCTGTTTTCAAGAGCTTCATCACTCTCAAAAAAGATGACCATTAAAAATCTTTGGCCTTAGTCAGTTTTATTTGACTTTGTCTCAGAAAAACACATAAGAAAAAGCCTGAAATAGGATTCAATTTCAGTTCCGTTCTTCTGCTTTTGTATTTGATTGTAGCTCACAATAAAAGCATCAAAAAACAATACAAAACCATTACAATGCAATTGTTTTTCAACTTATTTCCGTTTTGGATTATGGATTAAGTGCCAAAGATTTTTTCATTTAAAAATAAAAAACAACAATATAAAAATTAAGAAATTATGATTAAAAGAAGTACTATCAATACCTACCAAGTAGGTTTGGTTTTTGAAAAAGGAAAATTAACCAACGTCTTAGAAGCAGGATCTTATTGGATTTTTGGTAACAAAGAAGTAAAAATCTATGAAATGAAACAATCCTTTGTTGCGCCAATAGAAATCAATATTTTATTGCAAAATGAAAAGTTAGCCTCTCTTTTAGATGTGTTTCAAATTGAAGATAACGAAATCGCCTTATACTTTGAAAACGGAATGTTCAAGGAAGTGTTATCCACGGGAAGATATGCTTTTTGGAAAGGATATATAGAAAACACCTATATAAAAGCAGATGTATCTAAAACAGCAATAACAGAAAATATCAAAATTGCTTTATTAGAAAATAACAAAGTAAGACCATTCGTTAGAAAATTTGAAGTAGCCAACTTTGAAAAAGGACTACTCTTTGAAAACGGAACCTTTGTAAAAGAAGTACAAGCAGGCACCTATTACTTTTGGAACAACGCTATAAAAGTTGAAATAAAAAACGTGGATACCAGACAGCAACAAATGGAAATTTCTGGGCAAGAATTATTAACCAAAGACAAAGCCACCTTGCGAATCAACTTTTTTGTAAGATATCAAGTGATTGATATTGTCAAAGCATTAGTCAACAATAAAGAGTTTGAAAAACAATTATATATCGTAATGCAATTGGCAATCCGAGCCTTTGTTAGTAGCTTTACTTTAGACGAATTATTGACCAGAAAAGAGACCATTTCAAAAGAAATTGTAGCTCAAGTAACAACCAAAATCAATGATTTAGGTTTAGCTGTTGCTGACGCAGGGATTAGAGACGTGATATTGCCAGGAGATATGAAAGAAATCATGAACCAAGTCTTAGTTGCCGAGAAAAAAGCACAAGCCAACAGTATCATGCGACGCGAAGAAACCGCAGCAATGAGAAGCATGTTGAATACCGCCAAATTAATGGAAGGCAACGAAATGTTATGGAAATTGAAAGAAATGGAATATGTAGAAAAAATCGCTGATAGAATTGGTCAAATTACCATTTCGGGTAGCGGAAACATCATTGGTCAATTGAAAGAAATTTTCGTAAAATAAATCGGCTACGCAAAATAATTACGCAGTAGCATAGACATCTTTGCGTAGCAATAATAATCAACCTGATGGCTTCATCGGAAAGTCATCAGGTTCACAAAAGCAATAAAAATGAAAACACCCATAACAGGAAACGATATAAAAGCATTAGGATTCCCTGAAGGAAAAATAATCGGAATCGCTTTAAAAATAAACAGTAAAAGAAATGGATTCACAAGAGATGAAATGATAGCACATTTCAAAAATGTATTAGAAACCCCAGAACACTATGTAGAGGATACAATTTTCAGCCCGTTAGCTGTCGCGCTAATCGAAAAAGCCAATGAAAAACCAGAAGATTTCATCGCTCTAAACCAAAATCCAACTGCGTATTCCGCTTATGGATTAGAACATATCGAAGAAGGTGCCAGAAAACAAATGGAAGTCGCGATGAAACTTCCCGTTACCGTGGCGGGTGCTTTAATGCCAGATGCGCATCAAGGTTACGGATTGCCCATTGGCGGAGTATTAGCCACCACAAATGCCATTATTCCGTATGGTGTCGGAGTCGATATTGGGTGCAGAATGGCATTGTCGGTCTATGATATTCCAGAGGCTTTTTATTATGAGAACGAAGCAAAATTCAAAAGAGAATTGATTGCTCATACTAAGTTTGGTGCAGGACATGGCTTTCATGGACAATACAAAAGCGATCACGCAGTTCTAGAAAACAAGGTGTTTAACGAAAACGCTTTCATCAAGAACTTAAAAGACAAAGCTTGGTCACAATTGGGCTCTTCTGGTGGTGGAAACCATTTTGTGGAATTTGGAATTATCGAATTCGAACAAGACGATGCTCTTTTGAATATTCCAAAAGGGAAATATGTGGCTTTGTTAACGCATTCTGGTTCACGCGGAATGGGCGCAACCATTGCGGGACAATATACCAAAATGGCCAAAGAGGTTTGTAAACTTCCAGACGTGGCGAAAAACTTGGCCTATTTAGATATGAATTCCCAATTGGGGCAAGAATATTGGCTGGCGATGAATTTGGCTGGCGATTATGCCTCGGCTTGTCACGAAATTATCCATAACAAAATGCAGCACGCTTTAGGCGCAGAAGTTTTGACAAAAGTCGAAAACCACCACAACTTTGCTTGGAAAGAAATCTGGAATGGTGAAGAAGTAATTGTACATAGAAAAGGTGCAACTCCAGCAGCAAAAGGCGTGATGGGAATTATTCCTGGTAGTATGACCGCGCCAGGGTTTTTGGTTAGAGGGAAAGGCGAGGAAAATGCCATCAACTCCGCCTCACACGGTGCTGGTAGACAAATGAGCCGTACCCAAGCCATCAAAACCATCACTACAAACCAAATGCAAACTATTCTGAAAGACCAAGGTGTAACGCTTATTGGCGCAGGACTAGACGAAGCCCCAATGGCCTACAAAGACATTCATCAAGTAATGGCTGCACAACAAGAACTGGTTGAAGTTGTAGCAAAATTTACCCCAAAAATGGTACGAATGGCGGATGACGGAAGTAGAGAAGATTAGTTTTAACAAACAAGATTACTGATTTACAGCTTTTGAATAATCCAAAAATCGCAGGTGCAAATCCTGCTATGCAAACCAGTAAGTCGTATAGTTTAGGCTAGAAAAACAGTTGGATTAAAACACAAATTCGCACCTCTTTTTTTGCGAATTTGTGTTTTATTATTTTTTAATTTAGAAAATAAAAATGAAAGATAAAATCCTCCATAAACTACAACAAATCGAACACGAAAAAGGCACTACTCTATGTAGTAACCTTACTTTTAAAATAGTATTCAAACAACAAATGTGTCCCTTTTTGAACTGGAATAATTTTGAAAATTCCGTTAATACTTTCCATTCGCAATGACATATTGGTCATACCATTTCCTTTTTCAAAAGAATCTGACAATCCAATACCATCATCAATCACAACAATTTCAAAGCAAACTTCTGTCTGATGAAATTGAATATGAAGGCTATTGGCCTGGCTGTGTTTGTAGACATTATGAACCGCCTCTTTAACTGCTAAAAAAAGATTACGCCTTACTTTCACAGATAAATTGGTTGCTAGTTCGATTCCATTGGAGTCTAGTTGCAATGCAATAGTCGTTTTATCCAAGAAGCGTTTCACATACAAACTGGTGTATTCTATAAAATTACCAATCGTATCATTTTGTGAATTCAAACTCCATAGAATCTCCCGCATGGCGAGATTCATATCTTCAGAAGTAGTTATAATCGCTTCTAAATCTTCTGTATACCTTTGGTTTGACATTTTATATTTCAAAAATTCAGCTTGAAGTTTTATAGCAGAAATTCCCGCACCTAAATCATCATGCATGTCCTGCGAAATACGCTCTCTTTCTAATTGAATGGCTTTTTGACGTTCCAATTCTTTCTGCAACAATTGATTTTTAAATTCACTTTCCCGTATTTGATCTTCTTGCTGCTGAATCAATTGCTTTTTGTTATAAATAAACACCACCAGAATAATAAAACACACCAAAAGCAACATCAAAATGATGGCGATACTATAAGTGAGTTTTATTTCATGTGGTAGCTCTTTCATGTATTCAATTTCTTAGCAATGGTTTCATATTGTACAAGAGCATAATAAAACAAAGCGTACATCACTAAATTTACTATAGAACCTATGGATCTTAAAATGTTTAAGAAACCCTGATCTTCTTTTTCGAATAGATACATTGGGGTAAATCTAAAAATGATATAAGTACTCCAAAAAAGTAAAGCAGTTGCCATCCAGAAATTAGGATCGCTTGTAATTTTCCCCTGAACAGGAAGTTTTAATTTTTGCAAAAACCAGAGCATAGCGCTGAAAATGTAAAACAAGGCAACCAAAATTCCTAGTTGAGGTAAAAATTGTTGACTTTTAAAATCTACAAACAAGAGAATATAGAGTAATAATGCGATAGAAACCACCACTCCAATGCTTCGATACACACCAACATAAATTCTTGAAAAATACATTCCAAAAAAGAGAATGCAAAATATTGCGTAGCTATTGAAATATACTGCAAAATCAAATTGCTTCAAATGCGTTTTAATGATTCCGAAGATTTCTAAACCAAGTGTAATAACTAAATAAAGCACCAAAAAGTTTTGAGCTTTAAGTGAATACTTAAAACCCAAAACTATGGCTTTGCTTGTTGTTATGGTCAAACAACTGAGGTACAAAAGTAGTAATCCCTCCATACTTTAAGGATAAACGGTGCCGAAGTCGTAACCAATGCTTTCAACAAATACCTTATCATTTTTCGAGTCATCAATTAGGGCATGTACGCAAAAAGAGATTTGATCATCTTTTCCTATATAATGAGTTAATATTTCGCCATTTAAATCAGTAGAGCGATATCGAAACATATTAAATTTTAAATGATTCAAAATCATATGTAACTCCAAAGTCATTATGTAAGAATCGACAGTTTCAAAATCATATGAAATCATAGAGGTAGTAGTAGTGTTGATTAATTTTGATATCTTATCTCCTATATCATTTTTAAAAATATCTACCATGTTTTTAAAAATTTGAGCCTCTTTTTCAATAAATAATTCCTCTTCTAATACATATAGAGCATCATCCGTTTGAAAATTCTCGGTACTATCATCAGAAAAAGACAAGCCTATATTCAACGATTTATTTTCCTGTAAGTAATAAAACTTGCAATAGCTTTTGCTGTTATTTATTAAAAGTAATTCCTTTAATCTTTTTACATCGACTATAAAACTATCTGTCAGTCCTTTAATTCTTCTAGTCAGAACTTTATATCTCATGATAAAAAGTTCTTCTTCCTCTTTTTTAATCTTTTTACTAAAGAAAAAATCTTTAGAAAACTTTCCTTGTAATTCTTCTATTCCCATAATTGCTAGTTTTTAATGTTAAACTTGTTAATTGCTTCAATTTTGTTGCTTACCTGTAATTTTCTATAAATGTTGCCGATGTGTTTTTTTATCGTATCCATTGTGACATTTTTTTTATCGGCAATTTCTTTGTAGAGCAGTCCTTGCGCTAGCAGTTCCAGTACTTCTTTTTCGGTTACCGTTAATAAGGATAGCGTTTGCACTTGTACTTTTGATTCCTGAAAATGTTGTAAAACACGCTTGGCAATCGCAAAACTCATGGGCGCACCTCCGTTGTGTGCCTCCTGAATCGCCTGAATGATTTTGTCCAAAGGATCACCTTTTACCAGATAACCACTCGCACCAGCGCGCAATGCCGAAAATATTTTTTCGTCATTCTCAAAACTGGTACACATAACGAAAGTAGTGCCCGGCATTCTTTCAGTTAATTTAAAAACAATATCAATACCCGATACATCCTGCAGCTGAATGTCCATTAGAACCACGTCTGGTTCGAGAGCTTCCAATTTTTGCAAAGCATTTTTTCCGTTAAAAAACTGAGCTACGCATTCCATATCGTTATGAAAGTCGATGATGTTTTTCAACGCCTGACTATAGTTCTTATCATCTTCTACTATGGCAACTCTTATTTTCATGGCGTTACATTTTCTTTTACAAAGTTGTGCAATAAGCTCATTGAGCGCAATTACCCTTTAGGGTGATATTATAAATTAAGGCCGAAGACAAATAGTATTATTGAATAAACTTACAAAAAAAAATGCACGAAATACAAAAAATAAAATATCACCCAAAAGGGTAATGGATTGGTATGCAGTCTAATAAATACATTTGAATCCTAACTAAAAAACATCGAAATCATGAAACCAACATTTTTTATTCTGTATTTTTTATTCTTTGGATTTATTGGCTATAGTCAAGTAGATACTAAGATTATAACTGTCGATTTGAGTAAACCGCACAAAAAAAGTATAACAGTGTATACTGATTCTTTAACTACAGCTTTAGACCGCAGCAAATGGCTTTCGGCAAAATCCAGAGAAATGATTGCTGTCAAATTAATAAATGGAAATCCATTGAAATACAACTATAAAATTGACACCAAAAACATTTCTTTTTTTAATGATCCAAATGAAACGGCTGACAAAGTAAAAAGTGATACACAGGCAAATGCATTGATGGGTGAAGCATTGAAAGGTGGAACTACTACAGCAAAAAAGGCAATGAAAGACATTATAAATAAGAATGTAGAATTAATCCAAAACATCGACAATTTAGACATTGAAGTAGAAAGTTTATATAAGGTTTTAAAACAAAAAGACATTCTCGTTGAAACTGATTATACTCAAAGAGAAGGCTTTCTAGATAACGCAAAAGAACAGTTGAAGAACTCTTATGAATTATTATATAGCTTAAGGAATCTTGAAAATGAGATTGATTACTCAAGTGTACAAAAAAGCTTAATTGAAACAAAAGCAAAAGCCGAAAAAAGCATTGACTCCATTATTGAAAAATTCTACAGTATTAATTTGGAAGTCTATACACCGCCCTTAGATGTTCAAGGTAAAAACATTGATGTTGTAGAATTTAAACTAAAACGCTTTGATAAAGCAACCAAAGAAGAAGAGCTGGATTTCGCACCAACACCTTATAATATTTGGATAAAAGGAGGTCTAAAAATAGATGTTAGCGCTGGATTATTTTTTAGCTCTCTTTATGATGCAGAGTATGACAAAAGAGACGACACTACAATTACTGGCAATAAAATCATAACGCTAAAAAATAGTGGAGACTACGACTTAGCATTTGGATCTACCATCAATACCTATGTTCGCATGAATTCCTGGATTGTTCCAACACTTAATTTTGGTGCAGTAGTAACAAAAAATGAAAAACTGCAAGTTCTTTTGGGTTTTGGAGCCATACTAGGCAAGCAAGAACGTATCATTTTTTCTACTGGACTTGCTATGGGAAAAGTCGATAGAATTGCAGACGGGTATCAAGTTGGCAGTTCTTATAACTTAGGCGACGCTGGAAATATCCCTACACAAAGTCAATTTAAGTTCGGGCATTTTTTTGGAATTACTTACAATCTATCCAAAGTAAAGAAAATAAGTCTGGATAAAGGAATCGAAGAAAATTAGACACAATAAATAATCATATGCGATTAAAAAAACAGCTAAATAGGTTGTTGCGATTTAAGCATTCAAAAAAAAAACCAGCAATTTTCATCCATTAACATCCATTTTTCATGAAAACAACAGTAACACTTTACGCACTACTTATCGTTGCAATTGTACTTACAAGCTGCAAGAGTTATAAAGAGATAACAAAAAAACCAGAACGCCTTTCCGATGATGTGGAATTTCCATCATACGAGAGCGATATTGCACTTGCTTTAAAAGTCGACTTATCTACGCTAGAAAACAAATTAAATGAGGTATTAAAAAACGGATACAGTCTTTCTGACGAAGGAAATTTTGAATATAGATCTTGGATAAAAACAAAAGATCCACTATATAATCCAAATAAGCTAATAAAGACGAAAGACCCTTTATATCATCCAAACGAGTGGTTTAAAACAAAAGATCCTTTACATCATCCACACAAATGGCAGAGGATAATGGGAATAAAAACAAAATGTCCGTTCTATCATCCAAATGAATGGATTAAAACTAAAGATCCATTGTACCATCCTAATGAATGGATAGAAACAAATAATCCTTTGTATCATCCAAACGAGTGGATAGAAACAAAAGGCCCTGCAGTATCTATAGGTTATAAATATGATGTTGATTTTGAACTCAAAGAAAACATCAAACTATCTTATGTTGATGACAATACATTAAAAATTTCCATACCTATTTCATTCAAAGGAACTGTTGGTTTAAAGGGAAATGCCGCGTCGACATTATCCTTGAATAAAAAGAATTTTGATGGAGAAATCCAATTTCTAGTAAACACAAGTTTTTCAATCACGCCAGAATGGTGTCCAAAGATTGGATTAGTTGTAACACATTCTTGGATATCAAATCCACAGATTGAAATCTTGGATAATATCTATATTTCACTAACTGGATTAACAGATAAAAAACTAAAAGAGATAGAAAATAATGTAAGTAATCTAATAAATCAGCAAGTAAAATGTGAGATGATTAGAGACATTGTCAAGGAAAGATGGAAATATTATGGGATTAGTTTGCCAGCGCTAGCCAATGGTAAACAATATCAATTGAATATTAATCCTTCAAAAGCATCATTGTCTGGTCTAAAAGTGTATAAAGACACTTTAGGTTTATATGTTGGAATAAAAGGAAATGTTAGTTTTAATGATAATATTGTCAACACAACAAGTTCTCTCCCCATATTAGAAAATCAGACTGAAACAACAAGTAAAGTTAAGGCCTTTCTCCCATTACTCATTAAGTATGATGATATAGAGCATACTGCAAACCAATATTTAAAAGATAATGATGTGGTTTTAAAACCAGATATCATTCTAAAAAAGAAAGCAAAAATTAAATTAATTGAAATGAATTGCTATCCAAACGGAGACGAAGTTGTGGTAGGCGTAAAAATAAAAGCCAAACTACCAGGCAACCTATTTCCAGTTTCAGGATGGGTGTATTTGCTTGGCAAGCCCGTCATGACGGAGAATAAGAAATTTGAACTACAGAACATAGACTTTAGCATGACCGTAGATAATAAATTTTATCCCACAATAGCAACCTTGTTTAAACCTTTGCTTATTGATGAAATTAAAAAGCAAACCACGCGTGATTTGACTGATAGCATCGCCAGCATTAAGAAAAAATTACTTGAAAAAGCCAAATCATTCCAACATAATGATCTTGGAGTCTCCATTCAGGATATTGATTTAGGAATTGACAATATCATATTAGACAAAGACGAAATTGCCATAATAGCAGAATTCAATTCTAAGTTTAGTATATTCTTACAAACAAAATGAATAGATTATAAATCCAGCCATAACAACCAACAATAATAACCCCACCGCTGCGCAAAATAATTGCGTAGCGGTGGTTTTATTTTGTACGCAAATAAAATAGCTGCTGCCATAGGTATCAAAAGTTTAATATGTTAAATTTGAAAAAGATGAAAGATAAAATACTACATAAATTACAACAAATCGAACACGAAAAAGGCGTGACCCTACTCTATGCCGTAGAATCTGGCAGTCGTGCTTGGGGCTTTGCCTCGCCTGATAGCGATTATGACATACGTTTTATATACCGCCACGATTTGAACTATTGGGAACAACCCGATGTGATTGAGTTCATGACCAAAGACGATTTAGACGGTAGCGGTTGGGATTTACGGAAAACCGTACAATTATTAGCCAAAAGCAATGCACCTTTGCTAGAGTGGCTGTACTCGCCGGTGGTGTATTATGAAAATGAGACGTTTGCTACCCAAATGCGTGCTTTGGCCAAAGACTGCTTCTCGCCTATCGCCTGTTTGCACCATTATTTGGGCACGACCAAAAAATTCATGGCCGTATGCGAGCAAGATGAGGTAAAACTAAAAAGTTATTTCTATGCGTTACGCACCGCCCTGGCCGGAAAATGGATCATAGAAAACAACAGCTTTCCGCCCGTTGCTTTTGCCGAATTGCTGCCCATTGCGCCACAAAACATACAAGATAAAATAAAAGAATTAATGCAACTCAAAGCCCACCAAGACGAAAGTTACCTCCACCCAAAAGAAACCTTGATTACTGATTTTTTGATAGAAACGGTACAGTTTAATCAGGAGAATGCTAGTAAGTTGGGAAGTGGGAAGAAAATGGTGGAGGAGTTGGATGGGGTTTTTAGGGGGATGATTACTAACGAAATAAAATTATAAATTATGGAACCAGTTACTATGGCTATTATCACTCCCTTTTTAATTGAACTAGGGAAAAAAGGAATTGAAAAATTTACTGAAAAAGGATTCGAGAATGTTTCTGAAAGCGCAATAAATTGGTTTAAATCTTTATTTTTAAAAGACGATAAACCAAAGAAAGTTTTGTTAGAACTTCAACAAGAGCCTGAAAATAAAGAAAAGCAAAACATAGCAAAAGCAATAATCGAAAACTCAATTGAAGACAATTCAGAATTTGAAGTTTATTTAAAAGAAATTATGCAAAATCTTCCAAAAGTAGAAAATACTATTTCAAATAGTAAAAATGTCAATACAGGGACAATAAATAGTAGTGGTGGAAATATTCAATTAGGGGATAATTATGGAAATAAATAATGCTAATTTTGGAAATATTGAAAGTGGAGGAGGTTCAATTCAATTAGGAAATAATTATATTACGAATGTTATTGATGGTTTAAATTATTTACTTTCAGATTTTAAGGAACAACTAAAAAATATTGAGCAATTAATTAATTCGTTTAAAGCTAAAACAGCTTTAGAATTATTAAATGATTTAGAAAAAAGAGTCGTTGAAATAGAAATAAAAGATAAAAATAAAATTTTAAGCAAAATTTTATTTTTAAAAGGTGCTTGTAAACGAGAATTGGATGAATACAAAAAAGAAAATTCAGCTGAGGATTTTATAAAAGCATCTAACTTAAATCCAACTGAGAATGGTTTTAGAGAAAGAGCTTGTGTTGAATATTTGAATTTAAATGATAATAAAAAAGCTTTAGTTAAAGCAGAAGAAATTCTTCAAATTGATGAGTATAATAAGTCTGCTTGGTTTGTAAAAGCCGTTACTTCCAATGATATAAAGAATTTTTTAAGTTTTATTCCGGCAGTTGTTTTTGAAAATTATAATTTCAGATTAAGTATTATTTCCCACATTATAGCAACTGAAAATCTAAGTTTTTTAGAGGATTTATCAGAGTATGGTTTAGTATTAGATATTGCTTTTGAAAAGTATAACGAAGTTACTTTCGACAATCTTGAAGCTTGGAGAATTGCAATTGATTTGTCAATAAATAAAGTATTAGATGATTATCCTTCCAAATATATTTGTGGTGAGCATTTTATTATGGAGGATAATCCGCTAATAGAAAAAGTATTTAATTTACTTGGGTTATATGTATCTAAGTTAAGCGATACTGAAATTAAAGATTCAATATCACATCAAAAATTTTACTACAATTATTTCGGATATTTATTAACTAATAAAGAAAATTATTATCAAGATATATTAAATGATTATTCTAATACTCCTAAACCATTTTGGTTTTACACATTTAGCTTTTGCCAAATATTAAATCATAAAAAAAATTACGTAAAATCATTAGAATGTATTACTGAATATGAACAATCTCAAGATGTTTTATCTAGTGAATTTTATATGGTTAAGTCTGCTTTATTTTGTCTAAATGGTAAAGTAAATGAAGTGGTTGATATATTTAATCATTATTTAAAATCTATTGAAATAATTGAAGAAAGAAATGGGCTTAATATTCTAGAAGCATTTTTAAATATTCTTTTTAAAAAAGTAGATGATAATATTTTATCCCAACAATTAACGGAAATTTTAGAAAAAAAATTTAAAAGTAGTGAGTTAAAGGATTTATTTGAGATAACGATTAGAGTAAGGTATTTAAAAGAAAATAACAACATAATTTCTGAAAGACTTGAAGTCTTAATGAATTACAATGATTTTGATATAAATTGGAAAAATTTAATAGCTGAAAATTTAAATTCAATCGGTAGACGGAATGAAGCAATTCAGTATTTAGAGGGATATGTTAATAAATCAATAGTTAGTGAATCACTTCGTTTTTTTATAGTACTTCTACATAAACAACTTTGTGATAAAAATAGCGAAGAAATAGGTAGATATGCTGAAGTATTGGATTTGCTAAAGTTTTGGAGATTGAATTGTAAATATCCAGATGTTGAATTGCTCGAATTTGAACATAACCTTTATACAGAAATTAATGATTTGAAAAGCCTTGAGGATATAGATGAATATTTATACAGTAAATTTCCAGACGATGAACAGTATATTCTTCTTTATATGAACGTTCTTGAGAGAACTAATAATAAAGAAAAAATTAAGGAAGTGTCGGATAAAATCCATTGGAAAATAGAAGATGAACGATTTGGTGTTACTGTGGCCATAGTTCTTATGCGTAATAATGTAAATGCAAAAAAGGGTTTTGATATTTTATTTCAACTTGCATCTAATCCAAATAATATAATAGCACGTAAAAATTATTTTACAAGTTCATTACTGTTAAAAGAGCAGAATTTTTTTATTGGTTATGATGAAGTAGAAATAGGATGTTGGGTTAGTTATTTAGTTTCAGATAAAAAAGTTTATCTTAAAATTGAGCGGGAAACTGGCTTGCAAAAAGAATTTATCGGACGAAAAGTTGGAGAATCTTTCACTTCAGTAACTAGTATGTCGGGAAAAATAATTTCAATTCAAATAGTGGAAATTATTAATGATGCTTGGTATTTATTCAGAATGATTCAAGAAGAGGCAAACAATCCCGTAAATGAATTAGGGTTCGAATCGCTTCAAATGCCTACTGATATCGAGGATTTTAAAACTTTTTTGCAATCACATTTTGGAGATATTGGAACTAAAGAAAAAGAAATTAAAGAAAAAGCGTTAGACGATTATTTTAATTATCGAATCGGTTTTTCAGAAGTTTCAAGAATTGTTTTTCGTGAAAATTATATTGACACATATTTACATCTCACGAGTTTCGTTGGGAATAGCTTTACGACAATCCCATCAGGTTTGACCAAACAAATTCTTCATGATAATGAAAAAATCACTTATGCACTAGACTTTAGTACGCTAATTCTGTTTTATTTTTTAGAAAAAGAACTTGGTTTTGAATTTAAACATAAATATTCAGTTTCATATTTATTAAAGAATGAAATAAATAGAGAAATTATTGAGTTAACAAATTCACCATCCTCTCAAATGACTATTCAGATAACAAATCAGTTTATTAGAAAGTATGATACTCCGGAAGATTATAATCAGAAAAGAATTGAATTTTTACAATCATTACTTGAATGGATTGAAAGAAACTGTAGAATTGATTTAGTTCCTGAAAAATTAGATTTACTTCCGAAATTTGATAACCAAGAAAAACTTGATAATTTTATGAAATTATTGGTAGATAATCTTTGTATATCTGATAGGGACAATTTTCAGCTAATAAGTAGTGATTCTACTCTTTTACAATTTTCTAGAAGAAGTAATACAATTGGTAATATTGTAAATCCAGAAAAGTATTTATTAGCATTTTATCCAGAGAAGTGTGATACTGAGTTTTATAGGTTTTTATTGAAGTCTAGTTATATTGGAATAAGTATCAATTTAGAAACTTTAAAAAATGAATTCTATCACAACTTAGGGAATGGTCAGAATTTTTATAATATATGTCTCGAAAATTTGCAGTATACGATTCATGGTAATCCACAAATTATTGTAATGTTAAGCAAATTTTTAAAAGAATTGTATGTTATGCAAGTTTTAACTGTAGAACAAAAAAATAATTTTGCTTATAATGTATTAGTTAGAGCAATTTATGGTATGCCTAAAGAAGTACTAATAGCATTTAATCGAAAGTTGTCAGAAGACTTTAGGCTTATGGGTAATTTATACAATGAATTAAGTAAAGTTTTTAAATTGGTACTTAATAGTTAAAAATGATTTTTTCCTAAAAGAATAGAAAAAAATTAGATAATTTATTATTCAATAACCACCCAAAACCTCCGCACCCAAAACGGCATCCTTTTCGAAGTCATTTCGGGGAGTAAGTAATATTACCCCTGTCAGGTTTTAAAAACCTGACAGGGGTAATCAAAAAACAGCTGCAAATGACCATCCAAGACCTAAAAGCTCAAAACCTCATCCTCTTCGAAGTCATTTCGGGGAGTAAATCTTTTGGGTTAAATACACCAACATCAGATACCGATATCAAAGGCGTGTATTATTTGCCAAAGGAACAATTCTTTGGGCTCGATTATATTCCGCAAATCAGTAACGAAACCAATGATGAGGTCTATTATGAGATTGGTCGTTTTGTAGAGTTACTACTCAAAAACAATCCCAATATTCTGGAGATTTTGGCATCGCCACAAGATTGTATTTTGTACCAACATCCGCTGATGGAGCGTTTGCAACTAGACGATTTTTTATCCAAATTGTGTAAAGACAGTTTTGCTGGTTATGCCCTAACCCAAATCAAAAAAGCTCGTGGTTTAAAAAAGAAAATCGTCAATCCAATAGCTAAGGAAAAGAAAAGCCTTTTGGATTTTTGCTATATCTTACAAGGCTACGACTCGATTCCGTTCAAGAAATGGCTACAAGAGTTTTCCTCTATTGCTGCGGTGACCAAAGGTCAGAATGCTTTACAAGAACGCTGCGGCTTAATCAACTTGCCCAACTCCAAAGGAATATACGCGCTGTTTTATGACGAAAGCGCAACCTTAGGCTATCGCGGAATTATACAAAACGAAATGTCGAATGAAGTTTCCTTATCGTCCATCCCAAAAGGCGAAAAAGAAATCGCCTATTTGTCCTTCAACCAAGACGAATACTCTAAATACTGTAAAGAATATACTGCCTACTGGGATTGGGTAGAAAAACGCAATGAGGAACGCTACAATACCAATCAACAACACGGCAAAAATTACGACAGCAAAAACATGATGCACACCATTCGGTTACTGCAATCCGCCGAGCAAATTCTCGCCACAGGAAAATTAAACATCCGAGTGAACAATCGAGAGGAATTATTGGCGATAAAAGCAGGCACCATGGAGTACGACACATTACTCGAAATGGCGGATACGCTAATCGCCTCTGTCGAGCATCATTGGGCTACCTCAACACTTCCTGAAAAACCAAACGAAGACAAAGCCATAAAAAATTTGATTGCCATTCGTGAAGCGCTTTACAATAGCCCTAAAACAGACTGAATACTGTAGCAGTTATACAAAACACTACTTTCTTAATCTAGGTTAAGTGACTTTTGCTCACAACGAGCATACCTTTGTATCATAGTAATCACTAAATTTATACGAAGATGAAAAAATCAGTTTTACATACCGCAGATTCAAGAGGACACGCTAACCACGGATGGTTGAATGCTTATCACAGTTTTAGCTTTGCTAGTTGGTACAACCCCGATAGAGTGCAGTTTGGTATGCTACGCGTTTTGAACGATGATACTGTTGCTGCTGGAATGGGCTTTGGTACGCATCCACACGACAATATGGAAATCATCACCATTCCGCTAGAAGGTGATTTGGCACACAAAGACAGTATGGGCAATGCCGCAACTATCAAAACAGGCGATGTGCAAGTAATGAGTGCGGGAACGGGTATTCAGCACAGTGAATTCAATCCGAATGCGGACCAACAAACCAAGCTGTTCCAAATTTGGTTGTTCCCAAAATACCGCAATGTAGAACCTCGCTACCAACAAATCACTTTGGACGTTA
Organism: uncultured Flavobacterium sp.; assembly: GCA_963513565.1. Classification (GTDB taxonomy): domain Bacteria; phylum Bacteroidota; class Bacteroidia; order Flavobacteriales; family Flavobacteriaceae; genus Flavobacterium. Next base: position 160,354 of record CAUPRE010000003.1, on the reverse strand, counting down.
CCGAACAAAAAAACAATTTTGCTCAAATTCTATCGCCAAATCCAGACGATGCTGGTGTGTGGATTCATCAAGATGCTTGGTTTTATTTGTCTGATTTTGATGCCGATTTCTCTAAAAAATTAGCCTTACAAAAAGAAGGTAACGGTTTTTACATTATGACTATTGAGGGCGAAATCGAAGTCAACGGAGAACAACTGAGCAAAAGAGATGCCCTTGGAATTTGGGATACTCCAGAAATTGACATCAAGGCAACAACAGCTGCTAAATTTTTGGTGATGGAAATCCCGATGGAACAATAAAAAAGTAATCCGTCGTCAGCACATAGTATTCAATAAAAAAGTAAGTTATGAACGAAGTACAAGTAAAAATCAACGATAAAAAAGGGAGTTTTTTTATTGAAATTGAGGGCAAACAAGAAGCAGAAATGACGTTTGTTTTTGCTGGGGAAGACAAAATCATTATTGACCACACGGGTGTAAATCCAGGCAATGAAGGAAAAGGTTTGGGCAAACAAATGGTCGCTCAAGCGGTAACTTATGCGCGAGAAAACAACATAAAAATCATTCCGCTTTGTCCGTTTGCCAAAAAAGTATTCGACAAAACTCCAGAATTTAGAGACGTACTTTAATATGGAAAACTTACTAGAAAAAGACGTTCAAGGAAGTATTGGTGCACAAAAATACTTGTGCACCATTTCTTGGCGTAACGGCGAATTACTAATGGATGAACCTGAAACTATTGGAGGACAAGATTTAGGTCCTGATCCCTACTCTACTTTATTGGCTTCGCTGGCGGGTTGTACGCTTTCTACCTTGCGAATGTACATCGACCGCAAAGGTTGGAACATTCCCGAAATTCAGATTGCGTTGAATCTATCACAAAATAACGAGTCCGAATTAGAGACTACCATTTCGAGAACCATCACTTTTTCTGAAATCATTACCGAAGCACAAAAAGAACGCTTACTTTTGATAGCCGAAAAATGTCCCGTTTCGAAACTATTAAAAAATAAAGTAAGTATCAACACTCAACTATAAATACTATGGACGCCAAAGATTTAACCAAAGAGTACAGCAACGGCGAGGTAACCATCGTTTGGAAAAACAGCTTATGCAAACACGCTGCCGAATGTGTAAAAAACAATCCCGATGTATTTAAACCCAAAGAAAAACCGTGGATAGTTCCCGAAAATTCGACTACCGAAGCCATTATCAGTACGGTAAAAAAATGTCCTTCGGGAGCATTGACATACTATATAAATAAAGAATAAAAACATCAATAATGAAAAAAATACTAGCCTTTGGCGCATCTTCTAGCGCGACCTCTATCAACAAACAATTGGCAACCTATGCCGCACATCAATTTGCCAACGCAACAGTTGAAGTTTTGGATTTGAACGACTACGAAATGCCCATTTTCTCAATAGACAAAGAGACCAAAACCGGAATTCCGAAATTAGCGCACGATTTTTTTGCCAAACTGGGCGGTGCCGATGTTATTGTCATTTCTTTTGCAGAACACAATGGCGCCTATTCGACTGCTTTCAAAAATATTTTGGATTGGACTTCCCGCATCAACGGTAAAACCTTTCAAGAAAAACCAACGCTTTTGCTCGCTACTTCACCTGGACCACGAGGAGGCGCTTCGGTTTTGGAAATGGCCAAAAACAGATTTCCTTTCCAAGGAGCCGATGTTAAAGGTGCTTTTTCGTTACCGAGTTTTGCCACCAATTTTGATGCAGCAAAAGGAATCACCAACGAAGAATTGAAAGGACAATTGCTAGAAATTATTGAGGCGATAGGATAAGGTAATAAATTGAAGGTCAAAAACGATCAGCTTGAAAAAATTGTTTCTTAAAAAGGAAACTTATATCTTTATAAAAAATTATGCTTAGTGAACAATGGATTATAAATTTAAAGTTGAATTTCTTGAACCAGTCATAACATTTTTGGAAAGTCTAGAGCCGAAATCTAGAGAAAAAATACTTTATAATATCTGGAAATCAAGAAGCGTAAACGATAATGAACTATTCAAAAAACTTGATGGCGAAATTTGAGAGTTTAGAACTTTATATAACAAACAATATTTTAGATTGTTTGCCTTTTGGGATAAATCAGACAAAAAGGACACAATTGTAATTGCTACCCACGGCATAATAAAGAAAACCGATAAAACTCCCAAACTAGAAATAGAAAGAGCAGAATCACTAAGAGTAAAATATTTTAACGAAAAGAAATAAGAGTATGAAAACGTACAGTTTAGATGAAGTAACAGATAAATTCGTTGGAAAAAAAGGCACTCCAAATAGAGATAATTTTGAAAACGAATTGAAAATTGATTTGATTGGACAAACCATTAAACAAATTCGCAAAGAAAGAAACTTGACTCAAGAACAATTAGGTGCATTAGTTGGTGTAAAAAAAGCTCAAATTTCTAAAATTGAAAACAGCGTAACTGACGCAAGATTTGATACGATTATTAAAATTTTTCGAGCTTTAAATGCAAAAGTTAATTTTAATGTAGAATTATTACATCAAGAAATAGCTGCACATTAATTCTTTCACTTACAAAACCCTCTCAATAGCTTCGATGGCTTTGTAAAAATCAATAGGTTTTACTTCTTCAAAAAAGTCGATTTCGTGAGTATGGGGCAAGAAATCCGAAATAATACGTACGATAAAATCCTGTGGTTGTTTGAGATACATAAAGGTATAATCTTCCATATTCACCACGGTGCGTTCGGCCAAATTAGTCGTTTTGACAAATTTATCCGAAGTTAAGGAAGACAAACAAAGCAAGTTGGTTTTGGATTCTGTCAATATCGGTTTGCCGTTTTCGAACAATTGTCCTTCGTAACCATAAAGAGAAGCATTGGTAATTTCTATCGGCATTCCCAATTGCAATTCGGCTGGCAAATTTTCGGGTTTTCCTACGATGGCGGCAAAGCCAATTAACACACACAAATCGTGCGCCGGCAAATGCATCATCGCTTTGGCGGTGGTTTCTCTTCCCACACCTGAGATTACGATTTGGTAGTCATTTTGTAAAGATGGAAAGCGTTGCAAGGCATTTTGCCCTTTCTCGGCTTCGATTTCCATTGGGGTAAGTAGGATAACTTTCATTCTTTTATTTTTTTTGGGATGTTGGCTAATCAAGCCCTTTCTTGCCTTCTAGCCCCGGTAGGAGCGGCATCCTTTGTGGTCGGGGTTCGGCCGCAAAGATACAGCGGATGACGGGACTTTGCCTATAAAAAAGCCGCTTCTTTCTGCTCCTAAAAAGGATTACTGTAACTTTCGAATGACACGCGCGGGATTGCCTACAGCTAGTGAATGTGCCGGAATATTCTTGGTCACCACCGAGCCGGCGCCAATCGTGCAACCGTCGCCAATGGTCACTCCGGGGCAAATCACGGTATTGCCGCCAATCCAGCAATCATCGCCAATCGTGACGGGTTTGGACAGTTCGAAGGTGCGTCGTTCGACAATATCCAAGGGATGCGAAGCGGTGTAAATATGTACGCCTGGTCCAAAAAAAACGTTGTTGCCAATGGTGATTTTCATCGTATCGAGCACCACACAATTGAGGTTGAAATAGACATTCTCGCCCGTGTGGATGTTGTACCCATAATCACAATGAAACGGCGGTTCTATATACAAACGCTTGTGGGCATTGGGCAGTAATTGCTTGAACAATCCGCGTGTTTTGCCGTTTACGATATACTCGGCATTGATTTGTTGGAGCATTTTCTTGGCCCACAATCGCTCTTGCACCAACTGTTTGTCGTTGCTGAGATAGGATTCGCCAGCGAGCATTTTTTCTTTTTCAGAAGGCATTGTCTTTATGATTTAACTACAAAAATAAATAAAACGCTTTACTTCTTGCTCAACGTTAGATTTTGAAAACTAGAAATATCTACTACTTTCTCAAGATCTAAATCATAGGTAATTTTGATGGAATCTCCCACAACCGTAACTGGTAACTCACTTGAAATTTGTGAAGAACCCACATAAATAGTGGGTGATTTTCGCAGGGTGAAGTAATAAAAACTATTGCCGTTTTTGACGTCGTTTTGAATTCTTGTCACTACCGATTGAATGATTTTTTTATTGGCTACCGAATTGGGATTAATCTTATTGTCGGCCATATTATACACATTTTTGTATGCCGTAAGGGTCTCACGCATCGTATTACCTACGCCCACAATCGTATAGTCAGAAATGGCAACCATAGCAAACATTTTAACCAATCCACCCTTGTCTTTTAAAGTCATTACGTAGGTAGGAATGGAATTGATGTTATATGGAATTGGCATAGAAGCAGTATATTCTTTTTCTTGAACCTTACCTTGGGCTGAACTTTGAGCCGCAAATTCGGTAGCGCCACCTTGTTTGTAAAAAGTGGTTTCTTTGGTACGGGTATCAACCAATACAAAGCCCACCGCAGATTCGTCTTTACCGGTTGAAGTAATGCCTGTATACCAATAGGATTTATTGTCTTTTCCATACACCAGCGTCATCCCTTCGGTGATTTGTAATTTGTCTTCATTTGAAAAATTGAAATACCCGTGAATTAGCGTTCCCCAATCGTCTAATTGGTCTTCGATAAAATCTATAGGCTGTATACGATCAACCCATTTTGGTGTGTTGGCAATGGAATACTCTTGAATGGCTCCATTTTGTGCATCGACTACCAAAACTCCAGTTGCATTATTTCCAGAAAAGCCAATGGTTTTGTCATAGGTTGTAATCACCCAAAACGGTTTTCCTTCGTCGTTGATTTCAAAAGTAAAGTCGGTTAAGCCAATGGTTGAGTATCCGTTAAGATACGCGTGGCGATGAATTTCGGACTGAAAATAAGCAGACGGTTGGTATTTTATTTTTAAAGGTTTCCCGTTAATTTGTTGCACCAATTTTACATCACGCTCATTGGTAGCCGAAACCATAACATAACCCGCAGTTCCTTCGGAATTATTAATCCATTTGAAAAAACCAGAATGTAACAATGGAGCAACCCAATACAATTCGTTTTGTACTTTTTGAATGCAAAAATGTCCCAACTCTACTTGACTCCCTAAAGCTGGTTGCGAGCCTAATATTTTTTCGCCCAATAAATACGCCAATTCTTCATCGACTACTCGGATTTTGTCTATGGCAATAGGTGCGATATGCTGGGTGATTTTTTCACCTTTATGCACTTTGCCAAGCAATTGTTGGTACGCTTCGCTTCTGAACATTTTTACCGTTGTAAATAAAGGGACAATGGTTACATAAAAAAGTAAGGGCAATATACTATAATAAAATACCTTGTGAGGTGCCTTCAAAACTGTTGTCTTGTGGGTTTTCGGGTCTACTTTTAATTTAATAAAAAACAAACTCATCACCCCAACTAACAATAATAGAAAGAATGGCAATTTGAAAAAGCCAAAATTAAGTACCGGCAAACCAAAATAAATCAAAAGGAATGCGATAAAAACTGTAAAAAATACTAAGATTACTTTTTTCATAATATGAAGATATTTCCTTATTAGTCTTTTAATTTTTTAAACGTTACAACCAGTAAAAAAGAAAAGACAGGAGTGTTTTTTTTTTACATTCCATAAAAATAGTACTTTTGCTGCTACTAAAATTATTTACGACATAAACATATTATTATGAAAGCATACGTTTTTCCAGGTCAAGGCGCACAGTTCACAGGAATGGGCAAAGACTTATACGAGAACTCTCCATTAGCCAAAGAATTATTCGAAAAAGCCAACGAAATTTTAGGTTTCCGCATCACCGATATTATGTTTGAAGGTACTGCAGAACAATTAAAAGAAACCAAAGTAACACAACCTGCGGTATTTTTGCACTCGGTTATTTTGGCCAAAACTTTAGAAAATTTCGAACCAGAAATGGTAGCTGGACACTCTTTAGGTGAATTCTCTGCCTTAGTAGCCAATGGCGCTTTGTCTTTTGAAGACGGATTGAAATTAGTTTCGCAAAGAGCTTTGGCAATGCAAAAAGCCTGCGAAATTACCCCTTCGACAATGGCTGCCGTTTTGAATCTAGACGACAAAATAGTAGAAGACATTTGTGCTTCGATTGATGGTGTTGTGGTTGCGGCAAACTATAACTGTCCTGGTCAATTGGTGATTTCTGGGGAATACAAAGCCGTAGAGTTGGCTTGCGAAAAAATGAAAGAAGCAGGTGCCAAAAGAGCCTTGATTTTGCCTGTTGGTGGTGCGTTTCACTCTCCAATGATGGAGCCAGCAAGAGAAGAACTAGCAGCTGCTATCGAAGCGACTACTTTTGCTACTCCGATTTGCCCTGTGTACCAAAATGTAACGGCAAGCGCAGTTTCTGACCCTAACGAAATCAAGAAAAACTTAATCATTCAATTGACTGCTCCAGTAAGATGGACACAATCAGTACAACAAATGATTGCCGATGGAGCAACATTATTTACCGAAGTAGGCCCAGGAAAAGTATTGACCGGACTGATTGGAAAAATCAATAAAGAAGCCGCTACTGCAAATGCTTAAAAATTTGAGATAGCAGATTGCAGAATTTAGACAGCAATTCTTATCAACAGAATCCTCATAAACGTAAAGTTTGTGGGGATTTTTTATTTATCTTTAGTTCTGAAAAAATAACACCCCATAAAAACACATTGATTATGAGAAAAATAATTTTAGGATTGGCTTTTTTAGCTGCGGTAACCGTTTCTTGCAAAGAAGAAACCAAAGAAAAATTGGATGAAGCTAAAGAGGCTGTAACCTCAGAAGTAGAGGAAAAAATTGACACCGCTACAGTAAAGGTTGAAAAAGCGGTTGATTCACTCAAAGCCAAAACCGATAAAGCGATAGAAAAAAGTACTGAAAAACTAGACAAAGCTGCTGACAAATTGAAAGAAGCTGCTAAAAAGTAACAAAAAAGCCGAATCCTTTGGATTCGGCTTTACTTTTATTTACAACTCGGTAGCTCACAATGATTATTGCTAATTCCGGTAATCAAAATAGCAGTAGCTTTCTTTTCGAAAAAAATGTACCAAGTAGTCCTTTTATTCGATTTGTAAAAAATATAATAAGTGCCTAAATGACTGATATTTTTCGAAGCTATTTTATGTATGTCGAGCTGACATCTTTCAGAGGTAGCATCGTAAATCCTAGAAACATATTCCTCAGCAGATTCTATAAATCCAAAATACTCTTTTTTGTATAAAATCTGAACTAGATTATCCAAATCAGCAATTACTTTTGAGGTAAAAACAACTTTTATTTTCCCCACCACGCTCTAATTCTTCTTTTAGCTTCTTCTTTTGCTTCTTCTGGAGTCAATCCATTAGCGAACTCGGTATCGAAATCAAATGTAGCTCGATCTATTCCTTTATGCTTCACCTGCGAAGACTCATAAACCACCGCTGGCTCTTCCACTTTGGGCAATTTTGAGGATGTTTTTTTAGCACTCATTCCTTTATATTTTTACCTAACGAATTTACAAATAGTTCTTTAAAGAAAAAAACACCAAATTATCAATGGATAGTTTGGTGTTTCTTACTGATTACTTTTTACTGATTACTGAGTACTATTTACGAGCGTATTTTTTGTTCCCACTTCCAAGCACTTGCCATTGCTTCATCAAGCGTAGACTCGGCTTTCCATCCTAAAACCGTGTTGGCTTTGTGGGTATTGGCATAGGCTTCGGTAATATCACCTTCTCTTCGAGGCATGATTTTATAAGGTAATTTTTGACCACTTACACGCTCAAAACTCTGAATCACTTCGAGTACTGAACTTCCTGTGCCTGTTCCAAGATTAAAAGTTTCGACTTTGTCTGTATTTTTCTTTTCTAATAAGCGTTCTAGGGCAATAACGTGTGCTTTGGCCAAATCCACCACGTGAATATAATCACGAACCGCTGTACCGTCAGGCGTTGGATAATCATCTCCAAAAACCGATAATTCTTGGCGCAATCCAATTGCGGTTTGAGTGATAAAAGGCACTAAATTTTGTGGCACACCAATAGGCAATTCTCCAATTGCAGCAGTTGGATGTGCTCCAATAGGATTGAAATAACGCAATAAAATCGCATTTATAGACGATGCTTTTGCGGTATCTCTGATGATTTCTTCCCCCACTTTTTTGGTATTCCCGTAAGGGGACATCGGTTGCTGTACGGGAGCGTCTTCGGTAATAGGCATTTTTTCGGCCTGTCCGTAAACAGTGCAAGAGGAACTAAATATAAAGGAAGCCGTATCTTTTTGCTGTAATTCTTGCAAAAGATACACTAAGGCTGCAATGTTGTTTTCGTAATACAATAACGGATTCTCAACACTTTCTCCTACAGCTTTGGAAGCAGCAAAATGAATGACTCCAGCAATATCAGCGTATTCTTTGAAGAATGACTGAACCGCAGCTTTGTCGCGCATATCGATATTTTTGTAATGCGGCGCAATTCCAGATATACTTTCGATTCCTTTTAGAACGTCGATAGACGAATTGTATAAGTTATCGACGATTAGGACTTCAAATCCTTTGTTTTGCAATTCTACTACGGTGTGAGAACCGATGAAGCCTAAGCCTCCTGTAACCAATATTTTCATAATTGTGTGGTTTGGGTTAGCCCTGATGGAAGCGGCATCCTTGCTTGGCGGGGTTCGCCAAGCAAGATACAGCGTACAGCAGGAAATAGCTCCTAAAAACTATCCTAAAAATTCTAAAACACTATCGGTAATAAATTTAATTTGCTCATCATCAAGCTCAGTATGCATAGGTAAAGATAACACTTCTTGCACCAACTGATTCGTAACTGGGAAATCTTCTTCTTTGTAACGCGGGTCCAAGTAAGCCTTTTGTGCGTGCAAAGGAATTGGATAATAAATGGCACATGGAATATCTTTATCTAACAAATGCTGCATTAATCCATTGCGATCTGCATTGATGATGCGTAAGGTATATTGATGAAAAACATGGCAATCGCAGATGTCGCAAATACTTGGCGCAATGATATTAGCGTGATCTTGAAAAGCCAAGGTATATTTGCGAGCAGCATCTTGACGCGCTTTGTTGTATTGATCTAACAATGGTAATTTGGCATTCAAAACTGCTGCTTGAATACTATCCAAACGCGAATTTACGCCTACCACATCGTGATGGTATCTTTCGTACATTCCGTGGTTTACAATACCGCGAAGGGTGTGTGCCAAAGCGTCATCATTAGTAAAAATAGCACCACCATCGCCATAACATCCTAAGTTCTTAGAAGGGAAAAAGGAAGTCGCTCCTACATGACCGATAGTTCCCGCTTTCTTTTTGGTACTATCTGAAAATTTGCAATTGGCACCAATAGCCTGTGCATTATCTTCGATTACATATAAATTATGCTCATTAGCCAAAGCCATAATCGCTTCCATATTAGCAGCACGACCAAACAAGTGTACGGGTACAATCGCTTTAGTTTTTGGAGTAATGGCTTTTTTGATAGCTTCTAGAGAAATGTTCATATTGTACATATCAACATCTACCAAAACGGGAGTGAGTTGTAATAATGCAATCACTTCTACGGTTGCTGCAAACGTAAAATCGGCAGTGATTACTTCGTCTCCGGGCTGTAAACCCAATCCCATCATCGCAATTTGTAGCGCATCGGTACCATTGGCACATGGAATGACGTGTTTTACGCCCAAATACGTTTCTAATTCTTTTTGAAAAGTATGAACTTCAGGTCCGTTGATATAAGTATTCGTATCTAAAACGTTTTGAATTGAGGTATTTACAACGTCTTTTATTTTATCATATTGACTTTTTAAGTCAACCATTTGGATTTTTTTCATTGAAAAATAATTTAAAGTTTGAAAACAAAGTAGGTTAACCCAAAATGTTTTCGCAAAAAAGAACAACAAAAATAGTTATTTAATCCCTCTTAGACAATGAAAAAACCATAAAGAAACTGTATTTTAGCCAAAATTTATACTCATGTTTTTTCTGTATAATCAAATCGTTTTTATAGCAGGTTTTTTATTGAAAATCGTTGCCCTTTTTAGCCCAAAAATGGCTCTTTTTGTAAAGGGTCGAAAGGATGTTTTTAAGACTTTAGAAGCAAAAATTCAACCTAACGACAAATCCATCTGGTTTCACGCCGCATCCCTAGGCGAATACGAACAAGGACTTCCTGTAATTGAAAAAATAAAAGAAAAATTTCCTTCACATAAAATTATAGTCACTTTTTTTTCACCTTCTGGATACGAAGTACGAAAGAACAATACAGTGGCTGATTGCACGGTTTATTTACCATTGGATACTCAAAAAAATGCCAAACAATTTATTGAGCTAGCCAATCCCGAACTGGTTTTCTTTATCAAATACGAATATTGGCCAAACTACTTAAACGAACTCAAAAAACGAAACATCAAAACCTATTTGATTTCGGGAATTCTGAGAGAAAACCAAGCCTTTTTTAAATGGTACGGCGGTTTTTACAGAAAAGCACTGAACGCTTTTGATTTCTTTTTTGTTCAAAACGAATCTTCGAAACAACTCTTACAAAGCCTCGGTTATCAAAATGTTTTGGTTTCTGGAGACACCCGTTTTGACCGCGTGTGTACCATTTTAGAAAAAGACAACACTCTTGATTTCATAGCCGAATTCAAGAATAACAAAATCACTATTGTTGTAGGTAGTTCGTGGCCAAAAGACGAAGAAATCATCGCCCAATACATTAACGAATACAGCAACGAAAACGTAAAATTCATTATTGCTCCACATAATATCAAAGCAGAACAAATAGCAAACTTAAGAGCACTAATTACTAAACCAACGGTATTATTTTCTGAAAAAGAAAATCAATCCTTATCTGACCAACAAGTTTTTATCATTGACACCATTGGAATTTTAACCAAAATCTATAGCTATGCCGACATTGCTTATGTAGGCGGTGGCTTTGGAAATCCTGGTGTACATAATATCTTAGAACCAGCCACTTTTGGAATTCCAATCGTAATTGGACCAAATTATTCGCATTTTGCAGAAGCCACAGCTTTAGTTAAACTTGAAGGATGTGTTAGCATTGAAAACAACAAAGATTTACTCGAAACTTTTGACGATTTGATTTACAAACCAGAAATTAGATTTCAAAAAGGAGCTATTTGCCGCCAATTTGTACAGCAAAACAAAGGCGCTACCGCTATCATTCTAAATCATCTCCAATGATACAATTTCAATCACTCGAAAAAAAGAATATCGATACCGTTACCTCGCTGATGAGCGAATTTTACGCTATTGACAACTACCCTTTTGACACAACAATCGCAAAGAACTTGTTTGAAGAATTTTTAACAAACGATAATCTTGGCAAATGCTGGTTATTAGTCTGGAATCAAGAAATTGTAGGGTATTTGATTCTGACTTTTGTTTTTAGCTTTGAATACCAAGGTAAGATTGCTTTTTTAGATGAATTGTACATTCAACCCAAAGCACAAGGCCAAGGAATTGGAAAAAGTGCCGTTGCTTTTGCACAAAAACAAGGAGAAGAATTAGGATTGAAACTACTTTATTTAGAAGTCGAAGAACACAATCTTTCGGCTCAGCAATTGTACCTCAAAAGCGGCTTCAGCATTCATCCCAGAAAATTGATGAAACTCAAATTATAATTTTATTACTTTTTAAATACCATTACTCCTATGAAATTCTTAAAACTATTCTTATTGCTTTTTGTGATTCAAACACAAGCCCAACAAGGCGGTATGTGGATCCCTTCTCTCTTGGAAGGAATGAACGAAAAAGAAATGAAAAGTCTGGGTATGAAAATGACTGCCAAAGACATTTACGACACCAACAAATCCAGCTTAAAAGACGCTGTGCCTCAATTTAACGGAGGTTGTACTTCGGAAGTTATTTCACCTAAAGGACTTTTGCTAACCAATCACCATTGTGGTTACGGACAAATTCAATCGCATTCTAGCACCGAGCACGACTATTTAGCCAATGGTTTTTGGGCCTACAAAATGGAAGATGAATTACCCAATAAAGATTTGGTCGTGACTTTTATTGTCAAAATAGAAGATGTGACCAAACAAGTTTTGGAAGGAGTGAACACGCTATCAAATGAAGCCGAAAAGCAAAAGAAAATTCAAGAAAACATTAGCGCTTTAAGCAATTCATTTCCCAAAGAAGCTTGGCAAGAAAACAAAATCCGAACGTTCTACGATGGCAATCAATACTTACTTTTTATTACCGAAACCTTCAAAGACGTTCGTTTAGTAGGTGCGCCACCAACTTCGATAGGAAAATTTGGATCGGATACGGACAACTGGGTTTGGCCTAGACATACTGGAGATTTTTCACTTTTCAGAATTTATGCTGACAAAAACAATCGTCCAGCCGCCTATTCAAAAGACAATGTGCCTTACACTCCAAAACACTTTTTACCAGTTTCTTTAGACGGTATTGCCGAAGATGATTTTACTTTAGTTTTTGGATACCCAGGAAGAACCAATGAATACTTACCTGCTGTTGCCATCAACCAAATTGCAAACGAACTGAATCCTGCAAAAATCGAAATCAGAGAACAAGCCCTTAAAGTAGCTGATGGTTTTATGAGAAAAGATAATGCTATCAAAATCCAATATGCTTCAAAATATGCAGGAACGGCCAATTATTGGAAAAAATGGCAAGGTGAAACTTTAGGCATCAAGAAATCAAATGCGATTGCCGTAAAAAAAGAAGCCGAAAAGAAGTTTCAAGAAAAGGTTAGCAAAGCCAAAAAAGAAAAAGAATACGGCAGTCTTTTGAGTGATTTCGAAAAAAACTACACTGAAATCGCGCCTTACGCTTTGGCAAGAGATTATTTTAACGAAACCGTACAAAGAAACACCGAACTGCTTACCGTTGCATACAAATTCTATCAATTAGAACAACTTTACAACTCCAAAGGAGAGCAAGCTTTTACAGACAGAAAAAAGAATCTATACAACGGATTAGGTGATTTTTATAAAGACTTCAGCGCCAAAGTTGACGAAAAAGTATTTGAACAACTCATTAGTTTATACGCTACAAAAGTACCAAAGCAATTCTTACCGAACACACTCAACAACATTGATGTTAACCAACTGACAAAAAACGTTTATTCTAGTTCCAAACTAACGTCCTATTCTGGCTCAAAAGAACTACTAACGGGTGACACAAAAACGGTATTAGAAAACATCAACCGTGACCCTGCTTTTGTTTTAGTAAAAAGTATGGCCGATATGTATCTAAAAGAAGTGAATCCTACTTACGAGACTTTAAATTTGAAAATAACAGAATTGCAACGCAATTATATGAAGGCACAACTAGAACTGAGCGAAAATTCAAGAATTTTCCCAGATGCTAATAGTACTTTGAGGGTGACTTATGGAAAAGTAAAAGGATACGGACCAAAAGACGGCGTATATTACAATCCTATTACTTATCTAGACGGTGTAATGGAAAAATACATTCCGGGCGACTACGAATTTGATGTTTCTCCAAAATTGATTGATTTGTATAAAAACAAAGATTTTGGAAATTATGCTGAAAACGGGAAAATGCCAGTTTGTTTTATCGGCACCAATCATACTACAGGCGGAAATTCAGGAAGTCCAGCGCTAGATGCCAAAGGAAATTTAATTGGATTGAACTTTGATCGCGTTTGGGAAGGCACTATGAGCGACATCTATTACGATCCTAGTATCTGCAGAAACATAATGGTCGATATTCGTTATGTGCTTTTCATTATGGACAAATACGCAGGAGCAAAAAACTTGATTGAAGAATTACAATTGGTACATCCTAAAAAAACCAAAAAGGGAAACGTTAGTAACTAACAGCTACTATTTTAGCTCACCCCCTACATTGGCATACTATTTGATATTTAAACCCACGTGAACAGAGAATATAATTTAAAAAAAATACAAAAAAATATATTGCGTATTAATTTTTTTATATCTTTGCCACGAATTAATAATTAACCTTTATAATAAAATTAAGATGAAAAAAGTATTTTTAAGTTTAGCTGCTGTTGCTGTATTAACTGTTGTATCTTGTAAAAAAGCTGATGCTCCTGCTGAGGAAACTGTAGCTACTGATTCTGCTGCTGTTGCTGTTGATTCTGCTGCAACTCCTGCTGTTGATTCTGCTGCTACTGTAGTTGATTCTGCTGCTGCTCCAGCTGCTGAAGCTCCAGCTGCTAAGTAATTTTTAAATTACAGAAAAAATCAAGCCATCCATGTGATGGCTTTTTTTATGCCAAAAAAAACAAAAGCTCAAGATACATCTTGAGCTTTTGTTTTTTTTATTTATTATAAAATCAATCTGGAAAAACAAAGGTGTTTTCAGAAAAATCCAAAATTTCAGACACCGCCGCATATTTTTTTATCTCCTCTATTCCTTTGAGTAATCGCAACTCTGTAGTATACTTTCTACTGGTTGCCAAATGGCGCTCTCCCAACAATAATCTAAAATAATACTTCCCAGCCGCTGATTTTAATTTAATAAAAACCAACGCCTCAATCGACTGCTGTATCAAGACAATATCTTCTTCACCTTCAAACTTCAATTCATAGCTTTGACTGGTAAAAATCACCTTCCCTTTACGTGATGTAAAAACAAACTTATAAGTATCATTAAACCGTTTACTAATCACAAAAGCACCCATACATTAATTTATACGTTAAAGATTTTAGAATCAAATCACTCCATCCTCAGCAGGCCGATGTTAGGATTTGTCATAAATAAAAAAAGCTCCAAACATAGTTTGAAGCTTTCTTGTACTCAGAGCGGGACTTGAACCCGCACGAACATTGCTGTTCACTGGATTTTAAGTCCAGCGTGTCTACCAATTTCACCATCCGAGCATTATGTGGTGTTTGAGCGAAAAACGGGGCTCGAACCCGCGACCTCGACCTTGGCAAGGTCGCGCTCTACCAACTGAGCTATTTTCGCGTTTCAAATTCTCAAAAGAACTGCAGTACTTGTTTCGTATTGCGGTGGCAAATTTAGCACAAATATTCAATAAAACAAGCCTTTTTCAGAAAAAAAAATCAATAAAAATATAACTTTCTGATAACCTATTCTTTATACTGCAATTATTTTCGACTGAGCATTCGTTTTATCTCGTTCAGCTTCATTAAAGCCTCCATTGGCGTTATCGAATTAATATCTAATTGTGAAATTTCGTCTTTAATCTCCTCCAACAAGGGGTCATCTAGATTAAAAAAACTCATTTGCATCTCATCTTTTGCTGCTTTGATTCCATTTAAAGCATCTCCTGAATGGTCTTTTTCTAATTTCTTTAATATTTTCTGAGCCTTCAAAATCACCAACTGCGGCATTCCAGCCATTTTAGCTACGTGAATCCCAAAACTATGAGCAGAACCTCCTTTTACTAATTTTCGAATAAAAAGCACGTTATCTTTTAATTCTTTTACAGCGACATTATAATTTTGTATGCGCTGCAATGCATCGCTCATTTCATTCAATTCGTGATAATGCGTAGCAAAAAGGGTTTTAGGTTGCGATGGATGCTCGTGCAAAAACTCAGCAATTGCCCACGCAATAGAAATTCCATCATAAGTACTTGTTCCTCGACCTATCTCATCCAAAAGCACCAAACTTCTATCTGAAATATTATTCAAAATAGAAGCCGTTTCGTTCATTTCGACCATAAAAGTAGATTCTCCCATCGAAATATTATCTGAAGCTCCTACCCTAGTAAAAATTTTATCCACAATACCCATTCTAACACTATCTGCTGGAACAAAACTTCCCATTTGAGCCAAGAGTACAATCAGAGCCGTTTGTCTCAAAATAGCCGATTTACCCGACATATTGGGCCCCGTAATCATAATCAACTGCTGCGTGTCTCTGTCCAGAAAAACATCATTAGCAATATACGGCACACCAACAGGCAATTGTTTTTCGATTACCGGATGACGACCGTTTTTGATATCCAATTCAAATGTTTCATCCAATTCAGGACAAACATATTGGTTTTCGATAGCCAATTGTGTAAACGAACACAAACAATCCAACTGCGCTACCAAATTGGCATTCATTTGAACTGGTTTTATATAAGTTGAAATCCATTGCACTAATTGTTCAAAAATCTCTCCTTCGATTTTATGAATTTTTTCCTCGGCACCTAAAATTTTGGTTTCGTATTCTTTTAACTCTTCTGTAATGTAGCGTTCCGCATTCACTAAGGTTTGCTTACGAATCCATTCGCTTGGCACTTTATCTTTATGCGTATTTCGAACTTCGATGTAATAGCCAAAAACATTATTAAAAGAAATTTTCAAAGAAGAAATCCCTGTACGATCTGATTCACGTTTCTCGATTCCTTCTAAAAATTCTTTTCCAGATGTAGAAATAGCACGTAACTCATCCAATTCAGAATGTACACCAACCGCAATCGCATTTCCTTTGGCAATAGCTACTGGCGCATCTTGATTTAATGTAATTTTTATTTTTTCACGAAGTAAATCGCAACTGTGTAAACTATCACCAATTACTTTTACAGCTTCTTGCGGACTTTGCAAGGCTATCGTTTTAATTGGCAGAATAGCATCTAAGGATTCTTTCAAATACACCACTTCACGAGGCGATACTTTGCCTGCTGCGATTTTTGAAATCAAACGTTCCAAATCAGAAATCTGTTTGATTTGATATTGTATTTGTTTTAAAACTTCTTGGTTTTCTTTCAAATAAGCTACAACTTGATGACGACTCTGAATTTTGGCTGCATCTTTCAAAGGCAAAGCCAACCAACGCTTCAATAATCGCCCACCCATTGGCGAAAGTGTTCGGTCGATTACATCTAGCAACGTCACCGCATTAGGATTATAACTATGGTACAACTCTAGATTTCGAATGGTAAAACGATCCATCCAAACATAAGCATCTTCTGCAATGCGCTGTATGGCCGTAATATGCTGCACTCTATTGTGCTGTGTTTCGGACAAATAATACAAAATAGCGCCCGAAGCCACGATTCCTTCTTTCAATTCTTCAACACCAAAACCTTTTAAAGAAGTGGTTTGAAAATGCTTCGTTAAGCTTTCAAACGCATAATCCTCTTTGTAAATCCAATCTTCTAGATAAAAACTATGGTAATCGTCTCCGAAAGTTTCTCGGAACGTATTTTTGCTGTTTTTCGGCACTAAAACCTCACTAGGATTGAAATTTTGCAATAATTTATCAATGTATTCTGCATTTCCTTGTGCAGTTAGAAATTCCCCTGTAGAAACATCCAAAAATGAAATTCCAATACTTTTGTTGGTAAAATATACCGAAGCCAAAAAATTATTAGTTTTAGACTGCAACACCTCATCGTTCATAGAAACCCCAGGTGTAACCAATTCGGTAACGCCACGTTTCACAATCGTTTTGGTCATTTTGGGATCTTCTAGCTGATCACAAATGGCTACACGAAGTCCAGCTTTAACTAACTTGGGCAAATATGTATTGATAGAATGATGCGGAAAACCTGCCAATGCAGTCTCCGTCTCAGACCCAGCACCTCTTTTGGTCAAGGTAATACCTAGTATTTTGGATGCGCGAATAGCATCTTCGCCAAACGTTTCATAAAAATCACCTACACGAAACAACAAACAAGCATCAGGATACTTTCTTTTGATTTCATTATATTGTTTCATCAATGGCGTTTCTTTCACGCCTTTTTCTTTTGCTGCCAAATTAGTGGGAATTAAATTCTGTAAATACGACAGCGAATTTATAGATTTTAAAGCGAATAATGAAGGTTCAAAAATTAAAATTTTAAGCGAATTTTAAGCGCTGATTTGTATTTTTTGTATAGATTTGCGTGTACTAAAAATTAAATCTATATGAAAAAAATAATTACACTATTATTAGTTTTAGGACTAGGAATAACTTCTGCTACAGCACAAGAGACTTCAAAAAAAGCTAAAAAAGCAAAAGCAACTGTAGCAAAAGTTGAAGGAGCTGGTATGGTGTTCGTAAACGAAACCATTGATTACGGAACAATCGCTCGTAACTCTGACGGAAAACGTGAATTTGTTTTCACCAACAACGGAAATGCACCATTGATCATTACAAATGCTCAAGGATCTTGTGGTTGTACTGTACCAAGTAGCCCAAAAGAGCCAATTATGCCAGGAGCAAAAGGTGCTATTGGTGTAAAATATGCTACTGACAGAGTAGGTCCTTTTACAAAAACAGTCACTATTACTTCAAATGCGGCTGGTCAACCAACAAAGATTTTGACTATAAAAGGAAATGTTTTACCTGACGAAGTAAAAAGCTAATAAACATAAATATTTCAAAAAAAGCTTCCTCACATCAGGAAGCTTTTTTATTAAAATCCAATTACTACTATGAGAAAACTAGAAAATAGTGAACTCGAAAGAAAATCTATTGAAGGATTTAAAGAATCTAAAAAGACACCTCTAATTCTGGTTCTTGATGATGTGAGAAGTCTTCACAATATTGGGTCTGTATTCAGAACTGCTGATGCTTTTTTGGTAGAAAAAATTATCCTGTGCGGTATTACTGCTACACCTCCCAACAAAGAGATTCACAAAACTGCTTTGGGCGCTACAGAAACAGTAGCTTGGGAACATTATGAAAACGTTTTAGATGCTATAACGGATCTAAAAAAAGACGACGTTATCACTTTGGCCATTGAACAAGTGGAAAGCGCTATTTTCCTTCAAGATTTCAAAGTTGATGTTTCAAAAAAATATGCTTTAGTTTTTGGCAATGAAGTCCACGGGGTAGCACAAAAAGCCGTAGCTCTTTGTGACGGATGTATAGAAATCCCTCAATTGGGCACCAAACATTCTTTAAATATTTCGGTAAGTGCTGGTATTGTTGTTTGGGATTTATTCAAACAATATCACTATTGATTTCTTTATTGTTTGATTTCTTACATTAGAGAAAATTAGGCGCTAAATTCTTTCTTTTGATTAGTAAACAATTGAATTTAATCTTATTTTTATAGAATGAAACGCCTCTTACTACTACCTTTATTTTTTATCTTTTGTTTATTTCAATTTGGCTTTGCCAGTTCAGAAAATCCTTCAATTAAAAAAGAACAAAAAACAACTGTAGCCAAACTAGCTTCCGTCAAAAAAGTAGTTGCTAATATCGCTCCAACGATTACCGCAACAGGCAATCAAACGTATTGCCCACTTACCAACATTAACATTGTAACCAATATTAGTATCACTGATCCAGATGACACTAGCACTGAGGCCATTTACATTCAAATATCCTCGGGCTATAGCTTGGGACAAGACGTGCTTATATTAAATAATGCTCTTGCGCATCCCTCCATCAAAAGTAGCTGGAATGCCAACGAAGGAAAACTAACGTTGAATAGTCCTACCGGAGTTGCTGTAAGTTACACGGATTTTGTTAACGCTATCAAAGACGTGCAATTCTACAACTCATCTGCTACAGCAACAGGTGGTAGAAGTTTTTCTATTAGTATTGGACAAGCCAATTATTTGCCAAGAAATGGACATTATTATGAATACGTTCCTAATGTTGGAATTACTTGGACAAGCGCTAAAGCCGCCGCTGAACTTCGAACTTATTACGGACTCAAAGGCTACCTAGCCACACTGACCGCTGCAGACGAAGCACAATTAGCAGGAAAACAAGCCCCAGGTGCAGGCTGGATTGGCGGTAGCGATGCTGAAACAGAGGGGGTATGGAAATGGGTAACTGGCCCGGAAGCTGGAACCATCTTCTGGAATGGAAACGCTAATGGCAACACACCTAATTTTGCTTTTTGGAATAATAGCGAACCCAATCAACTTGGAGACGAGGATTACGCTCACATTACAGCACCTGGAGTAGGTATTTCGGGTTCTTGGAATGATTTATCTGTAAGTGGTGATACGAGTGGAAATTACCAACCAAAAGGCTATATTGTAGAATATGGTGGTATGCCAGGCGATCCTGTTTTGCAACTCTCTGCCAGCACTTCGATAACTATTCCATCGCTTTTAAGTGCAACACCTGCTTCAAAATGCGATCCTGGTAGTCTAACTTTAGAAGCCACCGCTTCAATAGGGACCATCAATTGGTACGATCAAAATGCAGGTGGGAATTTAGTTGGCAGTGGCCCTAGTTTTACAACTCCATTTTTAAACACCAGTACCACTTATTATGTATCAACAACTTCTGGTGGGTGTACTTCAAACAGAACAGCCGTTGTTGCTACCATCAATCAAATTCCAACCGTAACAACGACCAACTCACCAGTGAGCAATTGCGGTCCATCAGTAGTAACACTAAATGCTACGCCATCTTCAGGGACAATTAACTGGTATGCTGATGCTACAAGTACCACTAAATTACTAACAGGAACAACCTATGTTACTCCATTTTTGAATGCGAGCACCACCTTCTATGCCGAAGCAGTCAATGCAAATTGCACCAACGAGACTAGAGTCCCTGTAGAAGTGAAGATTTATCCACTTCCTGCTATTACCGATGAAGAAAAAATCATTTGCCAATCGAATCCTGTAACTCTTGATGCTGGCCTGAGCGGCATGTCTTATTTATGGTCAAATGGAGCAACTACCTCAATGATTCAGGTAAATACTATTGGCAACTACTATGTAGACATAACCAGCCCTTCACCCGAGAATTGCACTAGTAGAAAAAATTTCAGGGCAATTCGGCAAATTGTTCCTGAAATAAAAGCAGTGATTGTGAATGAAACCACTGTAACCATAGAAGTAACGAATACAGCACCATACTTTGAATATTCACTTGATAATATTAGTTATCAGAGTTCGAATATTTTTACGGGTGTGTCTGGCGGAATTCAGACGGCTTATGTACGAGATAGTAGCTTTTGCAATTGGGATCAAGAACAATTCATAGTAATTAATCCTCCAAAGTTTTTCACTCCAAATAATGATGGGTTTAATGATGTTTGGTATGTAAAAGATTTTGAGGTTTACCCAAAAGCCACCATTTCTATTTTTGACCAATACGGGAAATTAGTAAGCCAATTATCACCAGCTAATTTGTCTTGGGATGGCACTTTAAACAAGAACCCTTTGCCTTCGACTGATTATTGGTATGTTTTAAAATTGGACGAATCAGCTGTTGAGAAAAGAGGTCATTTTTCTTTGAAAAGATAACTAATCAAGAGTGTGTAAAAATTGACTTTTAAGCCCTAAAAATACTCCGCATATAATAATCCAAATTAAATTTTACACACTAAAACTTCTTAATACACGAATAGTGCTTTTTATTCTTTTAGTTCTTTTCTATAAAATTTATTAAATTAAAATCGTAACTGATTAATAACTAATTTTATAGAAAATACCAGTGAACATGTATAAGATTAAATTAAAAATACTTTTCTTTTTCTTTATCATTTTCTCATTCATTTGCAATGCAAACAAGACCTTTTCTGCAATCGCGTCTAACGGTTATGTTTTATCTAAAATTGATAAACCCAAAAAAACACTTAATGCTATGCCTATACTAAAGGCTACAGGCAACCAAATTTATTGTCCTCAAACCAGTATACCCATAGTAACTGATTTTAGTATAACAGACAGTGATGACACTTTTGGAGACGCAATCTTTATACAAATTTCTTCAGGCTATAATAAAAATCAAGACCTATTAACATTAACAGGTCTTCATCCAACAGTGGTGACTACTTGGAACCCTGAATTAGGTAAATTAAAAATTAGCGCCCCAGTCAACGGAATATTGACCCCATACACCGAATTAATTGCTGCAGTAAAAGATGTGATGTATACTAATAGCTCAAAAAAACCTACTGGAAATAGAAGTTTTTCTATTAGCGGTGAACCTATGAGTTATCTGCCTTCCAATCAACATTTCTATGAATACATAAAAGCACCAGGTATTACTTGGGGTGACGCAAGAATTGCCGCTGATGCAAAAAAATATTTTGGTATGAAAGGCTATTTAGCCACCTTGTTAAACTTTGAAGAACAGCAACTTGTTGGAGAACAATTAGAAGGTAATGGTTGGATTGGAGGATCTGATTTTCAAAAAGAAGGAGAATGGCGATGGATTACTGGTCCAGAAGCAGGCACCCTGTTTTGGAGCAACTTAGAAGTTGGTCCCGATGGAGTAAGAAAGCCTAACATTTTTGGACAGGGGTTTACCCCCAATTTTATGTATTGGAATCGCAAAAATGGTAATAACAACGAGCCTGATAATGGTGCTGGTTTCGAAAATTTTGCTCACATTATTGATAAAAGTCCTGAACTTGGTTTGTTAGGATCTTGGACGGACTTAACTTATGAAGGAACTACCATTGGCCCAATGAAATCAAGAGGATACATCGTAGAATATGGAGGCAGTGTAGGTGATCCAATACTAACTTTTGTAACTACTGTTTCGTTAACCATTCCTCAAATAACGGAAACCAAAGGTGCGGCGCAGTGCGGCTCGGGGGTTATGACTCTTGAAGCGAAAACTAATGTGGGTGAGGTTACATGGTACGATTCAGAATTTGGGGGCACAATTCTTGAGCAAGGAACACAGTACACAACGAACGTATTAAATGCCTCCAAAACGTATTATGTTTCCACGCTAGTAAACGGCTGCATCTCACCACTTCGTACTGCAGTTGAAGCAACTATTTATCCCATTCCTGTAATTACGACCACTCAAACTACTTTTTCTACTTGCGGACCAGGTGAAACGACTTTAACAGTAACTACAAGCGCAGGTGAAACCTATTGGTATGACAGTCCTATTAGTAATCAAGTCAAAGGAATTGGAACCTCGTTTTCAAGAATTGTGACCAACAATACTACTTTCTATGTAGAAGCAGTACTTAATTCCTGTACAAATGGCATTCGGATTCCAATCCATGTTATCGTCTATGATTTACCACCGATTACAAATGAAGAAATGCCCTTATGTCGAGCCACGAAAAGCCTACTTGATGCTGGTTTTGACAACAGCACTTATTCATGGTCAACGGGCGAAACCACTAAAACCATCCTAGTAAATGCAACAGGTGAATACACGGTCACCATCACTTTGCCTGCTCCCCAAAGTTGTACTTTAGTCAAAACCATAAAAATAACCGACCATCCCGATGCTATTATTAAATCCATTGTAACGGATGATAAAGCTACCACAACTATAACCTTGACAAATCCCAACTCTTATTATGAATATTCCTTAAACGGAACAGTATACCAAGAATCCAATAGATTCACTGCTGTAAGTGGTGGCATTCAAACCATTTATATAAGGGAAAAGGGCTCTTGTAATCCACCCGTTCAAAAAGAATTTATAGTGGTAAATTTTCCAAAATTTTTTACACCAAATGGAGACGGATTTAATGATGTTTTAAAAATTCCTGGATTAGAAAATTACCCCTCAGCCACTCTTTCTATATTTGATAGGATGGGAAAACTTATAAAAACGATGGATAAAAATAACTTTTCTTGGGATGGTACATCCAACGAAATCCAACTCCCTTCTACAGATTATTGGTATGTCTTAAGACTAGACGATTCTGGGGTTGAAAAAAGAGGTCATTTTTCTTTGAAAAGATAATACGCTTTGATTCTCTTACTTTTAAGCCAAATGCTAGCTTTTAGCCCCGATTGTAGTGAAAATCCTTATGACCCCGGGTTCGGGGCATAAGATTAAAACGGAAAGCGGGAAACCATAACTCCAAAAAAGCCTTTTGATGCGCTCCTAAAAATCAGGAAGTGTGCTGTATTTTCTTTTTGATTTCATTTAAAACAAAAAGATAATCTGACTGGTTTTTGACAAAGTCAAGGTCTGAAACATCGATGATTAATACGTTCAAATCCTTTTGTGATTTGATATAATCGAGATACCCAATGTTGATTTTTTCTAGGTATTCTTCCTGAATATCTTGTTCGTAACTTCGACCTCTTTTCTTTATGTTTTGCAATAAACGCTGGGTGTTTTGATACAGATAAATGTACAAATCTGGCTTGGGCATTTCTTTATAAATGATAGAAAAAAGAGTATGGTACAAACGGTACTCATCTTCTGCCAATGTGATTTTTGCAAAAATTAGCGATTTGAAAATATGATAATCGGCTACGACAAAATCTTTAAACAAATCGAATTGCGCCAAATCATCGGACAGTTGTTGGTACCTGTCGGCAAGAAATGACATTTCGAGAGGAAAAGCGTAACGGTTTTGGTCTTTGTAAAACTTTGGCAAAAAGGGATTGTCCGCAAAACGCTCCAATACCGTTTTGGCATTAAAATCTTCGGCGATTTTGTTAGCCAATGTTGTTTTTCCTGCTCCAATATTACCTTCGAATGCGATGTAATTGAATTTTTCAAGAGGAATGCTGCTCAACGGCGCAGGGATTGTCGCTACGGCTTGACATATGCTATTATCGGTTGTTTCGCCAATTAATTCGGGGATAGATTTTTTGAAAATTGGGTGCATCCAATCCAACTGTAAGTCTCGAAATGGCAATAAAACAAAATTTCGGTCTTGTAGTAATGGATGAGGCAATTTTAACTTTTCGGTATCCAGTACCAATTCATCATAAGCAATGATGTCAATATCGATACTTCTAGCAGCATAGCCAACTGTAGCCGTCCGAACGCGACCTAAACGCTTTTCTATTTTAAGGATTTTGCTTAAAACTTGGGATGGAGAAGCGGTAGTATGTAAAACTAAGGCGCAGTTGTAAAAAGGTGTACTTTCAAAACCCCAAGCAGGAGATTCGTAAACTGGGGAGATTTTTAAAACCGTACCTACCTCAAGATGCAATACATCAATACATTGGATAATGGTTTCTAACCTTTGCCCCTGATTACTACCTAATGACAATACGACTTGATGCTGTGACTTCATAATAGGCACAAATTAAGGAAAAGAAAATTAAAATCACTACTGATATAGAAGTAGATTATTTTGAAAAAAGAAATTTAAATCTACTTTTGTAACAATACAATCAGGTTATAGACTTATTGATAAAAAATAACTAACTATGAGATTTTTAGGAAATGTTTTGGCTACCGTTATTGGTATTTTTGTTTTTATGATGCTTTCTTTCTTTGGAATTATCCTTATTGGAGTCATTTTTGGAGGCGATTCTGAAACTGTTGAAGTTGAAAATAACTCAGTTATAGAACTAAATTTATCTGATATTTCTGATGACTATGCTGGAAAATACTCAGACCCTTGGGTAACGGCTTTTTCTGAAAGAAAAAAAATTGGTTTGACTGATGTTATCAATGCTATAGAAGTAGCAGAAACAGATGATGCCATTAAGGGAATTTCTATCCTAAATACAGATTCTAGTCTAGGAATGGCGCAAAGTAAAGAACTCCGTGACGCTTTGAACCGTTTTAAAAAATCTGGAAAATTTATTTATTCTTATGCTAATAGTTATTCTCAAAAAGAATATTATTTAAACTCTGTTGCCACTTCAATCTACATCAACCCAATTGGAGAATTAGATTTCAAAGGATTGTCGACTGAGGTGATGTTCTTTAAAGATTTTCAAGAAAAGTCAGGTTTAAAGATGGAAGTGATTCGTCACGGAAAATATAAAAGCGCCGTTGAACCTTTTCTAGAAAACAAAATGAGTGATGCGAATAAGGAACAAACTATGGCATTGCTAAACGGAATTTGGACAAACATAGTAGAAGATATTTCGAAAAGTAGAAATATTCCAGTAGAAAAATTAAATACAATTGCTAACGGTCTTTTGGCTAGAACCCCAGAAATGGCCAAAGCACAAAATCTTATTGACTATATTGCTTATGAAGATGTCTACCATAACGCCATAAAAAAGGTATTAAAAGTAGACAAAGACGAAGATTATAATACGGTCTCTATTGCCGATTACACCCAAAAAACAACTACCACTTCTGTGAATATGGATTCCAATGATGCTATTGCTATTGTATATGCTCAAGGAGAAATTGGTAGCGGCGAAGGAGATGTTAACGAAATTGGTGAAGGCTCGATGAGAAGGTCTCTTCAAGAAGTCAGAAAAGATGACGACATCAAAGCAATTGTTTTGCGTATCAACAGCCCTGGTGGAAGTGCCTTAACCTCTGACTTAATTTGGAGAGAAATAGAATTGACAAAAAGAGTAAAACCTGTTGTAGTGTCTATGGGTAATTATGCCGCTTCAGGTGGGTATTATATTGCTTGTAACGCCAATACTATTTTTGCTGAAAAAAATACGATTACAGGCTCAATTGGCGTATTTGGAACACTACCTAACTTCTCTGTTGCGGCAAACCGCTACGGCATCAATACTGAACAAGTTAGAACTCACGAAAACGCATCTAATTATAGTCCGTTTGTACCAATGGATGAAAAATTCAAAGCTATAACGCTAGAAGGTGTTGAAAATATCTACGCTACCTTTATTGGTCACGTTGCAGAAGGTCGCAAAATGACTACTGCACAAGTGGATGCTATTGGTCAAGGTCGTGTTTGGACAGGGTCTGAGGCAGTAAAAATTGGACTAGTAGATAAAATTGGCGGCTTGAGAGAAGCAATAGCCGAGGCAGCAAAATTGGCCAAAATTAAATCGTATAGCACGGTGAATTACCCAGAATATGAGAAAAATTTTGAGGATATTTTTGCTAATTTCCCGTTTGCAAAATCAAAAACAGCTTTTATAAAAGAAGAAATTGGCGAGGAAAACTATCGTTTACTTGAAGAAGTTAAGCGTATAAAACAACGCAAAGGAATACAGGCTATAATGCCTTTTGAAATATCTATTCAATAAATTCTACCCCCAAATACAAAACTTAGCCTCCCCAAAGAAAGTAATCTATGGTAAAGAAAACAATAAAAATTGTTGGAATTGTATTGCTTGTACTTATAGTAGCGGCGTTTACCATTCCTTACTTATTCAAAGACCAAATTAAGGCAAAAATTAACCAAACCATCAACGAAAGTGTCGACGCAAAAGTAAACTTCAAAGAGGCCGATTTGAGCTTGTTTAAAAATTTTCCAAATGCAAATATTAGCATTCAAAAATTAACAATTATCAACAAAGCTCCTTTTGAAGGTGACACCTTAGTGGCTATGGAAGAATTGAATTTAAAAATGTCTTTAATGGAGCTTTTCAACGATGAAACGGAGCCGATGAATATTCAAGGAGTCTCTACAAAAAATGGTCTTATTAATATCATTTTTAATAAAGATGGTATAGGAAACTATGACATTGCCTTGAAAGACAAAAAGCCAAAGGAAGACAGCAAAAGCAAACCGTTGGCACTTACAATAAAAGGATATGAAATCGAGAATTTAAAATTTAAATTCACCGACGAAGGCTCTAAGATTAAAATGATATTAGATAGTATCAATCATACTGGAACAGGAGATTTCACTAATGAAATTCTAGATTTAGATACAAAAACTACCACTAAGGTTTCTTTCTCGATGGACAAAATGAACTACATCAACAATGTAGCACTATCATTGGATGCTGTACTGGGAATTGACTTGAAAAATAGCAAATATACCTTCAAAGAAAACAAAGCCAAAATCAACGATTTACCACTTGAATTTGATGGTTTTATTCAATTAGTATCCGCTGGACAACAATTTGACTTACGATTCAAGACTCCTACTTCTTCCTTCAAAAACTTCTTGGGACTTATTCCTGCAGCTTACAGAAGCAGTATTGAGAACGTAAAAACCTCTGGTGAATTTACGGTAACTGGTTTTGCAAAAGGATTAAAATCTGACACAAACATCCCAAAATTCAATATTGCCATTGCTTCAAACAATGCTTCTTTTCAATATCCAGACTTGCCAAAATCGGTCAAAAACATTGTTATAGACACTAAAATCATTAATGAAACTGGACTAGTAAACGACACTTATGTCAATTTAGACCAACTTTCTTTTACAATCGACCAAGATGTTTTTAGCACGAAAGCCAACATTAAAAATATAGCCACAAATGCGTTGATTGATGCTTCTTTGAAAGGCACAATTAATCTTGGTAATCTTTCTAAAGCTTACCCAATACAACTAGACAAACCACTTTCTGGTATTTTAAAAGCCGATGTAACAACGAAATTCGATATGGCTTCTGTAGAAAAAAGTCAGTATCAGAAGATTAATAACGCTGGTAATTTGAGCTTAACCGGATTTAAATACACCGATGAAAACGGCAAAAGCATGAATATTAACAGCGCTAAAATCCAATTTAATCCCAGTCGTGTGAATTTACAAGAATTCAAAGCAACAACAGGAAAAAGCGATCTTAGTATAACTGGAGTCTTAGATAATTTTTATGGTTTTGCTTTTAGAAATCAAGAGCTAAAAGGAAACTTTACAATGAATTCAAACCAAATTTCGGTAGCAGATTTCATAAGCACTACTGCACCAACAAAAACAGAAAGTAAGGAAGCTCCAAAAACAGAAGCGATGAAAATCCCTGCTTTCTTAAATTGTAGCTTGACTGCAAAGGCAAAAACTGTTCTTTATGACAACTTAACATTGAAAGATTGTGCTGGGAAATTGATTGTAAAAGACCAAACGGTTACCTTACAAAACGTTATTACTTCAATTTTTGGTGGACAAATCGGTTTGAATGGTATGGTATCAACAAAAGAGAAAACTTCAAAATTCAATATGGATTTAGGACTTAACAAAGTTGATATTGCTCAAACGTTCACTCAACTAGACATGCTAAAGAAAATTGCTCCAATTGCTGGTGCCGTGAGCGGAAAATTGAATTCTACCATTAAATTATCTGGTAACCTTAATGCCAATGAAATGACTCCTGATTTAAAAACAATATCAGGTGATTTACTAGGGCAATTACTTTCGACTACAGTTAATTCAAGCAACTCTACATTATTGAGTGCATTAGATAGTAACATCAAATTTATTGATTTAAAAAAATTAAATCTAAACGATTTAAAAGCAGCTGTTAGCTTTAAAGACGGAAAAGTAACAATTAAACCTTTTGACATCAAATACCAAGATATTAAAGCAACTATTGGTGGTACTCACGGTTTTGACCAAACGATGAATTACAACATAAAATTTGATGTACCTGCAAAATATTTGGGAACAGAGGCCAATGCTTTTATATCAAAACTTTCTGCTGCGGATGCTTCAAAATTAGAAAACATCCCCATCAACGCATTACTTAGCGGAAGTTTCACCAACCCTAAAATCTCAACAGATATGAAAAGTGCAGTTGGGAATTTAACCAATCAATTGGCGAATCAACAAAAAGAAAAATTAAAAAAACAAGGCTCTGCTGCTTTAACTGATTTAATCAACAAAAGCAGTAAATCCAAAGACACCACTAAAGCAGCCACAACTAAAGAACAAAAAACAGAAGTTCTTAAAGAAAAAGCAGGAAAATTAATTAATGGTCTTTTTGGAAAAAAGAAAGAACAATAACAAAAACCTTTTTCAAAAAAGAAGCCTCAAATTATTTGAGGCTTCTT
Organism: uncultured Flavobacterium sp.; assembly: GCA_963513565.1. Lineage (GTDB taxonomy): Bacteria > Bacteroidota > Bacteroidia > Flavobacteriales > Flavobacteriaceae > Flavobacterium. Next base: position 130,917 of record CAUPRE010000003.1, on the reverse strand, counting down.
TTTTATATGGCTATCTGAACCACATAGCCTTCGTAACTGCGAACATTAAAAACGGTTCCGTCGGCAAACAACAAATATTGGCCTTTCACTCCAATGAGTTGCCCTTGATAAAAAGGCGTTTTATCTAAATTCAAGCTATTTACTTTGGTAGGATAAGCTGCTACTGGATAATGCATAGCAATAATTTCATTTTTATCTAAACTATAAAATTCTCGAACTTCATCTGGAAGCCAAGCTTGAACTTTGGCTTTTTCTTGAACCAAATCTACAGCGTCATAAGTATTGGTCAACATTTTTCGCCAATTGGTTTTGTCTGCAAAATGATTTTTTAGCGCGACCTCTGTAATTCCTGCCAAATATCGATTGGGAACTTCAACAATTACTATGGCTTCTTCGGCGCCTTGGTCAATCCAACGCGTGGGCATTTGGGTTTTGCGTGTGACTCCCACTTTGACCTCACTCGACAAAGCCAAATAAACAATATGAGGTTGTAATTGCACTTTTTGTTCGTAGGCCAAATCTCTATCTTCTATGCCTAAATGTGCGGTACTCAACTCGGGTTTCATAATCCAATCTCCCACTGCTGGACTTGAATAAAAACAGTCGTAACAAAATCCTTGACGAAATATTTTTTTCTTTTTCCCGCAATTCAAACATTGATATCCTAGAAATTGAATGCTTATTTCTTTATTCAAAAGTTGATTGATATTTAAAAAACTGGATTCAAAAACTAAATAATATTGAATAGGATTGCCTATTTCGGTTGGCATTTTGGAGAGTACACCTTCGTAAGTCATATAAATTGGTTCCCTAACTCCTAAAGACAGAATTAGATTTGTGGAAATATTAAGATTATTAAAAAAAATGTTATTTTTGATAAAATTACAAATTAGAAATTGGAATCCAATTTTTATAAATATTATTTCATTCCCTACTTCCCTCTTTTGGGGTTAGGGGGCTAATCATAAACCTTCATGCCATTATCTATCATCAACTCCATTGCTTCTTGGTTTTTAAAACAACGCATTCATCAAATCGAATTGTTTTTGAAATACCCCAACGAAGTTCAAGAAGAACTGCTAATGAATTTGCTTCGTTCTTCTGAAAACACAACAGTCGGAAAACAATATGATTATGGCTCCATAAAATCGTATCCTCAATTTGTAGAACGCGTTCCTATTTCGAGTTATGAAGACCTAGAACCATTAATAGAACGAACACGCCAAGGAGAACAGAATGTACTCTGGGAAACTCCTATAAAATGGTTTGCAAAATCCAGCGGTACTACCAATGCTAAGAGTAAGTTTATCCCAGTTAGTAATGAAGCTTTAGAAGATTGCCATTACAAAGGCAGTAAAGATTTGCTTTGTTTGTACCTAAACAACAATGAAGACTCGGAAATGTTTTTAGGGAAAAGCCTTCGCCTTGGAGGAAGCTCACAAATTTACGAGAACAACAACACCTTTTTTGGTGATTTATCGGCCATATTGATAGAAAATATGCCTATTTGGGCTGAATTTAGTAGCACTCCAAGTAACAAAGTTTCTTTGATGAGTGAATGGGAAACAAAAATGAGTGCCATCATTAACGAAACAATCACTGAGAATGTTACTAGTTTTGCTGGTGTACCTTCTTGGATGTTAGTGTTAATGAACAAAGTTTTAGAACAAACTGGCAAAAATCATCTAATGGAAGTTTGGCCTGACCTTGAAGTATATTTTCACGGAGGCGTAAGTTTTGACCCTTACCGAGAACAATACCAAAAGATTTTACCAAAAAACAACTTCAAATATTACGAGATATACAATGCTTCTGAGGGATTTTTTGCCATTCAAGATTTAAATTATTCAAGTGATTTGTTATTGATGCTCGATTACGGGATTTTTTATGAGTTTATCCCAATGGACACTTTTGGCACACCAAACCAAAAAGTAGTGCGTTTATCGGAAGTAGAGTTATTTAAAAATTATGCGATGGTTATCACCACTAACGGTGGTTTATGGCGCTATTAGATTGGCGATACCGTTCGATTCACCTCATTAAGTCCTTACCGAATCCGAGTTACGGGAAGAACAAAACATCATATCAACGTTTTTGGCGAAGAACTAATGGTCGAAAACACAGACCAAGCTTTGGCGAAAGCCTGCCAAGAGACACAATCTGAAATTGTAGATTATACTGTAGCGCCTATTTTTATGGAAGGCAAGCAGAAAGGTGCTCACGAATGGATGATTGAATTTAAAACACCGCCAAAAGACCTAACATTTTTTCATAAAATATTAGACACCACGCTACAATCCTTAAATTCTGATTACGAAGCCAAACGCTACAATAATATGACACTAAATCCTTTGGTCATCAATGTAGCAAGAGAAAATCTGTTTTATGATTGGCTTAAACAAAGAAATAAAGTGGGCGGGCAAAACAAAATCCCACGTCTTTCAAACCAAAGAGACTATTTGGAACAATTGAAAGCACTTCAATCTTAACGCTGCTTATTAAATGAAAAAGCTATTACTCTTTGGGCTCATTATTTGCTTCTCTTCTTGCGCTACTCCTGGTCGCGTTTGTGGTGGTAGTGGAAGTAAACGCAGTGTACAACTTTTTCAATCCTATCCACAACACTCTTTTTTTTCTAAAATTTTATGTTGAATTGTAACAATTGATAATGATTGCCGTCTTATGTGTAATCAATCATCAATCTAATCACAAATCAATATGAAAACCCGCAGTACCTCCCACAAATTCAAAGCCCTTTTTTAGGCTGAATTTATCTTCCCTTTAATTTTTTTTATGGCTATTCAAAATTTCTTTTTGAAGGGAATCGTTGTGACTGTATTTTTTCATCAAATTCAATTATTATGAAAATAATTTTATCTTTTCTGAGTCTATTTGTTGCCTCAGTTGCCTTGGCTCAGGACGTCAAAACCCAACAAGACTCTATCGCTAGCGCAAAAAAAGCAGAAGAATTAAAAGAAGTAACCGTTTTTGGCAACAAAAAGCAATTTCTAAAAGTGGAATCCGACAAGACGATTGTTAGCGTAAAAGACAACGGAATGCTAAATAGCGGTAACAGTCTTGAAGCTATCAAAAGACTGCCCGGAGTGATTACTTCTCCAACGGGTGGATTAACGCTTAATGGCAAAGGAGTTACCGTTTACATTGATGGTTCACCCAGTACATTAAATGGAACCGATTTACAAAATTATCTTTCGAGCCTTCCGGCAAATGCCATCGAAAAGGTAGAACTCATCTATAATCCCGGAGCCGCATATGATGCCAATGCTAGTGGCTCTATCATAAACATCATCACAAGTTCCAAAAGGCTTAAAGGTGTCAATGCAAACTTTAACATCAATTACAACTTTAATAAATATCAAAAACCAAGTCCTCAAATTTTATTGAACGGAAAAGAGAAGAATTTCAGTTGGCAAACTATGTTAGGCTACAACTATATTGATAGCGAAAACCGTTCAAAAAACAGTCAAACATTTACCTCTTTTACTCCTGATAAAAACTTATTTCAAGAGAATTTTACGGTGAATACTAATAGAAACCTATACTTCAGACTGGGAACAAACTATAAATTGAGTTCAAAATCTAATTTGCTTTTCAATTACAATGGAAACTTTGCCAATGACCGTTCTGTTTTCAACTCTAGTGCTTTTGGTGAAAACATAGATTATAATGACGAAGGCTTTTCTAAAAACAAAAACTATAACAATGAATTGAGTCTTCAATACAAAACGAAGCTCGATACCCTTGGAAGAACCCTTGATGTAACAGCTTTTTTGAACACTTTTGACAAAACACCTATCAATCAATCAAGTGGGTTGAATTCGGGCAATATTCCTTCTTACAATAACGGAATCATTGATTTCAATTTAACCAATTACTATTTGAAATACGATTTTGCGATTCCATTCAACAAACTTGACTTTACAATCAACACTGGTGGAAAATACAATTCCATTAAAGTAAATAACTTTGGGCAATACAATATCAACAGTAGCACGAATACTATTTTTGATTCCAATAATTATGCAGAAAGTATCGACTTTAATTACAACGAATCCAACTTAGCCTTCTATGTAGAAGCCAGAAAAAAGATAAAAAAATTCAACTTTACTGTTGGTCTTCGTTTGGAAGATTTTGATGTAAAAAGAGAAGCTAGTTCCATTGCAGACAAAATTGAGTACCGAAACACTAACCTTTTTCCAAACATAAGCGCGCTTTACGAAATAAGTCCTCAAGTGAATTTTAGCAGTTCGTATTCAAGAAAAATTGCGCAACCTAATTACAATACTATTGACCCTAACAATAGTTCCAACTTTAATCAGTACAATACCTCAACAGGAAATTTAGGTTTGCAACCTGTGTTTTACGATAATTTTGAAGTGAAGTTAACCGCTTTACAATTTGTTCAATTGGGAGCAAACTACACCATTGCAAAAGACGACAACCGATTTATCTTTAGTGCAAAACCTGGGGAATTAGTCAGCAATCAAACCTTTCAACAATTTGATAAAATCAAAACATTTAGTGCTTTTGCTTCCTTTCCAATTCCTTTAGATTATTTCTTCAAAGGCAAAGCAGAGTTTCAAAAACGTATGAATACTATTGACAAGATGAATTACATCTACCTCAACATCAATTATGTAAAATCTACTATTGATGGCTATAGTTTTCCATTTGATAACAAAGCGATTGTAAACTATGGTGCACAAGCACAAATTATATTGCCTTGGCAAATCACCAATACACTTTCTTATTTTATTTTACCAAAAGGAACTTGGGAGATTTACCAAATCGAAAAGCCTATTCAGCAATTTGATATTTCTTTCAACAAAGATTTTATGAATAAAAAATTAAAAGTAGGATTGCATTGCTTTGATGTTTTCAACAAAAATGAAGTTAACGCTTTGATTGTAGGAGAAAATTTGGACACTCGTTTTTATCAAAAACAAGATTCAAGAACTTTCCGTGTATCGTTGACCTATAATTTTGGAAACCTAAAACTAGAACAAGAAAATACCAATATCGATACGGAAAAAGTAAAACAAGGAGGAGGAATTATAAAATAATTTTTGTTTTGATTTAGTAACAAAGCCCTGAGACTACCTCCTAATCTCAGGGCTTTACTATTTTAGCTTAGTGCTGGTTTTTTATCTATTCTTCTTTGACTTCGTCATAATTCACCATCCAATTCACGCCAAATTTATCAGTACACATTCCGAAATACGCTCCCCAAAAAGTATCGGTCATAGGCATCACTATACTTCCGTTTGCTGATAAACCATTGAAAAAACTATCGGCTTCTTCACGGCTTACCGTATTGATAGAGACCGACATATTTTGCCCAAAAGTAACTGCACCCGAAGCACTATTACTATCGCTTCCCATTAAAACCGAATGAGCTCCTATAGGTAAAGAAATGTGCATAATTTTGTTACTATCTTCCTCAGACAACGATGGAATTCCATCACCCGAAGGCATATCACTAAATCTTCCTACATAAGGAAACTCACCACCAAACACGGATTGGTACAACAAAAAGGCTTCTTCACAATTGCCATTAAAAATTAAATAAGGATTGATTGCTGTCATATAATATGTTATTTAGTTTCTGAAAGTTGTTTTACAATGGCTAAACCTTTGGGGAAAGTATCTTCAAAATACTGCTGATATTGAGCTAAACAGTCCATCGTAGTTTCGAGCAAAACCCCATTAGCTGTAGTAGTTAATCTGTAGGTTTCCATAGCTCCTGTCCATACTTGAGTCGCTTCATCTATAGGCATTTCTTGAAAGTTTTTCAATTCTCCCAAATGCTTAAAAGCCATATACTCATATTCTTGTTTTGTTTGAATCAGACTATTCATTCCTTCGCCAGTAGGAGATAAAAAATGAATTTTACTTCCCTCTTCCCAATCACTAATAGCATAAGTACCTTCGCAAAAAGCAGACGTCCATTGTCTGTAAGTAGCATAATCCCATAAAACCGGCCAAATTTTTTCTTTTGTAGCTTCTATCAAAATTGAAAAATGTAATGTTTCCATTGTAGCATACTTTACCTTAATCGATTGGCAGAATTAAAGTTACCTTTTTTAATTGACTCTCATTTAAAAAAACATAACTTTTCCTTTGATTTTTTTACAATAGATAGTAATTTCGGCTCCTCTCGGGATGTAGCGCAGCCTGGTAGCGTACTAGCATGGGGTGCTAGGGGTCGCTGGTTCGAATCCAGTCATCCCGACTTCTTTAAATCAAAAATCCCACTTACCAAGTGTAAATGGGATTTTGTTTTTCTACAAATAAATTAAAACTTACTGTAACCTAGTTTTATCATTTTTGTCAAATCGAGCGCAGTCGTGATTGATTGTTCTCGACTGCGCTCGAACTGACAAATACAAGTTTGTATTGCAACCACTATTCCTGCATCATATCGATGTGTCGGTCATGATAACCTAATAAATATAAGACTCCATCTAATCCTAAACTAGAAATGGAAGTCGAAGCACTTTCTTTTACTTTTGGTTTAGCGTGAAAAGCTATTCCTAGTCCGGCTAAATTCAACATAGGCAAATCATTGGCACCATCTCCTACAGCTATGGTTTGGTTAATATGAATGCCTTCTTTTTCAGCAATAGCCTTTAAGTATTCGGCTTTCTTTTGACCGTCTACGATTTCTCCTAAATAATTACCCGTTAACTTACCATCTTTAATTTCTAACTGATTGGCATACACATAATCGATACCCAATTCTTTTTGCAAATATTCTCCAAAATAAGTAAACCCTCCTGATAGAATAGCTGTTTTATATCCATAATACTTCAAGGCCTTCATCAAGCGATGCGCTCCTTTAGTAATTGGAAGATTGATGGCTACATTTTGCAATACTTCTTCGCTCAGGCCTTCTAAAAGCGCCATACGTTTTTTGAAACTTTCGCTAAAATCAATTTCTCCATTCATAGCCGACTCAGTAATCGCTCTTACTTCTTCCCCTACTCCAGCCAACTCAGCCAGTTCATCAATTACTTCGGTTTGGATTAGTGTCGAATCCATATCAAAACAAACCAAACGACGGTTTCGACGGTACATATTATCTTCTTGAAAAGAAATATCAACATTCAAATCACGAGATACATCCATAAAACTTGAGGTCATTGCGATTTTGTCCAATAAACTTCCTGTTACGGATAATTGAATACAAGAACGAGGATATTCTTCTTTTTCGACTACGGAGGCTCTTCCTGTCAATCGTATAATTGAATCGATATTTAATTTATTATTCGATAAAATTTGAGTCACTGCAGATAACTGAACCGCAGTTAATTCCTCACCCAATACATTGATGATATAGCGTTGTTTACGTTGGGCTTTCACCCAATTTTCATAATCTTCAATGGTAACAGGAGTAAATTTTACTTTAATCCCCAATTCATAGGCTTTAAACAATAAATCTTTCAAAACTGGACCTGAATTTGAGCCCTTTTCAATTTCGAATAATATTCCTAATGACAAAGTATCGTGTATATCGGCTTGGCCTATATCCAAAATAGTGGCACAATAAGTCGCCAAAATAGAGGTTAAACCAGCGGTTACTCCTAATTTATCCTGCCCAGAAACTTTTAACAAAATTATTTCTTTATCTTCTATTGCCATTTTGCGAACGATTTAATGAGTGCCAAAAATCGGCATTCTATTGTTGAAAAAAAAGGACTTTGATGTTTTTATCGAAAGTGAAAATAATGTTTTAAACCATCTCATTTTATGAGTAAATTCGAAACAAATGACCTCATTTAAGGTCAAATCATTAACGAAGAAAGCTCAAAAACATTCGTTTTTGAGCTTTCTTTTGCTTTTCATTGCGCTAGAAATTACTTAAGAAGCAATCTCCAATCGTTTCAATAAGTTTTTATTTAAGGTTTCTTGAGCGTAGTCTTTATCGATTGCTAATACTTTATCGTCTGAACTTGGTAATTCATACATAGCATCGGTTAAGACTGCTTCGCATAAAGAACGCAAACCACGCGCTCCTAATTTGTATTCTAAAGCTTTATCCACAATAAAATCTAATGCTTCATCCGTAATACTAAACACCACGTCATCCATCAAGAATAACTTTTCATATTGTTTGATTAAAGCATTTTTAGGCTGCGTCAAAATTGCTCTCAAAGTGGCTCTATCCAAAGGATCCATGTGTGTTAACACCGGCAAACGTCCAATAATTTCAGGAATTAATCCAAAATCCTTAATGTCCTTTGGAATAATGTATTGTAACAAATTGTCTTTGTCGATATTGTCCACATTTTTTGAAGTAGAATACCCAACAGCCTGACGGTTCAAACGTTTTGAAATAATTCTTTCGATTCCGTCAAAAGCACCACCAGCAATGAACAAGATATTTTGCGTGTTTACCTCAACAAATTTTTGGTCAGGGTGTTTACGTCCACCTTTTGGCGGAACATTTACAACGGTTCCTTCTAACAATTTTAATAAAGCTTGTTGTACTCCTTCGCCAGAAACGTCACGAGTTATTGATGGATTATCGCTTTTACGAGCAATTTTATCTATTTCGTCAATAAATACAATACCACGCTCCGCTTTGGTTACATCATAATCTGCAGCTTGCAACAAACGAGTCAAGATACTTTCTACATCTTCTCCAACATAACCTGCTTCTGTCAAAACAGTCGCATCGACAATTGCTAAAGGCACATCCAGCATTTTAGCAATACTTTTGGCTACCAATGTTTTCCCAGTACCTGTTTGCCCCACCATAATGATGTTGCTTTTCTCGATTTCTACATCGTCGTCTAATTGTTGTTGCATTAAACGTTTGTAGTGGTTGTAAACCGCTACCGACATCACTTTTTTGGTTTGCTCTTGACCAATAACGTATTGATCTAAGAACGCTCTGATTTCTTTTGGTTTTTTCAAAATCAAATCACCCACTAACTTAGAGTTACCGTTTGATTTTAATTCTTCGAGAACAATTCCGTGTGCTTGCTCGATACATTTGTCACAAATATGTGCATCAATACCTGCAATCAATAAATTGGTCTCTGGTTTTTTTCTTCCGCAGAAAGAACATTGTAATACTTGTTTTGCCATCTTTTGAGGTTAGAAGTCAGAAGGTAGAAGTTAGAAGTTGTTGGATCTTCCACCTCTAACTTCTAATTTCTATTTTCTAACTTTATTTTATCTTCTTAAAACTTCATCTATCATTCCGTATTCCTTTGCTTCATCAGAAATCATCCAATAATCGCGCTCACTATCAGCATAGACTTTTTCAAAAGATTGACCTGAATGGTGTGAAATGATTTTATACAATTCGTCTTTCAATTTCAACATTTCGCGTAAGTTGATTTCCATATCCGATGCTACACCTTGTGCTCCTCCAGAAGGTTGGTGAATCATTACACGTGAATGAGGCAAAGCCGAACGTTTTCCTGCAGCACCAGCACATAATAAAACAGCTCCCATAGAAGCGGCCATACCAGTACAAATAGTAGCTACATCTGGTTTGATGTATTGCATCGTATCATAAATTCCTAAACCTGCATATACGCTTCCGCCTGGTGAATTCAAGTAAATTTGAATATCCTTAGAAGCATCGGCACTTTCTAAGAATAATAATTGTGCTTGTACAATATTAGCAATTTGATCATCGATTCCTGTTCCCAAGAAAATGATTCTATCCATCATTAATCTTGAAAAAACATCCAATTGAGATACATTCAATTGACGTTCTTCAATAATGTATGGAGTCATATTCGTTGGATTCATTGCTGCAACGATTTTATCGTAATACATGGCATTTACTCCTTGGTGCTTTGTAGCAAATTTTTTAAATTCTTTACCGTAGTTCATTTTTTTTAAAGTTTAAAAGTTTAAAGTTTAAAAGTTTAAGGTGTAATCTATAAATCCTTACTATTTAAACAAAAGAGCGTCAAAAAAAATCTTTTGACGCTCAAATATAACTATTTTTTATGGTTTCGGTTTTCTAATGAAATCATAAAGTTTGTTTCTCTTTTTCAGAAATCAAACTTCTAACTTCCATTTTCTATCCACTAACTATAATTTATTCTCCGTATGAAGCAGCGATAAATTCTTCGTAAGTAACTTCTTTAGTTGTTGGATTTGCTTTTTCTTTGAACAACTCCAATAATTTAGCAGCAACTACTTGGTCAGAAAGTCTTTTTACTTCTTCTTGGTTAGACAATACTCTAGCAACAATTCCTTGAACCTCTTCGTCACTAGGATTTGTTTGTCCAAATTGTGCCATTTGTTGTTTGATCGCATTGGTAGTAAATGTTTTCAAATCCTCAAAAGTGATTTGAATGTTACTTTGCGCCATAGCACGACCTTCGATCAATTGAAAACGCAATCCTTTTTCAGAACGTGCATATTCTACTTCAGCTTCTTCTGGAGTTAATCTTTTCTCTCCAACAGTTTGCAACCATTTTTTCAAGAATTCAGCTGGCAAATCAAATTTAGTGTTGTCAATCAAAAAGTCTTGTACATCTGCCAATAATTTTTGATCTGCTTGTTGAGCGAATTGCGCTTCAGCATCTTCTTTGATTTTTGCTTTCAATTCTTCTAGAGTGGCAACATTTCCTTCTCCGAATAATTTATCAAACAATTCTTGGTTCAATTCTGCTGGCTCAGAAGCATTGATTGCTTCGATAGTAAAATCTACATCCACAGCTAACTCATGAACATTATCGTGTCCTACTTTTAAATAGTCCATTAATTGATGTGCGTCTTCAAACAAATCTTTCGTGTTTACGGTAACTACATCACCCACTTTTTTACCAATAAATAAGTCTTGATTGGCTTTTCCGTTGAAAGTGTCTAAACTAATTGAAGTTGCATTGTTGATTCCGTTTGCTTCGCTAGAAAATACTCCAGTTAAGTCATTACCTGCAGCTACTACTTCTTGAGGAATTGCTTTTCCAAATTGTTTTTGAATACGCGCTACTTGTCCGTCGATTAATTTATCATCAGCAGTAACGATGTATTTTACGATGTCGTTTTTAGCTTCTAAGTCCAATTCAAAACTAGGTACTAAACCAATTTCGAATTCAAAAGTTAATTCTTCAGCTGACCAGTCTCTATCTTCAACTTCTTTTGCAAGAGGCGTTCCTAATAAATTCAATCTTTCTGACTGAATGTAACGCTCCAAAGCTAAATCAATTACTTTTTTAACTTCTTCTATTTTGATTGCTTTTCCGTATTGTTTTTCAACCAAATCTTTTGGCACAGCACCTTTTCTAAAACCTTTTACTTGCGCTAAAGGCATTTTTTCATTGATTCTTTTGGCTACTTGACCTTTGTAATCCATGTGTACCACATTCATCACAATTGTTTCAGTCACAGCATCTATAGCTACTCTTTTAATATCCATCTTCTTCTTTAATTTACATAATAAAATTGGGTGGCAAAATTATAAAATTTTCAGCACCCATACAAGCTTTTTATCCCCAACCTTTTGGATTGAAAAACAAGAGATTATTCTTTAAAAAAACAACTAAACTTTTTCATTATTTGGGCGTGCCCCCGATGCAGATATTTTAGTTCTCGCTACACGACTTTATTAATCGGGGTCAGGCTGTCCGCTCCCGCTTCCCGATAAAAAAATCGGGAGAGCTCCACTACCATCCTTCACGCAGATTTCTACCACATGAGATATTTGCACTACAACTACTTTTTCTTCAACAGTACAATAGTTTCGCCAACGGAAAGAATACCGAGATTTCCTGCAATCAAGTTTTGACCAAAAAGCACATTATTCCCTTTCATACGATATTTAGCCAAAGTTTTAAGTGGCTCTTTACCAGAGACAATTCCTTTCTCTTGATCGATTGTAGTCATTACGCAACGCCCACAAGGTTTTACTCCATAAAAAAGCAAGGTACCAATATTGAATTCCCTCCAAGTGTCTTCTTCATAGGGTTCCCCGCCAGTAAACACGAAATTGGGTCGAAAACGACTCATATCGATTGGATTTTTTAATCGATTATTCAAATCGTCTAATGAGGACTGACCAATTATTAAAAAAGGATAGGCATCGGAAAAAGAGGTAACATCCGAGGACGAAATTGCATAATCCGCATCTACTTTTCTGTGACTATCATCGGGCATATAAACCAAACGAGCAGAGAATCCTAAAATAGCAGAAAACCACGCTGAAATAGCCGCATCAACTTCGAAAGCTTGTATGGCATCCTCCCAAACAGTTACTGTAAACAAAGTTTGCTCTTTACTATAATGAAGAGGCACTTCAATAAAAGAACCCGTTTTTCGATAGGATATAACCATTCCGCTTGTACGCATTTCAGGCTGAAAAAGTGCCAAAATTGCATGTTCTCGCTGGGATAAAAACGTTCCGTTTTCATCTACTAACAACCACCTGCGATCGTGTTCTAATCCACGATCGGTAACTTGTGCTTGCTTTAATGAAATACCTCCCAATGATTTTATGGGATAAATCCAAAGTTCTGAAAGTTGTAACATGCTTTTTCTAGTGATTCGTTTTAGTAACTTGCTTGTTTACCAAAAAGCAATTTGTGGCTCTATAGCCCCGGCAGGAGCGGTATCCTTTTTGGTGCCGCTTTTTTCGGCACCAAAAAGATATAGCGGATGACGGGACGATGCCTCCAAAAAAGCCTTTTGTTTCCGCTCCTATACCAAAAATCGGATGACGTTTTTTATTATCTATTTTTCCTTTATGAATAATTTGTAAGCAATAGACTGTGTAATGGAAAGCACCAAACTAAAGAGTAAGGCTGTCCAAAAAGAATCGACGGTAAAACCGCCAACAATTTTGGTACATAAGATAATCATCAAACCATTGATGATTAATAAAAACAATCCGAAGGTTACAATGGTAAAAGGCAATGTTAGCACTACCATTATGGGTTTGATAAAAATATTGATTAACCCCAAAACAAATGCTACAATAAGCGAGGTAGTAAAACTTTCTACGTGTACGCCTGACATAAAGTTGGAAATAAGCAAAACTAAACCTGCGGTGATTAAAAGTCGTAATAGTATATTCATTTTTTTATATTTTAATTAAAAGTACTAAAAAGAAAATGACTCCTAGTTGTTTTTGAGAAAATCGACACAAAACTGATAGAATTGTACTGGATTTTCCGCATGCAACCAGTGACCTACATTAGGAATGGTCTTGAGCGTAGCTTTTGGAAAATGATGCTGAATAGCAACCATATCTTGATCCAAAATGTAATTCGAATTACCTCCGCGAATGAAAAGCGTGGACTCGAAAAAAACGGCATTTTCCGGCAATGGTTTTCCGATTTGGTCGATTTTTTGATTAAAAACAGACAAGTTGAAGCGGAAAGCTAATTGTCCTGGCTCTTGCCAATACAAACTTTTGAGCAAGAATTGTCGCGTGCCAAAATCTGGAATATGGGAAGTAAGTAAAGCATCTACCTCATTTCGGCTTGGTTTTTGGGTAAAATCGACCGCATTTAAACCGGCCAATATATCTTGATGATGTGGCGCATAATATTTGGTACCAATATCTGCTACGATTAATTTATGAATTAAATCTGGATATGTGGTAGCTAATAACATGGCCACCTTTCCACCCATGGAGTGACCAATGATATCAATATTTGTTAAACTATTCGCTTTACAATAGTCGTACACATCTTGTACCATCAACTCATAGCTAAAATCATCCGAGTGAAAACTTCGTCCATGATTTCGTAAGTCTAAAAGATGTACTTCAAACCCTTCTGCCGCGAATTGTACTCCAAGGGTTTTCCAATTATCGGACATTCCTAGAAAGCCATGAAGAATAACTAAAGGTTGACCTGAACCTTCTATTTTTGAGTGTAACATAACGAATTAAATTACTTTAGTTTTTGCAAATACATATTAACGACATTATCTAATCCTAGATAAATAGCTTCAGAAATTAAGGCATGTCCAATAGACACTTCTAACAAACCTGGAATATTTTGATTGAAAAACTGAATATTATCCAAACTCAAGTCATGCCCCGCGTTGATTCCAAGACCTAATTCATTGGCCAATTCGGCCGCTCTTACATATGGCTCGATTCCTTTTTCGTTGCCTAAACTGTATTCGTGCGCAAAGGCTTCGGTATACAATTCTATTCTATCGGTTCCTGTTTTTTTAGCGCCTTCGATCATCGCTGCAATTGGATCCACGAAAATTGAAGTTCTAATGCCGTTGCGCTGAAATTCTTGAATCACTTCAGTCAAATACGATTGATTAGCAAGTGTATCCCAGCCAGCAGAGGAAGTGATAGCTCCAATGGCATCTGGAACCAAAGTAACTTGCGTAGGCTTACATTCTAACACCAAATCGATAAAATTGTGTTGTGGATTACCTTCGATATTGTATTCTGTATACACAATTGCTTTTAAATCGCGAGCATCTTGATAACGAATATGACGCTCATCCGGACGAGGATGAATCGTGATGCCTTGTCCTCCAAATTTTTGAATATCGGTGGCTACTTGTAACAAATTAGGGACGTTACCGCCTCTAGCATTACGCAAAGTAGCTATTTTGTTGATGTTTACACTTAATTTTGTCATGTTACCTTATATAGTTAATACAAATACATTATTGCGGAAACAAAAATACAAAGTAAAACCTAGGACTTTTTGCCTTTTTTTGATTATTTTGCATGAAATATTTCGGAAAGAACGATGACAGAAATTTTAAATTATATCACCAACGATTATAAAGCTATTGATAGCCAAGAAACCATTACGGCTGTTCAAGACAATTTGTATGAAATTCCGTTTTCGCACTTTCCCGTTCTCGAGGATGGTGTTTATATTGGTTGTATTATTAAAGATGATCTTGAAACCTTTGATGGCGACAAAAAAGTAACCGATTATCGTTTTACCCTAGAACCTTTTTTTGCTAGAACACAAATGATTTGGCTTGATGTCTTGGAAGTTTTTGCCAAAAATCACACCAATTTAGTTCCCGTCCTAGACGAAAACAACGCTTATGTTGGGTATTATGAAATAGAAGACATCATCAAGTTTTTTCATGAAACCCCTTTCTTAAAAGAACAAGGCGGTATTCTTGTGGTTCAAAAAGGAGTTTTAGACTACTCCATGAGCCAAATTACACAAATCGTAGAAAGTAATAATGGCAAACTTCTGGGTCTTTTTGTTTCGGAAGCCAATGTAGAATCTGTTCAAGTTACGATTAAAATAAGTTTAGGAGCCATGAATGACATTATTCAAACCTTTCGACGCTATAACTACGAAATCATTTCGGAACATCAAGAAGACAATTACATCAATAATTTGAAAGAACGATCCGATTATTTGGATAAATACCTTAATATATAGTTGTACGAGGTTAGGAATTTAAACCTACCCAATCTAATTACAAACATTGTATTCAAAAATCACAAACCATATGAAAGTAGCCCTATACGGTCAATATTATTTAGTAAGTACAGAACCCATCATCAAAGACATTTTTGTTTTTTTTAATGAAAACAATGTCGAAATGGTGATTGAAGCTACTTTTCTTGAGATGTTATATGAGAAGAAGATCGTCAGAAAAGAATACAAAACCTTTGGTTCATATACAGAACTAGACAGCAGTTTCGACATGCTGATTAGCATTGGAGGTGATGGCACGATGCTAAGAGCAGTAACTTTAGTTCGTAATTCTGGCGTGCCACTACTAGGAATAAACGCAGGAAGATTGGGTTTTTTAGCTAATGTTCAAAAAGAAAATATAGCCGCCTTCATGCAATTGGTTTTGGACAAAAAATACACTTTATCCAAAAGAACCCTACTTAGCTTGTCTTGTTCTCCAGAAAACGACACTATTCTTGACATTAACTTCGCTTTAAACGAAGTTACTGTTAGCCGTAAAGACTCAACTTCAATGATCACTATAGAAACGTATTTGAATGGAGAGTTTTTAAATTCCTATTGGGCAGATGGTTTAATTATTGCCACACCAACAGGAACAACAGGATATTCCTTGAGCTGTGGCGGACCAATTTTAACACCCGATGTAAAAAGTTTAGTGATTACACCTATCGCTCCACACAACCTTAACGCAAGACCACTCGTTATTGCCGATGATACAGAGATTGTACTTCGAGTAACAGGGCGAGAAGATCAATATTTGGTTTCTCTCGACTCAAGAATCACCACAGTACAAAACGAATCTGTATTGACCATCAAAAAAACACCGTTTCAAATTAATATGATCGAAATACAAGAAGAAACTTTCTTAAAAACGCTTCGAAATAAATTACTTTGGGGCGAAGATCGAAGAAACTAAGTTTATTTAAACCCTTATATACGATACCAATAGAATTTGTCGTTTTGACTATTCAAGAACAGTAGCTAAACAAAAACTTGTTTATTTCTCAAAAAAGTAGACATTTACGCTATTGAGCATTGATTAGTATTGAATATTATTATATTTGCACGCAATTTTATAAGTATGAACAAATTCTTTTATTTGCTTTTAATCACTTTTTCTTACGGAATATCCTATTCACAAATTCATGAAATAGGCGTTTTTGCAGGAGGTAGTAATTTTATTGGAGATGTAGGCCCAACCACTTACATTGCTCCAAACAAAATAGCATGGGGTGTTTTGTACAAATGGAATAAAAGCCCTAGACATGCTTATCGTTTTTCATACAACCAATCGATATTGCAATCGAATGACTTAAAATCAAAAGAAGGCAGCAGAAGTCAACGTGGTTATTCGTTCTCAAATAATATCAAAGAACTTTCAGCAGGATTAGAATTCAATTTTTTTGACTTTAATTTACATGAATCCAAATTAAAAGTGACACCCTATGTATTTTCTGGGATCAGTTATTTTTTTCATGACGAGTTGTATGTAAACGCTATTGGAGATACCTACAAAGAAAAAACAGGAAGTTCAATTGCAATCCCAATGATTGTTGGGGTAAAATCAAATCTATCTCGTAGTTTTGTGATTGGTTTAGAAGTGGGCGCAAGATATACATTTACAGACAATTTAGACGGAAGCCATCCTGAAACTGCTACATTACAGCAATTTCGTTTTGGCAACATCAACAATACGGATTGGTATGTTTTTTCTGGCTTAACATTAACTTATACTTTTGGTGAAAAACCATGCTATTGTGCATATTAATATGGATTTACTACAACAAATAGACAAAAAAAGATTGCCCAAACACTTGGCCATCATTATGGATGGCAACGGTCGTTGGGCAAAAAAACAAGGTTTTTTAAGAGCTTTTGGACATGAAAGTGGCACAAAATCAGTAAAAAAAATCATTCAAGCGAGTGCTGAATTAGGCATAAACAACCTAACCCTATATGCCTTTTCTACAGAAAACTGGAACCGACCAAAATTAGAAGTAGATACATTGATGAAAGTTCTAATCAATGCACTAAAAAAAGAAGTCGATACTCTTCAAAACAACAACATTAAATTGAACGCCATTGGCAATTTAGAGTTGCTACCAAAGACCGCTCAAAAGCAACTTTTGGAAGTAATTAATCTTACAAAGGACAATACTTTAATGACATTAACTCTAGCCTTAAGCTACGGATCTAGAGAAGAATTAACAAATGCAGTAAGAATAATTAGCGAGAAAGTTAAAAATAATATAATTTCAATTGACGCTATTGACGATTCAATTATAAATGAGCATCTTTACACGCACAATTTACCAGACGTAGATTTAGTAATACGTACAAGTGGCGAACACAGAATAAGTAATTTCCTTCTTTGGCAAATTGCTTATGCAGAACTCTACTTTACGGATATTCTATGGCCGGATTTTAAAGAAGAAGATTTATATGAGGCTATCCTTAGTTATCAAAAGAGAGAACGCAGATTTGGAAAAACAAGTGAACAAATTAAATAAAATTTTAGTGTTACAAAAAAGTATAAAAATAGCCTTTACCCTACTCCTTTTTGGAAGTTTTTCACAAATAAAAGCGCAAGACCGTGTCCCTTTTGACCAAGGAAAAAAATACATACTCGCTAACGTAGACGTTACGGGAAAAATTAGTTTTAATAAACAAACAGTTGTTACTTTTTCTGGTCTAGAGAAAGGACAACAAATTACTGTTCCTGGAGAAGAAATAAGTAGTGCTATCAAAAAATTAGGTAAACTAGGATTGTTTGATGAAATTACTTTTTATGTCAATAAAATTGAAAATGATAGTATTTTTCTTGAATTAAACATTCAAGAATTACCCAAATTGAAAGAAGTAAAATTTGTAGGAATTAAGAAAAACAAAACTGAAGCGCTCATCAAAGACAACAACCTAAATAAAGGTAAAATTGTCAACGAAAACCTCATTACTACTACTAAAAACTACATAGAAAACAAGTATAAAAAAGACGGATACTACAATACCAAAGTAGTTATTGTAAACACTCCTGCTGATTCTGCAACCAGTAACCAAGTCAACATGTTAATCAATGTTGACACTGGAACAAAAGTCAAAATTGCTAGTATAGATTTTGTTGGAAACGAAAAGTTGTCCGACAAGACTTTAAGAGCAGCAATGAAAGAAACTAAGCAAAAAAAACTGACTCGAATTTTAAAAAAATCAAAGTTCATCAAAGCGAAATACAAAGAAGATCTTGAGAAAGTAATCGCAGTTTATAAAGAAAAAGGATATCGTGATGCACGAATCGTTTCTGATTCTGTATCCTATAATAAAGAGCAAAATGCGATTAATATTAAGGTAAATGTAGAAGAAGGAAATAAATACTATTTTGGAAACATAAAATTCCTAGGTAACACCGTGTATTCTGACCAAGGACTATCTCAAGTTTTGGGTATAAAAAAAGGAGAAACTTATAATGGAGTACTCCTTGAAAAACGTATTGCCGATAAATCGAAACCAGATGGTGAAGATATTACCAATTTATACCAAAACAGCGGTTATTTGTTCTCCAACGTTAATGCAGTAGAGGTAAAAACTGTTAATGACACTATCGATTTTGAAATTCGAGTAACTGAAGGACCAATTGCTTATTTTAATAAAATAACAGTTGTTGGAAATGATAAAACCAATGACCGCGTTATTTATCGTGAATTAAGAACAAAACCAGGAGAAAAATACAGCAAAGAAGAGTTAGTACGTACCATTCGTGAAATTGGACAATTAGGCTTTTTTGATCCTGAGGCCATTGACCCTAAATTCAAAAATGTGGATGCTGGTGCAGGAACTGTAGATATTGAATACAATTTAGTAGAAAAAGGCGCCAGTCAAATCGAATTACAAGGAGGTTATGGTGGTGGTGGTTTCATCGGAACCTTAGGACTATCATTCAACAACTTCTCAGCCAGAAACATGTTCAACAAAGAGGCTTACAAACCACTTCCTATGGGTGATGGTCAAAAAGTATCGCTTCGTTTGCAAGCTAGTACTTTTTTCCAGACTTACAGTGTCTCTTTCTCTGAACCTTGGTTTGGTGGTAAAAAACCTGTTTCATTTAGTTCTTCATTATCTTACAGCAAGCAATTTTTACAAAGTTTCTCAACTGGTAACGCAAGGGTAGATAGAAGCAAAAGCTTTAATATTTTATCGCTTTCAATAGGAATCTCCAAACGTCTAAGTGTACCAGATGAATATACCTATTTATCACAATCGATTAGTTTTCAAAACTATGATTTAAATAATTATTTCACAGGATTGTTTAGCTTTGGAAATGGTTATTCCAATAACTTAGCGTATACTTTAGGAATTACTCATACCAACAAAGGTTTTAATCCGATTTTCCCAACTTACGGATCAGAGTTTAGTTTTTCAGCTAAATTCTCTCCGCCTTATTCCTTATTCAATGGTGTAGATTATAAAAATTTAGGAGAATTAAAAGAAAACAAATACATCTATGACGGAAGCAAAGGGGATTCTTATGTCGGAGACAATGGTATAGTAGTTAATAAAGGGGATTATGTTGAAGCCATTCCAACGCAATCAACAACACCTAATAGCGTTACTGATTATAAAGACGCTGCTGCGGATCCGGCAAAGGTAGATCAACAAAAATTCAATTGGTTAGAATATTATAAAATCAAATTCAAGGCAGATTGGTATACTAAAGTTTATGGAAAATTCGTTCTTAGAACCTTGGGTGAATTTGGTTTCATGGGAGCCTACAATCAAGATAGAGGACTAGTGCCTTTTGAACGTTTCTTTTTAGGGGGTGATGGTATGCAAAACTTTGCCATGGATGGTAGAGAGACAATTCAATTGAGAGGATATCCTAACAATTCATTAACCCCACTAGTAAATGGCTCACAAGACGGAGCAACAGTGTACAATAAATTCTCTATGGAATTGCGTTATCCTATAACCCTAAAAGCATCAGCTTCTATTTACGCCTTAGCCTTTATGGAAGCAGGTTCATCATATGTAAATTTCAAAAATTACAATCCATTCGACTTGAGTCGTTCAGCTGGTTTTGGTTTACGTGTTTTCATGCCTGCGTTTGGTTTATTAGGAATCGATTTTGGTCATGGATTTGATCCAATTCCAGGACAAACCAAAGCTAATGGATGGGAAACCCATTTCATTATTGGTCAGCAATTCTAGAATTATTGAAACTAACCATATTCAATGCTATAAAGTTATGAGAAAACATATTTTATTTATATTTTTATCCCTTTTTGTAGTTGTAATTGGTAGTGCTCAATCCAAAGGGCCAAAAATTGGGTACATTGATATGGAGTACATTTTACAAAATATAAACGGCTATATTGACGCGACCAATCAACTAGAAGTTAAAGCTCAAACTTGGAAACAAGAAATTGAAGTTAAAAAAAATGAAATAAAAAGATTAAAAGACGCTCTTACCATTGAAAAAGCATTGCTTACAAGAGAATTAATCGAGGAAAGAGAAACCGAAATTAAATTTCTTGACACTGAATTATTAGAGTATCAACAAAAACGGTTTGGAGCTAATGGGGATTATATATATCAAAAAAGTTCCTTGTCAAAACCCGTGCAAGATCAAGTATTTACTGTAGTTCAAGACATCGCAGAACGCTTGAAATTTGATTTTATATTTGACAAAAGCTCTGACATGACGATGCTATTTGCTGCAAAACGTTATGATATTAGTGATCAAGTATTGCGAAAATTAAATAATACCGACAAAAGAGAACAACTAAGCAAAAAGCAATTAGAAGCGGAACAGATTAAAGAAAAAATACAAGAAGCTCTAGATGAAAATCCAGAGTTAAATGAACGTAAATTACAATTAGATGCGAAAAAAGCAGTAAAAGAAAAAGCACTTGCAGAACGCATTCAGTTACAAGAGCAGAAAAGAAAAGAATTCGAAGAGAATAGACGTAAATTAAAAGAAGAAAGAGAAGCTAAAAAAAATGGCACAGTTTCTGCTTCCACTGAGAAAATAGCCACTGACAAGGCTAGTCCAGAAAAAGCTGCAACAACATCAAAAGATGGAGCTGCAACAGCAACAAAGAGTGATATTGAAATTGAAAGAGAAAAAGTTGCTGCTGAAAGAGCCAAATCTGCTGAAGCCAAAAAACAAGAAATTGCCGATCGTAAAAAAGCATTAGAAGAAAAAAGAAAGAAGATACTAGAAGAAAGAGAAGCTCAGAGAAAAGCTAAAGAAGAAGAATTAAAACAAAAAACAAACGGAAACTAATTACTAAATTTTTTAAAACAATGAAACAAATCAAAACTTTATTAATTGCAGCAATGGTAGTATTGGGAGCAAATACAATGAATGCTCAAGCAAAGGTTGCACATGTAAATGTTGGTGAAATTATGACTAAAATGCCAGCTATGTTAGATGCTCAAAAACAATTAGAAAAATTGAGCACTACTTATGATGCTGAGTACAAAAAAATGGTTACTGAATATCAAGATTTATTAAAAAAATACGAAGCTGAAGCAAAAACAGTTACTGATGCCGTGAATGAAACTCGTGGTAAAGAAGTTCAAGACATGCAACAACGTATCGTAGCATATAGAGATAATGCTCAAAAAGAATTACAACAAAAAGAATCTGACATTACTAAACCGTTATACGAAAAAGTAAGAGCATCTATCCAAAAAATTGGAAAAGCAAAAGGTATCCAATACATTTTAGACGGAGCTTCACTTTTATTAGCAGATGGTCCAGACTTGACTGCTGATGTTAAAAAAGACTTAGGATTCTAAGAAACAACTACCTATATTACAACTGCTCCTTTCTTATGATTGGGGCAGTTTTTTTTTTGGACAATTTATTTAAATAAGTAACTTTGTTTACATGAATAACAATCAACCCATTGGCGTTTTTGATTCTGGTATAGGTGGCACCTCCATTTGGAAAGCCATCCATCAATTGCTTCCTAACGAACAAACTATTTATTTGGCCGATAGTAAAAATGCTCCTTATGGACAAAAGTCCAAAGAGGAAATCGTAGCATTAAGCATGAAAAACACAGAACTCTTGCTAGAAATGGGATGTAAACTTATAGTAGTGGCTTGTAATACTGCCACCACCAATGCCATTAGAGAATTAAGAGCCAAATACGACATTCCTTTTATTGGGATTGAACCAGCTATCAAACCTGCGGCAACACATTCTAAGACTCAAACGATTGGGATTCTTGCCACTCAAGGTACTTTAAACAGTGAATTATTCAATAAAACTGTCGAGATGTATCAAGACACCAAAATCATTGAACAAATTGGTCACGGATTAGTTCAATTAATTGAAAGCGGTAACATCGACTCTGCGGAAATGAATCAATTACTGACTGAATATCTTACACCAATGATCAAGGCAAATATTGATTATCTTGTTTTAGGATGTAGTCATTATCCTTACCTTATCCCTCAAATAAAAAAAATACTGCCTCCCCATATTCAAATAATTGATTCTGGAGAAGCAGTTGCGAAACAGACACAGAATGTTTTGAAAGAAAAAGTAGGACTCTCTAATTTGACTGAAAGTCACCCCGTTTTTTATACCAATACAGATTCGAAAGTCCTTTCGGATATACTAGGAAACAACTATGAAGTTCTTTATAAAGACTTTTAATTTATTTTTCTTTTTACAAACCAAATGCCATCAAGAGACAAATTCAACGATAGTTTATGGTAATTTTCCTTGATTAAACCTCCACTAATTTTTGCTCTTTGTCCGTACGAATAAGATATATTCAAAGCGCTAGAAGTATAATCTATTGGCAATGACAAACCAATAGAGATTGATTTATCTTCAATTTTTTTATTATTCACCTCAAGCGAACCAGTATCAAAATTAAATCCTCCCGAATACTGTACTCGGTCAAAATAACTGAGTCGTTCTTTAGGTTTTTTATATAAAAATCCCACAGCAAATCGATTACTATCAACAAAACTCCCATACAAATCAGATTGGTTGGTTGAACTCCATAAACTGCGTTCATAATCTAAAGTAAGTTGTAAGTTGTTTTTGAATTTAGCACTCACCCCTACTCCCAACTCAAGTGGAATATAAAAATCATCTTGATTGGAAGCAACATCGGTTTGCAAAGGAGTTGTAACTTCGTTATCGACCGTACTTACAGTTTGCACTTTAGAAGCATTTACTTGAGCTGGAAACTTAACCACTCCACCAAAACTAAGAAGTGCTTCTGACTGGTATTGCAGTCCTAAAACAGGGCGAATTCCGTTGTAGTGAATATCTTTATCTATTGTAGTAATTGTAGTTCCTACATAGTAATTTCGAGTATCATTAGTGTTCCCAAATAAAAACGAAGTCGTAAGACCCAAAGCCCATTTTTTGGACAATTGATAGCCATAAGAAACATCAAAATTATTGAGTCCACCGCTTCCTAAAACGCTCAAATAATAGCTTTCTATACTATTCTCAATAGGCAATTTCAAACCTGTAATCTTGTAAGAAGAACTAGTATATGGCTTCAATACAATATTAATTCCTGATTTTGAAGTCACTGGGAAAGCGAACCCGATATGCGAAAATTGAACATTATTTCTACTCTCGGAAGTTTCATTGTCCTTATACTCTGTTTGAATAGCTTTCCCTCCCACAACAAACAAAAAGTGATTCGCCGTTAGAAAACCAAATGAAGCAGGGTTCAAATTATTAATAAATTTGGATGATGGCAATGCCAATCCTGAAGAACCTAAGGAAGGAATGGGACCAAAATCGGATTGATAAAGATTTCCAATTCCGTAGATAGAATAAGGGGAAGTGGATACACTTTGTGAAAAAGACATAGAGCTAATCAATAGCAATAGTGCAACGAAAATTTTATTGTTTTTCATTAATACGTAATGTAATATATTTTTACTTGAAGCTTACTTTCTTTATTACTTTGGTCGCCAAAAACTACTCGATTTACTCCTTTATCAAAGCTTGGCAATGCGAGTAATAATGACGCTTTGGTTTCGGTCAATTTTAAAACTTCTTTTCTTAAAAAATCTCCGATGGGTATTGTGTAACCAATGGATTCATTGAACTCATCTTCTTTCGTATTTAAAATTCCGTACACAGGATTTCCATCATTTCCATATAATCTAGAGGTTATTCGATTTAGATTATCACTAGTATAGACCTGTAAAGAATCCGCCAACGGAAAGGACTTTGAATACGAATTCTTAATCGGTCGAATAAATAACTCCGCTTTGATAATGGAGCCCTTCGCCGCGATGTACTGAAGTTGCTTCAAATTAGGAAAACTCACTCGGCTCATAACACCAGTCCCAGATTGAGTAAACGCTTGATTGAAGACATTGGCTGAAGGCAAATTATATCTAGAAGTAGGCAAATTTTCGATCAAAGTACCAGTACGATCAGATTGTATAGCATTGAACTGCTTATTTAAATCAGCAATGGTAAAATCTCTGTACAAAGACTTTTCTTCTATCTTAGATTTAGAATCTGAATAATACATTCTTAGCACGCTCGAAGTCCCAAAACCAACCATACAATTTGAACTTGAAGAACCACTTTTGATTACGATACCTTTAAAATAATCAATCAATTCATTGACATCTGTAATCTCTTTTTTCTGCAACTTTAAGAACAAAGCGCTTCCAAAACTATCACTCAATCTTACATTTAAAGAATCTCGCCCAATCGGTCTGGGTTTATAGGTCAATCCTCCTAAACTTTGGCTTTCATACTTTAATTTTGATTTGTTATAAAAACTCGTTACAGAATTATCTATAGAAACTGGTTTTACTTTTTGTGTCAATTGATGCACAGACAAATTTTGAACTTTGGTAGTGTCGCCATAATAATATCGATCGTATTTTAAAATCATCGCTATTGAATCAAATACGTAATTAGGGGCATTCGTGTCTGATGAGGCGTCTTCAATAGTATAAGCAGTTGGCGTCAATTGAAAATAACTTTCTGAAACTACATTTCCAAAAAGGGGATCTAAATAATTACCAACCAAAATTCGACTCGTATTGGATGTAATTAAAGAATCCAATTGAATCGTAGACAAATCAACCGTTAAGGTATCAAGCAATAAGACTTTATTGGTCACCGACAAATAATCTGACCCAACAATAAATTTCCCTTCATCAACATCAGAATCACAGGAAATCACAACTATCAAAACAAAAAATACAACTAAAAATCGATACATCTTTTTTTTCGCAAATATAAAAACCCCCATACAGGCAAGAGTATAACATATACCAACAAGCTTTTCTATACGACAAAAAGGATGTTTTTTGCTACGAACCGCTTTTGATAAATTATTTTTCATTCAACGGACAAATCCACTATTCTATCTAGCAAAACAAGGCACTTATCTATCTCTTTTTTTAATACCATAAATCGAAACTAGATTTGCCCCCATAGATAATGATATGAGATTTTTAAAAATTGCCACGGTTCTTTTTTTGGTAAGTACGCAAATAAATTCAGCACAAACACTGCTGACTCCTTACTTAAATCTAAAAACTGAGCCCACCCAAAAAACAACGGTTACAACTAATGCATTTGGAATTACATTAAAAAAAAATTGGTCAAAGAACAACGAGATTGAAAACAATATGAGCTATACGAAAACCAATATTAATCAAGAATCAAATGCCTATTCGTTCAAGAATGATAGTGAGTATTCAAGTATTGAAAATAGATTAGCATACAGCCGAAAAGTGAATGACCATTTTCAACTACGCGCTAAGGTCATCACAGCCTTTAATTATGACGAAAAAGCAAGCTGGAATGACTTTCTTTTATTAGGAGGAATACTGATAGATTATAAAATTAATGCTCATCACAGTTTGAGTGGAGGAATACTAAGGAGTACAGCATTAGGTACCCCAAAAATCCTTCCTTCATTTACCTATCATCTTCAAGTGAATGAGAAACTAAAAGCGGCAATTGGTTTTCCAGAAAGTCAAATATCTTATTCAAATAACAGCCGAAATGTATTCTTTTGAAACCATTCTTATGAAGGGAATCAATTCAACACCAACAATGGAACTGGAACATTTACTTTTTCACAAATTAATTCGAGCCTCAACTATGAACGTCAAATCGATGAGAGATGGAAGGCCAATTTTAAGTGTGGATATTCCTTTCAAAAAGAATATAAAACTACCTCTTCACTGGATAATTCAATTTCACTACCCATAAAAGATGGCTATTTACTAGCTATTGGTTTACAATACAAACTTTAATAAATACTTAATTCTATGAATAGCTTTAAAACAAAAATTCTATTAGTAACTGTGATTTGCAGTTTATTTTTTATTGGATGTTCGAACGACGATGACGATGATGATTTGATGGGAAACTGGATAAAAAGATCCGCTTTTGATGGCCCTGCCCGTTCCAGTGCTTCATTTTTTGTTATCGACACTTATGCTTTCATCACAACAGGTTACACTGGAGATGATTACTTAAAAGACCTTTGGGCCTACAATTCCGAAGGTGATTATTGGGAACAAAAAGCAGATTTCCCTGGCGTTGGTAGAAGTTCTGCATCGGCTTTTGATTTGAATGACAAAGGCTATGTAGGTCTTGGTTATGATGGAACGAATCGCTTAAAAGACTTTTATGAGTATAATCCACAAACCAATACTTGGTCACAGAAAGCTGATTTTGCAGGAACCGCTAGATACGGTGCTGTAGGATTTCAAGTAGGCGGAAAAGCTTATTTTGGGACTGGATATGATGGAAACCATTTAAAGGACTTTTATCAATACAATGCTACCACAGATACTTGGACCTTAGCCAATGGCTTTAGCGGAAATAAAAGACGTAACGCCACTGTTTTTATCATTGACGATAAAGCTTATTTAGGAACAGGAATCAATAGTGGCGTTTATCAAACAGATTTTTGGGTTTTTGACCCCGCAACCGAAGTTTGGACAAGAAAAAGAAACCTTGATGATGACGAAGACGATCACGATGATTATACCATTGCCAGAAGCAATGCTTCGAGTTTCTCTATGAATGGATTGGGCTACATTGCGGTTGGCGAAAATGCAAAATCAATTTGGGAATACAATCCAAGCACTGATATTTGGAAAGAAAGAACCTCTCTAGAAGGTTCAGGAAGAACGGATGCTATTGGTTTTTCTATTAATCAAAGAGGTTTTATATTATTAGGAAAATCAGGAACTTCATATTTTGACGACACTTGGGAATTCAAACCTTTAGAAGAACAAAACGATGATGATAATTAATGTTTTAACTAAAAACTGCTGGCAAAATGGTCAGCAGTTTTTAAAAATAAAGTATAAAAATAGCATTCTAGCCTTAGTCTTCGCATTTTTTCTGTATGCTTGTAGCCCAAAAAAAGAGTACCAACTCGAAACAATAAAAGTCAATAATGGCTGGGGCTACACCATAACACTTGGTGACAAAACCATTATAAAACAAACCATTATACCGGTGATTAGTAAAGAAAAAAGTTTTGAAACCGAAAAAGATGCCCTAAAATTAGGTACTTTGGTTCTCGATAAATTAAATCATAATCTATCGCCAACAATAACTAAAAAAGATATTGTTTTATTAGCCATAAAAATCTAGCATGAACCTAAATATTTTAAAAAACAACACCTCAAACAGCTTTCTAGTTCAAGGATTGATTTGGTGTTTTTTTATAATAGTTTCTTTAGCTCAATTTTATGAAGGGCCATTTCATATCAACATTGATTTTTATCTTCAATGGTTTACCGGAATACTTTTGTTTTATTTTAACTATACTTATTGCGTGCCACAGCTTTTACTTCAAAAGAAGTACTTTGCCTATTTTTTTATTCTTTTCACAATTATAACCCTTTTCACGAGTATAAGAATCTTATACTTTATCCCTGAATTTCAAATGGATTTTCAAGATAAAGGCATTCAAAACATAATAAAAATAACAAACGGCCGAGAGATTCCTAGAATGAAGAAACCGCCTCTTTTTTTCAAAATCCTTCCCTCTTTATTCTATATTCTATTAACTGCAATTAGTACTATTATAAAAATATTATCGGAGTACTATAGCAATCAACAGAATAAACTCATTGCCGAAGCTCAAAAAAACGCCTCTGACTTAATCTATTTACGCAAACAAACCAATCCCCATTTTTTGTTCAACTCGCTTAATAGTATTTATTCGTTAGCTCATAAAAAATCGGATTTAGTACCTGATGCTATAGTCACCCTTTCGGAGCTTATGCGCTATATGCTCTATGAAACTGACAATAAATATGTTTTCCTGGAAAATGAAATCAACTATATCAAGAATTATATAGATTTGCAGAAACTGAGGCTAAATAATATCGAAAACATCACAATTAATGTTCACGGAGACACCAAAAACAAATTTATTGAACCCTTGTTATTGATTTCATTTATTGAAAATGCTTTTAAATACGGAACCGATTACAAAGGGGCTGCTTATGTCAAAATAAGAATTTCGATTGTGGACAACGATTTGGATTTTTTCGTAGAAAACAAAGTAGAAAAAATCACTATCGACCCTAAAAATTCAGGTATAGGTTTGTCTAATATCGAAAGTAGATTAAAACTTTTATATCCCAATTCCCACAAGCTCACTATTAGTGAAACGGGAAATAAATACACTGTTCATTTGAGTTTACATCTGGATAAAATCCAAAATTAATTGAAGAAAAATGACAAAGATTAAATGCGTAATTATTGACGACGAACCTCTAGGAGTAGAATTACTTCAAGACTTTGTGTCGAAAATTGATTATTTAGAACTCGTAATCACGTTTTCGAACGCCATTGATGCTTTGGCCAAAATCAATACACTAACAATTGATTTAATTTTTTTGGATATAGAAATGCCTCATTTTAATGGAATTGAATTCATCAACGCATTAGAAAAAAAACCAATGATTATTTTCACCACTGCTTATTCTAATTATGCAGTAGAAGGTTTTAATCTTGGCGCAGTTGATTATTTAGTAAAACCCATTCCGTTTCATCGTTTTTTAAAATCTGTTTCTCGAGCCCAACAATTGTTTCTACCAGTACAAGCACCTATAAACCAAGCGCCTTTATCACAACCAGAAGTAGAGCACGATTTTATATTTGTTAGAGCTGAATATGAGAATGTGAAATTAAACTTTGATGATATTTTATACATCGAAGGATTAAAGGATTATGTAAAAATTTACACTACCGATAAAAAATTTACGTTGACACTAACGAGTTTAATAAAATTAGAAGGGTTGCTTTCTCCAAAAGGATTTGCGAGAACTCATCGTTCTTACATCATCAATATCAAACATATTAAATCCATCCAGAAAAATAAAGTAATGATTACTGACAAGCGAATTCCAATTAGTGAAGGCTATAAAAACGAATTCTTTCAGCGTATCAATCTATAATTCATTCCTCTTTAAACCAGCTTGAGTACAACACGTAATTATTAGAGATACGTTCGATTTCGCCAGCAAAATCAGATTGATCGATATCTTTTACTTTTTTCGCAGGAACTCCAGCAAAAATTGTTCCCGAAGGTACCACTGTGTTTTGAGTAATTACAGATCCAGCCGCAACGATAGCATTGCTCTCGACAACACAATTATCCATTACGATAGCTCCCATCCCAATTAAAACATTGTCATGAATCGTACATCCATGAACAATTGCATTATGACCAATTGAGACATTATTCCCAATTACTGTTGGATGTTTTTGGTAGGTACAATGTATTACAGCTCCATCCTGAATATTGACTTTATTTCCAATCGAAATTGAATTAACATCTCCTCTTATTACTGCATTAAACCATACACTACAAGATTCACCAAAAGAAACTTCTCCAACTATAGTTGCATTTTCAGCAACATAACAATCGTCAGGAATTTGCGGTGATTTTCCATTTACAGATTTAATCAACATAACTTTAAATTTGAAGAAATTAATTAATTGCAGGACAATTACAATCGTATTTTTCTCGTTTACAAAACAAGTTTAAACCTAAAGTAATTTGATGATACCCACCATTATCAAAACGCACAGCTCCTGCAACTTGAGAATATGTGTAAGCTATCATAAAGTTATTATAATTTAAACCAACTATAGGACTAAAAAACTGTAGTTTTTGTGTAGCTAAACTATTATTCTTAAAATATTCAGCACCATCCAAAGTTCTACGGTATGATACTCCTCCCCATAAGCTTCCAAAATCTAAATTCTTGTAAGCTTTCAAGTTAATATCGATTGTTTTTTCTTGAGTTTTCTCAGTTAACTGAAACAGAACCGATGGCTCCCACAAAACTCGTTCTTTATTACCAAAAACATAACCTGCACTCAACAAATATTTTCTCAAATTATCGCTTTCATAGACGCTGTAAATTTCTCGTCTAGTTTCAACTACATTTTTAATTGTTCCATGAGCATAGAAATTCAAATAATTGTAAGAAGCGCCAAAATCAAAATTCAGATAAGAATCTCTCTGTACAATCGTTCCATTAATATTGGGGTCAAAATCTCCCGAGTTCAAAAACTCTGTTTCATCCAACTGACTTTGAATTACTCCAGCGCTCAATCCGAAAGACAATTGATTCAAATCTATTTCATCGCGAGAAAACAACAAATGATAAGCATAAGAAACCTTTAATCCTTTTTGAGAGTGGTAACCATTTTTGTCATTAAAAACAATAATCCCAGCCCCTGCTCTATCCGATACACGACCATTAAAACTTAAAGTTTGCAATTGTGGTGCATCTTCTTGACCAAACCATTGCTTACGCGCCGTTAATCGCACCTTAGCACAATTAGCTGCTCCCGCCATTGAAGGATGAATCAAGTAATAGTTATCAGATAAATAATCCGAATAAACAGGAATACCTTCTTGTGCATTGGCAAAGCCTATTACAAAAAGAACTAGACTTAAAAACTTAATTTTTGTATACATTTAGAAATACTATTAATGAAATCGATAGACCAGAAACAAGACAAATGAGTGGAGTTCAAGCTTATTATTCTTGTTTTTATCAATTAATCTTATAAAAAACCAAATATAGGTATTAGTAGAAAATAACTTTAGTAATTTTGCAAAAAATAATAAGCCATGACAAAAATAACTATAAAGGAAACCCAAAATCCAACGATATTGAAATTCGAATTCCCAGATTTCATCACACAAAATGAAAACTATGAATTCAAGAACATTGATGAGACCAAAAACTCACCATTGGCGCAACAATTATTCTATTTACCGTTTGTAAAAACAGTATATATTTCTGGAAACTTCATTGCTATAGAACGTTTTAGCATTGTAGAATGGGAGGATGTAAAAGATGCTGTTGCAGAACAAATCGAGAAATTTGTCAATGACGGAGGAACAATCCTAACCGTTGACGAAAATAAAAGTAAAAAACAACCTATCACGGTATACGGAGAAACGACTCCAAACCCTGCAGCATTGAAATTTGTAGTAAGTAGAATGCTTACCAAAACTCCTGTAGAATACAAAAACATTGACCAGACCTCCTCTTCCCCTTTGGCACAAGAATTATTCAAATTCCCATATGTTAAAGAAATTTTTATAGACGAGAATTATGCCTCTGTCACAAAATACGAAATCAACGACTGGCAAGAAATTACCTTAGAACTAAGAACTTTCATCAAACAATTCATTGAAAACGGAGGAACAGTTATCGACGAATCGCTTTTGGATATAGCATTAAAAGACGAAAAGGTAAAAGATGCAAACTTTGACAGCCTTGACGAAACTTCTCAAAAAATCATCAATATCTTAGAAGAATATGTAAAACCTGCTGTAGCAGCCGATGGTGGTAATATTGTTTTTGATTCCTATGACAACCAAACCGATACTGTAAAAGTAATGATGCAAGGAGCTTGCAATGGATGTCCTTCTTCAACTTTCACTTTAAAAAGCGGGATTGAAAACATGCTAAAAAGCATGTTGAATAATGACAATATAAAAGTAGAAGCAGTATAATTTGAGTCTACATCACATTAGGCGTCTCAAATGAGGCGCTTTTTTTATTTCCAAAATATTTAAATAGTTAATTTTCAGTTATTTTAAAACCAAAAAAGAAAACTTTTCATAATAAATTGTTTATCATTGTAATACTAATTTTAACTATCAAATACCATGGGAGTAACATCATTTTTTAAAAATCTATTTGGATCGGCAAAAGAATCTGCATCAGAGTTAGCAAAAGAAGCAGAATCAACTTTTGAAGAAGTAAAAGAAGCCGCAGCACCTCATATCGATAGTGCCATTAAGTTTGCAGATGAGTCCTTAGAAAAGGTAAAAGAGACCTCTGCACCATACTTTGAAAAAGCAGAAAAATTCGCAGACGAAACTATTGATAAAGTTACTACGGCCGCTGCTCCAGTTATAGAAAAAGCAGAAGAATATGCCAATCAAGCCAAAGAAACCATCAGTGAATATGCGGACAAAGCAGAAACTGCGCTAGGAGACTTGGTGGATCAAGTAAAAGAAAAAACATCAGAATCATCAGAAACATCAGAATCATCAGAAACAACAGAAACAACAGAAACAACAGAAACAACAGAAAAAGCCGCAGAAGATGTAGTGGAAAAAGTGGACGAAGTTAAAAAAGACGTAGATGAAGCTACAAAATAATTTCTAAAAAATTGTACTTTTGTATATCACTAAACCTTCTCATTGAGAAGGTTTTTTTAATTAAAAAATAAGCATTATGGAAGTAAACCCAAACCAATTAACCAATTACGCATCGCTACTTTGGAATGCAATTCTTGATTATTCTCCAAAAATCATATCGGCATTTGTAATTCTAATTGTCGGTATTTACGCTATCAGATTAGTCACTCGGTTGATCAAAAAAATAATGATCAAGAGAGAATTAGATCCTACACTCACAAAATTTTTAGCCGATATTCTGATTTGGGCATTGCGAATCCTTTTGTTTATTGCTTTTATATCGAAGCTTGGCGTAGAAACCTCTTCTTTTGTTGCCATCTTAGGAGCTATGGGATTGGCCGTTGGTTTATCGCTTCAAGGCTCTCTTTCTAATTTTGCAGGAGGAATGCTGATTATTCTTTTTAAACCCTTCAAAGTTGGAGATACTATCGAAGCTCAAGGTCAAATTGCCACGGTCTTAGAAATACAAATTTTTGTAACCAAACTGGTTACTGCAAACAATCAAACCATTTTTATTCCCAATGGCATTTTATCCAACGGAACTATTATCAATTATTCGACACAAGGTCAACGCAGAGCCGACTTGACCATCGCTATTTCGTATGAAACGGATATCAAAAAAGCTAAGGAGATTATTGCAGAAGTTATGCGAAGTAATCCAAAAGTATTGTCTAACCCAGCACCAGAAGTTGGCGTGAAAAACTTAACCGATAATGCCATTCAGCTAGCGGTGCGTCCGTGGGCTAAAAATGAGGATTTTGGCGCAGTATTTTCGGAAACATTAGAAAATTGCAAATTGGCTTTTGATGCTGCTGGTATTACAATTCAACCTTATGTTAGAGAATCTTCAACTCAAAACTAATACTACTTTTTGGTAGTAATCATAAAATCTTTCAAGTAAAAAGGCTCAAAATAAGCGACATCTACCGTGTCGCTTTTTTGGTATTTATCAAAACTTAAAGCACTCATTTCTTTGGCAGAAGGATATTGAATCCCTTCTAAAAAAACAAAATTGGGAGACGTTAGTACAGTTTTACATTTTTCATTGCAATCCCCAATAAAATAGAGGGTCTCTTTACTATCGGCAAACGAATCTTCGGTAATCACTTCGGCTTGAATGGCTCTTTTTTGATTATATTTAGCGTCAAAAATAGCACTGTAAACCTCCATTCTTCTGGCATCAATCATTGGAACTATACAACCATCTGTTTGCTTGACTTGTCGCGCTAAAGTTTGCAAGGTATCAATCGCAATCAACGGAATATCCAAAGCATAACACAAACCTTTGGCTGCAGAAACCCCAATTCGTAATCCAGTATAGGAACCTGGTCCTTGACTTACTGCAATAGCACTAAGGTCTTGAAAAGTAATTCCTGCCTCTTGAATAATTTCTTCTATAAAAACATGCAAACGTTCTGCATGAGAATAGCCTTCTTCTGCCATTTCTTTGCATAAAAGTGTACTTCCATCTTTAGCCAAAGACACGGAACAATTCTTAGTAGCTGTTTCAATATTTAATAGGTATGCCAAAACGTAAATTGTATAAACTTAAAAAATCACAATCTTCTTTGACGATTGTGATTTTTTAAGTTGTTAGACTATTATTTTATTTCTTTCCTTCTTTTGCATTGTCGGTTTTCAAGGAGACTTTATCCCCTGAATTGAGCTCTTTAGAAACCGTTGTATAAGGCCCAGTAATAACTACATCTCCCTTTTTCAAGCCTGATAAAACCTCAATATTGGTATCATCTTGAATGCCGGTTTTAATCACTCTAATTTTTGCTTTATTACCAACTTTCACAAAAACACATTCGAATTTTTTATCGCTTTTCGGTTTAGATTTTTCGTCATTAGGATCCTCCACTTTAATTTCTTTTACGGCTGAAGTATCAGATTTTACCACAACTGAGCTGATCGGCACAGTCAAAATATTCGATTTAGTATTGGTAATAATATCGACAGTCGCAGTCATTCCTGGTCTAAAAGGAGAATAAGTAGTTGGCTTACCTTCTAATAAATCCTGATAAGATTCTTTCAAAATTCTAACTTTAACTTTAAAATTAGTTACTTGATCAGCAGTTAAAGCCGAACTCGCCGAATTTGAAATACTAGTCACTACCCCTTTGAATTGCTTTTTCAAATAGGCGTCTACTTCTACGTTCGCTTCATCACCTACTTTTATCTTAACAATATCATTTTCATTTACATCTACTTCAACCTCCATATTGTTCAAATTGGCAACGCGTAAAATCTCAGTTCCAGCCATTTGTTGTGTACCTAAAACGCGTTCTCCTAACTCAACATTCAGCACAGAAATTGTACCGTCTGCAGGAGCATAAATAGTCGTTCTACCCAAGTTGTCTTTGGCCTCCAATACCGTTGCTGAAGCACTTTGCACATTGTAAAACGCATTTTGTTTGTTGGCTTTGGCCACTTCAAAAGAAGCGATAGCTTTGTCCCAATCTGCTCTAGAAATAATCCCTTTATCGTACAACGATTTGTTTCGATCGTAATTCGCTTTGGCTTCTTTAAATGAGGCTTCTGATTGATTTAAAACCGCTTTGCTTCCTGATAAATTAGATACAGTTCTGTTGTATCCAGAAGTATACAAATCAGGATTTATTTTAACCAATAAATCTCCTTTTTTTACAACTTGTCCTTCTTTAACATTCAAAGCAATGATTTCTCCCGACACTTCAGAAGATATTTTTACTTCAATTTCAGGTTGAATTTTTCCAGTAGCAGAAACAGTTTCTACGATGGTTGATGCAGCCACATTGGCAATTTCAATTTCGGTTCCTTTATCTTTATTTCCGATTACTCCTGATTTGGAAAGCCCTACTAAGGTTCCTATTAAGACAACGGCAACGGCTAAAAGTATATAAATAGTTTTCTTAGACATAATGTATTAGTTTTTTAAGATTGGAATTCCAAAATAGAATTCGAGTATTTTGATTTTAAAAATATAGTCGTATTTGGTACGAATTACTTCTGATTGAGCATTGGTCAACAACGTTTGCGCTTGATTAAAATCGAAAGCATTCATCATTCCAACTGCGTAACGCTCTTTAGCATAATTGAAGGCTTCTTGTCTAGATTCTAAAGAAACAATAGCAGACTCGTGTGTTTTTAAAGCACCTTTAGCATCAGTAAAAGCAGTATACACATTTCTTTGCAAATCTAATTCTTGTTGTTCTAATGCAATTTTAGATTTTTCAAGGTTGACTTTGTTGCGTTCTACATTATTTCTTACGGACCATCCATTGAAAATTGGTATTGACAACTGTGCACCAAATGCCTGTCCTTTATTATCTTTAAACTGATCCCAAAAAGGTAAAGCAGCTTGGGAAACTGGATTTCCATTTTGATCTAAACCAATTCTATCAGCATAAGCAATCCTTGTATTGTAATTGTAAAATCCTTGCACTGTTGGTTGAAAAGCTCCTTTGGCGATGTCCAAGTCTTTTTGAGCCACTTCCAAATTCGTTTTAGCAATTTTCAACTCAGTTCTTGATTCTTTTGCTTTATCATAAATGGCTGTAGCAGGTTGGGCCAATATATTATTCTCATCTTTGATGTTTTCAGTATCTACCACATCAAAATCATAAAAATCTTTTAACTGTAACAATTGCGCTAAACTCAATTTTGAAATCAGCAACGCATTTTCGGCAGTGATCACATTTTGCTTGTTGGTCGCAACGTTTGCTTTAATATCCAAAACGTCTCCTCTTGGAATTGATCCGGCTTTGACCAACTCTTCAGAACGTGCCAATTGCTTTTCACTAATCGCCAATTGCTCATTTTGTACTTTTAAATTTTCTTTGTTAAACAAAATTTGTAAAAAAGCGTTCGCGACATTCAACGCTATATCTTCTTGCATTTTAAGCAATTGGTATTTTGAAGCAACAATGGCCAAATTCGCTCTACGTAACGTATTTTGATTTTGTAAGCCTTTATAAATATCAACTCCTAATGTTCCACCTACAGAAGTAAACTGAGTGGTTTGATTTCGCAATAAACCGGTTGTAATATCCTGATTCAAACCAATATTCCATGAGTGTGAAGTATTAGCATTTAGAGAAGGAATAAAATTACCTACTGCACCTTTTTTATTAATCTCAGCAGTTTTGATATCTAGCGCGGTGTTTTTGATAGAAATATTATTTTCTATCGCATATTTTACACACTCTTCTAAAGTCCAGGTTTTAGTTTGTGCCGTTCCAACAATGGAAACGAACAAAAAGAACACTAAACTCAAATAATTATTTTTTTTCATAAATCGGGAATGAAAGTGCAACAAATATACTGCACAAATTTAACATTTTTTCAAAATTAGCAACTAGTTTGTGGGGCTTAATTAAGGCTTGGGCTCTTCGGTCAGCAATCCTTGATTCCAAATTTTTATCTTATCAGTAGCTTTAATTCCGCCTTTTATCTCAACATAAATTCCATCGCTTACGCCCAAAACCAAATCTTTACGAACAAATTTTTGTGGACCAGTTTGTACTTCAACGTAAGGTTTTTGCGTTTTTTTATCAAATTGCACTAAAGCTTCTTTGATGGCCAAAACTTTATCAGCTTTTTCTAAAATAATAGAAGCATTCGCACTTAAACCTGCTCTAATAAACGTATTATCACGATTGGTCATTTTGGCTT
The DNA here is from genome assembly GCA_963513565.1 of uncultured Flavobacterium sp. Lineage (GTDB taxonomy): Bacteria > Bacteroidota > Bacteroidia > Flavobacteriales > Flavobacteriaceae > Flavobacterium. The sequence continues at coordinate 93,122 of CAUPRE010000003.1, read as the reverse complement.
TGATTTCGAATTGAATCGCGCCATTTTCGGTTTTTCCTTTTGGAGCAATGTAATTCAAAACAGCATCGAATTTCTTGTTTTCGATAGCACCAACGGTAATCTCAATAGGCAAATTTTCTTTGATTTTTCCCACTTCGGATTCGTCGATTTTTCCAACAAAAATCATTCTCCCTACATCGGCTACACTTGCAATAGTCGTTCCTTCATTGAAATTGTTACTTTCAATTACTTGGTTTCCTACTTTTACAGGAACATCAAGCACCATTCCGTTAACGGTTGAACGAATCAAGGTATTCGCATAATTGCCCATTCCAGAAGTAGTTCCTGTTTTTACGATATCGTTGCTTTTTCTAGCCGCTGCGTAGTTTTGCTTTGCTTGCTTGTACGCCACTTGAGCCGCATCAAAATCATTGGCAGAAATCACGCCTTTGTCGAACAATGTTTTTTGTCTTTGAAATAATTTTTCTTGATTATCTAAATCAATTTTGGCAGTTTGCACTTGATTTTGAGTGTTATTCAAAGTAGAAACATTCGCAACTACTTTTATTTTAGCAATCAAATCTCCGGCTTTAATTGTTTCTCCAGCCTTAATGTACACTTCCTCAATGATTCCTGAAATATTGGGTTTGATCAAAACCTCTTCATCTGGAACAATATTACCGGTTGCGATGGTTGTTTTTACAATAGTTTTAGTTTCGGTTTTTTCCGTTTGAAAAACTACCGGTGGCTCTTGGTTCTTGGCATACAAGTAATACAAAGCACCAAAAAACACTAGTGCAATTACAATTAAAATAGTTATGGTTACTCCTTTTTTCATTTTTGGATTGATTAATCGTTTTACTATATTTTTATTCTGTTCTTAAAGCATCTACTGGTTTGACTCTAATGGCGGTTTGTGCTGGTATAAATCCAGCTAATAAACCTGAGCCGACTAATATGATTAAAGCAAAAAACACTACGGCCAAATCCACACTTGGATTAGCAAACATCATGTCATCGCTTGGCATCGAATCTAGAATCATATTCAAGACTCCCAAAACTCCTGTCGCCATGGCTATCCCAAACATTCCTGCAACGATAGTCAAGAAAATAGCTTCGGTTAAAATTTGTGTTCTAATGGCTCCCGGCGTAGCTCCCAAAGCCCGACGAATCCCTATTTCCTTAGTTCGTTCTTTTACCACAATCAACATGATGTTAGAAATACCGATAACTCCTGAGAGCAATACTAAGGTTCCCACAAAATAAGCAATGAATCTTAATATAGAGAATAATCCTTGTACCTTACTAAACTCGGCATACAAATCAAAATTCCCAATAGCACGATCATCGGCAGGGTTTATGGAATGTCGGCCTTTCATAAACTCAATAATTTTGGGTTTTAAATCCGTAATTGAAGCTCCATCATTGGCCGTTAATGCCATCCAACCTACAGTATCTCCAAAATTGAATGCTTGCTGGAAGGTCGTAAAAGGAATGAAGATTTTTTTCTGTTCTTCCTCTCCGCCACCTCTATTGTTTGATTTTGATTTGTACACTCCAACAATCATGAAATTCACTCCATTGATTTTGATATAGGTTCCGATTACTTCTTCAGTTGGACCATACAATTCTTTGATAACCCCTTGTCCTATAACTGCAACCTTACGTTTTAAGGTAATATCTTGTTGGTTCAAAAATCGGCCTTTTGGAATATCCATTGGCTCTTGTTTGATCAACTCTGGATAATCTCCATAAATGGTATAAGCTGCTGTTTTGGTTCCACGCACCACATTATTGGCTCCCTCGAAACCACCTAATTGATTTCGTGGTGACACATATAATAAATCAGGAAAATTCTCTTTAAGCGCAGCAACATCAGCATTTTTAAAATTAAATTTTCGGTTAGCCGGCAACCCTTTATATGGTTTTGAAGCGGTTTGTGACCACATGAACATTGTATTGGTTGCAATACCATCAAAGCCTTTTTTCACACCGTTTTCTAAACCATTTCCAGCAGCAAGCAAGATGACCAAAATAAAAATCCCCCAAAACACACCAAAAGCCGTCAGAATAGTTCGGAACGTATTTGCCGTCAATGCTTCTAAAATCTCATTCCATTTATCTCTATCAAACATAATTATTCGTCTCTAAGTGCTACAATAGGTTTGATTTTGGCTGCATGATAGGCGGGAAAAAAACCTGCCATTGCTCCAGCAAATACTAATAAAATTAAAGTAGTAATAGCTACCCCAAAATCTACTTCAGGATTTAAAAAATAGTCGCTTTTCACATAAGGTCCGACCAGTTCAAGCAATAATAAACTAGATAATAAACCAATAAAACCTGCAATTGTGGTAATAAAAATAGACTCATGCAATATCATCCCAACTATAGAAATAGGTGATGCGCCAAGTGCTTTTCGAATTCCAATTTCTTTGGTACGCTCTTTTACAATGATCAACATAATATTACTAACCCCCACCACTCCTGCAATAATGGTACATATTCCCACCCACCAAAAAAATAGGCGGATATACAAATTCAAATCATAAAATTGTTTGGCATTTTCGATAGAATTATTGATTCCGATTGCACTTTCATCATCTGGAGCAACGGTATTTTTACTTCGCAACATTTGCCCTAATTCTGTTGTAAACTTGGTAGATTGAGCCAATGCTTCTTCATAAGTCGCCATTTTATTCAGCGTAAATTGCATATTACTTATTTTGTCGCCTACGCTAAAAGCTTTTTGAGTTGTGGTGATAGGCAAATAGATTCTTGACTCTTCACGCTCTCCTGATGGATCCGTAAAAACTCCAACAACCTTAAAATTCACATTATTGATTATTATTTCTTCTCCGATAGAATTTTTATCTTTAAACAAATCTAGTTTGACTTTCTGACCAATTGCAGCCACTTTTTCGTTATGTAATAAATCATTTTCGTTGATAAAACGTCCGCTTACAATGGTTGCATTTTCTAAAGCTAAGTAATCAGGATAGATTCCTCTGAATTGATAATTCCCCGTTTCCTTTCCATAGACAATAACGCCATTCCAATAGGAATAAACCGCCGATCTTCGATCCAGTTTATCGTCAAATTTGGTAACGGCCAAGTCGTAATCACTATTTCTGAACTGTACTTCTCTTCCGGGATTTAGTCCCTTATATTCTTTGGTTGTGGTACCCGTCCAAACTTCGATTATTCCTTCTGCATCACGCTCGAATTGTTTGGCAATTCCGTTTTGCAATCCTTTACCTGCACCCAATAAAATAACCAAAATAAAGATACCAGACGCCACAGAGATTCCTGTCAAGAAAGTTCTCAACTTGTTCTTGGCAATCGCCTCGAATATTTCCTGCCAGCGCTCGGTATTAAACATAAGAAGAAGCTCTAACTTGTTCTACTAATTTATCATCTATAATCAACCCGTCTTTAAGAACTACATTGCGTTTGCACATGGCAGCAATATCGGGTTCGTGTGTCACAATCAGAATCGTTTTTCCTTCATCATTAATCCCTTGAATCAATTCCATTACTTCATAAGAGGTTTTGGTATCCAAAGCTCCTGTAGGCTCATCGGCCAACAAAACTTTAGGATTAGAAGCTAATGCTCTGGCAATAGCAACTCTTTGTTTTTGACCACCAGAAAGTTCGTTGGGTAAATGATGGGAATGACTGTCTAAGCCTACTTTTTTCAAGTAAGCCATGGCTATTTCATTACGCTCTTTTCTTTTTATCCCCTGATAATACAAAGGCATGGCTACATTATCTAAAGCCGTTTTGTAATTAATCAAATTAAAAGATTGAAATACAAATCCCAAAAATTGATTGCGGTATTTGGAAGCTATGGTTTCGTTTAATTTTTTAATTGGCACCGTATCGAGAGTGTAACTTCCGGAATCGGCTTCATCCAAAATCCCCAAAATATTAAGTAATGTTGATTTTCCTGAACCTGAAGAACCCATAATGGCCACCAACTCCCCTTCTTGAATATTGAAATTAATTCCTTTTAAAACATGTAATTCCGAAGATCCCATCTTATAGGATTTATGTAAATCTTTAATTTCAATCATCTTAAACATTTTTTATCAATACTACTGCTTTTTACTACTAATTTGCGATAATAAAAAGTTAAACCTTTAACCATTCTAAACGATAAGACTCTTTTGTTTTGAAAATGTTACAAAATATTTGGAATAATATTTGTTTTAGTACTTTTACGATAACAAACCCATAATAGATGTCAAAATTCCTTTACTTCAGTGCCTTTTTTTTAGTTATTTTATTGTCTCAAAGTTGTACTACCGCTAGCAAAATAGCCACTCTAAAACCAGAGCCCGATGATGCAGTTCCCTTAGTTTACGAAAGCAGTCCATCGTTTATTAACCTCCCAGTTACTATCAAACTAAAAGACATTGAAAACAAAACCAATGCTTCCCTGAATGGTTTGATCTACGAAGACACTACTATTGAAGACGACGATATTGAGTTGAAAGTCTGGAAGGAAGCACCAATAACCATCAACAATGCGCATCAAGGAACCACTGAAAAAATAAAAACGGTTTTACCGCTGAAAGTGCGGGTAAAATACCGCATCGGAACCAAAAAATTAGGAGTAGAATTGTACACTTACAAAGAATTCAACTTGAATGGTGTGGTAACATTGCATAGCGAAGTAAATCTCACCAATTGGCGCATGCATACCAAAACCGAATTAAAATCTTTGGATTGGAAAGAGAGTCCAACCATGGTAGTGCTTGGAAAAAATGTACCCATCACTTACATCATCAACCCAACCATTAGTCTTTTCAGATCAAAAATCGAAAAGAAAATAGACGAATCGATTGAAAAATCAATGGATTTCAAACCTAATGTTTTAGAAGCGTTGGAGAAAATATGCACTCCTTTTGAAATGAGCGAGGCGTATTCGAGTTGGTTGAGGATTACTCCTGTAGAAGTCTATACCACCAATGCCCGATTAAAAAATGACACTTTTGTGTTAGAAATGGGAATGAAATGCAATATGGAAACCCTAATTGGAACAAAACCAATATCAAAATATGATAAAAACAAAATTGTCCTAAAACCTGTTACGCAAATTCCACAACAAATCAATACCAATATTGCTGCTGTTTCTACCTATCTAGAAGCCTCAAGAATTATGACCAAAAATTTTAGCGGACAAGTTTTTGGCTCTGGCAATAAAAAAGTGAGTGTTCAGAACGTAAATATTTGGCACAAAAACGATAAAATGGTGATTGCTTTAGACCTTCTAGGAAGTATCAATGGAACTATTTATCTTTCGGGTTTTCCTCAATACAATGACAAAACTAAAGAAATATATTTTGATAAATTAGATTATATTTTAGACACCAAAGACAAATTGATAAGAACCGCCAATTGGCTAGCACAAGGAATCGTTTTGCGAAAAATTGAAGCTAGCTGCAGGTATTCTATCCAACCAAATTTGGACGAAGGCAAGAAAAGCATGATGACTTACCTTAATAATTACTCTCCGATGCCCGGTGTTTTTGTTAATGGAAAAATGGAAGATATTCAATTTCAAAAAATTCAATTGACCAATCAAGCCATCATTGCTTTCATTAATGTAAAAGGTTCCGTTAAAGTTACCATCGATGGGTTGAAATAAAACAAAAAAAGGCTGAATTAATTCAGCCTTTTTATTATGATTTTTTCTTCTTCATTCGATACACATAATACCCAATTCCCGCTACCAGCAGATAAGGAATTACCATCAAATACACGATACCATCATTAACCGCTGCTGCTTTTGTAGCATTGCCTTCACTGGTTAATGCTGCTCTACACATTGCACATTGTGCATATGAAGAAAACTCAAAAAGGAAAAAACAAATTCCCAAAAGCAGGAATTGTAATTTACTAGTTCTTATTTCTCTCTTTTGATTTCTATCTTTAACTAGCATAATATGGCGCTATCATTAAATAAACGATTACTCCAGTTACTGCAACGTATAACCAAATTGGGAAGGTGATTTTTGCAATTTTCTTATGCTTATCGAATCTTTGTGCCAAAGCACGAACATAAGTAATAAGCACCAACGGAATTACAGCTATAGATAAAAGAATATGCGATAAAAGAATAAAGAAATATACATAGCGCAATACTCCTTCTCCTCCATAACTAGTAGAATCTGTAGTCATATGGTAAGCAATATACATCACCAAAAAAGCTAATGAACAACCTATTGCAGTTTTCATTAAATTTTCGTGTAAAATTCTATTCCCTTTTTTAATTGCTACTACTGCCAAAACTAATAGAATAGCAGTTATCCCATTGATTGTAGCATAGATTGGAGGTAAAAATCGCAATGGAGTCACTTCTATTCCAAAGTCTTTTAATTTAACTTTAAACAATATAGCAACCGCTACAGGGATTAAAATAGATAATAGTATAATCCATTTATTGTATTTCTGCTCAACTGAATTTTGTTCCATTTTATTCTTTTAAAAGTAATTTAATATCTTCTTGAATGTCTTTAACGCCTTTTTTATCTAATCCATCATAGTACAAAATAGGGTTTCCAAACTCATCATTTCTACAACGAATATGTCCTTTCTTGTCAATTAAAGCAAATAAACCAGAGTGCTCAAAACCACCACTCACTTTATTATTGGCAGCAGCATATAGATTAAAACCTTTGTTAGCCAAATCAAAAATAGCCGTTTTGTCTCCGGTTAAAAAATTCCAATTTGAGGATTTAACCCCTAACAACTTAGCATGCGCTTTTAAAACTTCAGGAGTATCTGTCTTTGGATCTATGGTAATTGAAACAATACCAAAATTAGGATTACCAAAAAAGGTCTTTTCGATTTGCAACATGCTTAAATTCATTTTAGGGCAAATCGAAGGACAAGTGGTAAAGAAAAACTCTAAAACATAAACTTTACCCTCATAAGATGCATTATTGATGGTTTTATTGTCTTGATTAATCAATTCAAAAGACGGTGCTTTGCCTATGTCTACCAAACTTTCTGCTGCAATTCCAGCACCACTATCTTTATCCAAACGATCTGATTTAACTACAGCCCCGCCTTCAACACGATCTATTATTTTAGGAATGGCGTAAATACCAAAAATTAAAATAACAAATGAAATCCCGATGTATGATTTATTCTTAAACATATTACAATTGTTTTGTCGCGTTATGATTCTTTTTCAATGCTGCTTTGTATTCGTACAATAAGATTTTGAAATCATCCAACATTTCATTACTTAATTCCGCTGGATGAAAAGTATCGTAGCCTTCCTTGTATTCCTCTTTTTCTTTTCTGCCTCTTAAATTGCGCTCTTTATCCAAAATATAGACATTTGGAGTTCCAAATTTAGAATCCAACTCTGTCTTCAAATTTAATTGTTTATGAAAAGCAGCAATTTCATTGGTAGTTGCGAAAACAAAATTCCATTGTTTTACATCCGTAAAAGCCTTCAAAGCATCTAAAACAGCTTGTGCTTCTTTTTCGGTTCCAACAGGACAAAGCATAACAAACTGTAAATCTTTGAAAGTGTGGTAACGCTGATAAATCTTTTGATTCAAATTAAAAAGATTTCCTCTATTAGCTAACAAATTAGTTCCAGAAAAACCTAAAACGGTTATTTTTCCATCCAATCGAACAGCATCGCCGCGTAATGATTTCCAATCGCCAAAATCAGCAACTTTAGGTGTAATTGTAGGTAATTTAGTAAAACTATTCACTCCTGAAGCAAAAAACAAATAGGCGACTATAGGAAGAATAAACAAGACAAAAAGAACAATATTTTTTTTCATCAGAAGGGTGGTATTGAGAGTGTAAAAATAAAAAAAGCTCCGATATTTCGGAGCTCTTTTCTGAATTAATATTTAGTTAAAAATTCCATTTTATGATAGAATTTTTAAAAACCCCGAATACATAATCACCTTCAGTTAATAGAATAAAAAGTAAATATAAAATTAAAAATATTACTGGAGCAACTACAGCACTTTGCAAAGATTTTTTTTCTCCTTCCATGTGCATAAAAGCCCAAACTATATAATATGCTTTAAAAATTGTCAATATATAAAATATCCAATTTAGCAAGTTCATTCCAAGAAAATTAGTAAAATGCAATGCTTCAGGTTTAATAATACCTAAAATAACCTCAACTATAGTTACCGCTGATAATAAACCGAAAACAAACCAAATTCTTTTTGTGTTAGAAACGTGTTCGTGTGACATAATAATAAGTTCCTTAAAAATTAAACAAGATAAAATACGGTAAATACAAATACCCAAACTAAATCTACAAAGTGCCAATATAGACCAACTTTTTCAACCATTTCGTAGCTTTTACGCTTTTCGTAAGTCCCTAACAATACATTAAAAAAGATAATGATATTAATAATTACACCTGAAAATACGTGAAAACCGTGAAATCCTGTAATAAAGAAAAAGAAGTCAGCAAATAATTTACTTCCGTATTCGTTATGTGTTAAGTTAGCGCCTTCAATAACTAGTTTTGCATCCGCTAATCTAGCTTCAGACTCTGCTCTTGAAAGGACTAATTTCTTTTTGTCTTTTGTGATGGTTTCTGTTCTAACCAATACATCAGGATTTGCTTTGAAACCCGCTTGAACTTCAGCAACAGAATAAGAAGGTAAGGCGGGCTCGCTCATAAACCATTTGGCTTTGTTACGAGTTAATTGCTCACGCTCTTCTGGCAATGTTTTAGCAAAATCAGCCAAAGCTAAACGTTTTCCGTCTTTATCTACAAATTGAAGCAAACTACCTCCAGTAGTCTCTACTGCACCGTACTCCCCTTTAATAAAGTTTTTCCATTCCCAAGCTTGAGAACCCACGAAAATTAAACCTCCGATGATGGTCAAAAACATATAAAGCGCCACTTTATCTTTCTTCATTTGATGTCCTGCATCCACAGCCAAAACCATAGTTACAGATGAGAAGATTAAGATAAAAGTCATTAAGGCTACATAGTACATAGGAGCTGATACTCCGTGTAAAAATGGAAAGTGAGTAAACACTTCGTCGGCTAAAGGCCAAGTTTCAATAAATTTAAATCTTGAAAATCCATAAGCTGCAAGAAAACCTGAGAAGGTTAAGGCATCTGATACGATAAAAAACCACATCATTAATTTACCATAACTCGCTCCCATTGGCTCATTTCCGCCACCCCATGTCTTTTCGTCGTTGTTTGCAGTAGTAACTGTCGCTCCCATAAAATTAATTCGTTAAAAAGTTTCCAAATTTACATTTTTTTCTTATTTAAAGAAATATAAAAACAAAAATAAATAAACCCACAATAAATCAAGAAAATGCCAATACATTACACCAAGTTCAATTCCAAGAGATTGAGTTGCGCTGTATTTTTGTTTAAAATGATTATAAATAATAATTAGCAAAGAAATCAAGCCTCCCGCCAAGTGCAATAAGTGCATAACTGTTACAATATAAAGAAATGTAGTAGTAATCGAACTAGCAGGTCCTGTAAAAAAATAACCTTTGGCAACAATTTGTCCAAAACCTACAAATTGTAAGACTACAAATGCAATCCCTAAAGCTAAAGTAACCAACAACCATTGCGTGGTAGTCTTTTGATTGTCACGTTGAATGGCTTTTTTAGCCAAATGAAAGGTAATACTACTCACCAAAATGGCAAAAGTACTAAGTAAGAAAGCTGAAGGCAATTGAAAATCTTTCAACCAATCAACCCTAGATTTACTCACTACAAAAGCACTAGTTAGTCCTGCAAACATCATGGTCATACTTACCATAGCAAACAACAAAATCAATTTATAGGATCTCGCTGTTCTGGATTGATGCTCGTCTTTAGTCATTGTCATATCCATACTATCTTAAAAATTTATCTACTATATATATTAATTGTAACAAGGTAATATAAGAAACACTTACCAACATCAAGGTTCTAGCGGACTTAGCCGTTCTTAATTGATATACTTTTACCGCATAAAACAACATCCACAATCCTAACAAAAACACTAAAACAGCCGCAACAGGCGTTAAAAATAGAGAACCCGTATAGCCAAACATTGGCAAAAGCGACGCAATTATTAACCAAACCGTGTATAATATAATCTGCAAAGCTGTTCCATTATCTTTTTTTCCTGTAGGCAACATAAAAAAACCGGCTTTTTCATAATCTTCATACAAGAACCAACCTATTGCCCAAAAATGCGGAAATTGCCAAAAAAACTGAATCAAAAATAAGGTACCTGCTTCAATACCAAATTCACCTGTAGCCGCAACCCATCCTAACATGAACGGTATTGCTCCCGGAAAAGCTCCAACAAAAACAGACAAGGATGTCATTGTCTTTAAAGGTGTATAAACACTTGTGTACAAAAAAATCGAAATCGCACCAAACATGGCTGATTTTGGATTAATGCTATACAACAATGCCAATCCCAAAATAGTTAACAATGTCGCCACGGCTAGAGCTACTCTTGGCTGCATCCTTCCTGAAGCGACTGGACGATCCTTAGTTCGATCCATTAAAGCATCTAAATCCTTTTCTATTACCTGATTGTACGCATTTGAAGCACCAACCATGCAATACCCGCCAATAGCTAATTTTAGCAATATCCACCAAGTACTTGCTTCGAAATGATCTACTCCCAAAACAAAACCAGCAATGGAAGAAAAAACAACACTTATAGCAAGACCTGCTTTAGTGATGGCTTTAAAATCTAAATAAATGGATTTGAGGGAAACTGTATTTGTCAAAACGATTAAAACTAGTGTTATTTTTATAAAAACTTTTGCAAAAGTAGGTTATCAAAAGGGATTTGACAAAAAACAACTCATAAAAAAAGTTTCTATTAAAAACTGACCGATTAATAATCGAAATAGAAATTAAAGATATCAGATCGAACACCCACTGTTACCCAATTCGTACTCTGATTAAAAGTCGCAATTGTGTTTTTTGAAGGATCAAAACTTCTGTAAATATAACTTGCAAAAAATTTCAAATTAGTGGCTGGATTAACCAAATAACCTCCTTGAATGTCAGCTATAAATACTTTGGTTTTGTTTCCTTGTCCCACTTTTACCCCTGTATCGAAAGGACGTTTTTCATCGTAGTCTTTGTAAATATTGCCTCCATAGTTAAAACTATCTTCAGGAGTATTAAAATCTAAACCTCGTGTTCCTAAAGTAACTTTAGCATCTGCAAAAAGTCTTCCCTTGTTATAGCGAGCAATCGCGATTAACTCTCGGAAATTCCCTCCCCATTGATGCCCCAAACTCTGATTATTGTGTGCATAATTTGTAATAGGATTACTGTGCGAATACACATAAGGGCGCACGTGATTGTATTCTAACTGCAATAAAAGATTCTTTACTTTGAAAGCATTGTAATACTTCACTCCTACTTGATATCCGAATTTGTTTTTCCAACTATTATCTCCTCCTTTTACATCTCCCAATGAAAATTCATCTAGTAAAAATTGTCCATACGCATTAATGGATGCGTCCCATTTGTACTTAAATGTAAGTCCTAACAAAGCATTTCCGCTTCTGGATGAAGAACCAAACTCAACTGCACGATAAAAAATAATGGGATTCACAAAACTCATATCAAAGCCTCTGTTGTTGTCTTTTGTCCAAACTACCGATTCAAAAAAACCTAAATTCAAACGATTCGAAACATTCCAGCTCAAATAATGATTTGCCATAAATTTAGTAGCATACGTTCGATCTACAGTCACTTCTGGACGCACATCTTTGAGCCACGTATACGTATTAGTATATTTTATTTTCCAAAAATTAGTATTGATCTTGAAATAAGGATAAGGACTTGCTCCATCACTTTCTAACAAAGAACGATAACCATCACCAATAAAATTTCTTCCGTACCCCAATTGCAAATCAATAAATTTATTTGGCGTAAAAGTAATGTTGGCTTCCGCCAAAGGAAAATCATAGGCATCATCTTTGAATCTTTTGGCAATTCCAATTCCAGGAATTATTGCAGGATTTCCTCCCGAAGGCTTAATAGATTCCGCATACTGATTATAATAATCTGCAAAACGCCCTTGACTTTCAAAAACTGTGGTCGTAAAATTCAATTGTTTGCCTAATCCACCTCTAAAATTTAGTGCACGAGTATTTACATAAGTATAAGAATTCTCGGTTTGTGATGCTTTTCCTAATTGCAAATCAAAAATAGGATTTAAGGTAAACCAATAGTCTTCTCCTTGAATTTCAACGGTGTTTTCATTCCATAATTTTCTAGCCCACCAGCCAGAAGCTTTCTTTTTTAACTGCTCATTTGCTGCTTTCAAATCATAATACTTGGCTACTTCGGCATAAGTATAAGGTTTGGAAGCGGTATGATTGTTACTTCCTACTTGATTCATTTTGGCATCAAACTGAGCATAAAGACTATGCGAAAATGGCACATTTAAATGGCTTTCGTATTCTGGATTACGGTATTTTTTATAAACAATACTATCTAATTCCGTTAGTTTTGGACTTTTAATATTGAGAACCTCTGCTTTGGCAAGTGCTTCCGCTTCAAACTGTTCTTTTGATTTTAAAGGAATGGCAATTGCAATAGTATATTTAGAATAAGTTGGCTTCCCGTTATAGGTAGCAGGACTTACTTTAGGCATGCTCGCAAATACTCTTTTAGCCTCGTTACTATATGATTCTGATACTGCATCAACGTACAATACTTTAAATTGTCCCTCGGCGGTAACTTCAAAAAGTACTTTAATATTTCCTTTGAAAGAGTCGTTTTGTGGTACTTTGAAATTAGCAAACACAAAATCTTGCACTTGATTGTAAAAACACATTCCTACTTCTTTGGGCTCAAGATTTTGGCAAGTAGTAAAAACAGGAAAACGCTCCACTTCATTAAAAGCCGAAACATTTAGGTTTTGGCTATAACACCAGTTTAATCCAATTAAAAATAACAGCGCACTGTAAAGTTTATACATAGTTTTCTATTAGAAATTAATATCCATTTTGAGTATTGGCGCCATCCACGATGGCTTTTGCACCGGAAGTTCCTATTCGCTGAACGCCCAACTGAATCATTTCGACGGCATCTGCATAATTGCGAACACCACCTGCAGCTTTTACAGGCAAGGGAGAAGCATTCTCAAGCATTATTTTAATGCTTTCAATAGTTGCACCATTCGGCTCATTATTAGGTGTTACATAAAATCCTGTAGATGATTTTACAAAAACAGATGCGTACTGATCCTCTTTAAAGTTTTGCATGATCACATTTTTGATTAAAGCAGAAAGCTGCATTATTTGACCATTATTCAAAGCCGCTACTTCAATAATCCATTTTACAACTTTTTTATGTGCCAATCCCAATTGCGTTCCTTTCAAAACTTCTTCTTTTACCAAGGCAACTTCTCCTTTTTTAAACGCTTCATAATTACAAACAAAATCCAAATCATCAGCGCCATCGGTTATGGCTTGTTGTGCTTCGGCCAGTTTCGCTGACAGATCAGATTGCCCTTTTGGAAAATCAATAACTGTTCCTACCAAGAGGTTAGAATGAGTCTCCTGAATCATTTTTTTGGCCATAGCCACTCGATCAGGACGAATCATAATGAGCTTGAATTGCTCTCGAATAGCCTCTTCTATAAAGGATTTTGCAACCAACACATTTTCTGCTTCAGCTAAATTAGCTTGTTCATTGGTTTTTAAATAAGTTGAATCTAGGTAGGCTCTAACATCCATTTTAGCAAGGAATTGGAATTGATAAATAAGTCGTACAAAAATACATTATAAATTGAATACACAGACCCGAAGTCTCCTTTTTCTCTATAGACACAAGGAAAAAACATGTCTTACAAGAAGAATTTTTCAGATATAAAACATTGACTTACCTCCAAAAAAAAATCCCATCGAAATGGGATTCTTATCTCTACTTTTATTGTGTTACCTTTTTTTCTTTGAATTGATACAAAAGAGCGATTGCAAATAATGACCCAAATATATTGGCCAAAACATCTGTAATATCTGCACTTCGTGAAGTAGTAAAATAGCCTTGCATGAATTCGACTAACAAACCGAAAACAAGAGAAAGCAAAAAAGAAACATACATCACTTTTGAAAAACTACTCCATTTGCCACTTTTAAACAAAGTGATTCCCCAAAAAAAAGTGAAGAATAAATGTAATAGAATATGTACTATTTTGTCAATTCCTACGATGTTGATGGAAGGAACATTAGATGACTTCATTAAACAAACATAAAGCATGAAAGACGTCCAAGCCAATGCAACAAATAAAGAGAAATGTTTAGGCACCAATTAATTCTTTGTAAGCAGCATCAGAAAGTAATTCTTCAATTTCAGCTGGATTAGCAATTTTTACTTTAATCATCCAACCAGCTCCGTATGGATCAGAATTTACTGTTTCTGGAGCACTTTCTAAATCATCATTGAAAGCAATGATTTCACCAGTAAGTGGTAAAAACAAATCAGATACTGTTTTCACAGCTTCTACTGTTCCAAAAACTTCGTCTTTATCCAAAGTTTGGTCTAAAGTTTCTACTTCTACATATACAATATCTCCCAACTCTTTTTGAGCAAAATGAGTAATTCCTACTGTTGCAATATCTCCCTCGATACTAACCCACTCGTGATCTTTTGTGTACTTTAAATTTGATGGTACGCTCATAATATATAAATGTTGTGTTATTAACAATAAAATGCAAAGATAACTATCTTGTATTGAATTTTTACTTAGAATAGGTACAAATTAATTTCCAAAATTGTAACGAAGGGTAAATCCGGAACGAATATTTGTAAGTGGAAAAGTAGTTGAAATTACCGCTTTGGAGAACGAATGATCGTAATAAAAAATAGCGGTTAGATTTTTACTAAAGGCATAATCGGCAGCTACACGTAGTTGCCAAATGTTTTGTCCTGCAGCCAATTGATTGTTGTTGTAATCCAAATAACGAACAAGCGTTTGATTGTTTCGATAAGACAAATCTGCCTTAACATTGATATCACTTTTGATGATACCCGTTGGATTATCCGCCAAGCGAGAAGAAAAAATCACATCCTTGAAACGATATCCTAAACCAACAATATACTCTATTCCTTTTACTTCGGTCAATAGATTGTTATCAAAACTCATTGATAAAGCACGGTCTTTTTTGATTTCGGTTAACACTTTGAAAGAGTTTTTCAATTCAAAATCCAATCGCACTAACGGACTAAATTGTTCTACCAAATTCACATTGGAAACCACCGTTGGGTTATAAAAATTACCACTTACATCTACCCCATTTGGCTTTTTGGTGTATTCAAAATTAGAACGATAATCATTGATAGTATAGGATGCGCGATAGTTATGCAACAACGAAACTCTTTTGAAATTATTTTTAAAAAAAGTATACCTCATAAATCCATTGTATTTAATAGACCAGTTGGGAATTGGGAAACTCCTAAAAATACCTGTAGAAACATCATTGGCATTACCTCCAGTGTAAGCAGCTAAAAATGCCGGCAACAATACAGCTTGATTGTTTTTTCCATAACCCTTAGGAAATCCGTCTGCATCGATATTACCAGGGTTATTGATATCAATTCCTCTTTGAGTTGCCAATCGATTGGCTACAATAAGACGATTGGCTCTAAAATCATCAAAGGCGGCTGAGCCACTCTCGTCGCTTTTAGAAAATGCCGTTTTTACTAATACTGTAGAAATCGAAAACATTCCATAGCTATAAGGAGACAATGGCGTATAATTTCCAGAAACAACACTATACTGTTCAGACGAATTTTCAGAATAAGCGCGATCTGCGGTTAAGTCAATTTTAAAATCTGGAAACAAATCAATATTGGCAGTTGCTTTTAAGAGCTTGTTGGTGACTTGAGTATAATTTTGATTAAAATCTTGAAAAGTGGTCAACCAACCTCTTTTGGCTGCTTCGTATCGAACATCATCCTGACTTCCAAAAATGAAACCAAGTGATGGACGAGAGGAACCCAAGAAACCAACACTTGGCGTAAAGCCAGGTAAAACCGTTCCGCTATTGTGAGTATAATTCACTTGAATGTTTTTTACACTTGTCAATACCCCAATCAATCCATCCATAAATGGGCTTCTTTGCTGTAAAGGCTTAACAGCTGTGTTGACTACTTTTTCTCCTGGTTTTGGAGCTACAGCTTTTGGTTTAGCAGCACCCGCAGCCGGTGTTTTTTTGGAAAGCCCAATGTATTTGTAAAAAGTTTCCATTGCAAAGGAAGCATTCAAAATTTTAGAGCTAGCGTTTTGAATCGTATTTCCTAAATTATAATCAACTCCGCCGATAGTTATGTTATCGAAAGCATTCGAAGCACGTTGCCAACTGTAATCCCCTTGGTAAGTGAAATTTGCTTTAACAAAACCAAATACTGGAATTTTATTCAGCGGAATATCATAATTCACAATAAGTTGCTGCATGTGCTGATTAGGATCACCAATATCAAAATAACTGTCCCAAATGGTAAAAGTATCAATAGGCGTGTTGTCAGCATTCAAATAACTTTTTACAATGTTATTGGAAGAAGCCGTATAATTTACCTTTAATGACTTGGTTAAATTATAATTGAATCCATATTGATAATTAAAGGCGAAATTTCTTCTGTATAAAGGATCTAAACCAATTCCAACGACATCTACTTGGCGGAATTGCTGACGATTATACTGTCTAATCACACTACTATTAAACGTTATATTCGTTGGTAAAAAATTGAAATTAAAATCTTGTAACCATTTCCAATACTCACTTTTCTTTACAAATGTTTTTTTCTTGAATGGCTCATAAGGTTTGTTCTTAAAACTATAAGCGTAATTTACTGAAGTATTGCTCAGCTGGTCTACATAGCTTTCTATCTCATAATCATGACGTTCTACTTCATTGTACGATTGAGAAAAAGTAAAATTCTCGGGATCATACACATGTGGTTTTTGCTCTGGACTTCTTTCCTTTCTTACACCAATAAAATTAATACTAGTACGCTTAGTATAATCAATTGCTCGAGTTTCGATGTTGTCTTTTGCGTCTTTATCAGTGGTTTCTCTAAGTAATTGTTTGAGTTTTATATCTTGATTAAAAGGGTCGTATTCTGGAGTAATAACTTCTTCACCAATTCCATAATTAAACGGCAAATTAATCCCCCATTTCTTGGGTAATAATTGCCCCAAATTCAAATTAGTGACTACACCATATTGCTGAATATCTTCTCTGCTACGTTCGTTTGGACTTTGTTCTAATGCTCCAAAGCCAATGGTTGTTTTTCTTCCCGTTAGCGAAAGTGTGGCAAAATCTGCCATATTGGTATCGATGTTTAACAACGCTGCCATACCGCCTTGGTTATCCATATCGGCCAAACGCAATTCATTGAACCATACTTCTCCAAGAATTGGCTGTCTTAACTCATCACTTTTCACCCCTACCATTAGCGTTCTTACCAAACCAAAATTAGGATTTCCTTTGATCCCTATTCGTAATCTATTGGTTTTTCCAGATAAAGAATTATCCAACTCGTCTTCGAATTTATAAAAAACACCATCCGGCGGAAGGGTTGCAGGATCGATGCTCATGGCTAGGATTTTTAACTTGGTCAACAAATCTAATTTCAAATCCATTTCATTGGCTTCGGGCCAAACAGATGAAGCACCCACCTTACAATCTGAGGACGGCACCGTCACCTGCAAAGGGATTTCTATTTGATAAAAATTCTCGGTAAAATCATTTCCAAAACGAATAAAACCTACCATCTGATTGTCTCTCAAAGCAACTTCATTGGGCAAGGATTCTGCATGTAAAAACATTTTCAGTTTGTTATACTGACGCATATCTATACTTACATTTTTAAAAACTGCTCTTGAATCATTTGGTTCTAAACCATTATCTGAAACTCGCAATGCCAAAGATTGCTCATTTTGATTAATTACGGTATTATTATTAAACAACTGCTCTCTTACTACCCCAGGAGGCGTTACATAATTGATAGGACAACGCTCATTATTTTCTTGAATGTTTACTGCTAAAACATCCAATGCTGTATTATCATCAGTAACATTTGTATCGTTATAATCCAAAGAATTGGTATAGCGTCTCCATTCGCCACGCACCAAATCTAAGGCTCCAAAACGAAGAGTAATGGGCGATTCAAAGTTGGTCATAAACATTCTCATGAATCGGATAGAACGAAAATCTGAGATGCCACCAATCGTGTTTTGAGGTTGTGCAACTGGAATCTTAAACTGAATCCAGCGAGCTTCAGTAGCCGAACCATCCGGCAAAGTTACCTGTGTATTTCTGATATCGGTAATGAAATTTTCTCCCACATTCATATTGGGTTTCATATCAATACTGTATTCATAATACGCATTGATGGTATTCATTGTATTATCGCGATTGACATCTTCTACATCGGGAAAAGTAGTTGAACCTCTATTGGCATCCGAAATGTTAACTGCTGAGTTTCCATCCGTTCCATTAAAGTTTTTATAACGATCTAAAACACCTCCAGTAGTGTTTGCGAAATAAGTATAATCATCGCCAGCAGGATCTTTCTCAGTACCATAATTAGCATATACCGTTGCTTCTTGATCATTTTTCATACCGTCCAATCCAATATCTTGATTGGTTCTATTTCCAGCATTTCCATCAAAAGCATAAATCAAGGATTGGGATGCTGGAACGTCTCCCCAAATAGGTCTTGGATTCACTAATATTTGATCTGGCCCCAAACCATTTTCGTATTGTTTTCTTCCGTCTTTTAAAACATCTTCTGAAATTTCCCCTAAGTTAAAATACAATTTACCGGTATTGGTCGATGTGTCGTTCCCTTTACCAACATAAGGATCCAAAACCCAAAACTGTATATATTCTACGTTACCTTGTTCAAAATTGGTCGTGTTGATGGCACGCATAATCCCTCCAAAATTGTCCTTTGGGGTATTTGCAAAGGTTGTCGAATTGTTGTAAGGCCCTCTATCTAAAGGATAATAACTTAAATCAAGAGTATTCACCACTTGAGTTTGCCCTTGCGCTATATCAGTGTTGGGATACAATTCTTCACTAAAAATTCGTCTTGTCGTATTTAGCGAAATATCATCATTTGAAATACCCGTTGGCTTTTGAGTATAAAATAATGGATCTATTGTATACCAAGCTAGTTTGGCTCTTTTGAAACCATAACTCAAGTCGTTTGCAGTTTCATTAAAATTGTATTGACTTTCAGCATCGTTTACTGGCGTTGATGACAAACTCCAAGCAAAAGGTGAACGCAAATCGATAGTAGATTGAGACCCTTCAAAATCATCTACATAGATAGTAGATTCTCCATCAAAACGATCCGCTTGGGGTGTATCGGGTTTCAAAAATGCAATTTCTCCTCTAACCGAAAGATTGGATGGCACATCGGTATCAATATTAGGCAACTTATTCACCAAACGAGTAAAAAATGGCACTTCGGTCGCATAATTTCCGTTAAAACCAAAAATAGTATTATTAACCGACTCTTGACCATAACTGGATTTTTGAGTAAACGGTCTTTCTGACATTTTTAAGTAAGTACCCCCAACCACAAATTTATCCGAAAATTTATGCTCAACATTCAACCCCATAAATCTTCTGGTTTGTTGCCCGAAAATAGAATTGTTCTCTAGCGATACTTCAACCGGAGTGTTGGAAGCTAGCAAAGAAGGGTCCAAAATTTGCACTCTCCCTAATTGATAATTTACACTATAATCCACTCCTTCTACCAAGCGTCTTCCCGCAGCGGTAACCACTACAGAACCTTGCGGAACATTGAGTGCTCCAATTGGAATTCCATCACCACTTGATGATTTGAATTTCCCTCTAATCAAATACTTGTTTTTATCAATATCTTGTAAAGCTCCAGCTTGAGTATTGCGGTACATGCTTCTAAAAACATACTTTTTTTGATTGGCATTATAAGTATCTACATCTCCATAATTCTCTAGAGAACTTGGCGTTTTTAATTTCGAAAAGATCAATTCTCCAAACGGCTCTTTGGTAGTAAACATAATTCTACCATTCTGAGCATCAATAGTTGTTCCTGGAAGAAAATCAAAGAACCCATCACCACCCGCTTGTGGATCGTTGTTAAAATTCAGACGGTCTAAATTAAAAACTTTAAGCAAAGGGGTTTCAGCAACTTTATTTTCTGGAGTAGGATTCGCTGGGAAAGGAGTACCCGCCACCTCAGTAATATAATTGATTAGCGAAGGATCGGCATACAAGATATTCACTCGAAAATCTTCTTGCTTTAATTGATATCCTCCGGGCACTTGATAGATATTTTTCATCATCAAGTTCCAAATTGGATCCTTCACATTGGTCAAATTGCTTTTCAGCATTTTCAAAATCAAACTTTGAGTAATAATTGCCTGTGGTACGTTATTGTTTCCTCCCACAACATTCGTTGCATCGACTCCATCATTTCCAAACTCTCCTACTTGATAGACTTGATCTCCAATGGTGTATTGGTAGGCGACCGCCAAAACCTCATCATTACTCAAACGCTGTTGTAACGAGATGAAACCTAATTTTGCATTAAAAGTATACTCGTTGGCTGTTAATTTTCGGGCATTTTCTAGTTTTGAATAATCTCTTCCTTCGGTAACGGTTGTGTTAAAACCAGAACTTGAGGTTGCAATTTCTCTAATATTTGAATTCAGCAAACCCGAACCTGTCGCGATTTGTGCTGGATCGTAATCATTGTTTGTGTTGTCAGATGGAGAATTGGCTGGATTATTGAAAATTCCTGTTGATGGATTCAAAACCACGACTTCATTATCGGCCAAACCCGTTAGTTGGGACTCCCCTAAATCCTGAAGTGCAATAATATTTCTTAAATTATTGGAAGTTGCATTTACTCTATTTTGTTTATTGGTTACCCAAACTTCAATACGCGTAATTTGGACCCTACTGTCAATAAACGGATAGCCTTCTAGGGCTTTGTCGTAACGACTTCTGAAATATTGTGACAAGAAAAAGTGACGGTCATTGTCATAATCCAAAGCGAAAAGCTCATAATTTTGAACCGTTCCACCGCCCTCGGCTACCAAACTTTTGGTTTGTGATTTTTGTTCTGAGAAAATTCCAGTAAGTGTAGTTTTTCCAAACTGCAATTGCGTTTTTACACCAAACAAACTCTGTGCACCACGAATCAAAGAGCTATTGAGTGGCATACTCACATTTCCTACTTCTATTTTTTGAATAATATCATCTTCAGAAGGGGTGAATTCTAACTTAATTAAATTTTGAAAAGCAAAAGTAGATTGTGTGTCATAATTGGCATTTACTCCTAATCGGGTCCCCACTTTACCCATTAAACTCATGCTGATTCTTTGATCAAAATCAAAAGAAGTATTGGCTCTATTTCTTGGAGAAAAAGAAGGATTATCTTGTTTAGTATAGCGTACCCCAAGATCCATTTCTACAGAACCTGTTGGTTTCACATCAATGGTGTTACTCCCAAAAACAGATTCAAAGAAACTAGATTTGATATAATAGCGAGGCAATAAATCTTTTTTAGCTTCTTCAGCCCCCTGCTTTTTGCCATCAATGGCATCGGCTTTTTTCTTAAAATAGTTGCGTCTTGATTCTTGCAATACTAACTTTTCGTACTCTGCAGGAGTGAGTATTATAGGGAAATTGATATTGATTCCGTCAATAGAATTCGTATACACATATCGATCGGTTACAGGATCATAAGTGTAGGAAGATAGAATACTTTTAGGGTCTTTAATTTGAAGTTTCCCTACCGTATATCCTTTTTTAACCGTATCCTGAACCGATGGATTTACTTGACCATACGATACAAAACTGGCACATACAACAAGTAAAAAAATACAAATTTTATGCATGCAATGGGACTCTCTTGGTTCTTTTACAAACTTTTTAAGGCTTTCTTAATAATTGTTTCTACAGTAGCGTCAGGTTCGGCCAAGACAATTTTCTCGATAACTTTCTCGCAAGTCTTTCGAACAAAACCTAAAACTTCTAGAGCAGATAACGCTTCATCTTTATTTGTATTGCTTTGTGATACTGAAAGTTCGTCTAAATCGTATAATTTCACTACTTTTTCTTTCAAATCTAATATTACGCGTTGTGCCGTTTTATTCCCAATCCCTTTTATGGTTTGAATAGTAGCCACATCGCCTGAAGCAATAGCATTGGTAATTTGTCTTGGGTCTAAAGACGAAAGCATTGTTCTAGCAATACTTGCTCCAATTCCTGAAACAGATAATAACAAACGGAAAATTTCTCTTTCGGATTTTTCTATGAAACCGTATAAAGTATGTGCATCTTCTTTAATTTGAAGATGGGTAAATACTTTAACAAAATCAGTGTTGGGCAATAACGAATAAGTGTGTAACGAGATATTAATATGATACCCCACACCGCCACAATCTATAACGATATGTGTAGGCGATTTTTCTACTAATTTCCCTTGTAAATGTGCAATCATTTATTTGTTTTAACGAACCAAATATAACAAAAAAGTCCAGCATTTGATTGAAAATCATCTGCTAGACTTTTGTTGTTCTTTATTTTGTTTAATTAGCTACTTTTTTCTTTTGTTTTTCTTGAGCGTCGATGATAGCAATAGCAGACATATTTACCATTTCTTCAACACTTGCGCCCAATTGAAAAATATGAACTGGCTTGCCCATACCCAACATAATTGGTCCAATAGAATCTACTTTATCTAACTCTTTCAACAATTTATAAGTGATGTTCGCTGATTCCAAATTTGGAAAAATCAAGGTGTTGACTTTTTTATCTGCTAGTTTAGAAAAAGGAAATTTAGCTTTTAGCATTTCTGGATTCAAGGCAAAATCTGCTTGAATTTCCCCATCAATACATAAATCTGGATAATTTTCATGCAAATAGGCCACTGCCTCACGAACTTTTCCTGCACTTGGACTGGTTGAAGAACCAAAATTAGAATACGAAACCATTGCAATTACAGGTTCCACCCCAAACATTCTTGCTGTTTTAGCGGTCATTAATGCAATTTTGGCCAAATCATCTGCAGAAGGATTTATATTGATTGCAGTATCAGAGAAAAACATTGGACCGCGTTTTGTCATCATAATGTTAGCAGTAGCAACAATTGATGCTCCTGGTGCCTTATCTACCAATTGCAACATTGGCTTTACCACCGAAGGATAACTTCTAGAATGTCCGCTAACCAATGCATCGGCTTCGCCAACATTGACCATCATTGCCGCAAAATAGTTACGTTCGCGCATTAACTTTTGAGCATCCAAAAATGAAATTCCTCTTCTTTTTCTGGTTTCCCAATAGGCTGTGGCAAAACGGTCTCTTCTTCCTTCTTCTTCTTTTTCCTTAGGATCAATGATTGTAACATCAGCATCAAATCCAATTTCTTCTTTCAATTCCAAGATGATTTCTTTGTTTCCTAACAAAATAGGAAAACCAATACCTTCATCATGAACAATTTGAGCTGCTTTTAGTACATCTAAATGGTCGGCTTCAGCAAAAACAATAGATTTAGGATCTGATTTAGCTCTCGTAGTAATCATTCGAACTAATTTGTTGTCGTGACCTAAACGTTCTAGTAAATCGTCTTTGTATTTTTCCCAATCGGTAATTGGGTTTTGAGCTACTCCAGAATCCATAGCCGCTTTGGCAACAGCTGGAGCAACAACCGCAATCAATCTTGGATCGAAAGGTTTTGGAATAATATATTCACGACCAAAAGTTAGTTTGGTAGCTCCGTAAGCAACATTTACTTGTTCTGGCACCGATTCTTTAGCCAAAGATGCCAATGCTCTAACGGCAGCCATTTTCATCGCTTCGTTGATTTTGGTAGCACGAACATCTAGAGCACCTCTAAAAATATAAGGGAATCCCAACACATTATTTACTTGATTCGGATAATCAGAACGGCCAGTAGCCATGATAATATCTTTACGAGTAGCCATAGCCAAATTGTATTCAATCTCAGGATTTGGGTTGGCCATGGCGAAAACAATAGGATTTTCGGCCATGCTCAAAAGCATTTCGGGCGTCAAAACATCAGACGTAGACAACCCTAAGAACAAATCACAACCTTTCATCGCTTCGGCAAGGCTTATAGGCTCGCAATCTCTTGCGTATTTTCGTTGTAATTCGGAAATAGAAGGATTGTCTTTAGTCAACAAACCTTTACTATTAAACATATACACATTCTCAGGTTTTATCCCTAAAAGCACGTACAAATCTGCGCATGCAATTGCCGCAGAACCCGCTCCAGAAACCACCATTTTAATGTCTTCGGCTTTTTTATCTGCTAGTTCTAATGCATTAAGTAAAGCTGCTGAAGAAATAATTGCAGTTCCGTGTTGGTCATCATGCATCACCGGAATATTTAGTTCTTCTACCAATCGTCTTTCGATTTCAAAAGACTCAGGCGCCTTGATATCTTCAAGGTTAATTCCTCCAAAAGTGGGAGCAATATTTTTTACTGTTTCGATGAATTCGTCAACATTTTTGGTTCCAATTTCGATATCAAATACATCGATATCCGAAAATATTTTGAACAAAAGTCCTTTCCCTTCCATTACTGGTTTTGAAGCTTCTGGTCCAATATCTCCAAGTCCCAAAACTGCTGTTCCATTGGTAATTACCGCTACTAAATTTCCTTTTGCGGTGTATTTGTAAACGTTATCTACGTCTTTTGCAATTTCTAAACAAGGCTCAGCAACACCAGGTGAATAGGCTAATGACAAATCTCTTTGTGTGGCATATTTTTTTGTGGGTACTACTTGAATCTTTCCAGGAGTTGGCTTTGCGTGGTATAATAAAGCTTCCTTTCTTTTATTGTTATTCTCCATTTTTTTAGATTTTATCTGGCTTACAAAGATAAAGTTCTAATTGTAAACTAGTCGTCAAAAATTTAATTTTTATTATAATCTTTGTTATAAAATAAAAAAAGCTGCAAAAGCAGCTTTTAAAAAGTCATAATTTATTTTTTTATCCCTGTGTAATGTAAGAATTTAAATGTGCAATTGTTTCCTTTTGCATTTCAATAATCGCTTTTACAACATCACTAATCGAAATGATACCAATTACAACATCATTTTCAACTACTGGTAGGTGTCTTACGCGTTTGGTACTCATCAATTCCATACAGTACTCCAATTTATCCGAAGGACTAACGGTAAACACTTCGGTAACCATAATTTCGCTAACTAGTGCTTTTTTAGAAGATTTAGATTTTAAAACAATTTTTCTAGCATAATCTCTTTCTGATAAAATCCCTTTTAGAACACCTTCTTCAATAATAAGAATGGCGCCTATGTTTTTTTCGCTCATCACTGTTAACGCTTCGTAAACAGTGTTGGTGGAAAGTATGGAATAAACGTCCTTTCCCTTCGTGCTTAATATTTGATTAACAGTCATATAAATTGTATTTAAATAAATATAAAGTTAAAAAAATAAACATTCAAAAAACATAAAAGCTATTTTTTATTATTAGAAGTTATTTACACTTTTTTCATTTGCTAAAAAAATTTGCCATTTTACTCTAATTTTCGCTTAAAAACAAAAAGCTTACATCACTTCTAAAATAATTCGTCAGGATGAATTAGTTGATTCAGATGGTCTTTCCATTTTGGTTTGAGCAATGTTAAACCACATTGGTAAGAAGCATTGACCCATCCAAAACCTTCTTTGGCGATGTAATCAAACTCGGTTCCAACGTTGCCATACTCTGCAAATACTTTATGAGAACTAATTTCTAAATCGAATTTTTCTGGAATGGTACCGTTGTACTCTACAGCATTGATGGTAATCAACCACAACCATCTGTACACCATTTCCTGTAATTTGGATTCGAAACCGTAGTTTTTTAGTCCTTCCCACAATAGCATTTGATGGGGTGCCCAACCAAAAGGATAATCCCATTGGCGCTGAGGAGCATCTGGGTTTACATTGGCTACGCTTTCAACTGTACTTCCAGCGATACCGCCTGTCATTACAAATTTAGGCAACGCTTTATTTACCAATTTTACCGCCTGCTCTTGAGAACATAAGCCTGCCCATAACGGGAAAAAAGTGGTTGCCGCTTCAAACGGAAAGAACTTCTTATTCACAAAGTCATAGTCAAAATACATTCCTTCCGTTTCATTCCAACAATACTTATCGATTAATGCCTTTCGTGTTTTGGCCTTATCGAGCCAATCTTGTGCTGCATACGTTTTATTTTGAGACACAAAAGTACGGTCAAAATAAGTTGCTATAAAATAGGCGATATCTATTTCATACTTATACAAAAAGCTATTGATATCAACCGAATTCAAATTGGCACACGAATTAATCAATCGGTTGGTGGTATCGTGACCGCTTTCTCGCATACTTCGATCATGCACAAAATACTCATCCAAATCTGCATCGACAATGCTTCGTCCTAAATATTTTTGCTCAAACTCTCTTAAAGGAAGTTGGTATTTTTGGGCGAAAGGTTCCAAAACCTCATCAAAATGTCCTGGTTCTACTTCAAAAGGCATTCCGATTCCATCCGCTTTGTAACGGCTCAAGCCTGTTGGCGTTAAACGCTCGCCCATCACCATCCAAACCGAATGGTATTCTTCAATTACTGTTTCTAAATGACTTGCCAACCAAGATACATCTGGTTTTTCATAATCTACTATGGCTCGAAGCAACGAAGAATACAAAGGAGGTTGTGTTCTAGTCAAATAATAACTTCTGTTGGCATTTAAAATTTTACCGTAATGTTCTATTTGATACTTAAAATTGGTTGCAATGTCTTTGGCCAAATCCAATTTGTCGTCTTCTAATAAACCCAACCCAATAAAGTAACTATCCCAGCCGTACATTTCATTGAATCGTCCACCAGGAACTACAAAAGGAACGCCTTTTATGCCGTTTTCATCTTGAGAAGTAGCCAAAGCCAAAAGGCCAGGTTTGGTAT
Source organism: uncultured Flavobacterium sp. (assembly GCA_963513565.1). Classification (GTDB taxonomy): domain Bacteria; phylum Bacteroidota; class Bacteroidia; order Flavobacteriales; family Flavobacteriaceae; genus Flavobacterium. The sequence continues at coordinate 66,163 of CAUPRE010000003.1, read as the reverse complement.
TTAGCGTCTCGACATAATCTTGCGTATAATTTTCAGGTAAAATCGCCACTTTGAAATTACCCCATTCTTTTTCTAATGCTAAAAAATAGGCAACTCCTTGTGTATCTTTTGCCGATACATAAAGAGTAGGAATCGCATTGGATGTTTTCTCATCTGCCAAAATTTGCTGCAAGCCTTTGCTATCAATAGACCGCGTAAGTTCGTCCCAATAAGAGGTTCGGATTTTTCTTGAAATTCGGTCTACGGGTTGTTCCTGAATCCGGTCAAGATTGATTTCACCAAAAGTGTTACCCTGCCCTCTCAATTCTGCTAATTCTTGCAAAAGATTTGATAAATGATAAGTTCCTTCAATTACGAATTGCTCTTTTGTTTTGCTGTCCTTCAAAATAAATCGTTTCGGACCTCTATCGTCTTTGGTTATTTTTTTGTCTTTATCTGTATCTTCTTGCAGCAATAATTGCTCAAAAACAGTATCAATTTCTACTACTATTTTCATGGGTCATCGTTAATTTTTTTAATATGAAAAAGGAAAACAAAAGCAACAACATCGGAATCAAGGTGTAATAAAAAGCATTTTCGGGCCCTTCATTTTTAAACAAATACCCAATAATTCTAGACCCTAAAGTACCTCCCAAAGCCGAAAAAACAACAATCAAACCCGTCATTGAACTGTGCAATCTTTTAGGAAGCGCACTCAACACAACCGAATTCAACAAAGGATAAATGGGCGCTATGAATAAACCTACCAATGGAAAAGCAAATCCTATGAGTGGAATATCGGATAATGAAGTTATCGTTTTGACTTCGAGGCCGACCGCTTTGGGTAATACAAAAATCACAATCAACATCGCTATGATAATACAAGAAGTTAAAATCCAAATCCAATTGATTTTTTTGGTCAAAAAACCAGCTGCCAATCTTCCTACTGCTAGAGAAATAGCCAAAATACTTGCCATCATAATGCTTATGTTTTCAGGCAAATGCAGCACTTTGCTATTAAAAGTGGGCAACCAAGACATAATTCCTTGTTCAATCATCACAAATAGAAACGCACTAATAACAAAAACTATCGTTAGTAATTTGGCCATTAATTGAAACATTTGTTTAAAATCGTCGAGTAGATTGACTCCAGGAATCTCCACTTGACTTTCTGATTTTGCCAAAAACAAAAAAGCAAACGAAACTCCCGAAATTCCAGCCAACAACCAATACACGTTAAGCCAAGCATCGGGATTGGTTTCCGAATTAAACGCGGGAAATAAAAAATAAGCCAGCGCAATTCCTATCATAAAAACCCCCTCTATACTGCTCATTAAGCTGTTGTGTTCTTGCTGATTTTCGGTCACCGTTCCAATAAGAGAATAAACCGACACCTTAATCAAGGCAAAAGAAACACCAACCGTAGCAAAGAGTAATTTTGCCGTGGCAAAAGAGTTGCCAAAATACATCGTTATACAAGCCACATACACCAATCCTAGACCAATGAGCATCGCTCTTTTATACCCAATTCTTGGTAAAAAAGAAGCAACCAAAAAAGACACAATGGCTATAGGTAAATCTTTGAACGCCTCTAATATACTCGCTTCTAATTCGTCTACACCATAATTTCTTTGTGCTTTGAGGATTACGATTCCCACACTATTAAGCAAAATAGCAAATACAAAGTAATTAAGATACATTGCCCATTTGATGGTGTTTTTTTTCATAGTAGATTTGGTTATTTTAATTATTCAAATAGCTTACAATGTCAACATCATTAGGCAGTCCTCCGAGGTGTTGTAACTTCAATACTGCAAGTTTTTGGGCGATTGCAAGCGTTTCTTCAAAGCTTTTTTGTTGCAGTTGTGCATACAAAAAACCTGTCCAAAAAGCATCTCCAGCTCCAGTAGCATCTTTTATATCAGCGATAGGCAACGCGGCTTGGTGTATTTTTCCGTGTTCTTTATCCGATAAAATCACACCATCTTTTCCTTTCGTCAAACAAATGGTTGCTGCGCCTAGTTTATGAAAATAATCCAAAATGAAAGACTCCGATTTGGTTTCCCCAAAATAACGACAGCAATCATCTTCGCTCAATTTTACTAAAGGATTCGTCGCTAGATACAAAGCAATTATTCTTTTTGCCTCCTCACGATTAGGCCAAATGCGTTCCGAAAAATTGAGGTCAATGCTCGTTTTAAGACCTAACTGAGCCGCAAGTTGCGCGCTTTCTATTATAGTGGTTTGCGCTGGTTTTTTACTTAATCCAAAGCAAGTGGTGTGGAAAATTTTTGCTTGTTGTAAAAATGCAGTTGGAATTTGTTCGCGTTCAATTAAAAAATCAGCCGTGCGATACGGAATAAAATCTGGGGTTCCTGTTGATTTAGAAACCAAAATTATCGAGGTGGAAGTATCCTGTTTTTGGCTTAGTTGCGATGTTATCACATTGGCTTTTTGCAAACTTTCTACCATAAAATCTCCTAACCCATCAGCGCCGCAACTAGCTACAAGTGCTGAACGCAATCCAAGTTTGGCGGCATTTATAGCAACATTTGTTGGTGAACCTCCCAAAAACCTACCGTAAGAAGTTGTTTCCGCAATAGTAGCATTGGTTTGTTGTCCAATACAATCTATTAGAATCTCACCAGCACATATAAGGTCTATCGTTTTTTCCAAAATTAGAGTAAGAGTTTAAAATTAGTATGTAAACTTTGATGCAAAAGAACCGCTCCCGCAGCACTCCAAGCGCAGAATGGCACTCCGTTTGGCGCTTTTGTTGCTGTGTTGAAGTTCTCGTAAAAACTAAAATCGGCTTGGGCGTTGGCATCATTTATGGCTTGCAAAAGTTGTGTGGCGTTTGCCTTTTTGTTTTTTGACAATAAGGCTAATCCAAAAAAACCATTGACCATTGGCCAACTACCGCCGTTATGAAATTCGTTTGGATAGTTTCGAAATTCGTATTTGCAATTGTTTTTGAGTAAATACCAATCGGGGTCGGTTTCGTGAATGGGTGGCCAAAAGGCTGGCAACAATCCCAAAGGGCGTTCTTGTTGTAAGGTTGTAGCATAGTCCACAATTGTTTTTTGAAAATCGGCTGGACCAATGTCTAAAAGCAAGGCTAATGAATTGGCAAACCCATCAAACTGTGTTTTATAACCAGCTGGGGAAAAGCTACAAGGCAAGTAATTACTAATGTCACAAGCCTCGTAAGCTCTTTCGTGGTATTTTTCCCCACCGGACTCAGGACAAAAGTTCTGGATAATGCGTTCTTCTATTTGTTTTATTTTTTCATCGATTGATGCTTCTTCTGCGAAATAATTATAGCTTTTGAGTGCCCAAACTCGGAGTAATTGGTCGTACAATACATATCCATCTGTGATGTATTCGTCGGCCCAATTGCCGGACAAAGGCACATAAACCAATCCGCGATTATTGAATTCCCAAGCGTCCAAAAGTTTAAAGCATTTCTCTATTTTGGCTGCGTGTTTGGCTAGAAAGCATTCATCATTAGTAGCATAAGCATACTGGCAAACTCCAATAATGAACCACGTGACAGCATCTACTCTTCCAGCTAATCCGCCGTAACTTACCTCAACCTTATCGTTAGCATACTGAACATTGGAAGGAACTGTACCAATGCTATGCTGAGAATTAGCCAATGTCTCCAAGGTTTTTTTGAAGGTTGCTATTAAGTTGGCATCACCTGAGGCTAAGGCTGCCAATCCGCAAATCACTCCATCTCGCGCCCAAACTCTTTTGTAATTAGAAATGTCTTGTGCGCTGGCCAAAAATCCTTGCTCTGAGGAACATCTTTGGAGTAATTCGATAGCTTTTGAATAAGAAATGTTGCTTGTCATTTGATATAAATTGCGTTGCTTTTTTTTGCGTGAGGGATTGAAGTTCGCTACCGAAGTAGCACGTAAAGCCCGACCACTTGTAGCAAAGGGGGCAACTAGCACGCTCCAATAAAAGCCCCCTTTGCTAGAAGTGGTCACGCCCTAATTATCTTTTAAAACAGTTGGTTTACTCTTGATTAATAACGTACATAGCACACTACACAAGAGCAGTACTCCAGCAAAAGTGATGGCGAGTCGCGCGTCGTTGTGTAAAAAATGTTTGAGAATGTATCCAAAAGTGACGTTTTGAATAATCATTGGAATCACAATCATCATATTGATGATGCCCATGTAAACGCCATAGCGCTCTTTGGGGATTTCGTGAACGACCATTAAATACGGGATGCCCATCATACTCGCCCACCCGATTCCGAAACCAGTGATAGCGAAAAACAATACATTCTTGTTTTCGATGTGTGGAAAGGCCAAAAATCCTAAGGCTGCCAAGAGCAGACAAAAGGCGTGAACGGCTTTTGGACTAAACTTTTTGGCAAATCCTACCAATAAAAATGCAGTCAAGAAAGTAACTACATTGTACCAGCCATTGACCAATCCGGTCCAACTCACCGCTTGTTCATAAGCCGAGGGATTGCTTTGTGGCGTGGCTTGCCAAACGGATAAGGCGATGCTTTTGGAGGAATTTTGCCAATAACAAAACAGCGCGTACCACTGAAACAAATACACCAAAGCCAGTTGCCACATCACCCGAGGCATATCGCCAATAGCAGAGAAAATCTCAACTAAGGGTTCGAATAAACCTCCTTTATGCGATTTCAAAACTTCTAATTCCTCTGGCGTTGGCGGGATTTCACTGGTCGTTTTCATACTCCACCAAATCGAACCAATAGAACAAACCGCTCCCAGAAAAAAGGAGGCATACACCCACGTGGGCAACGAACCCGTTTTGCCAATAAAAATCATCGGGAAAATAAAGAGCGAAACGTTGGCCAAGGTTTGCCCCAAACCGGTAAAAAAACTTTGCATTTGAAACCCAATCGGCTGTTGTTCTTCGTCTAACTTATCGGCAATAAAAGCGCGGTACGGTTCCATAGCCGTATTATTTCCCGCGTCCAAAATCCAAAGCAAGCCTGCCGCCATCCACAACGAACTGCTGTAGGGAAACAACAACAAACAAATACTGCAAAGCAAAGCTCCAACAAAGAAATAAGGTTTTCTTCGACCCCAACGCGGGTGCCAAGTGCGGTCACTCATCGCGCCAATCAAGGGCTGAATCAACAATCCGGTAACTGGCCCAGCCAAATTGAGTAACGGAATTTCGTCTGGACTAGCACCCAAAAAATCATAAATAGGATTCACAGCACTTTGTTGCAATCCGAAACTGTATTGAATGCCAAAAAAGCCAACATTCATGTTCCAAATTTGCCAAAAATTGAGTTTTAGCTTTATCGCCATAAGTAATGCATCGGTTTAGGTTAGTTATAATTTGTTCAAGTAGTATTTAGGAGCAGTAATCAAAAGGCTTCTTTGCTGTCATCGTCCCGCCATCCGCTATATCTTTGCTTTTTTAAAGGAAAAAAGCAAAGGATGCCGCTACTGTCGGGGCTAAAGAGAAAGATGGTTTCGCTTTTGGGCATCACTTCTAACTCGAAATCAAATTATCAAACCTAAATTTAGTTGTAATCTCTCAATAGCGGGCTGATTTAAAATAAAAAACGTTTTCGGAACTACCGAAAACGTTTTCGAACTGGTTGATTTTTAGTGGAAAATGGGCTTAGAAAAATAATTCCAATTTATTCCAAAGCATATTTTTCAGCTAAATAATCATTTCTTTCATTATGCGAAAAAATAAAATTTTCTTTCCCTCCAAATAACAATAAGACTTCCTCTTTTTGCAACTTAGTCTCTTTACTAGAAAGCATAGCTTGATAAGAAGAAAATTTAAAAGCTCGAAAGTCTAGTTCTAAATGGTGTGTTGGATTCAAATGAACATATATTATTAACTGTCTCAAATAGGTTTCATCATTCAGCTTAATCCTCTTAAAATGCTTTTCAAAAAGACTACCCGTTCTGTTAAATTGTTTATTGAATGCTTTGGCATAAGAATTAAAAAAATTAGAAAAAGATTGAGTTACTAGTTCTTGCTCAGCCTTTAACTGAACTACCAAATGAAAATGATTATCCATCAGACAATAGGCTACTATCGCAACATTGTCTAATAAATATTTTGAAAGTTGTCTTAAAAAGAAATTCTTGTTTTCATCATTCTCAAAAATTATACAACCATTTACTCCTCTGTTGTAGATATGATAGTAACATTCTTTTTCTAAAACTTCTAATTTCATATTCTTTTAAACATTTCAATAGCTTTCATTTTAAAGCCAAGTTTTAAATTATATTATTAAACATATCTACAAGGTTTGAAAAAAACCTTGCAGGAAATCCCATATCAAAAAACTTTAGACTTCACGACCTGCGAGGTTTCCAAAACCTTGTAGATCTTCTTTTTCAAACAACACTTTCAAAATACCTACAAGGTTTGAAAAAAACCTTGCAGGAAATTCGATGTCAAAAAAACTTTAGACTTCACGACCTGCGAGGTTTCTAAAACCTTGTAGGTCTTCTTTTTCAAACATCACTCTCAAAATACCTACAAGGTTTGAAAAAAACCTTGTAGGAAATCCGATGTAAAAAAAACGCTAGGCTTCTCGACCTGCAAGGTTTCCAAAACCTTGTAGGTCTTCATTACCAAATAACACTTTCAAAAAACCTTGCAGGAAATCCGATGTCAAAAAACTTTAGACTTCTCGACCTGCAAGGTTTCCAAAACCTTGTAGGTCTTCATTTCTATGCAACACTCTCAAAACACCTACAAGGTTTGAAAAAAACCTTGCAGGAGATTAAATTACTCTGAAGCGTAAGGCATAATAATTTGGGTTTCCCATTCTAATTCCTCACCTCCGTTAAACGGGTTGGCAAGAAAATGTTCCAAGGCTATATTTTTAATTTTCAAATCGTTCTTTTTGGCATAATCCATCAAAGCAAACCAAGCTCTGTCAGACGTTCTAAAATTACCATAATAGGTTGCCTTAAGCCCTTTTAGCGCAGGAATCGTTTTGAATTTTACATTAGCATCAGCTATTGCTTTTGTTGAAGGGTCAATGGGAAAACAATAATTAAAAACGAGTATTTCTTTATCTAAATCCCAATCTACAATTTCTACATAAGGTCGGCCAACGATTTTAATTTTATGGGTGTATAAAAATCCTGTAATTGCAGCATCATTCCCAATCATCGTTTGTGCTTTTTCTTGCAACAGACTTTTGAGTTGAATGTAAGCAACATATACTGGCTTTGAAGTACCTTCTCCGTCAATTCTGACTTTCAAATTTTTGAGATGCTCATTCAATCCTTCACGCAAATCTCTGACTTTCCTAATTTGTTCGGTTTTGAATTTTGTGGGCCAAAAAGGAGCGGTGATTTTGTTGTACCAACTCTTTCCAATTTCATTGATTCCCACACTTACTTTAGACACTGAGTCGTTCAAAGGAGTAATTTCCCAAACATAAGTATAGGAAGTATCTCCAACTGTCATCTGCTGTTTTAGGTAATCAAAATTATTTTTTTCTACTACAGTAAAATGCTCTTTTCTCTTTTGTCTTTGAATATTTGACCATTCCTGTATGCCTTGAAAAACAGTTCCAGAGGCTGCTTTTGCTGTAAATGTAATCGTATAATCCGATGATTTAATGCCAAAATACCATCCCAAAAAAAGAAACAGCACAACACTACAAAAAATAACAATTTTCTTCTTCATCGCTTTACTTGGTCATTTTTAATTTACTATTGATGAACTTACCAATCATTTTTCCTTGCTCCACTCCGTTTACAATTGCTGCACGATAATGAATTCCGCCATATAACCTGCTCATCGAAGCTTCGTCGGCCGCTTGTTTAAAAGAAGTAAATTTTCTTTTAGGCAACCCAAACGGAATTTCAGAATCGTCTACATAAGCAAACTTATCTCCGAAAATTGCCGTCAAAATCTCAGCAGAACAGGCTGATAAAACAGAGTGTCCGCTGGTATATTCTGGAAACGGAGGCGTTTGCAATTGTGGCTTCCAGTTTTCGTCTATGTATTGATTGATATAGGTTTCTGGGCGCACTACATTGGTTTTGAACTTTTGGTCCCAACAACTGATGAACGATTCGAAAACACCAATTGATGTTTTGGTATATACAAAAACCGTTTTATTAAAATCTGTTTTTGCGGTTTTACACGCTATTTTAGCAATATTTATCCAGTGCGCATCGGGAGTGTTTTTCTTTTTGGCAAACATCATATGTCCTTGTGTCACGGTAGCATACGGATTGCAATCCCAAAAAGTGGCTATAGCCGACTCTTCTGGAATTGTGGTGCTTTTGGTCTTTTCCATTGCCAATAAATCTTTAGAAATCTTATTCCCTACATCATAGGTTTCTTTAGCTTCTCTATAAAAATCAGAATTTTTATTCGTAGAAAAAGGAAAAGGTGCTTTGGGCTTAAACTGAGCTGACGAGTCCATTACTAAGGTTCTAATTTTCCCCCAATGTGGTTCAACTGCATCCATGTAAGCGGGTGGCGTGGGTTGCCAGCGAGCCGGTTGGTCAGCATGAACCGAATATTTAGGCATCGTTCTCGTTTCTTTATAATTGTCTTTTCCCATCCATTTTGAGATATGGTCGGCTACTTGCAAAGCATATTCTTTCGAAACTTCAAATTCTTTTTCATTTTCATCACTCCATTTTGCATACAAACTATCGCGGTATTTCTCGATCGCTTGTTCTGAAAAAACCAACTTTTTACTCACTTCCATGTGCGCAATCAAAGCCGCCAATGGTACATTCACTCCACTTTTTTTATCTAAAACAGGAATAGCCTCCAACCCCTTTAATTGCCCTTGTAAACTTTTATATTCCGTACTGCTTTGCGCCATAATTTCATAAGCCGCAATATTGGGATAAGCATAAATTCTACTTGCCACAGGCGGCGAAAAAATATCGTGAATCATAATACCTGTAACAGTATCTACAGCTGCAAAATAGTCATTTGAAGTAATTGTTATTGCTTTTTCCTTTTGACAAGAAACAGCAATAAAACAAACACATAACAGGGTTAAAATTGAAGATTTCATTTGGGTCAATTTATAAATTTGGTTTTTTATTTTTTTGTATTTATTTGATACACCTCAGCAGGTTTATTGTTAATGGTCACCAACATATAGTTTAGGTTATTTATCGTAATTATATCTAAATGGCGCACCGCTTTTTGGGTCAAATCAATACCGATGGTTTCACCCATTAAAATCGTTTTTTGATCTTGGATTAATGCACCCGAAAATCCATCAAAACGGCTTTGGTATGGAGAAACTCCAAAGTAATTTCCGGCAGCAAAAACTTCTGGTTTTGAATCACCCATAAAATCAGCTTGCACAAAACAATTGATTGGAGCTACTTGCATTGTATTGGTGAATGGCACAAAAACAAAGTGTCCTTTATCATTTTTCAAATACCCTGATTTCAGGTTATGCACTTCGTATAGCTTGGCTTTCTCTAACATTTTAGGATCAAAAACCTCTTCAAGTGTTTTGCCCGCAAAAGATTGATAACTGTTGAATTTCTTTTTGAGCATACCACTAAATTGTTCGGCTAATTCGTCTAAGCCCATAGTGGTATAATACTTTCCATTCTTTTCTTTGGCTACAATAGTTTCGAACGAACCATTGCTATCAAAATCATCGTAATACATTTTCAACGGATAAGTTGCTGATGCTTTAAATTTAGAATTCATTCCCCAATTGCCTAGTAAATAATCCAAATCACCATCGTGATCTATATCAAAAGGCAGAATCGCTTGCCAAAGTCCGTTGTTATTTTCGGCACTAACCTTGGCGGTGACATTGGTAAATTTACCTTTTTGATTCGCAAAAAAAGTTGGCGCCATCCACTCTCCAATTACGATTAAATCGGTTTGACCATCGGCATTAAAATCGGTAAAAACTGCATCGGTAACCATTCCTATTTTGCTGAATGTTTTGGTTTGGTCTAGGGTAAATTTACCTTTGGTATTCTTTAATAAATAACAATCAGGTGTGCTTCCAAAACGATTCGTTTCAGAATTATTTCCAATAAAAATATCTAAATCTCCGTCTTTGTCATAATCAAAAACTCTTACCACACTTGCGTTTTGAGCTAATTGTGGCAATTCTTGTTTTGTTGGAATAGCGTTGCTGTTGTGATACAAACGATCTTCTAAATTAGAAGCATTTTCTCCTCCTCCAGAAGCGACAAATAAATCTTTCTTTTGATCGCCATCAAAATCTGCGATTACTGCCGAAGCATCTTCAAAAGCAGCGTCTTGATCGAGAACAGGATAATTTTTGGCTACAAAACCATTACCTTTTTGAAGATAAAAGACGGCTTTTTTATCTTTAGCACCTCCAAAGAAAATATCCTCCTTACCGTCTCCATCCCAATCTCCAATTGCGGTGGCTGGCCCACGATCACTTCTTTGATAAGGAATTAATTTTTGAACCGTAAAGTCGATATAGTCATTTTCTTCATGTATAAAGTTGATGCCTAAATTCCCTTTTACTTTTTGCAAAACAGGCAAAACTTGAGGATGCAGCGATTGATACTTAAACCCTTTTCTGTTTTTATTCGCAGTTATTGTTAACGTTTGATTGGCTTTTACCTTTTTCAACGTCTGATATGTTTTGTCGGGCCAAATCACCACTAACGAATCGATCGTATTTATTTTTCCATAGCCAAAATGTACGATAGGCTCTGATGAAGATTGAAACCCTCGGGTGGTTTGTAACTCTTTGAATTGCTTTTGTCCTTTGGCATAAGAGATGACTTTGGCACCTATCCCAAAAGTATTTTTTCCTTCAAAGCGCAATTTTATTTTCAAAAAATTAGCTTTTTTATCAGTTTTGTTTTGATACACTGTGGCTACAGCATTGGTATTATTGGTGATGATATCCAAATCGCCATCATTATCAATATCGGCATATCCGCTTCCATTAGAAATAATAGAATCATTTGCTATCCAGTCCTTCGAACGGTCTTTAAATGTCAAATCTGAACTTCCTTGAAACACATAATTGGTTACGTTTCCGGCAGGCATTCTTTTCAAGGCTTCTTTATCTAAGAGCTTGGTTGTATTGAGTTTGTTCTTGATTTGGTCGTTCGAATAATATTTGACGTAATCCAAATCGTTAGGGCGTTTTGGAATTCCATTGGCCACAAAAATATCTTGTTCACCATCTTGATCATAATCGGCAAAAAGTGTGCTCCAACTCCAATCTGTTGCAGCAATCCCACTCAAAAGAGCGGTTTCTGTAAAGTGTTTTCCGGCTTGATTCAGTTGCAGCATGTTGCGGGTGTATTGATAATGGTAGCCTAATTTTTCGGTACGCACTTTTAGCATTTGTACATTATCATCTCCCAAAGAAGCTTTCAATACCTTTTCGTCCTCAGGCAACATGTCTAAACTTAAAATATCAGGAAAGCCATCGTGATTGACATCGGCAACATCTACGCCCATTGAGAATCGGCTAGTATGTCCGAAAAACTGTTTCAAACTTTCGGTAAACGTGCCATCACCATTATTCAAATAATAATAATCGTCTTCATGAAAATCGTTTCCAATGTAAATATCAGGGTAACCATCCAAATTAAAATCCGAAACGGCTATTCCTAATCCAAAACCATTGGCGCCGCCAAAAATGCCTGCTTTTTCACTCACATCAACAAACTTTCCGTTATCATTTCGGAACAATTTATCGCCACATTCATAGCTTCTTTTATTTCTGATATTGGCATTGCCAAAGGAAACCTCAGAGTGCACCGCATGATTCAACAAATACATATCCAAATCACCATCTAGATCGTAATCCAAAAATGCAGCAGAAGAACTGTAATTATCTAAATCTAAGCCGTACTCAGCAGCACTTTCAGTAAAGGTATTGTCTTTGTTGTTGATAAAAAGTTCGTTTTGTCCTTCAAATCCGTTGATACCCACAACTGCACAAACATAGATATCCAAATATCCATCACCATTCACATCGGCCATCACTGTACCGGCTTTCCAATCGCTTTGCCCTTCTACTCCGGCTTTGGCTGAAATGTCTTCAAATTTGTTATTCCCTTTGTTGAGATACAATTTATTTTTTCCTTGATTGGCAGTAAAATAAACATCTACTAGTCCGTCGTTGTTGATATCGCCCAAGGCTACTCCACCACCATTGTAATAATAGAGGTAATCTAAAATGGAAATGTTTTTGGACTCAATTAACTCATTTTTGAAAGTGATATTGCTTTCTTTAGGATCGAGTTTGTCAAAAAGTGGTGCTTCTTTTTGGGAACATGCCGTCAATACTAATGAGGCTAGACCTATTTTAAAAAAATTATTCATTGCTTATAAAAAGTTTAGGCGCATTGTTATTGAGTACAGCCAAAACCGCCGTTGTATTATTTTTGTTCTTGATGACTTGCAAATGCTTGACTTCACCTCTCATAAAAAATCCTGATTTTGGGTAAGGAACCCAAGTAAATTTACCTTGTTTAGTTCCTAGAAGCACACTACCAAAGTTTGCATCTAATCTTGAAAACTGAGGTTTAAATCCATATTGATTTCCTCCGAGTACTAAATCTAATATTCCGTCTTTATTAATATCCATAGTCGCTATGGCATTGACACTTGAAAACTGCACTTCTTTGGGTAAAACTTGAATTTCGAACTTCCCATTTCCTTTGTTGATAGCAATACAACTTTCTTGCATTTTGGCTGTTTTTTGAAATGAATTGTTGATCACTTCGGTATCGAAAAGTTCTTGAAAAGTCTTTTTAGAATAGTCGGTATAGCTCAAATTTTTCTTTTTAATCATCGGAATTTGTTTGGCCAATTCTTGTTTCAAATGCAAGGGTACATCTTTACCTTCAATAGTTTGAGTAGTAATTTGCTCTATTGTTCCATTGTTATCATAATCGTTGATGAACAATTTCATTGGTTTTTCTTTTGTCGCTTTATAAGAAGTATTGGTTCCTTTGTTACCCAGAATCAAATCTTTCTTCCCGTCATTATTCAAATCTACACACTCTACTGTATTCCAAAACCCACTCCATTCGCTCAAGTTCGTTGAAAAAGTAGTCAATCTTCGACCTGTGTTTTTGAAAATCACAGGTGTATTCCATTCCCCAACCAAGATCAAATCTTTTTTGGAATCGTTATCAATGTCTTGCCAAACAGCATCAGTAATCATTCCGTAGGCATTGATTTTAAAAGCTTTTTTATCGATTACATTAGTAAAATTCCCTTTGCCATCATTTTCTAACAGTAAGTGTTTTGGATCGATACCATACACTCCAGGCACACTTCGGCTTCCGATGAAAACGTCATTGTCGCCATCGTTATCAAAATCATAAGGAGCAATCACAGCCACATTATTATTTGTTGTTGGAAGAGCTATTGTGCTTTTTGTAAAAATCCCTTTTCCGTTATTCAAGTATAATCTGTTTTTGTAATTGGCTTGATCAGCTTTTTCATTTCCTCCAGAACCAACCATTATATCCATATCGCCATCGCTGTCTGCATCAAAAAAAGCGGCTGCGGTATCCTCAAAACTAGCGTCTTTCTGGAAGTCCTTTTGACTGGTTACGGCAAAATTCCCGTTACCTTTATTGATATAAACTTGAGCTGCTTGACCTTTGGCTCCGCCAATAAACACATCTTCATTCCCATCGCCATTAATATCGGCTACCGCATAAGCTGGTCCTTCTTCAGAAATCATTTTTGAAATCAAGCCTTCATAGTCAAAGTCGATATAACTGTTTTCTTTATGCGCTAAGAATGTAGTTTTCGCCTCAGAAAACAAGGTTTTTGAAGCGTTATTTTTAGCTACAAAATCATACTTCGCGTCCAAAATATTCAATTGAATCGTAGTATTGTTCGTTACTTTTTTAATCGTTTGTGTTTTCCCGTTAGGCCAAATAACTTGTAAGGAATCAATTTTTTTAGTTCCGATTCCAAAGGTCATCGTATAATCTATAGACGATTGAAATCCACGGGATGGAATAAGTTCTTGTCTTAAAATTTCAGAACCTGAGAACAATTCTACAATACTCCCAACTGCAAATTTATTTTGTTGGTCACCTTTTAATTTGACTTTAATGAAATGATTTTGCTTGTTTTTTTCAGCGTTGTTTTTATAAACAAAGGCTTCCATGTTGACATTATTCACCACCAAATCTAAATCGCCATCGTTGTCCAAATCACCATAAGCTGCCCCATTAGAAAAACTTGGCGTGTCAAGTCCCCAATTTTGCGCCTGATTCGAAAAAGTAAGATTAGAATTATTCTTGTAAGCATAATTAGGTATTGGCGTAATAGGCATTTTATTGATAATCGTTTCAATTTCCGCTTTTTTACCAGTAATAACCATTTTTTGCATCAATTCGTTAGCAAAAAAGTCCATAAAATCTTGGTTGGTCAAGTCATGATAAATACCGTTGCATACGTAAATATCTTTTAGACCATCATTGTCCATATCGAACAACAAAGCGCCCCAACTCCAATCGGTTTTAGCCACACCTGCATAATTTGCGATTTCATCAAACTGCTGATTTCCATTATTTACTTGCAGTGTATTCTGCATGTATTGATTGTAGAAATCCAAATTTAATTTACGTGAAAATAAATCGTAATTCTCAAAACTAGTGGTCGTTTTTAATCGATCATCTGGTTCCGGCAACATGTCTGTAACAAAAATATCGGCCTTCCCATCATTGTTAATATCGGCCATATCTGCACCCATCGAGGATTGACTAATGTGTGACGTCCAATCTTGAATTTTTTCTGAAAAAGTTCCGTTTTTATTGTTGATATATAAATAATCTCTTTCATAAAAATCATTCGAAATATAGATATCTGGGAACAAATCTCCATTTACATCACCCACTGTTACTCCCAAACCAAAGCCTATCAAGCTTCCGTAAATACCAGCCGCTTCACTCACGTCGACAAACTTTCCGCTGTCGTTTCGCAATAATTTATCGCCTCCACCTTTAAGAATATCGGCTACATCCCAATCTTTGTCTCGCAGTTCTCTTTTATTAGAATAATTCAAGCTACTAACAGGAATAAAGCTATTATTTAGAATATAAACATCTAAATCACCATCTTTATCATAATCAAAAAAAGCGGCATGTGTTGTAATTCCTGTGTCGGCAAGATTGTACTCTTCTGCTTTTTCAGTAAACGTTAGGTTGCCATTGTTAATGAAAAGCTCGTTGTTTTGTTGACTTCCTTTACTATTTCCAGCATTACAAACATAAATATCTAATAAACCATCGGCATTAATATCGACCATTACGACTCCAGTTGACCAAACCTTTTGTCCTTCGACACCGGCTTTTAGAGAGATATCTTCGAACTTAAAATTACCCTTGTTGAGATAGAGTTTATTTTTGCCTAAATTAGAAGTAAAGTATACATCTGAAAGGCCATCATTGTTGATGTCTCCAATAGCTACTCCTCCTCCATTATAAAAATTTCGGTATTTAAAAATGTTCATGTCTTCACCATTTTTGACTTCATTGATGAAATCAATTCCAGTATCTGAAGCAGGTAATTGAGTGAATAAAGTATCCGTTTTAACCTTGGAACAATTCGAGAAAAAAAGTGTTACAATTGCTAAGAGAAGTAATCGTTGCAACATAATAATGGGTAGGTTTTAATTATTTTGTAAGGCTCTTATAGACACGTAATTTATAGAATTAATATGTAAAAAAAAACAACTTACAGAAATACTTTTAAAGAAAAAGAGGGTATTGCTACCCTCTTTTTAAACTAACACAAAACAAAATTTAATCTAAACCAAAAAGTATTAATAACCAGGGTTTTGTTTAACATTTGGATTAAACAAAGCGTCTGCTGGAATAGGATACAATGCATATTTTGGATCTGAAGTTGTAGGCTTTAACTCTCTTGGGCCTAAGAATTTACCGAAACGAATCATATCGTTTCTTCTCCATCCTTCATACCACAATTCTCTACCTCTTTCTAAATAAACACCATCAAGAGTAGCTGGAGTAGTTCCCGCAGGAAGATTTGCTCTTAAACCTACTTGATCAATAATTGTTTTTGCAACTGCGGCACCACCTGTTCCACCTCTTAATGCTGCTTCTGCTTTCATCAACAAGGCATCAGAGTAACGCATTAATACGTAGTCATTTTCAGGAGCTCCTAAATTAGCATTATCTGGTTCGTATTTTTGAGTACGAATACCTGCCGTTTCAATAGCATTTCCAGTTACAATCATAGTAACACTAGGAGTAAAAATAAGCGGATTATCTTTTCTGTCTTTTAGAGCAACAACTCCACCTGGTTTAAACATTTGCCCCACTTGAAACCCGATTGGATTACCAAAATTAGCAATGATTGATGGTGTTGAATATTGTCTACGAGCATCAGAAGCTGAAAATTTATTGTAATATTCTGCTACAGTTGCAAAACCATTCCATCCATCAGGAGTTTGATTGTAGTGCATACCCATTCTCCAACGAGATTGAATACCTCCACCATTTCCTAAAACATTTTTAGAAGAAAATAAAATTTCATTTGAGGTATTATTTGTTGGGGCAAAATTACTCCAATAATTAGATGCTAATGAACTAGAAGTAATAGCATCTACGTAGCCAATTACTTTATTCATATCAGCAGCATCAAAAGTGTAGGGTCCTGCTGCATTATCTGCATTGAAAACCGCTTTGTTTAAGTATAATTTTGCTAACAAGAAATTTGCTGCGTCTCTACTAGCAAAACTTGCATCATTTGCAACTCTTGCAGGCAGTTTACTAACAACTGCTTCTAATTCAGCAATAACAAATGCTGTTGCCTCTTTTCTAGTCCAAAATTTAGGATTATCGGTAACAAGTGATCCTGCTTCTCTATAAGGTGCTTGACCAAACAAGTCAATAACATGGTAATAGTAAAAAGCTCTTAAAAAACGGGCTTGCGTTTTTTGAGCATCAGTCGCAGTGTTATTTATTACTAAATTACAATTGTACACATTGGTTAATAAATCGTTATAAGCATTACGAATTTCTTCGTTATCTGCTCCCCAAGTATGTACGTGAAATTGTCTCCATTTTGCATTGTCATCCCAGTCACCACCACGTGTTGGCCCAACCAATCCATCACCAGACATTTCATCCATGGTAAACAATCCACCTTGACCTTGAAAACTTCTTAGCCCTTCATAAGCTGACTGTAAGAAAGCTCCAGTATTCACATTACCACCACTATTACTAGGAGTCTCAAAACCATCCAAAACTTGTTCATCTAGATTAGTACAACTAACTCCGAAAGCTACTGTACCTACAAAAAAGATGCTCTTTATTATATTTATTCTTTTCATTTCGCTTAAAATTAAAATGTTACATTAAGTCCTACAGCAAAGCTTTTATCTCTTGGATAGGATAAGTAATCCATACCTGCGGAAGGAACACCATTAAGTGCTTTATTTGTATCAACCTCTGGGTCAAATCCTGAATAACTTGTAATTACAAATAGATTGTTTGCACTAACAAAAAATCTTGCAGAATTTATTTTGAATCTTTCCATAGCTGTACCTCTAAAAGTGTACCCTAAAGTTAAATTACCCATTCTTAAGAAATCACCTTTTTCAAGATATTTAGTAGAAGGTGAATTTGGATCAGAACCATTTTGTGGAGATGAAGCCACTTCTGGTGTTACGTTTCTACCACCTAACAAAGCACTTTTAAAGAAGTAAGCATTAGCTGTATTGTTATACAAATAATGACCAAATGCCCCATAGAAAGAAGTACTAGCATCAAAAGATTTATAAGTAAAGTTCGTTGAAAAACCTAAATTTATTTTAGGTAATGGTTGTTTATCTAAATATCTTTTATCAGCATTTCCAAGACCAGTTTCTGACCCATCTGCTGCTGTATAAATAGAATTACCTCCAGCATCATATCCTTTAAAATCATATAAGTAATAAGTATACAAAGGATATCCGTCTTTGATTACCTCAGCATATGCTCCTGATAATCCTTGTCCATTAATTCCACCTGCTAACAATTGAACAGAACCAAAATTCTCAATAGAGTTTTTCAAGAAAGCTGCATTAGCAGAAAAATTCCAACTCATATCTTCTGTATCAATAATTTTGTAATTTAAAGCAACCTCAAAACCACTATTGATTAAGTTACCTGGCAAGTTAACACTTCTATTAGATCCTGGACCTGGTTGTGCAGTAGCTTGTGGTACTGGAGCAATTAAGTCTTTTGTATCTCTATGAAAATAATCAAACGAACCTGTTAATCTATTATTAAGCAATGAGAAGTCTGTACCAATACCGTAAGAAGTAGTTGTTTCCCAACGTAATAAACTATTGGCTCCAGAAACTGTTTGAGGCGTACCTCCATTTCCATAAATTGCTTTAGAAAGAGCAGAATTCACTGGAAATTCTTGGTTACCTGTAATACCGTAGTTTCCTCTAAGTTTAAAGTCATTAACCATTCCTTCTTTTGAATTGATAACTTTATAAGCAGCTCCAACGGCAGGGAAATAACCCCATTTATCATCAGCTCCCAACTTAGTTGATCCATCCGCACGAATAGAACCTGTAACCACTAAATCTTTATATAAAACAACTTCGGCTTTAGCAAAATAAGATTGTAATTCAATATTATTCTTAAAGGAATTAGCTCTAAATTCTTGAGCAATACCTCCTTGAATGTTATCAATTAAATTAGTTTGCTCAACAACATATCCTTGACCTCTAGCATTATTACCATTGGTATCATATGAATAGTATGAAAAACCTAATAATCCATTTAATTGAAAATTATCACTAAAACTATTATCGTAAGATAAAGTATGCTCAAAAGTTTTATTAAACTTACTGATACCTGAAATTTCAGCTAAACCTCTTTTTAATACACCACCATTTGCAGCATCATTACCTGTTAAGTCATCACTGGCAATTCTCATCGTTGGCAATAACTGACGTTTTCTAGTTGAATTAGATGTTTCTACACCAAATAAAAACTTATACTTTAAATGATCTGTAATTTTAAGTGTAGCATTAACATTAGCTAACAATTTGTTGGTGTTTGTATAATCTTTATACGAATTCAATAATTGCACAGGATTTAAATAATCATCGCCCACATAAGTATAAGAACCGTCCGGTTGATAAATAGGTAAAGTTGGATTCCAATACAAAGCTGTACCAATTAAGTTTCCGATAAATCCAGCATTATTACTAATCAAAGTAGTTTGATCGTTTAAGGCCGCATAAATAACATTCGTATCCACTTTTAAACGACCATTAAAAAAGTTGTTGTTATTACTAAAAGCTATTGTGTATTTATCAATACCTGTGTTTTTAACAATACCATCAGTACTTGTCGCACCTATTGAAACTCTAGTATTTGAGTTTTCAGTACCACTACTAAAAGTTAAATCATGATTTTGAGAAAATCCATTTCTTAAAATCGCATCTTCCCAGTTATAAGATCTTGAACCTCTGTCTGGACCCCCAGCAGCAACAAATTCGTCACCACTTAACAATTTGAAATCTCCAGAGATAGAACTAAAACTCATCGAAGTACCATAGGTTAAACTAGGCGCTTTAGATTTTCCTTTTTTAGTAGTAATCACGATAACACCATTTGCACCTCTAGATCCATAAACTGCTGTTGATGAAGCGTCCTTTAATATAGAAATACTCTCGATATCATTTTGATTTAAGAAATTCAATGGGTTTCTTGCCGAAGAAGAACCTAAATTGGCAATATCATTACCTCCTGAAGATATATCTCCTCCATCTAATGGCACACCATCCACTACATACAATGGATTATTCCCAGAACGAATTGATGAATTTCCTCTAATTCTTACTGAAATAGCTGCCCCAGGCTCTCCACTTGATTGAGTCACCTGAACCCCTGATACCTTACCTCTCAATAATTCTGCAGGAGAAACAGCTGAAACATTGTCGAAATCTTTTGCTGTGACAATGTCAACTGCTCCAGTAGCATCTTTCTTTTTTACAGTTCCATACCCTACTACAATTACTTCTTTCAGTTGCGCTGAGTCGTCTTTTAAAACAACATTGATAACACTTTTACCAGCGGCGTTAACTTCTTGTGTCTTTAAACCGATGTAACTAAATACCAAAACCGCGTCTGAGCTAACGCTTCTTAGGATAAAACTTCCGTCAAAATCGGTTTGAGCTGAAATATTGGTTCCTTTTACCAATACATTGGCCCCAGGAAGTGGGCCACTGGCATCTGATACTTTCCCTTTGATTTCTTGCGAATAGGCCATGCCTGTGCAAAGAACCGTTAGAAATACCATCAAGCCTTTTAGTAGACTATTTTTCATACGTAATAAATAAGTTGGTTAATAATTTTTTTAAAAAATTGGTTATTGCTTTTATTATACAAATCAAACTTAAGCAATGTTTTATGAAAAATTTAAGAAAAAGCATAACTATAACGTTTTCGTAAAACCGAAAACGTTTTCGATTTTAAAATAGATACTTCAAAAATTTAATATTTATTTTAAATAAACCATAAAAAAAACCGCTAAAAAAAACATATAATGCTCTTTTGCGGCTTTTTTTAAGAAAACAACCTATTGATTACACAACCAAACCACTAAAACCCTTGTTGACAATGAGAATAATTCAATAAAAATTCATTTTTTATAAATAAAACTCAATCTATTTTTATATTCTATGAAAAATCAAGGAGTTAAAACAAGAAAATGAGTTCAATAGTCCTAACAATTAATTTACAATGATTGTTCTTTCATTGGTTCCAATACCAATAATTTTCAAAGACTTCCATTTTTTAGGCAAAATGCCTTTAGTAAATTGCAATCCTTTATCCGTTTGCTCAACCCCACCAAAACCATAAATTACCGCTTGAAGCATTGCCCCAGCTCCTGTAGCGAAATAAGGATTATTGCTATTTGCGGATTCTGAAAACACTCCAAATGGTGGGCGACTATTGGGCAAATATGATTTTACAAAATATTCATAGGCCTTATCTCTATCTCCCAATCGGGCATACAAAACAGATAAAACTCCAGAAGCCATTGCAGGACCATCTTTCTTGTCAATTTTATCAACATAATATTCTAAATCCTTCTTGATTTGCTCTTTTTCTGTTATGATGTGCAACGGATAAGCCAACAAGTTCACATCTGCTTGTTTTATCATCTGTCCTTTGTATCCTTTGTAGTTTTGTGTGATTCCATTTTCTTTATGAATGACTAATTTTTCCGAAACCTTAATCCATTCTTCATTCACTTTTTCATTTAAAATCTTTGCCGCTTTAATCGTGTTTTTCAAACTTTCTATGGCCGAAGCGTTGGTAAACGCATTATCATCCACGTGCTGAGCATATTCGTCTGCACCAACAACATTATGAATGGAATAGCTTCCATCCGCATTTTCTACTGCTCTACTGACCCAAAAATTGGCCGTTTGTTTCAAAACCTCCCATTCATTTCGCAACCAAGATTGATTTTGTGTCATTGCAAAATAATTCCAAAAAGCAATAGACACATCTGCCGTAATGTGTTGTTCAAAAATTCCAGTTAATGCCCAAGTCGGCGTAGCTTCTTCTCCTGTATCATCAGATTCCCAAGGAAACATCGCTCCTTGATAACCATAAATACTTGCTTTTTGCTTGGCTTTTGCCAAACGGTCAGAACGATAATCCAAACACGATTTAGCCATCTCTGGTTGCAAGACTAGCAAAGTCGGAAACATCCAAAGCTCCGTATCCCAAAATATATGACCATTGTACCCCTGAGAAGACAATCCCATTGGAGCTATGCTTTGTCTTGAATTTGGACGAATAAAGGAATACAAATTATACAATGCAAAACGTACTCGTTGTTGCGCATCTAAATCTCCTTCAATTTGAATATCTCCCGACTTCCATAAATCGGCCCAAGCTTTTTTGTGTTTGAACAACAATTTATCAATCCCTTCTTGCAAAGCATAAATAGGTTGTCTTTCGGATTCATTCAAAGGGTCCGTAACATCTTTTGAAGTACAAATCCCTCCAGCTATTGCAAACCGATAGGCTATTCCCTTGTTCAGTTTTTTTGTAAAACCTACTTCATCGCCTTTTGGTTCTAATGTTTCACTTGTCCCATCAAACAGAAAAGTGGTTGATGCCGCCACTTTATATTTACCCGTCAAAGTTTGTGCAGTAGTTCCAAAAACAGGCATTAGATATTGATTGTCTTTTAATACCCTAAATTGTCTTTTGGCTTGTTTTAATTCTTCGGGAACTGTCATATAATTGGCCGCAGTCACTTCGATATCTTTCAAAGGTGTGATTTTCACAATAGCCATCGCAGAAAAAGGCAAGGCTCTATTCGCCAAAATAGTATACTCAATAGCAGCTATATCTTTAAATCGGAACGAAGTCGTGCTTGTTCCTTCTTTCATAGCAACTACTTGTTCCCATTTATCTATATTCGAAGCCGTCACTTCTTCCCCATTAATTACTAATCTCAGGTTCAAAAACTCTATCCCATGAACAATTCTACTAATGCCGTTCTCAGGGCTACCGTCATAAACCCCATTAAGAATGATTTCTTTGGTTTTGAGCGGAGTCGCATCCGTAACAATCCCAATTTGACCATTGGCCATAGCCACACCATAATAATTGTCTCGAGAATTCGCTACCAAATTCCATTCGTCGGATTGGGACTGAGCCTGAGAAAATGGACTAAAAAGAAAAATAGCGGCAATCTTAATGATTGTTGATTTCATATTTTTAATGTTAAAATAATTTCAAATTTAAAGTATTTACATTTAAAAAATTGGATTTCACCACTAAGTCGTTCAATTCAGAATCGAAATCGTTTTCGAAAAAATCGAAATCGTTTTCGATTTTTTACCCTTCCATAATTTGAAAAAGGAATTCTATTTTTATAGGATGGTTAAACTAAAAAAGATGAAACTATCCCCAAACACTTATTTAATTCCTGTTTTGCTTTGCCTCTTGAACATAGGTTGTCAGAAAGTAAAAGACAATGAATTTTCGATACCTACTGCTGTTCCTCTCACTTCAAATCCTGACCAACTTTTTTTGGAACCGTATCGACCACAATTTCATTTTACACCCCAAAAAAAATGGATGAATGACCCAAATGGAATGGTATTTTACAAAGGAGTCTATCATTTGTTCTACCAGTACTATCCTGAAGATATTGTTTGGGGGCCAATGCATTGGGGACACGCAACAAGTACCGATTTGATATATTGGCAACACAAGAAAATAGCCTTATTTCCTGATGAACTGGGACTAATTTTCTCAGGAAGTGCGGTAATTGATTACAACAACACTTCAGGATTGGGAACCAAAGAACATCCGCCTATGGTTGCCATTTTTACTTATCATAATATGGCATTTGAAAAAGCAGGTAAAATAAATACACAATCACAGGGGCTAGCTTACAGCCTTGATGAAGGAGAAACTTGGGAAAAATACGAGCGAAATCCTATCATAAGTAACACTAACAAAAAAGATTTTAGAGACCCGAAGGTATTTTGGAATCCAGAAACTAAACTATGGAATATGGTACTTGTTGCTGGAGACCGTGCAGAATTTTACACTTCAAAAAACCTCATAGATTGGACTAAAGAAAGTGAATTTGGAAAACAGTATGGCGCCCACGGTGGTGTTTGGGAATGCCCTGACATCTTCAAATTAAAAGTAAATGGTAACGAAGAAGAAAAATGGGTTTTAATTATAAGTATCAATCCTGGTGCTCCAAATGGAGGTTCGGGAACTCAATATTTTGTGGGGAATTTTGATGGAAAAACATTTACTAGCACTCAAAAAGAACCCAAATGGATTGACTTTGGCACCGACAATTATGCTGGTGTTACATACAATGATGCTCCCAATAACCAAAGAATATTCATTGGATGGATGAGTAATTGGTTATATGCCAGAAATACTCCTACCAAAAATTGGAGAAGCGCTATGACTCTGCCAAGAACACTTGAACTGACAAAAATAAATGGATCGTATCTTCTGAAAAACAAACCTGTTGCAGCTTTTAAAAAGCTACAAAAACCAGCCTTTACCTCTAATAAAATCAAGTTAAAAGCCAATCAAAAAACCAACTTCAAATACGAGGCTTTTAACCAATCCGAAATCCGATTCAATGCAGCTAACAAAGACTTACAATTGGTTTTTTCCAATGACGTAAAAGATTCTTTAATGCTCTATTATAACTCCCAATCAAAAACGTTTAGCATTGACCGCCGAAAATCTGGAAAAGTTGACTTTGAAAAAAACTTTGGGAAAGACATTCATAACTCTAACGTTTCGGCACTTGTTACCGACAAAATCGATTTTCAAATCATTCTGGATTGGTCCTCTATAGAGCTTTTCTTGAACGATGGTTTATATAGTTTCACTGAGCAAATTTTTCCTCAAAAACCCTACACCCAATTAAGTATTTTATCAACCGAAGACCAAGAACTGAATGATTTTACCATTAGTAGCATTAGCAGTATTTGGCCAAAAAAATAGCAAATAATGAATAATGTTAGAAACTGGTCACTTACTGTTGCAGTAGCTGGATTTTTATTTGGTTTTGATACCGTAGTTATCTCTGGAGCCAATTTACCTATAAAGGAATTATGGCACACCACTCCATTATTTCACGGTGTTTTTATAATGTCTATGGCGCTTTGGGGAACGGTATTAGGTGCCCTTTTGGGTGGGTATCCTTGTGATAAATGGGGCAGAAAAAAAACACTGCTTTGGATAGGCATCCTGTTTTTGGTATCGGCAGTAGGCTCGGCATTGGCTCCCAATCCTTATGTTTTTTCTTTTTTTAGATTCATTGGTGGCATTGGCGTTGGCGCCTCTTCGGTAGCAGCTCCCATCTATATTTCGGAAATTTCAAGTCCCGAAAACAGAGGGAAATTAGGAACTTTATTTCAGTTTAATATTGTCTTCGGAATATTGATTGCTTTTTTTTCAAACTATTTTTTCGAAGGTTTTGGCGGTGAAAACGATTGGCGTTGGATGATTGGCATTGTCGCCTTACCAGCATTAATTTACAGCGTCATTGTTATTAGAATTCCTGAAAGTCCTCGATGGCTTATTCTGAATAAAAAAGATGACCAAGCGGGTCTAGCAGTTTTAGAAATGATTTATGCTCCTGCTCAGGCTAAAGAAAGTTTTAATGAAATCAAAAAAGACGTAACAACGACTGCAACTTCAGATTCCTTCTTTTCTAAAAAGTATAAATTCCCCATTCTTCTGGCTTTTCTGTTGGCTTTTTTCAATCAATTATCAGGTATCAATTTCATACTCTATTATGCCCCAGAAATTCTCGAGATGGCAGGATTAGGAGCCAAAGAATCCTTGTTTAATTCCATTTTGATTGGCGTAACCAATTTGGTTTTCACCCTAATCGGAATGCGTTTAATAGATGTTTTAGGTCGAAAACAACTTATGTTAATTGGCTCGTTGGGATACATTATAAGCTTAACTATGGTTGCTTTTGCTTTCTATTCACAACTAGGCTCAGTAGTTTTATTGCTTTCGATTATGCTTTTTATTGCATCTCACGCCATTGGACAAGGAGCCGTAATCTGGGTTTTCATTTCCGAAATTTTTCCCAATACCGTTCGAGCCAATGGGCAAGCTTTTGGCACAGGAATTCACTGGATTTTTGCGGCTTTAATCACTTTAGTAGGCCCTATTGTTATCGATGTTTACAAAGATAATCCTTGGCCAATTTTTGCTTTTTTTGCCTTTATGATGCTCTTACAACTCGTTTTTGTACTCTTTATGATGCCAGAAACCAAAGGATTGTCGCTTGAAGAAATTGAATCTAAAATGAAAGCTTATGATTAATCAACCCAACACCAAATCCATAGTTTGCTTTGGAGAAATCTTATTCGATATCTTTCCAACGCACAAAAAAATTGGAGGAGCGCCCTTAAATGTTGCTCTTAGATTAGCGTCATTAGGCATCAATACGCAAATCATTAGTTGTATAGGAGCCGATTCAAATGGACAAGAAGTAATTGACTACCTTATGCCAACAGGTATTTCAACCAAAACCATCCAAATCAACGGCGCACATCCAACAGGCGAAGTTTTAGTACGCTTAAACGAAAAAGGTTCTGCCACTTACACCATCAATTATCCCGCAGCTTGGGACAAAATCAAGTACACACAAGAAGGAGAAACCGCAGTAATTGGAGCAGATGTGCTTGTTTTTGGCAGTTTGGCCTGTCGTGACGCTATTGCGCATCAAAGTCTTCTTAATTATATCGCTTTATCAAAATTCAAAGTGTTTGACGTCAATCTCCGAGCGCCCTTCTACAACAAAGAGTTACTTCTAGAATTAATGCTCGAAGCCGATTGCATCAAATTCAATGATGACGAACTATACGAAATAGCCAATTTCTTGAACTCTCCCTATCATTCGTTAGAACAAAACATTCACTTCATTGCCGAAAAAACCAACACCAACAATATTTGTGTGACCAAAGGCAGCCACGGAGCAGTTTTGTTCACCAATAATCAATTGTATTACAACAGCGGATATCAAGTCACAGTAGCCGATACCGTAGGCGCAGGAGACTCCTTTTTGGCTGGCTTGCTCAGCGTTTTAATCACAGAAAACAATCCTCAAACAGCACTAAATTTTGCCTGTGCTTTAGGAGCCCTTGTCGCTTCACAGGAAGGAGCCAACCCCAAAATAACCCGAAAAGAAATCGATGAATTTATGCATCCGTTTCAAGAATAAAATCAACATTTGCAATAAATACTAAACTGTAAAAAAGATAGGTACATACTATTAAATATCTCATCATAAAAACCTTTAAATTAAAGCAATGACTTTAAATAATGCAATAATTTCGCCAACATTAGACACAAAATGGTGGAAAGAAGCCGTGATTTATCAGATCTATCCCAGAAGTTTTAAAGACAGTAATGGGGATGGGATTGGAGATTTACAAGGTATAATTTCAAAATTAGATTATCTAAAAAGTCTTGGAATTGATGCCATTTGGCTCAACCCAATTTTCGAATCACCAAATGACGACAATGGCTATGATGTGAGTGACTATCGCTCAATTTTAGCCGATTTCGGAACTATGGAAGATTTTGACACCCTACTAAAAGGACTAAAAGAAAGAGGAATCAAACTCATTTTGGACTTGGTCTTCAATCATAGTAGCGACGAACACTTTTGGTTTCAAGAGAGTAGAAAATCAAGAGACAATCCGTATCGTGATTATTATTACTGGTGGCCCGCCGAAAAAGGAACACCTCCTTACCGATGGAGTTGGTTTGACGTTGAAAGCAATGCTTGGAAATATGACGCAACAACCGATGCGTATTATCTGCATTACTTCTCGGTAAAACAACCCGATTTAAATTGGAACAATCCAAAAGTACGAGAGGAATTGTATGCTATTATGCGTTTTTGGCTCGACAAAGGCATCGATGGATTTAGGATGGATGCTTTTCAATTCATTTCAAAAGACCCTTCATTTCCCGAACTTCCAAATGATATTTTAGGTAACATCCCCGAAATTATGAAGTATTACGGGAGAGGACCACATTTGCACGATTACATTCAAGAAATGCACCTAGAAGTCTTGCAACACTATGATGTGATGACCGTATCTGAAGGAGCTGGCGGCTCTCCCGAAGAAGCCCTTCTTTTTGTAGACCCTGACCGAAAAGAGCTAAGTATGGCCTATCATTTGGAAGGAGTAGAAATTGGCAGTCACGTTATGAACTACGGCATAGTAAATTACAAAAAACTCTACACACGCTGGGATGATGCCTTCAAAACCAAAGGCTGGCTCTCCATATTTTTGGCGAATCACGACCAACCCAGAATGGTGAGTAAATTTGGAAATGACAGTAGTGAATTCAGAACGATTTGTTCCAAAATGCTAACTACATTTGTGTTGACTATGCGAGGTACTGCCTATTATTTTCAAGGCGATGAACTCGGAATGGTCAATATACGATTCGATTCCATATCCGATTATAATGATATTGATACCATCAACAAATATGAGTTTATCAAAAGTCAGAATGGCGATTTAGAAGGTTTTTTAGAAGAACAAAAACAAGCCTCAAGAGAAAATTCAAGAACGCCATTTCAGTGGAATGCCACACCCAATGCAGGTTTTACCGAAGGCAAGCCTTGGCTAAAAGTACATCCCAACCACACAACAATCAATGCTGAGAGTCAAGAAAATGATGTAGACTCTACGCTAAATTATTTTAGAACGTTGGTACAATTACGAATAAAAGAGCCCACACTCATTTATGGTAGCTATACTTTATTAGACGAAGAAAATGAAAATGTTTATGCCTATTTAAGAGAACTAAATGGTCGGAAAATTTTGGTTTTACTAAATTTTACGTCACAGGAAGCCGTTTTTTCAGTGCCTTTTTCTATTTTAGGAGCGAATGTGTTGATTTCAAATTATAACAAAGTCACCTTTGAAACCACGAATCTAAAGCCATACGAGGCTACAGTGATAGAAACACCATAACTAATTAACATTTTTGTTGAAAATAATCAAAATAAATAGCCTTAACTAAATACTGTTATTCTAATAAAATTGTATGTTTGTTTAAAAGCATTGATTCTTCTAGACAAACCATTCAATTTTTCAAATGAATAATGCAACACTTAAACAAATAGCGGCACAGCTTGGCATTTCCACTACTACGGTATCAAAAGCCTTAAAAAACTATACCGATATTAGTGAGAAAACCAAGAAAGCTGTAATTGATTTGGCCCAAGAGCTAAATTATACCCCAAATAGTTTTGCTGTCAACTTAAGAACTAGTGAATCAAAAACCATTGGTGTTATCATCCCTACAGTCGATTTTCATTTTTTCTCTAAAGTCTTCAAAGGTGTATTGGAAGAAGCTGAAAAAAGAGACTATTTAGTAATTGTGTTGCGTTCGAACGAAAAATTAGAACTAGAAAAAAAACAAATTGATTTATTGCTAAGCAAAAGAGTCGATGGAATTATCATCTCATTATCAAATGAAACTGGTGATTTCGACCACATCAAAAAGGTATTGGCACACAATACTTCATTGGTACTGTTCGATAAAATTGCCAAACTAGTTAATTGCTCCAAAGTGAGCATTAATGATCGCAAAGCAGCTTATGAAGCAGTAGATTATTTAATCAAAAAAGGTCGAAAAAAAATTGCTCATTTTCGAGGGTCGTATATGCCTCAAAACGCAATTGATCGTTTTTTGGGATACAAAAAAGCGCTAGAAGACAACGGAATTCCTTACGACTCCTCATTGGTGTATGTTTGTGATAATTTTTCAGATTTTGAAGATGGCTATGCAGCAGGAAAAACAGCTTGTACTGAACACCCCGATTTAGATGCTATTTTCACCGTAACCGATTTGGTTGCTGTAGGTGCGCTAAAAGCCTTGCAAGATTTAGCTATCTCGGTTCCTGAACAAATTGCGGTATTTGGATTCTGCAATTCGTTTGTAAGCGAAGTCACCACACCCAAACTCTCTACCGTAGATCAACCCGGTTTTGAAATTGGTAGAAGAGCAGCTGAAATTTTATTTGAAGAAATTCAATTAAAAAAAGAAAAACAGCCCATAACTTTTCAAACTATCGAATTACAGACTTCACTTTTGGAAAGAGGTTCTGCATAAACCAAATAACTAAGTTTTTTAATTAAAAATTGTCAAATTAATCCATAAAAAATTACAAAAAATACTTTACATTAGTGTATGCGTTCAAATGAATTAATTACTTCATATATAACAACATACACAAAATTCTTAAAAGCCAAGCACTAAACGTTACATGAAAGAAATTACTCTTAAAGAAATTGCAAATACCTTAGGTATCTCAATAACTACTGTCTCTAAGGCCTTAAAAAACTATCCTGATGTTAGTGAAAAAACTAAAAAGGCAGTGCTTGATTTGGCTAAAGATTTGCATTATACCCCCAATAGTTTTGCTGTAAATCTAAGAACTAAAGAATCCAAAACCATCGGATTAATAATTCCTGAAGTAATGCATCATTTTTTTTCGAATGTGATTAACGCCATTATTGATGAGGCCGAAAAAAATGGATATTTAGTAATTATCTTACAATCTAACGAATCTATCGAACTTGAAAAAAAGCAAGTAGAATTGCTAATCAATAAACGAGTGGATGGAATTATAATGTCACTTTCTAATGAATCTAATTTTGACGAACACATCAAAGAAATCATCAATAGAAATATTCCTTTTGTGATGTTTGACAAAATATCAAAACTGGCCAATTGCTCCAAAGTTTTAATTGATGACCAAAAAGCAGCCATGAGCGCTACCCAACATTTAATTGATAAAGGGTGTAGAAAAATTGCTCATATTCGCGGCCCACTGAATCCTCAAAACGCCATAGACCGCTATATTGGTTACAAGAAAACATTAGACAAAAATCAAATCCCCTACGACCCAACATTGGTTTACACTTGCGAAAATGTTACTTTTCAAGAAGGATTAGATTTTGCCAAACAAATTATCGAAGAACATCCAGATGTAGATGGTGTTTTTGCAGTAACGGATTTAATAGCTGTTGGCGTGTTGTCTTACTTTAATGATCATCAAATAAAAGTACCTCAACAAGTAGCTGTAATTGGTTTTAGCAATTGGTTCATGTCTCAGGTTTTGACCCCAAAACTAAGTACTATTGATCAGCCAAGTCATGAAATGGGAGTAGCCTCTTTTAATCTTTTATTAGAAGAAATGCACGCTCATAAAGAAAATATTCCGTTTACTCCAAAGACTTTAATTTTGGAAACTAGTGTGATTGAAAGAGATTCAAGTAAGAAATCATAAGGAGTTATCAATATTTCTCATAAGTCCATTCCATTTGGTTCGCTTCAAAGAAGAGTTTTTAAAAACAATATTAAAGGTTTCGGATGTGATTTCCTTCCAGTCTTTTTTTGACCATTGTAGCATTTCTGGATTTGGATTGAATAAAGGTTCTTCATGGGATTTTGAAAACCGATTCCAAGGGCAAACATCTTGACAGACATCACATCCAAAAATCCAATCGTCAAATTTTCCTTTAAATTGAGTTGGAATATTATCTTTCAATTCAATCGTAAAATAAGAAATACATTTACTCCCGTCAACTACGTAAGGCGCAACAATAGCTTGGGTAGGGCATGCATCAAGACAAGCTGTACATGTGCCACAATGGTCTGTAGTGGCATTATCATATTCAAGATCAAGATCAACAATTAATTCAGCAATAAAGTAAAATGATCCAACCTTTTGAGTGATTAAATTACTATTTTTTCCAATCCAGCCTAAACCACTTTTAGCAGCCCAAGCTTTATCTAAAACAGGAGCTGAATCAACAAAAGCTCTTCCTGAAACTTCACCAATTTCGTTTTGAATAGTATACAGAAGTTCTTTTAATTTGTCTTTAATTACAAAATGATAGTCTTGACCAAAGGCATATTTAGAAATCTTATAAGAATCTGGATTTTGCTCTTCAGAAGGATAATAATTCAACAACAAAGATATTACACTCTTAGCACCATCAACTAACAAAGTAGGATCTAGTCTTTTATCAAAGTGATTCTCCATATAGCTCATTTGACCATTCATTTGATTAGTCAGCCACTTCTCTAATCTTGGTGCTTCATTCTCAAGGAAACCAGCTTTAGAAATACCGCAAGACAAAAAGCCGAGTCTTTTAGATTCGGCTTTTATAAATTGAGTATATTTTTCTTTGCTATTAATCACAACTAAAACAATCCACCTTGAACATTCATTCTAACTTTACCCAGATGCTGATATGCTTTTTCAGTTACCTCTCTACCGCGTGGTGTTCTCATAATAAACCCTTCTTGAATTAAAAAAGGCTCATATACTTCTTCAATAGTTTCACTACTTTCTGAAACCGCAGTAGCAAGTGTAGTTAGACCCACTGGCCCTCCTTTAAACTTATCTATAATGGTAGTCAAAATCTTATTATCCATTTCATCCAAACCATGTGCATCAACATTAAGGGCTTTTAAAGCAAAACGAGCAATTTCAATATCAATAGAGCCATTACCTTTGATTTGTGCAAAATCACGCACTCTACGCAACAATGCATTTGCAATTCTAGGTGTTCCTCTACTCCTTCCTGCGATTTCAATAGCCGCTTCCATAGTAATTGCCATTTTAAAAATAGAAGAACTGCGCTCAACAATAGTAGTAAGCAACTCAGTCGAATAATATTGCAAACGTGAAGAAATACCAAAACGGGCTCGCATTGGAGCTGTCAAAAGACCAGAACGTGTTGTCGCTCCAATTAAGGTAAAAGGATTTAAATTAATTTGAACCGTTCTTGCATTTGGCCCTGACTCAATCATGATGTCAATTTTAAAATCTTCCATCGCCGAATACAAATATTCTTCGACAATTGGGCTTAATCGGTGAATTTCATCAATAAAAAGGACATCTCTTTCCTCTAGATTAGTCAATAATCCTGCTAAATCTCCTGGCTTATCAAGTACGGGACCAGAGGTGATTTTAATTCCAACTTGTAATTCATTTGCCAAAATATTAGCTAATGTAGTTTTTCCTAATCCAGGGGGACCATGAAAAAGGGTATGATCTAAAGCTTCATTACGCTGGTTTGCAGCAGCAACAAATACTTTTAAATTTTCTAAAACTTGATCTTGACCCGAAAAATCATCAAAACTAAGGGGTCTCAATCTTTTTTCAATATCAAGTTCTTCCGAATTATAATTGGTATTCGTTGGGTCTAAATTTTCATTCATTGGATAAAGATAAAAAAAGGCATTGCAATAAAAAAGCCTTTCACAAGGAAAGGCTTTTAATATATTTTAGAAATTAGTGATGTAAAACTTCTTCACCTTCTTTCATAGGAACATTTTGAGGTACAAAATCTTCATCATGTCCTGGCTTACTGTAATCGTAAGGCCATCTATGAACTTCTGGAATTTCACCTGGCCAGTTTCCATGCATGTGTTCTACAGGAGCAGTCCATTCAAGCGTGTTAGATTTCCAAGGATTTTGTTCTGCTTTTTTACCATAAAAAATACTAGCAAAGAAATTATACAAAAAAACCAACTGGAATGCACCACCTACTAAAGCAAAAGTAGTAATCAAAACATTCACATTTTGTAAATCATCAAAAAGTGGAAAGTTAGTATTTGTATAATAACGTCTTGGTAAACCAGCTAAACCGATAAAATGCATTGGAAAAAACACCCCATAAGCACAAATCGCAGTTACCCAAAAGTGAACATATCCTAAATTTTTATTCAACATTCTACCAAACATTCTTGGGAACCAATGGTAAACACCAGCAAACATACCATACAACGCAGAAATACCCATCACTAAGTGAAAGTGAGCAACCACGAAATAAGTATCATGAACATTGATATCTAGAGTACTATCACCAAGAATAATTCCAGTCAAACCACCTGTAATGAAAGTAGAAACCAAACCAATTGAAAACAACATTGCTGGATTCAATTGTAAGTTACCTTTCCACAAAGTTGTAATATAATTAAACGCTTTTACAGCAGATGGAATTGCAATCAATAAGGTTGTGAATGTAAACACAGAACCTAAGAATGGATTCATCCCTGAAATAAACATATGGTGTCCCCAAACAATAGTTGATAAGAAAGCGATAGCCAAAATAGACATAATCATCGCTCTATAACCAAAAATTGGTTTACGAGAGTTTGTAGCTATAATTTCAGAAGTGATACCCAAAGCAGGCAACAATACGATGTAAACCTCTGGATGTCCTAAAAACCAAAATAAGTGTTCAAAAAGTACCGGAGAACCACCTTGATAATGTAAAACTTCACCAGCAATATAAATATCAGATAAGAAGAAAGAAGTACCAAAACTTCTATCAAAAATCAATAATAAAGCGGCAGAAAGTAAAACAGGGAAAGAAATAATTCCAATAATAGCAGTAACAAAGAAAGCCCAAATTGTAAGTGGCAATCTTGTCATAGACATTCCTTTTGTTCTTAAGTTGATAACTGTTACAACATAATTCAAAGATCCCATTAATGAAGATGCGATAAATATTGCCATAGATACTAACCAAAGTGTCATACCAGTTCCTGAACCAGGTATCGCTTGAGGTAAAGCACTTAACGGAGGATAAATTGTCCAACCGGAAGAAGCTGGTCCAGCCTCAACAAAAAGAGAACAAATCATGATAACACTTGACAAGAAAAACAACCAGTAGGAAATCATATTCATGAAACCTGAGGCCATATCTCTAGCACCAATTTGAAGCGGAATCAATAAATTACTAAAAGTACCACTTAGACCAGCTGTCAATACAAAGAATACCATAATAGTACCATGTATTGTAACTAAAGCTAAGTAAATATCATTAGCCATAACGCCTTCTGGTGCAAATTTATCTCCTAATAAAATATTGAAAATTTTAAAAGATTCTTCTGGCCAAGCCAATTGCATTCTGAAAAGCAATGACATTCCAACACCAATAATACCCATAATAATACCTGTAATTAAGTATTGTTTGGCAATCATTTTATGATCAATACTAAAAATGTATTTAGTAATGAACGTATCCTTATGATGATGTTCGTGTTCGTGATCGTGTCCGTGATCGTGACCTTCTGCTGACATATATATACTTTTAAATATTCTTAAATAAATTATTTCATTGCTACTTTAACAGCAGCAGGTTCCTTTGGCAAACTTAAACTATCTACACCTGAAGCACCTTCAGCTGCAGGAGTTTCTTTTGAAGCTTTATATTCCTTAACTAAAGCAACTTTATCGCTTAACCATTTCTTGTAATCTTCTGGAGAATCTACGATAACTTTCATTTGCATGTTGTAATGAGAAGCACCACAAATTTTATTACACAACAATAAATAGTCAAAAGTATAAGGATCTAAAGCCGTTCCTCCTTTAGCAACTAACTCCGTACTCTTTTTAGAACGTAAATCATTAATTCTTGCCACTTTTTCTACCATGAATGGTAATTCTCTATACTCAGAAGTAGTATAAATTGGTGTAAAAGCAAATTCAGTAACCATACCAGGAACGCAGTTCATTTGTGCTCTAAAATGAGGCATATAAGCTGAATGCAGTACATCTTGAGAACGCATTTTGAAATGTATTTTTTTCCCTTTAGGAATATGAATCTCAGTAGCTATAAAGTCATCTTGAGCATTTTTGTCAGCTAAATCCATACCTACTGAGTTTACACCATCAATCAAACGAACATTAGCTTTACCTAATACTTGATCAGCACCTGCATATCTTGCTGTCCATTTAAATTGTTGAGCATAAAGTTCAATAACTACAGTATCTTCTTCGTCATCGATAAACATAATGTTAGTCCATGCATATAAACCATACAAAATAAGACCTGCTAAAACAACTGCTGGAATAACAGACCAAATTGCTTCTAGTTTATTGTTATCAGCAAAATAAAGTGCCTTTTTGTCTTTACTACCTCTATATTTGAACGCAAAGTAATGCAATAAAACTTGTGTAATTGCTTGAACTACAAAGATTAAAACCCAAGTAATATTCATCAAATTATCAACAGTTCCACCATGTTCAGATGCTGGTGTATGCAAAGGCAAATCACCCCACTTTAACAAACCATATATTGTGAAAATATAAATGAATGCTAAAAAACCAAACATCAAATATCCTTGAATATTATTATCATTATCAGTTGCTATTTGAGAATCATCAGATTTTGAACCTACTTGTGTAAGATCAAATATCTTAGTCAATTGCCAAAGTGCAACAGCTAATAAAACTAAAACTATAATTACCAACAAACTTGTCATCTGTTTTTCTGTTTAAAATATTAATAATGAAAGTGCTTACTTTCCTCAATAAAAGGATTTCTTTTTGGCAACAATGGTGCTTTTGTAAGTGCTGTAAAAACAACATATATAAATAATCCAAGGAAAAATAAAATTGAAGAAATTTCCGGAACTCCAATAAACCATTGATCTCCAACTGTACCTGGCATGATCATATTAAAGAAATCAATATAATGTCCAAATAATATAACGGTGCCTGCCATAACCAATACCCATGTAATTCTTTTGAAATCAGTATTGATTAAAATTAAAACTGGAAACAAGAAATTCATTGCAACTGCACCAAAGAAAGGTAAATTAAAATCTTGAATTCTAGTAACAAAATAAGTTACTTCTTCAGGAATATTTGCATACCATATCAACATAAATTGAGAAAACCATAAGTAAGTCCAGAATACACTTATACCAAACATAAACTTAGCTAAATCATGGATATGACTTGTGTTTACATGCTCTAAATATCCTTTAGATTTCAAATAAAGAGTAATCATACAAATCATTGTAATTCCACTCACAAAGAAACTAGCAAAAACATACCATCCAAACAATGTACTAAACCAATGTGGATCAATTGACATAATCCAATCCCAAGACATAATAGATTCAGTAACTATAAAGAAAACTAGAAAGCCTGCAGACATCTTGAAATTCTTTTTGTAGAAAGTATTGTCATCAGACTCATCTTGTGCTAAACAGTTTTTTCTAGAAAAATAACGATAAGCATTCCAACCTAATAAAAAGATACCTGCTCTAATAATCCAAAATGGAAAGTTTAAATATCCTGCTTTAGTTTGAATAATTTTATCATGAGCTACTACTTCAGGATCTAACCAAATAAATAAATGATTAAAATGCAATCCACATAAAACTAATATGATAAAGAAAATTATAGAACCTACTGGTAAATAGGCCGTGATACCTTGCATTACTCTAAACAAAACTGGAGACCAACCTGCTTGAGCTACTTGTTGAATAGCATAGAAAGCTAAAGTTCCTAATGACAACAACATAAAAAAGATACAAGCAACATATACTGCTGCCCAAGGCTTATTGCTTAATTGGTGCAATACATGCTCTAAATGTTCTGTATGTTCGGCATCAGCTTTTTCGTCATGACCTGCGGTCTTAGCATGTTTATCATGTGAAGCCGCTGGAGCCGCATGTTTATCTTCTGCTTTAACCTCATGAGACTCTACTGGCGCTGTGTGATTAGCTTCATCATGAGCTGCAGGAGCTTCTACAGGAGCTGCATGAGTAGTCTCTGTAGTGGCTGAATGTGATTCGGCAGGAGCTGCATGAGTTGTTTCCCCATGACCACCATGTGAATCTGCAGCAAGAAGTGCCTCAACTTCTTGAATATCTTTTGGTGCACTATAAAAACCATAACCAATACCTAATAAACCAACAGCCATTAGGATAAAAGAAAAAGTTTTTAATTTACTTGAAAATGTATACATATCTATTACGATCAGTTTGTTCAACAATTATAATTCGCCTTTTAGTTTTAGCACATAGTCTACAACTAACCAACGCTCATGAGCACTCAATTGATTTGCATGTGATCCCATAGAGTTTAGTCCATAAGTGATTACATGGAATACGCTTCCTTCTGTAATTGGACGGTCAGCATAACTAGGTACTCCAAGAAATTTTTCTCTTTCAACCAATTTACCTTTACCATTACCAGACGCCCCATGACAACTGATACAGTAAATCTCAAAAAGTTCTTTTCCTTTCTCTGAATTTCTTTCTAATGAATCTAGTGGAGATTTCAAATTAGCTTTTGCTAATTCATATCCTGCAGTAGAATTTTCATATTCATATACTTCAAATCCTCTTTTTAGAGAACCTTTTGCAGGTAATTGACCTTCTTTACCATCTTTAAAAGCCTTAGACTCGGAATATGTTTCGTAACCAACCGATTCATACATGTTTGGAAAATACTGATAGTTTGGTGCCAACTTATCATGACAAGAGGAAACCAACATAGTAATACCAGCCAAAAGTGTTAATTTATATATACTTCTCATAGCTACAATTAATTCTTATCTATTACATTTACTTCAACTGCTCCTGTACTTTTAAAGAAAGAAACAAGTTCTTCTTCATTATCATTTACAGCTACTTCCATCAAGAAATGATCATCAGTTGTTCTAACATCAGGGTTTTCAGCCTGTTTAAATGGCCACAATCTACTTCTCATGTAAAATGTGATTACCATTAAGTGAGCAGCAAAGAAAACTGTTTCTTCAAACATAATTGGAACGAAAGCAGGCATATTCTCAATGTAGCTAAAACTTGGTTTTCCTCCAATATCTTGAGGCCAATCTTGAATCATGATATAATTCATCATCCAAGTTCCAAAAGACAAACCACACAATCCATAGATAAAAGCACAAATGGCTAATCGAGTCGGGGCAAGTCCCATAGCTTTATCCAATCCATGTACAGGAAAAGGAGTAAAAACTTCTTCAATATGATAATGAGCTGCACGTGTTTTTTTTACGGCATCCATCAATACATCATCGTCATTATAAATGGCGTATATTACTTTATTACTCATGGTGTAAATCTTTGTTTGCTTCTCTTTCTCTTTTGTAATTATCTCCAGTTCCCTTTAAAATTGTTTTTACTTCAGCTTGAGCAATCACAGGGAAAGTTCTAGAGTATAATAAAAACAAAACAAAGAAGAAACCTATTGTACCAATAAAAATTCCAATATCAACAAATGTAGGTGAGAACATGGTCCATGAAGATGGCAAATAATCTCTGTGCAATGATGTAACAATGATTACAAAACGTTCAAACCACATTCCAATATTTACTACAATCGAAATTACAAAGGAGAACATAATACTAGTACGTAATTTTTTGAACCACATAAATTGTGGAGAAAACACATTACAAGTCATCATTGCCCAATATGCCCACCAGTAAGGTCCAGTAGCTCTATTTAAGAAAGCATACTGTTCATATTCTACTCCCGAATACCAAGCGATGAATAACTCAGTGATATAAGCTACACCAACGATAGAACCCGTAATCATAATTACGATATTCATTAACTCAATATGCTGAATTGTAATGTAAGCTTCTAAGTTAGATACTTTTCTCATAATGATAAGCAAGGTATTAACCATAGCAAATCCTGAGAAAACAGCACCTGCAACGAAGTAAGGAGGGAAAATTGTAGTATGCCATCCTGGAATTACAGATGTAGCAAAGTCCATCGATACAATTGTGTGTACAGAAAGTACAAGTGGAGTTGCTAAACCAGCAAGAACAAGAGATACCTCTTCAAAACGTTGCCAATCTTTAGCACGACCACTCCATCCGAAACTTAATATAGAATAAACTCTTTTATTAAAAGGAGTTACTGCTCTATCACGTAACATGGCAAAATCAGGTAAAAGACCAGTCCACCAGAAAACTAATGAAACAGATAAATAAGTAGAAATTGCAAACACGTCCCACAACAATGGTGAATTAAAGTTAACCCATAAAGAACCAAATTGATTAGGAATAGGAAGTACCCAATACGCTAACCATGGACGACCCATGTGTATAATTGGAAATAAACCTGCTTGAATAACCGAGAAAATAGTCATGGCTTCCGCAGAACGGTTAATAGCCATTCTCCATCGTTGACGG
The DNA here is from genome assembly GCA_963513565.1 of uncultured Flavobacterium sp. GTDB lineage: Bacteria > Bacteroidota > Bacteroidia > Flavobacteriales > Flavobacteriaceae > Flavobacterium. Next base: position 26,660 of record CAUPRE010000003.1, on the reverse strand, counting down.
AAAAGTAAAAGTACAGCTGAGATTAATGTACCAGCGTGACCGATACCTACCCACCAAACGAAGTTGGTGATATCCCAAGCCCATCCAACTGTTTTGTTTAATCCCCAAGTTCCGATACCGGTAGATACTGTGTAAATAATACAACCCAATCCCCAAAGGAAAGCGGTTAATGCGATTGTAAATACAATCCACCAATGCTTATTAGCTTTACCTTCAACAGGTGCTGCTACATCTACAGTTACATCGTGATAAGATTTATCACCTATAACTAAGGGTTTTCTAATGGCTGCTTCGTAGTGAGACGACATAATCCTTTATATTGATTCTTAATTAATTTTTTTACTAGATATTTCTAACTTTAACTTGGTAAACTACATTTGGTTTAGTTCCAACATGCTCTAACAAATGGTATGATCTTTCATCTGCAGCCAATTTAGTAACTACAGCTTCTGTATCGTTAACATCTCCAAAGATCATTGCTCCAGAAGAACAAGCATTTGAACAAGCGGTTTGGAATTCTCCATCTTTAATCGCTCTACCTTCTCTTTTTGCTTTAAGAATAGTTGCTTGTGTCATTTGAATACACATAGAGCATTTCTCCATAACTCCACGAGAACGAACGTTAACATCTGGATTTAAAACCATTCTACCCAAATCATCATTCATATGATAATCGAATTCACTGTTTTTGTTGTACAAGAACCAGTTAAAACGACGTACTTTATAAGGACAGTTGTTAGCACAGTAACGAGTACCTACACAACGGTTATAAGCCATTTGGTTTTGCCCTTGACGACCGTGAGAAGTAGCAGCAACAGGACAAACAGTTTCACATGGTGCGTGATTACAGTGTTGACACATTACTGGTTGGAAAGAAACTTGTGGATTTTCACCAGCTTTTTCCATTTCATTGAAAGTAGATAAAGAACTTGATAAACCAGCTATATTCTCTTTTCTTTCCACATCACCAGCGAAAGTACTTTCAGAAGAATAGTATCTGTCGATACGCAACCAATGCATATCTCTACTTCTTCTAACTTCATCTTTACCTACAACAGGTACGTTATTTTCAGCATGACAAGCGATAACACATGCGCCACAACCTGTACAAGCATTTAAATCAATCGAAAGATTAAAATGATGCCCAATAGAACGATCAAATGAATCCCATAACCCAACCGAAGTAGCTTCAACCTCTTTGTGATCTAAAGATACCTTAGGTTGCTCATTCCATACTTCAGCATCTTTAGTATTAAAAATCTCTAAAGTTGTTTCTTTAATAATATCACCACGCCCCATCAAAGTTTTTTGACCTTGAACACAAGCAAACTCATGTTCTCCAGAAGCAACTTCTAAAGTAACATTTTGTAAATCATTAAAGTCTTTATATAATGAGTAAGCATTAATACCTACTTGCATTTCTTCTTTTAAAGCAGCTTTACGTCCATAACCTAGAGCCATACCGATAGTACCTACCGCTTGACCTGGCTGTACAATTACTGGTACATTGTCTAAAGTCACTCCATTTGCAGTTAACTTAACATATGAACCATTCAAACCACCATTAGCAACAATTTCGTTTGATAATCCAATTTTAGCAGCATCTGCATTAGAAACTGTAATATAGTTGTCCCAAGAAACTCTTGTAATTGGATCTGGAAACTCTTGCAACCAAGGGTTATTGGCTTGTTGACCATCACCCATACCAGTTTTAGTATACAATACCAATTCCAAACCTTTAGCAGTTGATGAACTAGCTAAGGCAGTTGCCGCAGCAGCATAGTTAGCCGTTCCTGCAGAAGCAGCACCAACAGTACCAACATAAACACCATCATGCAAAACTTTATTCCAGCTAGAACCTGCAAAATTTGAAGAGGAAACAGCTTTCAAGTAATCATAATACGCACCAGAAATACCATTTAATGATAACAAAACATCTTGAAATTGTTTGGTATCAAATAAAGGACGAATGGTTGGTTGAGTAATACTATAAGTACCTTCCGTTAATTGCAAGTCACCCCAAGACTCTAAATAATGAGGAACTGGAGCAGCAATAGTAGCCAATAAGGCAGTTTCATCTTCTTTAATTGTTAAAGCTACAGAAGTAGTAACTTTTTTCAAACCATCAACAAATGATTTGTTATCTGCTAAAGTATACACTGGATTAACACCGCTCATAATCAATGTATGAACAGTTCCAGCATTCATTTCTTTTAATAATTGCGAAACAGCAGTATTTGTACCTTTTCTGATCAAACGTGCACCTGAAGTAACAAATGCTTCACTTGACAATGCTTGATTAATAGCCAAAACCAATAACTGCGCATTTACATCTTGAATCCCAGAAACCAAAACTCCTTTGGATCCTGCAGATTTTAACTGTTGAGCTGCTTTTGTAACTTCAGCTTTGAATTTCTCATCAAGCTTAACTCCAACAGCATTACCAGTAACTATATTATATATTTGAACCAAAGCTTGCTTTTGATTCGCTACAGTCATTGGGACACGTTTATCAGCCGCTGCACCCGAAAGTGTCATATTAGCTTCAAATTGAAAGTGACGTGACATTTTTCCAGCTTTAGGAATTCTTCCTTGAGCATAACCAGCATCATATCCACCACCTTGCCAATCTCCTAAGAAATCAGCACCAACTGAAACAATCAAAGAAGCTTTTGAAAAATCATAATCAACTAAAGCTCTTTTACCATAAACTGTCTGAAAAGCATCTAATGCTTCCGATGAAGAAACAGCATCATAAACAACATGCTTTGCGTTAGGATTCTTAGCAGTAAATTCCGCTATTAATTTTTCAGTAGAAGGACTCGCCAAAGTATTTGTTAAAAAAACAACTTGACCACCTTTAGCTTTAGCCTCAGCTATACTTGATTTCAATTTAGAATCAACAGAAGCCCAAGAAGCAGATTTTCCTGCAACTTTAGGTTCTTTTAAACGCATATTATCATACAATGACAATATAGACGCATGTATTCTTGCATTCGCTGAAAATTTAGCACCTGCAATTGTATTATTATCGATTTTAATAGGTCGCCCTTCACGAGTTTTCACTAATAAATTAGCAAAATCAAAACCATCAAAAACAGTTGTAGCATAATAATCCGCTACTCCTGGAATGATTTCCTCAGGTTGCAACACATACGGTATTGATTTGTTAACAGGTCCTTCGCAAGCAGCCAAAGTAGCAGCAGCAGTACTAAAACCAACGTACTTTAAAAAGTCACGACGTGAAGTAGAAGAAGATAATGTATCACTATTACCCAAAAATTCATCAGTAGGAATTTCTTCAACAAACTCGTTATTCTTAAGCGCCTCAACAATAGAACTATTTCCGTCTAGCTCTTCAACACTTTTCCAGTATTTTTTGTTTGATGACATATTATATATAAATATTAAATCTTAATAATTTCTTTTAATAGTGGCATTTACCACACTCTAAACCTCCCATTTGAGCAGCTGTCAATTTCTCAACACCATACTTTTTAGAAAGTTGTTCGTGAATTTTGGTATAATACTCATTTCCTTCTGTCTTAACATCAGTTTTTCTATGACAATCAACACACCATCCCATTGTTAATGGAGCAAATTGTTTTTGAATTTCATAAGTTTCAACAGGACCATGACATGTTTGACACTCAATTCCAGCAACAGTAACGTGTTGCGAGTGATTAAAATAAACAAAATCAGGTAAATTATGGATACGAACCCATTTTACAGGTTGCGTCTTACCAGTATAAGATTGAGTAGTTTTATCCCATCCTACAGCTGCATACAATTTTTGTATTTGCTCGTCGTAGAAAGCTTTGCTGTACTCAGGTGTAGCAGTAGTTTCAGCCACTTCAGAAATGTTTTTATGACAATTCATACAAACATTCAAAGAAGGAATTCCAGCATTTTTACTTACTCTAGCAGCTGAGTGACAATACTTACAATTGATTTCATTATCACCAGCATGAATTTTATGAGAATAATGAATAGGTTGAATTGGAGCATAATCTTGATCAACACCAACCTGCATCAAAAAGCCATAAACAAAATAAGCACTACAAAGCAATAAAAAGATAGCAGAAACCAAAACCAAGAACTGGTTTTTAGCAAACGCTTTCCAAATTGGCAATGATGGAGTTTTAGACTCCACCTCAATACCATTTGCTTTAGCTACTTTTCTTAATACATTATTTACTAAAAACAATAAAACAACTAACATCGCCATTACCAATGCCAATGCACCAAGTATCACATTATTACTAATAGCTCCTTCTTGATTTTGCCCACCACCTGCAGGAGCTGCACCAGCAGCAGCTACAGGAGCTTCAGCTTTAGGCTCAGAGGTATAAGCTATAATATTATCGACATCACCTTCAGATAATTGAGGAAAAGCAGTCATAACCGCCTTATTATTCTCTTCAAAAACTTTTACAGCAGCCGCATCACCTGATTTAATTAAATCAGAACTATTCTTAACCCATTTGTAAATCCAAGACATCTCATACTTAGAAGCAACACCTCTTAAAGCCGGACCGGTAGATTTTGCATCTAACTTGTGACAAGCAGCACAATTGGCATTAAAAAGTTCTTTACCTTTAACAGGATCTCCACCTGAAGTTGGAGCCGCCGCTACTGCAGCAGCATCTGGAGCTGGTGCCGGAGCAGCATCTTGAGCTAATGAAGATAAGGAGAAAATTAGCGCTAGCCCTAAACTAAACAGCAATTTCCTAGTGATCGAATTATGGTTACCCACCTTTTTCATATTATATAATGATTATCTACTAAAATTTGATTATTTTCTATATTTTACACACAGCAAAACAACCTTTATTTAAAAACTCGGACAAAAATACGACTTAAGAACTATTCACAAAACCTTAAAATAGTCTTAAATTCAATTTATATCCATTCTAAATAATATTTTTGTCTCGAATAAATAGTTTAAATAGTACTTTTGCATAAAAACCAATTAGTTATGAAAATAATCCCCCTCAAAATGCCACTTTTTCTTATATTAGTTATTACTATATCGATAGCGAAATTAAATGCTCAATCTAAAAATACAATAATAAACCAGGATCCAAAAGTGGAGCAATTAATGAATGAAAAAATAAAAATAAACAACTCATTATCAATAAATGACCGATACAAAATTCAAATATTTAGTGGCGTAAGCGATATTGCAAAAAAAACACTTCATGAGTTCAAACAAGAAAATAAAAATGAAGATGCAACCATAATATTTCAAACACCTAATTACAAAGTATGGGTTGGAAATTACAGAAGCAGAATGGAAGCAGAAAGAAATCTAATTGAGATTCAAAAAAAATATAAAAATGTACTATTAATCAAACCTACAAAATAGATTCGTACAAATACCAAAACCCTTATAACTTAAAAAAAATCCTCAAAAGGAAAGCACAAAAACAGAAAAGCCTCGAATCATCGAGGCTTTTCTATAACAATACTAAAATACTATTTCAATTTCTTTTTGATTGCAACTTCATGATAAGCTTCAATAACATCTCGTTCTTCTACATCATTAAATCCTTTAACTTGAATACCACAATCGTATCCTTTGGCTACTTCTTTTACATCATCTTTGAATCGTTTCAAGGCTAAAAGTTCTCCTTCGAAAATTACTACACCTTCTCTAACAATTCTGATTTTTGCATTTTTAGTAATCTTACCATCCATAACCATACTTCCAGCAATAGAACCCACTTTAGATATTTTGAAAATTTCTCTAATTTCAGCAGTTCCTAAAACCTCTTCTTTCATTTCTGGCGCCAACATACCCTCCATTGCGTCTTTCAAGTCGTCGATAGCAGCATAGATAATAGAATAATAACGGATATCTATCTCTTCTTTATCGGCTAATTGTCTCGCATTTCCAGCAGGACGAACGTTAAATCCAATAATAATAGCATCTGATGCAGAAGCTAACATTACATCAGTTTCTGTAATTGCACCAACTCCTTTATGAATGATATTGATTTGTATCTCATCCGTAGATAATTTAGAGAACGAATCAGATAATGCCTCAACAGAACCATCAACGTCTCCTTTAAGGATAATGTTCAATTCTTTAAACTGTCCTAAAGCAATTCTTCGTCCAATCTCATCTAATGTAATATGACGTTGCGTTCTTACCGATTGTTCACGCATTAATTGAGAACGTTTGGCAGCAATTTGTTTTGCTTCTTTTTCGTCTTCAAATACATTGAATTTATCTCCAGCAGTTGCAGCACCATCTAACCCTAATACAGAAACCGGAGTTGAAGGACCTGCCTCTTTAACCACATGTCCACGTTCATCATGCATGGCTTTAATCTTACCATGATGTTTACCCGCCAACATATAATCACCCACTTTTAAAGTTCCATGTTGTACTAAGATAGTAGAAACATACCCTTTACCTTTATCCAAAAATGCTTCAACAACAGTTCCTTGTGCTGACTTATCTGGATTTGATTTTAAATCTAAAATTTCCGCTTCTAATAAAACTTTTTCAAGCAATTCTTTTACACCAGTACCAACTTTAGCAGAAATATCATGAGATTGAATTTTTCCACCCCAATCTTCTACCAATAAGTTCATTCCAGCTAATCTTTCTTTTACTTTTTCAGGATTAGCATTTGGCTTGTCAATTTTATTTATAGCAAAAATAATTGGCACACCTGCTGCTTGCGCATGAGATATAGCCTCTTTTGTTTGTGGCATAATGTCGTCGTCAGCAGCTATTACAATAATTGCAATATCTGTAACTTGAGCACCACGAGCACGCATAGCGGTAAAAGCTTCGTGACCTGGTGTATCTAAAAAGGCAATTTTTTGACCATTGTCTAAAGTTACCCCATAAGCTCCAATATGCTGCGTGATACCTCCAGATTCTCCAGCGATTACATTTTCTTTACGGATATAATCCAATAAAGATGTTTTTCCGTGATCGACGTGACCCATAACTGTAACTATAGGCGCACGAGTAACTAAATCTTCTTCCTTATCTGCAACAACTTGTATTGCTTCTTCAATGTCTACTGTAATAAATTCAACTTCGTATCCGAATTCATCACAAACAATTGTCAAAGTCTCAGCATCTAAACGCTGATTCATGGTTACCATTATTCCAAGAGACATACAAGTACCGATTACTTTAGTAATTGGCACATCCATCATAATCGCAATTTCTCCAACTGTAACAAACTCTGTTACCTTAATTGTTTTGCTACCTTCGTCTAATGCTCTTTGTTCATCATCCGTTTTCTGACGATGCGTTTCTCTTTTCTCTCTACGATATTTAGCCGCTTTTGACTTTCCTCCTTTACCTTGAAGTTTTTCAAGAGTTTCACGGATTTGGTTTTTTACTTCTTCTTCCGTAGGCTCCACTTTAGCTACAATGGCAGGACGATTACCCTTAACAAATCCTGGCCTTGCACTTCTATTCGCATTAAAACCACCACCTGCATTAGGCGTAATTTTATTTGGATTTGGAGTACCTGGTGCAGTAGGAGGTTTTGGAGCACCTGGTTTTGGCGCAATTCTCTTACGTTTGTTTTTATTAGCATTATTTGCACCCGGAGCACCTGGAACTCCCGGTTTATTTGGAGTAATTTTAGGATCCTCTTTTTTCTTTTTTGGTTTATTGAATTGAGATAAATCAATTACTTGACCTGTAAGAGTTGTTCCTGATAATTTTTGATATTGTGTAGTAATTGTCTCTTCAACTGGCTCATCAGAAGTTGAAGCTTCAGGAGTAATTACAGGCTTTTCTACAACAGGTACTACCTCTTTAATTACAACTTTTTCTTTTATACCGCTAACTGGTTTTGAAACTATTTTATCTGAAGAAGTTTTTTCTGGAGCAACCACTTTAGTTTCTTCAACTGGTTCAGTTACTTTTACAACTGGGACTTCTACCTTTTCAACAACTGGCGTTGGATTAGGAACTACAGGTGACACTTTAGGATTTAGGTCAATTTTTCCAACTTGAACAGGTCCAGTTACAACAGCTTTCGCTTTTATTACTTCTTGTTGTCTTAAACGTTCTTCATCCGCTTTACGTTTGATTTCGATTTCTTTCTCTCTTTCAATACGCAATGCCTCTTTTTCCTTTCTTTTTTCCTCACCTACTTCTTTCGACGCCTCTTTATTCCCTTTGTCACCAGCAAACTGACCGCACAAGACACTGTATACATCTTCAGAAATTTTTGTGTTTGGATTTGACTCAATGGCAATTCCTTTATCCTTAAGATAATCCACAGCTCTTTCTAAAGAAATATTCAATTCCCTTAAAACTTTGTTTATTCTAATTATTCTCTCTTCAGACATAAAACCTTTTTATTATTACCTTTTTTTGTTGTGTTGTTGGAAGAATATAGATTTAACTATCGAATTCTTCTTTCAAAATTCTCATTACATCCAGAATTGTTTCCTCTTCTAGGTCTGTTCTTCTAACTAAATCTTCTACTTCTTGCTTTAAAATACTTTTAGCAGTATCTAAACCAATTTTAGCAAATTCTTCAATAACCCAATCTTCAATTTCATCTGAAAACTCAGTCAATTCAACATCGTCTTCATCAGCTGTAGCTCCAGCAATATCGCCTTCACGAATTACATCTAATTCATAACCTGTAAGCATTCCTGCTAATTTAATATTGTGTCCACCACGACCAATAGCTTTAGAAACCTCTTCTAATTTCAAAAACACTTCAGCACGCTTAGTCTCTTCGTTAATTTTAATAGAAGACACTTTAGCAGGGCTCAATGCTCTTGTAATATATAATTGAATATTATTAGTATAATTGATTACATCAATATTCTCATTACCTAACTCTCTTACAATTCCGTGGATACGAGATCCTTTCATTCCAACACAAGCACCTACAGGATCAATTCTATCATCATAAGAATCAACGGCAACTTTTGCTTTTTCTCCAGGAATTCTAACTACATTTTTCACCATGATTAAACCATCGAAAACTTCTGGAATCTCTTGTTCAAACAATTTTTCTAAAAACTTTTCAGAAGTTCTAGACATAATGATTTGAGGTTTATTTCCTTTAAGCTCTACGCTTTCAATAATACCACGAACATTATCTCCTTTTCTGAAGAAATCCGAAGGGATTTGTTTTTCTTTTGGCAATACAATTTCATTTCCTTCATCGTCAACTAGAATAACTACTCTTGGTCGTACGTGATGAACTTCTGCAGTATAAATATCACCAATAATATCTTTAAATTGTTTGTAAAGATTCGTATTATCGTGTTCGTGTATTTTAGAAATCAAGTTTTGACGCAAAGCTAAAATAGCTCTTCTTCCTAAGTCTATCAATTTTACCTCTTCAGAAACCTCTTCACCAATTTCAAAATCAGCTTCAATTTTACGCGCTTCTGTCAAAGTAATTTCTTCATTTTCGAAATCCAAATCCTCATCAGCAACAATGACTCTTCTTCTCCAAATCTCCATATCCCCTTTATCAGGATTTATAATTATATCGAAGTTATCATCTGAACCATATTTCTTTTTCAATGCATTTCTAAATACATCTTCTAAAATTGCCATAAGCGTTACACGATCAATAAGTTTATCATCTTTAAACTCTGAAAATGAATCGATTAATGCTAAATTTTCCATGCGAATTCTTTAATTAAAATGTTACTGTAACAATTGCTTCTTTAATATCTGCGTAAGGCAACTGAAGTTCTTTTTGAACGGTTTCCTTTCCTTTTCCTACTTTTTTTGGCTCTCTTGCCTCCCATGACAAAATTATAAAAACATCGTTAGCTTCAACTAATTCTGCCTCAATAATTTCCGTTCCTGTCTTAACAATTAATGTTCTGCCAACATTTTTTTTATATTGGCGTATCATTTTTAGTGGAGAACCTACTCCAACTGAAGCAACCTCGAGAGAAAAATCTTGTTCTTCACGGTCTAAATTATTCTCAATTGCTCGACTAATATCAATGCAATCCTGAAGGGCAACTCCATTATCACCATCTAGTGAAACTATTATCTTAAATGCATCAGTTATAGTTAAATCGATTAAAAAAACAGAAGTCCTTTCCGATAAAGCTTCCTCAACCAATACATTTACTTTTTCTTTAAATGTCATATTTTTATAACTATTTTATAAAAAGAGGGGACATTAGTCCCCTCATTACTTAACTTTTAATAAATAACGGTGCAAATATAGTGTTTTTTTACAAATCATTTTATTTGAATACGGTAAAAAAAAATCTTATCTTTACTATAACCTTTTAAGTGAAGGATTTTCTCACAATTAAACCCCAATCTACTCATGAAACGGATTTTAGTCCCAACCGATTTTTCAATTTATGCCGAAAATGCATTAAAAGCAGCAGCCGAATTAGCTAAAAAACACAATGCAGAAATTTTATTACTTCACATGCTGGAGCTTCCTAACCAAATGAGCGACGCCATTTCGAACGGCAAAAGCATTCCTGAGGTTATGTATTTTATACAAAAAGCAAAAGAAACTTTTATAGAAATTTTTGATCGTCCTTATCTTGATGGAATTGAAGTAACAGAATTCATTCAATTTGAAAAAGCTTTTGATGGCGTCCTTCAATTTACCAAAAAAAACCAGGTCGACCTTATTGTTATGGGATCTCACGGCGCTTCTGGAGTTGAAGAAATTTTCATTGGATCTAACACTGAAAAAGTAGTACGTTTATCAGATGTTCCTGTTTTGGTCATCAAAAAAGACGAAGGTGTATTCGCTCCAAAAGAAATAGTTTTCGCCTCAGATTTCTCAAATGAAACCAAAGCTCCTTTCTTAAAAATGAAAGATTTAGCAAGCAAATTAGATGCAAAGATTAACTTAGTAACCATTTGTACTCCTAATAGCTTTAAAACAACCGACGTTGCCAATGCAACTATGGAAGCTTTTGCTCATGAATTTGAACTAAACAATTTCAGCATCACTATCTACAACGAATCTAACGTCGAAAAAGGAATTTTAAACTTTGCCAATAAAATTAATGCTGATTTGATTGGGCTTTGTACCCATGGAAGAACTGGCTTATCACACTTTTTTAATGGAAGTATCACAGAAGACTTAGTAAATCATTCACAAAAACCAGTTGTAACATTTAAACTCTAACAAAAATGCCTCATGAAAATGAGGCATAAAAAAAAACCTCTCGATTGAGAGGTTTTTTTTTGTTGGTCTACAAGGACTCGAACCTTGAAAGACTGCACCAAAAACAGTTGTGTTACCATTACACCATAGACCAGCAGTGCGTTTAAGCGAGTGCAAATTTAATACAAATTTTAAGTTGTACAAATTTTTGAGACGATTTTATTCAAAAAAAATGAAATTAATTTCAAAAGCAAATACAACAAAATCCAAAAACCCTAAGCATCAGAAGATTGCAACAAACAAATACTTTTACAGAAAATAGTGTTAATGCTTGTCGCTTTACATAAAAAAACATTTTCTTTGTAATTGAAATCAAACTCTATAAAAATTCATGGATAAGACCTCTTTCAACTTTAATAAATGGAATACCATTTTAGGCTGGATTGCTTTTGGCATTGCTTTAATTACTTACTCCTTAACTGTAGAACCCACCATGAGTTTTTGGGATTGTGGAGAATATATAGCAACTGCAGCTAAACTAGAAGTTGGACATCCACCAGGTGCTCCTCTTTTTCAAATGATGGGTGCTTTCTTTGCCATGTTCGCCTCAAACGACCAACATGTTGCTTTAATGGTGAATATGCTATCTGTATTTTCAAGTGCCTTTACTATATTGTTTATGTTCTGGTCCAGTTCAATGATTTTGAAAAAAATAATTGAACGTGTTTCAGAAATCAACACCAATAATAATATAGTAATCTTAGGAAGTTCTTTTGTTGGCACTCTTGCTTATACTTTTTCTGATAGTTTTTGGTATAACGCTGTCGAAGCAGAGGTTTATGCTATGGCTTCTCTATTAATTGCTTTACTTTTTTGGCTAGGCTTGCGTTGGGAACAAGATATGGATAGTCCAAAAGGCAACAAATGGCTCTTAATTATATCCCTAGTAATAGGTTTATCCTTTGGCGTTCACTTTATGGCGTTACTTACCATTCCTGCTATTGGATTTTTATATTATTTTAAACATTACGAAAAAGTAACCATTAAAAATTTCATTATCGCTAATGTTGTCGTAATATCTGTATTACTATTCATTTTCAAATTACTTCTTCCTTTAACCATGGCTTTCTTTGGAAAAACAGAAGTATTTATGGTTAATTCTCTAGGCTTACCATTTGATTCAGGGACAATTTTTGTTGCCATTTTATTTGGCTTATTCTTCTACTTTGGATTAAAATACACACGCCAAAAAGGATTGGTTTTTTACAACACCATAATTCTTTGCATTTTATTTATTTTGATTGGTTTTTCAACTTGGATGATGCTTCCTATTCGAGCCAATGCTAATGTGGTGATCAACGAAAACAAACCATCAGACGCAAGAGAGGTTTTAGCCTATTATAACAGAGAGCAATATGGCGCGAGTCCATTATTCTATGGATCACAATATACTGAAGCTTTTGCGGGTCTTGACCCAAATAACCCGTATTTAGACAAAGCTCCCAATTATGAAAGAGATTACAAAAGCGGCAAATATGTAATTGTAAATAACTTCAAAAATGCAGAACAAAATAGTGATGATAATCACAAAACTATTTTGCCACGTATGAGAAGTGCAGATCATATTGAAAACTACATCAATTTTACCAATCCACCGGCTTTTAGACTAAATCCCAACTATCCTTATGAAGAAGATTTGGTAAAATACGGTATTGACCCTAGTCAGTTAAGCGAAGAAGATTTAAATAAAGCTACCGCACAAGTTCGAAACGAAATAGAAAAAATTGTTGCAGAATTTAGAAGTGCTTACGCTCAGAAACAAATTGACAATAGTGGGTACATTAAATTCCTAAAAAGCTACGGCGACTACTTGATTGTAGACAAACCAACCACAGTAGACAATTTTACGTTTATGTTCGAGTACCAATTTGGTTATATGTATTGGAGATATTTAATGTGGAATTTCGTAGGAAAACAAAACGACATCCAAGGTAAATACGACAATCTTGATGGCAATTGGATTAGCGGTATTCCATTTATGGACTCCATTCATCTTGGGTATCAAGATAACCTTCCGTCGGATGTATTAAACAATAAAGGAAGAAACGCTTACTATTTTTTACCCTTCATTCTTGGCTTAATCGGCCTGATGTATCATGCTAATAAAGATCTAAAAAGCTTTTATGTTCTTTTAGTATTATTCTTGTTTACAGGTTTTGCCCTTAAAATCTATCTAAACGAACGTCCATTTGAACCAAGAGAAAGAGACTACGCGTTAGTAGGGTCCTTTTATGTTTTTGCCATTTGGATTGGATTTGGCGTTTATGCTCTCTATGAAAGTCTTCAAAAATATTTGGCCCCAAAAATAGCTGGACCAATACTTATTGCAGGAAGTTTGTTGGCTGCACCTGTTTTAATGGCTTCACAAAACTGGGATGATCATGACCGCTCGAACAAATATACTGCTGTTGCAATGGCCAAAGCGTACCTAAATTCGTGTGATAAAAACGCCATTTTGTTCACCATTGGAGACAATGATACGTTCCCTTTATGGTACGCTCAAGAAATTGAAAAGGTGCGAACTGATATTCGAATTGTGAACACAAGTCTGTTTATGACTGATTGGTACATCGATCAAATGAAACGAAAAGCATACGAATCAGAACCTCTACCTATATCGTTTAATCATGAAGACTATGTAGGTGACAAACTAGATTATGTAGCCCATATTCCAAAAATTGAAAACAGATGGGATATCAAAGACATGATTACTTTTATCAAAAATCCAAAATCGCTTGTAGAGATGGATAATGGTCAATCTATCCATTTTTATCCTACCAATAAAATCAGACTTGCCGTTGACAAAGAAGCCATTATCAAAAATAAGGTGATTTCTCCAAAACAATACGACTCAATAGTGCCTTATATAGATATCGACGTCAAAGGTCGTGCTTTATACAAAAACCGATTGATGATGCTCGATTTAATCGCTAACAACAATTGGAAAAGACCTATTTATTTTAGTGGAGGCGCCTATGACGATGAAGATTTTCTTTGGATGAAAAACTATCTTCAATTAGACGGAATGACTTATAAATTGGTTCCTATCAAAACTGTAATCCCAAAAGATGCAAGCCCTTTAGAAATGGGAGGAATTGATAGTGATAAAATGTATGGAAATGTAATGAAATGGGACTGGGGAAATAGTGAAAGCCTTACCATATATCATGATCCTGAAACTAGAAAAAACAGCATCACCTATCGTTCTTACTTGTCAAGATTAATGAATCAATTGATTTTAGAAGGCAAAAAAGACAAAGCCAAAACCATTATTGAACTAGCCATGACTAAAATGCCGTTGGACAAATTTGGCTATTACTCATTAGTCGAACCTTTTGCCAAAGGATATTATGACATTAACGAAAAAGCAAAAGCTCAAGATTTATTGTCAAAATTAATTGTGAAGTATAAAGAAAATTTGAAATATTATAGTAGCCTACCTCCTTCAGATCAATCAGACATTGCTATTGATATTATTACGGATATTGAACGCTATAGAAGTTTATTATTAGTAATGAAAGAAAGTGGTGATTTGGATTTTTACAACAAAAACAAAGTGCAATTCAATACTTATGTAACCATCTTCGAAAGATTTGGAAGAGAAAAAGAGTAACATTAAAAACACCTTATAATAAATGTAGCATAATTAGTTTATGCTACATTTTTTTTATCTTTAAAGTAGAAAAAAATCGAATATGTCATTCTATTGGATTAAAACAAATGCAATCATTAAAAGGTACTTCTCTAATTACATTTGGGATATCCCTAATAAAAACAATTGCATCTATCTAACTTTTGACGATGGTCCGACACCAGAAATAACAGAATGGGTCCTAAAACTACTAAAGGAAGAAAATATAAAAGCTACTTTCTTTTGTATTGGTAAAAACATTCAAGCGCATCCAGAAATTTTCAAACAACTAGTTAATGAAGGACACGCTGTTGGCAATCACACCCACGACCATTATAACGGTTGGAAAAATAGTGATGAAACTTACCTAGAAAACACCAAAAGCTGCGACGCCATTATTAAAACAATCATTGGAGGAAAACCCCATCTCTTTCGTCCTCCTTATGGTCGAATCAAAAGAGGGCAAGCTAAAAAAATTAAGGAGCTAGGCTATAAAATAATTATGTGGGATGTACTTAGTGCTGATTTTGATAATCAAATAACCCAAGAAAAATGTCTATATAATGTCACTTCGACAGTAAAATCTGGCAGCATCATTGTTTTTCACGACAGCTTAAAAGCTTCAAAAAACCTAAAATATGCGCTACCAAAAGCTATAGATTACTTAAAACAGAAAGGATTTATATTTGAAACCATCCTGTGATGATTTCAAATATAAATCCGTTACATTATATGAAATGAATAGTAAGTCTTTTTTTAGCCTCAAAAACTATATTTGTTTTTGAACCAAACCTATGATAGTATTAGCATCTAGCTCTCCTGATTGCCTCCACATCATTACTCCTTCCTTGTAAATCATCAAAGTAGGCAATCCTTTGATTCTTAATACTTCAGTTAATTCTTGATTTTTATCAACATCAATTCGAATTACCTTGGCCTTATCACCAAGGGCAGCAGCTACATCTTTAATAACTGGATGCATCGAAACTGAAGATTCGTTCCAATCTGTGTAAAAGTCAATTAACACAGGAACTTGAGCATTTATAAGTTCTCCAAATTTTGACATAAAACCAAAATATTTAATTTATAATACTTTTTATAGAGATATTATGTTGCAAATATAGCATTTTTAACTAATTATGCTCGATTTTCTCCTTTTTTTAGTTGGATAACAGTTATTTCCGGCATAATACCCACTCTACCCGGATAAGCATGAAATCCAAAACCACGGTTTACATAAACATACCTTCCTAAATTTTCATAAAGTCCAGCCCACTGTTTGTAAACATATTGCGCTAAACTCCATTTAAAATATCCTGGAATTTCTACACCAAATTGCATACCATGTGTATGTCCTGAAAGCGTAAGATGAAAATGTTTGTCATCGTTTTTGACAACATGTTCCCAGTGGCTAGGATCATGACTCATAAGGATTTTAAAATCTTCTTTGGTTAAACCCGCAGCCGCTTTGTTCAAATCCCCAGCTTGTTTGAAGTTTTGTCCCCAATTTTCTACACCAACTAACGCTATTTTTTGTCCGCCTTTTTCAATAAACGTATGTTCATTTAGCAAAAGAGTAAAACCTATTTGCCCATACAATTGTTTTATGGCTTCAAAATTCTCAGCTTTTTCTTCTTTTGTTTTCCAAGAAACATACTCGCCATAATCATGATTCCCTAGCACCGCATATTTCCCGAACGCATGTTTATCTATTTTATTGAAAGTTTCTAACCAAGGATGCATCTCTTTAGCATGTGTGTTTACTATATCTCCCGTAAATAAAATCAAATCGGTTTTTTGCTCATTAATCAAATCAATAGCATAACTGATTTTCTCCGGGTTATCAAAACTGCCACTGTGCACATCAGATATTTGAGTAATCGTAAATCCATCAAAAGCATCGGGTAAATCAGGAAAAAAAATAGCTTGCTTAATGACTTTAAAATTATACTTTCCTTCAAAAATTCCGTATATCAAAGACAAAAAAGGGATTGCCGCTAAACCTAATCCCACTTGACTAACAAACTTTCTTCTAGAAGGCAAAAAGGCAGATTCATTATTATTATCTATAAAATGATTAATTACACCTATCAATATTCGAAATACGTCTTCTCCTAACAAAATAAGAGTAATCAAAATCTTTGGCACATAAACCAACAACATCAATCCCATAATACGAAGACTAGATTGTGTTTGTCCTACAGAACGATCAAATTGAGTAAATCCATAAACAATATATAGGAGTAAAACAATGCTAATTACAGCATATGCCCATAAAAAAGTCTTGTTCTTTAGTATTGTTTTGAAAGCCTGAAAAGCATAGGTTTCGATAAGCGCCAAAACCAATAAAAAAACTAAAAAGCGAAAAATCATATTTCTAAAATTTAGCACAAATTAACAAAGAAAGTAGGCGCTATAAATAGCCTAACCTAATTTTTAACTTATGTTTTAGAAAAAAAAGAGGTAATACTCCTTCATTAGCTGCTTTCCTCCAGACACAATCATTTTTTTTGAACAGAAGTAAGAGATTGAAGAATTGCAATGAACAAAATCAAATTGCTTTGTTTATTTTTACCCTTTCAAATTTTAGATTCAAAATACATGTCAACTCAAAAACGACTTTTCCTTTTAGATGCCTACGCCTTGATTTTTCGTGGCTATTATGCTTTTATCAAAAACCCAAGAATCAATTCTAAAGGAATGGATACCTCGGCCATTATGGGATTCATGAATTCCTTGATGGATGTGATCCGAAGAGAAAAACCCGATCACTTGGCAGTAGCATTTGACAAAGGTGGTAGTGATTATCGTTATGAAATGTATCAAGAATACAAAGCCCATCGTGACGAAACACCCGAGGCGATAAAAATTGCAGTTCCTTACATTCAGGAATTGCTAAAGGCTATGCACATTCCTATCATTGAAAAAGCAGGTTTTGAGGCCGATGACCTTATTGGAACTTTAGCCAAACAAGCTGAAAAAGAAGGTTATCAAGTATTTATGGTTACCCCTGATAAGGATTTTGCACAATTGGTATCAGAAAATATTTTTATGTACAAACCTGCCCGAATGGGAAATGATATTGAAATATGGGGAATTCCAGAGGTTTTGGCCAAATTTGAAATTGAACGACCAGAACAAGTGATAGACTTTTTGGGAATGATGGGTGACTCTGCGGATAACATTCCAGGACTCCCAGGAGTTGGAGAAAAAACAGCTAAGAAATTCTTGGCTGAATATGGAACCTTAGAAAACTTGTTGGCCAATACACATCAACTTAAAGGCGCGATGAAAGAAAAAATTGAAGCCAATAAAGAATTAGGAATTTTATCCAAAAAACTAGCCACTATCCTACTCGATTGTCCTGTTACTTTTGATGCTCTTGATTATGAATTGTCTAAACCTGATGTAGAAAAAACAGATGCTTTGTTTCAAGAATTGGAATTCCGTCAAATGAAAACACAATTCGACAAACTTTTTGGAACAGGAAAAGAATATGACGAAATAGATGGAAATGGGGATGGAAACGAAACGAATCCAGCCACTTCAAAAAAATCAGTATCAAAAAAGACTGCTGAAAACCAAATGGATTTGTTTGGATTCTCTGATGAAGACAATAACAATGAAAATGGATTTAGTAAGTTTTACCAAACACTTGAAGACACTCCTCATTTCTACCAAATAATTCAAGGAGATTTTCCTGTAAAATTATTGCTTCAAAATTTATTACAACAAACTTCGGTTTGTTTTGACACTGAAACTACAGGAATCGATGCTTTGAATGCCGAACTTGTTGGTTTGTCTTTTTCATGGGAAAAAGGGAAAGGATTTTACGTTCCTTTTCCCGAAAATCAAGATGAAGCTAAAGAATTGATAGAAAAATTCAGTCCTTTTTTCGAAAATGAAACCATCGAGAAAATTGGGCAAAACATAAAATATGATTTGAAAATTTTATCCAATTATAATATTCAAGTTAAAGGAAAACTGTTTGATACCATGATTGCACATTATTTGATCAATCCTGATATGCGACACAACATGGATATTTTATCTGAAACCTATCTAAAATACAGCCCAAAATCTATCGAAACCTTAATTGGCAAAAAAGGAAAAAACCAATTATCAATGCGTCAAGTAGAATTGGAAGCTATTAAAGAATATGCCACCGAAGATGCTGACATCACTTTTCAATTGAAGGAGCATTTTCAACCTATTTTAGAAAAAGTAGGTACCAAAAAGTTGTTTGATGAGATCGAAATTCCTTTGGTGCAAGTATTGGCAGACATGGAAAAAGAAGGTATTAACCTTGATGTTGATTTCCTAAAAAAAATGTCGATTGACATGCAAAAAGAAATTGATGCTTTCGAACAGCAGATTTATGAAACAGCGGGAGAGAAATTTAATCTGGCTTCTCCAAAACAATTAGGCGATATATTATTCGATAAGCTCAAAATTGGAGGAGCTAAACAAAAGAAAACCAAAACAGGACAATATGCTACTGGTGAAGAAGTTTTATCTTATTTAGCCAATGAACACCAAATTGTTCGTGATATACTCGAATGGCGTCAAATGGTAAAACTGCAAAGTACTTACATTGATGCCTTACCCAATCAGGTCGACAAAAAAACCGGAAGAGTACATACCGATTATATGCAAACTGTGGCTGCAACTGGTCGTTTGAGCTCTACGAATCCCAACTTACAAAACATTCCAATTCGAACAGAGAAAGGAAGATTAATTCGAAAAGCTTTTATAGCACGAGATGAAAATTACACGCTACTATCTGCCGATTATTCTCAGATAGAATTGCGCATTATCGCCGCTTTGTGTGGAGAAGAAAACATGATTAAGGCTTTTCAAAACAAGGAAGACATTCATAAAAGTACGGCTGCCAAAGTGTTTAATGTTCCTTTAGAAGAAGTAACCAAAGAACAACGTAGTCACGCAAAAACAGTCAACTTCGGAATTATCTATGGTGTATCGGCTTTTGGATTAAGCAATCAAACCAATTTATCCAGAAAAGAAAGTGCCGATTTGATTGAAGCCTATTACAAAACCTATCCAAGATTAAAATCATTCATACAAGAACAGGTTGATTTTGCCAGAGAAAACGGCTATGTAGAAACCATTTCAGGCAGAAGACGTTATTTGAAAGACATCAATTCTGCCAACGCTATTGTTCGTGGTGGAGCAGAACGAAACGCTGTCAATGCCCCTATCCAAGGTTCCGCAGCCGATATCATTAAAATTGCTATGATTAATATTCATAAAAAACTCACGGATGAAAATTGGCAATCCAAAATGTTATTGCAAGTTCATGACGAATTGGTTTTTGATGTTCACCACTCTGAACTAGAAAAAATACAACCCATGATCAAACACGAAATGGAGAATGCCTTCAAAATGGCAGTTCCATTGGATGTTGAAATTGGATTGGGAAAAAATTGGCTGGAAGCTCATTAGAATAAAAAAAGGCTCGTAAAAAATTTTACGAGCCTTTTTTTATTCTAAAAATTTAAATTAAAACTAACCAAAAAATATCTTGGCAATAAATTACTTCTAAAAATAGTGGTTGAAAAATCATTTGTTTGAATTTGTTCAAAATTTTTATTGTTTAATCCGTTTTTTATTTCAAAGCCTAAACGCCACTTATTTTGTTTTTGCTGATAATTAAAACTACTGTCTAAAAATAAAAAATCTGTTTTCTTGTTATCAATATTAGGGAGAAAATAATCCGATGAAACAATCCATTTCCAACGCTTAAATGGACTAACCAAAGCTCTAAAAGTTTGCTGAAAACTAGCATTAGTAAATTGCTGCTGTTGTCCCTGACTTTTTGAAATCGAGTTATTAAATATCGTAAAACTCTCAAAATTCACTACCCAATCAAAAGCTGTTTTACAGAACAATTCATTTCTAAAAAAATAAGTATTATTATTTCTTAAATCGGAGTTGTTTACAATATTCTTATAGCTAGAATATCCAAAATTAGAAGTCAAACTCACTGTAGACTCTAAAAAAGGAACATATTTTGATACTTTCAAATTAGCTGATAAATCATCCTTCCATTCTGGCAAAAAGAAATTGTTGATTATGGTTGTATTTTCTGTTATGGTAGCGTTAGAAAAAAAATTGCCTTTCACTTTTTGATAATCGAAACCCAAATTTAACTCAAACTGATTAAAAAGATCGCTAATTGAGTAGTTAATCGTGTAGAACTGTCTTTTTTGCAATGCTAAAGAAGGTGTGTTATTGTAGCTAATTCTATTATTAATTAAAATTGGGTTTTCAAATAAAAAAGATTCAGGATTTGCAGTCTGCTTGTAGCCCAACGTCGCATTAAAACTAGCAATCGAGGACATTCGATAAGAAACTGCAAGGCTAGGTTCGAGAATGAGATCTCTTTTATGATCCAACTCGTCAGCCGGCATATTAGTTCGTTGCTGCACTAAATATCGAAGAGTATAGGAAGGTGAAAATCTCCATTTTTTGATATTAAAATGATAACTTCCCTTTTGGAATAAGGATTTTTGGGTGTAAACAAAATCATTATTGTTGACAGTATTATTTGCCGATGATAAATTGGACTGAAAAGGGTTTTCGTCAAATATTGCACCAACCATAAAGTCGTATTTATTTTTTTTGACCTTCCCTAAAAATCTAAAAACCCCTTCTATGTAATTTTTCTTAAATCCACTTTCTTGGGTATCAGCATTGCTATTGGCATTAAAAAGAGAGGGCGTGATATCCAAGACCTGCGGCTTATAATTACTGTTTTGTTGCAAAGAAGCTTGAATAACTTGAGTATCAGAAAGCTTATTGGTCCACAAAACTCTTTGCTTAAACAGTTGATCTCTTGATCTTAAGATGCTCTTGAACAAAGCATCTGTATTTCGTAAAATAGTCGTTGGTGTCACTATATCTTCCTCTTTTATTCTAGCAGTATACTCTATCAAAGTGGCCTTTGAAATAGTGTATTTTAACTCCAAATCGCCTCTATATTGCTCCGGGCTTTTAATAGAAGAAGTAACATCAGAGGTTACAAAATCCTGAGAATTAATTTGAAATTGATTTAAAAAAAATTGATTTTGAATTATTCTATCTTTAATATAATAGCCATTTGTTTTTATACTCCATTCCTTTCCAATTTTAAAAATACTATTAAAATTACCAAACCACTGATTATTCACATTGGCACGTTTGTCTCCCAAAACACTAGAATATATTGTCTCAGGTATTACTGTGTTGGCATAAATATCTTTTTCCCTTAATTCTTCAGGGTTTAAGTTGAATCCCGAATAATCAAAAGGAGAATTATTTTTTCCAACGTTGTTGTAATTTACGGTACCGAAAGACTTGAATTTTTTGGTAATTCCTAATAATGTAGCATTGGCATCATGAGCTGTGCTCCCTTGATCGAACGAACCGTTACCGTAACCCCCGTCACCCGAAAAATCAATCTTGCCTTTTTTTAAGGTCAAATTCAAAGCTACTTTATCATTTTGTTCTATCCCTTTAAGCAGTGGATTCTCCGAATAATGATCTACTGCTTGAACTTGATCGACCATATCTACATTTATATTTTTGGTCCCTGTTGTATAATTATATCCAAATAAGTTGTCCCCTTCCAGCGTTACAGTTTCAATTTCTTTACCTTTATATTTAATTTTTCCAGAGTTAGGATCTACCATTATCCCTGGTAGTTTTTTGATAATTTCCTCAATTTTTCGTTCACTTCCATCACGATAAGCTGCTACATTATACTTTATAGTGTCTTCTGCGATTTCAAACGGTTTCTTTTTGGCTAAAATAACCACCTCTTTGAGATTCACTTTTTGCTGTGGTTCTATGCGAAACTCTAATTGATACTTATTTTGTATTTCTGGATTTTCAATAATTTGATAGGGAACAGCATAACCGTCTACTTGTACTTCTACCACCAACGATGTATACTTTTTCTTCAACACAATTGAAAAAAAACCCTTTCTCGCAAAAGTAAATTCTTTGATTACGGTTAGATCACTTTTGTCTTTAAGTAGTATAGATGCAGATGAGACAGGTTGATTATTACTATCTAAAATCGTACCGTTTATAGTTTGTGCTTCTAAACCAAACGATAATAATAGAAAACATAACGATGATACTACTTTCATTAAAAATTTGTACATTAAACATCCAAGTTATGTTTTCTATTACTCCCTTACTTTATCAGCTAGGTAATCTTTATCATTTTCATCTATATAACGTTCAGTTAACATTCTAGGCGTAACTACGTTCATTTCTTCTCCTTCTTTTACTTTATACTTGCTATCAGCTATCGCTTTTTGTTTATATAATGCTTTAAATTCAGACCATGTCAAAAATTTTTCCAAGCTAAAAGGATTTTCAGGTTTAGCAACTTCTGAACTTTGCTTTTTCACAGTTATACCTTTAGCTTCCCAACTTACATATTGATCCAGGGCTTTGACTTCCAAAATAGCCCCTGGCAAATTATCAAATTTCCAAGGCCCGCAAACTGGCAGTGCTGTTGTGAACCACGCCTTATAATTTCTCCCTCTAAAAGAAGTAGTGGCCGCTTGGCATCGGTAACCTAAAATAGTTTTCGTCTCGTCTTGTATATCCCAATCAATAATTGTTAAGGAGTCTTTCTGAACAAAAAACCGGAAACTAATCATGTCCTTCAGGTACATTTCATTTTTGTTGTAATCTTTATATAGAGTATTTAAATTTTTGCCTTTTGGTTTCCATTGTAAAAATTCAGGATTATTTGAAGTATTCGTTTCAGATGGAGCTTGAACAGATTCCATATCATAAATAGATATTCCTAAATCAGGATATCTAAACAAGTTAAAATCTTTATCAAAAGTGATGTTTTTCAATTTGTCTCCTCTAACTATATACTTATAGTTAACCGATATCAATTGAATGGAATCTTGCTGCGCCCAAATATTCAGAGCGCAAATTATTAATAAAATTGTGAATACATTTTTTTTCATAAAATATTTATAAATCTACAGATTAAATAAATCGATCCCGTTGGGCTCAATTAGTTTTTGTTGATATTTTTTTTATAGAACAAATTAATTTACCTATAAATTTATATGGAGAATAAGAAGTGTTTCATCAAAAACCATACTCGATATTTTTTTCCTACGTTTTACTACACAAAAACACTCTAATTGACGTTTTTAATAATTATACCCTAGGATTTAAATTTATATGCTAATTGTTATCAAAAAACCATAATTAAAAAGAAAGAAGTCTTAAAATTAAGACTTCCTTCAAAAACAACTATTGCTCTAATCTTGCTTCTTGTTCAGCTATATACTTTTGAGCCAGAGCATATGCCTGGCGAGCACATTCTTGATTTGCTTCCGCATAAGTTTCACCACTTGCAGACGCATTTAATGTCTTAACAAGCCTTCCATTGTAATATATATCTGCATGACAACTAACATAATGGCCATCATTCAAAAGCTCCATTTCATAATCATACTGCATAGAATAACATTGCACTAGGAAAATCTCATCTTTTTCAATAGATTTTTTAATAGTTTCGTTTGCAGTTGAAGCAAAAGAAATTGAGGTCATCAATAGTACGACAAACATAAATAAACATTTTTTCATTTTTACGTTATTTAAAATAGTTAATAACTGATACTATTTATTTAAAGTCGAAATAAATCAGTGCACAGATTATCTGCTTGACGACTTTGTGTTTACTTAGATATTTTGATTTATTTGGATATTTCCCAATACCTAAAAAAAACAGTATCTATTAAACACTTGCACAAAAACAACTTGCAAGAATAATTGTAAGACAAATATTAAAAAAAAAAAAAAATGTGCTAACAAAATTTATTTACATTTTTTTATAACAAAATCAAGAATCATTAACTATCATCAAACTAATAACCAAAAAAAAGCTCGCAACAAAATAGTTACGAGCCTTTTTACTATGTTTTTAAAATTTAATTTAAACGAGTAGATTCTCTTTCTTTTAGTTTTGTTTTAATTACTTTGGTTTGATACGGTAAATGCTCTTCTTTAGATTCTAGACGATCAATTAATAATTTAGCAGCTACTTCACCAATTTCAACACCATGCTGACTTACTGTGGTTAAACTTGGAGATAAACGTCTTGAGGCTAATATTCCATCAGCAAAGCCAATAATCGATAACTCTTCAGGAATACGCAAGCCTTTCTTTAAACCAAACTTCAAAGCAGCAACTGAATCATCTTCGGCTAAAGCAAAAACACCGTCAACAGTATTATTGGCATAAATAGCCTCTACTTTTTCATTAAGTCCCTCACTAGAATCGGTTCTCAAAATGATATTCTCATTGATAGGTAAATTATTGTTTTTTAGCGCTTGTAAATAGCCTTCTAAACGCAATTTACCAATGCTCAAATTGTCAATAGTAGAAATAAGAGCGATATTTTTACATCCTGAATCAATTAAATATTGGGTAGAATCTAAAGCAGAATCAAAATCATCAACAATCACTTTATCACAATCCAACTCGTCTGTGGTTCTATCAAACAGAACTATTGGAGTTCCTTCACTTATAATTTCTTTAAAATGATTGTATTCGTGTTGCTTTTGTGCTTCTTCAGAAATGGATAAAACAAACCCATCTATAGTTCCATTACTTAACATTTCTAAAGTATGAGCTTCTTTTTCTAACGATTCATTAGAAATACACATTATTACATTGTATCCATTTTCGTCAGCAACTTTCTCAATTCCACTGAACACTTTAGCAAAAAAAGAATTTAAGATATTAGGGATAATAACACCGATTGTTTTTGTTTTACGGTTCTTTAAATTCAAACCAATAACATTAGGCTTGTAATTTTTCAACTTCGCGTATTCTTTAATCTTTATTTTGGTTTGTTCGCTTATCTCGGGGCTATCATTAAGTGCTTTGGACACTGTAGAAACTGAAACATTCAGTTCTTTGGCAATTTGTTTTAGGGTAGCTTTTGCTTTCATATGATAGAAATGTAATTGGAAATTTAAAGAAAAAACACAATTTTAAATTATATGCATTAAATGAGCGAAGTTAACGATTATTTTTGTTTTTTATATATTCAAACTACCAGATTTTTCGCAAAAAAAAGAAATTCAAGGGTTTATATTTCAACAGGTAGGATAATAAAAATCAATACCGCTAATTAGGCAAAAAAGAATATACGATTGATAATCAATACAGAAAGCTATGAAAAATAATCATTTAAGGTATTTGTATTTAAAATAATTAATTGTACTTTTGCAACCCCTTTATTGGGGATGGAATGTTTAATTAAAATATATTATTGTGAACGCATTAAGCTACAAGACAATCTCAACAACAAAAGCCAATTCTACTAAAGAATGGATCGTTGTAGATGCAGACGGTCATAACTTAGGACGTCTTGCTTCAAAAGTCGCTATGATTTTAAGAGGTAAGTACAAGCCAAGTTATACACCACACGTGGACTGTGGAGATAACGTAATTGTTATCAACTCAGAAAAAATTAACCTTACAGGAAACAAAATGGATGACAAAATTTACATGCGTCATACAGGTTACCCAGGAGGACAAAGAACTTTAACTGCTAAAGTATTACAATCTAAAAACCCAGCGTTATTAGTGGAGAAAGCAGTAAAAGGGATGTTACCTAAGAACAAATTAGGAGCAGAACTTTTCAGAAATTTAAATGTTGTTGTAGGATCTGAGCACAAACAAGGCGCTCAAAAACCTAGAACTGTTAACCTAAACGATCTTAAGTAATGGGAGTTATTCACAAAATCGGTAGAAGAAAAACCGCTGTTGCACGTGTTTATGTTTCAGAAGGAACAGGAGTAATCACTGTA
>CAUPRE010000002.1:0-266385 GCA_963513565.1 uncultured Flavobacterium sp. | reverse complement strand
GCTTGGTCCAAAACTACCTCCGTTGTTATAACTATATGTATACGCTCCCGTTCCTCCTGTAGGTGCAACAGTTATGGTAACCGATTGAGGTACATTGGTAGGACTACAACTAAATGCTGTTGCACTAGCGTTTGGAACGATCGGTGTTGGATTTATAATCGTTACTTGCGATGGTGTCGACTCGCATCCTTTACTATCAATTACTTTAATATCATAGGTACCTGCAGCTAAACTGGTAAACTGGTTAGTAGCTTGCGTGGTATAAGTAGTAACCGTGCTTAATTTTATAGCGTAGGTGTAAGTAGTAGTAAATCCTCCTGAAGGAGTTACAGTAATGGTTCCGTTATTCAAGCCGTTACACGTAATGTCTGTTTTTGCAGTAATGTGTGTCGGAGTTGTTTTTGGTGTTACTACAATAGGATTACTTGTTGCAGGACAACCACGGCTGTCTGTCACCGTGAATACATAGCTACCCGCTTGTGTGGCTGTATATGGGAATGAAGTCACTGCAGTAGGAGTTCCTGAATTATAAGAAACACTATAGTTATAAGTTGGGCCGTATCCGTTTGTAATTAATGGATTACCGATAGAGGCATCAGCTAAACAGGTTAAATCATTTATTAAAGAAACTGTAAACCCTATTTGTGGCGCAATTACAATACTAGAAATAGTGGCCGTACAATTGTTGCTATCGGTTACTACTATCGTATGCGAACCTGGCGCAACATTGGCAAACGAATAGGTCGTTACTGCAGAACTAACCGCTGCATTGCTATTTAATTTATAAGTAAATGGTCCTACTCCACCAGTAACCGTTACATCTAAAGTAGCGGGGTTGGCAGTAGTGTAGCAATAATCTGTAGTAGTAGCTAAAGTAGCCGATAAAGTAGGTACTGAGTTTACAGTTATGGCAACACCTGTTGGAATAACACATAAGTTCGCATCACGAACAAAAACAGTATAACTTCCAGCAGCAACATTAGTGAATACACCACCATTATTTGAAAATGCTGTAACCACAGTTGTACCGTTCGACTGACGCAATTCATATTCATAAGTTAGTGTTCCACCACCTCCAATAGCCGTAATGGTAGCTCCAGTGGTACAATCCACTAATTTAGTAACTGAAGCACTTAATGTCACAGCTGCAGGTGCAGAAATGGTCACATCAAACGGTTTAGCACAAGCTGCTACTGAAGAACCCACAGGGCGTACAATTACTTTGTACAAGTTACCCGCCAAATTAGTAACTGTTACAGGTGAAGTAGTAGACGTTGTCCAAGTCGCTCCGTTATCAGTTGAGTATTGAAAACCTGTTGCGTCAAAATTTTGAGCCGCAATGGTAAATTCCCCATTGGTCAAGCCATTACACGTTACATTTTTAGTCCCTGTGATTTGAGCATTGAAAGCTTGGCCGGTAGGTATAACAATAGTAAAATCCTTTGAAGAAATACAGGTTTTTGGAAGTTGGAAAACATTGATATCATCAATCAATACGTCATTACCGCTTATTACCGTACTATTTGAACGAACTAAAAAGGTCAAATTAGTATTATTCCCAGGATTAATTGTTAAGTTGTAGTTTTCCCATCTTTGGCTTTTTGGAATACTTCCTGTATTTACACTTGCACCAACTTGAGTAGCCGTCGGTAATCCATAATCTCTCCAAAGTTGTATCGTAAGGTCTGGATCACCTAGAGTAGGCCTTGAACTTACAATTAAGTTTAAAGCCCAGATTGAAACCCTAACATCCTGAAATGGTATTACATTCGAAATTGGCTTGCTATACAAGACACCACCAACACCAGCTGTACCTCCAACATTCACACATAAAAAGCGTCCTAGTGGATTGGAAGGTAGGGTGTGATCTTTTGGATTTAGTATCCAAGCTCCTCCAAAATTGGTTCTAATAGAACTTGCTACGGCATATTCACCATCATTGATCCATTCATCTTTGTTACATGCATATGTAGGATTAAGATGTGTTGTGGTTTCGTCAGCAAAACAATACGCTGGGTTAATACCTGGTGAAGTAGTATATGTACCTTGTCCAAAATCTTCAAATAACAAATTACTAAAAGTAGTAACTGTATTTAACTTGTATTCTACTTTAATCGAGTGGGTTCCGGGTGCAACATTTAAAAATACATTATTAGGAACATTAGTATTGATTGCTCCATCAATATAATAGTCGTAAGTATAATTAACACCCCCCGGATTTGCCACAGTTACTGTACTGGTAGCACTACCATCACAATTAAAATCTACTGGTGTAGTAACATCGATTTGCGGTATTGCTGGTTCAGGATCTAAAGTAACGGGTGCGCTAAAAATACAACGGTTAGCATCTCTCACATACAAAGTATACGTTCCTGGTGCTTTGAAAGCATCATTTACAGTAGTCCAAGTAGCTTGATTATCGAAACTGTATTCGTAAGGCGCGACACCTCCCTGAGGATTGGTGATACGTACTTTACCAAAGTTTTTAGGATTAGGTGCAATACCACACCCTGCCAATTCTGATACCCCAGCTGAAGCTGTTAAGGCAGTAGCTGGTTCTGTAATTATAATAGCTGTTTGAGGATCGAAACAATCTACACCATTCAATGAATAACGTAAAATAGGCGTATAGGTCCCTGGTGTTAAACTAGAGAAAGTTCCATTAGCCACATAGGTTGTTCCATTATCTATACTATACGCCAAGGTATAGCCATTGGCATTGGTTACATTAAACCTAATTTCACCTGAATTAGCGCCATAACATAACACATCTGTTTTAGCCACTGTAAATACAGGTTTAGGAGTAGCGTTGATATTGATTGGCGCCAAAGTAAATTCGCAGTTGTTAAAATCAACTACACGTATGTTGTAGACTCCAGCTGTTGCCACATCAATTATTGGTGATCCTTGGAAATCGGTAGTACTGTTAACGAAATAAGTAAAGGGACCTGTACCTCCAACTGGAGTTACAGTAATTTCTCCATTTTCACAAGTTATGGGTTTAGTAATAGCTGCTGTAGCTGTTAACACATCGGGTTCTACCAAAGTTACGGTTCCCGTATAATCACAACCATCTTCCGTTTTAACAGTCACGGTATAAACACCAGGATTAAGATTTGGGAATGTATAATCGTTTGGAGTTATTAATCCTGATGTATTTACCAAAGTTGCTCCACTAAAAATACTAAACGTATACTGTGCTCTTACATCATTTGCTGCCAATTTCACAGAACCCTTATTTCCATTACACAACGGATTATTAATAGTAGTCGTCACGGTAAAATTACGCTGTCTAATTTGAATACCAGGAATAGTAAATACACAAGCATTCGCCACATTAGCCGTAGAACGAATGTAAACAGTATAAATATTTGGAGTGGTTATCGGTAATATGTTACTAGATTGATAAGTAGTACCATCTAGACTATATTCATATCCACTTCCAGCGGCAGGTGTTCCCACCACAATTTCTCCATTAGTATTACAAATAATATCTCTAGAGGTTGCTGTTGGTGTTAGATTATTTTCATAGACATTAAAGAAATAACGGTTAAAACAACCATTAGCATAACGAAAAGTAATACGATATTGTCCTTGATCGCCAACATTGTAATCAGGTCCTGTAGCCACTTGTGTCCATGTGCATGCATTTGTTTCATCGGCACAAAGTGTATTGGGCACTAAAACACAACTACTTTTTTCCCAGACTATATCTGTTGTATCAGTAACACCTGTTCTGATGTATTTTTTGGCATTGGCACCGCACAAATAAATATTAGGCAATGTTTTTCCGTTGTTTGGACAGGTTACTACTTCAGAAGCAAAAGGAATTACAGGGTTAATTACTGTGGTACCAAATGGCTCAACTGTTACCGTCTCTTCAATTGAGATACATGGCGCTAAAGCTGTATTTCTTACATAATAGGTCCCTACATTAGTTACGGTTATGGTTTGAGTAGTTCCAATGATTGGTCCTGTAGCCACTCCATTCACAAAAGGGCTGGAAGACCACTCATATTTATTATAGCCATTAGCAGCAGAAATAGCAACACTCGAGCCACATAATTGGTATTTTTTTGAGTATTTACAACCTGCTACACCCACAAGAAAATTTGTAGGAGCGGCCACAGCCAAATTACAATTACCAAAAACAGAAATACTAGGGTCATCGGTTATAATAGAAGGATTTGTAATACCACGATAGGTAGCAAACGCTTGATTTTGAATACGATCCGAACAAGCATCGCTTAAATCATTACAATTTGGAACTACTTGTACGCCAAACTTAATAATCCATTGATTCCCATTGATTCTAACTATATTATTAGGAATTGTAAAAATTAAAGTTCTAGTACCTGGTGTATAAGTATAGGTAATACCTGAGCCATTTGGGATAACAATTGTATTAGGATCAAAAAGGATATTAATCGGTAAAACGTCTTTAATGGTGAATTGATCTGCATCATCATTACCAACGTTTCTAAATCCAATTTCGTAATTTAAATAATCTCCAAGTGTCACATTTTGATTTCCAATATCAACACCTGCTGAATTTTTAACCACTTTTGTTAATACAATTTCGGGTTCAATAACGTCAACCGCAAAAGTAGTTACATAAGCTGCATAAGTATCAGAAGTAGAGGTAAGTCGATACCTAGCACCTGTTTCCCCATTAGGAATAACTCCGTTATTAGGGTTATTGACATTAATCAAATCCATGTCAAAACCTAATGTATTTAAACTGTTAGGAACTCTGGTATCGACATTTGCAGAAAATGGTGTAGTGGTTGTAGGAACCGTAATACTGGAGTTGAAAACATTGTTCAGAGGATTACGACTATTATTTACAAAGGTAAAAGTAGGTCTCGTATTGGCTCTAATCAACAAATCATCACCAGTCAATCTTGATTCACCTTCTTGAGTCGCTACCCCAATAGTTGCTCTAACAGGAAGCGGAGCAGGAAGGGTTCTAAAACCATTAACTGTAAAATCAATATTTCTTAAAGCAGCTGTGATTCCAACAAATCCATCAAAAGTAGAAATATAACGACTAGGCAAGGTTGGACTTTCATATATGATTACTAGAGTCCATCCTGCCATAGAACCACCTGCCTTTCTACCTTTAGCAGCACGTATATTAGCGGCAAAATAATTACCATTAGGATCTGCAAGAGACTGTAACAATCCAGTGACATTTTTGTAACAAGCATAAGGAGTGTTTGGCATTTTAGTGACTGCACTGTTGGAATCATAAATAATATCGTCCTCATCACCCACTGGATCTGGATTATTATCAGCAACAATATCAATATAATTAGTGGCACCTGGTAGCTTAAATTTGATCTGATTCCAATCATTTCTTCTGGCCGTTCCTTGTGTATCTGAACCAGAATTAGTACTTCTTTCATAGGGATAAATAGCTGTCCAATATAAACCTGCATATACTATTCGTTTACAGGATTGATTGATATTTAATTGCGCGCTACTGGAAGCAAAAGTAGTTGGATCCGTATCGATATCGGTATACTCTTGATTTAAACCGTTATTATTTGAAGCTGTGTTGTAATTTTGATTCGCTTCTGCCGTAAGAGTCGCTAAGTTGGTTGGGGTTCCATTAGGGTCCGAAGCACTAAAAGTAGGTTGTGTAACCGTACGACTCATCATACTATTTCCCACAAATATTACATCCCCTTTAATACGAATATTTCCACCGGTTAACCTAGGTGCAAAAGCTTTCCCAGTTTGTCCATAAGACAATTGGGTCATAAAAAACAAAATTCCTACCATAGCAAAGGCATGGGATAGGAATCGATTTTTATTCTTGTGAGTCACAGCATTTGTGGTGACAAATTTGGTAAGAAACAATAATGAGTTTTTGGAAAAAAGGCAAAAATATTCCAAAGATAACTTTTGTAACATAGTAGGTTTCTTCATGGTTGTGGTTTTGTATTGGTATCTTACTATGGTTTCCTTGGGGGAAGAAACCCGTCGTAAGGTATTACTAATTTTAATTTTATATCATATCTGTGAATGTATTATGCAGTAGAGGTGTTACAAGGTGTAAAACATCTCGCTATCTCCCTACACAAACAGTCACTTTTTTTCATTAATTCTCTACTTTAATAATCGCCATTTTACTTGTAAATGGTTGTTTGCCCTTGTTGCCCATTTCTCCTTGGGCTTCTTGAATCGTCTCGAACTTAGTGGAATAAATATAATAGCTACTAGTGTTAGCGTCGTAGAAGAACGAAACATTACGTTCGCCTGAAGCCACCATTTGTGCTAAGAATTTATCACGTTTAGCTACATCTTTATGAACCGCTAGCACCACATAGAAAGCACTTTCTGTATTCGCTACACGTTTCATAATTTGCATGTTCGACTGCTCATCACCAAAATCAAAATCGCTTTCTTTAAGTGGAGTCGGACTAACTTTAGTCGTTTCCTTAATACGTTTCAGCGTAGCTTGATCTTGAGCAAAACGGTCCGTATCACTCAATGAATTGGCTCGTTTGATTCTACGTTTTTTCTCTACCTCTACCGCAACTTTAATGTTTTCTAACGTTTGTAATAATCTACTGTTGCTTTGTACGCTAGTTGCTTGTTCTGCTTTTAATTGATCGATCGACTTTAAATAACTTACACTTAAAGCATCGGTTGCACTTGCTCCTTTTTTGATGCGTTCATCATACAAGTTTTTAATTCTATTGATATTATCATCTTGCATTTTATTCAATGCTGTGATTTGAGATTTTAAAGATTCAATAGCAGCATTATCATTAGAAGGACTCTTAATTTCCTGAGGTTCTCTAACAATACCTTGCTCGCTCAAATCATTTTCTTCTTTCATCTCTCTTAACTCCTTCGCTTTATTGGCTACTTTTTGATCCAATTGCGCAATAAGAGATTTCTGCATTTTACCGGATTCTTCAGCTTGTTTGGCTGCAACATCAATCGCTTTGGCACTCTCGTCTTTTACAATTGGTGCGGCGACTGCAACTGCGGCTAATTTAGCTAAACGAATTCTTTCGGCTTCTGCATCGGCTTTAACTTTAGCATCTGCTGCTAATTTTTCTTGACGTAAACGCTCCGCTTCAGCATCGGCTTTGGCTTTCGCATCTGCTGCTGCTTTTTGTTGTGCTTCAGCATCGGCTTTCGCTTTAGCATCAGCAGCTAATTTCTCTTGACGTAAACGCTCCGCTTCAGCATCGGCTATGGCTTTGGCATCTGCTGCTGCTTTTAGTTGTGCTTCAGCATCTGCTTTCGCTTTAGCATCCGCAGCTAATTTGGCTTGACGTAAACGCTCTGCTTCTACATCGGCTTTGGCCTTAGCATCGGCTGCTGCTTTTTGTTGCGCTTCCGCATCCGCTTTCGCTTTAGCATCAGCAGCTAATTTCTCTTGACGTAAACGTTCCGCTTCAGCATCGGCTTTAGCCTTAGCGTCGGCTGCTGCTTTTTGTTGCGCTTCAGCATCTGCTTTCGCTTTAGCATCCGCAGCTAATTTCTCTTGACGTAAACGCTCCGCTTCGGCATCAGCTTTGGCCTTAGCGTCTGCTGCTGCTTTTTGTTGCGCTTCCGCATCCGCTTTCGTTTTAGCATCCGCAGCTAATTTCTCTTGACGTAAACGTTCCGCTTCAGCATCGGCTTTAGCCTTAGCGTCGGCTGCTGCTTTTTGTTGCGCTTCAGCATCTGCTTTCACTTTAGCATCCGCAGCTAATTTAGCTTGACGTAAACGCTCGGCTTCAGCATCGGCTTTGGCTTTCGCATCTGCTACTGCTTTTTGTTTCGCTTCCGCATCCGCTTTCGCTTTAGCATCCGCAGCTAATTTCTCTTGACGTAAACGCTCGGCTTCAGCATCGGCTTTGGCTTTCGCATCTGCTGCTGCTTTTTGTTGCGCTTCCGCATCCGCTTTCGCTTTAGTATCCGCTGCTAATTTCTCTTGACGTAAACGCTCGGCTTCAGCATCGGCTTTGGCTTTCGCATCTGCTGCTGCTTTTTGTTGCGCTTCCGCATCCGCTTTCGCTTTAGTATCCGCAGCTAATTTAGCTTGACGTAGACGCTCTGCTTCAGCATCGGCCTTGGCTTTGGCATCTGCTGCTGCTTTTTGTTGCGCTTCTGCATCCGCTTTAACTTTAGCGTCTGCTGCTAATCTAGCTAAACGAGCTTTTTCAGCTGCTGCTTTTTCGGCTGCTGTTGGAACCGCCGCTTTTGCTTTTGCTTCAGCATCTGCTTTCAACTTAGCATCAGCTGCTAATTTTTCTTGTTTCAAGCGTTCCGCTTCTGCATCTGCCTTCGCTTTAGCATCTGCAGCTAATTTTGCTTTCGCTTCTGCATCTGCTTTAGCCTTAGCATCAGCAATTTCTTTTAGTTTGGCTTGACGCATGGCTTCTCTAGCTGCTTGCGCTTCTACTCGAGCGGCTTCTAGATTAGCTTTATCAACTGGTGATAATAAAGTACTTTGTTTAGGTTGGGTAGTTGCTGGTTTGGTTGAAGGTTTCGTTGGAGCTTCACTTGGTTTAATAAGTGCTCCTTCTTCTTCATCATCACCATAATAATAGGTTTTGTTTTTGAATTTGTAGGCCAATACAATATCATGAGATGAACCGAAATTATCGAAACCACCCATCGCTTTCTCAAAATTGTATTCAATGGATATACTCGAAGTAATATTTAAACCGATACCTCCAGATAGTCCATATAAAGTATTATACCCAGCTTGTGCCCAAACTCCCATAGGAATAGAGAACATGGCCAGACCAGATAAAACGGTTTTGTCCTTTTTGAACTCTGAACGAACTAAAGCTGAGAATTTACTTTTATCAAAAAAGCCATAGGTATCCAAATAACCTGTGTACATCATATGTGCTTGGATGGCTTTTTCTGGGTCATCCTGAAGCATATTGGAAGTACTGAAATTATAACTTACAATATTATTTAAAGCTAAACCGAAGTCTAAAAAAGTAGTTCCATAATTGATTCCTGGACTAACGGTAAGCAAAAAATTAGAAGGAATAGTGTTTAGAGAAGGATCTGCAACACCATTTGTAATGACTTTGCCAGCGTCTAAGCCACTTTTATAAGCGCCTAAATTCAGACCGAAAGTCAGATTACTATCTTGTTCCAAAACGACATTATGAGTAAAATTGGCTATAGCACCAAAGGTCGTTAAAACACCATAATTTTGCTTGAAAACACCCAAACCAATCCCTTCATTTTCTAAAAAACGTCCTGAATAACTGGCAAAATAAGTAGTTGGGGCATTATCAAATTGCACCCATTGTCTTTTACTGAATATACTGGCTACTGTATTTTGTTCCCTAACAAAACTAAAAGTAGGATTGACTACAAATCGATTAAACTTTAAAGAATTTCTAATGGGTAATGAAAACGAAACAACTCCATCCTCAGCAGGTGTAGCTTGAGCATAGAGTTCGTGGTGCATACCATAAAAAAAAGCAATGAATAGTAAAATTTTCTTCATATTATTTTATCACAGTTATTGATCCTTTTTTTACCTTTTTATCTGGTGTAGTGATAATATAATAATAAATGGGATTCACATTTTTAAAATCAATAGGGCTGGTAACATTAGGCCAATCATTTTGATAGTCATTAGTTTGCACTACCACCTCACCTAACGCACTAATAATTAAAACCTCGGTATTGGTTCCGCTAACATAATCTAGTGGAAGAATCCAAGTGTCATTGATAAAATCCCCGTTTGGACTAATTACATTAGGAATTTCAGCAACATCTGGAAAAGGATTGGGGTCTGTTGTATAGGTTACTTCAAAAATAAGCTCTTTGGCAATTGTACAACTTCCAGGTTGTGTAATAGTAACTTTATAGCTTCCTTTAACTGTAGCACTGTAAGTACTGGATGTTACGTTTGGTATTTGAACACCATTTAAAAACCATTTAAAAGAAGGATTTGTAGCATCAGTGGTAACCACCACATTTAAATTTTCACCAGGAACAATTGGGTTAGTCGCTGGAACATTTAAACTACTAGTAAATGATACTTCTTGCAAATCGATACTGGCATTAGCATCACAAGTGCCAAAACCAACTTTAACACTATACTTCCCAGCTGTTGCAGCGGAATAAGTTTGATTGGTTGCATTGGCAATCGCTACATTATCTTTAAACCATTGGTAGGTATTCCCTTTGGTAACCGACAAAACCGTAGGGCCTTGACTAGCACAAAAAGGATTGCCCAAACTCGAAGTAATAATAGCTGTAGCACCAGAACTAGATGAAGTTACAGTAACACGATTAGAATAAGAATCTGAAGTACAAGTACCATAATTGGTCTCTGCGTAATAAGTACCTGGACTAGTTACGGTATAATTCCCGCCAGTCGCAGAAGCTACCTTTGTGGGCAAAACTGTCGGGCCATTATCTCTAAACCAATTGAATGTTAATCCAGGGTATTTTAAGGGAGAATCATTAGTACCTATTCCGGGATTATCGATCGAAAGTACATACGAACCGCCAGAACAAAACACCACATTAGAAACACTATTGTTGATCGTAAATTGAGCGTCTTGCGGTTTATAATAAGCCGGAAATGGATTGGAAAGTTGACTAGTCGCCGCAGGCGAAGTACTACGTATACGCAATCTATATCCTTCGCCACTAGTGGTAACAGGAACAGCAAAAGTAATTTTAGCTGGTGAAGTTGTAATAGAACCAGCAACAGAAGTATGCAAAATTGTAGGTGTAGTAAAACTACCACTAGCATCAGAAAGCTCCACAATAAATTGATTGGAAGCAGTTAAACCACTAGTTGGTGTAAAACTAAAAGTAACATCAAATGTATTGAATGTTGGACTCGCACAAATTTGAGTAAATGGGAAAGTAGGTTTTCCGATTGCTATTTGTGCCTGAAGTTTATTTACAAAAGGGGATAAACCAATTGAAAAATATAAAAAAAATTGTACCAAAAAAAAGACCTTATTGTACCTTTTCATGCTCTAAGTCTGGTTTTTACAAGGTTTTTAAATAAAAAAAATAAAAACTTCGATTGTTGGGGGGCAACCAAAGTTTTTATTTTGTAAAAGCAATCTAGTTGTTGTTTGAAGCCGTGATTTTTGAAATTCTTAATCTGAAATCAGGTCTTTTTTCATTAAAGAAATCTAAAAACGCTTCGGTATTATTCTTTTTATCATACACATTAAAGAAGGCACTATTACCATACCAATTCTCTAACTCCTCATTTTCTGGGTTAAACTCTGTAAAAATATTTCCTTTACAAAAGTTAATGTACAATTGTTCTAATTTGATTTTTTTCAAATTAGGTGCAGTCACTTCTATTTTAGCATCTAAAACTACGGCTGGATTAAATCCAGAAATCACACTTCGCTTTAATTCTAAAAATGAATTTTCAGCTACACGTACCGCGTCTTTAATTAAGCCATTTTGAATATCGGCTGCCAAATCTCCACTATCATTGACAAATGTCATATTACTTGCAACAATGTTGGTTTGTTTTTTATTAAAATCAACTTCACTTTTTTGGTCATAAGACGCTAAATCAAAACATCTTGAAGCTGACGTATTACTTGAAACATAAGAAGAACGAATCGCTAATGAGTTATCTATTTTACATTGTGCACCATAATTGAACTTGTAATCAATTCCGTTGGCTTTTAATGAAATCATCTTGTTCATTACCACATCACCACCATACACTTCAAAAGAATCTCCTGCACAGTAACTTACCATTACATTATCAAAAGTAGTCTTGTTTCCTACTCCTCCTAAAAATAAACCATTAAAATTACCGCTTCCTTTTACTTTTTTTCCAGCATATTCAATACGCACGAAACGTAAAATTCCTGAAGTTGCTGCAGGATTACTACCACCGTAAACAGTCATAGCATTGTCTAAATCATAATTTACAGATGCTACACCACCAAATTTATTGATTGGCGCATCGCCTAAGATTATTATTCCACCCCAATCACCTGCTTTCTTAACACTGCGATTAGAAGTAAAAACAATAGGATCCGTTTCTAAACCATCAGCAATGATTGAAGCTCCTTTAGTAATCACTAAAGCAGCTCCTGAATCAAAATCACCAATGATTACAGTTCCAGGCTCAATAGTTAACACTGCATTATTATTAACATAAACTGGCCCTTGCAACAAATAGACATTCTTTTT
Source organism: uncultured Flavobacterium sp. (assembly GCA_963513565.1). Classification (GTDB taxonomy): domain Bacteria; phylum Bacteroidota; class Bacteroidia; order Flavobacteriales; family Flavobacteriaceae; genus Flavobacterium. Next base: position 254,217 of record CAUPRE010000002.1, on the reverse strand, counting down.
TAACAATTTAGTGTCAGTAGAAATGTTACCAGCCAAAATTTGATTGGCTTCACCATAATCTACTTTAGAAGGTTTAAACTCTGTCCAATTGCTCAACCAATTTGTAGAACCTATGATACCTTTCTCTTGTTGTGCACTTGCACTACAAACAACCAATAGCAATAAAGCTAAAACTTGAATACTTTTTTTCATTAGGTTAAGATTTAGGGGGGGTGGGGGTTATTTTTTTCACTCCGATTAAAGAGTGTCATATGCTTAAAAGTTGGTTAACTAATGAAACTTTTAATCTAAGAAAACTTCTAGTTTTCACCCAAAGAATTCAATGACTTTAATGTTTCTTCATAAAACAAAATGGCAGAAATTAAATTCCCTTTGTCTGCGTATGGCACCATTTTTCTTTGAAAGTCAACTGTAACTTCTAAAAAGGCATTCATACTATCTGATTGAACAGTTAATGCTTTTGTGTTATTTGCATCTTCAGGAATACCTAAATCTGTTAATGTAACACCAGGCTTGCTAACCAAAGCAATATATGGTAACGTTTTAACTAATACTTTAATTCTCTCAATGTACAATTCCAATAAAGGTCCTTTTTGCAATTGCTCCAATTCTGGCTTCGAGTAGTATTTTTTTACTAAAGCTGTTCTACTAATAATACTTTGAGGCACTTTGGTTTGAGCTGAAGCGAATCCAACCATTAGAAATAATACTAACCCAAAAAAAATAATTTTCCCTTTCATGTTTTTCTTTTTTGTTAATTAAAATGTTAATAACAAAAATAAACAAATTAACTTAACTCACAACTTTTTACGATAATTTTATGAATAAAAAATAGTACATAATTAAAAAAAAAAGGTGATTCACCGATAAAAATAGGCGTTAATACTTTGTTTTGTAGGTGTTTATACGTAATGCGTTAACTTAATATTAACAAGAAAGGCATATAAAAAATTAAAAATTTAACACTTTGAAATTGTTAATAAACAGTAATTATTTACAAATAGGAAATGTAAAAAGCGAGCTATTTAATCCGTATCAAAGTTTACTACATAAAATTTTCGTCTCAATCAATTTCTATTATCTTTGCTTTATGCTATTTTCATCTATTCTAGGTCAACAACACATTAAAAATCATTTAATTAGAAGTGCCGAATCCGGAAGAATTCCACACGCACAGTTGTTTGTAGGTCCAGAAGGTTGCGGGACACTTGCCATGGCGATCGCATATGCACAATATATACTCTGCAATAATACTAATAGTGAGAATCAAAATGGAAATGAAAGTTGCAATTTGAAGTTTCAAAATTTAGCACATCCAGATCTCCATTTTGTCTATCCAACAGTTAGTACAGAAGAGGTAAAAAGCAAGCCCAAAAGTATCGATTTCATTTCGGATTGGCGTTCATTCGTACTTCAAAATCCATATGGAAGTCTGTTAGACTGGTATTCTTGCCTTGGGGTTCAAAACAAACAAGGAGAAATACGAGTAGATGATGCTCAAGAAATCCTTAAATCATTAGCCCTGAAAGCTTACGAAGGTGGATATAAAATAATGATTGTTTGGATGGCCGATAAACTGAATACTGCCGCAGCCAACAAGTTGCTAAAGCTATTAGAAGAGCCACCAGAAAAAACGGTTTTTTTATTAGTGACTGAAAATGAAGAATCCATAATTTCTACTATACGTTCAAGATGTCAAGCCATTCATTTTAATGGAATTCCAGAGCATGATATCACACAGGCTTTGGTTGAATTACAAAAATTGGATGTAAAATTGGCACAAAACATAGCCCATCAAACCCAAGGAAACTACAACAAAGCCCTACACCTATTGCATCAAGATGCAGATGATTTAGCCTTTGAAGAATGGTTCGTCGTTTGGGTTAGAGCCGCTTTTAAAGCCAAAGGCAATCCTGCTGCTATTCAAGATTTGATTCTGTGGAGTGAACAAATCGCACAATTAGGAAGAGAAAGGCAAAAAAAGTTCTTAGAATTCTGTATCGAAATGTTTCGACAAGCTTTATTACTTAATTATCAAGCCCCGCAATTGGTCTATCTAACTCCAAAAGTTGAAAAATTTAAATTAGAGAATTTTGCCCCTTTCATACATGGCAACAACATCAATGCTATATTTACCCAACTATCAGAGGCCTTGTATCATATTGAAAGAAATGGAAATGCAAAAATAATCTTAACCGACTTGTCCATCCAATTAACTCGATTAATTCATAAAAAATAACTATCATGCACAATACTGCCTCACTTTTATTACTTGTATTTTTGGCCATCACGTTCATACAGTCTGGATATGACAAAATATTCTACTGGAAGGACAATGTAGCTTGGCTAAAAGATCATTTTGCCAAAACACCATTAAAAAACCAAGTCCCTTTGGCATTAGCCAACGTTCTTGTTTTAGAACTAATATCTGGTATTTTATGCATCGTTGGAAGCATTGAATTATATGTAACCAATGGAAAACTTTACGGATACTATGGTGCTTTATTTTCTTGCATTACATTATTAATGCTCTTGTTTGGTCAACGTTTGGCCAAGGATTATGACGGAGCAAGAACTATAGTGATCTATTTTGTTCCAGCAGTAATAGCCGTGTACTGGCTCAACTAATTTTAATTTTAATATTTTACATTACCTATATGATTCCTAAACATCCATCAGAATCTCTAACCATTTTAACCGACCTAGTTTTACCAAGCGAAACAAATCCTCTAAACAACCTCTTTGGTGGAGAATTATTGGCACGTATGGATCGTGCTGCTAGTATTGCTGCGAGAAGACATTCTAGAAGAATTGTAGTAACAGCATCTGTTAATCATGTTGCATTCAACAGAGCAGTACCAATTGGAAGCGTTGTTACAGTTGAGGCAAAAATTTCAAGGTCTTTCAAAAGCTCAATGGAAATCTATATTGATGTATGGATTGAGGATCGCGAATCTGGACAAAGAAACAAAGCTAATGAAGGTATTTATACTTTTGTAGCGGTAGATGATACTGGAAGACCTGTTGAAGTAGCACCAATACTACCTGAAACCGAATTAGAAAAACAACGATTTGATGCTGCATTGCGACGCAAACAACTTAGTTTAGTGCTAGCTGGTAAAATGAATCCACATGATGCAACAGAATTAAAAGCACTATTTAGTTAAGAAATCTACTCGTAGTATTTTTTATTTTGAATACTAAAAGAGAGCACCTTTAGCATTAAAAAAAAATGTATTTTTACCTTAACTATTTTAAAAGTATTTCGTTATTTCCATAAATAAAAAATCATATACGCCAAAAATTAGTTATAACCCAAAAAATTAGATGAAAGAAAAGATGAGTTCAGACAAAGAAGCCAAATTAAAAGCGTTACAACTTACGCTTGACAAATTAGACAAAACCTACGGAAAAGGGACGGTAATGAAAATGGGCGATAAAGCCATTGTAGAAGTAGAAACCATTTCGTCTGGTTCATTGGGTGTAGATTTAGCCTTAGGAGTTAATGGTTACCCAAAAGGGAGAATCATCGAAATTTATGGCCCTGAATCTTCAGGTAAAACTACACTAACCCTTCACGCAATAGCCGAAGCTCAAAAAGCCGGAGGAATTGCTGCATTTATAGATGCTGAACATGCTTTTGACAGAAATTATGCAGAGAAATTAGGTGTCGATATCGAAAACCTAATTATTTCTCAACCTGATAACGGAGAACAAGCTTTAGAAATTGCGGAAAATCTAATCCGTTCTGGAGCAATTGACATTGTAGTAATTGACTCTGTTGCTGCCTTAACTCCTAAAAGTGAAATTGAAGGTGAAATGGGAGATTCAAAAATGGGTTTACATGCTCGTTTGATGTCACAAGCCTTAAGAAAACTAACAGGAACTATTAGCAAAACCAATTGTACTGTGTTTTTTATCAACCAATTAAGAGAGAAAATTGGCGTGATGTTTGGTAACCCAGAAACAACAACAGGTGGTAATGCTTTGAAATTTTATGCTTCCGTTCGTTTAGACATTCGTCGTTCTACTCAAATTAAGGACGGAGAAAATGTTTTAGGAAACCGTACCAAAGTAAAAATTGTAAAAAACAAAGTCGCTCCACCATTTAAAGTAGCCGAATTTGATATTATGTATGGAGAAGGAATTTCTAAAACAGGAGAGATTTTAGATCTTGCTGTTGAATTCGAAATTATTAAAAAAGCGGGATCATGGTTTAGCTATGGAGAAACCAAACTAGGACAAGGTCGCGATGCTGTAAAAACACTCATCAAAGATAATCCAGAATTAGCAGACGAATTGGAAGTAAAAATAAAAGCACATATCAAAGAATTGGCTAGCTAACACTACCTAATATCTGCTATAAAAAAGCTATAAATACGATTTTAGAATTGTAATTATAGCTTTTTTTATTACTAAATCTTACTAAAAAGATGAAAAAACTTATTTTTTAACACGCTGAGAATCGCGTATTTAAAAAAAAATGGAGTAGGATTCGAAATATTAGAAAATAAAGAAGAATAAAAATAAGAAAAAGCTTAATTTATACAGAATGTTTTTCGAAATCTAAAAGCTTTTTGAGTATAATCGTACGCACCTTTTCTTTAATTTCTTTTCTAACTTCACTCGTCGAACCTTTCGTTTGAACAATAGTATGTATGTGTGCTCTCATCAAACCAGGACTTCCACTCAAAAAAGTATAGGAGAAGCGTTTTTTATTATCAGGAAAAGTTATGGGCAAAATGGGTATTTGGTGTTCAATTGCGAGTCTAAAAGCACCATCTTTAAATTCATCTAATAAAACAGATTCATCATCAGGAACACCTCCTTCAGGAAAAATACAAACACTCAATCCTCTCTTAATTCTTTGTTGAGCCGCTTCAAAAACATCTCTTCTGCTTTTTGCAGAACCCCTATCAACCAGTATACAAGTCCTTTTGTAGAAAAATCCAAATAAAGGAATTTTTGATAATTCCTGTTTTCCAACAAAAACAAATGGATTTTTTACAATGGCCAACATCAACATAATATCCGTCATTGAAGTGTGATTAGCTACAATCATATAACTCGTCTTAGTCTCTAAAACGGCTTCTTGATTTACTTTGTATCTAAAACCCATACCGAACAAAATAACCTTTGCCCAAATACGAGCCATCTTAAAAAAATAAGGATACCCACTTTCTGTAAGAATCGAAATAACCAAAAAAGGAAACATAATCAAAATAGGAATGGCCATCAGAATGTAAAACCAAATCCTCCAAACTATCCAAAAAAATACTTTCAAAATTCTCATGGTTTCAAAAGTAAGGAATACTTCCTAATAACCACGAAACAATTTTAATCAATTTGAATTGCAAAGAATAAAACAAAAAAAGCTAATGAATGGTCAAATTCTAAAACTTACATTTTACAAAAAAGGGTTTAAATTTTATTCAAATCATCAAAAAAAACTAAGCAAAAATAGAATTTGACAAAAATACAGATTAAAGAACTTTAAAGAATTTTTGTTTGCATAATATTTAATATTTTAGCTAAAATGATACATATAATATGTTAAATTATATTTTTTAATGAATTTATACTACTTGAAATTATGGTAAATTTGACCCCAAAATTGAGTCAAAACGCATGGGATGAAATGTTTTCACAACAAGGCGTTAGAGATTCCTATAGACAAGTTTTAGAGGCATTACAAAGTCTAAATCATGAAACACTGAAGGATAAACAGAAACAAGCTTCTGACTTATTTATGAATCAAGGTATAACTTTTACGGTATACACAGATGACAACCAAGGAATAGAAAGAATATTTCCTTTTGATATTATTCCCAGAATTATAACCAAACAAGAATGGGATGAAGTAGAAAATGGAATTAAACAGCGGTTAAAGGCATTAAACTATTTTTTAGAAGACATTTATGGGGAACAAAATATCATAAAAGATGACATAATTCCAGCTTCATTAATTGCTTCATGTCCGCATTACATCCAAGAAGTGCATGGTATAAAAGTACCCCACAATATCCACGTACATATAGCTGGAATAGATTTAATAAGAGGTAAAAAGGGAGAATTCTATGTACTAGAAGACAATCTGAGATGTCCGAGTGGTGTGAGCTATATGCTAGAAAATAGAGAAATTACCAAACGTATTTTTCCAGATATGCTTACTTCAAATAAAGTGAGTATGGTAGGTAATTATCCAATGATTTTTCACAATATATTGGTATCCTTATCGCCAAGGAACATTTCTAATCCAACGGTAGTACTCCTAACACCCGGAGTCTATAATTCGGCTTACTACGAACACACTTTCTTGGCAAGACAAATGGGCATTCCACTAGTAGAAGGACGAGATTTGGTAGTAAACAATAATAAGGTTTATATGAAAACCACTTCTGGACTACAACAAATAGACGTGATTTATAGACGATTAGACGATGAATACTTAGACCCATTGGTGTTTAAACCAGATAGCACATTGGGAGTGCCCGGATTAATAAGTGCATATAGAGAAGGTAATGTCGCCCTAGTAAATGCAGTTGGAAATGGTGTGGCAGACGACAAAGCCGTATACGCTTATGTACCACAAATGATTCAATATTACCTAAACGAAGAGCCAATTTTGAAAAACGTTCCCACTTATCAAATGGAAAATTTAGAAGAAAGAGAAATGGTTTTTTCCGATATGGAAAATATGGTAATCAAAGAAACTAACCAAAGTGGAGGTTATGGAATGATTATGGGAAACAAAGCTAGCCAACAAGAACTAGACGACGCCAAAATTGCCATCACTGCAAATCCAAGAAATTTCATCGCACAACCAATTATCCAATTAAGCACTGTGCCTTGTTTTATAGATGGCGAATTAAAACTACGCCATGTTGATTTAAGACCATTTGCTTTGTGTGGCCCAAAAGGAATTCAAATTGTACCTGGAGGTTTAACGCGGGTAGCCCTAACCGAAGGTTCTTTGGTAGTGAACTCTTCACAAGGCGGAGGTAGTAAAGACACTTGGATTATAAAGTAAAGAAAAAAGTACTTTGGTGTATGTAAAGCAAAACACAAAAGCCAACTAAAAAATTGTATATGAAAGTAAATATGCTCAGTAGAGTAGCGGATTCGATGTTTTGGCTCAACCGCTATATGGAGAGAACAGATGGAATGCTACTCACACTAAATACTTGCTATATTTTGTCTTTTGACAAAGAAAGCGAAGATTGTCAAGGCTATAGACCTCTTTTAGAATACTATACCGATTTATCTAATGAACAAATCTTAGCGGTTCAAAACGACACCAATTTTGTTTTGAAATATATTATCTGCGACAATTCCAACCTGAATTCTGTGAAAAATTTGGTTATTAAAACCAGAGAAAATGCAAGGGGTTCACAAGATAAAATAACGAAAGAACTTTGGGAACACATCAATTCAATGTACCATTATATGAACTCGCCTGAATTGCCTAAAAAATTAGAAACATCAGATGCTTTGAATATTGTGACAAAACTCAACAAAGACTTGCTATTATACAATGGTATTTTGCAAGTAACTATGCCAAGAGGTTTGGGTTGGTGCTTTTCGAGTATTGGCAAACATATTGAACGTTGTTTACAAACGATATCAATGACTCAAGCGTATTTTTCACCCATAAATTACGACTTAGAAAGTAATGAAGATTTAATGTATTGGAGACGATTACTCCTCTCTTTGTCTGGATATGAACTGTATTTAAAAAGCTACAGTAACATTCCTCACAATCGAAAAGTAGTGCAACAAGTAATATTCAATCGTGATTTTGCGCACTCTGTAATCTATACTTTAGATTTAATTGGCGTGTATCTAGATAATTTATTCAAAGACAATACCCTAAGCGAAGCCAGATCACTGCATAATCAATTTGGGCGACTCAAAAGTCATATAGAATATACCGACTATCATCACCTTAACAATCAACAATTAGAAGAAGTACTTCATACAACTAGAGTTCAGCTCAATCAATTCTCGACAGACTTCTCAAAATTATTCTTTTCCTATACTTAAACCCAATGGCAATATTTAAAATAGTTCATATCACCAAATACCAATACAATTGGCCAATCAAGGAAAGTATTAATGAAATTCGTCTATTCCCTCACAATTTTGAAAACCAAGACGTCTTAGAACACCAACTTTTGATTACCCAAAATCCAGAGGTAAAAATCTCCAAAGACTATTATGGTAATCATGTGGGAAACTTCAATACACTTGATGCGCATAGTGAAATGGTCATAGAATCAAGAATGCTGGTCAGAGTAAATCATTCGCTCAAAATACCCAAAATAGACACTACAACTATTGATGATTTAGTTCCATTCAAAAACGATAGCATTACACTTTTACGCTTGAGTTATCCCGAAGCAATAGAAAATCAAGAGGCTATTAGAGCAATACTACAACCCATTCTTGCAGACGAACAATCTGTGGTAGCAAAAGCCCAAAAATGTAATCAATATATTTTTGAGAATTTTACCTATACAAAAGGTATCACTAATATAGAAACTACAGTAGACGAAATCGTTAATATCAAAAAAGGAGTTTGTCAAGATTTTGCACATGTATTACTTCAGCTACTTCGAACAGCGGGAATTCCTGCACGATATGTAAGTGGCTATATTTGTCCCAATGAAAGCGGTCTAAGAGGAGAAGGTGCTACTCATGCTTGGGTCGAATTTTTCACACCTACACAAGGATGGTTAGGTTTAGACCCTACCAATAACATCTGGACTATGGACAATCACGTTAAACTTTCGGTAGGAAGAAATTTTTATGACTGTACTCCAGTCAAAGGAACTTTCAAAGGATTAGCCAGACAAACTCTATCTGTATGCGTATCTATTGGTTATGAAGATGGTCGCCAATTTGAAGAAATCAATGATGTACAACTACAAGAAATATCCTCTGAAGTGCAAGAACAATTGAACTACATTGATTTGTTACAACAGCAACAGCAATAAAGTTTGTCAATTACTTTGGAGACAGCCAAGGTTTTGGATTGACATAATGTACGTTCTGACATAAAGTGAATTTCAAAATGGTCTTGCCGTCAGAATTGGTACGAATGGTTCCCAAACTTTGCTTTGTGCTTACTTTATCTCCCTTACTTACATTTATTGTACTCAAGTTTTGGTACACGGTAAAATAATCGCCATGCTGAATCATAACCGCTTTGTTATTTGAAATAGCAATAACCGAAAATACTTCTCCTGCAAAAACTGCTCTTGCATGAGCGCCATTATAAGTCGCAATAGACAATCCGCTATTTTGGATGGTTAGTGTTTTGTAAACCGGGTGAGCTTGTGTACCGAAACCTAAAAAAACGGTTCCCTTATCAACAGGCCAAGGTAATCTACCTTTGTTAGCTTTAAAATTATCCGAAACCAATTTACTTTCTGAGGTCAATTCCATTACTGTAGATGAAACGGGTGCAATGGCTACAGCTTTGGATGGATTGTCTTTAACAGGAACCACAATTTCTTTCGCTTTAGCATCTTTCTTACTGCCACTTTTGGCTTTTTCTGCCAATGCTTTTTCCTTAGCCAATCTATCGGCAGAAGCCTTCTCTTTGGCCAACTTATCTTTGAGCGCTTTTTCTTTTGCAGCTCTTGCTAAAGCCGCTTTTCTATTGGCTTCGGCTATGGCTTTACGAATCAATCGATCAATCTCTCTATCAATAGCACGAGCTTGTTGTTGTTTCTTTTTAATGTCAGCTACAATTTTACTCTTGTCTTTTTGAAGCAAAAGCACAATCTTTTGTTGTTCGTTTTTAGCTACCTCCAATGACTTTTTATCTTTTTCATTTTCGGCAATAAGGCGTTCTTTTTGAATTTTTTGAGCTTTCAACTGTTCATAATAGCTCATTAATTCTTTTGATTTGTGTTCAATTTCTTTGCCTTGTGTTTTACGATAACTCGCATATTGCTTCATGTATTGAAGTCTTTTATAGGCTTGCAAAAAACTAGAAGACGACAGTATAAACATTGCCTTACTCTCTTCTGAACGACTCTTGTAGGATTTGAGAATCATCTCAGCATAATCTACTTTTAGCAAATTCAATTCATTGTCCAAACGGTCAATTTTCAACTCGTTCGCCTGCATATCATTGCTCAACAATTGCGTTTGTTTCTCGGTAGTTTGAATTAAAGTCTCTTTGAGTTTTATTTTTTTCGTTTGCAAATCCATTACTTCGACAGCCGTTTTTTCTTTCTTTTTTACGGTCAGTAACTTCTTTTCGTTATCAATAATCTCTTTTTGAATCTTAGCTTTTCGGAGTTCTAGATTTTCCTGTTGGGAATTTTGAGCAAATACAAAAGTGGTAAAACCAAGTAATACTAAACTAAAAAGAGACTTAGGCATGTAGCTTTATTTTTTTTGCAAAAATAGTTATTTCTAAAGTAGAATTAAAAAAAGCACTATCTAATCTTACGAGAAAATAGTGCTTTTAGTATAACTTAAAAATTGATTACATATTGTACAACCAACTTGCTGGATTATTATAGGTAGCATTTTGAGAGATGGTAAATTTAAGTACCGTTTTCCCTTCGTTATTGGTTCTAATTTTTCCTAAATTTTGTTTAATCCCTACTTTATCTCCTTTAGAAACCGATACAGAACTCAAGTTTTGGTATACCGTAAAACAATCTCCATGCTGAATCATTACCGCTTTGTTTACAGGAGAAAGCACCATAATATTGGTCACTTCACCAGCAAAAACAGATCGTGCATAAGCTCCTGATTCTGTAGTAATCTCTACACCACTATTGTTGATTACAAGAGTTGGATAGACAGGATGAGGCTGCTTACCATACCCCAATGAGACAAACCCTTTTTCTACTGGCCAAGGTAACTTGCCTTTGTTGGCTCTAAAGTTATCGGCCAAAATTTTAGCCTCTGCTGTTAATGCTATTCTTGAGGACGAGCCACCTGTCGCTGTTCCGTCCTTAGCCGCTTTTCTGTTAGCCTCGGCAATTGCTTCTCTAATCAATCGATCTATCTGACGGTCTATGGCTTTGGTTTCGGATTGTTTTTTACGAATCGCAGCCATAATTTTGTTTTTGTCTTTCTTGATGGCATTGACCAAACGCAATTGTTCTTTCTTTTGTTTTTCTAATGCTAAGCGCTCTTTTTCTCTTTCGGCAATAATCTTTTGTTTTTCCTTTTTTTGAATAGCTAAACGGCCGTTATAGTCTTGTAATTCGAGTGATTTGGATTTAATTTCTTCTCCTTGCATTTTGCGGAAACTCGAATACTGCTTCATATATTGCGCTCGCTTGTAGGCTTGCAAGAAATTTTCTGAAGACAACAAAAACATTGCTCTACTCTCTTCAGATCTGCTTTTATAAGATTTGACAATCATTCGAGCATAATCTTCTTTGAGTATTTCTAATTCTTTTTTTAGTTTATTAATTTTAACTTGGTTAATGTACATATCATTTCCTAAAACCTTCGCTTGCTTTTCAGTGGTCTTGATTAACTTTTCTTGCAATTTGATTTTGTTGGCTTGCAACATTACCACCGTTACTGCCGATTTTTCTTTTTTCTTAACCGACTGCAATTGACTTTCATTTTCTCTAATTTCTTGAAGAATCTGTGCTTTGCGTTGTTCTAATTTTTCTTGCTGCGATTCCTGCCCCCAAACCAATGAAGTCAAACACAAGAAAAGTATACTTAGGAGAAATTTTGGCATATCAAAAATGTTTTGATTCAAATTTACTTAATTAAAATTCTTTTATACCCACTTGGGACACTATATGGAAAAGAAAGTGCTTCGTTTACTGTTATGGTGTTATAATTGAGTTTAATTTCGGTTTTCCCTTTGGGCTGTAGCGCTACTATTTGAACATTAGAAGGTAAAGCTACATTCGTATGCTGCTCAAAATTACCATAAGCAACTTCTATACTTCTCCCCTCTTTGGCTTGGGCAATTTCTTGCTTTTGCAGGACAAATTTTAAGGCATCAATAAAAAAGAATTTTTGGGTGTTTTCTTTAGACAAATCTTCTAATTTATACTTTTGATCTGGCTCAAGGGTTTCTTTATATTTACCTTTCGTCAAATCGTCTATGGCTTGTCCTACTAACAAATTTTGAATTTTTGAATAATCCAAATCGGTTCCAAGCCATTGGCTCAAGCCTTTAAAATCGCCTTCAAAATAACTCCCATTAATTTTTTCGTAATAACTTACTCCTTCTGGAGTAATTAATGCTTTGGCCATAGTAATTCCCAAAAAACGAACACTCACTAATATTTGTTCATCTTTTTTTATTTTAATCTCAGCCGTTACATTTTGTGACATCTTTTCATCAGCGTAATTCGCGCTAGATTTGATGTACAAAGTCGAAAAATCATTTTTGTTTTGGTATAATTTTTCGATGACTGTACTGGTAGTATTCTTGTTTTCTTTTGGTGCAGTCATCACCACACCCGACTTAGATTTACAAGAAATCAGTGTTATGAGAACAAAAAGTAATCCGTATTTCTTCATTATTTCTTTTCTTTTACTAATTGATTGGCTTTGGTAAAAAAGAAGTCTTTTTTAGCCATATCTCCAAGACCATTGAATGTTTCGCCTAATTGAATATAAAAATTAGTTTCTAAAACTGGATTCTCAATCACATAATCTATTCCAGTTTCTAACACATCTTTTGCTTTTTTAAATTGTTGTAATTGGTTGTATCCTAAACCAGCATAATAATAAAAATGAGGTTGCGATGGATAACGTTCTAACAAGGACTGTGCCTTTTTGGACAATACCTCAAATTGTTTCATTTCGGTGTAAGATTGTAGCAACAAGATAGGTGTTTCGAGTGGCAAATTAGGATCTGTGGCTAATGCCTTTTCATAATATTTTGCCGCTTTTTCCCATTGTTTTTTGTTGTAGTAAAAATTACCCACTTCTTTGGCAACAGGAACCGTTGGGTCGGCCTCCAACATTGAAATTGCTTTTTCTAAATCGGCATCGTATTGTGGATTTTTTCCAGCGAAAAGTAAAAACTCATTCAGTACTCGATGCTTAATTTTAGTATCGATTTTTTTACTAGCCAACACTACATTCATCGATTGAATCGCTTTCGGTCCGTCATTTTTCTCGATATGAAATTTAAATAAACTTACTTGCGCCCACTCCGAAGATGGGATTTCTCGTTCTAACTTTTTAGCTACTTCGAGCATTTTCTCAACTTCATTATTTTTGGAGTAGCGATAAATCAAATCGATATAATTAGATTCCTCTTTTGGAAATTTCTCGATTTGTGCAATCAGATGGTCAATTTCGGTATTTTGATATTCTCCTTGCGATAAAATTCGGATTTTATAGGCTTCTCGCTGATCCGATTTTCCAACCGTTTCATTCAATTGATTGATTAAATCCAAAGCTTTGTCGTATTGGCTTGTTGCCATATACAAAGTCACCAAATCTTCTTTAAAATTAGGATCTAACGGAATTAACTTTTGGAGCACCAAAATACCTTGAGTATACGATTTAGTGGCATACGTCACATCGTACATTCCGACCCAAAACCATTTATTTTTAGGGTCGATGCTGGTTGCTTTATCAAAAGAAGCATAAGCGCTTTCATAATTTTTTAATGCTAAATAATTTTTACCCAACTCATAATGGACAGCGGCATCATCGGGTTGCGACTTCAAGCATTTTTCAAGAGATACAATAGCTTTATCATAATTCTCAATTCCCTTTTGCTTTAATGCTTCGTAAAAAGAATCTTGAAATTCGTTGGTAGCCATAGCAATCTCTTCTGGTTCAGTTTGTGCCTGAACGAAAGTTGGAATTCCAAAAAAACCCATAACCAAGAATGCTACAATGCTACGATCCATTTTGCGCTATTTTTTTATTCTAAAACCGAATAATCTCCAATACTTATGCTTGTAAAATTCCCATCATAGGTAACGTGATTTCCAATCATCGCATTATCTAAGGTTGCGTTTTTGATGTGAGCGTGCGTTTGTATCAAACTGTTTTTGATGGTTGAATCAAAAACGTGGCAAGCTTTTCCTAAAGACACATTAGGTCCGATAGTTACGTTCGATAAAACAACATTCTCCCCTATAAAACAAGGAGGAATAATAGTAGCATTCTCTAATTTTGCTGAAGGATCAATCAAATTAACACCATCTTGCTGCAAGAATCCAAGCATACGACCATTGGTCTCGACAGTTACGTTTTTGTTTCCACAATCCATCCATTCGTCTACACTTCCGGTTTTGAAAACTTTGCCTTTGGCCATCATTCCTTTGATACCGTCGTTGATTTGGTATTCACCTCCATTTTGGATATTGTTGTCCAATACGTTTTGCAATTCTTGCTTTAAAACTTCCACTTGTTTGAAATAGTAAATTCCGATAACGGCTAAGTCACTCACAAACTCTTTTGGTTTTTCTACCAATTCTACGATTTCATTTTGCTCATTAAGTTTTACTACCCCATAGGCTTCTGGTTCATCCACTTGTTTTACCCAAATTACAGCATCTGCTTCTGGATCTAACTCAAAATCGGCACGAATTAAGGTGTCCGCGTAAGCAATTACAGCTGGACCGGATAAAGATTCTTTGGCACACATAATAGCGTGGCCAGTTCCCAACGGTAAATCCTGACGGTAAATAGAAGCTTTGGCACCTAATCCTTGGGCTAATTCTTGTAAACTTGACACGACATCGTCTCCAAAAAAGGCTTCGTCTCCTAAAATAAAAGCAATCTCTTCTATCGGTTGTTTTAAAATTTTGGCAATATCTTCTACTAATCTATGTACGATTGGTTTACCTGCAACAGGAATTAATGGTTTTGGAACGGTTAAAGAATGTGGTCTTAAACGAGACCCACGTCCCGCCATTGGTACTATTATTTTCATTATATTTTGTATTAAGATTTTAGAATTAAGTATTAAGACAAAACAAAATACTCTTCTGATTATTATTTACCAGCTCTTGTTCTAACACTTTCTTTGAAGACTGCGAACTGAACACTAAAAGCTGAACACTGTTTACTATTTTACTCCCGTGCTACCAAATCCACCAGCACCTCTTGTGGTCTCAGATAATTCGTTGACTACGACCCACTCGGCGCGTTCGTGTTTGGCAATTACTAATTGAGCGATGCGTTCTCCATTTTGGATTACGAAAGTCTCATTGGATAAATTTACTAAAATCACACCAATTTCCCCTCTATAATCGGCATCAATTGTTCCTGGCGCATTGAGAACGGTGATTCCGTTTTTGGCCGCCAAGCCACTACGAGGTCTTACTTGTGCTTCGTAACCAATAGGTAATTCAATAAACAAACCTGTTTTCACAATAGCTCTTTCTAATGGTAGCAAGGTAATGGGTTCGGTTATATTCGCACGCAAATCCATTCCCGCCGAAGCGATGGTTTCATAATGAGGTAAATCGTGTGCGGATGTATTGATGATGTTGATAGTCATTTTTTTTAATCTAAAAGTCTTGATTACTACTTGGCCCTAGCCCTGATGGAAGCGGCATCCTGTGGTCCTGGGGTTCAGGACCACAGATATAGCGTACAGCAGGAAATAGCTCCTTTTTATTTTTTTCGTTTAATAATATTTAAAATTGTGGTTTTCTCATTGTGATAAATGAAATAAAGAAACACTAGCAATAACGGGATTCCTACGAAATAATTCTCTCTAAATCCGTAAAAAGAAATCACCGAAAACAAAATTGAAATGCCCAAATAAGCACCAATTTTTTCCATATCATAAGGAATAGGATAGTGTTTTTTGCCCAAAATATAGGAAATCAACATCATACTTCCATAAGCCGAAATCGTAGCAATGGCCGAGCCGTAATAGCTAAATGTTGGAATCAAAATATAGTTTAGAAGTAAGGTCAAAAGTGCACCAACTATCGAAATATACGCTCCAATAATCGTTTTGTCCGTTAATTTATACCAAACCGAAAGATTGTTGTAAATACCTAAAAAGAAGTTGGCCAATATAATTAGTGGAACCACTTTCATCGCTTCCCAATACGATTCATTGTCTAGTAATAGCAGTTTTAAAATATCAGCAAAAACAATTACACCCAAAAGAATCAAAGAACCAAAAATGACAAAATACTTGGTAATCATTGCATAGGTTTGTGGGGCGTTTTCATTACTAGAGTGACTAAAGAAAAACGGTTCAATACCCAATCGGAAGGCAGTGGCAAAAAGTACCATAAAAAGCCCTAATTTATAACAGGCTGAATAAGCCCCTACTTCGGATTTAGCAATGTTGTCCGGCAACCAATAGCCTAATAAAATTTTATCGAAATGTTCGTTTACCGCAAAAGCAATTCCTGCAATTAAGATAGGCAAACCGTAGCGCATCATTTTTTTCCAAAGTACCGCATCAAAATTACGTTTTAAGGAAACATAATTAGGTGAAAGTACTACAAAAGTGAGCAAACTCGCCAACAAATTGGAAACGAAAATGTAGCCAATTTCGAAATTATCGATATACATATTCCCCAAAAAAGAGTCGGGATTATCGGCATAAATTATAGGTAAAACCAATAAAAAATACAGGTTTAGTGCTAAGTTTACGACTACATTCCCAATTTTGATAATAGCATACATCATAGGGCGTTTGTTAGCTCTTAATTTTGAAAAAGGGATAATCACCAAGGCATCTAAAACCAAAATCCAAATGGTAAACGTAATGTACTGCACATCTACATGAGCCCATGAGGCTAAGGTGTTTCTAAAAATTAAGGCGCCAAACAAAAACAAAATGGAAGACCAAAAAATAGAAATGGTACTGGTAGCGATGACATTTTCTTTATCGGTTTCGGCACTGTAGAAACGGAAAAAAGCGGTTTCCATACCGTAGGATAAAATTACGTTGAAAAAAACCATCCAAGAGAGAACGATAGAAACTTCGCCATACTCTGCTGTTGGTAAAATTCCGGTGTACAAGCGCACCAATAAAAAACTGAGCATACGTGGCAAAACGGTTGCTAGTCCGTATATCGCAGTTTGTTTGAATAAACTTTTATATAATCCCAAAGTAGTTTGGTTTTGATTTGACTTAAGAAAACAAAAATAGCGAATTCACGGTTGACTTAATAAAAAAATTTAACCGCATGGATTGTGGTTAAATTTAAACATTGAAGCCATTGAAGTCTTTTTGGAATAGCAACTGTTATTTGAACCATATAAAGGGCATTTAAGGTCATATAAGAATAGTAGGCGTTTACTTTGGTGTTAAATTTAACCACTAAGTACACAAAGGGTTACGCAAAGTACACAAGGAAATTAAACTTTTATTTCAAACGTGACTTATATGACCTTAAATGCCCTTTATATGGTTAAAAATTAACCGCAAACCGCAAAAAAAACTTCAATAAACTTATATCTCTTATATGGTTGAAAAAAAATAACCACAAAGAGCACAAAGATTTACACAAGGTTCACAAAGAAAAAACTTACATGACCTTATATGCCTTAAATGGTTTAAAATTTTATGAAAGTCCGTCTTCGTTGATGATTTTCAAAAAATGAAAGCCTTTGGGCACATACCCTTGGTTGTAATAAAAACGATGGGCATTGAAATTTCCTGTAAATGCATCTAAAACGATCATAGTGCAGTTCGTAGCTTTGGCTTTAGCATCAATATAATCGGTCATCATTTTCCCTATGCCTTTGGCGCGATTATCGGGATGCACTACAAAATTATCGATTTCGATATATTTTCCAGACCATAATTTATACCCTTGCCAAAAACCAGTAATCCCCAAACAAACTTCGCCTTCAAAAACGGCAAGCTGTTTATAGTTATGCGGAATCATTTCGGTAAGATACGTATCGTATTTTTCAATAGTAAAAGTGGGGTACAAATGACGCATCATGTCAATGTGAGCTAGCATCTCTTCTTTAGCGCTCAATTCTCTAAGTTGAATTTCCATAGGTAATTTTAAAAGTGTAAAATTAGAGAAAAAAGGGATGAGATGGAACCATGTGTGTGGAGGAATTTTTAGAATGAAAATTAAATCACTTTCTAGACATTAACAACAATGACATACCTGATACATCAATACTGTATTACATCTAATACATACAATTTTTTAATATAAAAATAGATATTGGCATACTTTTAGTAATAGCATAGACAAAACTAACCCAAAATTAAACCATGCATAAAAAACTACTCTTTGTACTACTCTTTTGCGCATTTTTTACTTTATCCTATTCACAAAAAAAAGGAAAAATGGCCTTACCGATCATAGAAGAAGAAATAGAGACATCTCTATGGGAAAGTAAAAAAACAAACTCTTATTCTTGGTTAGTCATTTATGACCAGAAAAAAATGGATTCTATTTTAGCAATAAAAAGCTTGGTTACGACAAATGAAAAACCAAAGCAAAAACAACAAGAACTAAAATGGAATCGTAAGAAATATTAAAAACAAAAAGAGCCAACTTCAGTTGGCTCTTTTTGTTTTTTCAGTAATTAAAACTTTTATCCATTCAAAGCTTCAGCTCCACCAACAATCTCAAGGATTTCATTAGTAATCGCTGCTTGACGAGCTTTGTTATACGTTAACTTCAATTGGTCACGTAATTCTGTAGCATTGTCAGTTGCTTTGTGCATTGCGGTCATACGAGCCCCATGCTCTGAAGCAAATGAATCTCTAATTCCTTTATATAATTGCGTTTTCAATGATTTAGGAATCAAGGTCAACACGATTTCTTCTTTTGAAGGTTCAAAAATGTAATCACCAGGAGTAACTGCTTTGTCTGCTTTGATAGGTGCTAATGGCAAAAACTGTTCTGTTTGTACAATTTGAGTAGCTGCATTTTTAAATTGGTTGTATACCAATTCAATTCTATCATAATTACCCCCAACAAATTGTTGTGTTAAATGATCTGCAATTAAAGCAACATTCTCAAAACTCAAAGCATCAAAAACTTTACTCTCATTACCTACTACAGCAAAATTTTTACCCAAAACATCGTTTCCTTTTTTACCAATTGCAAAAACATCCACTTGTTTACCAGTATAGTAATCTGCACGAACTTTAACTTCCTTAATTACATTGGTATTAAAAGCCCCGCACAAACCACGATTAGAGGTAATAGCTACTAATAATACTTTTTTGATTTCTCTTTGTGTAGTATACTCTCCTCCTACATCACCATCTAAGGTAGCAGAAAGGTTTTGTAGTAATTCCGTTTGTTTTTCAGCGTAAGGACGCATCGCAGTGATGGCATCTTGTGCTTTTTTCAACTTTGCAGCAGAAACCATTTTCATTGCCGATGTAATTTGCATCGTAGATGAAATGGAAACAATTCTATTACGGATTTCCTTTAAATTTGCCATTTTTATATGGGTATTGGGTTTTTGGATATTGGGTGTTGGGTTTGTAAAATCAATAACCAAACACCCAAAACCTAAAACCTAATTAGTTATACTTTGCTGAAATTTCTTTTGCTGCAGCTTCAATTACATCTGTAATTTCGTCTGTAAATTTACCTGCTTTCAAAGCATCCAAAGTTGCTCTGTTTTTGTTGTTCATGTATTCTAAGAAATCTTTTTCGAATTCCTTTACTTTATTTACAGGAACGTTACGCAACAAGTTTTTAGAACCCGCGTAGATAATTGCTACTTGGTCTTCAACTGTATAAGGATCGTTCAAACCTTGTTTCAAGATTTCAACGTTTCTTCTACCTTTTTCAATTACGTTTAATGTAACGGCATCCAAATCAGAACCAAACTTAGCAAACGCTTCCAATTCACGGAATTGTGCTTGGTCTAATTTCAAAGTACCCGCTACTTTTTTCATTGATTTAATTTGAGCGTTACCACCCACACGAGATACAGAGATACCTACGTTAATCGCTGGACGAACCCCAGAGTTGAACAAATCTCCATCCAAGAAAATTTGACCATCTGTAATCGAAATTACGTTCGTTGGGATATAAGCTGATACGTCACCTGCTTGAGTTTCGATAATTGGTAAAGCTGTTAATGAACCACCACCTTTAACGATTCCTTTTAATGAATCTGGTAAATCATTCATGTTTTTAGCGATAGAGTCATCAGCAATTACTTTACAAGCTCTTTCTAACAAACGAGAGTGTAAGTAGAAAACGTCACCTGGGTAAGCCTCACGTCCTGGAGGTCTTCTTAACAAAAGAGACACCTCACGGTAAGCTACCGCTTGTTTAGATAAGTCATCATAAACGATTAACGCCGGACGACCTGAATCTCTAAAATATTCACCAATTGCAGCACCTGCGAAAGGAGCATAAACTTGCATTGGCGCTGGATCAGAAGCATTGGCTGCAACGATCACTGTATAAGCCATAGCTCCTTTTTCTTCTAACATTTTTGCAATTCCAGCAACAGTAGAAGCTTTTTGACCAATAGCTACATAGATACAGAATACAGGTTGACCTGCATCGTAAAATTCTTTTTGATTTAATATAGTATCGATACAAACTGTTGATTTACCAGTTTGACGGTCACCAATAACCAACTCACGTTGTCCACGTCCTACAGGAATCATAGCATCAACTGCTTTTACACCTGTTTGTAATGGTTCAGTTACTGGCTGACGGAAGATAACTCCAGGAGCTTTTCTTTCTAATGGCATTTCGTATAATTCACCTGTAATTGGTCCTTTACCATCAATTGGCTGACCTAAAGTGTTTACTACACGTCCTACCATTCCTTCTCCTGTTTTAAGAGAAGCAATACGTTGTGTTCTTTTGGCAGTAGAACCTTCTTTGATTCCAGTTGATGGTCCTAAAAGTACCACCCCTACGTTGTCTTCTTCTAGGTTCAAAACGATTGCTTCTAACCCATTTTCAAATTCAACTAACTCACCGTATTGAACATTGGATAGCCCGTAAACACGAGCAATACCATCTCCAACATTAAGTACTGTTCCTACTTCTTCTAGTGTAGCACCAGATTCAAAACTTTCAACTTGCTTCTTTAATATTGCTGAAATTTCAGCAGGTTTGATTTCCGCCATCTTACTTTATAATTTAGACACTTAAATGTGTGATAAAACTAGTTACTTAATTCTCTTTTTAAAACTTGCAATTTGTTAGCAACAGAAGCATTGTATTGCTTGTCACCTATTCTTAAAATAAAACCTCCAATGATAGCAGGGTCTATTGTATTTTCAATTTGAATTTTTTTATCAGAAAGGGTGGCAATTTTAGCCAACACTTTAGCTTCTAAATCAGCATCCATAGGAATTGCTGTAGTAACTTGTGCCACTTCAACACCGTTCATGATATCAAATAATTTAGTGTATTCCGATGCAATTCCTTCTAGAATCTCGAATCTTTTGTTTTCGAATAATAAATGAAATAAGCTTTTAGTAACGCCATTTGCCGAAGCAAAAACTTCTAAAAGGGCTTGTTCTTTCAACTCCACCTTCAAGGTTGGGTTTTGAATGAACGTGCTTAATTCCAGATTAGAAGCAATAGTATTTCCTATTAGCTTCATGTCATTATTCACTGCTTCTGCTACTTGTTTCGCATTGGCAATGTCTAGAATTGCTTTCGAATATCGAATTGCTGCTCTTGTACCTGCCATGATTAGTTCAATTTAACGTCTCCTAACATTTTCTCAACCAATTTAGTTTGAGCTTCTTTGTTAGATAATTCGTCTTTCAATACTTTTTCTGCGATGCTTAATGACAAAGAAGAAACTTGTAATTTCAATTCGTTCATTGCTGCATTTTTTTCGCTTTCGATAGCCGCTTTAGCTTGCTCGATCATTTTTTGACCTTGAGTTTGCGCTTCATTTTTGGCATCAGCAACGATTTTTTCTTTCATTTCACGAGCTTCTTTAAGCATACTGTCACGCTCTAATCTAGCTTCTTGTAAAATACGTTGGTTGTCTGCTTGCAATTCTTGCATTTCTTTCTTTGCGTTTTCAGCAGATTCCAAAGCATTTTTGATTCCTTCTTCTCTTTCGTTTACCGCGTCAAGAATTGGTTTCCATGCAAATTTTTTCAACAAAAGAATCAATCCAACAAATATTACTATTTGCCAAATAAACAAACCAAACGAAAAATCATTTATTAACTTATCCATTTTTATCTCTATTATATAATTTTAATGTTTTAATTTTAAAACAATAGTCACAACCAACCGTTGTAACTATTGTTTTTTTAGTTATTATTTCGCGAACAAAGCAGCGAAACCAATACCCTCAATAAGAGCTGCAGCAATAATCATAGCTGTTTGGATTTTTCCAGAAGCTTCTGGTTGACGAGCAATAGCGTCCATTGCTGAACCACCAATTTTACCAATACCTAAACCTGCTCCGATTACAATTAATCCTGCTCCAATAATTTCTGGAATTTGCATAATATATATATTAAAAATTAAACATTCTTTGTTTGTTGTTGAATCGTTAATTCGTTGAATCGTAAAACGGTTAAACAAATTAACGGTTAAACATTTTAATGGTGTGCTTCTTCATGGTGGTGTTCTTCGTTACCTGCACCAAAATACAATGATGACAACATAGTGAAGATATACGCTTGAAGAAACGCTACTAATATTTCTAGAATAGAAAGTGAAAATGCCAATACAAATGACAAAGAACTTCCAATCCAGCTTTTGAAAATAAACATCAACCCAATAATACTCATCAATACTACGTGACCTGCCATCATATTCGCATACAAACGAATCATCAATGAAAATGGTTTAATGATTGTTCCTAATAATTCAATTAATGCCAAAACTGGTCTTAACAATACAGGAACTCCAGGCATCCATAACATATGTGACCAGTAATTTTTATTTGCTGAAAAAGTAGTAATCAAATAAGTTAATAAGGCCAATGACAATGTGATTGTGATATTTCCAGTTATATTAAACCCTAAAGGCATTAACCCTAAAATATTCAAGAAAAAGATGAAGAAGAAAATCGTCAATAAATAGCTCATGTATTTTTTGTACCCTTTCTCTCCAATATTAGGGATAGCAATCTCGTCTCTTACATAGATTACTAAAGGCTCAAAGAAACGACCAGCTCCTTTAGCAATTCCACCATTTTTAGCATACGATTTTGCTAAACTTGAGAACAATACCAACATCAAAATAGCAACAAACAAAATACCAACTACACTTTTAGTAATTGACAAATCTAATGGCTGAACGTTTGTTGGATGACCGTGCTCTTCAGTAAGTGTGCCTTTAGCATCGGTTTTATAAATTTTTTCGTGGTGTAACTTGTAGAAGTTTACGTTGTGCTCTGCAACATCAGCTACAGGACCGTGGTGAAATTCAGCTGAAGAGAATACTTGCAAACCATTATCCCATAGAATAATTGGTAATGAAAAACCAAGGTGTTCTCCTGTCTCTTTATCGGCATTTAAATTAAAAGAATGCGAATCTAATAAGTGGTGATTGATGAATTCTTTGATTTCGGTCTTAACATCTTTTGGTTCAGCGTGAGCTCCTTCATGCGCTACAGCTCCTTCATGACCCTCTGCTACTACTTCTACTTTAGTACTATCAACCACAGGGTTTGCAGTGCTAAATAAAGGAAGGCAGGCTACTAAAATTGCTACTAAAAATCGAAGTGGTTTGTTTGAAATCACCATAACAGTTAATTATCTTAATTTATTACGTTTCTGAAATTTGGTGCAAAGGTACATTTTTTATTAATATCCGAAAGAATATAAAAAATAATTTTTTTGCGGATTTGGCTTTTTCAACCCCCTATTTTTGCTTTTCGTTTACTAAGCGAATAGTGAAAAGTGTCTCAATTAGCAAAAAGAGAATAAAAAGTGCAAAAAAGTTTATTTTTTCGGCAGAATTTTGAAGAGTTGCTACTTTTAATATAGGACGTAACAAGAGGTAACAAAAGACCATTTTTATACTCGTTACCAACAGAAAACTCATTCCTACATTATCCAAGCTTTTCCTCTTAACCAATAGCAAAACAAAAACCACTAGTAGTGTAAACAAAGTAAACCAAGCATAAAGTTCTGGCAAGGAATAGATAAAGTTTTGTGTGTTAATTTTTAATACAAAAAACAGCCCTTCGTGTACTCCAAAGGCAATTAGTATGGCTAACAAAAGGGGAATGATTTTTTTAAAAAAAGAGGTATTCATTATTGATTTTTATTGATTTCATTTACTTGTCGGTACACATTGTACATTGCCAAAAAAACACCAACAATAACTAAAATTTTAACATAGTACACTTTTGGACTCGGATGATTCTCATCTAACCAATGGCCTAAATAAGCAAATAAAAAAATCAATACGCCCATTTGAATAGGGATATTGATTAAGGCTAACCACTTATTAGGCTTTCTTTTATTTGGATTGGGTTCCATCCGTTTTGTTTTCTATGGTTTGCATCACACAAGTGGCTGTAAAATGAGCACCAGGTTCAATGGCCAACTTTCCGATACGCACTTCGCCTTCTACAGAAGCTGTTGCTTTGATATTAAGTAATTCGTGTACCGTTATTTTTCCGTTATAAATACCTTCGATATCAGCATTTTTGCAAACAATATCCCCAATTACTTTTCCAGAAGGACCAATCACTAATTTCCCATTCGAAGTAAAATTTCCAATCAATTCTCCGTCTAGTCTAAAATCTGCAGGAGAAAAAATATCTCCTTTAATTTTAGTCGCTTCTACAATTCTATTGGTCTTACCTAATAAATCGGTGTAGGGTTGTTTGTTTTTTTTATCGAACATGTTTAGGGCGTTTTTGGGGCTAAATAGGCATCTAAGTTCTTTTTCATTTGGACAATCTTGTAATTCTCATCGGTTATTGGAATTGCTATTGGTTTCCCAGAAGGCGCAGCCTTTTTATTAAAAATCACCGAGACATCATTAACATATAGTTGAGATTGAAAGCCGTGCACACATAAGATGCGCTCTGTATCAGTATAATTATCGCAAGTATAGTATAGATTTTCTAAATTTTCTTTAGCCATAAATTCCAAAACCTGCTTTTCGATGGCGCGTTCTTGGTTAAAATCTTCGATAGGAATTCTAAAAATAATTTTCCATTTTTTGGTGTCTACCGTACTAAAAGCCATTCGTTCCAAAATAGGAATTTGTGTCGTAATGATTTCTTCTGCTTTTTTACCTTCTTCGGTATTGGCATACGTATCGGCTACATATTGCATCGCTTCTTTGTAGGCCGCTAAGCCTTTTGTTTTTGCCAAAGCATTCGCTTTGAGCAATTCAAACTTAGCCACAATCTCTTCTCCCGTCAACTGGTTAATCATCGTATTACAGCGTGATAATACCGCAGCAAATTTTTCGTCCTTAAACCATTCGTAACATTCTTTGTATTTATTCTCAGGGGAATCTATGTCTTTGGCTCCATCAAAAGCCGGATTCATTATTATTCTAGCGTACCTGGAATCTGGGAATTGTGTGGTGATCGCGTTTTTAACCGATGTTGCTTTTGCTTTATTGGTGATTTCGTATATCTTATACAAATTGTACTGAGTAGGAGGAATTAATTTTACATCGGGACGAAAACTAAGTAATTGTTCCAACTTACTACTCGCTAAGTCGTACTCTTTGAATTTTTCTTTGTAAACAACGCCCAATTGATAATATCCTGTATTTCTTTCTTTAGTAATACTATCAATTGCCGAAGACTGAGTAGGTAATTGATTTAAATAATACGCTAAAGTATAACGTGGATCTTCAGCCTCTTTTTCGGCAACTACATTATCATCATTTATTGTATCGTCTGTGATGTCATTGGCTCCTTTTTTTGCATTTGAAAACAACCAATTTTCGGCCAAAGCACGATTTCCAAAAGCTTTTCTAAATTCTAATTTCCCGAAGGCCACCGTTTTTGGATTGTAAAAATAAAAGGTGTTTGCAGATTCTGCTTGTTGATTATCGCTCGGAGGGAGAAAAGCAGCTTTATTTGCCAGACCTGGACCTGTGGCTACTGCTGCAGGATCGGAGGAAGAAGCCGACAAATTACGTTCGATATTCGCTAATTTTTGCTTTTGTTTTTCCTCCAACACTCGTTTTATAGAATCTTGTTTTTTGATAGCAACAATATGTTTTTCATAGTAGGCATTTCGATCTGAAGGTGATAATGCTATTGCTTTTAGAATACTATCATTTCTTTTGGTGCTAGTTTCTAATCGAATCGCTTCGTCTAAATCTTTACGTTTTTTTTGAATTTTATAAAACTCTCTTGTTTTTGGATCAAGCTTTACTAAAGTACTATCATAGTATTTGGCTGCCAAAGGATAATCGGTCGCCTTGAAATAAATAGTACCAATATTTCTATAATTGGATGCCGCTAAATAAGGGTCTTTGGGACGTGCTTCCAGAGAAGCCTTATAGAAAATGGTAGCCGAATCTGGTTTTTTATAATTGTCATAAAACAACCCCATATTATGATAAATCACATCTAAAAAAGGACGATTCTCACGATCCTCCATTAGCTCGTTATAAATGGCTACAAAAGCATTGGGATCACCCGTTTCATAATCAAATAATTGTGCTTTTCGAGCATACGACTGAATAATGTAGTCTCTCTTAGCACTGCGATTCATAGCAATTACTGCATCGTAGCAAAAAAGTGCGCTGTCTCTTTTCCCTAATTCTTGATACAATTGTCCCAAGATAAAGCGATAACGAGCTCTTTCTTCATTTACTTTTGTATAATCTACGGCGATTTTGAGTTTTGCAACGGCGCTATCTTTTTGTTCTAAATTCAAAAAGGCTTCAGCCAAAAGTGCATTGGCATCTGCAAAAGGTTGGTCTTTGAATTCCTCGTCTTTGAGTAATTTATTGATGTTTTTTACCACTAAAGCATCGTTGCCTAAGCGCATATTGGTTTTTTCTCGCCAAACTTTAGCTTCGTATATTTTATCGCTTTCGGGATATTTGTACAGAATATAATTGAAAGCATCTAAGGCAGGCACAAAACGCTGGTCGTAATAACGTGCTTTTCCGAGCAAAAGATAGGCTTCGTCCATTTGATAATTGACCTCACGCCCACCAATATTCATGGAGTGTTTTTGAATGGCTTTGGTAGCTTTGGTTTCGGCCAATTCAAAATCGGCATTTTTGGGCTTGTCTTCAGCTGTAGTGCTCTCTGAAAGTTGCATTCTTTCGATAGGCAAAAGCTCCCAAAAATTGTCTTTATCTCCCGATGTAAGCCCATTTACCCCTTTGTCTAAACCTATTTGTCCGTTGTACAAAATATTGTAACGCGTACTCAAAGCATGCGAATTTCTGGCCAAAAAAGTATTCTTCTTGGTAGAGCAAGCTATCAAGAAAATGAATAAAAATAAGGGATAAAAAGGCTTACAACCGGTAGTCTTCAATAGGAAACGTTTTATCATTTAACTTGAAAAACATCATTTTAGTATAATGACTGGTAAAAATACGTTTCTTTTTGAAATATTCGAATTTAAACCGCAAAAAACGCTTCTAGCTCGGCCAAAGTCTCTGTTGATGTTTGAATATCTTTGACTACTTCTCCTTTGTTCAAAGCGACAATTCGATTACAAACTTCAACAGTATGCAACAAATCGTGACTAGAAACTAAAACGGTTACGTCTGGATTTTGAGCCAATTCTTTGATGATTTTTTTCAATCGGTTTACGGTCGTTGGGTCTAAGTTAGCAAAAGGTTCGTCTAAAATAACGACTTCAGGGTTGCCTATTAAAGTAGCAATAATCCCAACTTTCTTTTGGTTTCCTTTAGAAAGGTCTCTCAGGTATTTTTTGTTTTTTAGGATTTCGCCATTAAAAAACTCTTCGTGTTTGGCTAATAAGGCATCCACATCGGCTTTGTTTTGTCCACGTAAATCACCAATGAAATAAAAGTATTCCTCGGGTGTTAAATACCCAATCAAAAAGCTTTCGTCCAAAAAGGAACCCGTAAAAGGTTTCCAACTTTCGCTAGTGTTAACTTGAACGCCATTGTTAATAACGGCTCCTGTAGTTGGGTGAATTAAATCCAGTAGTAAACTGAAAAAAGTAGTTTTTCCAGCACCATTATTTCCGACCAATCCAAAACTTTCGCCTTTTGGAATTTCTAATTGGTCTATTTTTAAAACGGTGGTTCCGTTGTATGATTTTGAAAGGTTTTGTACTTGTATCATGTGAGAAGTGAGAGGTTAAAAGTTAGAGGTTAGAAGTGTTTTTATTTAAATTAGCTTTTTTGTTTGTAAGCCGCAATGGTTTTGTATTTTTCTCTTTTGTAAATTTTTTCTATTTGAAGGAACACCCAGTTTCTCATTGCAAAACCAATCACTCCCGCAAAAGCAACAAGGCCCAAACCTAATTCTTGTCCGCCAAAATATTTCCCCAAACCATACAAAAGCAAAGGCAAAACTAATTTTGGGATAGAGAGCAACATCGTGTTGACATTGAATGCTTTTTTGTCACCAAAAGCGCCTTGACTTTGTGTTAAATCGATTGGCGTTTTCGTAAAAGCACCTCCTAAGAGCACCAGATGTGAATTGATTCCAATATTGTAAATCGCACCAGCCACAATGGTCAAATACACTTGCCAGCCGAAATAAAGATAGAAACTAGCCAAAATCGTAGAAGCAAAAGTTGCTATGACAATTAACCACCATTTGGAATTCAAATAGCCACGATACGGAATGTTTTGCGTCATCATTAACTGGTAATACGAACTATCCCAACTCGGTACAAACTGGCCAAATGTGAATAAAAATCCACCCGAAACAAAAATTCCTGCAAATATGTACATCACTTGTGGCTGTGTTGGGTTGCCAAAGAAAATCAATCCATAAAACAAAAACAGCACACTCATAAGAACCGTTGTTTTAGAACGTTTGTTTCTTTTGATTAGCTTGATGTCGTTCTTTAAAAAGGTACCCAAAGTTCCAAATTGATTCAACCAAGTCAAATCTTCTGTCTTAGCAATTTCACCTTTTACAGCCAAACCAGCATCGAGATATAATTCGTTTTTGAAATAAACAAAGGTATAATAGTACAACAATCCTAAGATTACAAGTGGAATAAGAAACACTCCTACAGTATGAAATAAAGCCTCAAAAAACGGAGCACTGTATAGCGTTACATCAAAATAACCGTAATATTGTAATCCACCGAGCACTGCAAGAATCGCAAGAAAAACACCAAATAATTGGTCTTTATTACTCAATATAATGTTCAAAAAATTATTGATGTACACCAAAGCAAAAACACCCAAATGCCAATACACTACAGATGCCACATCATACCCTTCATAAATCAAAACGACACTTAAAGGAATAAAAAGAAAAGCGTGCAAAATATTGAAAAAAGATAAGGCTGTCTTTCCTAAAGAAAAATGCACAATCGTAGGTCTCTTAATCGGCAACACCAGTAAAGGACGAATGTTGAGCACAGGGATTTTTTGAAGCATTAATCGAAAGGCCAAATCAAATAGAAAATAATAGACCAAAAATTTATTGATAGTTACCAATGGGTCTAAATTCATTTTCTTAAGGCCGTAAAAACCGCCAACTCCTAGCGCTAAAAACAACAAGGTGAAATAAGCAATCAAAAAGCCCATTAAAATTCTCATCGCCAAGCTCGTTCCAAAGGAAGCTGAACGCAAAAAGGCTTTCCACTCGAGGTAAATAAAACGTAAAAACATAGTTATTTGGGTTTAGTTGAAGAGTAAGTAAACAAAAGATATAAAACGTTACAAGGTTTTATAATCGATAATCTAACTTTTATAAATTAAAATTTATTTATTTTTTGAACCATTAAGTTATTAAGGTCCATTAAGTCTAAGAAAACTTAACTTTTCTTCATTTCTTAATCGTGAAAAATTTTGGCTCTTTTTTAAACATTCATGGCAATAGCCTTCAAAAATTAGCCAAAGAATATTCTGGATAGGTTTGTAAAAGGTATTTTTTAGACTGTGATGGAATTTCAAAAAAGACAACATACATCAAAATAGTCATAAGCACCAATGAGAAACTAGCAAAACCTAAAAGATATGTATTATCCAAGTAATGTTCAGCTCGATTAAAGAGTTGTAAAAAAATATTTAGTGGCAAAACTATCGCGCCAGCAAAACTCCCATGTTGATTTAAAATGTCTTCAAACAACCATCTTTTTTCTTGATTCTGAATTTGTTTTTTGTGTTTCAACCGATTTGAAATCATTCCATAAAAAGCAAAAACAACCAATAACCCATAGAAAAGCAACACCCAATCGCCGTTGTACTGACTTGCTTTTAGTAACAAAAACAGTAAACCTGTAACTCCAATCGTTCCCATAATTTTGGGTAGCGTAAAAAAAGTCTTCACTATCGACCACACAATCTGATTGTATTTCTTTTGTAAAAATCGTTGTTTGCCTTCTACCACGTCCATAAAGCCAAAAACACCAAATTTTTTGAATTCGTTTTGTAAGGCTTGATCAAACGAAAGCTTCGGATTTTCTTGCCATTGTTCCTCAATAGCATTAGCCAAATGATCTACTAATTCCGTTTGGAGATCATACCATTCTACATAATGTTGGCGTGTGAACCTATACAATTGGTCGATTTGTTCAGTGGTGAGTTTCATAATAAATTTAGGAAAGTTGGTATTGCTTTTTGATGGTTTTTAGAATAGTTGTTTGAATATGAATTCCCGTAATACAAATCAAAAAAAGCAAAACCCAAAGAGCAATAAAAGGCAATAGTAAATTTGAGTTATAGTCAACACCTTGTTTCGTAAAGTTCGCCAAACTTATACCCAACATAGGACCCGATGAAACCATACTTGAAGAAAAATCAATAGCTAAAAAATATTTGCCATTTAACTTTCGATTTTTAATCCAAGAATAAAACATCGGTACCGAAAACAAGAAAAGCAATCCAAAAAGTCCCGCAACATATTTTGCAGGATTTTCAAAATAAAAAGAAACTTGATAAACAACAACTCCTAATAAAATACTTGCTATGATTTTTGGAAATTTTAGAAACTCAGCAACCATTTTTCGTTGTTGTCTGTTGTACTCTTTTTGCAAAATCGTTTTTCGCTCTGCCACAATTGATTTAAAATAGCCTCTACCAAAACGCTGTTCCGCTTGGTACTTCACCTGATGAAAAGTCAATTCGGAGTCTTGCTCCCAGATTTCTTCCATAATTGAAATCATATGGTCGATTAATTCCACTTGAATTTCGTACCATTTAATATCAAAGGATTGAATGTAATTCTCGATGTAGTTAATCTGTTCGGTGGTTAGTTTCATGCTATAGTCAATTTTTTTAAAAAGCTAGTGTGCAATCTATAATTTTGAAAAGCCACAATGGCTTGAAATAACATTAATAGCGTATAAAAAAGCTTTAATTCTATAACCTGATAATCTAACAATAATATAAAAAAACTTAAGATAATTATTGGCGCAGATTGATTAACTAAAAAGCGATAGCTCGTACGTTTGGAATGAATGTTTATCTTAATTACTATATAAGATAAAATAACACTTGAAACTAGGGCTATTGTATCAATAATTACTTCAAACGGTCCTAAAGTCGCTTGAAAATAATCTTTATAGTAAACCATCGGAACGCAATAAAGGCCACCAAAGCAAAAAAGAAACAAAGTCTGTTTTTTGGCCCTTTTAACCAAACGGTCCAAAACAATCTTTGGAAACGAATAAATTAATCCAATTAAAAAACTAGTGCTTGAGCTAAATCTAGGTTTCCAATGGGTTGTAATTATGGTAGAGGCTTCTTCAAAAGAACTATTTTGCTCACTCATTAACGCTTCAATCTGCGAAGCAATGTGATCCAATAGTTCTAACTTAATGTCAAGATATTTAACGTCATTTCTTTCTAGAAAAGTGTCGATTTGGTTGATTTGTTCAGTGGTAAGTTTCATAGTAAATAATTAAATTCGGTTGGTTTTAAATTTCTGAATAGTAGCAAAAGCGTAACGACTGTAAGCAAAAAACAAGCTTATACTTATTGAAAGAGTTATAGCATTTCCTTTAAAATCATCAAACCAACCATTAAGCATAACACTTAAAAAATAAATTGTCATCAAAGCATAATTCAAATATTCTAATCGTAAATATTGTTTTTTCATCACCAAAGAGAAGTACATTCTTTGCGTTAATCCTAAACACAAAATCAAAAAATAACAGACATAATGAATTCCTTGTAGCGATAAAATCGAATCAAAAAACCACACTAAAAAAAGCAAGATACCACCAAAAATTAAGGTAATGGGATGCCAAAGCGTGGGACAAAAACTAACAATAGCTTCTTTTAAGTAAGCAAAAGTTGCATTGTTTCTCTGTAACAACTGGGATTTATTGACTGCCATAAACGCTTTAAAAGCTTCATAAAAATCCAGCGCTTCGTCTTGCATTTTATGCTCTACAGCTGTAGCGATATGGTCTGTTAATTCGGAACGCACATCAACATAACGCACTTTAGAACCTTGTAAATAGTGGTCAATAAATTTTATTTGTTCTTGATTTAAAACTACCATAACGCACTAAAATTCTAATTTTGGATTCACTAAACTTTGCATATTTCGGATAAAATCTTCCAATTCTGCCAATCGATTAACGGTTTCTGTGGTTCCTTTTTCTGTAAGTTTATAATACTTTCTCAAGCGGTTGTCTACTCGTTCTATCTCTACATCAAGTAATCCTTCGGCTTCCAATTTGTGCAACGCTGGATACAAAGCGCCCTCGGTAATGGTCAATTCTCCTTGCGTCAACGCCTTTACTTTCTGGGTAATTTCGTACCCATACATTTTGCCATTTTCTTCCAACAACTTCATAATAATGGTGTTGAGACTGCCTTTGTATAACTGTGAGTTTTTCATTTTTTGAAGAATTAGATACAATCAATTGTCAAAAACAAATATACATAAGATTCTTATACATAACAAAATTAGGTATAAAATTTTTAATCGGTTGCGCTATCCAAGTTATGGTCTTTGCTATCTTTGTAAAAAAAATCAAATTATGCCTTCCTTTTTAAAACTCCTTATCAAAGAAGTAAAACGCGAAACGAAAGATGCCGTTTCCATACTTTTTAATGTCCCAGAAGAACTTACCTCTAATTATACTTTTACCGCAGGACAATACCTTAACTTGCGTTTAACCTTAGACAATCAAGAGATTCGCAGAGCCTATTCTATTTGTTCTGCTCCTGAAAGTGGTGAGTTGCGCATTGCAGTAAAAGCGGTAAAAAATGGACTGTTTTCTCAATTTGCCACTAGCCGATTAAAAGCGGGAGACGTACTCGAAGTAGGACAACCCGAAGGGAAATTCACCTTCACTCCTGATGCCGAGCGTCAAAG
Source organism: uncultured Flavobacterium sp. (assembly GCA_963513565.1). GTDB lineage: Bacteria > Bacteroidota > Bacteroidia > Flavobacteriales > Flavobacteriaceae > Flavobacterium. The sequence goes on along the minus strand of CAUPRE010000002.1, from coordinate 220,911 downwards.
AAACTACGCCGCTTTTGTAGCAGGTAGTGGAATCACTCCTGTAATTTCTATCTTAAAATCGGTTTTGAAAAGCGAACCAAAAAGTTCGTTTGTCTTGGTTTATGGTAATAAAACACCTGAGGAAACCATCTTTCATCAAGAATTACACGACTTGCAATTGCAATATGTAGGCCGCCTTTTTGTACATTATGTTTACAGCAAAGTACACGCTGGAGAAGGCTTTTTTGGACGAATTGACAAATCGGTTGTGAATGCTGTGCTTACGCAAAAACACACCGCGTTGAATTTTGACAAGTACTTTTTGTGCGGTCCAGAAGAAATGATTACAACCGTTTCTTCTATCTTAAAAGAGAAAAATGTAAAAGAATCGGCTATTAAGTTTGAATTGTTTACTTCTTCTACTCAAGAAAAAACCATTTCCGCTTCTGTAGAAGGGCACACTACTATTACCGTATTGGTAGACGACGAAGAAACTACTTTCGAAATGTCGGCCAAACAAACCCTACTCGAAGCGACTCTAAAACAAGGTATCGATGCTCCTTATTCGTGTCAAGGCGGAATTTGCAGCAGCTGTTTATGTCGTATCACCGAAGGTACAGCCGAAATGAAGAAAAACTCTATTCTTTCTGATGATGAAATTGCCGAAGGTTTAATCCTGAGCTGTCAAGCTTATCCAACTTCAGCGACACTTCGTGTGGATTTTGATGATGTGTAAGCCCCCTAACCCCCAAAGGGGGAATAGTTGAAATTAGCCGCGTTTTATGAAATCCATACGAGAAATTTTTAAAAACAAAGACTATCTTTTGGATGAGCCCGAAGTAGAAGAGCTTATGGACTATTGCGAGGCCTTGCAAGATGAAATTGTGGAATTTAAATTTCAACAAGCCAAAAACAAGGAATTGGCGATGCTCGATATGCTTAAAGAAGTGCTAAAAGGTTGTAACGCTATCGAAAAAGAACAAATGGAACACGAGCGTTTTGGCTACGAAGCGCCGAATTATCAAGCCACTATTTCGAATTTGAAAAGGTATATCCTTGAACGCTGTCGAGACGAGAAGATTTATCTTTAATAAAAATCCAAATTCGTCAAATCCCAATAAAAAAATTCCAAATTCCAAGAGCTATAACTTCTGGAATTTGGAATTTTTATTACTGATTACTATAAAAAAGCATTCCACAAGAACATATTTTTTTGTCTTTTGTTTTCTTCTTTATCCTCACCATAGGTAAACCATTCCTTTGTTTTTTCTTCCATCAACGATTTTAAACCCTTTATGTCATATGTTTTTTTGGCTACAATGGGCTTTATAATGGTAGTATCTTTAACTGAAACATCTACTTTAGTAGCTACATAAGAAGTGTATAATCTTGGAATGGTAAGTCCTAAAATCATACCCGGCAAACCACTTATTGAAACTGGACCACCAGAAATCGTAATTTCATCAGTGTAAAAAGCAAATACATAGACGTCATCAAATATTTTACCAACCGCTTTTCTGCAATTATATCCCGCAATTTCTCGGTTTTCGTTCGTAATCTTCCATTCAATTTTTGGAATACTATCACTTACAACAAAATTAGTACCTATAATTTGCTTTTGCATATTGAATATTCCTAGATTAAAGTCAAAATACCAGCTGTTTTCTTCATCTGAATCTTTTAGGTATTTTGGAATTCTTGTTTTTGGACTCCATCTATCAAATTTAAATACGCTTTTATTATCAGCAAAAGTATAATTGAAATAGGAAATTTTAAGGTCCGAAAGATTGTCCTTCACCATCTCGTCCCAACTATCGTTGCTCATCGTCTTTTTTAGATTGGTATTTACTTCGTATTCAATTACAGCTTTATCTACAAATTGCTGGGCAGTTGATGTTATTGTAAAAAAGAGTGCCGTTATAAAAAAAAGTATTGTTTTCATTGTTTTTAAGTTGTGAGTTAAGATTAAAAATGATAGAATTTTTATTAAAATTTCTGTTTATTATAACCTAATTAGCCTTTAATCTATTTTTTTTCTGTTTCACCTTTATTTTTAAAATTCCAAGTAAAACCTATCATAGCATATCTTTTTAGCCTATCGTTTTGTTCCTGACTAATGGTGTTCCCAGAAATATTTCTTTGTATGCCTATGTTTTGATTCAAAATATCGCGTACCATAAAATAGGCCGTAAATTCGTCATTTTTAAAAGTACGTTGTAGTCTAGCATTCCACAATTGATTGGTTAGATTGTCTTGAAAATCAACTGTCTTTTGTCTTGTATTTAAACTATAATCTGTAGATAGTTTCCATTTTTCTGCAAAATAAATCCCCATATCTAAGCTCAACGTATTGGTGTTAAACGATTTAATTTCACTGTTTTGAGTAGTACTGTTTCGATTATATGTAAACCTATTACTTAAGTTTATATCATATTTCTTTTGTTTGGACTTACTTAAATAAACCGAAAGTCCTGTGTTTAAATTCTCAGAACTCCCCATTATAGTATTAATACTAAGTGCTGATTTAATGTAACCAAAGAATGGACTGAAGTCAGCTCTTATATCTAGTTTCTTGATTTTTAATCCGTATCCTAAATAAAAATTTCCAGAGAAATTTCCATTGGTATTAATAGGCCTAGAAATAGTTTTAGCCGATTCAGGATCTATTAGACTACTATAGATAATGGCATTAGTAGTTGTGTTAAAATAAATTCCTTGATAAAATTGAGTTTCCGTCAACATATCGTAACTACTTTGAAAAATTTCTATTCTATTATTAAAAGATTGTTTTAAATCTGGATTCCCTAACGTTTGATTAAAAAAATCTTGATTATTTCTTAATGGTTGTAATTGATCTAGAGTAGGCTGTATGGTTGACCCATAATAATTAACCCTTAAGTTGCTATTACTTTTATACTTATAGGAAAAACTTGCCGATGGAAAAAAGTTAGTATAGCTACGTTTGTATTCTTTATTCATAGTTTTATCCAACAAATCAAAAGAAGTAAATCCAAAACCACTACCTATACTATAATTGATTTTTTTGGCATTGTAACTCAATTTTAAATTGGGTCTGTGCGTAATAATAGCTTGTTCAAATTCATTCGACAATGAAGCCACCAATTGATCGTACTGTCCTGTATTTACTGAATAATCATAAGTAAAATAGTTGTTTTTACCTTTATCAAAAGCAATTTGATAAGCAAACTGAAGTGAAAATTGTTTAGCAATAGGTTCTGAATAACTAAAACTAGCTGAAAAATTTTTAGTTGTTTTATCTCCTATTTTATTTTGATCTACTTCATTTTTTGTATCAAAAACACCATTCACGTAACTCTCGTTTGAGGACTTTAAAAAATTATTCGAGTTGGTATTCATCATGTTCCAACTACTATTTACGGTAAAAGTACGACGCGGTTTAGCAAATTTATGTTTAAACAAAACACTAGCAAACAATACAGTCTTATCTGAATTTGTGGTAAAATCTCGCTGTTGCTTATTTTTTAATATTCCACCATTTCCTGTTGTAGTTCCGTTTGTAAATTCATCACTTTCTGTATCATAAAAATTTGAGTTCGCTGTAATTTTCAAAGAGTTTACTGAATCTAATTTTACATCATAAATAGCTTTGAGTTTAAAATTACTTCGATTTACATTTGTTACTGTCGACTCATCTACATTCAATTGCGTATCTCCAACTTGTGATTGAGAAAATCTACTATTATTGTTAGTATAAATTTGCTTATTAAATTTTGGCGTTACATTTAAGTTTTGTTTTTCATTCCACTTATTAGTGTATTGTAATCCTGCGTTGGTGTTCTTGATAAATCCATTTTGAGTATCTACGTATGGTTCACCATCGTTATTATCGCCTACCCATTCATAATTTACATTTCCATCATCATCCATATTCATACTGAAACTGTCATCGCGAGATCCAAATTTCTCACTATCCTCCCAACCCAGTCCATCTTGACCAGTATTTCCGTTTAATAAAAATGCAGATAGTTTTCTTTTGCCTTTAAAACTACTAAACATTAGATTGGTATTGTATCGGGAATCAGCAGCTGTAAATGGTTCGTTGGCACCGTCTATTTTACCAAAATATCCTTTCTTCTTGTCCTCTTTTAATTTTAAATTAATTGTTTTTTTAGTATTACCGCCATCTATTCCTGTAAATTCGGCTTGATCACTTTTCTTATCAAAAACTTGTACTTCTTTTACTGCATCGGCGCGTAAGTTTTTTACCGCCATACCTGGGTCATCTCCAAAAAATTCTTCACCATCTACCAAAACTTTTTGCACCGTCTCACCCATAGCTTTTATGGTTCCATTTTTATCTACTTGTATTCCAGGTAATTTTTTTAAAAGTTCTTCTACGTTTGCGTTTTCACTAACAACAAAATCACTTGCTCTGTAACTGGTAGTATCCCCTTTAATTCTAATCGAACCGGTTTTGATAACCACTTCACGGAGTAGTTCTATCTTGCTTTTCAAAGCAATTGTTTCCAATTTATTTTCGTTTTCCTTAATAATTATAGGATCTATATAATCGGCATATTGATAATGTGAAGTCATCAGGATATAGTTTCCTGCTTTTACATTTTTAAAATTAAAATTTCCCTTTTTATCGGAACGGGTAAACTTATATAAAATAGAATCTACGGGAGTTAATAAAGCAACAACTGAATTGTAAACGGGTGTTTTTTCATTTCCATCGGTTAGAGTACCCGAGAGATGTGCTTGTTGAGAAAAGACTGAAAATGAACATAAAAACAAAATTGTAATTAATCCTGTAATTCTTTGCATAAATAGTTTCTGTTTAATTGTATTAAAATTTCAAGATGTACAAAGCATCTCAAAAAATGCTCAATTCGCTTAGATTTAACCCCTAATTGTAAGAGCAAACTCACAGCGAGCCAAAGTAGCATTTTTAATACGAATTAATTAAAAGCTAATAGTTAAAAAATTGATAAAATTATTCTTCCAATAAAACACTAAGGTAATATTAGGATTAACTAAGAATGCAACTTTATTTCTTGCTTATAACAATTTCAAAGCTTTTAAAATAGAATCAACAGCTATCGTTCGCATAGCGTCTTCGTAGCCTTCTACTTTTTTATTTCCATATACCGAAGTGGGTAACTTTGGGAACAAATTTCTATCAGCAACCAAGGCGTTTTCTAAAGGTTGATTAAATGGTGCAAAACCAGCATAAGGATGGGTTGCTCCCCAAAGCGTAATGACTTTTACGCCCAACATCGCGGCAATATGTGCATTACCAGAATCCATAGACAACATCACATCAAGGTTACTAATCAATTGTAGTTCTTGTGTAAAGGTAAGTTTTCCAGCTATGTTGATTACGTTTCCAAATGGCTTGGCGAAGGCATCCAATAGCTCTGTTTCTTTCTTTCCTCCACCAAAAAGCAAAATAGTTTGCCCTGAATTCACTGTTAATTTTGCGATGACTTCTTGCATTAAATCCAAAGGATAGACCTTGGATTCATATTGTGCAAAAGGAGCTATTCCGATTAATTTTTGATTCGGATTCCCAATGCTTTTCAAAATTTCATCGGATAAAACCGCTTTTTCAGGAAAAATAGGATTGGATAAATCTAAAGTAAAACCCAGTTCTTCAAAAACTTGGCTATGTCTTTCAAACATCGTCGTCAGGGGTTTGAAAACCTTATTTTCAGGACGCGTTAGGGCTTTTTTTCCAGCTCTGCCTTTGTCTACCGCTACCACTTGCTTTCCAGACAACCTAAAAAGGGTACGCACGAGCTGAGAACGAAGCACATTGTGTAAATCTACAAAAGCGTCTATTTTCAGTGAATGCAATTCGCGAAAAAGGCGTAGTAGTCCCAAAAATCCTTTGTGTTTTATTTTTTCGTCAAAAGCAAAAAAAGTAAGATTTGGAATTCCGTCAAAAAAGGGTTGAAAAAAAGGTCGAGAAACCATCGTAATTTTTACCTTGGGGTATTGCTGAGCAAAGGTACGAATAACAGGAACGGTCATCGCTACGTCTCCCATAGCCGACAGTCGGATAATCGCGATATGTTGAATTTTTTTTGACAATAGAACTACGGCATTAAAAAACCATTAAGAAATTAAGTTCATAAAGCATTGCTAAATTTTCTTAATTCCTTAATGGTTCAATTATTTTGTTTTACTTTTTATTCTGATACAAAACTGGATTCAATTCATCGTCGTTGTACATTTTCATTTGTTTGTACACTTTCATGAACTTGTCACCGTTTTCAATGTCTTGCAACAAATCGTCGATGGCAGTAGACAAATCAGTTCTTTGTTCCAAAAGGATATTTAACTTGGTTTGACAATTGTCTCTGTGTTCTTGAGAAGCTTCAATACGAGTAGCTTCTTCGTTCATATGATAAATTTTCAACGCCAAAATTGACAAACGGTCAAATGCCCAAGCTGGACTTTCAGAATTGATTTTTGCTGAATCTTTTACCGCTACACCGCTGTATTTTTGAAGAAAATAACTATCGATGTATTCTACCATATCGGTACGTTCTTGATTGGAAGCATCGATTTTTCTTTTCAAAGTCAAAGCTGCAACAGGATCAATATTCGGATCACGGATGATGTCTTCATAATGCCATTGCACAGTGTCAATCCAATTTTTCAAGTATAATAAATGCTCGAATTTTTCTTTTGGGTAAGGATTATTTATCGGTTGATCAACACTATCAAATTGATGATAATCTTTGATGCTTTGCTCGAATACGGAATACGCTAATTTTGAAAACATATCTTTTAAATTTTAAAAAGACAAAGATACTTTTTATACTTTTATAGTATTCAAAATTTTACAAAAATTAAATTTCAAATTCGCTTATCATGCAAATCCATAATTTATCGGAATCAAATAGTGTTTTAAATCATTTTTTAGCACAAATCCGTGATGTCTCCATTCAAAACGACAGCCTTCGTTTTCGCAGAAATATTGAACGTATTGGAGAAATTATGGCCTATGAATTAAGCAAAGTAGTCTCCTATGAAGACGTTAGCATTTCAACTCCTTTGGGAACAAAAGCTACTACAAAAATCAAAGACCCTCTAGTTATTTGCTCCATACTTCGAGCTGGGTTAACCTTGCATCTCGGTTTTTTGAACTACTTTGATGCTGCAGAAAATGGTTTTATTTCTGCTTATCGTCACCACCCGAATAATGATGATTACTTTGATATATTGGTGGAATACCAAGCCGTAGCCGATATTGAGGGTAAAAACGTACTTCTTGTAGATCCGATGTTAGCCACTGGACAATCTATCGTTGCGGTTTACAAAAAATTAGTGGAGAAGAAAACACCAGCCGCGCTTCACATTGCGGTGGTTATTGCTGCGCCAGAAGGAATCGCATACTTAAAAGCACATTTGCCTAGCACTTGCCATCTTTGGATTGGAGCAATCGACGATAAGTTAAATGAAAAAAGTTATATCGTTCCCGGTTTGGGAGATGCGGGCGATTTGGCTTACGGCACTAAATTATAGTTGGGTAAAAAAAGTAAATAAACTGCATACAATCAAAACACCCAAAATCAATTCTTGTTTTAACTGCTGTTGAAATACTTCTAAGGCATTGGTTCCCATGATGGCCAAAGGCGAAAAAGCAAAAAGCAATAGGTCATTGTTCTTATCAGGTGAAATGAAAAAAACAACTATCGCAATTACAAAAAAAGCAATCATTTTTTTATAAGAGCTATGCAAAAGCTGCGGTTTATTCGAATATGACAACAGCATAACGATTAGCAAGAAAAGAGACGCCGTCATAAAGATTGCAAATGCCCAATTTTGATAACTATTCGTAAAATAGTTTAAGGATAAGTCAACATACAACTTATCTAACCAAAACTCTTGCAAGGTTGTGGTTTCAAAAGTCAGGAATACTAAAAAACCAATACTTACAACAAACAAGGCAATAAAAGGCAAAAACCAGTTTCTGTAATCACTAGAAACATGAAAAAGTACCGAAATAAATACCAAGGCAATAAACAAAACGCACCAAGGTTGTAAAATTGAGGCGACCAAAATCCATAAAGCAGCATCAAAAATTTTCTCTTTGGAAGCTTTTAAGGATTGTAAAGAAAGTAAACGTCGCAACGCTAAAAGCAAAAATAAATTAACGACAACAATTTTTAAATTATCAAATATCGAGGGAAAAAAAAGGAGGAACAAAAAGAAAAAGAAAACCGTGAAAGTACTGTCTTTGCTGAGTCCGTTTTTTTTACAAATAAAATTAGTAATAAAAAGCGTCCCTACTAAAAGCAAAAAAACAAACACCTTTTGTGCAATCAAAAGCATCGATTTGAACCAAATCATTTCTTGAAATTGGTACATTAAAAAGAAAAACAACATCAAAATTACTACTAACGAATAATTTAATGGTGTAGATTTTTTAAAAACACTTGTAATCATAAGGATATTTTATACTTTTGTGACTGTAAATATAATACTTGTTTAAAAAGGAAATGCGCAAGTGCTAAAGATTATTCAATTTTTGATTGCTTTTACTCTTTCGCTACCCTGAAAACACAACACATCCTTAATTTATATAAGTTATGAAAGCATTTTTCGAAGCAATACAATTTTTATTTGTAGACATTTTATTCAAGCCACTAGATTTATTACGTGATTTGGAACTTTATTCTTGGTTTGCTGCTAATACCATCAACTGGATCTTTATGATTATCTGTTCAGCAGCTATCGTTTATTGGATCAAACAATTGCAGATTTTTGATGACGCAGGAACTGAAAACCAAGACACAACTGCACATTCTTTCTTAAAATAAACGAAGTTTACTTTTAAAGAATCAAAATAAAAAAGCCCAGTAGTTTAATTTTTTACTACTGGGCTTTCTTGTGCTTATAATTTACACCAAATCGAATCCGATATCTTTTCTATAATTCATTTTTTCAAATTGAATTTTACTTACATTTTCGTAGGATTGCTGTAAGGCCTCTTCAAAATTGCTTCCGTAAGAAGTAATCGCCATTACTCGACCGCCATTAGTAACAACTTTTCCGTTGTCTAATTTAGTACCTGCATGAAAAACAATAGAATTTTCTACGTTTTCTAATCCTGAAATTACTTTTCCTTTTTCGAAATCTTCTGGATAACCACCTGAAACTATCATTACTGTAGTAGCACTTCTTTCATCGACTTCTAAGTTAAAATCGGCAAGTTTTTCATTGGCTACTGCCAAAAATAACTCCACTAAATCTGACTTCAAGCGAGGTACAACTACTTCGGTTTCTGGATCACCCATACGAACGTTATATTCAATCACAATAGGTTCGCTATTCACGTTAATCAAACCAATAAACACAAAACCTTTGTACGGAATGCCATCTTTTTGTAAACCAGCAATGGTAGGTTGTACAATTCGGGTTTCGATTTTTTCCATCAAAACAGCATCTACATAAGGCACAGGAGAAACCGCTCCCATTCCGCCAGTATTCAATCCAGTATCTCCTTCGCCAATTCGTTTGTAATCTTTGGCTGTAGGCAAAATTTTGTAACTTTTACCATCGGTTAGTACAAAACAGCTTAACTCAATTCCATCCAAAAATTCCTCGATAACGACTTTTGAACTCGCCGCACCAAATTTTTGACCTACCAACATGTTGCGTAGTTCGGTTTGTGCTTCGGCTAAATCTTGAATAATCAAAACACCTTTTCCAGCAGCTAATCCGTCTGCCTTTAAAACGTAAGGCGGTTGTAGTGTCGCCAAAAACTCGCATCCTTTTTCTACTGTTTCGGCTGTAAAACTATCGTAAGCTGCAGTAGGAACTTGGTGCTTCATCATGAATTCTTTGGCAAATTCCTTACTTCCTTCAAGTTGTGCTCCCAATTTTGAAGGACCAATAACAGGGATATGTTTTAAATCTGCATCATTCAAAAAGAAATCATACACGCCTTTTACTAATGGGTCTTCTGGTCCTACGACAACCATTTCTATGTTTTCTTTTATCACCACTGCTTTGATGGCTTCAAAATCTGTAGCGCTAAAATCTAAATTGGTTGCTATCGTAGCGGTTCCTGCATTTCCAGGAGCTACAAACAGCGTGTCACAAAGTGGACTTTGAGTCATTTTCCAAGCAAAAGCATGTTCTCTTCCGCCTGAACCTAATAGTAAAATATTCATGTTGTAGTTGTTTATTGTGTTGATTTTTCTCCTATTGAAAGAAGTGGTGCAAAAATAATTGCTTTTGAACGTAAAAAATAATTTAATTGTAAAAAGTTCGTGTATATCTACCGATGCCCACTTAGATAGTTTATTTTTGATAAAATTTTATGCAATGTTTCGTCTTTTTAATTTAACCCTTCGCCTAAATGGTTTTCCGATTCGTGAAGCAGAATTGGAATTGGATACCATTTTTACCTTATCCGATGCCGAACATCAAGCCTTTGTTGCCCAAAAAAAGAACGAAATTGTGGCGTATCATATAGAGAACAATGCTTTTTATAAAACATTGGTGGGGAAAACAACCATTGAAAACTGGGACGATTTGCCCGTTTTGAACAAACAACATCTTCAAAAACCATTGGCGGAACGTTTGTCGAAAGGTTATACAACCAAAAATGTGTATCTCAATAAAACCTCGGGCTCAAGCGGAACTCCTTTTGTTTTTGCCAAAGACAAATACGCCCATGCGCTAACTTGGGCATCGAATATCGCACGATTTGGTTGGCACGGTATTGATTTTAACAGCTCCTATCAAGCCCGATTTTACGGCATTCCAATGGATTTTTTTGGCTATAGAAAAGAACGATTGAAAGACTTTTTAAGTCATCGATATCGCTTTCCTATTTTTGATTTGTCGGATAGGATTTTAGATGGTTTTTTGAAACAATTTGAGACCAAAAAATTTGATTACATCAATGGCTATACTTCTTCTATAGTTTTGTTTGCCAAATTTTTGCAGCAAAAAAACAAGGTGCTCAAAACGATTTGTCCTACACTAAAGGTTTGTGTAGTCACTTCAGAAATGCTTTTCCCAGAAGACAAAACCTTATTAGAAAAACAATTTGGAATCCCAGTAGTTAATGAATACGGCGCCTCTGAGTTGGATTTGATTGCCTTTGAAAATCAAGACGGAGAATGGCAAGTCAACGCTGAAACTTTATTTGTAGAAATTTTGGACGAGAACAATCAAGCGGTTCCAAATGGTACTCCTGGACGAATTGTAATTACTTCCCTCTTCAATAGAGCGCATCCTTTTATTCGCTATGACTTGGGTGATATTGGTATTTTGGATGAAAAAAGCACTGCAAAAAAAACTATTCTCAAACAACTAATTGGTCGAACCAATGATGTGGCTCAATTACCCAGTGGTAAAAAATCACCTGGATTGACTTTTTACTACGTAACCAAAAGTATTATCGAAGACGACGGCAATGTCAAAGAATTTATCATCAAACAAACCCAAATCGATACGTTTGAAATTGAATACGTAAGTCAAGCCGAATTGACCGCAGCACAAATTCAAAAAATCGAAAGTGCTATTGCCTTGTATTTAGAAAGTGGACTGGTTTTTAGTTTCATTCGAAAAGAAAAGCTAGAACGAAGTCAACGTGGGAAATTGAAGCAGTTTACTTCATTTTTAAAAAGTAAATAAAATCGTATATTAGTGTTTTCAAAAGAGAACATATGACTATCAATTCGCTACTTTCGGAAGAAACTATTGCTAACAAAATATACTTTATCCGTAACCAAAAAGTGATGCTGGATCGTGATTTGGCGATACTTTACGGGATTGAGACTAAAAGATTAAAAGAGCAAGTTAAACGTAATATTTCACGCTTTCCAGAAGATTTTATGTTTGAGCTTACTAAATCAGAATTTGAAAATTGGAGGTCGCAAATTGCGACCTCCAATTCGGATAAGATGGGCTTGCGCTATTTACCTATGGCTTTCACCGAACACGGCGTTTTAATGTTATCGAGCGTTTTAAAAAGCGACAAAGCCATTCAGGTGAATATTCAAATTATGCGCATCTTTACCAAAGTACGACAAATGCTTTTGGACACCACAGAATTAAAAATCGACATCCTCCAGATTCAGAAAAAATTAGAAAATCACGACAAAAATATTGAGTTGGTTTTTTCGTATTTGGATGAGTTGACTGAGAAAAAAGAAAATGAGCCACCCAGACCAACTATTGGGTATAAAAAATAATCCACTTTAGACTTTCAATCCAAAGTGTATTGAAATACAGAAATTTTAAGAGGTTATATTCAAAAAAAATTATCGCGAATTCGCAAATTATTCCAATTATGAATAGTTTAAAATTTTCGGTAATAAAATGGTTAGAAGTTAAATACACTCAAAGTGGATAGTTTTAAACTCTACTAAAGACCAAAATCGTTCTTTGGTTGCTAACAAATAGGCTAAATCTCTCCTTTTAGCCCCGGGAGGAGCGGCATCCTTTGTTTTTTTTCTTTAAAAAAACAAAGATATAGCGGATCACGGGACGATGCTAGCTGATAAAACCCATTGTTTCTGCTCCTAAACAGTAACTACATTTTTGATATACCTAGGTTTTATGAGTAACTGTGTGAACAAGAAGCCGAGCATAATGAACAAAGACACCACAAAATTATACCGATGAAATTGGCGATAAACGGCAAAGTTGTGTTGCAATAAGGCGACCTTGGAAGCCGAAAGCGAATTGTTGCGAATGCGGTAATAGGCCAAACTTTCGGGGACGGGTTTGGCGCTTTTCAATTTCTTTAGAATGGTAAGCCAAAGCATCCAATCTTGACGCTTTCGTATGGAAGAAATGGCGATTTTTCCGAAAAAATCTGCGTCGTAAATGCCTGTCAAGTTGCCCACATAGTTGCAAAAAAACAATTGACGATAGGATAGATTTTTGGGGGCTTCGACTAATCTATTCAATGGGTTTCCCGCTTCGTCTATGCATTCGTAAAAAGAAAAAGTAAACGGCTGTTGTTGTTCTTGCATAAATTGAAGCTGCCGTTCCAACTTATTGGGTTTCCATAAATCATCGGCGTCCAAAAAAGCGATGTAATTACCTTGGCAATGATGGAGGGCATTGTTGCGAGTAACACCTGTTCCGGAGTTGATTGGATTTTTGAAAATACGAATGCGGTGGTCGGTTTGAGCTATATTTTGAGCGATAGCGAGCGTTGCATCTATTGAGCCGTCGTCTACCAAAATTACTTCCCAATTCAGATACGTTTGTTGTTGTACCGAAGCAAGCGTATCAGTAATAAAATCGGCTGAATTGTAGGTTGGAATGATTATAGAAACTAGTTTTTCCATATTAATACGCTTTATCTTCTCCTTTGACCGTGTTGAAAATGGTCATAAAAATGATTTTGATGTCCAACAAAATCGACCAGTTTTCCATATAAAAAATATCATATTTCACTCGGTTGATGATATCCGTTTCTTTTTCTACTTCGCCACGATAGCCTTTGGTTTGTGCCAATCCTGTAATGCCGGGTTTTACAAAATGGCGCACCATAAACTTATTGACACGTTGCGCATACATTTCGGTATGGCTCACCATATGTGGCCTTGGACCCACTACCGACATTTGTCCCAAAAAAACATTAATAAATTGGGGCAACTCGTCGATGCTGGTTTTTCGCAAAAATCGTCCTACCCGAGTAATTCTAGGGTCGTTTTTGGAAACTTGCTCAATATGGGCTTTGGGATTCAAATTCATAGAACGGAACTTGTAACAATCAAATTCGTGATAGTTGAGTCCGTTTCTTTTTTGCACAAAAAACAGGGGGCCTTTAGACTCTAGTTTGATGATAATCGCCAAAATTGGGGTAAGCCAAGAGAGAATTCCAAAGATAACCATTAAAGAAAACAATAAATCAAAAACTCTTTTAATTCCTTTATTCAATGCGCTATCCAAAACAATAGTTCGCAATGAAATTACTGGAATGTAATCGTAATAATCGAAGGTAAAGTTGCGAGAAAGGATTTGTTTTTCGTTAGGAATAAACTTCAAAGTCTTCAGGTTATTGTCTGCAAAATCAACCAAATCAGATATTTGTCTCTGACTCAAATCGTCCATCGCGCAGTACATCTCGTCGATTTTATGGGTTAAAACATACTCACAACTTTCTTTAATATGGTCTTTGCGATGATGTTCTAAGTCGAATACTTTTTCTAACACATAACCATAATCTGGGTTCTCGGTAAAAAAATGCTGCAAAGGTGCAATGTTTTTTGGACTACCCAAAAGAACTACTTTTCTAGAATTACCTCCAAAAAGTACTCTGAATTTTTGCAGAAAAAAATAAATCGCCAACTTAAAAAACAATACCACCGCAATGATAATTGAACTAAAAAAGAGCGTCTTTTGAATACTTGCACTAGGGTTATTGATAAAAATTACGGCTAACGAAAACAGTGAAAATAGCATCCACTGCTTGAAAGCGCAGTTCAGTATAGCAATAACTTTAGTATACCGATATACTTCATAAAATCCTAAGGTCGATGCAATAACCAACCAAGCCATAATTAAGGCAATAGGATTATACGACAGCAATGGTAAATCAGTACAATAAATAGCCGCTACTAAAATAATTCCACAGTCCAAAACATAGGAAAAGGGCCGAATGTATCCTGAATATCTACCGGTTTTGGTCTTCACTGATGATGAAAATGAGCTTTGGGATTAAAAAATATACTTCGAGAAATCCTTATGTTCTTCCTTAGACAACTCTTCTTTCGAAAGCGATTTAAAATAATCATAGGTAATTTTCATTCCTTCAGCACGATTCACTTTGGCCTCCCAACCCAATAATTCTTTGGCTTTGGTAGTATCTGGTTGACGCTGCAAAGGATCATTTATTGGCAATGGATGGTACACCACTTTTTGAGAAGTGCCCGTTAGTTTGATGATTTCTTCGGCAAAATCTTTAATCGTAATTTCGTCTGGATTTCCAATATTTACAGGATATACGTAATCCGAATGCAACAATCTAAAAATGCCTTCCACCTGATCGTCTACATAACAAAAAGAACGCGTTTGCATCCCATCGCCAAAAATAGTCAAGTCTTCGCCACGAATGGCTTGTCCAATAAATGCTGGAATTACACGCCCGTCATTGAGACGCATTCTTGGTCCATACGTGTTGAATATTCTAACAATTCTAGTTTCTACTCCGTGAAACGTGTGGTAGGCCATCGTAATCGATTCTTGAAAACGTTTCGCCTCATCATACACACCACGAGGACCAATGGTATTTACATTTCCATAATATTCTTCCGTTTGCGGATGAACTAAAGGATCTCCGTATACCTCTGAAGTGGATGCGATAAGAATTCGAGCTTTTTTAACTCTCGCCAAACCTAATAAATTATGAGTGCCTAATGACCCAACTTTTAAGGTTTGAATCGGAATTTTTAAATAATCAATAGGACTAGCTGGTGATGCAAAATGCAAAATATAATCTAACTTTCCGGGAATATGCACAAACTTGGTAATATCGTGATGGTAAAACTCAAAATGTTCTAATTTAAATAAATGCTCGATATTCTTTAAATCTCCCGTAATCAAGTTGTCCATCCCAATTACGTGATATCCTTCATTAATAAAACGATCACACAAATGCGATCCCAAAAATCCTGCTGCTCCAGTGATAAGTATTCTTTTCATTTTTTTGCATATTATTCAACAACAAATGTAGTTGATTTAAAGAAAATTCCTTTACAACCCCCTTCATTCTTTTTAAATTCGAAGCAGGCAACAAAGGTTTTTTTTGGCAATCATCGTCCCGTGATCCGCTATATCTTTGCTTTTTAAAAGAAAAAAGCAAAGGATGCCGCTACTCCCGGGGCTACAACGCAACAACTAGTTTTTTTGGATACATTTTTCCATTAATTGTACTGCAATGATGGTATAAGTTCTTTAGAATACTTTATTTTTGCTTCCCCAAACAAAAAATAAAAATTTGAAAGTTGTACATATCATCGAAGCACTAGGCGGAGGCGTTTATACCTATTTTGAAGATCTAACCCATCATTTCGAAAAGGAAGATATCCGTCAAAAAGTGCCAACTTCCATCCTCTATAGCGACAATCGCAAAGAAATCGACCCTCAAAAAGTTGCACAATTATTCTCAACCATTCCTACCGTAAAAGTCTCGATGGAACGAGAAATCAATCCTATTTTGGACTTCAAAGCCATACAAAGTTTGGTCCGTGAACTACAAAAAAACAAACCCGATGTAGTGCATTTGCATTCTTCAAAAGCTGGTGTTTTAGGAAGAATCGCCTGTTGTTTTGTGAGTCCAAAACCACTCGTTTTTTATACGCCACACGGTTATGCTTTTCAACGTACTGATATTTCGCCAATCTCCAAAAAAATGTATTGGTTTATTGAGAAATACTTTCAGAAAATCTTCGGAGGAACTACTATCGCTTGTGGTGACTCAGAATATGTTTTAGCAAATCAACTAGGTCAAGCAGAAGTAATTCGAAATGGTATTGACATTACTTCCATTCAAAGCTTTGTACAACCTGTTACAAATTCAAGACTAACTATTGGAACAGCAGGTCGCATTACTGCCGCCAGAAATCCAAAACAATTCAACGCCATTGCCTTGCAATTTCCAGAGTACCAATTTGTGTGGATTGGCGATGGAGAAGAGCGAAATCAAATTACAGCTCCAAATATCAAAATTACCGGTTGGTTTCTAGAAAAAAAACAGGTATACGAGCAAATAAATAGTTTGGACATCTACCTTCAAACCTCCCTTTGGGAAGGATTACCCATCGCTGTACTTGAGGCTATGGCATTAATGAAACCAGTAATTGCGACAAAAATAAATGGTAATAAAGATACCGTTGTTCCCAACGAAACTGGATTTTTATATCAAGAAATGTCAGAGTTAACGGCTTACTTCAAAACCCTTGAAGATCCATTAACAAGAGCAAAATTTGGCACTAATGCGCTGAATAGGTGCAAAAATTTGTTTGACACCAACAAGAACTTTACTGCGCTTGAGAAAGTATACGAACGTTACTTTTCTGCTGCAACCAAAGACTCCCAAAAATAGAAAACCAAAAGCCGCTGAACGTAATTCCATCAAAACGCAATAAAAAATCATCCGTCAAATTTGACGTGAAAAAAAGAAAAAAGAAAGAAAAGACCACTGCGTTTTTTAAATCAATTCCCAAATAGCCAATTGCACCAATATAAAGCAAAACTACAAGCGGTCCTAAAACACCAAATTTTAGTAAAAAATCAAGAAACTGATTGTGGGTAGGAAAAGCATATTTAGCTAAAAAATGCTGATGGGTTTGTTTAAAATACTTCACCAATTCTGGTTTTCCATCCGAAGCTCCCACTCCAAAAGGCAAATGTTGCAACGATAACTCCCAAGAGGATTTCCAAATAGAAACTCTGGTTACCAAAGAATTAAAAACCTTTATTTCGGGGTGATCAATTTCGTCTAACTTTCCCACCTTGTCCATATAAGCAAAAGTAACAGAACTGTATTTTTCTTTCATGTATGGATTTTTTTGAACAAAAAGCATAAAAATCCCCAATACCACTCCTCCAATAACTACACTATACAGCATCATTTTTTTTAGATTAAAATGAGCTAAAAAGAAAGAGAACACTACAAATAAATAGCCTACCAATACATTGAATAATGCCATTCGAGTATTGACCAAAAGAACAAAGAAAAAAGAACATGCAAATACAATAAAGGTTAAAAAAACAACGCTTTTATCTTTTCTCATTTGCCAACTTTGCAATAACAAATACAAAGCCGCTATACTCACAAAAGCCAAATGCATATTGAGCGCAGGCGCATGAATTCCGATAGAATTGGCAAAAACATAACCCATTTCCCAAAGGTGAACTCCATGCCAATACTTAGTGACATACTCCGGAAAAACAAATACAAACCGAAGTGTAAAAACAATCATTACTAAGGTCGTACCATTTACATAATACCGTAACAATTTTAGAAAAGATATTCTTTGGTAATTCCCCAATATAAACAATGGAAATAAGACCAGTGCCGTCGTTTTTTCGATTGATTTAAAGCCTTGAGCCAAAGAATCATTGTTCCAAAAAAGCACTAATTCTAACAAAAATGGAGAAGCGATGGTACCTGATAAAATCAAGGCCTTTTTAGACCACTGCGTTTTCTTGAAATAGAGTATATTAAAAATCGCAAAAGCAAAAATTAACCAAGTACAAGGCTTCCTAAAAATTAAGGTACAAGCAATCGCGACCAAAAAAAAAGAAAAAATTTTATTGAAGTGCTTTTCGGAAATGGTCATAATAAAGAGCATAATAGATTAGTGGGAAAACACCCATTTTGTGCCGAATCGCCGATCCTAAATCGGGTTCGAAAACGCCTTGAAGTATAAAAAAAGAGAACACAAAAAGAAGTATCCACAACTCGTAAACATATTCTTTCTTGTCTTTTATACAACGAGCCAATCGAACTAATAAAATATAAAACAGGAATAACTGCCAAATTACGAATAACAAAATCTGTGGAGAAAAAATATGTTTTAATCCATTAAGCGGAACATTTACCGTAAAAAAACCATACAAAATCCCTATGATTTCTCCATACCAAGTGTCTGCTTTTACTGGAGAAATAATACTAGAATTGGCATCAACAGAACCGATTCGGGCACTATTAATAAGCTCTCTACTTTGCTCCGAAAAAAATTGTCCTTGTACAAAACCATAACTCAATGACAAAAAAATAATTATTGCAATTCCGTAAAACAATGTTGTAAAAGTTCGATTCGGAATTTTGATACAAGTAACCCAATACATTCCCAAAGCAACTATTGGCAACAAGGCAAAATACGGTCTATACATCACTCCAAAAAACACAAAAAGAAATAAGGCTACAAACAATGTTTTCTGAAAAGAAAATAGCTTTTTTTGAAATAAAAAAACTATTGCCGAGAGGTACAAAAAAGTAACAAACTCCTTAGAAGGCATCGACATAAAAATAGCTATCATAGTAAAAGCCAAATACACCAAAACGTTTTTAATCGTCACTTTCTCGAACGTACTTGGAATGCCTATTTTATACAAAATACCCATCAAAACAGGGAACTGAATCAATGCAATGAGAGTAAAAGGCAAATACCGCAAACCGGTTATTTTATAAAACAAAATCGTCAATGGATAACTTCCAAAATAGCCAATTTCATTTCCTTTATCATAAGCAATTATGGCTGCATCATAATAAAACCGTTTGGGCAAAACAAAACTTGCTGCAAAGGCCACAAGAAGATTGAGTCCTACAAGGAGGAAAAAAGCCGCGGTGTTTTTTTTTAGGAATAAAGACATTCAGGTCTAATTGAAAATATAGTGACAAACTTAACTCAAAAACAACTTAACTCCATCTTTGACATACACAAAAAGAGCGGTTCCAAGATTCCAAAATAAAGCACTTGCCGAAAAAGCAATAGCCGCACCCACCATTCCATAAGAAGGAATCAACAAATAATTGAGTAGAAAATTAAGGACAAGAGCACCCAAAACAATACGTTGAAAAATACGTTGGCGCCCTGTCATATTCAGATAAACAGGAGCCGATCCGAAAAATGCACAAAAACCTTGTCCCAAAACCAACACTACTAATGCCTCTTTGGCCACTACATAATTGGGGCCGAAAAATTGCAAAATAAACTCTGGAAAGAGAAGCAGTCCGATAACTGCGGGCAACGTAATAGCTACTATTAATCGAGAACTATTTTGGACCATTTGCTGTACTTTGTCTATTTCTTTATTTGAAAAACTGGCTGCTATAGCTGCCGAAACGGTAATATTTACCGTTAAAATAATAACAGACAACAAAGTCATTAATTTAACCGCCACAGCATAATAAGCTACGGTTGCATCGCCAAAATATTTTTTTAAAAAAAGAATATCAAAACTCATCATCAAAAAAATAGCCATTCCACTTACAGCAATGGGAAATGAATGCGTGATAATCTCTCGAGAAGAAAAACAATCAACAGCAGAAGTTGCAGGTTTTTTGCTGAAAAAATAAACTGTCAATAGTGTCGTTAGCACTCCGGAAAAAACAAAACTTAATAAAAAAGCATCCACTAAAAACGGTTCTAATTGCCATTGCACTAATAAAAAAGCCACTACAATTATAGGCAAGTACTTAAATATATTTCGAAATAGTTCGGATACTACAACCTCATCCAAGGCTCTAAAAACCTCTACATTTAGTATAGAAAGTCCATAAAAAAATAAGGCTGCCGAAGCTTTTAACAGAAGGAGATAAGTTGCATCGTCCGAAAAAAATTGTGCAACTACTGAAGCATCCAACACTACTATAAAAACAAATAAAAGTAGAGAAGCAAAAAACAGCATCAAGACCATTTTTAGATATACTTTTTTCAAATGCCCCAAAGAGTACTCCGGATACAAACGCCCTTTGAAATACAATATGGATTGATCAAAACCCAATAAACAAATACTTCCGATAGCAAAAAGAAAAGTACGAACAAAATCATATTGCCCTACTATCTTAGGTGTATATTTTTGTGTTAAAAACAACGTAAAACCAAACAAAAGGACAACCCCAAAAACCCGGATCAATAAGGTTAAAAAACTTTGCCGAACCACAGGGTTTTGAACCGTTTTAAGTAAGTGAAATCGAATTGTTTTTAACACATTAGGTCTTGTTAACAAAGAAAATATTTTTTAGAAAGCAACCGTTTTAGATTTAACCAATTGTTTTTGATAAAATCGGAGGAACAAATGAATACCTACAAATAAAAATAAAAGAACGATTGGCAATACAAACTTCATCTTTCCATTTACTGCTATTGAAGTATTACTGTTCAAAGTGAAGGTTACCTCTTTTATGGTTTTTTGAAAGTTGATTAATTTCAAACGATTTGTGCCTTGCAAATACAAAAGGTCTTGTTTTGTTTTTATGATATCATTGAGTTGCGTATTTTCATTGTAATACATCAACTTATCGTTTTTTAATGAACTTTTTACATTGGCCGAAAACCCGTTAAGAACTCCATTTATTTGTTGAATAATGGTGTCATTTTGTGCAATATCTTGTTTCAAATTTGCTAATCCTACCTTTTGAATTGCCGAGAAATAGTCAGATTGATTGAGGTAGTTCAGCAATGGTGTAATTAATTGCTTTTCAGTTGTTGACCCATTGGTTACTACTGAAATGGTATGATACGTATAATTTTTACTGGTGATATTATCCTCTAATACTTTTTTGACTTCACCAACCTCGGCCATTAATTTAATCAATTCAAAATTTCGCTCTTTGTCTTCAATAAATTTATAAACATCGGCAATAGGTTTGATTTCAATTTTTCTTAAAACTTCAGGGTCGGATAATCCTACTTCTTTTTGCAAAAAAGTAGTCTCTCCTGCATTAATTTTAGATTGAATTAAATTGATTTTAGCATACAAATAATCAACGCTCCCAAAGTTAGGAATCACTGTAATTTCATGGGTATACAGTTTATTGTTTTTATCCAAAAATAATCCCAAACCAAAACCAATGATAAGCAATGCTGCCACTATTTTCCATTGGTGAACAAAAAACTGAATGCAATTGAACAACAAGGTATTTAAACGGTCGATCCCTTTTTTTACTTTGGTGGTAATTTGAAATACGTCAATTTCTGAATCGCTATGCGAGGGTGTATTCATATCTTAATTTAAAGAGTATTCAATATTTGTTCTAAAATTTTAATCGTAATCAAATACGTTGGTTTTACGCCTGTAGTTCCTAAACCTCCCGAAGCCAATGTACTTCCTGTTTCTAACGGATTATCAGAAGCATAGTATGCATAACGCACTTTGATGTCTTTTGGTACACTCTTTCTGATTTTAGAGGCCGATTGTATTGCTTTTTGGTAATAAGATCCTTCCATTTCTAGACCTATCACGCCCCAAGTAGATTCGTGGAAAAATTTCAATAAATCTCTATTTTGAAGCGATGTTCCCAAAACGGTTACCATAGGTCCTGCAAAAACAGCAATGTCATTCCCTTTGAACATCTCAGCTGTCAATTCATTTTCAAAGAAATAATTATCGGCTGTTCCTTCGTTGATATGGGCATTTGGAATCATAATATCTCCTTTGCCTCCTTCGAGAATTCCAGCTTTTCCCATAATTGAAACCGACTGTACATTAAGTAAGGTTTCTTTTTTGTAGGGTTTTAATAATTCATCAATGGTTTCATAAGCTTGCTCACCAAAAGCATAATCCATAACGATCAAAACAGGTGCTTTGTCACCTAATTTTGCCTTTGGAAAAGCGGTTTTTGACCAATCAATTTTGGCGGTATCAAACAATTGTACATCAATATTAGTTCCTGAAGTATCAGGCAAAAATACCATTCCGTTTTTCTCGGCCACTGTTTCTACTTGCTTGCGCAATTCTTTCCCTCCTGATTTGCTCAATTCTTCATAAATCACAAAATCCGATTTGTCCTTAAACTTCGCTTTTAGGAGTGATGTGGCAAAAATAGAATTCATTACACTGTGCATGTTGGCGCTAATAACATGAATAGGTCGGTCCAATAAGTTGTTGGCTTTTAAAACCTCTTTGATATTATTGGCCCAAATTTCTCCATGAATGTGATGCCCCAAACGTTCTCTCAAAATAGGACTAAAAGTAATGGTTCTTTTATTGTTGTCCACCACTTCTTCGATGGCTAATTTTCCCATCCAATAAATGACATGCAGAAAACGATCAGGCGCATTTTCAGAACCAAAATCATCATAAATATCTAACACTTCTTCAAAGGTTCTGCCTAAAACATTAGACGCATGCGAAATGGCTTTTTCTTTTTCATTTTGCGTAAGCTTCTTGGTTTGGTTTACAGCTGCTTCTAGTTTTAACCAATCTCTGGACACTTCGCCAGCATCATCAAGCAAAACGCGGTTTTTGATTTTATTCGATTCAATAAAGATAAAGGTCAAATGCGTTAAAATATCATAAATATCCGAACGACCACGAGTGATTTCGACATTCATTTGCTCTTCGTCAATTCGGTAGCAATTTCTTCTTCTCTTTGGCGGAACAATGGCCTGAAAATGCGATTTTGCATATCCTTCTTCGGATGTTAAATTTATAAAACGACACTCCTCGATCCCCACCGGAAGTCGTTCGATAACATATAATAACCCATTCAATTCTACTTTTTCATCGGCAATAGAACCATAAATTTCGGGGCGCAAAGCCAATAAAGCTTCCCGTAAGGTATCTCCCGAAACCCCCATTGGTTTATAAAACCCACGGTTGAATAAATGGCGCATCGTAATGTACATTTTTTCTATCGCCGCAGAAGATTCTTGCGCTCTAGATCTTGATATATGTTTGGTTGTATTCATCTTGTTTTTTTTTAATCACTTTTCAAAGGTAAGCAAAAGTTTTTTTTGGCAAATTATTGTAAAATTATGAAACTGTATCATTCATTTAATTAGAAAAAAAAAGGTGCTTTAGTTGGTTAAGGTAAGTTGAGTAGCTAAACTCCCTTTAGAAAAAACAATATTCCCTTTATTCCCAATAGTAAATGCTTGAGACCACTTCCCGCCAGTATAAAACCATGTCAAAGACTCTTCACTTTTCATAAGTCCAATATAAGGTTGGTAATTTTGACCATCGGTGTATAATTTGCTTTTTTTGTTTGCCAATTCGCCGATTGTCATCCGACCTTCTTGATCGACCGTATAATTAAACGTGTACTTGTTTTCCTCAATGATCATCCATTCAAAACCAATAAATAATCCTTCTTTTGGAATAATAATATTTTGATCTGAAATATCAATTGAGTTTTTTCGCTTTCCTTTTTTTAACGAAACAATTATAGTTTCATCATTATAATTGGCTCCTGGACCTCCATCAGGAGCAACATCATAGATTCGTAACTTAATTTTTGCAGTTGCTAATTGTGAATTAGACAAAAAAGATATCTTTTGTATAAATGGGTGTTTTTCAATTATTGATGAACTTTTGATATGACTAACTATAATTGTTGGTCTGTTATTTGCTGAATGATAACTATTGACTTCTTTACTTTTGAATGTATTGATTTCTATTTGTTCTTTTCCTACTCTCTTTTGAACAAAAATGTCTTCTAAATGATTTATTTCTAAGGACAACAAAATCCCTTGATTATATACCACTCTTGCTTTTTTTCTTAGATAGCCTACGGCCGAAAAAACCAATACTTTATCCGACGTTGTATTGATAGTAAAAGTGCCATCTAGTTCTGAGGTGGTTCCAATGTTTTCATTCTCCACCCAAATATTTACATAAGGAATGGGCTGACCTGAAATACTATCTTTGACAACACCTTTTAATTGCGAAAAACTAAATTGAAATGCAAAAAGCAGCATCCAAAACCAATACTTATTTCTCATTCTAATTTTTGTTTTCAAAAAAGGCAGCAATTTTTCGATCATTACCCAATCTCGGAATTTTATTTTGGCCACCCAATTTCCCGATGGACTTCATATAGTCTTGGAAACCGTTTTTGGCGACTTTGGTGATGACTACTTTTCTCAAAACATTGCCTACAATCAAATCGTCATAATAGATATTTTGCTTGCGCATCGCTTGGTCAATAGCTTCGGCAAAAGCAACCTCATCCTCTGGTTCGTTTTCAAATTCAATAAACCATTCGTGATAAGGCAATCCCTCTTTTGGCGTGATTTGCGGCGCCACCGTAAATTCATTGATGCGAATGTTAGTGCCTTGAATCGCTTCTTGCAAAGCACTTTCTACTTCTTTGCCAATCACGTGTTCCCCAAAAGCAGAAATGTAATGTTTGATTCTACCCGAAACAATAACGCGATAAGGTTTCAATGAAGTAAATTGTACTGTATCACCAATATTGTAGCCCCAAAGTCCCGCATTGGTAGAAATAATCAATACATAATTGACACCCAATTCAACTTCGCCTATGGTGTAACGCTTCGGATTTTCAGTAAAAAAATCCTCGCTTTTAATGAACTCATAAAAAATTCCTGAATTCAAAAGCAACAACATTCCTTTTTCTTTTTGAGAATCTTGGTAGGCGAAAAAGCCTTCGGAAGCAGGAAAGAGTTCGATACTATCTACTTTTCTACCAATTAAATTCTCGAATTTGGCACGATAAGGTTCAAAATTAACACCTCCATAAATGAAAAGATTGAAGTTTTGAAACAATTCTCCAACTGGCTTTTGAGCTTTTTGTTGTAATTTTTCGAAATACATTTGCACCCAAGAAGGAATTCCAGAAATCACTCGCATGTCTTCTTTTACGGTTTCTTCTACAATAGCATTGACTTTGGTTTCCCAATCTTCAATACAATTGGTTTCCCAAGAAGGCATTCTGTTTTTTTGCAAATAGCCTGGAACAAAATGAGCGGCTATGCCCGATAATCTTCCTAACTTGATACCGTTTTTCTCGGTTAAAATTGGACTTCCTTGCAAGAAAATCATTTTCCCATCTACAAAATCAGCATTGCCCGTTTCATGAATATAATGCAAAATGGCGTTTCGAGAGGCTTGAATATGTGTCGGCATCGACTCTTTGGTTAACGGAATATACTTTGCACCCGATGTGGTTCCCGAAGTTTTGGCAAAGTAAAGTGGTTTGCCTTTCCAAAGTATATTTTCTTCTCCATTCACCACACGGTCTACATACGATTTTAATCCTTCGTAATCTCTGATAGGAACATTTTGAACAAAATCGGCAAACGATTGTATTTGCTCAAAATGATGGTCCTTACCAAATTGAGTGTTTTTGGCTTCTTTTATCAATTTTTTAAAAACAGCTTCTTGTGTGGCTACGGGATTTTGTGCCCATTCTTGTGTCTTTCGGACTATTTTTTTTGCAAATAATTTTGCTGCAATTGCTTTTATTGACATGTATTTTTTGTTTAAAACGCAACGTTTTAGATGATGCTTTATTATTATTTTTTATTGGATGAACCCTTAGTAGTGCCTTTCTTTTCTTCTTCGGCGACTTCTTTTCTTAAACTTAATTCTTCTTCAGACGCTTTGAGTGCTTCAGGAGGAATAGTCGATTGCGTTTGTGCCAAAATCGAATCTTTATTAAAAGTGGCATGTTCTAATTTACCCGTGAGTACTTTTTGGATGGCTTTGAGGTAGGCTTCATTTTTTTCTAACGCCTGGGTTAACGAATCGGTTTTTAATGCCAAAATCGTAGCTTCTTTTTTAAGCTGAGAAGATGAATACCCCGGAATGTACTCCCGTAACGGAGTAAAAGCAATTAGTACTGTAGTAGTTGTGATTAAAAAAATAGCGCCCAAAGTACCCGCAACAAATACATTCAAAAGACTCAATTTGAAAGAAAACAATTCCTCAAAGGTTTCTTCATTGATTAGAATCAACCGTTTTTTCATGAATACTACTCTCTTCAGATGATTCGGTAACAAACGATTTTTAAGCATAATTCCTTTTTATTTGGGCAAATATAACGATTAATGCTTGTTAGCTTAAAGCGTCTGAGTCGTAATTATTAAGTCCTAAACCTAAATTTATCATATATTTAACGCTTAGACGAATAAATAATTCTTTCAAAAACAAAACAGATTAAGGAATTCTGTATACATTTGCAGCATTAATCAGTACAAATTTGCTTCGGCAATAAAAAATACAATCATGGGAAGATTTGGAGTTACAGAAATCCTAGTTATACTAGCAGTTGTTTTATTACTTTTTGGAGGTAAAAAAATTCCAGAATTAATGAAAGGTTTAGGAAGCGGAATTAAAGAATTCAAAAACGCGGCCAAAGACGACCAACCTGCTAATTCTAAAAAAGAAGAAGAAACAAAAGAATAAACTTTTCAAAATTAAAAATAAAAAAATCCAAACCTCTTGTAAATAATCAAGAGGTTTGGATTTTTGTTTTGGTAACAAATGACCTAGTTTTAGTTTTCTAAAATGTAAAACTGCAATAAAAAATGACTGCAATTGGATAATCTAATTACAGTCATTTTTTATTTTAAGCATCAATTATTTTGGACTCGTATTGCTTAACGTAAGAGTAAAAGACACACTCGTTCCTTTTCTAGCGGCACTTCGCATTTGAGAAACTCTTATTGTGTACTCACCACTTTTGGTTAATTTTTTAGAGAACACATTTCCATCCGTATCGCCAATGTGCATAGCCGCACCATCAGAGTCTGGAGCCATCAAGTTAAAAGATGACGAATTGGTACTTCCTTTAAAAGTAACTTTAAACGTTTGTCCTTCCTCTACATAAACCGTGTAATCAATATATGCATCTCCTTTAAAAGTGCCTTTGATTACTTTTTTTGGACTGTCTGGTTGCAAAGTCACACTTACCTTTTTTTGTGCAAAAGAAACCATTGGTACCATTGCTACAAATAATACCATTACAAAAACTTGTTTCAAAATTGATTTCATAAAACATTGATTTTAATTGATTTACAGACTAAAGTTATTAAAAAATTGATTACCAATACTACTTCAGCGATAAATAATTATTAAATCAAAAACCCAAACAGTATCTCCGTTTATTTTATAGACTTTGGGCGACTGGATTTTGAAATTGCAATAATAAAAAACATCAAATTAATAATTTTAAGCTAAAATCGAAGGTATAATTCTTTCGATTTTAGCTTTTCTGTTATTATAATTCTTACTTTTATCATCCCTAAATCTTTGAATTTCAAATTGCTCTTGTATTGCAATAGCGATTTCCTATTCTACTAAACCCATTAACTATGAAAAACCTACTACTTCTGGCAGTTGTTTTTTTTAGCCTAAAAAGCTATTGCCAAACTCAAGCCTTCCCGGCTAACAAGATTTACCCCAGCGGACTTATGGCTAGTGCCAAAAACAGTCAAGATGCCTTAGACAATTACAACATTTGGAAAACCAATTTTGTCACAGCTTGCAACAATGGAAGGTATCGCATCAAATTTGACAATCCTTCCGAAACAGTCTCAGAAGGTATTGGCTACGGAATGCTACTAAGCGTGTATGCAGCGGATAAAACATTATTTGATGGTCTTTGGTTGTACTATAAAGACAATCTCAATACAAACGGTGTTATGAACTGGAAAATCAACGGGTGTTCTGGAGTGAATGGAGCCAATGGCGCAACAGATGCTGAACTTGATGTTGCTTTTGCTCTAATTGTAGCTGATTATCAGTGGGCGAGTACTGGAACTATAAACTACAAAAACGAAGCAAAATCTTTAATTGCCATTATTAAAACTCACGAAATCGAAGCCAATACTTTTGTGCTTAAACCAGGAGACCAGTTTGGTGGTAGCCAAATTACCAATCCATCTTATTTTGCACCTGCTTATTTTAGAGCTTTCGGAAATTATACTAATGATAGTTCTTTTTGGAATTCAGTGGCTTCAAAATGTTATACAATTATCAACAACAATCTAACTCAAAATAATGCCGTTGGTGGGTTAGTTTCAGACTGGTGTCAAGCCTCTGGAGCCTATTCTCCTCAAGCTAGTGGTTACAACAAAGAAGGAAAAACATACAGTTATGATGCCGCTAGAACTCCTTGGCGCATAGCGGTTGATTATGTTTGGAATGGAAATGCTGAAGCAAAATCTTATGTGAAAAAATCATCTGACTTTGTTAGGGTTAATTTGGGTGGCTCCAGTAATATAAAAGACGGCTATAATCAAAACGGTAGCTTGAGTGGACAGTGGCATAATGCAACTTTTGTAGGCGCTTTTGCTTGTGCTGCAATGGGAGGCGAAAACCAATCCCATTTGGATACTTCCTACACCGATTTGAAATCGCTAAATGAACCCAATAGTTACTTTAATCAAACCCTCAAAACCTTGTATTTATTTTTGCTAACAGGTAATTTCTATTTGCCACAAAATACTACTTTGGCCACAGGTGATTTCGATTTAGAAAATTCAAAAATAACCGTGTATCCAAATCCTAGTTCAGACAAATTTACCCTGATAACTCCTGAAAAATGCACCATTACAGTAATCTCTCCCGAAGGTAAAATCATTTCTGTGCTCAAAACAACTGCCGAAAATACCGAAATACAATTAGTCAACGAGCCCTCTGGAGTTTACTTAATAAAAATTACTTCCAATACTAAAAGTACTGTCAAAAAAGTAATTAAAAAATAAATTCTTCCCCATCAAACACCCAAATGCAGTTTAGTTGTTTGGGTGTTTTTTTATTTTTAAATACGTAAAGGAGCATGTTTTAAAAATGTTTGTTTATTATTAAAAAATACTATATTCGTAAAAAATATACTATAATTTAGCCTAAACTGTGCCTAGTTAATGACTACAAACGACTATTCCCTTGGTTTACACAAACTTGTAACACTCGAAGTACAAGATCTTACTAAATTGACCTCGAGTGAAAATTTCATCAATTTTTCTAAAAATTTAATAGCAAAATATCAACTAGAAAAAGTGGGGATTAGTGAGCATGTTTTCGAAAACAATAGTTTCACCATAGCCATTTGTTTAAAAGAATCTCATATTTGCATTCATACATGGCCTGAATTCAATCAATTGACTTTGGATGTATATTTATGTAACTATTTGCAAGACAATACACAAAAAGTAAAAGACATTACACAAGAATATATCAGCTACTTTGAAGCAAAAATTCTAAAGGAATTCGAAATTAATAGATAATACATGACTGTCCCTTGTTTTAATTGTAATACAACTACAACTCTTGAGGTAAATTTTGAAGTTGAAGTTTTTGCTTGCCCTGCTTGTAACTATGTCTATAAAAACAAAGAAGGTGCAGGTCTTTCGCTTTATATGAAGTCTCAACCCTGCTCCTTTGAGAATACATTTGAGATTGGCAAAACTGCCGTATTTGATAATGTTGACTATCAAGTAACCGGATTAGTGATCAAATCACACCAAGACTTTGAGTGGAGAGAATACATTTTACAATCAAAAAATGGAAATTTTTTATACCTCTCTGAATCTGATGGGCATTGGATTCTTCTAAACGAAATTACTTTTGATACCAAAGTTGGTAATCATCCTTTAACAGTAGAACATGACGAAATCACTTATGATCGTTACGATTATTATTATCCAAAACTAGTCGCCTCAAAAGGTTTCTTCGATTTTGATATTTATAAAAATGTTGAGCTTATAGAATATATTCATCCACCCTTCTTACTTAGTTTTGAAAAAGTAGGCCATCAACAAACAGCTTTCTTAGGAAAACATATTTCTACTAGAGCGATAAAAAAAGCTTTCAATACTACTTCTTTACCATCAAAAAGAGGCACTGGTCAAGTACAACCCTTTCTTATAAATGTTAGAAATACGGCACTTATTTTTTGTGGTATTGCTTTTTTAATTTTGATTACTCATTGGTTCCTTAACAAAGATCGTGTTGAACAAAAGGTTCTCGATACCTCCATTGCATTTGATGAATATGCTAAAAAAGATTTTATAACCCCTTCTTTTGAACTAAAAGGAAGTTCAGCTCCATTGACCATTCAATTGCATTCTAACGTTGATAATTCTTGGGCTAATGTTCAAGTAGCATTGATCAATGAAAAAAATGGTGACGAAGTTTATGCTAACAAGGATATAGAATACTATCATGGCTATACCGATGGTGAAAATTGGACCGAAGGTGATACTTCTGAAGAATTTAATATTTGCGGAGTAGCTGCTGGTAAATACCATTTGGCCATTACCCCGATGAAAGCAACTGAAGACGCTCAAAATCAAACGGTTCAAATTCAAGCGAGTTGGTCAAGTCCCTCTACAAGAAATGTCTGGATGATTTATATTTTTATGACCGTATTTGTCGTTGCTATTTATTATTTAGAAAAGTCATTTGAAGAAAAAAGATGGGAATAATCATTTTAAATACAATATGGAAAAAGTAAAAGAATTTGTGCAATCCAACTTCATTGCACTTCTCGTAGGAGGTTTATTTTATGCGCTTTTTGTGTATTACAATTGGCAAGGCAATAGCATTTGCGATTGCGAAACCACGGAGAATTATCGCCCGGCACAAGGCAATCGATCAGTAAATCATTTTTATCACAAATAACTAAACAAAATACTATGGAAATTTTAACTATGAGACCTATTTTAGCATCTATTATCTTTTCGCTTATAGGAATTGCAATTTTATTGATCACCTATTTTATCATCGAAAAATTGACTCCCGAAAATACTTGGTCACAAATTTCAAAAAATAATAATGTGGCTTTGGCAATTGTTTTTGGAGCCTTCATCATTGGAATTTCAATGATTATTAGTGCCGCAATTCATGGGTAAAAAGATTTTAAAATTTGAATATTTATTACTCTTTGCCGTATTCACCATTGCTACTTGCGGATTAGTTTACGAACTCGTCGCGGGTACTTTGGCCAGTTATTTATTGGGCGATTCGGTAAAGCAATTCTCGTTTATCATTGGAGTTTATCTTTTTTCGATGGGAATTGGCTCCTACTTTTCAAAATTTTTGACCAAAAATCTGCTCAATACTTTTGTTGAAATTGAAATTTTGGTTGGATTAATTGGAGGGTTGAGCTCCGTGGTTTTGTTCCTGCTTTTTGAAAGTATTAATTCCTTTCAGTTTATACTTTACTTCCTTGTTTTTGTAACCGGTTGTTTGGTTGGATTAGAAATTCCACTGTTGATGAATATTCTGAAAGACAAAGTCGAATTTAAAGATTTAGTCTCAAACGTTTTTACTTTTGATTACATTGGAGCTTTATTGGCTTCCATATTATTTCCCTTGGTTTTAGTGCCAAAACTAGGCATTATGGGTACTTCCTTATTCTTCGGAATGATCAATGTATCTATTGCAATTGCCCTATGTTACTTACTCAAAAATGAGTTGAAAAAAGTACATTTGGTTCGAAGCAAAGCCATACTTTCTTTTGTAATTTTATTAGTTGTTTTTATTTTCTCTGATAAAATTTTGTCCTTTTCAGAAGGGAAACTCTATGGTGAAAACATTGTTTATACCAATACCACTCCTTACCAAAGAATTGTTTTAACGCACAACAAAAGTGATTATCGTTTGTACCTAAACAATAACTTACAGTTTAGCTCGACCGACGAATACCGCTATCACGAAGCGCTGGTGCATCCCGCATTATCAATGGCAAAAAGCGTTTCGAATGTTTTGGTTTTAGGCGGTGGTGATGGACTTGCCGTTAGAGAAATTTTGAAATACAAAGAGGTGCAAAAAGTAACACTTGTCGATTTGGATGAAGGAATGACGAAAATGTTTAAAACCAATACTATCTTAAGCGGTTTTAATGCTAATTCGCTCAACAATCCTAAAGTGAGTGTTTTTAATAAAGACGCCTACATCTGGGCAAAAAATTGCCAAGAAAAATTTGATGTCGTGATTATTGATTTTCCAGATCCATCCAATTACAGTCTCGGAAAATTGTATTCACTTAATTTTTATGCTACGATTCAAAACCTTTTAAACCAAGATGCTGTGGTCGTTATTCAAACCACATCGCCTTATTTTGCACCCAAATCCTTTTGGTGTATTAATAAAACGGTAATGCAAGTTTTTCCACAAATTGATGCGTATCACGCGTATGTTCCATCGTTTGGAGAATGGGGTTTTACCATCGCAATTAATGGTTTTGGAACTACATTTAATACAGTAAACCGAAAAGTAGATGCTTTGCGTTTTTATAATTATCAATTTGATAAATTCAATTATTTTTCTCAAGATATGATTTCAAAAGACATCGAAATCAATCGATTAGATAACCAAATTTTAGTACGCTATTTCGATGAAGAATGGGGAAAATTACAATAACTCAAGAAGAAACTTTCTAAAAATAATAACTACTTCGCTACTCGCTATTCCTTTATTTGAGGCGTGTAAAGAAAAAGTGGTTACTCTTTTGATTCGATTATCAGGAACCAATCATATTTTGGGGCATCGTCTTAGAGTAAAAAATTTCCCTAAACCATCAAAAGAAATTGCCGTTCCTTATTTAATTGTCGGTGGTGGAATTTCTGGATTGAGTGCGGCTAGACAACTTACTAAAAAAGGAATTACTGATTTTTTAATGGTCGAATTAGAAGATCATTTAGGCGGCAATTCATCCAATGGGGAGAACCAATATTCTAAATATCCATTGGGCGCTCATTATTTGCCTTTACCGAATTTAGAGGACAAAATCTTATTGCAATTTTTAGAAGAAGAAAAAATCATCGTAGGTTATGATTCCAAAGGGTTTCCAAAATTCGATGAAACCCAACTCACTTTGGCTCCCGAAGAACGTTTGTTCTATAGAAACAATTGGCAAGAAGGAGTTGTTCCAAAGGAAGGAAATACTGCCGCTGAAGATCAAGAATTCGTTCGCTTTTTCAAAGTAATGGATGGCTTTAAACGCCAAAAAGATGAAGAGGGAAAGTACTGGTTCTCGATTCCACTTTCTGAATGCTCCCAAAATAAAGAAGTGAAAGCACTGGATGCTATGACTATGCAACAATGGTTTGAGAGTCAAAATTTTACAGCAAAACCTCTTTTTAATTATATTGATTATTGTTGCAAAGATGATTTTGGTTTAGGAATCGCCTACGTTTCTGCTTATGCAGGTATTCATTATTTTGCCGCAAGAAAACAAAATGCTTCCAAAGACCATCAAGATTCGGTGCTTACTTGGCCTGAAGGAAACTCAAGATTAGCCAATCACTTGAAAAAATATGTAAAAGGGAAATCACTAAAAAACCACTTGGTTTTCGAAATTGAAAATGATACCCATAAAGCAGTTGCTAAAGTTTTTGATAATGAAACCAAAACAACCATTGCAATAACCGCGAAAAAAATTATACTTGCAACCCCTCAGTTTGTAAATCAATACCTGTTGAAAGATCGAAAAGATTTGGCTTCGCATTTTCATTACACTCCTTGGTTATTGGCTACTTTAGTTGTGTCTGATGTAAACGATAACGGAAGCTTTCCTTTGTGTTGGGATAATGTAATTTATGGTTCAAAAGGTTTGGGCTATGTCTATGATCAACATCAATCCCTTCAACAACTACAAGATAAAAAAGTAATCACATATTATTACAGTTTCTCTAGTGCCGATTTGAAAAAAACACGCCGAGAAGTGTATAAAAAGACCAAAGAATATTGGAAACAAATGGTTTTTGATGATTTAAAAATAGCCCATCCCACTATTGAATCTCTAACCGAAAGTATAGAAGTTCATTTATTAGGTCACGGAATGATTAGTCCTGTTCCTAATTTTATTTTTAGTGATACCAAAAAAGAAGCTGCAAAACCTATCGACAATACGCTGTTTTTTGCTCATAGTGATGTATCGGGTATCTCTATTTTTGAAGAAGCCTTTCATCAAGGAATTAACGCAGTAAATACAATGCTCGATGCAACAACCTTGGATTCATAAAGCCAAAACAGATAGTATATTTATCTTATCGCCTTCCTTTTTGGTGGTTATTGTTGTATTTCTATTTCAAAAACAATTGCAACAAATAGAAACTAAGTATTCCTTTTACACTTGGCTCTTTCTTATTGTTTTTATAGATGTTGCCCACGTTTATGCTACTTTATTTAAAACCTATTTTGTTGCAAGCGAATTTCAAAAAAGGAAAAAATTACTAATCGGTTTGCCTATTGTATGCTTTTTAATTGGAATCGTTTTATTTTCTTTTGGAAGTAAAGTCTTTTGGTCTGTAATGGCATATATAGCTGTTTTTCATTTCATCAGACAGCAATATGGCTTTATGCGTTTATATGCACGAAATGAATCTAAAAAATGGGCTTGGATTGACAACTTAATAATTTATACCGCAACAATTTACCCTATGCTGTATTGGTTTTTATCGTCTCCAAGGGAATTTAATTGGTTTGTTGAAAACGAATTCTTCCATTTCGAAAGTCCTTTTTTAATTCTGGTTTTGAGCTGGATCTACGGTTGTGTGCTTCTTTTTTATGTAGTCCGAACAAGTTACTTTGGTATTAAAAATAAATATATCAATATTCCAAAAAATGCAATACTGCTAGGAACCATTTTATCTTGGTTTTTTGGAATCGTCTATTTTAATAACGATTTGATTTTTACTTTGCTTAATGTCGTTTCTCACGGCATTCCGTACATAGCACTTATTTATCTCAATGAAATCGATAAAAAAACAACCAAAGAATTGCATTCGTTATACTATTTCAAACATTTTAAAGGACTTTTACTCTTCATCGTCGTTTTGCTTTTGATTGCTTTTTCTGAAGAATATCTTTGGGAAATTTTAGTTTGGAAGGAACAATTGTCAGGTACTATAGAAGATTTTTCAAATTGGTATTTTGTAATTGTACCCTTACTAACCGTACCACAATTTACTCATTATCTCTTGGATGGCTTCATTTGGAAGAAAAACAAATCTACCACATAAAAATCCCACTATTTTTTCATATTTACTTTTTATTTATTTCGATATTTACGTTCTATATACTTTTAAATCAGAAGAAATGAAACGTAGACAATTTATCGCATCAACTGCTTTGGCCGGTGTGGCAAGTGTAGGATTGGCTATGAACACCAGCCCAAAACAAGCAAAGTTTTTATTGCATCACGTGTTTTTTTGGCTAAAAAATCCCAATGCTACCGCCGACAAAGAACAACTAATTGAAGGACTCAAAACCTTAGCAGCTATTCCGACGGTGAAACAAATTCATGTGGGACTTTTGGCCTCGACCGAAAAACGCGAAGTGGTAGATACCTCTTGGGATGTCTCTGAACTTCTTTTTTTTGAAGATGAAAAAGGGCAAAAAACGTATCAAGATCACCCAATTCATCAAGACTTTGTCAAAAAGTATTCGCACCTCTGGCAAAAAGTTGTGGTTTATGACGCTATTGATGTGTAAGGTGCCAACTCCCTTTTTCATAACCTAATTGTAACGTTTGAGTCAAATAAATACTAACAAAAAAACGAATCAAACAACAACTAAAACAGTGCTGTTATGAATAAAAAAATGATCGTCGAATCGTTACTAGGGATGGTAATTGGAGGTATTGTAATGTTTACTTTTTTGCATTTCATTCCCAAAGAACTCCTAATGAAATTCTATCCCAAAGGTGATTTTGAGACTTTTGCTTTTTTTGTTTCACTTTTAGTGGGTCCGTTTTTTGCTATTGCTTTGCACGAATTAGGACATTTAACAGCAGGACTTTTGCAAAAACACCAATTACAATTGTTTGTTGTAGCTTTCTTTGGTTTAAAAAGAGAAAACCAGCGAGTACGATTATTTTTCAACAAAGAAATGCAATACTTTGGTGGTATTTCTGCTACTTCACCAATAAAATTAGAGGGCAATTTAAAGATACAATTCGCAAGAATTTTGGGTGCTGGCCCATTGTTTTCATTGCTTTTTGGTGGTGTTTTTCTTTTTCTTTTTTATTACTTTGATTCCGCTTGGAATGGTTTCAATGGTATAGTTGGTCTCATTTCAATTGCACTTTTTTTTGCTACTACCATTCCGTCAAAATCTGGTCTTTTTTTTACGGATAGAAAAAGATTGCAGCGTTTGTTGAACAAAAGCAAAGTTGGCGAAATAGAACTAGCGCTTTTGCAAGCATCCTTTCAAATGTTATTAGATCAAAATGCCAAGAATTTGGAAATCAATAAACTTCAATTGATTCAAACCGATACTGAACCTGTGGTCCAGTTTTGGGGTTTCTTCTTTGAATACTCTTACTACAAAGACCATCAAAACACAGAAAAAGCCACTTTACTTAAAAACAACTTACTGAATTATCAAACACTCATTCCAAAAGGAATATGGAAAAGTCTCGCTATTGATTAGAGCCTAAACCAAAGTGTCTATCATTCAG
Organism: uncultured Flavobacterium sp.; assembly: GCA_963513565.1. Taxonomy (GTDB): domain Bacteria; phylum Bacteroidota; class Bacteroidia; order Flavobacteriales; family Flavobacteriaceae; genus Flavobacterium. The sequence goes on along the minus strand of CAUPRE010000002.1, from coordinate 184,073 downwards.
TTTTAAATTCAAGGTAATGGACTGATTCGGAGTCTGCGTTCATTTATTCCGAGCCTCAATTTTAAAAGGAAAAAAAAGAGTACTATCTCGAAGGGAAATAGTACTCTACATTTAAATTTGTTCCGAATCGTTATTCAAATGATGAATGATTTCGGCAATAAGTCCCGTCCATCCTGTTTGATGATTGGCGCCCAATCCTTTTCCGGTATCGCCATCAAAATATTCAAAAAACAAATGATTCGAATTGAAGTTGGGGTCTTTTTGAAACTTTTCATAAGGCCCATACATTGGTATAAATTGCTCTTTATTAGGAACAAAAAGTGAGAGTAAACGATTCGCCACGCCATCAGCAGCATCTTTAATATTCATCATTTCTCCTGAATGCGTAGGGAATTCTACTTTGTAATCGTTTCCGTAATAGTTGCAGAATTTCTCGAGTGAGTCCAAAATCAAATAGTTCATTGGGAACCAAATTGGGCCACGCCAATTGGAATTTCCACCAAACATATCTCCAGTAGCTTCGGCAGGTGTATAATCTACTTGAACGGTTCCTCCATCATAGGTAAATCGATAGGGATGTTCTTTGTGAAATTTAGACAACGAACGAACACCAAAATCAGACAAAAACTCCGATTCATCGAACATACGTTTCATAATCATCTTCATTCGGTGCCCACGAAGAATAGACAATAACTTGCTCTCACCTTTTCCGGGATTATACCAACTTGACACTAAGGCAGCCAAATCCGGTCGGTTAGAAATAACCCATTCCACCCTACGCTTGAAATCTGGCAATTGGTCTAATAATTCTGGGGTTAAAACTTCAACAGCAAAAAGCGGAATCAATCCAACCATCGAGCGCACTTTGAGCAATTCGGCTTCGCCATTTTCCTTATGCAACATATCATAATAAAACTGATCGTCTTCATCCCAAAGATTCAATTTGTCTCCACCAATGGCTTGCATAGCACCAGCGATATGCAAAAAGTGTTCAAAAAACTTAGAAGCCATATCTTGATACACCGGATTTTCAATCGCAATTTCGCAGGCAATTCGCAACATATTTAGACTATACATTGCCATCCAACCCGTTCCGTCGGCTTGTTCTAAATGACCACCTGTTGGTAAAGCTGCCGAACGGTCAAAAACACCAATGTTATCCATTCCAAGGAATCCGCCTCCAAAAATATTGTTTCCACCTTCGTCTTTCAGGTTCACCCACCAAGTGAAGTTGAGTAGTAACTTATGGAAAATACGTTCCAAGAAAACGCGGTCGCCTTTACCACCATTCATTTCTTTATCAATGGCATACACTTTCCAAGTTGCCCAAGCGTGTACGGGAGGATTCACATCCGAGAACGACCATTCGTAAGCAGGAATTTGTCCGTTGGGATGCATATAATATTCTCTCAAAATCACCGATAATTGTCGTTTGGCAAAATCGGGATCTAGTCGTGCCAAAGGCAAAGTATGAAAGGCCAAATCCCAAGCGGCAAACCAAGGATATTCCCATTTATCAGGCATTGACAAAATGTTGGAAGTGTACAAATGTTTCCAAGCATTATTCCTTCCTTTACTTCTATTCGCATCGGGTTTAGGCATCGAAGGATCGCCTTTGATCCATTCATAAACATTGTAGTAATACCATTGTTTGGTCCACAACATTCCAGCATAAGCTTGACGTTGTACCGATTTCAAATGCTCCTCTTTGATGTTCTTTTGCAAACTATCATAAAACAAATCGGCTTCCTTCAGTCGTTGGGCATAAATGGCATCAAAATCTTCAAAAGGAGCTTTTGGCGTTTGATTGGTAAAACGCAAACGGATTACTTTTTTCCCTTTGGCAGGAATAAGTTGTTCGTATTTAGCCGAAGCTTTTGTTCCAATTTTATTAGGATTAACGGCTTCTTTTTTCTTGTTGATGATGTAATTATTAATACCATCTTTGGTATATTTAGTCAAATTTTCCGAATGATACAAACGCTCAAAATTCGTTTCGTTTTCACAGAAAAGGAGTTCATCCGCATTTTCAGCATACAAAGTATAATGGCCCACCACACGATGATTGACTTCGATTACTGACTTTCCGTTGCCCACCAAAGAAGGCTTGTGCTTGTAATTGTCATAACCCCAGCACCAAGTATTTCGGAACCAAATAGTAGGTAAAACTGTAATAGGAGCCGCCACATCCGATTGATTTTCGATAGTAATTTGAATCAAAATATCCTGCTCATCAGCTTTGGCATACTCAATGGTAATATCAAAATAAGCGTCTTTATCGAAAATCCCCGTATCCAAAAGTTCATACTCGGGTTGCTGACGATTACGCTTTTTGGATTCTTTGACTAATTTTTCATAGGGAAATGCCGCCTGTGGATATTTGTACAACATTTTTTGGTAGGAATGCGTAGGCGTAGCGTCTTGGTAATAATAAATTTCTTTGACATCTTCTCCATGATTGGATTCGTTTCCGGTGAGTCCAAAAAATCGCTCTTTAAGAATTTTATCGTTGTGATTCCAAAAAGCCAAAGCAAAACAAATATGCTGTTTGTTATCTGAAATTCCTCCTATTCCTTCTTCTCCCCATCGATAGGCTTTGGAACGCGCCATATCGTGAGTAATACTATTCCAAGCATCTCCATTGGCAGAATAATCTTCTCTTACCGTTCCCCATTGTCTTTCCGTTAGATAAGGACCCCATTTTTTCCAGCCTTTGTTGTCTTTTCTTTCGAGTAATCGAGCTCTTTCTGCGTCTATCTCTGTCATAGCACTATTTGTTTTTGTCTTTTGCAATTTATAGAAATACGGTTAAAAAAAGAGAAAAAAATCCATAAAAATCCCTAATCAATTCTTTCCTATTGATTTTTTTTCGAAGTGTAAAATACTAAATCTCTAAATTCTAGTCTTTTGAAAAGGTTTTCCGAGAAATGAACAAAGCCTTTTGAACACTTTACCCATAAAATTTTAGCCAAAAATGATAGGAAAGCGGGCAAACTTTGCGAACTTTGCGATTCAGAAACTACAACAATGGCAAAAATATTAACGGGAGTACAGAGTACAGGAACTCCGCATTTGGGTAATTTATTAGGCGCAATTATACCCGCAATTGCATTATCGAATGATCCAAAAAATGAATCATTCCTTTTTATCGCCGATTTGCATTCGATTACACAAATCAAAAATGGCGAAAGCTTAAGAAACAATACTTACAGTACCGCAGCCGCTTGGTTGGCGTGTGGACTAGATGTTAATAGAGTTACTTTTTATCGCCAATCCGACGTGCCTCAAACGGCTGAATTGTCTTGGTATTTGAGCTGTTTTTTCCCTTTTCAACGTTTGACTTTGGCGCATTCTTTCAAAGACAAATCCGATCGTTTAGACGATGTCAATGCTGGATTGTTTTCGTATCCAATGTTGATGGCTGCTGATATTTTATTGTATGATGCCGAATTTGTACCCGTAGGAAAAGACCAGTTGCAACACCTTGAAATTACTCGTGATGTGGCTTCTCGATTTAATCACCAAATGGGAGAAACCTTTGTGTTACCCGAAGCCAAAATCCAAGAAGACAGTATGTTGATTCCTGGTACCAATGGCGGAAAGATGAGTAAATCAGCCAATAATGTCATCAATATTTTCTTAGATGACAAAGCGTTGCGCAAGCAAATTATGAGCATCGAAACCGACAGTACTCCACTAGAAGACCCAAAAAATCCTGATACTTGTAACGCTTTTGCTATCTATAAATTATTGGCCAATGAAGCCCAAATTACCACGATGAGAGCTCTTTATTTGGGAGGCAATTATGGTTATGGTCACGCCAAACAAGCCTTGTTTGAACTCATTGTAGAAAAATTCAAAACCGAAAGAGAACGTTACAATTATTACATCAATAACCTAACAGAAGTAGACGCCTTATTGAAACAAGGTGCCGAAAAAGCAGCAACCATCGCCAATGGCGTTTTGGATCGCGTACGCTTGAAATTAGGTTTCGAGTCGTTACAGTAAACGTTACTACGAATAAATTATGAAAAGGAATATTCCGATTGGGGTATTCCTTTTTTGTTTCAAATACGTTTTCAACTAAGCACAAATCCTGAAGCTGATTTTGTTACTTAACCTCTTTTCCATATAAAAAAGCAAGCAGCACATTTCAATAATTGGCTACAAATAGTATAGCACTACATTTTTCAACTGATCGAATTAATGTAAATTCCGTCAACCGACTGACTGAATTTACATTAATTCAGTCAACCAACTGACTGAATTTACATTTTTTTAATTATATTTGTTTCTGAAATTTAAAATCTTAGGCGATGGAATTTTTAGAAAGAGGCATAGACTCCTTGTTTGCCAAAAAAGTGTTACCCAATAAAGTATTGTTATTATTAGGCGCAAGACGTGTGGGTAAAACGGCATTCATTAAAAATTATCTTTCTTCCATTCCAAAAACAGATTATTTGCAGTTAAATGGTGAAGATATTCAGGATGCAAATTTGTTGAAAGAACGTTCCGTAACCAATTACAGCCGTCTTTTAGCAAACACCAAATTGTTAGTCATTGATGAAGCTCAAAATATTCCAGACATTGGTTTGATTCTCAAATTGATTGTGGATTCTATTGACAATATAAAAGTTATTGCTACAGGCTCATCGGTTTTTGATTTGTCTAATAAATTAGGAGAACCTTTGGTGGGAAGAAAAAATACAATTTATTTATTTCCGTTGGCTCAGATGGAATTTTCCAACTATGAAAATTTCAAAGCAACCACTCAAAAATTAGAAGAGCGATTGCTTTTTGGCTCCTATCCCGAACTCGAACAATACCCAGATTGGAATGACAAAATCAACTATTTGAAAGAAATACTCAATTCGTATTTATTGAAAGATATTTTGATTTACGAAGGGATAAAGCAATCTAGTAAAATTTTGGATTTATTAAAGTTAATCGCTTTTCAAGTAGGACAAGAGGTCTCTTTGCAAGAATTAGCTAGACAATTGGGTATTTCTAAAAACACGGTAGAGAGTTATTTAGACTTACTTTCTAAAGTGTTTGTTATTTATAAAGTACCTGGTTTTAGCAGAAATTTGCGAAAGGAAATTACGAAATCCAATAGGTGGTATTTTTATGATAATGGAATTCGCAATGCTATTATTTCCAATTTTAATCGATTAGACAATCGCACCGATGTTGGTGCATTATGGGAAAATTATTTGGCTTCGGAACGTATAAAACACCAAAATTATACTCAAAAAGTAGTAACCAATTATTTTTGGCGTACGTATGACCAACAAGAATTAGATTGGTTGGAAGAAGAAAATGGCCAGCTACGAGGCTACGAATTCAAATGGAATGAAAATAGAAAAGCGAAAGTCCCAACGGCTTTTGCAAAAGCCTATCCTGAAGCTAGTTTTGAAGTAATCAACAAACAGAATTATTTAGATTTTATAGTCTAATGAAACAAAACAAATGGCCATAATTTGTAATATCACTATTAACCAAAACTTCAAAAGATAACTGGTTTTCCTTGTTTTATGTCTGAACAAAAGCATCGCTAATCCACTACCAAGAGTTCCTCCAAAGAACACGAAAGTTAAAAGTGTTTTTTCGGGGATTCTTCTTTTATGTTTTTGAGCTACTATTTTGTCATAGCCTATTAAAACAAAAGCCAATAACATTAACCAGTAAAAGAAAGTAAAAAGCCAAGTTCATTTGGGTAAAAATTGAAGTCAAAGATAAAAGAAGTAAGTTGTTTTTCTTATATTTAGAATCCTTATTTAAGTCTAAAAATTCCTTAATTATGAGCCCAATTAAATTATTCGAAGCCAAAAAAGTACGTAGCCATTACGATGCTGAAAAAGAAATTTGGTATTTCTCAGTTATTGATGTTATTCAGATTTTAACAGATAGTACTATCCCTAAACGATATTGGACTGATTTAAAGAAGAAGCTAAATAACGAAGGAAGTGAAGCGTACGATAAAATCGTACAGTTGAAAATGCTTGCCGAAAATGGTAAAACAGGAGAAAATTTTCTACCACCAAGTCAAAAAGAGCTAGAGTAAATTTAGCTACTTTAGCCGTCCGAAAAATTCAAAAAATGACCAACCTACAATTCATCGCCCAAAAGGTAGCTACCGCATCCATAAACATTCAAAACACGGTTCAATTATTACAAGAAGATTGTACCATTCCGTTTATTTCGCGTTACCGAAAAGACAAAACAGGTAATCTGGATGAAACACAAATCGAACAAATTGCCAAACTCCAAAAAGAGTACGAGGCCATCTTGAAACGAAAAGAAGCCATCGTAAAATCCATCGAAGAGCAAAACGCTTTGACGCCCGAATTGGATAAAAAAATCCAACAAAGTTTTGACCTACAAGAGTTGGAAGATTTGTATTTGCCGTACAAAAAGAAAAAAAGAACCAAAGCCGATGTCGCTCGTGAAAACGGACTAGAACCTTTGGCCAAAATTATAATGGCGCAGAAAAATGACGATGTCGATTTCTTGGCTACGCAATACCTGAACGATGCTATTGTCAATGAAGAAGCGGCTTTACAAGGCGCCAGAGAAATTATAGCCGAATGGATCAATGAAAATATTTATGTTCGTAAACAATTGCGTCGTTTGTACGAACGCAAAGGGACCATCACCACCAAAGTAGTCAAAACGAAAAAAGACGAAGCCGATGCTCAAAAGTTTTCGCAATATTTCGATTGGTCTGAACCGTTGACCAAAGCGCCTTCTCACCGACTTTTGGCGATGCTGCGTGCCGAAAATGAAGGGTTCATCAAGTTCAAAGTAGAAGCAGATATTGACGAGGCCTATGACGTAATCGACGAATTGGTGTTGAAAGGTCAAAGTCCTAGTACCTCCCACGTACAATTGGCTATTGAAGATTCCTATAAAAGATTGTTGCAGCCTGCCATTGCCAACGAAACCTTGCAAGAAGCCAAAGCCAAAGCCGATGCCAATTCCATTCAGGTTTTCGCGAATAATTTAGGGCAATTATTATTGGCTCCACCTTTGGGCGAAAAACGAATTTTAGCCATCGACCCAGGATTTCGTTCGGGTTGTAAAGTGGTTTGTTTGGACGAAAAAGGCGACTTGCTCTACAACGAAACCATCTATCCGCACGCGCCACAAAATGAAACGGCGATGGCGATGAAAAAAATCAAATCGATGGTCAATTCCTATAAAATTGACGCCATTTCTATAGGGAACGGAACCGCCTCAAGAGAAACCGAATTCTTCATCAAGAAAATCGCTTTCGATAAGCCTCTTCAGGTATTTATCGTTTCGGAGGCAGGAGCTTCTGTGTATTCCGCTTCAAAAATTGCCCGTGAAGAATTCCCTAATTACGACGTAACCGTTCGTGGTTCGGTGTCTATCGGACGTCGTTTGTCGGATCCTTTGGCCGAATTGGTGAAAATCGACCCAAAAGCCATTGGTGTGGGACAATACCAACACGATGTGGACCAAACCAAACTCAAAGAAGAATTGGATGCAACGGTAATTCGTTGCGTGAATTCGGTGGGCATTAACATCAATACCGCCAGCAAACATTTGTTAAGTTATGTGAGTGGTATTGGAGAAAAACTAGCCGAAAATATAGTGACGTATCGCTCTGAAAATGGTCCATTCGACGATCGAAAACAACTCAAAAAAGTACCGCGTTTGGGCGAAAAAGCCTTCCAACAAGGCGCCGCTTTCATCAGAATAAAAGAAGGAAAAAATCCGTTAGACAATTCGGCGGTGCATCCCGAAGCTTATGCCATAGTAGAAAAAATGGCCAAAGCCTTGAAAATCTCTGTGAATGATTTGATTGCCAACAAAGAAAAAATAGCGCTCATCAAACCCGAAAACTACGTAACACCCGAAATTGGGATTTTGGGTATCAAAGACATCCTCAAAGAGCTCGAAAAACCAGGATTGGACCCTAGAAAATCGGCTAAAATCTTTGAATTCGACCCGAATGTCAAATCCATTAAAGATTTGAAAACAGGGATGATTTTGCCCGGAATCGTAAACAACATCACCAATTTTGGCTGTTTTGTCGATATTGGAATCAAAGAAAGTGGCTTGGTACACATTTCCCAACTCAAAGCGGGTTTCGTAAGCGATGTCAACGAAGTAGTAAAACTCCACCAACACGTTGAAGTAAAAGTAACAGAAGTCGATGAAGACCGTAAACGCATACAATTGACGATGGTTATTTAAAAGTGAAAATCTCACAAAAATAAATTCCAAATTCCAAGAGGTCACCCTGAGCGCAGTCGAAGGGCAAATTCCAAGGAGTTTCTTGAAGCCTTTCCACTGGAAAATGTATAAATAACCAAAGCCCGGCAAGAAAAGTTGTCGGGCTTTTTGATTTATATACATCTCTCAAAATTTATTGCATAAAAAAAGTCCTTATACTTCTGTAAAGACTTTTTCTAATAAAGCTGCCCTTATTGACGAAACATACAAATTTGATGCGATTTTAGATTATAAAATTACTAGAAAATAAAAAGTTGTTTTTTTATTCAATTAAACTTAACTTAATGACTCTTTTGTCGTCTGAATCTTTAACTACTATAGTTGGTTTCACACCTGTGGATTTAATGTCGTTTCCTTTCATTGCAAAAGCCTCTTGTTTACTATCTGCAATGAAAATTTCTGTATTGACTGGAAAGGAATATGATTTAATTTGGTCAGGATTTAAGTTGCTTACTCTAGTTTGAATTTTCCCATCTGGTGTATAGATTATAAGAGAGAGATGATATACATCTTTATTATCATTTGAGAAGCTAATACTAATATTTTCCTGCCCATATGTAAATGATGCGATTATAAACGTTAAAAATGTTAGGAGTTTTTTCATAGCTACAAAATTTGTTTATTTTATGTTTATAAAATTAGTCAAAAAAATTAAAAAAAGATGTCATTACTGTTGGTTTGCCTAATTTTGCTTCCCTCTTGGGCTTCCCAATTTTACTTCGTTGCGTCGGGATAAAGTTCTCGCCCAAGCATATCAACAAAAAAACCCGACACTTTCTTATCGGGTTTTGTTTTGCTCTCCTTTTCCTTGAAAGATGCAACTATAATAAAATGAATGAGTATATGACTATCAGGAAATTATTTAACAATTCCTCCCTCATCAATCCTAAATATCCACTCTTGGTCGTAACAATCATTGGATACATTGAATGTTGCACAAATTTGTTTAGTTCCCTCAATTTGGTATAAATTTTTCTCAACTGCCGCTATTCTTAATCCATAATCGTTCAAGAATTCTCCATAGGTTTTTTGCCAAAAAATTTCTCCTTTAGAACTAACTTTTACAACCAATACATCGTAATTACCCTTCCCAAATGAACTAGTAGACCCAACAACAATGTAGTCGCCATCTTTAGTTCTAACAACCTGTCCTGCCTTATCATAACTTGTTCCGCCTATAATACGCCTCCATAATACATTGTCCTTGTCGTCTTTTTTAATAAGTTCTATATCACACTCATTTTTAGTACCACAATTGATAGTTGATACAGAAATGGTTGAATTATCCAAAAGATTAACAAACAATGATTTCAAATCATTGTAAGATAGTAAGCCGAATGCCACTGTTATAAGTACCAATAGTGTTTTCATATTTCTTTTGATTAAAGTTTTAATATCTACAAAAAGATTACTAAAGTTGGAAATGACTATTTTAAATTCAAATTTCCCCTCATTTCCACCAATTTGAACTTCATTCAATTTTATCCCTAATACCTCTCCGATAGCATTTAGTGAATAAATACTTGGAGTGACTTCACTTTTTTCAATTCTTTGAATTGTTCTTACCGCAATTCCACTCTTTTCAGATAGTTCAGATTGAGTTAGCCCCTTTGAAATTCTGATTTCTTTAATATGGTCTCCTATTTTCATTTTACAAATGTATAAAGAATAAACGCGTGCAAAAACGACTTATACGTGTCATTTAGGTGACAGAATTAAGAAATACATGGTCCGTCTGAGTAAAAATATACAACCTATATAACTCAAGTACAAACACACAAAAACCCGATACGAAAGTATCGGGTTTTGATTAGCTCCCTCATCTTGGACTCGAACCAAGTCCGAAAAGTTTATTCCAAAAAAAAAGTCCTTACAAAAATGTAAAGACTTTCTCTAATAAAGCTCCCCCTCTTGGGCTCGAACCAAGGACCCTCTGATTAACAGTCAGATGCTCTAACCAACTGAGCTAAGGAGGAAACTGTGTATTATAATGCGTAGTAGGAACGTTTTCTGTGGCTTTGACTGACATTGTTTGTTTGTCTAAGCGGTTGCAAAGATACACCTAATTTCAAGTTTTGCAAACAAAAAATAAATTTTTTTTTATTTTTTTTATCTGCCTACAATCGCTTTGTAAATGTCGTTTCCGTTAGCAAATAAAAGCAATGAGATAAGTAAAACAAAACCAACCATTTGAGCATTCTCTAAGAATTTGTCACTTGGTTTTTTGCCGCTAATGATTTCGTACAACAAAAACATTACGTGTCCACCATCCAACGCTGGAATCGGCAATAAATTCATTACCCCCAACATAATCGACAACAAAGCGGTGATGTTCCAGAATACTTCCCAGCTCCAAGAACTAGGGAAAATATTAAAAATAGCCGCAAATCCACCCACTTGCTTGTACGCTTTGGTTTCTGGATTGAAAATCATTTTCAATTGTTTACCGTAGCCTAACAATTGGTCTTTACCCCTTTCAATTCCCACTGGAATAGATTCAAAGAAACCGTATTCTTGCTTACTGATTTTATAGTAACCTAATTTTTCTAAAGATTCTAACCCTAAAGCGCCCACATTTATACCCAACTTAGCATCTTGATTTACGATTACTTGCACAGGTACTTCTCTTTCGTTGCGAATCACAACCGCTGGAAGGGTTTTACCTTTATTCGCCTTTAGGATAGCCGTTACTTGATCGTAATATTTAGCAGGTTGTCCATTCAAGGAAACCATTACGTCTTTGGGCTGTAATTGTTTATTTACTGACTCTTCAGGAATAGCGGTAACGGCAAACGGCATACGCATACTAACAGGAGGACTTTTTTTTAATTTTGACAATTGGTCCACTAAATCAACTGGCATTTGAATGATTTGAGTAGTGCCATTTCTTTCGATTTGGACTTGTTTCCCCATAATCAATTTTATGTTGATTTCGTTGTCGTATTTTTCGATTTTTTCGCCATCAATACTAAGGATTTTATCTCCCGTTTGGAAACCAATTTTGTTCATCACCGGATTTTCTATCAATAATCCGTCTTTCATATCGGCCATAGACACAAAAGCATCACCATAAGCAAAAGCCATTCCTATATAAATAATGAACGCCAAAATGAAGTTTACCGTAACACCACCCAACATAATAATCAAACGTTGCCAAGCGGGTTTCGAACGGAATTCCCAAGGTTGTGGAGGCAAGGCCATTTGTTCCTTGTCCATACTCTCGTCAATCATCCCAGAGATTTTTACATAACCACCAAGAGGCAACCAACCAATTCCGTATTCGGTTTCGCCTATTTTCTTTTTGAGTAGCGAAAATTTAAGGTCAAAAAACAAGTAAAATTTCTCTACTCTAGTTTTGAATAATTTGGCAGGAATAAAATGTCCCAATTCGTGAAGAATAATTAATAAGGACAAACTCAATAAAAATTGAGCAAACTTGATAACGATTTCCATTGTTTACTTTTAGTTCTTAAATAACGCACAAAAGTAGCGTTTCTATTTTAATTTGATAGCGCAATATACTACATACGGCTTTAAATGTTTGTTAAATACAAAAATTTAGAACACTGCTTTAAAGAGATGCTTTAACTTTACTTTTTAAACCGTACAGCCTTCATAGGTCGATGTACCACCCTAAAAGTTACAGTATATATGAATAGTCTTTTGTTTTCTCCGCTTACGCTAAAAAGTATCACTTTCAAAAACCGTATCGTTATTTCTCCAATGTGCCAATACTCTGCTACAGATGGTTTTGCCAATGATTGGCATTTGGTGCATTTGGGCAGTCGTGCGGCTGGAGGTGCTGGATTGCTGATTCAAGAAGCTACGGCAGTTTCTCCCGAAGCTCGCATTTCACCAGAAGATTTAGGACTTTGGAAAGACGAGCATATCGAAAAACTACAGTCCATCAACCAATTCATAAAATCTCAAAACGCAATTCCGGGCATTCAACTGGCACACGCTGGAAGAAAAGCCAGCGTTTCGGCACCTTGGTTGGGTAACAAAAAATTAAGTGAAAACGAAGGCGGATGGACCACCGTTGCCCCAAGCGCAATAGCGTATCACGAGAATGAAACCGCTCCAATCACGCTCGACAACCTAGGCATTCAAAAAGTACTAAATGATTTTCAATCGGCGACTCGTCGTGCTGCACAAGCGGGTTACGAAGTGCTGGAAATACACGCGGCTCACGGTTATTTATTACATCAATTTTTGTCGCCTTTAACGAATCAAAGAACAGATGAATATGGTGGTAGTTTTGAAAACAGAATTCGATTAACGCTAGAAACCGTAACTGCGGTGCAAGCCGAATGGCCTTCGAATTTGCCTTTGTTCGTTAGAATATCAGCAACCGATTGGGCTGAGGGCGGTTGGTCGGTAGAAGAATCGGTGCAACTTTCCCAAATTCTAAAAGAAAAAGGCGTCGATTTGATAGACGTCTCCTCTGGCGGATTGGTGTCCCATCAAAAAATCTCCATTGGTCCCAACTATCAAGTTCCTTTTGCCGAAAAAATTAAAAAGGAAACCGGCATACGCACTGGAGCTGTGGGAATGATTACCGAAGCCCATCAAGCAGAAAACATACTGTCTGAATCACAAGCCGACTTAGTATTTTTTGCTAGAGAATCCCTTCGCAATCCTAATTTAGGATTACATTTTGCTACTGCTTTAGAGGAAACCGTAGCTTGGCCGAAACAATATGAAAGAGCCAAAACAAGATAAAAAGTACCACTACAAAAACATTTTTATGCAAAAAATAAAAACGGCACTACTCTCCTACGGAATGTCCGGAAAAGTATTCCACGCTCCTTTTCTCGATTTACATTCTGGTTTTGAAATAACGGGCGCTTGGGAACGCAGCAAAAGACTCATCCAATCCGATTTCCCTGAAGTAAAAAGCTACGCCACTTTAGAGGCTTTACTCCAAGACGATTGCGATTTGGTAATTGTGAATACGCCTGTGGGAACGCATTATGAGTACGCCAAACAAGTCTTGCTCGCCGGAAAACACGCCATAGTAGAAAAAGCCTTCACCACAACCGTTGCCGAAGCCCAAGAACTAGCCGCTTTGGCCAACGAAAAAGGACTGCAATTAGCCGTTTTTCAAAACCGAAGATGGGATAGTGATTTCAAAACGGTTCAAAAAGTACTACAAGAAGAACTTCTTGGCGATATCGTAGAAGCCGAAATTCATTTCGACCGCTACAATCCTAATTTAAGTCCAAAAGTCCACAAAGAAACCCAAAATGCTGGTGCTGGAATTCTGAAAGATTTAGGTCCTCATATCATCGATCAAGCCTTGTGCTTGTTTGGTTTTCCAGAAGCCGTAAACGGAGACATTCGGATTACTAGAGTCCACTCTTTAGTAGACGATTGGATTGATATCACCCTATTTTATCCCGACCTAAGAGTCCGACTCAAAGCTGGTTTTTTTGTTCGAGAACCGCATCCATCATATACAATTCACGGCAAAAAAGGATCGTTTCTAAAGGCCCGTGGCGATGTGCAAGAAGACGAATTAAAATTAGGTAAAAAACCCAATACCAAAGAATGGGGCACCGAACTCGAACACCTAAAAGGACTGCTTCACACCGAAAGCAACGGAACCATTCTCAAAGAATTCGTGCACACAGAACAAGGCAATTACTATGCTTTTTTTGAGGAAATGTACCAAGCCATTCTTCACGGAAAAAAAGTCCCCGTTCCCGCTACAGAAGGCGTTCAAGTGATGCAAATCATAGAAGCGGCCATCGCTAGCCATCAACAACAGCAAAGAATCAACTTATAAACAATATCGTTGTAAATCATTAAAATGTGTTATTATGACACAATAAGCCGTTCTTTTTTGTAATTTTGGCGCTTAAAACTCTAAAAACCAATCCTTTGATTTACCTCAACTTCTTAGGGCGATTGAAACCCAAAGGGAAATACAAAAAAGCCTACGCTGAAGCCAAAGTCTCTTACCTCAACAGAATACGTTGGGCGGTGGCTATGTTTTATTTCGGAATGGGACTTACTTTTGCCACTTGGGCTAGTCGAATTCCAACCATCAAAACGGCTTTACAACTTAGTGAAGGTACCTTGGGTACCATCTTATTTGCGCTTCCTGTGGGGCAACTAACTATGATGTTTTTCTCAGGAAAATTGGTCACACGTTATGGAAGTCACAGAGTATTGCCCGTCTCAATTTTATTATATGCTGTTAGTTTGACCAACTTAGCTTTGGCACAAAACGCTTGGCAATTGGCTTTGGGACTTTTTGCCTTTGGACTTACCGCCAACTTAACCAATATTTCAGTAAACACCCAAGGCGTCTATACCGAAGGCCTTTTTAAGCGCAATATTATGTTGTCTTTTCACGGAATGTGGAGCTTGGCTGGTTTTACAGGAGCCTTAATCGGACTCGGAATTTTAGCCTTAGAACTCAGCACTTATACCCATTTTATTATAATTGCAGCTATAGTAGTAGCGCTAGTTGCCTTAAATTACAAATTGCTCATCCAAGCCAAAGAAACCCAAAAAACCGAAAAGAAAAAACCCTTTTTCAAACCCGACCCTACCTTAATTTGGCTAGGCGTTATCGGCTTTTGTTGTATGGCTAGCGAAGGCGTAATGTTTGATTGGAGTGGCGTATATTTCAAAGACGTAGTCAAAGTTCCGGGTCCTTTAGTAGTTTTGGGTTACACTTCCTTTATGATTATGATGGCCAGCGGCCGCTTTTTCGGCGACCGTCTTACCCAAAAATGGGGACGCAAAAAAGTAATGCAAATCAGCGGGTGTGTCATCTCCACAGGTTTGTTCACCGCCGTATTTTTTCCGTACATAATCCCCGCAACCATCGCCTTTATGTTTGTTGGACTAGGCGTTTCGACCATCATTCCAACCTTGTATAGCATCGCAGGAAAACACCCAACCATCCCAACGGGCGAAGCCCTCACCGCTGTCTCAAGCGTAAGTTTCCTCGGCTTTTTAATGGGACCACCCGTTATTGGGCATATTGCTCAAGCTTTTGGGTTACAATTTTCATTCGCTTTTATTGGCATTTTCGGATTTTTAATCGCCTTTATGGTATCCAAAATAAAAATCGAAGCCTAATTGTAAGGAGCACACGACCCTACTTTTCCAGACGAGTTGTCCTGCTGTACGCTATATCTTTTTTCCCTAGCTCACCGTTTTTCAAACGGCTAGCTAGGAAAAAAAGGATGCCGCTCCCATCAGGGCTAGACGAGAAATTTTATCATTTCATCACAAGAAAAAAAAATTCAATCGTTATTGTACAAGTTAATAGTTTTTTTATTACATTTATAAAACGTAATCTATGATTATCAATCAGTTATAAAAAACACACTTTTTAATACCATTATATAAAGCAACGCATTTGAGTTTCGTGCTCAAATTTCCAAAAACGTTTTATTAATTAATGGGAGTGTTGCACTCCGCAAACTGTTGTATTGGAGGATTCCATTTTGTTGGGTCCTCCAGTGTAACAGTAATTTATTTTTTATAAACGCCTATGTTGAAAAAATTATCTATTCTTGGATTGCTATTATTCATTCAAAAAAATTACGCACAAAACACTACTGGTTTTACCCTAAAAATAATCGATGCTCAAACCCAAAAAGTCCTACCTTCAGTAGTAGTCAGTGTCCAAAATACTAGCTTTTTACAACTTACCTCCGTTTCTGGAACCGTGCTTTTCGACCAGTTACCGCCCAACGCCTATTATGTACTGCTTCACAGTCAAGGCTACAAAGACCAACTATTAGCCGTTACCGTTGCTCCCAAAACCATCACCGATTTAGGGACCATTCCACTCTCCACAGACCCAATGGCCGAAATACAAAGCGCCACCATCGCCTTATCTGAAGAACAATTGAATGATGATTTTAATGGTTCAGAAAGTACCGCACCGTTATTACAAGCGTCTCGAGATGTGTTTCAGCAAGCCGCCGCTTTTCAATGGGGACAAAGCCGTTTTAGGATTCGAGGTCTCGATGCCGAAAATGCCACTTTACTATTAAATGGTATGACATTGAACAAAGTATACGATGGTCGACCGCAATGGGGTGATTGGGGTGGCATCAATGATGTGCTACGCAACCAAGAAATCGTCATTGGCACCGCCGCTTTCGACTACAGTTTCGGCGGGATTTTAGGCGCACAACACATCAGCACCAGAGCCTCTAGTTATCGTTCGGGTTCCCGACTATCTTTTGCTGGCACCAATACCACCTACAACTGGCGAGCGATGGCAACCTATGCTTCTGGGGTAAGCAAAAAAGGCTGGGCATTCGTAGTTTCGGCTGGCAAACGAATCGGAGAAAATCCGTATTTCGAAGGCACGCATTTTGACGGCAACTCAGCTTTCATTAGTGTAGAAAAACAATTCAATGAATACCATTCGCTCAACTTCACGGGGATTTATACTCCCAACTCAAGAGCCAAAACCGCTCCCAATACCACCGAAGTGTTTAATTTAATGGGGGCGCGCTACAATTCCTATTGGGGCTTTCAAAATGGCAAAAAACGAAACGCCAGAATCAAAACCGTAGAAGAACCGCTACTCCTACTCAACCATTATTTCAAAATCAACGACAAAACACAACTACAATCGGGAGTGCTTTATCAGTGGGGCAACATCTGCAATAGCAATATCGATTTTCAAAATGCCAACAATCCCGACCCGACCTATTATCGCAAAATGCCAAGCTATTACACTTCACTTTACGAAAAAGACAATGGCGAATTTTCAGGTGCTTTCATTCCCGATGAGGAGAATGCCGAAAAAAGTCGATTGGCCTTCTTAGAAAATCCACAAATCAATTGGTCGGCACTTTACCAAGCCAATCAACAACCCATCCTTAATTCTAATGGAACCATCATCGGATACGAGCCTTCCAAAAGCAAATACATCGTCTATGAAGACCGAGCCGACGAAACAGTCCTTGCAGCGAATACGCTTTTGAATACACAACTTTCAGAAGCTGTTGCCTTAACGGCTGGCGCGAATTTCAAAACCTCAAAAACACAACACTATCAAAAAGTAATCGACCTTTTGGGCGGCAGCTATTTTGAAGACATCGATGCGTTTTATAACGGCAATCAAGCCCAATCCGATTTGAATCATCCCAACCGACAAGTAGTCGAAGGAGATACCTATGGCTATAACTATTTCATAAGAGCGCAAGTAATCCAAGCCTTTACGCAGTTTCAATTCCGATTCCGAAACCTGCATTTTTACCTCGGACAAGAATTTTCAATGACCAACTATGAGCGCGAAGGATTGTACAAAAACGGACTCTATGAGAACAATTCTTTAGGCAAGAGCAACAAAATTAACTTCGAGAATTTTGGTTTCAAGGCAGGAATGACCTATTCGATTTCTGGAAAACAAGCTGTTTTATTTCACGCTGCGCATCTAAGTAAAGCCCCAACAATTCAAAACACTTTCCCCAACGCCCGCTTGAACAATAGCCTTGTGAATGGTCTTACCAATGAAACCCATAGTAGCATTGAAGCGACGTATTTGTATCGAACGCCAATCATAAAAGTAAGAGCGACTGCCTACTATTCTTATCTAAAAAACACCACCGAGAATTCTTTTTTCTACGCCGAAGGTATTTTCGATGACGGAGCGGGTTACACCAATACCGATGCTTTTGTGGGACAAACACTTACCCACCTCGACAAACAAAATTATGGCGCCGAACTCAGCGTTGAATATCCCATTAGTACCACACTGAAAACAACTTTAGCAGCCGCTTACGGACGCTACACTTATGCCAGCAACCCCAACGTTACCATAACGAATGATGCCCAAGCATCACTAGACAACTCAAATCCTGTTTTTGATTTTGGAAAAGCCATCCTCAAAAATTACCATCAAGCTGGTTTACCTCAACAAGCCTATAGTGCGGGATTAGAATATCGAAATCCTCACTATTGGTGGATCGGTACCAATGTAAATTACGTTACCGAATCCTATATCTCTGTCTCACCCATTGCCAGAACGGCTATTTTTTTCAGAAATCCAGCCAATGGTTTTCCTTTTCCTGAAGCCACCGAAGAACGAGCCAAGGAATTACTGCGCCAAGAAAAATTAGACCCTGTCTTACTCCTCAATCTCACAGGTGGAAAAACGTGGAGAATCAAAGGAAAAACACTTGGATTGTTTATGAGTGTTACTAATCTTTTGGACACCCATTACCAAACAGGAGGTTATGAACAAGCCCGAAATGCCAATTTTAGACAACGCAACCAAGATGCCTCAAGCGGGACACCCAATTTTGGTAACAAATATTTCCAAGGCTATGGCCGCAATTATTTTGTCTCCTTATATCTGAATTTATAATCAACCTCATTAAAATGTAAAAATATGAAACGTTATATTTCTTCTCTATCCTTCCTCTTTGTCTTTTCCTTCTTCTTGACGAATTGTGCCCAAGAAGATGTTGACATTCCAAAACTAGAATGCACCCAACCCGATTTAAAAGTCAACCAAACAGTGGCTCAGGTGAAAGCCAACGCCAATGCAATTGTAGCGCAATACCCTTATGACGACATCATCGAAGCCTATGTGGTTTCGAGTGACGAAGGCGGAAATTTTTTCAAAACCATTAGTTTTCAAACGTTGGCCACGCCTACTTCGCCAGCCATTGGTTTTAGTGTGCCTATCGATGCTACTAATTTGTACATCGATTTTCGATTGGGGAACAAAGTCTATCTTCAACTCAAAAATCAATATACCGACATTAATTACGGCGGACTCAGAATTGGGTCAATTTATGTCAATTCTTATAACGAAGGTGGTGTGGGAAGACTTTCGCAAAACGATTACAAAAAAATACTGTTCCCCTCCTGCACCATTATCGAGGAAAAGCAATTGACCAAAGCCGTAACCATTCCCGAATTATTGAATGACGCCAACTTGAACACTTTAGTCGAATTGCAAAACGTGCAATTTACCACCGATGCTGTAGGACGAAAATACTATGAAGAAAGCGAAGATATTGGCGGTGGCACCAATTGGAATTTGATGGACCAATTGGGAAATCAGGTTATTTTTAGAACCTCAAGCTTTGCCAATTTTGCCACCAAAACAGTTCCAAAAGGAAGCGGAAAAGTCAAAGGTATTTTGACCAAATTTGGCACCGATTACCAACTCATCGCTCGTTCCGAAGAAGATGTGAACTTGACAGGCGCTAGTATCACACCCTTCTTCAAAGAAGATTTTGAAAAAGTAGTCGATAAAACCAACCTAAGTTTACCCGGTTGGGCGAACTTAGCCCAAAAAGGAACGCCAGTGTGGAAAGGTACGGTTTACAATGGTAATGGGTACGCCGAGTTTGCGATTTCGGGAACCAAAGTAGTCTCTAATGTGGCTTGGCTAATTTCTCCCAAAATAAACTTAGATGTCCACACCAATGAAATCTTGACCTTCCGCTCGGCCCAACATCATATCGATGTTGATTCGCCACTGAATACCTTAGACGTTTTTATTTCCACCAATTTTGATGGCGTGAACATTGCAACCGCCACTTGGACTCCCTTAAAAGCCATAGTGCCCAAACAGGCCACTCCTTGGTACCAATTCATCGGCTCGGGCGCCATAGATTTAAGTGCATTCAAAGGCAAAGTCAACATTGCTTTTCGTTACACAGGCTCAGGAAAAAATGCCGCATTAGATGGTGCTTTTATGGTGGATGATGTGCAACTATTTGGGGATAAGTAGAGAATATTAAAATCACGGAATAGCAACATTAGGAGAGTAGAGATAAATTTGTATACTGCGAATATTCTCAGTATACTTACAAAGTAAAATCAAACCAAAAAATGGAATTAACTGATCAAGAAAAGGAGTTGATTGAGCAAATTATACCAAATAAAAATATATTTTAATACAAAAGAGATCAGGTATAATGCCAATATAGTATGAAAATAGTCCGATTTTATTGGACTATATTGAATACATAATCGGTATTAGAAATTATAAAAATGCCAAACATAATCCTTCAAAAACGTTAAGAGTTTTAATAGTAAAGTTGTTTTACAATTTATTATACGGTTAACTTGAAAATTAAGTTTAATAAAATATAATAGTATGAAAGTCGCAGAGAAAAAAACAGCAAGACAACAATTAGATGATATAATTTTAGACATATCTTGGGCATATATTGCTAAAACGTATTTTGGTAAATCGAGTTCTTGGATGTACAACAAACTCAATGGAAGAGATGGAAACGGCGGTCACGGCGAATTTGCCGATGAAGAAAAAGAAATGTTACGAAATGCTTTGTTTGATATTTCGACACGCATTAGAATGGCAGCAGAAAATCTTGAATAGGTTACAACATAGCAATTTTATTCTATTTTCTTTTAATTTCAACCAACGGGTTAAAATCAGTTAATTCATAATTTGCATTTCTACCACCTTCATTGGTTTGATATAAAATACCTTTGGCTATTAGGTCTTTGATATCTCTTAAAGCGGTGTCGTTTGATACTTTAGCTATTTTAGCCCATTTTGATGTCTGCAGTTTTCCTTCAAAACCATCAAAAATTTTGTTTAGTAATAAACGTTGTCTTTCATTGATCGGTGTTTGCTGATGCTTATTCCAAAATTCAGCTTTGGATAGTATTTTTTGTGAAATATTTTCGGAAGCCAACATAGCATTTTTCAAGCAATTTAAAAACCATTCAAGCCATTCTGTAATATCTCCTGTACTGTATTGTACTTTTTGTAATACTTTATAATATTCTTTTCTTTCTATTAAAATTTGACTCGACATACTGTAAAACCGTTCAGCACTATTTTCGGCACGAGCAAGTAACATGTCAGTTATTGCTCTCGCAATCCTTCCGTTTCCATCATCAAAAGGATGGATTATAATAAACCAAAAATGTGCTATTGCTGCTTTCAACACTAGATCCAGACTATTATTATTATTAAACCAATACAAAAAAATGTCCATTTCTGCTTTAACAACTTCTGGTTTTATCGCTTCATAATGCACTTTTTCTTTGCCCATAGCTCCTGAAACTACTTGCATTTCTCCTGTTCGGTATCGTCCTACTTCAATTTTGTAAGGACCACTAAACCCAACAGGGAAAAGTGCTGCGTGCCATCCCAATAATCGTTCTTCAGTTAATGGTTGATTGTATCGCTGTGTAGCATCAAGCATCATCTCAACTATACCTTCAATATGACGGTTACTTGTTACAAGTCCAGCGGTGTTGATTCCTAAACGCCTTGCAATAGAAGAACGCACTTGATCGTAATTCAGCCATTCTCCTTCTATTTCCGATGATTTAACAACATCCATAGTCAAAGCATTTAGTCTAGCTTCTTCTTTTTCAGAAAAACCTAACGCATTCATTTGTCCAATAATTTTACCTTGCATCAAGCGAACTTCGCCAAAAACAATATTTATGTTTTTATCTTGCCAGGTAAATGATGTCCAGTTAGTATAATCGTAGATGTATTTAGCCATAAAAAAACTAATTTGCGGTAAATATATGCTTTTTTCACCGCATTTTTGCGGTGAATAATTTCTTTTTTCACCGCATCGTAGTTAACTATAAGCATTTTGGTCTCAATTGTATCCACAAAGAAATGATTTTCTAAATCGCGCTTACTAAAAATCATTTTTGTATTTTGGTCGTCCCAAATCAATACTAAACAAAAATGAAAACCTATTTCGCGGCCTTTGCTCTGATGGCTTTTTCGTATGGCTTACAAAGTCAAACCTTAGACAAATCGTTGCAATTAAAGCAAATTGCCGTAGTCAAAACCAATTTTAGAAACCTAAAAAGTGGTGAAATGGTCAACAAAAACTATGCTTTTGACAACGGAAAATTAACCACCATCAAAACCTCGGATGTGACCCAAAGTTTCTTTTATAACAAAAAAGGATTACTCGACCACACTGTAAAAGACCGCAACGGAAGCAATTGGAAAGAAGTAATTAGCTACGGTTATGACGCTGAAGACCGCTTGATTTTGTTTACCAAAAAATACGACGAAGACGGTAAATTTGTAACCAAAACCGTAACGTATACCTATGACGGCTCCCGAATTAAGCAAGTCACCAAAAAAAGTACCACCCAGCAACTTTTTGTGGAAGAAGTAGATTTTGTAGTCGAAAACGGAAAAGTAGTACGCCGTTCCGTTCGTGACCGAAACAAACAAATCATCCACAAAACCGAATTCTATTACGACAAAGAAAATCAAACCAAACAAACCGGACTTTTGGGCGACAAAACCATCAAGTATTTTGGTTATGACGACAAAGAATCAGCTAATTTGTTGATGGTGAAAAATATTTTTGGTCCCAATTACCAAGTGATTGTTCCTTTGGTTTCGTTCCAAGAAGAAGAATTTGAGTTTACGTTTATAAGTCCAAACAACGAATTAAAATTTACCTCAACTGCTAACACAATTGTTCGCGCAGGAACGTTCAAATACAATGCTCAAAATTATCCTGCCTCTTATTCCCTAATCGAAGACAGCGGAATGATTAAAACTGTAAAAACCTATACTTACGAACCAACATCGGTTTTTAACGGAACAGCATCAGAAGTACAAAGCAAATGATTAAATTTGCGACTTATTTGATGATATGTTAGAAAAAGAAAAAATAAATTTCGAAAAAACGGCTATCGTTGGGATCGTTACTCAAAATCAAAGTGAAGACAAACTGAGTGAATACCTTGACGAATTAGAGTTTTTGACCTTTACTGCTGGTGGACAAGTAGTAAAACGCTTTTGGCAAAAAATGGACAAACCCAATCCCAAAACGTTTTTGGGTACGGGTAAAATAGACGAAATTCATCTTTTTGTAAAAGAAAATGACATTTCGACCTTGATTTTTGACGACGAATTAACCCCTTCGCAACAAAAGAATATCTCCAAAATTATCGACTGCAAAATCCTTGACCGAACCAATTTGATCTTGGATATTTTTGCGCAACGCGCCGAAACTTCCTATGCTAGAACACAGGTAGAGTTAGCTCAATGCATCTATTTGTTGCCTCGCCTTTCGGGTTTATGGACGCACTTAGAACGACAAAAAGGAGGAATCGGGATGCGTGGTCCGGGGGAAACCGAGATCGAAACCGACAGACGTATTGTTCGTGATCGTATCTCGTTACTAAAAGACAAAATCAAAACCATCGACAAACAAATGGGCATTCAACGCAGCAATCGCGGCGCTATGGTTCGTGTCGCACTGGTAGGATATACCAACGTGGGCAAATCAACCTTGATGAATGCTGTGGGTAAAAGCGATGTTTTTGTAGAAAATAAATTGTTTGCCACCCTAGACACTACCGTTCGAAAAGTCGTCATCAAAAACTTGCCTTTCTTGCTTTCAGACACCGTTGGATTCATCCGAAAGTTGCCAACGCAATTGGTCGATTCGTTCAAAAGTACGCTAGACGAAGTACGCGAAGCCGATTTGTTATTACACATTGTAGATATCTCACACCCAGATTTTGAAGACCATATCGCCTCTGTAAATCAAACCTTGTTAGACATCAAAGCCAATGACAAACCAACGCTAATGGTGTTCAACAAAATCGATGCTTACCAACATTTAACGATAGACGAAGACGATTTAATGACCGAAAAAACGCCACGTCACTTTACGCTCGACGAGTGGAAACAAACTTGGATGAGTCGCGTGGGTCACGAGAATGCCTTGTTCATCTCGGCCACTCACAAAGAAAACTTCGAGGAATTTAGAGAACGAGTATACGAAGCCGTGCGACAAATTCACATCACGCGCTTCCCTTACAACAAATTCTTGTATCCCGATTATAAGGATGCTATTGAGAAAGAAGAAAAAGAATAATCGTAAAAAAGCCCTTTTGAAAACCATCAAAAGGGCTTTTTTTATGATTAGAAGCAGCCAGCATTGGGCTTTCTTGTTAACATCGTCCCGTGATCCGCTATATCTTTTTTGTCTCGTTCAAAAAAAAACGAGACAAAAAAGGATGCCGCTACTCCCGGGGCTAAAAGGAAACATATTACTTTTTAAGCTACATCGCTACTTGCTAAAACCCATAATTTACGCCTAAACCAAAAACTTGTCGGGTTTGAAATCCCTGAAAAGCATTGTCGTCATAAATAGCTTGAAAATTCAAATTAGCAGATAAAACTCTATTAATTTTCATCACGATAGCCAAAGAATAATCGATATCAACATTTTGTGGATCTTCTAAATAATTGGTATAAAGATTCAAGGTGTTTTCAGCAGAAACATTCGTCATCAAATTAAACTTATAGTAAGCCGAAGCATAAAAACCCAATTCGTAGCGCAAGCTTTTATTAGCATCAACCCCAAAATAAGCTCCATCTACATAACCCGTTTGGGAGGTATAAAAATCGTCTACAAAAGTCATTTTAGAGGTCAAAGGCGCAAAATTCAATCGTAAATGGTCTCCCTTTTTCCAGAACAAACCAGGACCAAAAGTAAGATATCCTGGAGACAAAAAGTTGGTGTTCTCCGTTCTGATTTCTGCTCCATTGGCATCTTTTCCATAAATATAACCACGAGTAAATTGAGTCCTAAAATTCAGGAATAAAGAGTAGTACCAATTCCCAAAAGCGTGTTGTCCTAGGGTAGAATTGAATTCGAAACGGTCATCGGTTTTTTTCTCAAAATCGGCATTTTTGGTTTGTAGCAAACCATAAGAAGCAATGATTTTGTTGTCCCAAGTTAGTTTGTCTTTTTTGTAGTTGAAATCGTAGTTGATGCCTAAATTTCCAGACAAATTATTTTCTCCACCTGCAATCCAGTTATTGAAGTTGGATTGGCTGAAAAGAAAAGCAATATTTCCTTTTTTGCGCCAACCATTAGGTAAAGTATCATTAATGTTCTTAACAGCGACTTCGGTGTTTTTAATTAACTCTTTCTCCGTGTTTTGTGCCTTTGCTTCGGTAATGGAATAAAGTACAAACAGGGTAATTACAATGGCTCTCATTTCGTTTGGTTTTAAGGTTCTTACTCAAATGTAGTAAAAACCATTAAAAAGTTGAAAAATAAATTGTTATAACCAGTCAAAATGATACCAAAAAGGAAAATTGTAACTCCCTAACCCCGATTGCTTCGCCAGTTCGCTATCGCTCGGGTGCAGCGAAAATCCTTTTGTGCTGGGGTTCAGCACAAAAGATTACTTCGTCAGTTCGCTATCGCTCGGGTGAAGCGGATAGCGGGACTTTGCATCCTGAAAATGCCAATTGCTGGGGTTTCTAAAAAAATTAGGTTTTGGGTCTTTTGTACAAAGGCACTGCAGAACAAGCCTCACCATACATAATGCTTTTGGCCAAAGGTTGTAACTTTTGGATGGCCATAAGATAAGCGCTTTCTGGTACTGGTTTTTTGGAACAACCTTTAATAATCAAAGGATGATCTTGATATTCGGAATAATCCAGTTGATTTAAGATATCTTGGTACAAAGCGGTATTCAAATCGGTTATGGTACCTAAAACAATATGCTTGGCAAAAGGGGAAAGATAAGACGTAACCAAAATAATTGCCCACGCCGGAATAATGGCATCAGTACTACAATGCACCGCGACATAATGGTCTTGGTATTGCGGCCAATCCTGATTTTTTAAGGCCTCACGAAAGTCTTTTTCTTTTAATAAAAAACCATCCAACAGCCATTGCGAAACATCGACTTGCGTTCGAATTCCGCTTGGATAATAATCTTCTAAATCGAAGACTTTTAGCGCACTATTGGCTACTTTATTTACTATTTCTTCCATCTTTTTAAATTAGTAGTCAGTGATCAGTTCTTAGTGGTCAGTTACATCTGTTTACTAAATACTGAACACTGAGCACTTTTTAATTAAAGCATTCCCAATTCTAATTTAGCTTCTTCACTCATTAAATCCTTGCTCCATGGTGGATCGAAAGTGATTTCTACCTCGGCATCTTTTACGTGCTCAATCGATTTGATTTTCTCTTCTACCTCTCTTGGTAAACTCTCGGCAACTGGGCAATTAGGTGAAGTTAAAGTCATCAAGATTTTTACTTCATAATCGGTATTGACCATCACGTCATAAATCAATCCCAATTCGTAAATGTCTACTGGAATCTCTGGGTCGTAAATCGTTTTTAATTTCTTTACGATAGCTTCTCCTAACTCGGCGGTATTTATTTCTTCTGTCATTTTTTTGTTACTTACTTACTCATAAGAGTAGTTTATTAATGTTTTTGTGTCTTCTAATGAAATGATTTTTTTTACTCCAAAATTATTGTTTGAAAAAAATTCATCGGGGCCAATTTTTTTATTCAATTCTTTACTTAATTGCACCTTATTAGTGAATGCTTTGTCTTCCGTTTGAAAAGTATAAGATCCGTTTATTTCAACAGGATCAGTAAAAACAATAGTTCTAAATACTTCATTAAATGCTTTTCTATAGGAGACCCTTGGATAGATTATATCTATTTTCTTTTTCTTGTAGTCTACTATCATCTTGTATTTGAACTTATAAAATTTTTCATTTAAATAATGAAAAATTTGTTCTAATTCTTTACTAGATCTAGTTATGGTATAGACTGTTTTCTCTTGATTTACATCAAAAACCCCCTCGATTTGTTGTGTAGTATGATATATAATTGATGCAATCTTTTTTTTATCCTCTTTTGACAAAGTTTTATAAGCAATAAAAGCGGTCTTTTGAGAATCATCAGCTCTCGCTTTAATCAACTCATATTTCAGGTTTGGAAAATGAAATTGTATCAAAGAAGTATCGGCGTAAATACCTTTTTCGTCTAGATTAAAATTGCTAGTTTGACTAAAACTAAAATGAATTTTAGAAAATGAAACCGAATCCTTCTCTTGAGCGTGCGAAAGGATAGAAAATAAAAATAAAATCAATTTTTTCATACACTATTTTTTAGAATCAAACGCCAAAGCATACATTTTGATGTTTTTAATCATCGATACTAAACCATTGGCTCTGGTGGGTGACAAATGTTCTTTAAGTCCAATTTCATCAATGAAATCCATTTCGGCGTTGAGAATATCGGCAGCTTTTTGATTCGAGAATGCGCGTATTAAAATAGCGATAATTCCCTTTGTCAAAATCGCATCACTATCGGCGGTAAATACAATTTTGTCCTCGTTTTGCTGGCCTTGTAACCATACTTTCGACTGGCATCCTTTGATTAAATTATCATCGGTTTTGGCAGCTTCTGCAATCAAGG
Source organism: uncultured Flavobacterium sp. (assembly GCA_963513565.1). GTDB lineage: Bacteria > Bacteroidota > Bacteroidia > Flavobacteriales > Flavobacteriaceae > Flavobacterium. Next base: position 156,594 of record CAUPRE010000002.1, on the reverse strand, counting down.
GCAAATTTTTTCCTAACTCAATAATGTATTCGTAACGCTGCATCCAGTCGTCGAACATTGAAAATTCATCTACAATTTCGTCTTGTATTTCTTTGATACTCATGCTTATTTTTCGGTATATGAAACTAATAAAGTTACTATTTTTTCTATAGCTGCTGGCGGATTTCCATGGTCGAAGCTTTTGGATGTATAAGGAGTTCCACTTGCTATTATAGCTAAATTCGCAATGGCTGCTCCGTCATATAATCGCTTTGCCGTTGGAGCTTTCAATGAAGGTATTTTTTCCAAATTCAATACAGAAAAGGCACCTTCAAGCTCCTTCATTTCTTGTGCTGTCAGCACAACTTCATAGGGCTTTTCATTCCTACCTTTGATCACCCAAACTTTTTGATTTTCCATCCAAACACTCAAATATACTCCTCTAGATTGCGCAGTATACGTGATGGATGAAGTACTAAAATCATTGATTTTTTGACTTTTACAACTACTCATGATAACAAAAACAAAAATCAATTGACTAATCCACTTCATCTTTTTTAGGTGTTTATGACAGCATCATTTTGGCTTTTTTTACAGCCTCAACTAAGCTATCGATTTCTTCTTTGGTGTTATAAAACGAAAAAGACGCTCGAATCGTTCCTGGAATTTCAAAGAAATTCATAATTGGTTGGGCACAATGGTGTCCCGTTCGAACGGCTATTCCTAATTTATCGATAATGGTCCCAATATCGTATGGGTGAATCCCGTCTATATTAAAAGAAATTACCGAAGTTTTATTTTCTGAAGTACCAAAAATACGCAAGCCTTCTATCTCTAACAAGCGTTGGGTTCCATATTCTAAAAGTGCTAATTCTTGGGCCTGAATGTTTTCAAAACCTATTGCATTCATATAATCTACCGCAGTTCCAAGGACAATTCCTCCAGCAATATTAGGCGTTCCAGCTTCAAATTTATGTGGCAAATCGGCATAAGTGGTCTTTTCAAAAGTCACCTCTTTGATCATTTCACCTCCACCTTGATAGGGTGGCAACTTATTCAACCAAGCTTCTTTTCCATACAAAATTCCTGTACCTGTTGGTCCACACATTTTATGCCCTGAAAAAGCATAAAAATCACAATCCAACGCTTGCACATCGGGTTTCAAATGAGGCACCGCTTGAGCTCCATCAATAAACACTGCGGCACCAAATTCGTGCGCCTTGTCAATGATATATTTTATGGGATTAATTGTTCCTAAAGCATTAGAGATATGATTTACGGTAACGATTTTGGTTTTTTCGGATAGTAATTCATCAAATGCAGACAAGATCAACTCCCCTTTTTCGTTCATCGGAATGACTTTTAGCGTAGCGCCTGTACGTTCGCAAAGCATTTGCCAAGGCACAATATTGCTATGATGCTCTAAAGCGGACACTAACACCTCATCACCCGATTTTAATAGAGAGGCAAACCCATTCGCTACCAAATTCACACCGTGAGTAGTACCCGAAGTAAACAATACTTCGTGCGTGTGCTTGGCATTGATATGGTGTTGAATTTTCCCTCTAGAAAGTTCGTACGCATCAGTCGCCAATTGGCTCAAGGTATGTACGCCACGATGAATGTTGGCGTTGATTTCTTGGTAATACTTTGCAATCGCATCAATCACCACTTGTGGCTTTTGCGAAGTCGCTCCGTTATCGAAATATACCAAAGGTTTTCCATTTACTTTTTGAGAAAGTATCGGAAAATCGGCTCTTATTTTTTGAAGGTCTAACATGACTTAATTTAGAATTTTTCTAAATACAAAAGTAGTGAAACTGTAGCTAATTTTTAGCAAACAGTTGTTAATAAAACTTGATACCCAAATAGGCATCATTTATTGAAAATCTATTCTTAGTTTGAGCAAGGAAAGAAAAAAATAAAACCCAACACAAGGTTTACAACTTTTTGCTACATTGCTTAAAAATAACATTTTATGAAGAATATAATAAAAAGTATCGGAATCCTTCTTTTGCTTGTTCTTGGGTATATTGGATATACCACCTATCTTAAACTCGATTTAATCTCTGGTTTTTCGGCCAAAAGTATGGCTTCAGGACATTTTATTGACCATCGCTCACAAGAGATGATCGAAAAAGGAGATAACGATATTGACCTGATTGATCTTGCCAAAAATGAAATCGATGACAACGCTAAAACCGCTACTTCATCTGTTTACGGATTAAAAACCAGAAAAGCGATGTATCGAGAAGGTTTAGGAGCGACCTTAATCAATGATGATTTCGATATTTCAAAACCCTATTTAGTACCAAAACGCAACTTTACAAAAAACAATTTGCCCTTTCCCTATGGAAATGAGGAACCCAAAGACACTGTTTTTGCTAATGTTGATTATTCAAAACTAACCGCCGCAGTAAACAACGCTTTCGATTCAAAAGGGCAAAAGAAAAAAAGATCAAGAGCCGTTTTAGTGATTTATAAAGACCATATTATTGCCGAAAAATACGATACTGGATTTACCAAAAACAGTAAAATTTTGGGATGGTCTATGACTAAAAGTATTACTGCTACGTTTTTTGGGATACTTCAAAAACAAGGAAAATATGACATCAACAAACCCGCTCCAATTCCCGAATGGCAAAACGATGAACGAAAAAAAATTACGACCAACGATTTGTTGCATATGAATTCTGGATTGGAATGGGAAGAAGCCTATGATAAAATATGCGATGCTACCAAAATGTTGTTCATAGCCGAAGATATGGGACGCGTACAGCTCGAAAAACCTGCCGCCTTTGATCCCAATACGCATTGGAATTACTCCTCAGGAACTAGTAATTTATTGTCTTATATCTTGCGTAAGCAGTTCAAAACCCATCAAGAATATTTGGATTTTTGGTATGCACAATTGATTGATCGAATTGGAATGCATTCTATGCTAATCGAAACCGATATGGTTGGGAATTATGTTGGATCGTCCTATGGATGGGCTACCGCAAGAGATTGGGCCAAGTTTGGATTATTGTATTTGCATAAAGGCAACTGGAATGGCGACCAAGTATTTGATCCCAGTTGGGAAAATTATGTAAGCACACCTACTAACGATTCAAACGAAGGTTATGGAGCGCACTTTTGGCTAAATGCAGGTGGTCATTTCCCAGCCGCTCCACGCGATATGTACTCTTGCAATGGCTACCAAGGACAAAAAGTATTTATCATTCCGTCTTTGGATTTGGTTATTGTTAGAATGGGATTAAGCGATGAAGGAAAATATGATGTAAATGAATTACTAAAAGGAGTGATTGGAAGTTTTAAAAAGTAACCTATACCCTATTAAACCACAAACCCGACAATTTTAGAAAGTTATCGGGTTTGTGGTTTTTTAAATTATTTTATTCCGAGTAAATCCTTTTTCAATTGTTCGTCTACAGGATTGTTGGATAGCCAAATTCCAAATAATGCAATTTTGAAATCAATGCCCGGAACGGTTCCTTTTAATTCATCATTTTTATACACATAAACCGAGGCATCTGCAGGATTGTATATCAAATTGAATACGTCTTTCTCTACAATTTGATCCGATAAATAACTTTTAAATTTTTCAATTCTTGGGCGTATTGCCTCCAAATTGGCTCCCGCAGAACGTTCAAATCCACTATTAAAATTTCGTGTCAATTTTCCTGAGGAAACCATTGCGGAAGTAATTTGGATACGAATGGCCATTTCGGTATTGCTTTGCATCACTTCAAAAGGTTTGTCGCTGTAAAAAGATTGATAAAGCGCCTGAACATATACGTCTATCCACATTTTCGATCGAACACCAAAACCACTTAACTCCATCACTTTCCCTTTAAATTCAAGCGTTCTAGGAATAACAACACCATTGGCGACAAATGTATTTTGAGCCGAAAGTGAGATAAATTGAAAAGCAACAAACAATACGGATAAAATAATTTTTTTCATATATGTAAAATTTATTGGTTGAACATTTTGGAATACTCCATCTTTTGTTTTTTGACAACAGCCAAAGGAGAGTTGTAATGACAATTATATTTTGACATACCAAAATCTATTCTCAAAACTAAGTTTAGATGATTGATAAAAATTTTGCATTAAATTAAGAATAAAAAAATATTCTTACGCTAAAAATACTGAATTTTTAATGCTAATGATTTTTTATTAGAAAAAAATTGCCTTTAGTCTTGTAAATTTTTGATTTTTTGATCTACAGTACCCACTTCAAACAAACGCATGATTTTGAATAAAAAAACAGGGATTCCACCCAAATTAGTTATCAATTTTGCTTTTTGAGCGACTTTAGCATCTCTAATTGTAATAGATTCCTCCGCCTTATGTCCCTCAAGAGGAGCTAATTCAAGAGCATATTTCCATGCGCCTTCTCGTGCTTTTTGCATACTAAAATCGATAAGAAACGTGTCAATGGATTTTGTTTTTTCTAAAATCCACTTTAAAATTGGCCAAACTTCGGTCAAATCCTTCTCGACATCGGACACCAAAGAAGATAAAATAGTGTTGATCGTATTGAAATCATTTTGCAAACTATAGATTTCGTCTTTTGGGCTTACTTGAGCCGCTGCAATTCCTAAATCAAGGTTGATGTGTGCGTTCATTCCGAGTAATAAATGCTGCAATACAATAATCCAATAATTATCTGCTTCTACAAAAGCTGCTTCCCAAGATTTAGATGTAGTTTCCTTTGCCTGATATTGATAATACGCTTTGATATACCGATTGGCAAAAATTACGTCTAATTTTTCCATTCTCGGGCCGTTTTCGAAGGTTCCGTTTTGAATTCCTTCTTTTACTTTTTGTGTGACTTTGAGATAAAGTACTGCAAAATACCCTTTGGTAGATTTTTGTGTAATGGATTGTTGAATAATTTCTTGAAGCAATTGTATCACTTCGTCAATTGTGGTTGCTTGTGGAATCATCGATTACTTTTTTATAAAATATTTATTATGAATGGTTTAAGTTCATAATATTACAAAAAAATAATTTTTAAATGAAAACCTATGTTCAAGAATAAAAAAAAAGGACAAAGTTTAAGGTTAAACTTTGTCCTTTTTGAGAGGTTTAAAAGATATATTTCTTAAGATTTTGATTTACAAATCAAACCCTAGTTTCACGCCTAATTTATCTGCTATAATAGCGGTAATTCGTTTTAAAGTCGTGAGATTTATATCAATCTATAAAAATATCAGCCACATTAAAGCTCAATTCTGGAAAAAGTGGACTGTGTACTAATCCTTCTTCGGCTATAGGTTTAAGACCAATATAGTTGCCTTTTTGGAGGGTATAAATTAAAATTGATTTTTGATAAGGCTCTACAATCCAATACTCTTTAACGCCGTTTTCTTCATATAAATCGAACTTAATATCCATTTCTTTTTTGGAATTGCCAGGCGAAAGAATTTCAATAATCAAATCTGGCGCACCAAGGCACCCTCTATCGTCTAATTTTTCCTTATCGCAAATAACACAAATGTCAGGTTGGAATACTGTTGTAATTTCTTTATCTAAGGTACTTTTTTTGTAATTGATTAATCGCACATCAAATGGAGCAACGTAAACGCTACAAGGTGTTTTCTTGAAAAAATTTCCAAAAACTAAGGATAACTGAAATGAGACTTCCTGATGTATTCTACTTGGAGCAGGACTCATTTTGAAAATTTTCCCCTTCAAAATTTCTAATCTTTCCTTAAAATTCCAAGTAAGGTAATCCGCATACGTGTACGATTTGGAAAGATCTAAACTGTTAATATCTGTAATAATTGTTTCCATAAGAATGCCCATTAATCACTCAAAGATACTAATTTTTGATAGTGGATAAATACACAAAGGGCACAAAGTCTTTGTTAGACGTCATGCCCTTTATTTATTTTATTAGAAACTTTTTTAAAACTACAAATCAAACCCTAGTTTTACACCTAATTTATTGGCTATGATAGCGGTAATACGTTTTTTAAGTTCCGGGATTTTGATGTTCTCGATTACTGCATTCGAGAAAGCGTACATCAATAATGCTTTGGCTTCTTTCTTTGGAATTCCGCGTTGTTGCATATAAAATAATGCCGTTTCATCCAATTGACCAACCGTACATCCGTGAGAGCATTTTACATCATCGGCAAAAATTTCTAACTGTGGTTTCGCATTAATTGTCGCTTTGTCACTCAACAAAATATTGTTACTCTTTTGGAAAGCATTGGTTTTCTGAGCTTCTTTTTCTACGTAAACTTTCCCATTAAAAACACCTGTGGCTCTATCTGAAAATATTCCTTTGTAATCTTGAAAACTTTCGCAGTTTGGAGTTGCGTGGTTTACTAAAGTATAGTGATCAACGTGTTGCTTCTCTCCTATTATCGTAATTCCGTTTAGCGTACTAGTAAGACGTTCGCCATAATGATAAAAGTTCAAATTGTTTCTAGTCAAATTACCTCCAAAAGAAAAGGTTTGTACAGAAACATGACTTTCTTGTTTTTGCGAAACGTAGGTATTATCAATTAAGTTCGCTTCTGCAGCATCATTTTGAATTTTATAGTAATCCACAATAGCGCGTTTTGCAGCAAAAATTTCAGTAACCGAATTTGTCAATACCGCATTATCATTCAAACATTGGTGTCTTTCAATGATTTGTACATGCGAATTCTCGCCTACAATCACCAAATTACGTGGCTGAACCAACAAAGCTTTTTCGGAGCCTGTAGAAAAATACATGATTTCGATAGGCTTATCGGCTACTTTGCTTTTTGGAATGTTGATGTAAGCTCCTTCGCTAGCAAATGCAGTATTTAAAGAAGTCAATGACTCGTCTTTACTAGCAATTTGATTAAAATAGGTATCAATAACCATTTTATATTTAGGCTTGTTTAATGCAGATGACATCAAACAAACATCAATTCCGTCATGGGTAGTCGATGATAAATTTGAACTAAAAACCCCATCAACAAAAACAACTTTGTAGGTATCTATTTCGTGTAAAAAATACTTTTTTACATCTCTATATTCAATTGCATTTTCGGAGTTTGGGAAAACGCTGAAGTCATTTTTTAGAATAGCATTTAAGGATGTATATTTCCAAGCTTCCTCTTTTTTGGTTGGAAAGCCTTTATTTTCAAAGTTCTTTATTGCAGCAGTACGAATATCATGAAGATCCGTTTGGACATCAATCTTTTCTTCGAAAGCCATAAAGGAAGATACTAATTTTTCTCTTAACATATTTCTTATTGTTTAAAGTTTAAGGTTTAAAAGTTTAAAGTGATCTTAGGATCGCTTTAAACTTTAAACTTCAAACAAATTTTTACGCTTCTTGTTCTTGTTTGATCCAGTCGTATCCTTTTTCTTCCAACTCATAGGCCAATTCTTTGGTGCCGGATTTTACGATTTTACCATTGTACAATACATGTACAAAATCAGGAACGATATAATCTAATAAACGTTGGTAATGCGTAATCACAACGATAGCATTTTTATCGCTTTTTAGCTTGTTTACGCCATTCGCTACAATTCTAAGCGCATCAATATCCAAACCAGAATCTGTTTCGTCTAGAATAGCTAATTTTGGCTCTAACATTGCCATTTGAAAAATCTCGTTACGTTTCTTCTCTCCTCCAGAAAAACCTTCGTTAAGTGAACGAGATAAAAACTTACGATCAATTTCTAACAATTCTGACTTTTCACGAATCACCTTCAACATTTCGTTGGCTGGCATTTCTTCTTTACCATTCGCTTTACGTGTTTCGTTGATAGCCGTACGCATAAAATTGGTTACAGAAACTCCAGGAATCTCCACTGGGTATTGAAACGAAAGAAACACCCCTTTGTGCGCTCTTTCTTCTGGACCCAATTCGGCAATATCTTCATTGTCTAAAAGAATTTCTCCTTCGGTCACTTCGTAGTTTTCATTTCCGGCAATAATAGCCGAAAGCGTACTTTTTCCTGCACCGTTAGGTCCCATAATCGCATGAACTTCGCCAGCTTTAACTTCAAGGTTGATTCCTTTTAATATTTCTTTGTCGCCTATTGAGGCGTGAAGGTTTTTTATTGATAACATGAGTTGTTTTGTTTTTATTCGTAGTGTCCTTTTAGCGATAATATATCAAGGATTTCTATTGTATTTTCTTCTGTAACTTTATAAATAATTCTGTGTTCTTTATTTATTCTTCTAGACCACCTCCCCGAAAGTTGGTGCTTTAATTGTTCTGGTTTTCCTAGGCCTTCATATGGATGTAATTGAATATCTTCAATCAAAGCAGATATTTTATTCATTATTGCTTTGTTTCCAGATTTTTTCCAAAATTCTCTGTCTTTCTGAGCTTTTTCAGAATAAATTACTTCCACAAATCCTCTAATTTAATTCTGACTCCTTTTCCTTCTTTAATACTCTGTTCAGCTTCCAATATTTCTTTTACAAATTCTGGATTATAAGGCTTTTCGATTTCTTGAACGATTTCAAAACCCAATGATTTTGCCAATGATTTCAAGACTGGAAAATCTTTCTTCTTAACGTTTTTTAAAATGAGTTCCATAACAATCTGGATTAAATACTATTTCTGTAAAATTATAAAAAATTATCCCACAGAACCTTCTAACGAAATTTCTAATAATTTTTGGGCTTCAACGGCAAATTCCATTGGTAATTTATTCAAAACGTCTTTGCTAAATCCATTTACGATTAAAGCAATGGCTTTTTCGGTTGGGATACCTCTTTGGTTGCAATAAAACACTTGATCTTCTCCAATTTTACTTGTAGTTGCTTCGTGTTCTATTTTGGCCGATGGATTTTTACTTTCGATATACGGAAAAGTATGTGCACCACAATTATTACCCATTAATAAAGAATCGCATTGCGAAAAATTACGAGCATTTTCGGCTCTTGGGCTAATTTGTACTAAACCTCTATAACTGTTTTGTGATTTTCCTGCCGAAATTCCTTTAGAAATAATAGTCGATTTGGTGTTTTTTCCCAAATGAATCATCTTGGTTCCTGTATCAGCTTGTTGGAAATTGTTGGTTACTGCAATAGAGTAAAACTCTCCTACCGAATTATCGCCTTTTAAAACAACCGAAGGATATTTCCAAGTTACCGCTGAACCTGTTTCTACTTGCGTCCAAGAAATTTTAGCATTGGTTTCGCACAAACCTCTTTTGGTTACAAAATTATATACCCCACCTTTCCCTTCTTTATTTCCTGGGTACCAGTTTTGAACCGTTGAGTATTTAATCTCTGCATTATCCATGGCGATTAATTCTACCACAGCAGCATGCAATTGATTTTCGTCTCGACTTGGAGCGGTACAACCTTCCAAATAAGAAACGTAACTTCCTTCATCAGCAATTAAAAGAGTTCTCTCAAATTGTCCGGTTCCGGCCTGATTGATTCTAAAATAAGTAGAAAGTTCCATTGGACACTTCACCCCTTTTGGAATATAACAGAAAGAACCATCTGAGAAAACAGCCGAATTCAATGCGGCATAAAAATTATCTTTTTGAGGAACAACCGTGCCTAAATATTTACGTACTAATTCTGGATGTTCCTTGATGGCTTCGGAAATACTCATAAAGATTATCCCTTTTTCGCCTAATGTTTTCTTGAAAGTTGTAGCTACCGAAACAGAATCGACTACAATATCCATAGCCACATTGTTCATCATTTTTTGTTCATCGACAGAAATTCCTAACTTTTTATACATTTCCAAAAGTTCTGGATCCACATCGTCTAATGTCTTGTTAGGATCGACTGCTTTTGGTGCAGAATAATAGGAAATGGCTTGAAAATCTGGTTTTTCATAATGCACGTTGGCCCATTCTGGCTCGATCATTTCTTGCCAAGCACGAAATGCTTCGATGCGCCAGTCGGTCATCCATTTTGGTTCTTCCTTTTTTTGAGAAATCGCACGAACAATATCTTCATTTAATCCAATAGGAAAAGTTTCCGATTCCAAATTAGTATAAAATCCGTATTCGTATTCTTTTGTTTCTAGTTCGATCTTTAAATCGTCCTCAGTATATTTACTCATATTTTTTTATTTATAGAGAAAAAGATTCCCCACATCCACAAGTTCTTTGTGCATTTGGATTATTAAAAACAAAGCCTTTTCCGTTTAATCCTCCAGAAAATTCTAAAATAGTCCCAGCTAAATAAAGGAAGGATTTTTTCTCGACTGCTATTTTTACATTATTATCTTCAAAAACTTTATCGTTTTCACCTATCGTTTTATCGAAAGTTAAATCATAAGATAATCCCGAACAACCACCTGATTTAACGCCGACTCTAACGTAATCGTGGGTAGCATCAAAACCATCGTCTTTCATCATCTCGACAATTTTTTTACTTGCTGCTTCAGAAACTTGTATCATTGTTATATTGATTTTGTCTAAATTAACCGCAAAGGTATTACATTAAAAAGTTTTTGTCATGCTTCTTAACATTTTTATGATTGATGATTCAATAAGAAAAATTGATACCACCATTAATTAAAAAAATAATATATTTAGCCAATCGTATTTATTAACAAGAAAAATAACAAATCAAAAATGGAAGAAACAACTACCAAAAAACTTGAGTACCAATTGTCTTATACCGGAAAAGGTGGCGATTTTTTTAGCATCATTATTGTTAACTGGCTATTAACATTGATTACATTAGGTCTTTATTACCCTTGGGCCAAAGCCAAACAACTTAACTATCTGTATGGAGAAACGCATCTTAATGGTGACTCATTCGCGTTTCATGGTACCGGAAAAGAAATGTTTAAAGGTTTTATCAAAGCCCTACTTATTTTCGGAACACTTTATGGGTTGTTATTTTTATTTATTTACTTAGAAATTCCTGCAGTGGGTCTAATCCTTTTTTACTTGGGCTTTTTGGCACTTTTACCATTGGCTATTCATGGTTCTTACCGTTATAGAATGTCTAGAACTTCTTGGAGAGGAATTCGATTTGGCTATAGAGGCGATCGTAAAGAATTTACTTTAAGTTTCTTCAAATGGATTCTTTTAACTATCGTTACCTTAGGTTTTTATAGCTTTTGGATGTCGATTAATATGAGAAGATATGTTCTTGGAAATGTTCGTTTTGGAGATGCTGAATTTAATTATAGCGGAGACGGAACAGATTATTTCTTTTTATACATAAAAGGTTACTTTTTGAGTATCATTACTTTTGGTATCTATATGTTTTGGTGGCAAAAAGACTTATTTGATTACTATGTTTCCAATTTAAGTTTACACAAAGACGACAAAGAATTACAGTTGACCTCTACAGCTACTGGTGGTGATTTCTTAACATTAGGAATAACAAACCTTTTGATTTTGATTTTTACTTTAGGACTTGGATATGCTTGGGTAGCTACAAGAACAATGAAATATATTTTCGAACATATTGAAATTGAAGGAAATATCGATTTGGACAGTCTTATGCAAACAGAGGAAAACTTCAAAGATGCAACAGGCGAAGACATTAGTGACTTCTTAGATTTAGGATTTATTATTTAAAAATGACTATAGTTTCTAAAAGCGTTTTTTACGACGGACGTTCTTCTGTACCTAAAACTATCGATTTATTTTTTGATTCGAAAAAAGGGCAGTTTACCTTTCAAATTGGAAAAAACAATGTCGCAGATGAGGAAGAAAATTCTTTTCCTGAAGCAACAGAATCGTATACTTGGTTAATTCATGATATTCTATTTGAACATAGAAGCACGGCCTTGTTTTTACAACACGGAGAAGATCCTATTCAAACGATTAAAATTACCGATGCTTCATTACTTGCAATCATTAAAGAATATCGAAAAACATCGGGACAACTAAGTTGGTATCAAACGCTTTTACAAAAACCATTACAATTTCATGTGTTTTTAGCTTTGTTTTTGTTGTCAATCATTGGCTTATCTTATGTATATATTTTACCATGGGTGGCCGAAAAATCAGTAGTTCTCATTCCTGAAAGTTATGATGATACGTTGGGCGGAACTTTTGTTGACGAAAATTATATTTTTGGAAACAACCAAGACGAAAAATCTAAAGTTTTGAATGATTTTACTTCTGGTTTACAACTCAACAATAAAAAGAAATTGAAATTTAAGGTCATCGATTCTGAAATTATGAATGCCTATGCCCTACCCGATGGTACTATTGTGATATACACAGGTATTTTGAAAGAAATGAAAAGTTATGACGAATTAGTAGGGTTGATTGGGCATGAAGCTGCTCACGTAAACAACCGTCATTCGATGAAAATGCTTTGTAGAAATTTATCGGGTTACCTTTTTATTTCGACTATTTTGGGAGATGTAAACGGAGTAATGGCTGTTTTGGGAGATAATGTGAATACTTTACAATCGTTATCATTTTCTAGAGAATTTGAACGAGAAGCCGACGAAGAAGGGTTTGATATTGTGACTAAAAACCACGTTAATCCAAAAGGAATGGTCACTTTATTCCAGCGATTACAAAAGGGACATAGTATTGAAATGCCTGAATTTTTAAGTACACATCCCGTCACAAAAGACAGAATTCAGTCGATAAAAACGATGATTACATCCAAAAATCATGTCGTTCACGAAAATCTCAAACTGAAAGCATTGTTTGAAAAACTTCAAAAATAAAACAGAAAAAACCGCTTAGTGTAATTACAAACTAAGCGGTTTTTTTATAATAAATGGTGCGAAGCACCTCGAAATTTTTTTTATTGACAAGCGATTTTATTCACTCTATTCTGGTGTCTTCCACCTTCAAAATCTGTCTTTAAAAAGGTTTCTACAATTTCAACAGCTTGTTGAATAGAAGTAAAACGCGCTGGAATACTAAGAACATTAGCATCATTATGTAAACGTGTCAAATAAGCAATTTCTTTGGTCCAGCAAAGACCAGCTCTTACACCAGCATGTTTATTGACAGTCATTGCAATTCCATTTCCACTACCACAAATTACAATTCCAAAATCAGCTTTACCTTGTTCTACGTCGTTGGCAACAGGATGCCCAAAATCTGGGTAATCTACTGAATCCTCTGAATCTGTTCCGTAATTAGTTACTTCGTGTCCTAAAGATTCTAAATAATGAACAATTGCTTTTTTATAATCTGGTCCTGCGTGATCGTTTCCGATAGAAATTTTCATTTGTCAATGTATTAAGTTGTGAGTTTGCAAATTTAACCAATCTAATTGAGTTTTAATGATAAATTTTACTTTTGCAACGACTTACATAAAGTGTGTATTCAACTAAAAATTACAAAAAAAGTACAGTAGGATTAACTCACATAAAACGAGCATTTTAGTCACTTTTAACAATTTCTATATTTCTATAAAATACTAAAAATCAAGTCATTTACTTTAATTAAAATGTTAATTTTTTGCAGTGTTAATAGCAAAACGTAAATACTTGATATTCAGTTAACTTTAAGTTAACATTAAATGTTAATAAGTTCGGAAAGAAAATTAGAAGTTTTTTTAGGTAGTATTTAAAAAAAATGTAATCCAAAATAGGAATGAATAAAACAAAAAAAGTTTGGCTAATTTTTAGAATACTTATCAATAGCTAGTCATAGTTTATTAACAAGTTTTTTGAAATTACTTATTTACATTTTGAATCCAATTTTGGTTATCAACCGTTGTTAATTAAAAATAAAAAAGAACTAAAAATAAACCTTTTAAGTATTAAAAACAGTGTTAATAACTCTAAATAAAAAAGTAAAACTCCATATTTAAACATTTTCTAAAAAAATTATTGCCATTATTAACACGCTATAATAACCATCAAAAAATATTTAAATTTTAAATTTTCTTTTTTATTATTTTAATGAATGTTGACAACTTTGAATTTTGAAAAAGTAGGGTAGGAGCTGTTAGACAATTTTCAAATGGTTATTGAGATTGTCTAAAATGGTTTGAACAGTTTCGAAATCGTTGGGATGTACTTTGAGTTTGATTCCGCCCAGCGCATTGGTGTAAAAGGGAGCTACCGAAAGAGTGATTTCGTTTTCAAAGAAAAATGGGATTTTTTCTAGCTCTAAAATGTGTTTTAAAACCACTATTTCATGTGGATAAGTAAAGACTGCTATAGTTTTAAAATCTTCCATGAGGGTTGTTTTTATAAAGATAAAAAAAATATTTAAAGTTATATTTTATTTAAAACTAAAGCACATGCACTGTTTACCGTTAACTATTTTGTAATTTTAGACTTTATAAGAAAAGATATATGCGTAAAAGATTAAGAAAGCCAATCAAAAAAGAGAAAGATTTTAGTGATAAAATTTTAAAAATATTGGCTCAAAACCCTAACAAAGGGTTTAACTACAAACAAATAGGAGCTACGCTTGAACTAGATGATACTCAAAGTAGAAATCAAATTATCAAAGATTTGAAACTTTTGGCTGCTGCTAAAAAAATAATTGAAACTGAACCAGGAAAGTATCTTGTTAAAGCCATAAGCCAAGATTATTACGAAGGAACCATTGATATGACAGGTCGTAAGACGGCTTATTTCATCTGTCCTGATTTTGAAGAAGACGTTTTTATTCCAACCAATAATCTGAATAGAGCTTTAGACAAAGACAAAGTGAAGGTCTATGTCTATAATCGTAGAAAAGGGAAACGTCCTGAAGGCGAAGTAATTGAAGTAGTCGAAAGAGCCAAAACTGATTTTGTGGGCGTAATTGACATTCAAAAGAATTTTGCTTTTGTTTCTACTGCCAATCCAAAAATGTACACCGATATTTTTATTCCAAAAGATAAAATAGGAGAGGCAGAGCAAGGAGATGTCGTTCTGGTTCATATCGAAGATTGGCCTAAAAGAGCCGATAGTCCTTTTGGTAGAGTAGAAAAAGTATTAGGAAAACCTGGAGAACACGATACAGAAATTCACGCTATTTTGGCAGAATATGGCTTGCCTTCTGAGTTTCCAATAGAAGTTGAAACCTTTGCTCAAAAAATTGATACTACTATTCAAGAAAGTGAAATAGCCAAACGTCACGATATGCGAGATACGCTCACTTTTACCATAGACCCAAAAGATGCCAAAGATTTTGATGATGCCTTGTCTTTCAAAAAATTAGAGAATGGTAATTTCGAAATTGGGGTTCACATTGCCGATGTTTCGTATTATTTAGAAGAAGGAACCATACTCGATGATGAAGCCTATCAACGAGCTACTTCGGTGTATTTGGTAGATAGGGTAGTACCTATGTTACCTGAGGTTTTATCTAATTTTGCTTGTTCGTTACGTCCTCAAGAAGAGAAATATACGTTTTCGGCTATTTTTGAATTGGATGCCAAAGCCAAAGTAATCAACCAATGGTTTGGAAGGACGGTTATTTTTTCGGACCAACGATTTGCGTATGAAGAAGCACAATATATCATTGAAACCAAAGACAATACGATTCCAGTTGAAACTTCAATCACAGGAAGTAGCTATGTTGTGGTAGACGAAATTGTTGAAGCTACTCTTAAAATGGATGAATTAGCTAAAATTTTAAGAAGAAATAGAATGAATGAAGGGGCTATTTCTTTTGATAAAGTAGAAGTAAAATTCAATTTAGATAAAGAAGGAGAACCTGAAGGCGTGTACTTCAAAATAGCCAAAGATGCCAATCATTTGATTGAAGAATTCATGCTTTTGGCCAACAGAAAAGTAGCTGAATATATTGGGAAACAAAAGAAAACGTTTATTTACAGAATTCACGATGAACCCAATGAAGATAAGCTAATCGCAATGCAAAATGTGATTGCTAAATTTGGATACAAAATTGACTTTAGAAACAAAGGCGATATCTCCAAATCATTGAATGCTTTGATGGAAGAGGTGAGTGGTAAAAAAGAACAGAATCTTATTGATACTTTAGCCATTCGTTCGATGAGTAAAGCCAAATATTCAACGGATAATATTGGTCATTACGGATTAGCTTTTGATTATTATTCTCATTTTACTTCACCCATTCGTAGGTATCCAGATGTAATGGTGCACAGATTGTTACAGTTTTATCTCGATGGTGGAAAATCTGTAGATGAAGAAACCTATGAAACCAAATGCTTGCATTCGTCAACAATGGAAGGTTTGGCTACTAATGCAGAACGTGATTCTATCAAATACATGCAGGTTAAATACATGCAAAATCATGAAGATCAAGAATTTTTGGGTGTAATTTCGGGAGTAACGGAATGGGGAATTTATGTTGAAATCATCGAAAATAAATGCGAAGGAATGGTAAGAATTCGCGATATTAAAGAAGATTATTATACTTTTGACGAGAAACAATATGCCTTGGTAGGAGCTACTTCTCATGATTTATTGCAATTAGGAGACGAAATTTATGTAAAAGTTAAGAACGCTGATTTGGTTAAAAAACAATTGGATTTTAATTTTATCAGAAGAAATAATTAAAAAAAAGTAAGTTATGAAAAAGATAGTTGTTGTTGTTACCTTGTTTTTAACGAGTTATTTACAAGCGCAAGTCACCAAGAATTTAGGTGATTTTGATAGTGTAAAAGTATTCGATAAACTTACCGTTAAATTAGTTCCATCTAATGAAAATAAAGTAAGCATAACCGGAACTAGAGCAAATGAAGTTGAAGTAATCAATAAAAATGGTGAAGTTAAATTGCGTATGCCTTTCCCAAAATTATTAACAGGGAATGACATAAAAATACATTTGTACTTCAAAAAAATAGAAAGTATTGATGCCAGCGAAGGCAGTTATGTGTCTAGTGATTTGCCATTCAAGCAAACTATTTTATCTGTAAATGCCAAAGAAGGAGCACAAATAAAAGTAGAATTTGATACTGAAAAAGCAACGATTAGAGCAGTTTCTGGAGGTATTTTAGACTTGACAGGAAAAACCAACAATCAAACGATTACGATTGCTTCTGGTGGTGTTTTAGAAGCTAAAGATTTAATCAGTTCTCAAACTACTGTAAACGTTTCTGCAGGAGGAAAAGCCGAAATACACGCTACAACCTTAGTGGATGCAAAAGTGAAGGCTGGAGGCTCTATTTACATTTATGGTAAACCCAAACAAATCAATCAAGAAACCATCCTTGGTGGAACTATAATTGAAAAGTAGTTCCTAGTGAACAGTACTTAGTGATTAGTAGTTAGCACTAGTTTTATTATTCAGGAAATAAACATTTTAAAATTTATAATGATTAATGATATTTTAGCTGGAATTCCTTGGGGAATTTTTTTAAGTTTTATGATTGGCCCAGTATTCTTTATTTTACTAGAAACTAGTATTAGTAAAGGATTTAGAGCCGCAATGGTATTTGATTTAGGTGTTATTTTTGGTGATATTGTCTTTATTTCTATTGCTTATTTAGGAAGTTATCGTTTAATAACTAGTCTTAAAGACGAACCTTCTTTATTTATTTTTGGTGGAATTGTAATGTTGGCTTATGGTATAATTTCTTTTATCAAATTGCGAAATACCGAGAAATCTCCAGAAGAAATTTTACAAGATGAAATTCTAAAAAAGAACTACGGAAGCTTATTTATGAAAGGCTTTTTTCTGAATATTATCAATATTGGTGTGTTGGGTTTTTGGTTAGCAGTTATCATTTCTGTTGGTCCAAAAATGGACATGCAAACTTCTAGAATGCTCACTTTTTTCACATCGGTAATCCTTTCTTATTTGTTAATTGATTGTATTAAAATTGTTTTAGCTAAAAAATTAAAATCAAAAATGACACCTACTAACATTCATAAAATTAAAAAAGGAATTGCTGTAGTTCTAATGATTTTTGGAATTGTTTTAATAGCACAAGGTGTTTTTCCGGGTAAAAAAGAAATGGTAAAAAATGCCTTAGAAAAGATAGAGTAGGAGCCATTTCTATTCAAAAAAGATAAAAAAGCTTCTGAATTTCAGAAGCTTTTTTTGTTTAAGACTACACTTTATTTAGTCTTCTATACTATCAGATTTTATAAAATAATGAAAAAAAAGAGAGATACATTTATACATCTCTTTTGATAGATTCTCCGGATTCGAACAATTCTTTATCTAATTTTTCTTAAAAATTAACCATAAAAAAAACCTCCAAGTTTCCTTGAAGGTATTAAAGTCATCGTTCGGATTCGAGCATTTCTTTATCTAATTTTTCTTAAAAATTAAACATAAAAAAATCTCCAGTTTTATTTGAAGGTATTAAAGTTATCGTTCGGATTCTAATCTTTCTTTATCTAATTTTTCTTAAAAATTAACCATAAGAAAATCTCCAAGTTTCCTTAAAGGAATTAAAGTCATCGTCCGGATTCGAACAATTCTTTATCTAATTTTTCTTAAAAATTAACCATAAAAAAATTGGAGGTTTTTTTTGAAGGTTTATAAAGCATCTTCTGGATTCGAACCTTTCTTTATCTAATTTTTCTTAAAAATTATCCATAAAAAAAAACCTCCAACTTTCCTTGAAGATATTAAAGTCATCGTTCGGATTCGAACCTTTACTTTATCTAATTTTTCTTAAAAATTATCCATAAAAAAACCTTCAAGTTTCCTTGAAGGTTTCAGAGGCATCGTCCGGATTCGAACCGGAGTAGGAGCTTTTGCAGAGCCCAGCCTAGCCGCTCGGCCACGACGCCATTGTTTAAACGGATTGCAAATGTAATACAAAAATTCCAAAAAGCAAATTTCAGATTCCAAATAAAAAGAGAATCCCTTTTCTTTTGGTCTTTCAATTTTTGAAATTTATTCTCGTGTTTTACTCATAATAATGGTAACCGCTTCTACATCACCACCAATAGGAGGATTTATTTTTGAAACTTCAACCTCAATTTTTGTGATGGTTGGAGCTTCATTCATAGCACGAACAATGATTCTATGAGCTACATTTTCCAATAATTCCGCTCTAATTGCCATTTCTTCAACTACAATTCGGTTCAATAATACATAATCTACGGTATCATTTAATTTGTCTGATAGCGCAGATTGTGTTAAATCGGTTTCAATTTCTAAATCAACTCGGTAATCTGAACCTATTTTTGATTCTTCAATTAGACAACCGTGATAAGAAAAGGTGCGTATATTTTTTAGTTTAATTTTGCCCATTATTAGATGAAATAAAGTATTTTTTTCTTGCGTTAAAAGTACAAATTCTTTTGTTTTTTTAATGGAATAAATAAATAAAGAACCCTATTATACCTAGATTCCTCAACAATTTTGATAACTTTGCCGTTCAAATTTCAATATAATGGCTGCAGAAGAAAAATCACTTCATTTTATAGAACAAATCATTGAAGATAGTATTGCTAATGGTTTTCCTAAGGAGCAATTACGCTTCCGTTTTCCACCCGAACCTAATGGTTATTTACACATTGGCCATGCCAAATCTATTTGTCTAAATTTTGGTTTAGGTTTAAAATATAATGCCCCAGTTAATCTTCGATTTGATGATACGAATCCTGCAAAAGAAGAGCAAGAATACGTTGATGCTATCAAAGAAGATGTAAAATGGTTAGGTTTTAATTGGTCTGAAGAATTGTATTCTTCGGATTATTTTCAGCAATTGTATGATTGGGCTATTCTTTTGATTAATAAAGGTAAAGCTTATGTAGATAGCCAAACTTCAGAAGAAATGGCTGCTCAAAAAGGAACTCCAACGCAACCTGGTGTTGATGGACCTTATAGAAATCGTACTATAGAAGAAAATCTTCAGTTATTTGAAGGTATGAAAAATGGAGATTTTCCAGAAGGTAGCCATGTTTTGAGAGCCAAAATTGATATGGCTTCTACTAATATGTTGATGCGTGATCCATTGATGTACAGAATCTTACATCGTCATCATCATCGTACTGGTAATGACTGGAATATTTATCCAATGTATGATTATACTCACGGGGAAAGTGATTATTTAGAACAAATTTCTCACTCAATATGTACTTTAGAGTTTGTAATGCACCGTGAATTGTATGATTGGTTTTTGGATCAAATTTATGATACGGAAAAAGTAAGACCACATCAATATGAATTTGCTCGTTTGAATTTGAATTATACCGTTATGAGCAAACGAAAATTATTACAATTAGTTCAAGATAAAGTAGTTAATGGTTGGGATGATCCAAGAATGCCTACTATTTCTGGATTACGTAGAAGAGGGTATACAGCTGCTTCGATTCGTAAATTTTGTGATACTATTGGTGTTGCTAAGCGTGAAAACATCATTGATATTTCTTTATTAGACTTCTGTTTACGAGAAGATTTGAATAAAAAAGCACCTAGAGTAATGGCTGTTTTGGATCCTGTTAAATTGGTTATTACCAATTATCCAGAAGACAAAGTGGAATGGTTAGACGCCGAAAATAATCAAGAAGATGAAGCTGCTGGTTTTAGAAAAGTTCCTTTCTCACGTGAATTATACATTGAAAAAGAAGATTTTCTTGAAGTGGCTCCAGCTAAATTCTTCAGATTAAGCATTGGTAATGAAGTACGTTTAAAAAATGGTTATATTATTAAAGGTGACTCTGTTGTTAAGAATTCAGACGGTTCTATTAAAGAAATCCACGTTACTTATGACACGGATTCTTTGAGTGGAAGTGGGAGTGAAGCCAGCAAACGTAAAGTAGCTGGAACGCTTCATTGGGTTGCTATTAATCACGCTATTGAAGCAGAGGTTCGTTTGTATGACCGCTTATTTACAGATGAAGCACCTGATAGTCATAAAGAGAAAAGTTTCTTGGAGTTTGTAAATCCATCCTCTTTGCAAATTGTAACTGGTTATGTGGAACCAAGTTTACAAGATGCGGTTTCTGGTACTCAGTATCAATTCCAAAGATTAGGTTATTTTTCAGTTGATAAAGATGCAACTGCTTCAAAATTAGTATTTAACAAAACGGTTGGTTTGAAAGATGCTTGGGAGGAGAAAGACAAAAAAGAAGCAAATCTTTTGATGAATACTCAAAAAGAAATTAACAAATACGTAAAAGAAAAAGATGATAATGTAGCTTCTACTTTGCTAGCTTCCATTGTTAATAATATTGAAAGTATTGATAATTATAGTTTATTGACTCAAACAGTAACCAAGAACATCAAAAATGATAATAATGCATTATTGTTTTCTAATTTAATTTTGAAATATTCAAATAAAGTATCTTTTAAAGATATAGAATCTGAAGCGTTACAAAAATTGTATACGATGTCTCTAAAAAGTCAATCTACTTTGGTTCGTGAAATTGTTATTGAAAATATAAAAAATGATGTTATTCATTTAGATCAATTTCAAACTTTGATTTAATTTTTTCATCATCAATTTTTCTTATCAAAAGCATCCTTTATCGGGATGCTTTTTTATTATTAATAATTTCTATTGTTTATTGTAAAATAATTATTTTTTATTATTAAAAATGACTTTCATAAATTAATTTTAAGGCCTTTTTTTTATTTCTTCGACTCAATTTATGTCTTTTAAATTTTCTTTAAAATAGGGGCTTTATTTTAATTTTAACTACCCTTTTTAATAGTTTTACACGTTATTAACTTTGTTTTGTTAATAAAGTAGTATCTTTATATTTAATAACACTAATTTTTAAGTATCATGGCAAGTAACACTGGAAATACCATTTTAGCACTTTTAACAGGAGCTGCTATTGGAGCAGGAATCGGAATTTTATTTGCTCCCGACAAAGGAACTAATACAAGAAGAAAAATTCTTGAAGGAGTTGATGAAGCTAAAGAAAATTTAAATGAAAAGTTTTTTGAGGTTTCAGAAAAAATTGTTGAAAAGGCTTTTTTAACAAAAGACAATTTCGATGAAAATTTCGAAAACTTTGTTTCTACTGCAAGTCATAAAACTGAAGACTTGATTACATTATTAGAAGATAAATTGGCATCACTAAAATTAAAGAATGCTAAATTTCAAAAATAAATTTTTCTATTATGGCATTAGACGAACTTAAAGAAAAGACAGAAGACATTCAAGAACAACTCCAAGCATATATAGAAAGCAATGCGGCTTACTACAAACTTTGGGGTTTCAAAGTAACGATGAAGTCCACAACCATGATTCTGAAGTTTTCTTTGATACTTCTTTGTTTCTCAATGGTCATGTTATTTTGTTCTATTGCAGCCGCTTTAGCTATTGGTAAGTATTTAGATAGTAATGCTTTAGGTTTCTTAGCTGTTGGCTCTTTTTATCTTTTAATAACTTTTGGTTTGTTTTTGATTAAAGATAAAATTGTCGAAGGACCTATTTTAGAGAAGTTTTCAGAAATCTTTTTTAACGATTAAATTATGGAACCAAAAAAATATTCCTCTTATGCTGAGATTGATCGTGATTTAGAAATTTTGAAATTGGAAAAAGAAATTCATTATCAAAAATTGCTCTTATCTTTTCAAAAGACCAAAGAGAGTTTTGAACCACAAAATATTATCAATAGCTATTTAGGTTCTTTTAAAACCACCATTTCAAATAATTACGTTCAAATCATACAAACAGCCATTCCCTATATTATTGGTTGGTTTATAAACAGAAAAAGAGGCCGCTAAGCCTCTTTTTTTTGATTATACTTCTTCAGAATTTCCTTCTTGTATGTCTTCTGGTGGTTGTTGCTTTGTAATTTCTTTTGGTTTAATGCGTTCTGTTTTTTTCATCATTTCTCCAACTTGATTGGAAGCTGAGAAAGAAGCTACCATATTATTTAGCATATCGCTTCCTGCTTGTGGTGAATTTGGTAATAAAATCAAATTAGAATTTGTATCAGCACCAATGGCTTGTAAAGTATCATAATGTTGTGTAACTACTATCAGTGCTGATGCTTCTTGTGAATTGATTCCCACTTTATTTAAAACATCCACACTTTCTACTAAACCTCGTGCGATTTCTCTTCGTTGATCTGCAATTCCTTGTCCTTGTAATTTTTTACTTTCTGCTTCAGCTTGTGCTTTTGCTACAATTCTAATACGTGAGGCTTCGGCTTCAAATTCTGCTACTGTTTTTTCTCTATCTGCTGCATTGATTCTGTTCATAGCATTTTTTACTTGAATATCAGGATCAATATCTGTAACCAATGTATTGATAATTGTGTATCCATAAGTTGTCATAGCTTCGTTCAGCTCTCTTTTTACGGCAATAGCAATGTCATCTTTTCTTTCAAAAACATCATCTAGTTTTAGTTTAGGAACTTCGGCTCTAACTACATCAAATACATAGGATGTTATTTGATCATGTGGAAATTCTAGTTTATAAAATGCATCATAAACTGTTTCTTTTACCACCATAAATTGAACAGATACTTTTAGTTTAACGAATACATTATCTTTTGTTTTAGTTTCAATAATAACATCTAGTTGTTGAATTTTTAGATTTACACGACCAGCAATTCTATCAATTAATGGAATTTTTAGTTGTAAACCAGATTGTCTTATACTGTGGAATTTTCCAAAGCGCTCAATAATAATGCTAGTTTGTTGTTTCACAGTAAAGAATGAAGACAATAAAATTAATAATCCGAAGACTAGTAACACAATTAAAATAGGATTCATAATTCTTTTTTTAAGATTAGTTACTGTTTATACGTAAGAATACTTTTAATGTTACATTTAATTTTTTCTGTTTTACATTTCTTAATAAACTCGTTATACTTTATTAACAGTGTTGTTCATAGATCCATTTACATTTGAAGTATATTATATTTTATCATGAATAAATTTTATTTCTTCTTTTTGTTTTTATCCTTTAATTGTTTTGCTTCAGTTAGTTTAGACAACTTTATTTTTAATAAGAATGGAGAGCAAATCAATATCAACCCTAATTTTTTTAGAATTGATAATGCTGAAAAATGTATTTATTATAAGTTAGTTAGTGGTTCTTCTGAAATTAAAATGAATTTCAATGATTTAGATTATGTTATTATCCGTAAGAATAAATTTAAAACCGTTAGATTAAAAAACACTAAAGAGATTAAAGGTTTTTTTGTTTTATGTGACTCTGCTACTAAAACACTGTTATTTTCATCATCATCCCAAGAAGAAGATGAGAGTGTAGTTAAATATGAATTTTATATTGTTGATAAAGATAATTCTGTTTTAGAAAGTCATCTTTTTGATAATTTGAAACGACCTAAATCTGCTACCATTAGGTCTGATATATTTGGTAAAATACGGTTTTTCTTCGACGACTGTCCTTTACTTATTAAGCGAATTTCTTCTTTTGATGTTGCCTCAGCAGAAAATTTTAATCTTGATATTCTTGGTTTTTTTGATGCACCAATTTATATCAACTGTCTTTAATAGAATATGCTCCCTATTTTTGGGAGCTTATTTATTTTTAGAATGTCTTTATTGCTTTACTAATCTTTGATACAGCTTTATTAAATTTTTTTATTTCTCTTTTATTATTTGTTCTAATTCTCATTTATAAAACACATTGTCTTGTAATTTACTTGTTAATTTTTATGTATGTTTGTTTCATAAATATTTAAATCAATGTAATATTATGAAACAATTTTTTTTTAGCATTTGCTTATTTTCTTCTTTATTTTCCTTTGCCCAAACGACTATTATTGAGGAAAAGTATGATAAGAATAATTATCCAGTAGAACATTTTATGCTTTCTAATAGTAATCAATATGCGATTTCAAAAGGTGATAAAATGGGTGGTTTGGTTAAAGCAAATGAGATTAGGAGTATGATTACCTTTGATAGTGATGGTTCTAAAAAAGTTCTTTTTGATAATAAAAAAATAATAGGAACTATGTTATCTGTTTCCAATGATGCCTTATTAGTTACAGATATTTCTTCAGGAATTTTTAATTCTAAAACTTCTTATTTAATTGATGATAAATACCTTGAAATTTCAAAAGCTGATCTAAAGGATATTAGGAATTTTAATGATGGAAATGGCTATTTTACTAAAAAGAATGAATTTTATTTAAAAAACAAAAAGGATAATTTTGATATTGATTTTGTTAAGGATGAACTTTTTTTATCTGTTAAAGATATACCTACAAGAAAAAAGAATACATATAAATTAGAAAAACCTTCTTTAAATAATTTTATTGGACCTAATTTTATAAAAAGTAAAGAGAAATTTAGATTTAATTTTATTGTTAATCAAGATGAAACAGTTGATTTGGATGGTAAATCTATCTCAAAAGATTATACCAACACTATTCTTTATAAAACAAGATTTTCAATTGATGGGAAAAAAATAAATGAATCAGTTTATGATTTAAAAATACTTAATCATGTTTTTCTTTATTCAAGAAATTATGGAGGTAAATTTATTTTTGGTGGTTATGATAATAAATTTCTGCATTTTGCTGATGATCTTTCTATTAATAATTATATTGAAGATTTTGAGACAGGTGAAATTTATATCTATGGTTTATATGGAGATGAGTTTGGAAATTTAAATACTAGTGCAAATCCAAAAGGATATTATGTCTTTAAATTTGATAAAACAGGAAAAAAGTTGTGGGAATCAATTAATAATATTGAGGATTCTGATTTTAATAAAGATCATGTAATGACCACTGTTTTTGTTGATTTAGTTCAATTGAATGAGAATTTATGTTTCACTATCAGGGTTAATGGATTAAAAGATTTTTTTAATTACAGTATTATTAGTAGTTCTTCAGGTAAAGTTATTAATTCACAAATTTTGGAATTCAATGAAACTTTCTCTCATTTAGATGATACAAACAATAATAGTTTTAATATTAATTCCAATTTTAAAAATTTCAAGGAATTAAAGAATAAAAAATTTGACTTTAATAGTATTGTTGCTTTTAATTTTAACTCTAACGTTGCAGAATATATTAAAAATATTAAATCTAGAAATGATTTAAAGTTTTTCTCAAGTTTTTCCAGTAAAGGAATTTGGCTTTATGAGTCTGATGAAAAAGAATATTTTAAAGTGACCCTTTTCAAGGAATAGTATAAAAAAGCTCCCAATTTGGGAGCTGTTTTGTTTTTTATAATGTTGCTATTGCTTTCTCAATTCTTTTAATTGTCTCTTCTTTTCCTATAAGTTCTACAATATCGAATAGGTGAGGGCCTTTGAGGGCTCCAACTAGACTTAATCGGAAAGGTTGCATAATTTTCCCCATTCCAATTTCATTGGTAGTCATCCAATCTTTTACGGTTGTTTCGATTGTATTGGATGTGAAATCTGTGATATTTTCCAAGATTTTTATTAATTCAAGCATTAATCCTGGTGTTTCTTCTTTCCAATTTTTAGTTGCTTTTTCATCATATTGATCAGGGGCTTCAAAAAAGAAAACACTTAAATCCCAAAATTCATTTACGAAATGAGCTCTTTCTTTGATTAAGGAAACAATTCTGGTCAATTTATTGATTTCTATTACTTCAATTCTTCCTGTATTTTCCGCAACTATGAGTTGAAATTGTTTGGCTAAATCTTCGTCTGATTTATGAATTAAATATTGATGATTGAACCATTTGTTTTTCTCTGGATCAAATTTAGCTCCTGCTTTGTGTACTCTTTTTAAATCAAATGTTTCAGCTAATTCTTCTAAACTAAATAATTCTTTTTCTGTACCATCATTCCATCCTAATAACGCCAAGAAGTTAACTACAGCTTCTGGGAAAAATCCTTTTTCTCTGTATCCTGATGATATTCCTTCTTCAGTTTTCCACTCTAATGGAAATACTGGAAAGCCCATTTTATCACCATCTCTTTTGGATAATTTTCCATTACCAACAGGTTTTAAAATTAAAGGTAAATGTGCAAATTCTGGTGCTTCCCAACTAAATGCTCTGTATAGCAATACATGTAATGGCATGGATGGTAACCATTCTTCGCCACGAATTACATGTGACGTTTCCATTAAATGATCATCTACTATATTGGCTAAATGATAGGTTGGCATGCCATCACTCTTGAATAACACTTTGTCATCCAATAATTTTGTTTCAAATTTGACCTCACCTCTGATGATATCTTTTAAGTGTAAAGTTTCATTTATTGGTGTTTTGAAACGAATTACATATTCTTCACCACTAGCTAACTTTGCCTTTGTTTCTTCTTCAGTTAAGCCTATCGAATTGTTTAATTGATCTCTATTGCTATGATTATAAATAAATGTTTTTCCTTCTCCTTCTAATTCTTTTCTTAGTGTATCTAGAGCTTCAGCTGTATCAAAAGCATAATAAGCATTTCCTGATGTGATTAATTGATCAGCATATTGTTTGTACAATTCTTTTCTTTCGCTTTGTCTATAGGGTCCAAATTTTTCATTCTTACCAATGGTTTCATCTGGTGCGATTCCTAGCCATTCTAGCGCTTCTAAAATGTATTCTTCAGCTCCTGCTACAAATCTATTTTGATCTGTATCCTCTATTCTAAGGTAGAAGGTTCCATTGTTTTTCTTTGCAAATAAATAATTGAAAAGGGCAGTTCTCACCCCACCGATATGTAAAGGTCCTGTTGGACTTGGTGCAAAACGCACACGTACTGGTTTTGACATGATCTAATTTTTTTGCAAATATACGACTTTAGTACACTTTACTTCTTTTACTTTTTCTGTGGAGCTAACTTTCTGGTTGAATTTTTTTATGTTTTTAATTCATATAAAATTGTACTTTTATGGGTTATATTATCAATTTATCTACTGTGAATTCAACAAATATTATATATCAAAAATTAGAAGCTTTTATAAAGAAGTTTTATACGAATGAGCTTTTACGTGGAACCTTACTTTTTATTGGTTTTGGTTTACTATATTTCCTTTTCACGCTTTTTATAGAATACTTTTTATGGCTTCAACCTGCCGCTAGAACTTTTTTATTTTGGACTTTTGTTGGAGTTGAAGTGTATTTATTTTCTCGTTTTATAACCTTCCCAGTTTTCAAATTATTTAAATTACAAAAAGGAATTTCTTATCAAGATGCTTCTACAATTATTGGGAATCATTTCCCTCAAGTAAAGGATAAGCTGCTTAATTATATTCAATTATCTCAAAATACAGTTGAGCAGTCAGAGCTTTTGTTGGCATCTATTCAACAAAAATCAGATAATCTTGCACCAATACCTTTTGGTAAAGCCATCAATTTTAAATCAAATAAGAGATATTTACCTATTGCTTTAATTCCTTTATTTTTTCTTTTTGCCTTTTTTGTTTCCGGCAATAGCACTATTATTTCTCAAAGTTTAGATCGCGTAATTCATTATAAAGCTGCATTTGTTAAACCAGCTCCTTTTCAATTAGTTATTCAAAACAGCAATTTGGTAGTGCAAGAAAACAAAGATTTTGTTTTAAAGGTTAATGCCATTGGTACTGTTTTGCCTGAAAACGTAATGCTTTACATTGGGGATGAAAGTTATTTTATGGAAAATAGTGGTCCAGGTGAATTCCAATATAAATTTGTTGCACCTTCTTCAGATGTTGTTTTCCATCTTGAAGCCAATGTTGTAGTTTCTCCTAATTTTAAATTAAAAGTTATTGATGTTCCTTCTATTTCTAGTTTTGAAATGTTTCTTCATTTTCCATCTTATTTAAAGAGAAAATCAGAAGTAGTTAAAGGTACTGGTAATGCTGTTATACCAGAAGGAACCTTAGTGAATTGGAAAATAGTGAGTTCTTCTACCGAATCTGTTGTTTTTAATGCAGATCGCGTAACTTCATCATTTGTATTACAATCTAATGCTTTTAATTTTAAGAAAATTATCAATCAAAATACAGATTACCAAGTAATTACATCTAACAGTAATGTAAAAAACTTTGAAAAATTAAATTATCAATTGGCTATTGTAAAAGATCAGTACCCAAGTATTGATGTTGAACAGGCTCCTGATAGTTTAAAAGTGGATAAGAGTTTTTTTATTGGAAAAATAGGTGATGATTATGGATTTTCTAAACTACAAATTGTCTATTATGAAAAGGGGAAGCCATTAACTTCTAAACGTGGAACATTACCTTCTAAGTCTGGTAATTTTGATCAATTTGTTTTTTCTTTCCCTGGCATTCTTCCTTTGAGAGCAGGCATTTCTTATGATTTTTATTTTGAAATTTTCGACAATGATGCTGTTCATAATTTTAAAAGTACACGTTCCATTGTTTTTAGTAATCGAGTAAGTACAGCGTCTGAAAAAGAAGATGCTCTTATAGAAGAACAGAATTCTAATTTAAATAGTCTTGAGAAAACGCTACAAAAGCAAACCAAACAATTTTCTGATCTTGATAAGTTAAAAAAATCCTCTAAAGAGAAAAAGGATTTAGAATTCAAAGACCAGCAGATGGTTAATGATTTCATTAAAAGACAATCACAACAAGATCAATTAATGAAATCTTTTTCTGAAAAAATTAAAGAGAATTTAAATCAGGATAACTCTCAGAATAAAGATAAAACAAAAGAAACTTTAGAAAAACGTTTAGATAAAGTTACTAGTGCTATAGATAAAAATAAACAATTATTAGACGAGTTAAAAGAACTTAATGACAAATTGAATAATGAAGATTTGCAAGATAAGTTGCAACAGTTTAAGCAAAATAGTAAAAATCAAGTAAAGACTTTAGAACAATTAGTTGAATTAACTAAAAGATATTATGTTGATAAAAAAGCAACTCAAATAGCTGAAAAGCTAGATAAGTTGTCTAACGAACAAAAAAAACTTTCTAAAGATCCTGCAACTGAAAGTAAAGAACAAGATAAAATTAATCATGAATTTAATTCTCTTGAAGAACAGTTGAATGATGTATTGAAAGAAAATAAGAGTTTAAAATCTCCAATGGATATTCCTAACACAAAGGATTTACAACAAGATATTAAGCAAGATTTAAATAGTGCTAAAGAACAATTAGGAAAACGTAATTCTTCTAAAGCCCAATCTTCTCAAAAGAATGCTTCTCAAAACATGAAAAAAATGAGTGATAAATTAAAAGAAGCTATGGCTAGTGGAGAACAGGAACAATTGCAAGAAGACATCAAAATGTTACGTCAAATATTAGATAATTTATTGGCTTTTTCTAACTCCCAAGAAGATGTTATGAAACAATTTAAATCTACTAAAGTAGGTTCTGCTACATACAATAAATATTTAAAAACTCAACAAACTTTAAAAACTCAGTTCAAACATGTTGATGACTCTCTGTTCGCAATGTCACTTCGTAATCCAAAAATTGCTGAGGAAGTTACTAAAGAAATAGGAACTGTTCAGTATAATTTAGATAATGCTATTGATAAATTGGGCAACGGAATTGTTTCTAAAGGAGTTTCTCACCAACAATTTAGTGTTGCTTCTGCTAATAAGTTAGCTGATTTTTTAAGTGAACAATTGAATAATATGCAAATGGATTTATCTGGCATGAGTAGCGGAAACCCTAAACCTGGCCAAGGCAAAGGAATGCAACTACCAGATATTATTTCTAAACAAAAAGGGTTAGGAGAAAAAATGCAACAACAAATGAAAGGTGAGGGTAAGTCCAATGGTGGTAGTAAACCTGGCAACAAATCTGATAGAAAAGGCACTCAAGGTGATGAAGGTTCGGGAGGTGAAGGTGATGCAAAATCTATCATGGAAATTTATAAAGAACAAAAACAATTGAGAGATGCTTTACAAAACGAATTAAATAGAAACGGTTTAAACGGTGTTGGGCAAAATGCTTTAGAACAAATGAAACAGATCGAAAAACAACTTTTAAACAAAGGTTTTAAGAATGAAGTATTACAACGCATTCTTAATTTGAATCATGAATTACTTAAGCTAGATAATGCTTTACAACAACAAGGTCAAGATTCGAAGCGTCAGTCAGAAACCAACCTCAAAGGTTTTAACAACACTTCTAAAGCTCTGCCTAATAACTTAATACAATATATAAATAGTGTTGAAATATTAAACAGACAATCACTACCTTTGCGCTCCAATTTTAACCAGAAGGTTCAAGAATATTTTAATAAAAATGATTGATTTTAATTATGAAAGTGAATTTACCTTAGACAATGAATTGATGTATTCAGATTGGTTGTCTAGAGTAATTGTTTCCGAAAACAAAAAAGAAGGAGAAATTAATTATATTTTTTGTGATGATGATTATCTGCACAACATCAATGTTGAGTATTTAAATCATGATACTCTAACTGATATTATTAGTTTCGATTATAGTTTAGGTAACGAATTGAATGGCGATATTTTTATTTCTATCGAGCGTGTTCAAGATAACGCTTTAGATTTTAATGTCCCTTTTGGAGAAGAATTAAAACGCGTTATGGTTCATGGTATTCTTCATTATTGTGGTTATAAAGATAAAAGCGACAAAGATGAATTATTAATGCGTCAAAAAGAGGATGAGAAAATCAAACTGTTTCACGTGGAACAGTAATTAGATTGTTTATTTTATATGTTTCACGTGAAACATTTTTTATTGTTATTGTGTTTGCCTGATTAGGTTTCACGTGGAACATATTTCTTGGTCTTGTTCTGATAATAAAAATTTTTAACAAGGTTTCACGTGGAACAGTCTATCTTATTTTTTACTTTTAAATTTTTACGATGTTTTTAAACGAGTATGATGTTATTGTTGTTGGTGCTGGTCATGCAGGATCTGAGGCTGCTGCTGCTGCTGCAAATTTAGGTTCAAAGACACTTTTGGTTACAATGAGTCTTCAGAACATTGCACAAATGTCTTGTAATCCTGCTATGGGTGGAATTGCAAAAGGGCAAATTGTTCGTGAGATTGATGCGTTGGGTGGTTATTCAGGAATCGTTTCAGACAAAACTGCTATTCAGTTCAAAATGCTGAATAAATCTAAAGGACCTGCTATGTGGTCTCCGCGTGTTCAAAGTGACCGAATGCGTTTTGCAGAAGAATGGCGATTGATGTTGGAACGCACACCAAATCTTGATTTCTACCAAGAAATGGTTAGTGGATTAATAATTGAATCAGGAAAGATAAAAGGAATAAAAACTTCGCTGGGTGTTGAAATTCGATCAAAGGCTGTGGTTTTAACTAATGGTACTTTTTTGAATGGTTTAATTCATATTGGAGAAAAACAATTTGGTGGAGGTAGAGCAGGAGAGAGTGCTGCTTATGGTATCACTGAAGATTTGGTTAAAGTAGGTTTTCAATCAGGAAGAATGAAAACAGGTACGCCTCCAAGAGTGGACGGTCGTTCTTTGGATTATTCAAAAATGAATGAAGAGAAGGGGGATGCAAAGCCAGATAAGTTTTCTTATTCAGATGAAACGTCTCCACTTATTCAACAACGCTCTTGTTATATGACCTATACTTCAAATGAAGTGCATTCAATTTTAAGAGAAGGTTTTGATCGTTCTCCTATGTTCAATGGACGTATTAAAAGTTTAGGTCCTCGTTATTGTCCTTCTATTGAAGATAAAATTAATCGTTTTGCAGATAAAGAAAGACATCAGCTTTTTATCGAACCTGAAGGTTGGCAAACGTGTGAGGTGTATGTAAATGGATTTTCTACTTCTTTACCAGAAGATATTCAGTTTAAAGCTTTACGTTCAGTTGTAGGTTTTGAAAACGTAAAATTCTTTAGACCCGGTTACGCAATTGAGTACGATTATTTTCCACCCACACAACTTAAGCACACGTTAGAAACAAAATTAATTGACGGCTTGTATTTTGCTGGGCAGATAAATGGAACGACAGGTTATGAAGAAGCTGCATCGCAAGGTTTAATGGCTGGAATTAATGCCCATTTAAAAATTCAAGAAAAAGCGCCTTTAATTTTAAAACGTGACGAAGCTTATATAGGTGTGCTTATAGATGATTTAATTACAAAAGGAACAGAAGAGCCTTATCGTATGTTTACTTCTCGCGCGGAGTATAGAACTTTACTTCGTCAGGATAATGCTGATTTTAGATTAACGCCACTATCTTATGAAATTGGTTTGGCTTCTGAAAAGCGTTTGCGTCGTATGGAACATAAATTAAATGAATCCGAAAAGATGGTTGCTTTTTTCAAAGAAACTAGTGTAACGGTAGCAGAAGCGAATCCTATTTTAGAATCTAAAGAAACAGCATTGATTTCTCAAGGGGATAAAATGTTTAAAATTTTCTCTCGTCCACAAATTGATTTACAGGATATTTTGAAGTTTGATAAAGTCAAATCTTATATTGATCAAAACAATCTGGATCAAGAAATTTTAGAACAAGCCGAAATTCAGGTTAAATATTCTGGTTATATTGAGAAAGAAAGAAATAATGCGGATAAGCTTACTCGTTTAGAAGAAGTAAAGATTCCTGAAAACTTCGATTATTCGAAGATTAAATCCATGTCTATTGAAGCAAGGCAGAAATTAGAAAAAATACGTCCCGTTACTATTTCTCAAGCTTCACGTATTAGTGGTGTGTCACCAAGTGATATTTCAGTACTTTTGATTTATATGGGACGCTAAACTTATTTTATTTCTAATAGATGTTTATTTTGTTCCACGTGAAACTAAAGATTATATTATACAACTATTGCTCATATAAAGAGCAATAGTTTTTTTATTAAATTAACCTACTCATGACTATTTTATCAAAAAAACATTTTCTTACCGTAACAGATTATTCAGTTTCTCAAGAGATTTTCGAATTGTATCACGACGAAACTTTGGACATGCTGATAACACATCCACAACCTAGTTTAGACAATCTAGGAAAGTACTATGAAAGTGTGGACTATATTTCGCATACTGACTCAAAACGTAGTTTATTTGAAAAAGCTTATCATTTTGTAAAAGGAATTGCTTTAAAAAACAAACTGCAATTAATTAATACCGAACAATCCTTAAAAGGACAACTTTTGGATATTGGTGCTGGAACGGGAGATTTTTTGTTAGTAGCTCAAAATGACGGCTGGAAGACTATTGGAATTGAACCAAGTCAGAAGGCTAAAACCATTGCAGAAGGAAAAGGAATTTCTTTTGTAAAAGATACGACCGAATTAGCTTCTCAAAGTTTTGATTGCATTACCATGTGGCATGTATTGGAGCATGTGCCAGATTTGGATTTTCAAATAAAAGAGTTAAAGCGTTTATTAAAACCTACTGGAACTTTAATTGTTGCGGTACCCAATTTTAAATCTTTTGATGCCAAGTATTATCAAAAATTTTGGGCAGCTTATGATGTGCCGATTCATTTTTGGCATTTTTCAAAACAATCGATCCAAATGCTTTTTCAAAAAGAGAATATGTCGCTAAAGAAAATCCTTCCGATGAAGTTTGATTCTTTTTATGTGAGTTTATTATCTGAAAAGTACAAAACAGGAAAAATGAATTTTATAAAAGCTTTTTTTATCGGTTTACGTTCAAATTGGAAAGGAAGTCAAAACAAGGAGTATTCTTCGCATATTTATGTGCTTAAAAACACCTAAAATTGATTTTAAGCACTTTTAAGCTTCGTTTTTGATCAAGTACAACCCAAATCATGCTTTTTTTAAAACAATCCCGCATTTATAAGCTATTAAATCCAATTTTAATCAAGTATTTTTATGGAATAACATCCTTTAATAATAAAAATTGATATAAGTAAATATGGGGCATTTTTCAAAGTTTCTGTAGATGCTAACTATTTTTTTATATTTTTGTCCTACATCATAAAAAAATAAAATTAACACCAATGAAAAAATCATTACTTATCCTTGCCCTTGCAATTGCCATTGTGTCTTGTGATAAAAAAGCAGAAGTAAAAGAAGTAAAAACGGCATATGTTGACACTTCTGAATTAATGAAAGAATATACAGAAGCAAAAGATCTTGAAGCTAAATATAAAGCCCAAGCACAAGAAAAAGGTCGTCAGTTAGAAGCTGAGATTAATCGTTTCAAACAAGAAGCAGCCAATTTTCAAACACAGGCGCAAGCCAATGGTCAAGAGTGGGCTCAGAAAAAAGGTGCTGAATTGCAAAAAAGAGAGCAACAATTAGGATATGCACAACAAGCATTATCTCAACAATTGCAAATGGAAAGCGGTAAAGAAATGGATTCTTTAGTAAGTGGTGTAAAGAAATTTATTAAAGCTTACGGAAAAGAAAAAGGATATGCTTACATCTATGGTACAGGTGACGCAGCTTCTATTTTGTACGCAGAAGATAAATTTGATATTACTAAAGATATTATCAAAGCTTTGAATGAAAAATACAAAGCAGGTGGTGCTAAAGAAGAAAAAGAAGTTAAGAAATAAGCTTTTTTATTGCTATAAAAGCCTTCATCTATTCAGATTGAAGGCTTTTTTTTTGGATAAATGAGACATGTTTTTTTGTTCTTTAAGTCTCATAATTTTATTTTTTTATTGATTTACAATAGTTTACTTCTACTATTTTTAATATTTTAGTTCTTTATTTATACGCCTTATGCAAACTCTTTCTCAAGCCGCTGCTTACACACTTCAGTTTATTAATCAAACGAATCGCTCTGTTTTTCTAACGGGAAAAGCAGGAACAGGAAAAACCACTTTATTGCGAGAAATAATTCAAACTACGCATAAAAATACCGTGGTCGTTGCGCCTACAGGTATTGCTGCTTTGAATGCCAATGGTGTTACTATTCATTCTATGTTCCAATTACCTTTTGGGGCATTTATTCCTGATTATTCTGAACCTCAGTTTTTAGAAAATTCTAAGTTCGAAACAAAGTCTACTCTAAAGCGCCATTTTAAAATGGGCGGACTCAAGAAAGCGGTTATTCGTAATATGGAATTGCTTATTATTGATGAAGTTAGTATGTTACGTGCTGATTTGTTAGACGCTATGGATTTCATGATGCAAACTGTGCGTAAAAATTCAAAGCCTTTTGGTGGTGCTCAAGTTTTGTTTATAGGAGATTTACTACAATTACCACCTGTTGTCAAAGATGAGGAATGGCGAGTTTTGCGTAACTATTATCGTGGAAAATTCTTTTTTCATTCGCATGTTTTGGTTCAAGATCCTCCATTGTACATAGAGTTATCTCATATTTACCGCCAAACAGATGATCGTTTTATCTCTGTTTTAAATCACTTGAGAAACAACGAAATAACAAAAGAAGATATCGAAATTTTAAATCAATATGTTCAGCCTAATTTTGATCTAAAAACTAATGAAGGGTATATCTGTTTAACGACACATAATGTCAAAGCAGATGCTATTAATACTGAATCTATAAAAGAATTAACGGGGAAATTATATCGTTTTTATCCTGAAATTACGGGAGACTTTCCAGAGAAGATTTATCCATTGGAGTCTCAATTAGAACTGAAAGTTGGAGCCCAAATTATGTTTGTCAAAAATGACTTATCATTTGATAAACAATATTTTAATGGAAAAATGGGAACAATTGCTTCATTAACCGATAAAGAAATTCGGGTGCATTTTGCTGAAGAAAATAAAACTATTGAAGTTGAAAAGTATGAATGGCAAAACATTCGTTACAAAGTTGACCCATTGACCAAGGAAATTGAAGAAGAAGTTTTGGGAACGTATGTGCAGTATCCCATCAAATTGGCTTGGGCCATTACGGTTCACAAAAGTCAAGGATTAACGTTTGACAAAGCTGCGCTTGATGTATCGCAAGTTTTTCTACCTGGGCAAGCATATGTTGCTCTGTCACGTTTGCGTTCGTTAAATGGGCTTATTTTGCTTTCTCCGCTAAGGATGAATGGTATTTCCAACGACCAAGAAGTAATGGACTACGCCCAAAATAAAGCCAGCGAAACGTATTTACAATCCGCATTGCATTTCGAAACAAAGAATTTTATCTTAGATTATTTGTGTACTACATTCGATTGGAAGGATTTAGCACAAGAATGG
The DNA here is from genome assembly GCA_963513565.1 of uncultured Flavobacterium sp. Lineage (GTDB taxonomy): Bacteria > Bacteroidota > Bacteroidia > Flavobacteriales > Flavobacteriaceae > Flavobacterium. The sequence continues at coordinate 119,922 of CAUPRE010000002.1, read as the reverse complement.
CGCAATCATTTTTTTAGTTATGGCGAAGTGTCCGAAGCTTCTATAAAATCGAAACATGCGCAATGGGCCAAATTGCAAGCTCAAACTATGGAACAACTTTTAGATCCTGCCTCTAAATTTGTTCTTCATTTGAAAAAATTATTTGCTACTGAAACCGTTGATTTGAATTACGTTTTAGAACGAATAAATGCAGCATTTGCTTATTTTTGGAAACCGATGGATGCCTTGGTGGAAGAATTGCTTTGGAAGTTAGAAGAAACTCAACACAGCAAAAAGGCCAAAGGTTTTTTCGAAGAATTGTCTCAATTAGAAGAACTACAAACCAAAGCGGTTTTAAAGCTCATGAAGGCCCAGCTTTTGGTCACTACGGTGGTTGCAGGAGAACCTATTTCAAAAGAAAAACTAACTTCACCAGAAATAAAGAATTACATAAGTAACAAAATAGAAAAAGTAAAGGCTGCTTTTAACGAAGAAAACACTTCTTTACTCGAAGAAGAAACACAAATTGTTCGCTATTCTATTTCAAAAAAAGGGCCAAAAGAGAAAAAGAAAACTACCGTTGAGCAAACTTACGAACTTTGGTTGCAGAAGAAATCAATTACCGAAATTGCTTTAATGCGAATGATTACCAAAGAAACGGTGATGCTTCATTTGACCAAATTAATTGCGGAGCAAAAAATCCAAATAAATACCGTTTTATCTGAGGAAAAAATTGCCGCGTTAACTGAGGCTTTCTTTGGTTATCAAGAAGAATCTTTAGCGCCATTAAAAGAGAAACATGGCGATTCTTTTACTTGGGAAGAATTAAGGATGTTTAAAGCTAGTTGGAATTCCTAAAAAAGCTGAATAACCAAAAAAAAACCTATTCGTAAAAGAATAGGTTTCATTTGTTATAGGGTTTGAATCAAAATCCAAGCATCTGGATTCTCATATTCAATGATTTCTTTTTGAGCCTTTTGAGCTTCAGCGAAAGTAGCGTAGCTTCCATAAACAACTGGGAAAAGACCGCTTTTATTTTCAGGAATTCTTTTGGCTTCGTAGCCTAGTTTCTTTAGTGCTCTAAGTTCTTTATTGGCGTTCTCTTCACTTCTGTAAGCTCCAGCCATAATGTGATATTTAAGTGAGCTTACTTCTTTTTTGGGAGAAGTGTTCACAGCAAGTGTTACCGTAGGAATCGGGCTTTCTATGAAAAAAGTAGCTTCTTGTATTTTGTTTTGGACCTTTTTCTGTACCGAAGTTTCTACCAAAAGGGTTTCGTTTTCAATTTGTCTTTGATAGATGCTATACCCCACACTAGAGGTAATACCCAAGCCTAAAACAAAAATCGCTGCATAACGCAAAAACGGGTAACGTTGGCCTTTAGTTTCTTCCTCTTCTTCTTCAGGGGCCAAAGTAAGCGTGTGTCTAATCACGGGTTCTTCCACCAAAGTTTTGGCCTCCACCGCTTTTTCAAACAATTCTCTTTTGACCATAGGTGAAACAAACGGACTCAACCCAAAAGAACTAGTCAAGTAGTTGTTGGTGTCTTCTGAGGTGAACACTAAGTTAGCATCAGCATTTAATCGAAAAGTACCAATATTTTTGAAAGAAAGAACACCATGTGTCTCTAACCTCTTTTTCCAATTAAAAACCTCAAATTGAATAGCGCTTACAGCATAATCGTAAGAAGTTTTTTCCGCTTGGGCAATGTGATGCGCTAATAAACCATCATTATTTTTTAAATTCGCATTAAACGAAATCATTTTTTTTGGCGGAAAAAATGAAGTAGTACTTTCTTGCAATTGTGCGGACTGTGTTTCGGTTAAAAAAGCACCAAATCCTGGTACAGCTACACATTGGTAACGGTACAAAAGCTGAGAGATGTATTGTTCGATTTTCATGTTAACAAAGTTAGCTATCCAAAATAGTTATCAAAATTTTATTCACAATTTTTATTAACAAATTCGATTAAATTTTATACTTTTCAATTTCAATTACTTAAAATAGAAGAATGCTATAGGCAACGATTTGAAGTCCTCTAAAAAGCATTTTCTAGCTTTATTTTTTAAGGCAAAATCTTGCTTAAAGAATGATTTTCATAATTGAAAGCAACAGTTATTTTATTTTTTACACGCCAAAATCAAAACTATACGCATGACCGAACCCGAATTATTTTCACTTTTAGCCCTTCAAAGTGTAGAAGGAGTAGGCGATATCGTTGCCAAAAAATTAATTACTCATTTTGGCGATGCCGAGTCAGTTCTCCAAGCAAAATTCCATCAATTAGCTGCTATCGATGGAATAGGAGCTGTTTTACTGAAGAACCTTAAGGATCCGAGCATTTATCAGAAAGCCCAATCCGAAATGGATTTTATTCAAAACAACGGTATTTCTGTGGCTTATTTTCAAGACGAAAACTATCCTGAACGATTGAAGCATTGTTTTGACAGTCCGTTGTTATTATTCTCAGCTGGATCGATCGATTTGAGCAACCGTAAAATCATTAGTATCGTGGGTACTCGACAAATCACTTCTAATGGCACAGAGTTTTGTAAAAAATTTATCGAAGATTTAGCGCCTTTAAATCCTATCATTGTTAGTGGTTTCGCTTATGGAGTCGATATTGTTGCACATCAATTGGCTATGGAACACGGCTTACAAACCATTGGCGTTTTGGCGCACGGCTTGAATCAAATCTATCCCAAAACCCACAAAAAATACATGGCTAAAATGGAGCAAAATGGGGGTTTTTTCACCGAGTTTTGGAGTAGTTCCAATCCTGATAAAGAAAACTTTGTCCGCCGCAACCGCATTGTTGCCGGAATGAGCGAGGCCACCATTGTCATCGAGTCGGCCGAAAAAGGAGGTTCTTTAATCACTGCCAATATGGCCAACGATTATAACAGAGACGTTTTTGCCGTTCCAGGTCGCGTTTCGGACAAATACAGTCAGGGTTGCAACATGTTGATCAAAACTCAAAAAGCCCAATTGCTCACCAGCGCTGCCGATTTAGTGTATCATCTTAATTGGGACTTGAAAACCAGTACAAAATCCGTTCAAAAACAATTGTTTGTTTCTTTAGATCCCGAAGAGCAAAAAATCTATGATTATCTGCTACAGACAGGAAAAGAAATGCTTGATAGCATTGCCTTGGCCTGTGATTTCCCGATTTATCGGCTATCAGGAATGTTACTCAATATGGAACTCAAAGGTGTCATTCGTCCTTTGCCAGGGAAATTGTTTGAAGCGATTTAGATGAGAATTTTTTTATTTGGGCGTGCCCCTACGTAAAAACTTCGGGTCGGGCTGTACGTTCCCGCTTCCCGATGAAAAATCGGGAGAGCTCCACTGCCATCCCTCACGTGCAATGTCATTAAGTTAAGGATTAAATGATAAAATGATTGCTGATTTTTGATTAACGATTTTTGATTGATGATGTATAATATACTGAAAATCATATAATTTATACTCACTTGCTCCAAAATCTAAAATCAAGAATCGTTAATCTAAAATCTCTTAACTTAATGACATTGCCCTCACGTGAATCCCGATCTTAACTTATATTTTTCATTTTTCTTCACAATAAATCATACTTTTGAAATAAAAATCAAAAATGAAGTTATACGCTATAGAAACCGGAAATTTTAAACTCGACGGAGGCGCTATGTTTGGCGTGGTGCCCAAAACCATTTGGAACAAAACCAATCCCGCCGACGCCAATAATTTGATAGACATTGCCGCACGTTGTTTGTTAATCGAAGATGGCAATCGCTTGATTTTGATCGATACAGGAATGGGTAACAAACAATCCGAGAAGTTTTTTGGATACTATTCGCTTTGGGGCAGTCATTCTTTGGATGCTTCCTTGGCAAAGCACGGTTTTCATCGCGATGATATTTCAGATGTTTTTATGACCCATTTGCATTTTGACCATTGTGGAGGAAGCATTCAGTGGAATAAAGAGAGAACAGACTATGAACCCGCCTTCAAAAACGCTAAATTTTGGACCAACGAAAACCATTGGCAATGGGCCACACAACCCAATGCGCGTGAAAAAGCTTCCTTTCTGTCCGAAAATATTTTGCCCATGCAAGAAAGTGGTCAGCTTCATTTTATCCAGCGCCCAGAAGGTGATTTTGGCGTATCAACTGAAATGGGTTTTGACATTTTCTACGCCGATGGCCACTCCGAAAAGCAAATGCTACCACATATTTCATACAACGGAAAAACCATCGTTTTTTGTGCCGATTTGCTCGCTACGGCAGGCCACATCCCATTGCCTTATGTGATGGGTTATGATACTCGCCCGTTGTTGACTATGCCAGAGAAAAACAAAGTACTCACCGCCGCTGCTGACCACAACCACTTTTTGTTCTTAGAACACGATGCACACAACGAAATCATTACGGTACAACACACCGAAAAAGGGGTTCGTTTAAAAGAAGTCTTCAGATGTGAGGAGGTGTTGTAAAATGCTGTTTGTACGCAAAAAAAAAGGCTATTTCAATTTTGAAATAGCCTTTTTTATAAGGATTAGTTAGGTTTTATGTATTATTCCACTATTACTTTTCTAACAGTAGTTTCTCCTTCACTTTCTATGTACATATAGTAAATTCCTTTTGGAAATTGTTCCAAATTAGCCGTAGTACTAGTGCCATTACTACTAAACGGAACATTGACTTGTTTTCCTAAGCCATCATAAATTCTCAAATTATTAACCGAAACGTTTTCAATGAATAGTGCACCTTTTGTTGGATTAGGATACACATTTAGTTTTTCAAAAATAAGATCCGAAGTAGATAGATTAGCACAAGATTCTGAATAAGAAGTAGTGGCATCTTTTATTTTGGACCAGTTTGTATTTGAAAATTGTGCATTGTCTACCTGAATGCAATTTAAATTCGCATTCAAAAAAGAACAATATAGACCAGAATTTGTTTTATTAGTGGTTTGAGTAATGAAATTAGAGTTATTTCCGTTCTGTAGATTTAAAGAAGTTAGTGGATTAAATACCACATATACTAACGTTAAGTCTTTGTTTTTTGAAAGATCTAAACTGGTCAACGAATTATTTGCTGCGTTTATTGTTTTTAATAAGACATTTTTAGAAACATCTAATGCTGTTATTTTTGTAAAATAACAATATAGTTCCTTAAGTTTAGTATTATTAGATAGATCTAAGCTTATTATGTTGTTGTTACCACATTCTAACCATTCTAAATCGATTAAATTTTTGGTATCCAAATTTATCAATTTGTTACGATCAATATATAGTAATCTTATTAAACTATTGTTTGATAAGTCAATAGTAGTCAAATTGTTTAGACTAGCTGATAAAAACAATAATTGGGTATTTTTTGATAAATCTAAGTTAGAAATTTGATTAATGGAACATTGTAAATTAACTAGGTTTATATTATTTTTCACATCCAATGCCGTTAATTGGTTTTCATAGATGCCTAGTTTTGTTAGTAATTTGTTTTTACTAATATCTATAGATTTTATTTTGTTAGAGTTACATTCTAATTGAACCAAAGCACCAAAATCTTCAATACCTGATAGATCTGATATATCACTTGCACTAACATCTAAATTAGTAATTTTATAGATGTTTGCTGTTAGTACTTTACCATCTGGTGTTCCAGAATCATATCCTAGTTCAATTAACTTCTTTTCAAAATTTACATCAGGAATACTAGTAAACTGTGTACAACTATAATCGTTGTATGTTGCAGTGGCGTCTTTAGAAGAAGCCCAGTTAGTGTCTGAATACCATTTGTTATCAACTAGTATACAAGTTAAATTAGGATTATCATTAAAGTTTGTATAATTAGTGTCGAAAATAGTATTATTTCCGTTTTTCAGATTCAATGATGTTAAATTATTTAAATTAACTCGTAAACCTTTTATTTTCTTATTATTAGTTATATCAAGGCTTGTTAGCTGATTATTGAAACAAAAAAAATAAGTCAATTCAGCATTTTTAGAAACGTCAATATCAGTCAAATAATTTTTGTAAACATACAATCGAGTTAGCAATGTATTATTCGAAACATCAATAGTTGTCAAAGAATTATCATAAACATATAAATTTATAAGTAATTTATTATTTGAAACATCTAAGGTAGTCAGTTGATTACTATAACAATATAACGTTTCTATTTTTAAGTTTTTTGTAAGGTCTAAGCTCGTTAATTTGTTAGAAGAAGAATTTAAATATTCTAAATTTGTATTTTTTGTAACATCAAGACTTAGCAAAGAATTATTTTGGCAAGTCATGGATTTCAATAGAATACTATCTAACATATCTAAAGCTGTCAATTGGTTGTTATGACAATTCAAGCTTGTTAAAAGAGAAGCATTTGAAATGTCTAGACTTGTCAATTTATTAGAAGAACATTGCAAAAATGTTATCGCGTTACTTTTTGATAAATCTAATGCTGTTAATTGATTATCAGAAACAACTACTTGTGTTAGTTGTAAATTATTGGATAAGTCTAAAGCTGTTAATTGATTATAGTCGGCATTTATATGATTTAATTTGGTATTTTGAGATACGTCTAAAGTTGTTAATTCATTTTTTCCAATTGACAAACTAGTTAATAGAACATTAGCTCTAACGTTTATACTCTTTAATTTATTTTCCCTTACATTTAATGAAGTTAATTTGGTATTTTGAGATACGTCTAAAGTTGTTAATTCATTGTTATCAATTGACAAACTAGTTAATAGAACATTAGCTCTAACGTTTATACTCTTTAATTTGTTTTCGCTTACAGTTAATGAAGTTAAATTGATATTAGCAGAGAGATTTAGCGTTGTAATTTGATTCTTAGAAGCATAAAGTACAGTCAATTCTTTAAAATCTTCAATTCCTGTTAAGTCTATGATTGAAGAATTTGCAACGTTTAAAGAAGTTAAGGAAGCAATATTTGTAGTTAAAACTTTTCCGTCTGGAGCTCCTGAATCGATTCCTAAACTTATTAATTTAGTTTCGAAATTAAAGTCTGGAATTAATGTAACAGCATTACAGTCTGTGGTAAGGCTCGCCGTGTTGTCTTTTGTAATGCTCCAGTTTTTGGTCGCATAATCTACATCGGCAACCAGAATACAAGTCAGCTTATTGTAAATACAGTTTAATGATTTTAATGCATTGTTTTTGGTTAGATCCAAACTAGTTAACAGATTGCGATCACATACCAATGAAGTTAAATTTAAATTAGCGGATACATCTAAATTTGTCAATTTATTGGAGGAAATCCATAATGAAGTTAAATTTAAATTAGCGGATACATCTAAATTTGTCAATTTATTGGAGGAAATCCATAATGAATTTAAGGCTAAATTTTTAGATACATCAATTTTTGTTATTTGATTTGCAATACAATTCAGGTTTTTCAACGCCAAGTTACCCGATAGATCCAGATTCGTAATTTGGTTATTAGTGCATTCTAAAGTCGTCAAAGCAATAAAATCCTGAATTCCTGTTAAATCAGTTATTGAATTTCCATCGATATATAAGGACTTAACTGAAGCAACATTTGAAGTTAGAACTTTGCCATTTACCCCATCTTTGTCAATACCAAGGGCAATTAGTTTTTTCTCAAAGTTGACATCTGGAATTAAAGTATATGCTTTGCAATCTGTGCTAAAACTCGTGCTAGGATCTTTTACTTGAGACCATATTTTATTGGCATCCTCAACATTATCTACCTGAATGCATTCTAGATTATTTCCGTAAAAGGTTGCGTAAGAAGAATTAGGATTAAATAAATAATTTGTTCCGTTTTGTATATTCAAATAGGTTAACAAATTTGTATGAGCAGTCATTACACTCAATTTATTGTTTTTACTTAGATCGAGACTTTTCAACAAATTGTTATTACACCATAAGGAGCTTAGTTTTAAATTAGAGGACACATCAAGAATTTTGAGTGTATTATTTCTACAATCTAGACTTTCCAGCATCAGCTGTTTAGAAACATCTATACTTATAAGCTGATTGTTTTCACATTCAATAGAATTAAGAATTGTATTGTTAGAAAAATCAAGCAATGCTAATTTATTATCTGCACATTTTAGAACATTTAAGCGTGGATTATTATCTAGATTTAATGTTGTTAATAGATTATTACTACACACCAAATTTGTTAGTTTAATGTTTTTAGAAATGTTTAATTGATTTAATCGGTTATTTTGACAATTTAAACTATTTAAAGCAATAAAATCTTCAATCCCAGTAAGGTTTGTAATAGAGCTGTTGCTAACATTTAAAGAAGTCAAAGATGCTACTTTGGATGTTAGAACCTTTCCGTCGGTAGTGCCTGAATCAATACCCAGACTAATCAGTTTAGTTTCAAAATTTATATCAGGGATCAAGGTATATTGTGGTCCTAGAGTAGCCACATCAATTACAGACACATTATCTACTAAGATTTCGGAGTCACCATTACCACTATTAAAAATTTCAATTTCAATATTTTCACTTACAGTTGGTGTAAAGTCAAATTCAATTTTGCGCCACTCAGTACTAGAAAAGATGTCATCTGATTTATTAGTGATTTCTTCTTTAAAAGTACCTGGTTTATGGTACAACGTGAGTCGAATGTCAGAAAATGAACCCGAAACAAGTTTGTGATACATTGAAACACGATAGGTCTTTCCTGCTACAACCGGAAATAACTCACTGTTCATGAAGTTAAAGATTCCAGCTTTAATTTGCATTTTGGCACTCGAGCTACCATTTTGTGCCATAGCATTTTGGGAAACTAATCCGTTAGAAAATTTAAACCAATTATCTGGTTGTGAAGAGGATGTCCAGTTTTCGAAATTACCATTGGGCACCAAATTGGTTTGTGCTTGCAAGGTAATCGTCAAAAACAAAAACATCAAAAGTAATTTTGTTTTCATATTAAAAATGGGTTTTGTAATAAAGTACTACAAGTTTATGAAAATCCTTTTGTTTTAGCTAAAAAATTTATTAAGAATAATCAATCTTTTTTTGTTTTGTAAATTTTATAGGCTTTACATCCGCCTTTATCACAAAAAACAGTTAACAATTGTACGCTATCTAATTCACTTCTCTTATTTTTGGACAGAAAAACTAATTCAAATAGATCATCGAATGAAAAAAATAAAATACACCCAATGGGCATTAGTATTGGCATTGGCTTTTTGTTTATCGGGTAATGCACAAACTGCAAAAACATTTACGGGTAAAAAAGGAAAATTAACCGAACAACAATTGCTACGTTGGTCGCATTTAGATTTGGCTACAGATAGTATCCCTGGTATGAGTGTTGACAAAATGTATGCGGAGTTAATCAAAGATAAAAAAGGCAATAAAGTTATCGTAGGTATTATCGATTCTGGAGTGGATATCGAGCACGAAGACCTGAAATCAGTGCTTTGGACCAACAAAAAAGAAATTGCTGGTAACGGTATTGATGACGACAAAAATGGTTATATCGACGATGTACACGGTTGGAATTTCTTGGGCAACGATTTACACGAAACCCTTGAAATGACGCGTATTGTGAAAAAAGGCGACGATGGTTCAGCGACCTACAAACAAGCCAAAGCAGCCTATGATAAAAAATATGCAGAGGCGATGCAAGGCAAGCAACAAGTTGATTTTATTATCAATGTTGACAAAGTGGTGCAAAAACACTTGCAAAAAGAGGTGTATACGCTAGATGAAGTAAAAGCCATCTCAACTACAGCCCCTGAGTTGACCAATGCGAAAGCTGTGATGACTCAAATTTTGATCAATGCTGGAGCAGACTTTAAAGGGCAAATCGAAGAATACCGTAAGTATGTCTACGATCAATTGAACTACAATTTGAATTTGGAGTTGGACGGACGTAAAGCGGTTGGAGACAATCCAGACGACATCAAAAACACCAAATACGGAAACAATATTGTTTTTGGCCCAGACAAAGAAGAGGCTTTACACGGGACTCACGTTGCGGGGATTGTTGCACAATCACGAAACAACAATTTAGGCGGAGATGGAATTGCCAACAATGTTGAAATTATGACCATTCGTGCCGTTCCAGACGGAGATGAATATGATAAAGACATTGCTTTGGCTATTCGTTATGCGGTAGACAATGGCGCTAAAGTCATCAACGGAAGTTTTGGAAAAAGTTTTTCACCTCACAAGCAATGGGTGTATGACGCTATCAAATATGCTGAGAAAAAAGATGTACTTTTTGTTCACGCAGCTGGAAATGATGGACTTAATATTGATTTAGCCGAAAATGCTAATTTCCCAAATGATTCAGACGATAACAAAATAGAATTTGCTTCGAATGTAATCACAGTTGGCGCATTAAACTATAACTATGGAGAAGGAGTAATCGCTGGTTTTTCTAATTATGGCGCTTTCAATGTAGATGTTTTTGCTCCAGGTGAAGAAATCTATGCTACCATCCCGAATAACAAATACAAATATTTGCAAGGAACTTCTATGGCTTCCCCAAATGTAGCGGGTGTAGCGGCAATGATTCGTTCTTATTTCCCAAAATTATCAGCCAAACAAGTAAAACAAATTTTGATGAGTTCTGGAACACCATTACCATCAAAAGTAGTTGTTGGCGAAAAGACAGAATTGAAAAATGCTGCTGAAGTAGGCAAATCCGCTTCGATGGTCAATGCTTATAATGCTTTTAAAATGGCAGAGCAATTGAGTAAAAACCCAAAAGCAAAATTGAAAATCCAAGGATAAAACCTTGAACATACTAATCATAAAGTTATTTCGAATGAAAAAAATAGTTTTAGTCTCCTTTTTATTATCCGCTTTTGGATGGCTTTCGGCTCAAAACACTAGCTATTGGCAACAACACGTCGATTACAAAATGGAGGTGTCGATGGATGTGAAAACCTATCAATACAAAGGGAAACAAGAATTGGTGTATACCAATAATTCGCCTGAGACCTTGACTAGAGTTTTCTATCATTTGTATCCCAATGCTTTTTCACCAGGAAGCGAGATGGATGCGAGAATCCAAACCATCAAAGATCCTGATGCACGTATGGTGCACAAAGCCACGGTAAATGGAGTAGAAACCAAACAAAGCCGCATCAAAGATTTGAAACCCAACGAAATTGGTTTTTTGCATATTACTAATTTTAAACAAGATGGAGTAGTGGCTACGGCAAAAGAAGTAGGAACGATACTCGAAGTTACTTTGGCTAAGCCTTTATTACCAGGCGCAAAAACGATTTTCACACTTGATTTTGAAGGACAAGTTCCCGTTCAAATTCGTCGTTCTGGGCGCAATAACAAAGAAGGTGTCGAATTATCGATGACGCAATGGTACCCAAAAATGGCCGAATTCGATTTTGAAGGTTGGCATGCCGATCCGTATATCGCTCGTGAATTTCACGGTGTTTGGGGTAATTTTGATGTGAAAATTACGATTGACAAGGCCTACGTTTTGGGTGGATCGGGTTACTTGCAAAACAAAAACAACATTGGTTATGGCTACCAAGATGCTGGCGTTACGGTGCCAGTCAACAAAAAATCGAAAACGCTGACTTGGCATTTTTATGCTCCAGACGTGCACGATTTTACTTGGGCTGCCGACAAAGACTATTTGCACGATGTGATAAAAGGACCGAACAACGTAGATTTACACTTTTTATACAAAAACAATCCAAAGATTATTGCCAATTGGAAAGCCTTGCAACCAAAGACCGCAAAGCTTATGGAAATCTATAATGAAACCGTTGGCAACTATCCTTACAAGCAGTATTCTGTAATTCAGGGTGGCGACGGGGGAATGGAATATGCAATGTGCACTTTGATTTTAGGCGAAGGAACTTTCGAAGGTTTATTAGGAGTTACGGGTCACGAAATGGCGCATTCATGGTTCCAACACGTTTTGGCGTCTAATGAATCCAAACACGGATGGATGGACGAAGGGTTTACCTCGTTTTTAGAAGATTTTGGTCTGAATGCCATTTCCGATAAACCCGTTGAAAATCCTTTTATCAATGCTTACAAAGGCTACCTTGCTATGGCTAATTCTGGCGAAGAGCAGCCACAAAGCACACACGCCGATAGATTTGACAAAAACCGTTGGTACAGCATCACCTCTTACAGCAAAGGTGAAGTTTTCTTGACGCAATTGGGTTATTTGATTGGAAAAGACAACTTATTGAAAACCCTAAAAAAGTACTACCAAGACTTTCAATTCAAACATCCAACGCCAAATGACATCAAAAGAAGCGCAGAACGCATTTCTGGCGCCAATTTGGACTGGTATTTGACCGATTGGACCCAAACCACCAACACAATTGATTACGCCATAAAAGAAGCCAAAGAAGCCGCCGACAAGACCGTGGTAACTTTAGAACGTATCGGGCGTATGCCAATGCCTATCGATTTGTATGTAGAATACACTGATGGCACTACCGAAAGCTTCTACATTCCGTTGCGAATGATGAGTTTTGAAAAAGAAAATCCAACGCCAGCCATCAAAAGAACGGTGGCCAAAGATTGGGCTTGGGCGTATCCCACCTATGAGTTGACGATTGGCAAACCCAAATCAGCCATCAAAAAAATCACCATCGATCCTAGTGGTTTACTTGCCGATGTAAAACCCGCCAACAACATTTTGGAAGTGAAATAATTTTTTCGAAATACCTTAAAAAGTCTAGTGAAAGCTAGACTTTTTTTTTAACCCTGTCAGAGTTCAAAACTCTGACAGGGTTGCTAAGGGAACTACCATTTGACTACGAATTCGTGCCCAATCGTGTTTATTTTTTTAGGAGCAGCACTTCTTTGCGTACCACACGAGTTGTCCCGCTTTCCGTTATAATCTTATGACCCGAACCCCGGGCCATAAGGATTTCCACTACAATCGGGTCTAGGCGAGAGCTTTTTGTTTTCATAACAAAATCAGCAATGTCGAATTAGAAATATTGCTGTTAAGTCAGATTGTAAAAGCTACGAACTTTGTGGCACAAGTAGCATTAAGTTCAACGGCTAGAGCGATGCCTCTTGTTCGTGTCCACTTATCGTAAGAAGTTTCTGTTTTTTTATGGATTGAGGCTAAGAGCGTGACGCTCTCACTAGCGGGGGAGTTTTTTTTGAATTACTTTAATTTTCCCGAATAAATTTTTAATAATTATATTATTTATGAAAGGTTCAAAATTAGTTTTCCAAAACTCATCTTCAATAATTATATCAACATTTTTTTGGATAAGTTCTTCCAATTCAATTTTTGAATAACAATTTTCAATTTTTCTCACAAAATACTTTTCAATAGAGCACTCTGCATCAGTTATTTCTTCATTTATTAAATGATACAAATGGTCATAACCTCTGAAACTTTCAATTATATTATTTATTCTGTTTACTTTAATCCAATTTTTGACAGTATTTTTACTAATTGGTAATTCAAATTCTGAAGAAAAATAATTTTCATCAAATAAATTAGTTTTGTTTATAATCTTAAGTTTTATATTGGGATTAAAAATCAATCCAGGAGAATAAAACAACTCATCATTAAACCCATTAAAATATGAGTAACATTCACCAATTTCAATTTTGTCTTTTAGCTTTACAAGCTCTGATTTACTAAACTTATAATATGTTGATAATAATTTTCTTGCAAAATCAGGATAATTAAATAATAGTTCTATGTTATCGTCAATATAGTTTTGGTCGTACAAAAAATTAAATATTCTATAGTAATTATCATAAAGTCGTTCTGATTTAATTACAACAATATTTTCAATATTATTTGTTGCTTTTTTAGAAAAATTAAATGATCCTGTTACAACTATGTTGTGATCAACTAGTAAAATTTTATTATGAAGAAAGCCTGAAGAAAATTTTTTAGTTTTAATATTAACATAATTAAACAAGTTTGTTGAATCAAAAAAATATTTATCATTTATGTAATTGTCATCAACAATAATTTTTATATCTATTTTTTTGTTTAATGTTCCTTTTGTAATTAATGCTTCTTTGATTTTTTTACTTGTAAACCAAGCTACTGCAATATATATGGAATTATTTGATGAACTAATAATTTCAATTATTTTTTCTTCAATACCTTTAAAATAAGGTTTTATCTCGTAGATCATCTAAAATTGCGGTTAGAGGAAAATAATTAGAAAACTCTCAGCTTTTGGAATTAGTTGATATTATCCAAAAAACAAATTTAAACTATAGTTAAACATAGAATATTGTTTAGAAATCGGATTTTTTCAATTCTCGTTCAAGTTCATAACTTGGTGTGAATTTCAACCAATAATAAGTATTGTAAAAGCTACTATCACAGGGTAAATTATATTCACTATTATTAGTGAACGTATTTTGATATTGATTGAAGTAGAATATCACATCGGTTCTTTTGTTTTGATAGTTCAGTCCAATACTCTCACATTTCAAATCAGCCGCAGCTTTTTCAATTCGTTCAATAGTAATTTTGTCTAATTTGCAATTATCTTTACCTACTGGAAATACAGTTGAGCAATTTACTAAATACCACCCCATATTACATTTAAAACCTTTTGCTTGAAGAGTATCGAAAACAAAACTCGTATAATGTACTTTGTTAAAAAGTGATATTATATTTTTGCACGTACCTTTTGAAAATGAGGCATCATAGCCATACATCAAATATTTGACTTCAATTAGTTTTCTATTTTTAAACTTGTAAAGAATTGTTGCTTTATGTCCATTGGATAATTCAACATCTTTATATTCTAATTCACTTTCATCACTTTTGTCGGGAGTTAATGGATATTCAGAATATAAAACCTCATTAATTGATGTGCCCCATCTTGTTTTCCTTACATCATATTCTTGAGCTATCAATGAATAGCTGTTTATTAAAATCAATATGATTAAATTTTTCATCATTGTTTATTTAAATTATTTTCTAATTTTTCGATTTTGAGAATTCTCTTCGAATTGCTATAATAAAGGTAGCTAAAAAAAGCTAAATTTTTAATTTGTGATAATTTATTAAAAAAATCCCCCACTAGCTCGAGCAAGTTGCTCGTGTCCGATGCCTGTCTTAAAGCTTTTATAAAAAAGTGAACCCAATTCGTTTATTCAACCCAATTTCGAAAATTCTGATCAGTGTGGAGAGCTGAATGTTTCCTTTTCCATTTTCAATTCTTGAAATATAGCTTTTCTTGGTGCCTGTTTTTGTAGCAAGCTCTTCTTGTGTGATTTTGGCTTCTCTTCTGGCTTCCTTGAGCATTTCACTAATGATAAACATCTGAGATTTTTCTTCGTAAGTGTTTCTGCTTTCTGTACCAATTTTTCCGTGTTCAACTTCAATAAGTTGATCAAAAGTTTTTATGTTTTTATACTCTTTCATAGTTATTCGTTTTTCTGTTGAAAATAGTCATTCATTATACTCAAGGCTTTTTCCAATTCATTTTTTGGTGTTTTCTGTGTCTTTTTTTGAAACCCATTAAAAAGAACAACCAACTTTCCTTTATCAAAGCAGCAAAATATCCTGTAAATATTTGACTGATATTCGATTCGTATTTCA
The DNA here is from genome assembly GCA_963513565.1 of uncultured Flavobacterium sp. Lineage (GTDB taxonomy): Bacteria > Bacteroidota > Bacteroidia > Flavobacteriales > Flavobacteriaceae > Flavobacterium. Next base: position 104,419 of record CAUPRE010000002.1, on the reverse strand, counting down.
TAAAGTCCATTTGTTCCAGTTAAATGTTTAAGAAACTTTTCTGGAACTTTTTCAACTTGTTTTATTAATTCAAGAACATATTTTATTTTCTCTTTTACCTTCTCATCTTGTTGTTGGTAAAATTCAATAAAGTGATTTTCATAGAAAATGATTTCTCTACTCATTTGGCAAAGTTATCTTAAAAGTTAACAATAATAAAATTTTCCGAGTTGTTTTTGGAGTTTCGAGTGGTATCATAACATCAAATTTGAATAGATGCAAGATAAATATTCAACCTATACGGCTACAATTGGGCTGGTTAGCGAAGTTTTATTTCGCTTTATTGTTTTTTCAAATATATTTAATTATTCTTACAAAACATAATCGAACAATTTATTTTATAACTGTTTAATTGCAAAGACTAAAACACCTACAAGGTTTTGAAAACCTTGCAGGAGCTAGGTTTATAGCTTGCACTATGCGTTATGAAAACGATTCGTCTCTTCTAGCCCCGGGAGGAGCGGCATCCTTTGCTGGCGGGGTTCGGCAGCAAAGATATAGCGGATCACGGGAGGAGTCGTGTGGTAAAGACCGTTCGTGTGCTCTAAATGCTATGAACAATACTGCTATTGTTGGAGTCTAGTCGATCCATTTATTTTTTCATTAAGATGCTTTGTGAGGCGGTGATAATTTGGCTTTTTTGTTCCGCCGAAACTATTGTGATCGAATAAATTAAACCGTAGTTTTGTGAGGACATCAATAGATTAAGAACTATGAAATCGCCATTAACAACAGCTTTGTTGCAAACAAACAGCTATAAATAAAAGGCGTAACAAATAACTTTTACATATATGAAACCAAAAGTAACCATTATTGGCGCAGGAATTTCGGGGCTTTCGGTGGCTTTGCATTTGCACCGTCAAGGATTTTCAGTAAAAATTATAGAGGCTAGTGATCGACCCGGCGGACGCATCAAGACGGATATGGTTGAGGGATTTAGGCTTGATCGTGGGTTTCAAGTCTTGCTTACTTCTTATCCAGAGGCTCAAAGTCTTTTGAATTATGAGGCCTTGCAGCTCAAAACTTTTTTGCCGGGCGCTACCGTTTTGTATGACGGCGGTCAATTTGACCTTGCAGATCCGTTCCGAAGACCGTCGGCTTTTGTGGCAACGGTTTTGGCTCCTGTTGGTTCGCTTAAAGATAAAATAAACACTTTTGTATTGAAGCAAAAATTGCTAGGCAAATCGATTCAGAAGATTTTTTCGCAAGAGCAACAGTCGAGTTTGGCGCAACTTTCGGACTATGGTTTCAGTGCCAAAATGATCAATCGTTTTTACAAACCGTTTTTCTCTGGGATTTTTCTAGAAAACGAACTTTCGACACCCAACCGAATGTTTGATTTTGTAATGAAAATGTTTTCCGAGGGCGATGCGGCTATTCCGGCCTTGGGTATGGAGGAAATTTCAAAACAATTGGCGGATCAATTGCCTTCGGATGCTTTTATGTTTCATACCAATGTCACTGCTATTCAAGATACAACAATCGTGACCAATGAAGGTTTGGAAATCACTTCGGATGTTATTGTGATTGCGACTGAGGCCAATGCTTTGCTTTCGAAATATAAAGAAAATGCAACTACGGAACATCATTCGGTAACCAATGTCTATTTTCAAACGACGGTAGCGCCATCAGATCAAGCGGTGGTTATTTTGAATGCTTCTGAAAACAAACAATGGGTGAATAACCTCACGGTGATGACCAACATAAGTAAAGCCTATGCTCCCGCGGGGAAGGTTTTGATTTCGGTGTCTTGCAATGGAGCTTATGATCTCAGCGATGCCGAATGGTCTCAAAACATCAAAGCAGAATTGCGACCTTGGTTTGGTAATCAAGTCGAAAATTGGTCGCATTTGAAAACTTATACCATTGCGTATGCGTTACCGAAGTTACCGGTACTCCAAGATGAGGTTTCGGAAGCGGAGTTGAAATTGGCTCCCAATCTATACTGTTGTGGGGATCATTTGCTTAATGGTTCCATCAATGCCGCAATGAAATCCGGACGATTGGTAGCGAATTTAATCGCTTCGGAACACGACAAAAAGTAATTTTCTGTTATAAAAACCAATTCAAAGCTTTCATTTTCAAAATAATGTAACAAATCGTTAGGAAAGCATACCAATACCAATAATTAAATAACCATTAGATTAGCCTTAATCAAAAAAACACTTTATGAAAAACATCAAACTATCGCTTTTGGCGGCCACATTGATTTTGGCCTCTTGCGATAAAAAACCAGAGCTGGTTTCGGGAATACTCCAAAAAAATATGGATACTTTAGTGAAACCAGGAGACAATTTTGCGGCTTATGTTAACGGAACGTGGGTCAAAAACACCAAAATTCCTGCCGATAAATCCAATTATGGTGCGGGCTATATGCTGTACGAACAAGCTCAAAAAGACGTAAAAGCGATTATCGAAGAAGCTTCGAAAGGGAGTTTCTCTGAAGGTTCGGAGGAGCAAAAAATCGGCGATTTCTACAATTCATTTTTGAATCGAAAAGACCGCGACGCCAAAGGAATTACACCACTTCAACCCGAATTAAAAGCCATAGATGCAATTGCTACCTATTCGGATTTGGCGGCTTATTTTGGGGAAGCCAATAGAACGGGACTTTCTGTGCCGTTTTCGATTGCAGTTACCGAGGATTTTAAGAATCCGAAACAATACACTTTGATGACTTGGCAAGGTGGCTTGGGCTTACCAGAACGCGAATATTATCTTCAAAGCGATGCCAAAACAGCGGATATTCGTAACAAGTATGTGGCGCATATTGAGAAAAAACTTCAGTTAGGAGGATTGGCTAATGCGAAGGAAAATGCAGCAAAAATTATGGCCTTGGAAACGGCTATCGCGAAGATCCAAATGACCAAAGAAGAAACAAGAAATACCGCAGCTTTGTACAACAAATACGCCATCAAAGACTTGAAAACAGTGATGCCAGATTTTGATTGGCCGGCTATGCTCAAAAAAGCGGGAATGGATAAAGAAAAAAGCCTTGTTTTATCGCAAGTGGCTTATACAAAAAACTTGAACGGCTTGATCAAAAACACACCACTAGATACTTGGAAAATCTATTTGAAATGGGGATTGATCAATAAAGCAGCTACAAGTTTAACTACGGCTTTGGATAAAGCAGATTTTGAGTTCTATGACAAAGTTTTATACGGCACACCAGAACAAGAAGAGGATTGGAAAAGAGCCGTGAACGCTGTAAATGGTGGTTTGGGTGAAATCATTGGGAAAGTGTATGTGAAAAAACATTTTACACCTGAAGCCAAAGAGCGTATGACCGAATTGGTGAAAAACTTGTTGAAAGCCTATGCCGAAAGCATTAAAAATTTGGATTGGATGAGTGCCAAAACCAAAAAAGAAGCCTTGGCTAAAGTGGATAAATTTATGATCAAAATTGGTTATCCAGACCAATGGAAAGATTATTCTTCTATGAAAGTAGCGAAGAATGATTTGTATGGCAATCGTGCCCGCGCGAAAGCCTTTGAATACAACAGAATGATTGCCAAATTAGGCAAACCTGTAGACAGAACCGAGTGGGGAATGACACCACAAACGGTAAACGCTTATTACAATCCAACGCTAAATGAGATTGTATTTCCAGCGGCTATTTTGCAAGCGCCTTTCTTTAATTTAGAAGCTGATGATGCCGTAAATTATGGTGGAATCGGGGCTGTAATCGGTCACGAAATTGGTCACGGATTTGACGATCAAGGAAGCACTTTCGACGGAGATGGTGTGATGAAAAACTGGTGGACGCCAGCAGATTTGGCCGCATTTAAAGCCAAAACCAATGCTTTAGTAGCACAATACAATACCTTCAAAGTTTTTCCAGATTTGAATGTCAACGGTGCGTTTACTTTGGGAGAAAATATTGGAGATTTGGGTGGATTAACCATTGCCTTAAAAGCTTACAAAATGTCGCTAAACGGCAAGGAAGCTCCAGTGATGGATGGTTTTACTGGTGTTCAGCGTGTGTTTTTGGGTTGGGGACAAGTGTGGTTGGAGAAATCTCGTGAAGCTTCATTGCGTAATCAAATCGCCACGGATCCACATTCGCCAGCTAAATTTAGAGTAAACGGTGTGGTGCGTAACCTACCTGAATTCTACGAAGCGTTTAAGGTACAACCTAAAGATTCCTTGTATTTAGCACCAGAAAAGCGTGTTAAAATTTGGTAATCGAAATAATCAAAAAAGCAAAAAGCCCAACAAACGTTGGGCTTTTTTTGTGGTCAATATTTAGTGCATTCCTTTTTTTCTTTTGCAATGATATCGTCTATAAACTCATTTACTAGTTGTTCTTTTAGAAGTTGATACATCTTTCTGTCTTGATTTGCGCGCTCAGCACATTCGTACTTTAGCTGCTGATAGTGAAGGCGAGCCTCGTCGATTTTTCTTAGATAGTTCCGACTTAAAATATGTCTTTCAAGAGCTTTACTTTCAGCAGAACACACATAAAGATGGTGTTTTAGACTGTCCAAAATAGGATGTGTTGCATCTTGATTTCTTTTGAAAACCTCACGATCTTCAATGCCTTGGTTACCATTGTGGTAATACCCTATTGTTTCTAATCTCGATTGTATGAATGCCAAATCGTTGAGGTCGTTATAAATAATATCAATATCGATAATGGGTTTTGCATCTAAGTTTGGAACTGCTGTGCTACCGATATGTTCTATTTCATATTGGTTTTTTCCCAGCATTTGTTCTATTACTTTTTTTATCGCGTTGAAATGGTTAATCCAGATAGGGTTGTATTTTTCTAGTACCATATTGCTAGTAAATTTAAAGCGTTCAAATAGGAATTCTTTGGGAAAACAGCAAAGGTCTTAAAGATAGCTCGGATTTACTACCTTAGTTTATCGCTCGGGTGCTACCATATCTAGATAGTGCACAACGTTTAAAACCAGTAGGAGTGTTTTTTAGTTGTGAGCGGTAACGTCAGTTTGTCTAAAAATCTTCGTTATGAGTTTTTCTATTCGGACTTACTTATCTGACAAAAATTTAAAATATGGAATTTTCAAAGTCTTTTTTGGGTTTTTCGACAGTTTGACTTTGGGGTATTTAAGAAGAAGTGCAATTTTAAACGCTAAATTTATTACTTCTAACACTTTTTCTTAAATACCTGTTGTTAGTCGTTTTATTTCTACTCCGATTTATTTGTAGGCAAGTTGTCCCTCGTGTTTTTTTGAACGGCAATGGCACCAAACATCCCTAAAAGAAACGCAAAAGCATAAAATCCTTTCTCACTTGGCAATAATGTTGCGTTCCAAAGGCCGATGATTAATAATGCAATTGATAGAATTGTCGCAAACCAGCAAATGTTATAATAAATGTCTGTAACAGGATAGCCATCAAGTCTATCACGGACACTTTTTTGAAGCGAGACTACAGCGAAAAGACCAAAAATTAATACTGTAAAATAATACCCTTTTTCGTTTAAAAGCATTTCAGATCCAAAAAGTCCGATTAAATACCCAATAATTCCTGTGCCTAATGCTATCCAAGAAGCAGAAACAAACGCGGTTGATGTTTTTTGTGCCATTTTTTTGTTTTTTGTTTATTTATATTTTGAGAAAATTCCTGTGTCAAAAGCAGTCCGATAACAACACTTTTGTTTGCACTATTTTAAGCCAACATTCACCAAGTGTAGCATATTGAAGTATACTATAATTACCATTTACTTCAAAAAAATGCTTCACTTTTACTATGAATAGGCATTTGTTTCAATATTTATTGCTTGTCCATTTTTGTTTTTTGAAAAACTATTGTCAATAATATTCTGTTAGTCATTTTATATTGATTACTATTTTTTAAAAGTTTAATTTTAGATCATGGCATTGGAATACATAGCAAGAATAGGTGACATAATCAAACCTGTAGCTGCTTTAAATCTAATAGAGACTTTTACGAAGCATCTTCACTTCTATGATTCACAACGATAGCTAAAATAGCCAAATTTTTTAATTTGTACTATTTTATCTAAAAAAAGCAGGAGACATTTCTTAAAAATCGCTGTGTATACCCTGTATGAGTGGGTACACGCTATAGCGTTTGAATCCCTAAAACTACTATTATGTTACCAACATAAAAGAATTGCAACGTGATTAAACCCAATCTAGGTAGCCGTTAGACCATTGCGCAACACACACCACAAATAAGTGACTCTTTGAAAAGCTAGGTCGCGTTTTAAACAAAAAAAAGAAGCTAACTATTAGGTTATCTTGTTGTTAAACTATTTTTCAAAATAGTATATTTACAAAAAATAAAAATTATGAAAGAGAAAAAAGGACTCAATTTTTTCTTATTGATCATTGTTATGCTTATGGGAAGTAAACTCTTTAACCATTTTGACTTTCAAAATTTTAAATTTGAAAAGCCTATGCTTGATATGGTTTACCTTTTGAGCTTTCTAATGGCACTTTTCATAGTACTAAAAGATTACTTCAAGTGTCCTCAAAAGTAAATTTTTATCTATGTACGAAAAACTTATAGCAACTTTTGAGCATTTAGCGCCATTAACTTCAGAAGATAAAAAACTGGTTGAAAAAGTTTTCAAACCTATGCATTTAGCAAAAGGAGACTATTTTCAACAAGCAGGTTATAAAAGTGATAAAGTAGGTTTTTTAATAAATGGTTTAGTTTATTATAGTGCGTTAAAAAATGACGAGGAAGCGGTTACCGATTTTACAAAAGAAGGTGAATTCGTTTCTGAGTACCACACATTTGTAGCGCAACAGCCCGCCATTCACAACATAAAAGCGATAGAGGATTCGGTACTTTTGGTGGTTTCTTATCAAGGATTACAGACATTTTTTAATGATACTTTAAACGGAAATAAAATAGGTCGTCTTATTATTGAGCATCGATTTGGAATAGTAGTCAATCAGTTAGTCTCTCTCAATAAAAATACGCCTGAAGAACGGTATACTCTTTTTGTGAAAAATTATTTTGAACTAACACAACGTATTCCTCAATACCTCATTGCTTCGTTTATAGGGGTCAAACCTCAATCCCTCAGCAGAATTAGAAGTCGGATGACGAAATAGCTTTGTTAACTTAGGTGAATGATATTGGTTTATTTTCTATTCAATTTTGGAATATGATTATGAACTTAATATTTGAACAGATGAAAAACAATTATTTTAATCTAAGCTTTTTGAAAGACCAATTGTATTGCTCTATTTCATTTGACTATTTGTATTATTTTTTTCTGCCATTCTATTCCTCACTCATAGTTATGGCGATAAGTTATTATTGTTCAAATGGGAACATAGAAAAAAGATTTTTAGTAGAAACAACTACTTCTCTCATACTCCCATTAAGTGACCTAAAAGAAATAGCCCCTATTTATTTGGGACCTATTTTGAAAGAATAATCATCCACAATTTTAGATAATTATCCCTTTTAATGGGACTAGAATTGGTGCGCTAAATGACTTATTAAGGACTATAAACTAAAAAATTCATCAAAATGACTCAAAAAACAACAAAAGAAAGCCCCGAGGATTATATTACGCTTGAGAAAGCACAGACGGATATGTGCAAAGGTTATGCCTTTGGTTCATTAGGAATCGTAACTTCAGGAATTATGTGGCTAGTATCTGCTTTAGTTTCTCATTATTATTCACCTAAGCTAGCCATTTGGTCACTTTTAATCGGTGGTGCTTTGATAAGTCCCGTGTCAAGCATTTTAGGAAAACTTATTGGACTCAAAGGGCATAGTGCTTGGAATCCATTAAAAAATTTAGCTATGGAAAACACTATCTGGATGTTAATGTGTATTCCTATTGCCTATGGTCTTTCAACTCAAAATGTAGCTTGGTTTTTTCAATCAATGTTATTGATTATCGGAGGAAGATACTTAACATTTTCAACTCTTTATGGTAAAAAAGCCTATTGGGTATTGGGAGCTATTTTGGGTGTATTTGCCTATTTATTGTTTAGTTTACACGCACAATCATTTGTGACCTTACTCGCTGGAGGAAGTATTGAACTATTTTTAGGAACTTTTTTATACTTCAGTTATCGTAAGTCTATCAATGAAGACTAGACAAAAAAACATTGATTTGTAAGGCATTTATTTTATCCATTAATGCATCGATTGACGCATATCACAAAAAAGCCCAACAAACGTTGGGCTTTTTTGGTTAGAACTTTTGAGACGTTTAAGCCGCTTTTATGGAATCGAGATTATAATCCTTAACACCCATTATTTTTGCTCAAATCACGTTCAAAAAGCACCTTATTGTCGTGCTCAATATAGTCGCTCGATAAAATCAAATGGGGATGATTATCAGAAAGTCCGGCGCTGCGGCTTTTGATAGTTATTTTGTCGTTAACTTTTAAGTTTTTTAATAGCTCGAATTCTTTAGGAATGAATTGCATCATATATCGTTCGCCATTAATTTCCACAATAAGCCATTTGGGTCCCGAATTATTTGTGCTTGGACGCTGATAATTAATACAAGTAACCACGGCTTCCATTTTGCTGAAAGCTTTTAAAGAAGGCTTTATTTTTTCATAACTAGCCTGCACTTTTTTTCCCAATGGAGAAACTTTCCAAGCAGTATACCGTTTGCCGTCAGGAGAAGCCTCCCATTTTTTTCTTGCTTTTTCATTGGCTTTTTTGTCAGCAATCGAGCTTGGTTTCTTGGAGGACTTGTTTTCTTTTTTCATTTCATAATTAGCCAATACTACTCCGCTTAGTAAAGTCAGGGCTAAGGTCAACAAATAGATGGTTTTTTTCATAGCGTTGTTGTTTTTTCAAATTGTTACTGCGAATTTACACGGATATTTTCGGTTGAAGTAACTGGGATTGTAAATAAAAATGTAAACTTTGTAAATATAAACTTGACACTATGCAATTTAGTCAACATCTCCTTTCCAGACAACGCAACTACCTCTTCGGATGTATGGGCATCTTATTAATTGTTGTAATCAGTTTTGGGTTCAGCTTCGGGGATAATGATAACTATGCTAGCTCTAAAAGAGAAGTGTTACTGCGCCGCATTGGACACGACATACTCCTTCAGTCTGGCGACAGTACTTCAAGAGTGCTTCCCATCAAAAAGATAGCAGAAAACGAGTATCAAATCACTTTTGAGAGTGCGTTTAGCTTTCAACCCGATGCTCTGGTGAAAACGACGCAGCGTTGGTTAGCCAAAGACCCGCTCGCTAACGATTATGTGGTTAGCGTGCTTAACTGCGCCAACTCGACTGTCGCTTATGGATACGCTATTTCCAAAAACAAAAAAGACGATATTGTAGCCTGTCTAGGAAGAAAACAACCGGTGGCTTGTTATACCATCAACATTACCTTTAAACCCAATGGCATCGCAACAAACTATGCTTATCTTTTGGGCGGTTTGTCCTTTTTTGCTCTGCTTGGTTTTGTCTTTTTGAAGCCAGCTAAGCCGAAGAATACGGTAGCCAAAACCGAGGACGAGAAGCTTTTTACTTTCGGTTCGGTGGTGTTTGATGCGCAGCAACGACAACTACAAATCAACGAAACAACCGAAGTCCTCACCGCAACCGAAACCCGTCTGTTACGCATCTTTGCTTCAGCTCCCAACGAAACCATTGAGCGAAGCCGCTTGCAAAAAGAGATTTGGGAAGACGAAGGCGTCATTGTGGGCCGTAGTCTAGATATGTTCATCTCAAAACTTAGAAAAAAACTAGAACTAGACCCAAAGACTAACATCGTAGTGGTAAGGGGCAAAGGATACAAGCTGGAAGTAACCGCTTAAGGAAAACTATTGCGGTCGCCAAATGGGAATTCGAATGACTGCATTCGTACCATTCGTGTTTAATTTTTTAGGAGCAGCACTTCTTTGCGCACCTCACGAGTTGTCCCGCTGTTCGTTACAATCTTTCTTGCCGAACCCCGGCAACAAAGGATTTTCACTACCATCGGGGCTAGGCGAGGACTTTTTGTTTTCATAAAAAAAAAGCAAGAGCGTCGTTATCGCAAGGTAGTTATAGTTTGTTTGTAAATGATTGTGAGGTTGATAACGTGACGCTTGCACTTGCTTGGGAAAAAAGAAACTAAAAATTTGACGAACAACTAGCTATGTATTTTAGCATAGGTTGTGCGATCGCCTTTTTGTTAAGTTATCTTTCGTAATTTAAATCTATTTGTATTCCAAGTAGTTTTTCTTCTGGTGATTTATCACTTAAAGTAAGTTTAATTTTATCAGTGACTAATTCTTTATGTTCTTCACTAGTCATTTCATTTTTTAAACTATCGATTACGTTTTGATTTAAAGAAATAATGTATTGAAAATCATTCAATTTACATTCGTTATGTGCAACTTCAAACATAGTTTTTACTTGTCGAGTATCCATATCACCAGTTATTTTACTATCATGAAATAAAAAATTCATATTGTGATTATGTTTACCTTTTAAAATTGTCCAATCATAACAGAAAATTTTTACTTCTTTCACAGCATTTCCTGCGTCATCTTGAATTTTAGCTTTTATATCAAATCTGGTTGCATTTTTACCTTCATTATTTTCAATTGTTATTCCAGAGTTTTTTTCTGAATAAAATTTTTCAACGAAATATTTAAAAAGTATGATGTTTTCTTTTATTAAGTCTTCAACTTGTTCTAAATATTTATTAGTAATAATATTTTCGTTTGTAAAGTCTTTTTTATTTTCCTCAACAAACAATTTATAATCTGTTTCAAGTTTTTTATATTGTAAAAGCGAATGCAATTTTTTTTCATTATCACTTAGCACTTGATTCAGTTTAGTATAATCATCTAAAGCACCGGTTGAATTTAAATATTGTAATTTTTCATCTTCTTGTTGCCCTAATTCAGATATTTTTTTATTTACTTCAATTAAATGTATCTCAAAATCTCTTTTTTCTTGAATCAACTTTCTTTTTCTATTATCTAAAATTTGACTATTAAATTGTTCTAATTCAGATAATTTCTTTATTATCATATCTCCAAGTTCAAATTTTGCATTTTCATACAATTTGATTATTTCATCTTTTGATATGTCAGGTTGAATTTCTAAACTTTTATCAATATTAGAAATAGCAATTTTTAATTTAGAAGCTTTATTTTTTTGATTTTTAAGATCATAGGAAATTTTATCAGCTTCTTTTCTAATTGAATCATAATCTTCGGCAATGATAAAATTGTCAATGTTTTTTCTATATCGATTAATTAAAGTTTCAAGTTCGACAATCTTAATTTCTAAATCTTTTTTGTTTTCTGTTCCGAAAATGGCTTTAAATTCTGGATTGTTTAATTGAGCTTTTAACTTACTAATATTTAATTCTTTCTCTCTTAATTCTGATTTTTTGAGAATTAATTCTGTATCCAGTCCAAGTAAGAAACCGTTATTTAATAAATTTGCCAGCTGTTTTTCACCTTTGATATATCTATCGTTTGAAATATAGCCATCTTCACCATATCTTATAAAACGCGGTAACAATGTTCTAAAAGAAATATACTTTGTATTTTCTTTTATCTTGAAAAGTTTTTCTTCTAAAAATTTATTGAATTCTTTTAATTGATATTTTTTATTATTTAATTGAATTTCCTTTTGATTTTTTGTAGAGCGAATAGCTGTAAATTTTTCGTCTCCAATTTTAAAATCTAGTGTAAATATCCAATCTTCCAGTTTTTCAAATTCCTTGTTGGGATTCGATCCCAAACAAAAATGTATTAATGCTATTGAAAGTGATTTCCCAACACTATTATAGGTTTTTCTTTGATCTTGAGTTTCCTTTATAGCTGCAATTACAGTTATACCGTTTGGATTAAACGATATAGTGTGAAAAGATTTTTTATTTGCTCTTAATTCAATTAAACGCATTTTTAATTTTTCCGTTATTATCTATTTGTATTGCCCCTATGAGATAAAGATAGTTTAATGCCAAAATAACATTATCAAAATTATGATATGCAGGAAATCCCCTTTTTGAATTATTGATTTCAGAATATTTGAACCAAATTTCATCTACTGTTTTTGGTTCATTAATGAAACTCAATATTATACCTCCTAAACCAAGCAAGGATTCCGAAAATCTGATATGTTTTGAAGGTAATATCATAAATTAATTAATAATTGGCGTTTCAAAGATATCGCAATATTCGAAATAATACGCCATCAAAATGTAAACAGCATTATAACAAGCAAAATTATTTCTTGGTGATGATTTATCCAAAATATACTGAAATATTTCATCATTTTTAGTTTCACTATCTGGAATTTCAAGTAAAGCTTCTCTATATATGTTATTAAAGATTTGTCTCAATTCTTCTTTTAAAAATTTACTATTTAATTCAAAATAATCTTTAATGACAAAACTTTGCCTTTGCCCAGCATTTAAAAAATCACTTGTTATTTTACTCAAAGAGTTAAAGACTATTTTTTCATCAAAATCAGGTTGTGATGGAATGTTTTCTGAAATTTTTGGAACTTCTGATTTTAAAAGAAAACCGATTACCTCATTAAGGATATCGTATTCTACATTTTCAATATTTAAAGGATCTGGAATTATTCCTCCAATGACATCAAAGATATCTTCATCATTAAGTCCCATAAAAATATCTTCGACATCTTTACAGGTCATTACCTCACATTTAATATTATATTTTTTAGCAATTACTTCTGCATTAGTATATATTAGCGCATAAACATTTCTATAATTGTCTTTTACGACATAATTAAATTTTTTAACATCAAATCCTTTTTCTTTCCAAAAATCTAATAATCCACTTATTGAAGCATCCATTTTAGAAAGTAATGTGGCTTCATTTCCTGTTAATTCTTCAGGGGCATATACTTGATAATATTCTCCAGTTTTAATGTTAAAACCATCACACTTCCCATCACCAAGACTTCCTTGTGGTTTAATTTGTTTGAAGTTAGAATCTTGATTTTGCATTATTTTAGTAAACAAATCTTCATACGACTGCTTGTCAGTCTCATAAAATCTGTTCTTTAACATGATTCTTCCAAGATATTTTTCTTCTCTTGTCATTTATGTTTTTTTTAATTAGAAGTGGAAATTAAGCAAATATAAAAGTATTAAATTGTTTAAAAAGTAGTACTTTTTTACGAAATCAAGATATCACATAACTTGTACATAGGCGAAATAAATTATTTATATACTTCCACAATCGGGCAGCTAAACAATGCTTCATTTCGCTTAATTGTTTCTCAAATATATTTAATTATTCCTACAAAACATAATAGAAATATTTATTTTTTAACTGTTAAAAGCTAGTAATAGAACACCTACAAGGTTTTGAAAACCTTGCAGGAGATAGGTTTAGCCGAGGCTATGTGTTATGAAAACGATACGTCTCTATTAGCCCCGGGAGGAGCGACATCCTTTGCTGACGGGGTTCGGCAGCAAAGATATAGTGTATCACGGGAGGGGAAGTGTGGTACAATCCGTTCGTTTGCTCCAAATGAATTGTCCAAAAAACTAAGGCACATAAAGCATTTAAGTTAAAAAGGAATAACTTAAATGTCCTTATGTGCCTTATATGGTTTTAAAAAAGCAGCCACGAATTCACGAACACAACTTCTATGCGCTACTATCAGTTTGCTATTACACGAAAAACTTAAATGCCTTAAATGGTTTAAAAAGCAGCCACGAATTCACGAATTCAACTTCTATGCGCTATTATCAGTTTGCTATTTCACGAAAAACTTCAATGACTTATATGTTTGACAACATCAGCCACTTGAGGGTTTATTTCAAATGTTCGAGCATATCTACCGTCATATTGTCGAGGGCAAAATGGTGGTTCCAACCCCAATCTTCGCGCGCACGGCTGTCGTCGATGCTGGCTGGCCAACTGTCAGCAATTTTTTGACGGAAATCGGGCGCATAGCTGATGGTGAAATCAGGAATGTGCTTTTGGATTTCGGCAGCGATTTGGGTGGGTGTAAAACTCATTGCGGCCAAGTTGTACGAAGAACGAATTTTGATTTGCTCCGCTGGCGCCTGCATAATTTGAATCGTAGCGGCAATGGCGTCGTCCATATACATCATTGGCATTTTGGTTTCGGCCGACAAGAAACATTCGTAGGATTGGTTTTCGAGGGCTTTGTGGTAAATGTCTACCGCATAATCCGTAGTACCGCCGCCCGGAGGTGAAGACCAACTAATCAAGCCCGGATAACGGATGCTGCGTACGTCTACGCCAAAAAGGTTGTGGTAGTATTCGCACCATCTTTCTCCCGATTGTTTGCTAATGCCATACACGGTTGAAGGTTCCATTATGGTGTATTGAGGCGTATTTTCTTTGGGAGTAGTAGGTCCGAAAACCGCAATACTCGAAGGCCAGAATATTTTTTTGATTTTTCCGGCTTTGGCCAAATTCAGGACGTGAAACAAGGAATTCATATTCAAATCCCAAGCAAAGGCTGGGTTTTTTTCGGCAGTAGCTGAGAGCAAAGCGGCCATCAAATAGACATCGGTGATTTGGTGCACCTCGACCAAATGTTCGATTTGGTTAAAATCGAGCGCATTGATGACTTCAAAAGGACCCGAGTTGACCACATCTACATTCAGTTTTCGAATATCGGAAGCGATGACGTTCTCGGTACCGTAAATTTTTCTCAATTTTTGGGTCAGTTCCGTTCCGATTTGACCACACGCGCCAATGATTAATATTTTTGGATTCATAAGTTGCCGTTTTAAAAGAACAAAGATAGGAATTTATCTTAAAAATATCGATTTCGCAAAAATGACAATAAATTTAATAAAAAAATGTAATTGAACTCAGATTAATCTTTAAAAAAATAGAAACAACACAAAAGAATACAACATTCATAAAATCGAGGATAGATTCAGAAAAGAGAAAATCCGGAAACCAATAACTTAAATTTACTTTGTAACTTTGTGCTTTTAATATATTCTTCAGATGAAACACCAATTCTGGTTCCTTTTTGTAGTCGTACTTTTTTTGTCTTCTTGCAACGATGACAACAAACTCCGAATGGAAGCCCAAAAAAAGGAAGCCCAAAAAAATGAAATCATTTTTACCAATATCAACAAAGGCTGGGTTTTTCAGTCTGCGCCAATAAATGCTGTTGCTGAAAATAGTATGTCTTTTTGGCCACAATGGCGTACTTTTATGGATGAATTGTCACAGAAACCAAAAAGTTCAATTAGTGCTTTTCAAAAGAAATCCAAAGTATTGACCAAAAAAGCGTTGGAATTAAAAGACAATATTCCCGGACAATACAACAATCCAGCAATCAAAAGCAGGATTTCGATTTTGATAACCAATGTAAGTTTGTTGGATATGTACTTGCATTTGACTCAAATTCCACATAAAAAAGTAGTCAAACAAGTTGCTGAAATTAATTTGGAATTGATTGCTTTGCAACGCGAAATGGACAAAATTGATGTAAAAAGTAAGATACCTGTTGAAGCAGGAGAGTCTGAAATGTTACAAATGATAAGAGATACTGCAAGAGCGATTCCATCTAGTATGCCACCTTCACAAAATACCCCACGCGTTGAGTAAGCCGATTTTATACAGTACCTACGAGAAATCACCTAAGTGTATTCAAATAAGTTCGAGTTTGACGGCGCAACCCGCCAGCAAATGGCATTTGACAGGTTTGCTAGGCTCTGGATTCTCATTTGTGACGCGTTCGTTATTTACCCAAACCGAATTGCCTTTTTTGTTGGTGTTCAATAACAAAGAGGAAGCAGCGTATTACTTGAACGATATGGAACAATTGGTGGGTGAAAAAGATGTACTGTTTTATCCCGCCTCTTTCCGAAGACCGTATCAAATAGAAGAAACCGACAACGCCAATGTGTTGTTGCGCGCTGAGGTGTTGAACCGCATCAATTCTCGTAAAAAACCCGCCGTAATTGTCACCTATCCCGAAGCACTTTTTGAAAAAGTAGTTACCCGAAAGGAATTGGACAAAAACACTTTGAAAGTTGCGGTGGGAGATAAGATTTCTATCGATTTTATCAACGAGGTGTTGTTTGAATACGAGTTCAAAAGAGTTGATTTTATTACCGAACCTGGAGAATTTTCGGTGCGCGGAGGTATTGTAGACGTCTTTTCGTTTTCGAATGATAATCCGTATCGCATTGAGTTTTTTGGTAACGAAGTCGAAAGTATCCGAACCTTTGATGTCGCCACCCAATTATCGATTGAGACCAAGAAAAAAATCACGATTATTCCCAATGTAGAAAACTCTTTTTTTCAAGAAAATAGAGAATCTTTTCTGGATTATATTTCGCCGCAAACGGTAATTTTTATTCAAAATACCGAGTTGTTGTTGTCCGATTTAGATAAACATTTTGGCAAAGCCGAAGAAGCTTTCGCTAAATTATCCCAAGAAATCAAACGCTCCACACCCGAGCAATTGTTCTTAAATCAAGTAAGTTTCATTAAGCGCGCTTTGGATTTTTCGGTCGTAGAATGGGGAAGCAAAGCGGTTTTTAAAACCCTAAAAACGTTTCCTTTTCATTTTCAGCCACAACCGTCATTCAACAAACAGTTTGATTTGTTGTTGAATAATCTGAATGAAAACCATTTTAACGGCTACAAAAATTATTTGTTTTGTTCCAATGACGGACAAGTCAAACGCTTTCACGATATTTTTGAAAGTTTAGACGAAGCCAATGCCGAAAACATTCGAAAGCAATACCATACTATCGTGTTGCCAATGTATCAAGGCTTTATCGATGAAGAAAATCAAATAGCTTGTTACACCGACCACCAGATTTTTGAACGCTATCACAAATTCAGCATCAAAAACGGCTATTCGAAAAAACAAAACATTACGCTCAAAGAACTGACTTCACTTTCGGTTGGCGATTACGTGACCCATATTGACCACGGAATTGGGAAATTTGGAGGCTTGCAAAAAATACAAGTCGAGGGCAAAACCCAAGAAGCGATTAAGTTGGTGTATGCCGATAATGACATTGTGTATGTGAGCATCCATTCACTTCACAAAATCTCGAAATACAACGGCAAAGACGGAACGCCACCCAAAATTTACAAATTAGGCTCTAATGCTTGGAAAGTGTTAAAACAAAAAACCAAAGCGAGAGTCAAACATATTGCGTTCAATTTGATTCAGTTGTACGCCAAACGTCGCTTGGAAAAAGGCTTTCAATTTGCACCCGATAGTTATTTGCAAAACGAGTTGGAAAGTTCGTTTATCTACGAAGACACCCCTGACCAAGTAAAATCAACTCAGGATGTCAAAGCCGATATGGAAAGCGAACGCCCAATGGATCGATTGGTCTGTGGTGATGTAGGTTTTGGTAAAACCGAAGTCGCGATTCGTGCTGCTTTCAAAGCGGTAGACAATAGCAAACAAGTCGCTGTTTTGGTGCCAACCACGATTTTGGCCTACCAACATTTCCGAACGTTTAGCGAGCGATTGAAAGATATGCCGGTGACTGTAGGTTATTTGAACCGTTTTAGAACCGCCAAACAAAAAGCAGAAACCCTAAAGCAACTCGCCGAAGGAAAATTAGATATTCTTATTGGTACACATCAATTGGTCAACAAAAATGTGGTCTTCAAAGATTTAGGTTTGTTGATTGTAGACGAGGAGCAAAAGTTCGGCGTAAATGTAAAAGACAAACTCAAAACCATTGCGGCTAATGTAGATACGCTAACCCTTACCGCCACGCCTATTCCAAGAACCTTGCAGTTTTCGTTGATGGCGGCCAGAGATTTGTCGGTAATTACTACGCCACCGCCCAATCGTTATCCGATAGAAACCCACGTGGTAGGTTTTAATGAAGAAACCATTCGAGATGCCGTTTCGTATGAAATTCAGCGGAATGGTCAAGTGTATTTCATCAATAATCGCATCGAAAATATTAAAGAAATCGCGGGTATGATTCAGCGTTTGGTGCCCAATGCACGAGTAGGCATTGGTCACGGCCAAATGGATGGCAAGAAACTAGAAGAATTGATGTTGGCGTTTATGAACGGTGAATTCGATGTTTTGGTGGCGACAACCATCATCGAAAGCGGATTGGATGTGCCCAATGCGAACACCATTTTTATCAATAATGCGAATAATTTTGGACTGTCGGATTTGCACCAAATGCGAGGACGTGTGGGACGAAGCAACAAAAAAGCGTTTTGTTATTTCATTTGCCCGCCGTATTCTGCGATGACCGAAGAGGCACGAAAACGCATCCAAGCCTTGGAACAATTTAGCGAGTTGGGTAGCGGTTTCAACATTGCGATGAAGGATTTAGAGATTCGTGGCGCAGGCGATTTGTTGGGTGGGGAACAAAGTGGTTTCATCAATGAGATTGGCTTTGATACCTATCAAAAAATTATGAACGAAGCTATCGAGGAACTTAAGGAGAATGAATTTAAAGATTTGTATCCAGAAGAGAACAACATCGAAACCAAACAATACGTAAAAGACCTGCAACTCGACACCGATTTTGAGTTGTTGTTTCCAGATGAATATATTAATACCGTTTCAGAGCGATTGTTGCTGTACAACGAATTAGGCGAAGTCAAAAACGAAGAAGAACTGACCGTATTCATCAACAAACTGATGGATCGATTTGGTCCTTTGCCAGCAAGAGCCAATGCCTTGATGAACAGCATTCGCATTAAGTGGATTGCCACTCGCGTAGGTATCGAAAAGCTAGTACTCAAACAAGGCAAAATGATTGGTTATTTTGTTTCCGACCAACAATCGGATTTTTACCAATCGAATCGCTTCAATAAAGTCTTGGATTTTGTACAAAAGCATCCCAATCTATGCAAAATGAAAGAAAAGCAAACCCCCGCAGGCCTGCGTTTGTTGCTGACTTTCGATAATGCCAAAACCACCCGAAGATGTTTGGAGTTGATGGAAATGTTGGGAGGGGAATGAAGGAAAATGTATTTTCGTAAAATTAAATCAATTAAAAATGAAAAAATTCATCCTCGTTCTAATTTTGATGATTTGTAGTTTTACTTATTC
Organism: uncultured Flavobacterium sp.; assembly: GCA_963513565.1. GTDB lineage: Bacteria > Bacteroidota > Bacteroidia > Flavobacteriales > Flavobacteriaceae > Flavobacterium. The sequence continues at coordinate 85,406 of CAUPRE010000002.1, read as the reverse complement.
TCAAAATGATCCATTAGATTTAAAGGATATAATACCTAAAGATATTGAATACAAAAGTTGTGTAAAAAAGATGAAAGTAACAAGTTTTTATTTGAGCACGAGTAAAGATGTACAAGATACTGTTAAAGCAATTTCTATATTAGATTTTTCCAAAAAAGGTTTAATCCAACAAATAAAAAGTTATTATAGCGCATTTGGTAACTTATGGAAAATAACTGTATTTGATGACTTAGGAAGAGTTAGAACTATTTCAAATAAGGCTACACAAGACAGTGACTCAATTCCTTTTGTTTTGCAATACTTTAGTAATGATTCTAAATTTCCAGACTCAACAATAATAAAAAAGAATAAAAATTATATTGAGAAGTATATCAATATTTTTAGTAAAAAGCTGTTAATAAGGCAAAATCATTATGTAAATGATTCATTAGAAGATTATAGGGTTTATAAATACAATAAAAAGAATCAGCTTACAGAAGATTTCTATTATAATTCGGAAAATATTGAGGGTAAGACTATGATTTCTAATATTAAAAGAGATTCTTTTCAATTATCATTTTATCCCGAGCAGCTAAAAACATATGAGTATTACACTAGTAAAGACACTAATGTTGTTATTATAAAAAAGCCAAAAAGTTCAACAAAAGAGATTGTAAAAAAAGTTAAAAACAAAAAACATTCATTAGAAATCATAGAAAAATATGATAACAATCTGTTAGATGAATTTACATCAGTATATACCGCTGAAGGTATTATTTCAAAAGTTCATAATCGCTACAATAAAAATAAAGCAATTAATAATTACTACAATACAATTACTACTGATACAAGTTATGTTGCAAAATATACTACTTATGAGAATGAACCAGAAAAAATTTTTAAAATAGATATTGTAGTTGTGTACGACAAATTTAATAATTGGATAAAAAAAACATATTCTAGAAATAAAATTTTAGACAATGTTGTAGTTAGGGAAATTGAATATTATTGTCATTAATTTACTTTAAATAATAGGTTATTTTGTTTCCGACCAACAATCGGATTTTTACCAATTGAATCGCTTCAATAAAGTGTTGGATTTTGTACAACAGCATCCCAATCTATGCAAAATGAAAGAAAAGCAAACCCCAGCAGGCCTGCGTTTGTTGCTGACTTTCGATAATGCCAAAACCACCCGAAAATGTTTGGAGTTGATGGAAATGTTGGGAGGGGAGAAGTAGGTTTTTGATAAGATAAATCTTTATATTTGAATCTTATTTATAACCACAGCTATGACCGAAAGTACCCTTATCGTAAGAATGTCCAAAAGTGCAGGCATTTATAATAAGAACAATACGTATGAAGTACGTCTCAATAATGGCGACTTTATGCCTATGAATTATCAAAACAATCGAATGGAGTTTCGTTTGCCAAATGGTAAACATAGCGTCACCATAAAAAATGAAGTGACTACCCACGAAACCGAATTTGAGTTGCATTACGATAAAACCAAAGTGCTTACTATCAATCCAAGTGTTACGTATAAGTTATTTATGGGAATTGCGATTGGGTTTGTTGTATTTTTCGTTTTTCTTCAAATATTTTTTGCTGGTAAAATAAATTTTACTTTGATTTGGATTCCGTTTTTTCCTCTTTTCTTTATTAAGAAAAAGAATTTTGCGCCGAGTTTTATGGTAACAGAAAGCTAGTCTTCATTATAGTAAGTTGCTTTTATTTCATTCTGAAAACAGTTTTCGTCAATTTTCTAAATCAAAATCTCTAGTTGGTTGTTGACGCCCGCTCCGATTCGTGCTTTAGGTGGTGCTTTATTTGGCGATTACCGTTACAAAACGGTTTTTGTATACTATAACGGCGCATCATCTTGTTATTCAGCCAGAGGGTTTAGAGATAGTTTGCGAGTGTAATTATTTCAAATTAATGATTTACTGTTTAGAGTCAAAAAAAGGCTTTCATTTTAATTAAAATGAAAGCCTTTACTTTTAAGAAATAGTTGTAAAATTAGTTTTTAATAATTCTTTTGGTGATGGTGTTTTTTTCTGTTTCTATTTTGATAAAGTAGATTCCTGAAGGGACTGAAGAAATGTCAATTGTGATTTTTTCTTCGGTGTTGGTGAACTCATTTTTGAAAAATATTTTTTGTCCTTTTAAGTCATATAATTCTAGTGTTTTTGGTAAAAGTCCGTCCATTTTAATGTTGAAAACACCATTGGTGGGATTCGGATATAGAGCCACTTGATTGATTTCGAAATCTTGTCTTGATAGTGTAAGTCCATTAATTACGAAATCATCTATGACAACCCCTAATTGATTCTCTAAATCGTCTGACCAAAATACAATTCTAAAAATTACATTTTTTTCGTTGGTTAATCCACCTAAAGAGGTGGCATAGGTTTTTAGGGTCATATCTGTGCCCGTCCATTGCGCACCTGGGCAATTAGTACAATCATTTGCGCTTCCCGAACTTGCTTTTGTTCTGGAGCTATTGTACCAGTTGGTTCCTTTTTGTCCAAGTATCTTCCATGTTTTTCCAAAATCGGTTGTGTATTCTACGAAGAAAATATCCCAATTGGGTTCTAAATCAAAGGCTGCTTTAAAACTAATTTCTGGACTAGAAATCTGGCTTAAATTATAACATTGCGATACTAAATATGCTTTGGTTTTATTTGGATAATTACCCGTTAAGCTTGTTGTATACACATTGTTAGTAGCTGTTGCTAATGCATCATTTGTTCTGATACCTTTAGTCCATAAACTATTAGTGGCACCGTCATTATATGTTAACAAGTTGGATGAATTGTTGTTTTCAAATGTGTTTATTACGCCAGCAGTTCCAAAGTTATTAATGTATAAGGGAACCGAAGCATGATTGTTATCCGGATCATTATCGTTTGTAATTATGGTCGAAATATTAAGCAAATAGGCTCCATTTGCTGCTTTAATTTCGGGAAGATCTATGATTTGAGTTGCTGTTGGGATAATTGTTCCAGTCCAATTATAAGAAAGTGGAGCGTCATTGTAAGTATAATTGACTTTAACGGCTTTAATTTCGTTTTTACCAATATTTTTCACAGCTATTTTTGGAATTATTCCTGTGCAATAGATATCTGTATTAGGGTATTGTACATTTGTAAGTTGAATGTCATCTGAAAATGTTTCTATATTGATATTTGATTGCCAAATTCCTCTTCCATAGGTAGAAGCTATAATTTTGGCATCGACATAATTAAATTCAATATCGGTTACGCTTACATTAGGTAAATTTGTGTCAAAAGGTTCCCATTTTGTCATGGAATCATCTCGATAATATACGCCTAATTTTGTACCAAGATATAAAGGATTAAGAGAGTTTCTACCTTGATGTTTGATTACATTTTTACCAACATTTGGTAAACCACTAGAAATAGAAACAAAAGATTTGCCGCCATCTTTTGATTGTAATACTTCTCCGTTTGTATAGGAAGTGGTGAGATAGATGATATTACTATCCGTACTGTGTACACAAATAGAGGTGATTAGTTTATTGGCTGTATAAGCGATTTTAAATGTATTTCCTTTGTCGGTACTTTTGTAGAGAGTATACTCGTTTACAACATAAATATTGCTGTCGTTGCTGGGGTCAATTCCAATTAGTTCTATACTGTTTAATCCAAGAGTTGTGTTGCTCACCACCTTCCAGTCTTTTCCAGATAATTTATACAATTTTGTATAACCAGAAAACAATTCACCAGAACGGTTAAATACTAGCGGCGTAATCCAGTTTCCAGTTTCACCTTCGGGAGCACCAACCCATGAGTTTAAATTTGCTCCAGCTGTATTGCTAATATGCATTGTACCTCCATTTTGAACAAAACTATAGTAGTTGTTGCTATTATTTGGGTCAATGGCAGTATCCATTCCATCTGCACCATGAAAATTATACCATTTGTTATTGTTGTATGCAAAACCGCCATTGTCCTGAAGTCCGCCCGTCATTTTGCTAGCGGTTTGTTTTGAAACGGCAATTTTATAAAACTGACTTATTTGTAATCCATCCGTATAATTTTTAAAGTTTAAACCACCATCTCCTGAAACATAAATGCCGCCGTCTGTTCCTGCATACAAATTGGAGTTGATAAATTTTAAAAAATGGATGTCGGCATGAGTATACGAACTGGTATTCGGTTCATTCCAAGAGTTAATGACATTAAAGGAATTGCCTCCGTCGATCGATTTCCAAATATTTAAGCAGCCTACATATAATTCTTCAGGATTAGTATCAGAAATCGCTAAGGCTAAATCTGCATAATATTGGTTTGATTCATAAATATTTTCTGTTTCTGCTGTTTTTGTAAAAGTATCTCCACCGTTTATTGATTTGTAAATCCCTTTGAATTTATCGCCGACACTAGTGAGTATATAAACATAATTTGGATTGGCGGGCGAAACATCTAGCAATGACCTTGTTGAGTTAAGATCGTTTGTTATAGTTGTAAAACTAGATCCTCCATCAGTAGAGCGAAAAAAACCAGTATTATTTACTGCATAAATGGTATTTGAATTACCAGGTTTGTAACGAAGAGATCCTTTTGAAAAACTGCCAGGGACTACTTGATACCACGAATCACCCCCATCAATAGTTTTGTATAAACCATTATTTGTGGCACAAAATAATATTTTAGGATTGTTTGGATTAATAATAATGTCCCCACTAGCATAAGAAACTCCAGTAAAGGTTAATCCAGTTGTATTCCAAGTAATCCCGCCATCAATTGATTTTAAAACTCCAATGGAGTAGGTCGAAAAGGTATCTTTGTCTCCAGTAGCAATATAAATTATTTTAGAATTTGTAGGATCAATTGCTATCCCAGAAACCCCAATTTGCGGAAGATTATCAGACATTGGTGTCCAGCTCATTCCAGCATCGATTGATTTCCAAATTCCACCCGAAGGGGTGCCAACATAAATTGTATTTTTATTTGATGGGTCTACTGCTACAACATCTACACGACCTTGTCCATTTGACCAAGTTCCTGTTGGTGTATTGGTAAATGGACCAATAGGTTCCCAAACACTCGTTGGTAAGCTGGCACTTTTGTTAAGTTTTGCTTCTTTTTTTAGCGCCATGGCTTTCCATGTTTCTGCAGGAGTGATCAAAAAGCCTTTTTCATCTGTGTTATTACTCCAATTAAAATCCCAACGCATAAAAGGTTTGTAGCCGCTTCCCTTTTTTGTTTTATCGTGATTTTTCCAATAGTCATTGAATAATACTCTCAATTCATTAATGCTTTTTTCTTTTGATGTTGAGGTTTTATTGGTATTCGCATTTTCTTCAAGCCAAGGAGCAGAGTCGTTATATTGTGAATGGCATAATAATGGAAAGAGTAACAATAGTAGTAGGTAGTTTTTTATCATTTTGTAAGCTTTTTCACAAAAGTAATTTATTTATTCAAGTAATTCCTTATAAATGAAAAAGTTATTTGTTATTCCTTTTTTCGTTATGAAGAATTTATTGATTTTGTTCAAAATATGAACATTCCTTGGTTGGTATTTATTTAACAGCTGAGAAATTTTGCTATTTATAACGAAAAGTATAAAAATAAGCTATCTTTAATTCATATTCAAAACACCGAAAATCATGAAAAAAGTATTTACATATATTTTATTTTTTTGGTCGATTTGCTTGTTTGCCCAAGAAAAATCAACATTAGGATTAACCTTGAATCATTTGGCTATTTCGGTAAAAGATGTCAATATAGCAGCGACTTTTTATTCCAAAATCTTGTACTTGCCCGAGATTACTAATCGCACTCAAAAAGAAGGCATTCGTTGGTTTTCTTTAGGCGATGACAAAGAGTTGCATTTGGTCTCTACGATTACTTCGTCTGTGACAATCAATAAAGCGGTGCATTTGGCTTTAACAACGCCGCATTTTGATGCCTTGATAAAGCAATTGCAAAAAGAACACATTCCGTATTCCGATTGGCCAGGAGAACCCAACAAAATTACCACTCGTGCTGATGGAATTCAGCAAGTTTATTTTCAGGATCCAGATGGGTATTGGATAGAGGTTAATAGTGTCGCTAGCAAATAATTTAAAATAAATCAAGCACTTTTTCCCCTATTTTTGCATTTCTATTTTAGAATACCACACGATATGAGAACATTAGTTATTGGAGATATACACGGCGGTTTGCGTGCCTTGCATCAAGTGTTGGAGCGAGCAAAAGTTACGCCCTCCGATCAATTGATTTTTTTGGGCGATTATGTCGACGGCTGGAGCCAGTCTCCACAAGTTATTGATTTACTCATCCAAATGAAAAACACACACAATGTCATCTGTATTAAAGGGAATCACGATGAACTTTTTTTGGACTATCTCGATAGCGGAAAAGACAATCCGTTGTGGTACAAACACGGTGGAGAAGCAACCGTATTGGCTTATGAAAAAGTGGACGATGCTACCATTCAACAACATATCGAATTCTTACACTCTTTAGAAAATTATTACCTAGATGAGCACAATCGATTGTTTATTCACGCGGGTTTTACCAATCTTAATGGAATTCATTACGAATATTTTCCTCGCTTATTTTATTGGGATCGAACCCTTTGGGAAACGGCTGTTGCCTTAGATAAATCGTTGCCAAAAGACCATCTTTCCTATCCCAAACGATTGACTCTTTATAAAGAAATTTATATTGGCCATACCCCAGTCACTCGATTAGAGCAAACGATACCCGTCCAAATGGCCAATGTTTGGAATGTAGACACCGGTGCCGCCTTCAAAGGGCCACTCACGATTATGGATATCGATACTAAAGAATACTGGCAAAGCGAACCCTTGCATCAGTTGTATTTCGATGAAAAAGGAAGAAATTAAACCAAAACAAAATTTTTATAAATGAAAAAAACAGCCCTTTTAGTAGCCCTATTAAGTATTAGTTTTATACAAGCGCAACAAGCCTTTAAAGGCAAAGGCGACACAAAGTTCAATGTCGGGATGCAGTTTCAAAATGAAGGAACTGGAATACAGTTTGCTGCAGACTTCGGATTGGGTGAAAACCTTTCGTATGGATTTGTTGGTTCCTATGTTTTAGGTTATGAAGCACTTGATGGAGGAGGAGCTCCTGACTTTAAAGATCGCTTTGATGCCCGGTTTCGAATTAATGCTAACTTGAGTAGCGTCCTAAAAATTGACGATAAATTCGACCTTTATCCAGGTTTAAGCTTAGGATTAAAGAATTTTGGTGGTCATGTAGGAGCTCGTTATTTCTTCACAGATGGTTTCGGTATGTTTTCTGAAGCTGGATTTCCCATAGCCAAATACAGTGAAAGTGATCGCAATTTCTATCCGTTAAACAACCAGTTTACCTTCACTATTGGGGCATCATTCAACCTATAGTTTTTAGAAGCAGTAGACATTAGGCTTTTTTGGAAGCAAAGTCCCGCTGTCCTTCCAATCTTTTTATCCCGAAAAAGGGATAAAAAGGATTTTCCCTCCCATCGGGGCTAAGGAGTTACATTAGTCTTTTTTTTGGAAACAATTAGCCATAAAAAACCCTTTCAGTTTTCATACTGAAAGGGTTTTCATTTATATAAATCGATATTACAAATCAAATTTAATCCCTTGTGCCAAAGGTAAATTGGTCGTGTAATTGATAGTATTCGTTTGGCGACGCATATACACTTTCCAAGCGTCAGAACCTGATTCTCTTCCGCCACCAGTTTCTTTTTCTCCACCAAAAGCACCACCAATTTCAGCTCCAGAAGTACCAATATTCACATTGGCAATGCCACAATCCGATCCTGCTACAGATAAGAAACGTTCTGCTTCACGTAAATTATTGGTCATAATAGCAGAAGACAAACCTTGAGCTACACCATTTTGTATTTCAATCGCATTTTCAACATCGCCACTGTATTTCATCAAATACAATACAGGGGCAAACGTTTCGTGTTGTACAATTTCGAAATTGTTTTGAGCCTCAGCAATAGCTGGTTTTACATAACAACCGCTCTCATATCCTTCACCCGAAAGTACACCACCTTCAACTAAAATTTTACCGCCTTCGGCTACTACTTTAGTCAATGCTTGGTTATACATTTCAACGGCTTGTGTATCAATAAGTGGTCCCACGTGGTTTTTTTCATCCAATGGATTTCCAATTCGCAATTGCCCATATGCAGCCACAATAGCGTCTTTTACTTTATCATACATACTTTCGTGGATGATTAATCTACGGGTTGAGGTACAACGTTGTCCTGCGGTTCCAACAGCACCAAAAACAGCACCAATCACAGTCATTTTGATATCAGCATCAGGAGTCACAATTATCGCATTGTTTCCGCCCAATTCTAAAAGCGATTTTCCTAAACGACCCGCTACTGTTTGTGCTACGATTTTCCCCATTCTAGTAGAACCTGTAGCCGAAATTAAGGGAACACGAGTGTCTTTGGTCAACAATTCACCAATAGTGTAATCTCCGTTAATCAAACAAGAAATTCCTTCTGGAAGGTTGTTTTCTTTTAAGACTTCGGCAATAATATTTTGACAAGCTACTCCGCAAAGAGGTGTTTTTTCAGAAGGTTTCCAAACACACACATCGCCACAAATCCAAGCCAAAGCTGTATTCCAAGCCCAAACCGCTACCGGAAAGTTGAAAGCAGAAATAATACCTACTACCCCAAGCGAATGGTATTGCTCATACATTCTGTGCCCCGGACGCTCGGAGTGCATCGTCAATCCGTGTAACTGACGAGACAATCCTACTGCAAAGTCACATATGTCAATCATTTCCTGAACTTCACCGTAGCCTTCTTGCAACGATTTCCCCATTTCATAAGAAACCAGTTTTCCTAATGCTTCTTTGTTTTTGCGTAATTTTTCTCCAAACTGACGTACAATTTCTCCACGTTGTGGGGCTGGCATCAATCGAAACGTTTTGAAAGCAGCCGTAGCAGTTTGCATTACTTTTTCATAATCAGCAGCAGAACTTGTGGTTACTGAGGCAATTAATTGTCCGTCTACTGGAGAATAACTTTCTAACAATGTTCCGCTTGCAAAATGCTGCGTTCCAGTAGAAGTTCCTTCATTTACTGCTTTAATACCTAGTTGCGCTAGGGCTTCGTTCATTCCGAATTGAGTCGCTATTGTTGTCATTGTAACTTTTTTAGTTAAAATTGTTATATTTTTTCGTAAAGATAGTATTTAGATGCAAATTTCAAAGAAGTGTTCTTAGTTAAAATTAGTAAAGACCAAAAAATCAAGACTTTCTGTTAATTGAAGTCCTTGTAAAATGCCGTAAAAGTAACCTAAATCGCAAAATTAAGATGGTTTCATTTAAAAAAAACAGCCATTTTCAGCAGAAGCCGTACTTTTAACCTTTAATTTTCAATGCAGAAAAGATGAAAAAAGTTTTTGGATGGGTACTGCTATTTTTGGTGAGCACATTAGTTTCTTTTGGACAAAAGACGAAACCCGTTTTCGAAGTAGTTCCCTTGGGAGTGTATGGTGGAATCGATGAGCGTAATTTATCAGCCTATTTAGTGGCTCCTATCGGAACAAAGGAATACGTTTGTTTAGATGCTGGAACCGTTCATTCGGGCATTGAAAAAGCAATCGAAAAAGGCACTTTTTCTGTGCCGTCGAGTACTGTTTTGCGCCAATACATCAAAGGCTATTGTATTTCACACGCGCATTTGGACCACGTGTCGGGGTTGATTATCAATTCACCTGCCGACTCGACCAAAACCGTTTACGCCATAGCTCCTGCAATGAAAATGATGCAAAACCATTATTTTAACGACCAGACTTGGGCGAATTTTGGCGATGACGGTTTGGGGAAACCCTTAAAAAAATACCATTTCGAAACGCTTTCTTTTGGAAAAACCATACCCATTTCGAATACTTCAATGACGGTGCAAGCGTTTCCGTTGAGTCACGTGAACCCATACGAAAGCACAGCTTTTTTAATCAAAAAAGAAAACAATGCGGTCTTGTATTTAGGCGACACAGGACCTGACGCGGTAGAAAAAACCACAAACCTAGCCGACCTTTGGAAAGCCATCGCTCCCTTGATTCAAAAGCAAGAGTTGAAAGGCATTTTTATAGAAGTTTCGTTTCCTAACGAACAACCCGATGCATTCCTATTCGGACATTTAACACCAAAACATTTGATGAAAGAAATGCAGGTTTTAGCAGCACTCACAGGGAAAGAAGCCTTGCAAAAGTGCAAAATCATCATTACTCATTTGAAACCTCCTGCTGCTTCTATCCAAAAAATAAAGCAACAATTAGCGGCTCCAAACGAGTTGGGATTGACTTTTGTATTTCCTGAACAAGGGGTGCGTATGGAGTTGTAGGGTATTATTCAAAACATTTAAGGCATAGAAGTTTCGATATTTTTGAACCATAGAAGGGATTTAAGGTCATTTAAGTTTTGTTTAAATCTGAGTAAAAGCTTAACCGCTAGGTTCGAAAAGTTTCTTTTGCTTATTAATCTGAGGAAATCTGTGCAATCTGTGTTTGAAAAATTAACCGCAATAGACGCAAAAGAGAAAGAGTATTGCTTTGTGTAAAAAATTTAACCACGAAGGACACAAGGTTTTACACTAAGTTCGCAAAGGAAGCTATAAAAACTCTGTGCTTCTTCGTGACTTCTTTGTGTTGCTTCGTGGTAAAAAGGTCACAAAGTAAATTCTTAAATGACCTTAAATCCCTTCTATGGTTCAAAAAACAATAGCATAATTCACAAGCATTTACACAAAGGATGCAAAACTCCTATGACTTATATGTTTTAAAAAATTTAGCCCAATGATTATTTCTTCCCCATAAATCTTGGGTCGGTATCCATCACGGTGCCACAATTTTGGCAAGTACGCAACGTCTCAGAACTATAGAAATGTTGAAAATGAGGCAGAAAATCTTTTTCAATGTTGTGGAGTTCAAAATAGACTTCGTGCAGTTTATGATTACAAGACTCACAATGCCAAAGCAAACCATCGGTAAAGCCCAAACCAGCTCTTTTGCGTTCAATGACTAGTCCAATAGAACCTTCGGAACGTACAGGCGAGTGCGGAATTTTAGCGGGGTGTAAATACATATCTCCTGCGTGCAGTTCCATTTCCTTGCGCTGCCCTTCTTCTTGAATGATCACTTTTATGCTGCCTTCGAGTTGGTAAAACAGCTCTTCCGTTTCGTTGTAGTGGTAATCTTTACGGGCATTCGGACCCGCTACAATCATCACGATATAGTCACCAGAATCTACATAAAGATTCTTGTTGCCAACGGGTGGTTTTAATAACTCTCGGTTATCTTGAATCCATTGGTTGAGGTTGAAGGGTTTTGCTATGGCCATTGTTTTTGTGCTAAAATTGGAAAGGCTAAGATAAGGAAAAGGCTTGACTTTTGAACCGTTGAGCGTGTGAGAGCAGACTATTCAATCTAATTTTATGTTTGTAAATGTTTTAAATTACATTTTTTTGATTTAAAATAGATAATGAAATCATAAAAATAGTATTTTTGATACTATCAAATAATACTATCATAATGAAACCACCCTACGATATTACGACAGATATTTTGCGATTAATTGCTTCTATTTCAACTAAAATAGGAGAGGTTAATGCCAAATATCTAGTGAAAAAAAGTCCAACATTAAGAAAGCAAAATCAAATAAAAACGATTCATTCTTCCCTTAGTATTGAAGGGAATACCTTGTCTGAGTCACAGATTACTGCAATTCTTGAAAACAAGAGAGTGATAGGTCCCGAAAAAGATATTGTAGAGGTGTTAAACGCTTTAGAGGTCTATAAAAAAATCCGTTCTTTTAAGTATCATTCCAATAAAGATTTCCTAAAAGCCCATCAAATGTTGATGAAAGGATTGATCGAAAATCCTGGAAAATATCGAACAAAAGGTGTTGGTATTGTAAAAGGAACTCAAGTAGAACATATTGCTCCTCCCTACGAGAATTTACCTTTTTTGATGCAAGATTTGTTTCATTATTTAAAAGACACTTCAGAATTGACGCTCATCAAAAGTTGTGTTTTTCATTATGAGATGGAATTTATTCATCCTTTTATGGACGGAAATGGTAGAATGGGGAGATTATGGCAAACCATTATCTTAATGAATGAATATCCGATATTTGAATTCTTGCCTTTTGAATCACTTATTGCTAAAAACCAAGAGGCTTATTACAAAGCGTTGTCAACCTCTGACAAAGAAGGAAAATCAACTGCGTTTATTGTCTATATGCTTCAAATTATTGAAGTCTCATTGACTGAATTACTACTAAATAGTAACCGAAAATTAAATGAAACCGAACGATTGGAATTGTTTTTAGAACAATCCATAACAGTATTTTCTAGGAAAGATTACTTGAAGTTTTTTTCTGAATTATCTACAGCTACGGCAAGTAGAGACTTAAAAAACGGAATTTTAAAAGGCTTAATCACTAAAGAAGGAGACCAGAAAAATACCATTTACCAAAAAAGCGTTGTAGATTTTCCGCCTATTTCCCTTCTCTAATCAAATAGACATACACTGGAAAATGATCGCTGTACCCAACTTCGGTTAGGGAATGCCTGAGTGGATAGCCTTTAAATTTTCCCTGAGTTTGAATGAGGTAATTCCGTTGGAATATGCCTGCTTTCCAATACTGCCAAGTCGAATAATCCGGACTGAGCCAAGTGCCTGTAAGCATAATTTGGTCAAAAACATCCCAAGTATCTTGGTGTGCAATCGTACCCAACCCTTTGCTCAAAAAAGTTTCAAACGGATTGAAGATTTCGTGTGGAGCTACCGCTGTTTTTTTTCCTTTGGCTCCCAAAGCCACTTTTATACTTTTGTTATGAGGGCCATCATTGAGGTCGCCCATTGTAATTATTTTTGCATTGATATTGAGCTGTTGTAGCGAATCGATGATTTTCTTGTTCAGTTTTCCTGCGGCTTCTCGGTACGCACTTGTTTTTTGCTCGCCACCCGAACGAGAAGGCCAGTGATTGACAAGGATATGGATTTCTTCTCCTTCTAAATAGCCACTAACTAGCAATTGGTCTCGAGTGTAAATCCTTTTGGTTGGTGCTAGAATGGGAACATCATCTTCTGTTTTTTCAGCTATTGATGCAGTGGTATTGGTTTTTTCAGATTCTGGACTAGCATTCAAATACAAGGGAATCACACTGAAATTTGTCGGGCGAAACCATTTTTTTCGATACAACAAAGCCACATCAATCCCACGCTTGTCGGGCGAATCAAAGTGGATGATGCCATATTCGGCTTCTTGTAGTTGGGATTGTTGGATCAAATCTTCGAGTACGGCTCGGTTTTCGATTTCGCATCCGCCGATAAAGGTGGGCAATTCTTTGTTTTCGGGCGTACCAATTTCCGAAAGGACTTGTGCCAAATGGCGGAGTTTGGTTTGGTATTTTGCTTTTGTCCATCGTTGCAAACCTTCGGGTGTCCATTCTTCGTCAAAAGTATCGGGGTCGTTGATGGTGTCAAAAAGGTTTTCAAAATTGTAAAACGCAACCGTATGTATTTTGAATTTTTGGGTTTGGGAAAATAGAGGAGATACTCCCAAAGTTAGAAAGACTCCAATAATCAACAACTTATACTTCATATTTATTATACTAAAATCGCTACAAGTAAAGTTAAGGGATTTCCATTAGAAACCGCTACATATTTTAGGATTTGCCTATATTTGTTTTTATAACTCAGTTTTGAATCTATTGAAACCCAATTTAAACATTACTACTAACAACCGACAAGCAAAAGTCAATAGCTATGGTCATTTTTTGTGGCAAGCTATGCTCATTGTTTTTGTATTCTCGATTACTAACAGTCAAGCTCAAAAAAAGATGATTACACCACCTGCACTTCAAAAAGGCGATACCGTTGCCATTGTGGCTACCGCTCGAAAAAATATCGAAGATAATTTACAACCTACTATCGACTTATTGCACAGTTGGGGACTCGAAGTGGTGATTGGAAGCACCATTGGTTTAGACCAAAATCAATTGGCGGGAACCGATGCGCAACGTGCTGCCGATTTTCAAAAGCAAATGGACAACCCAAATATTAAAGCCATTTGGTGTGCCCGTGGCGGTTATGGAACGGTGAGAATGATAGATTTATTGGATTTTTCTACTTTCAAAAAACACCCTAAATGGATTGTAGGCTTTAGCGATGTTACGGTTTTGCACAATCATTTGAATACGTTGGGTTACAAAACCATCCACGGAACAATGCCCGTTAGTATTCCAAGAACAGCTCCGGAATCGATTGCTTCCCTTTACAAAGCCTTGTTTGGAGAATCGTTAGTGTATAATATTGAACCCACTCCAATGAATCGTTTTGGCGAAGCCAAGGGCGAATTAGTGGGTGGTAATTTGTCGATTTTGTACAGTTTGTTTGGATCACCGTCTGCCATAGATTGTACCGATAAAATTTTATTTATCGAAGATTTGGATGAGTATTTGTATCACATTGATAGAATGATGATGAACCTCAAACGGAATGGTTGTTTGGAAAGTATCAAAGGAATCATCGTAGGTGGTATGACCAAAATGAAGGATAACGATATCCCTTGGGGCAAAAATGCACTTGAAATTATTGAAGATGTAACCAAATCCTATAACATTCCTGTGGTGTATAATTTTCCAGCGGGGCATATTAAGGACAATCGCGCGTTGATTTTGGGAAACACCATCACACTTGAAGTCAAGGCTACAGGTACTACTGTGGTTTTTGAATAGTTTTTTAGTTTAAACATATAAGTCATATAAGTTTACAATTATAATTTTATTGAACCATATAAGGTATTGAAGGGCATATAAGTTGGGTTTTAACCACGAAGGTCACAAAGGCAGGCACAAGGTTCACTAAGAAAGATGGTTTTCTTTTATTCGATTAATTCACAATAATCAATGTTCTTAAATGACCTTCAATGCCTTATATGGTTCAAAAACTGATTACACATTGAAAAAGCGAGAGTAATAATTTTCAAAATCATCAATTGCATCCTGCTTTAGCGGGATGTTTTTTAATGTGAATTTAGAAAGGCTTTAGCCAAAATTATGTTGTATTTTGGCTAAAGCCTGATTTGGGTTTGCATTATAATGAATGGGCTAAAGCCCATTCCTATTCAAATCTTAAATAACCTTATATGCCTTATATGGTGAATTAAAAAAAACGAATATGACTTATATGTTTAAAATTTCAAAAGGATTTTGATTTAAAATATGGCAGCACATAACGAGTTAGGAAAACTAGGCGAGGAGCTAGCGGTTGATTTTCTGAAAAAAGAAGGATACACGATTTTAGCAACGAATTGGATTTTTCAGAAGGCGGAGATTGATATTTTGGCTCAAAAAGAAGATGTTTTGGCGGTGGTTGAGGTCAAAACACGCTCTTCTATCGAGTTTGGATTGCCACAAGACTTTGTAAAACCCAAAAAAATCCAATTATTGGTAAAAGCTGTTGATGCTTATGTGACCCTCAACGAAATCGATGTAAATGTACGATTTGACATTATTGCGATTCATAAAGAGAAGGAATCCTTTGCTATTGAACACCTTACCGACGCTTTTTTTCATTTTTAATCAAAAAAAATCCGATGTTATATTTGTAACAAATTGTTTTTTATTTATATTTGCAAAGAGATTTAACACATTTTGTCAGTTAAATCTAATCTTTCTCTAAAAAAATTAAAAATGTATTTGTTATGAAAACTGTTTCTTCAATTGTTGAAAATTACATCAAAACCAAACCTTTTTTATTGAACGCTCTTTCTTTGGGTATTATCAACTTGACTTCATTATCTCGGAATATTATGACCGAATTAGAAAGTGAATTTGGTAAAGAGGTAAAACAAGGTGCTGTGGTGATGGCTTTGAAACGATTAACAGAAGAATTGGATTTCAAATTGAATCATAAAATCAATAAAGTAATCAAAAACATTGGTGAAATTACCGTACGCTCGGAGTTAACGGATTACACTTTTGCGGTTTCTGACACTGTTTTGAACAAGCAAGCTGATTTGATTACGGACATTAATACGTTTTCGGATATTTTCTATACTTCTTCACGTGGGGTTAATGAGATTAATATTGTAGTGAGTAATAGCGTGAATCACTTGGTTGAAAAACATTTTTCTAGTGAGAAATTAATTCAGAAATTAGAAAATTTAGCTTCGATTACGGTTAAGTTGCCAAAAGAAAACATAGTGGTTCCGGGTATTTATTACTTCATTTTTCAGCGTTTGGCTTGGGAAGGAATCATTATCAATGAGGTGATTTCGACTTCGAATGAGTTTACTATTTTGGTGAGTGAGAATGAAGTAGATGTAGCCTTTAAAGTAATCAAAGACTTGAAAAATTAGGAATACATTCCAAAAAAATATGAAAGCGAGGCCTAGTGCTTCGTTTTTTTATGCGAGAAAGTCAAAGAAATGTTTACCAAAAAAGACTATGTTCATCCTTAGCCCCGATGGGAGGGAATATCCTTTTTATCCTTTTTCAGGATAAAAAGATAGGAAGGACAGCGGGACTTTGCTGGCTGATGTGCCCATTTTTTGCTGCTCCTAAAAACAATGGTGCGTCTTGGGGTGAAATTAATGGTCGCTAATGCTTAAATTTACATTTTATTACACAAAACGATGTCATTATCTCCTTCTTATCAAAAGTTTAAAGACCAAATTTCAGCTGTGCTCGACTCGGAGCGCATATTGACGAATCCTTTGCAAACCTTGGCTTACGGAACGGATGCGAGTTTTTATCGGTTGATTCCGAAGATGGTGCTTTTGGTACATTCTGAAGCTGAAGTGGTGGCGATTATCAAAGCGGCAAATGCCTTGAATATTGCTTTGACGTTTCGAGCTGCGGGAACGAGTTTGTCTGGACAAGCGATAACGGACTCGGTTTTGGTCGTTGCGACGCACGGCTGGAAGAATTACGAATTACTAGATGACAAGCAAAAAATAAAACTAGAACCCGGAATTGTAGGCGCAAGAGCGAATACATTTTTGGCGCCACACGGACTAAAAATTGGTCCCGACCCGGCTTCTATTGGTGCGGCGATGATTGGCGGAATTGTAGCCAACAACGCCAGCGGGATGTGCTGCGGAACGGCTCAGAATTCCTATAAAACGATTGCTGATATTCGAATGATTTTGCACGATGGGACAGTCCTAGACACAGCCGATGCGGAAAGTGTGGCTTCGTTTTATGAAACTCAGGCGCATTTAATTGAGGAAATTAAAGACTTGCGACATACTATTATTGCGAATCCGGCTTTGGAGGAGCGCATTCGTCAGAAATTTAAAATTAAAAATACTACGGGTTACAGCATCAATGCTTTGGTGGATTATGAAGACCCTATTGAAATCATCAAGCATTTGATGGTGGGTTCTGAAGGGACTTTGGCGTTTATCTCGAATGTGACTTTCAAGACGGTTGTAGACGAAAAGCATAAATCTTGCTCGTTGCTGATTTTCAATTCGATTCAAGACGCTTGCAATGCTACGATTTTGTTGAAATCAAGTCCTGTTGCCGCAGTAGAATTGCTAGACAGAGATTCCATTCGCTCGGTAGAAAATGATACCGAAGCACCTGATTATTTTAAAACGTTGCACGAAGATGCTTGCGCTTTATTGGTTGAATGTAGAGACAATGATAAAGAAGTGTTGTTGCAAAAACAACAACAAGTGAAAGCTCAAATTCTGAGTATACCGACTTTTACGGATTATGAATTCACATCAGACCCCAAACAATATTACTTTAATTGGAAGGCCAGAAAAGGTTTGTTACCAACGGTAGGCGGTTTACGAAAAACAGGAACCACGGTGATTATTGAGGATGTGGCTTTTCCGCTACCGCAATTGGCAGAAGCTTGTGTGGCACTAAAAGCCTTATTCAAAAAATACGAATACCACGACGCGGTTTTGTTTGGACACGCGTTAGAAGGAAATTTGCATTTTGTGTTTTCGCAAGATTTCTCGAATCCGAATGAAGTGCAACGCTATGAAGATTTAATGGCCGAATTGGCGATAATTGTTGTGGATCAATTTGGAGGCTCTTTAAAGGCGGAACACGGAACGGGACGTAATATGGCGCCTTTTGTGGAAAAAGAATGGGGAGCGGCGGCTTATGATATTATGAAGCGCATTAAGAAAATCTTTGATCCCAAGAACCAAATCAATCCAGATGTTTTAATTAATCCCGATCCAAAAGCGCATTTGAAACACTTAAAACCTTTACCAGAATCTCACGATATTATCGATAAATGTATGGAATGTGGATTCTGTGAGCCGCATTGTGTCTCCGAAGGATTGACACTTTCACCCAGACAACGCATTGTTATTGCTAGAGAAATCAGTCGATTAGAAGCAACTAATGACGACCCGCAACGATTGGCAGACATTCGAAAAGATGTTAGCTATCAATTGGATGAAACTTGTGCAACCGATGGTTTGTGTGCTTTGGCTTGTCCTGTTCACATTGATACGGGCAAGTTTGTCAAACACTGGCGAGCCGATGCGATTACGGATACTCAAAAGAAAGTGGCCGACTACATAGGTTCAAATATGGAAAGTACCACCGCTATGATGCGAATGGGATTAAAAGTAGTGTCGTTTTTTCACTCGATTTTGGGTACGAGAATTATGTCGTCTATTTCTAGTGGAATGCATTGGATTTCAAGAGGCAATATCCCCAAATGGATTCCTCAAATCCCGAAAGGAGCGGATAAAATTAAGTAAACGAAAGATTGGCCACAAATTCACGAATTTTAATTTAAGTGTTTGTAAAACTAAATTTGCGAATTTGCGGTGAAATAATTTTAAGATTTAGTGCATTCGTGGCAAAAATAAATAAATATGGCTGATTTAAAAGTAGTGTATTTCCCTTCCTGCATCAATCGTGCGATGGGAAAAAACGAATTTCAAAAAGAAGAAGACCTACAACTCACAGCACTGACTCATCAGTTGTTATTGCGGGCGGGCTACACCATTATTTATCCAAAAGAATTGGATGCGCATTGTTGTGGAATGCCTTTCTCGAGCAAAGGTTTTGTTACCGTGAATCATAAGCAATCCCAACTTTTAGAAGCTGATTTGCTTCGTGTTTCAGAGAATGGCAAGTATCCTATTTTGTACGATATGAGTCCTTGTTTTTACCATTCCAAAGAAGAATTCACCAGCAATTTGAAAATTGTTGACCCAATTGAGTTTATGTTGGACTTTGTCCTACCCAAATTAACGGTAAAAAAGAAAAAGGAAGCAGTGACTATTTTCCCTGTTTGTTCGGTTAAAAAAATTGGAAAAATGGAGCAATTATTGGCTTTGGCGCACTATTGTGCTAAGGACGTAACGATGATTGACAGCAACTGTTGTGGCTTTGCAGGTGACCGTGGTTTCTTGATTCCTGAGTTAAACGAACACGGGTTAAGAGATGTTAAAAATCAAATACCGAGTAATTGTACTAGTGGCTATTCCACGAGTAGAACGTGTGAAATTGGTTTAGAAAAATCCAGCGGAATATCGTTTACTTCTATTTTTTATTTGATTGAAGAAGTGACGCGTTAGCTTTAATTAGCAGCCGACTGCCCATCATACTTCATTTTTCTCAAGATTCGGAGTGCTTCTTTAAAAGACAAATACACTTGTGGAAAAGGTTTAAGAACCGCTTTGGCATCAATTAATTTTTGTTTGGCATCGTCAAATCCGTTGAGGTAGCAAATCATTAAGGTTGAAGGTAAGTTTTCTAGGTCTTTTAACTCCCTATCGTTTAGCAATTGTCCTTTTTGAAGTTTGTTCAATAAAGCACTATTCGCATTATAAATGTGGTACAACATTTTGGTATTGAATTCAGGTGGTTCAAACAGAAAATCCCTGTCGATTTTGTAATAGCCATTATCGTGAAAACGCAAGGTTTGTTTTTCCAAAGGATAATAACTGGTTTTGTCATTCAATCCCAAAGGGACATACTCAATAATCGTAAAGGTATCCTCGTCAAATGTAATTTCTACCACATCTTGAGCGGAGTAAAACAGCTTAATTTGTTCGTTGATAAGGGCAATATCTACTCTAGACAAATAGGTTTTTCCTTTGTAATGTTTGGCTATTCCCGCCCAGCAAATCACGAACAATTCCTTGAAAACTTTGTATTTAGGAGACATATCTTTATGGCGAAAATTCATAAAATCAATCACACCATCAAGTGTATATGCTATACTGTTGCGTGAATTGTTTTCAATCCCAATAACTGTTTCGGTGTTTTGATGATTGCGTTCTATTTCGCCTTCTATCGGGAGCGTATTACTGCCTCTTCGAATAAAAACACTATTAGCAAGTATGGTATGAATTCCTTTTTTGAAAAAAGAGGTTTTCGGATTGGCTTTAATCGTGACAAGACCTACCACTTTGTCTTTGGGCAGATTGGGGAAAGGCACATTTTCATACTGAATTTGAGGCGGATTTTCGAGAAAGGCATTCACTAAATTCTGAATCCGACTATCATCAAAAAAATCATCGCCTACAATGGCATTATCTTGGTCTTCTACACCGACAACTATGTATGAATTGTTAGTGGGATTGGAGTTGGATAAGGCGCAAATGTGTTTCAAAAATTTCGCTTTCCCTTCCCTAGAATGCAAATTCAATTGTCGCTTTTTGTCATAAAAACTGCTCTCATCATTATGAGCCAATAGGTTCTTAATAAGCAAGCGTTTATTAATCATAACTAAGGTTGTCTTTTATGGACTTTGGGTCTCTAAAAGTACACTTTTTTGATGGTATAGTAAAGAAAAAGAACTATCTAGCTTTTTTTGAATGTAACTAAAGATAGATAGTTCTACTACATTAAAAATAGTTAATTCCTTTTTACAATAGTTGGCGAAGCCTGAGCCGTTGGGTACACAATCAAGTCTGCGATATTAACGTGATAAGGTCGTGTCACCACAAAGTGAATAATATCCGCAATATCTTCAGGTTTTAAAGGCGTTAATCCTTTGTAAACAGTAGCAGCGCGTTCGGAATCACCTTTAAAACGCACCTCGCTAAACTCAGTTTCAACCATTCCGGGATGAATACCACCCACGCGGATTCCGTATGGATTCAAATCGATTCGCATACTCTGATTTAGAGCATCTACCGCATATTTTGAAGCACAGTACACATTGCCATTCGGGTACACTTCCTTCCCCGCAATCGAACCAATGTTGATGATATGTCCAGATTCTTTAGCAATCATTTTTGGAATAATCGCTTTAGAAACATACAGCAATCCTTTGACATTAATATCTATCATAGCGTCCCAATCGTCCATATCCCCATTTTGGATGGAGTCAAGACCGTGGGCATTTCCGGCGTTATTTACCAAAATGTCAATATCCGCAAAGGCTTCGGGCAAAGACCCAATGCTTTCAAAAACCGCTTTTTTATCGCGAACATCAAAACACAAATGGTGAACAGCAGTAAAAGCGCTCAATTCTTTTTCCAAGGCTTCCAATCGGTCTTTTCTTCGGCCACAAAGCACAATTTTAAAGTTGTTTTGAGCGAGTAATGTTGCGGTTGCTTTTCCGATACCGCTGGTAGCACCAGTGATTAAGGCAGTTTTTATCATATAATGTAAGTTGATAAGAGTTTAAGAATTTTCAGGAACAGTAACAAAGGGAATCATCAGGAGACAAAGTCCCGCTATCCGCTATATTTTTTTTTATAAACCTCACAGGCCTTTAACACCTGTCAGGTTTATAAAAAAAGGATGCCGCTCCTATCGGGGTTAAAAGGCAACAAATTACCTTTTTGGCATCATTTATACTACCACTAAGGTACTTCGTTACCCATACTTTCTGTCCAAATCGCAAACCAATCTTCTTGCGACAATTGTAATTCAGTAGCTTTCATCAACGACTGAATACGCGCCACATTTACCGTTCCAGCAATTGGAACAATATGAGCAGGATGTTTTAAAATCCAAGCCAATAAAATCGTGTCGGCACCAATTTCATATTTAGAAACTAGCGTTGCTAATAATTTGCGCAAGCGGAAAGTTTGCATATTTTCTTGACGAAAAACACTTCCTAGCGGATTCCAAGACAACGGACGTATTTGGTGCAGTTGCATATAATCCAAACTTCCGTCAAGCATCGGCTGATAATCCGTAGCCGAAAATTGAATTTGGTTAAACGAAATCGGAGTTTTTTGTCGAATCAATTCCGTTTGTGAACTGGTGAAATTCGACACGCCAAAATCAATGATTTTTCCCTCGGATTTTAATTTTTCAACCGCTTCTGCAATTTCGTCGGCTTGCATCAACGGACTTGGTCGGTGCAATAAAAGGACATCAAGGTAGTCCGTCTTTAGGTTTTTCAAAGAATTTTCTACAGACCATAGAATATAGTCTTTAGAATAATCATAATGCTTAATGGTGTTGTTTCTTTTTTCGGCCAGCATTTGAATGCCACATTTCGAAATCAATTGAATTTGCTCTCTTTTAATTTTTGAATTCGAAAGTGCTTTTCCAAACTGAGCTTCAGTGGTATAACTGCCATAAATATCGGCGTGGTCAAAAGTGGTTATTTTGTTTTCAAAACAGATGTGGATGAGATTTTCCATCTCTTTTGTTTTGAGATTTTTGTCCCAAACGCCCCAATTCATCGCACCAGCAATAATAGGGGATAATGAAGATTTAGTCATGCTTAAAATGTGATTAAAATGTAATTTAACTTTGGAAATAAAGTAATTTTTTCAAAGTTCTTAAAATTTAATAGATAGTATCATAATTCTTACTTAAAATTCGGGAATCTTCCGAACTTTTAACCATTTTTTAACACCAAACGTCTAAAAAAAAATTCAATTTGCACCATCAAAACAAGGGACAAATATCAAAGAGAATAAAAACTAAACAATGGAAGAAAATACAACAACTTTAGACATTAGAGCAATCAATGAGAAAATAGAAAGGGAGAGTGCTTTTATAGATTTGCTTACAATGGAAATGAACAAAGTTATTGTGGGACAAAAACACATGGTAGAGCGATTGCTAATTGGACTTTTAGGTCAAGGACACATTCTGTTAGAAGGAGTGCCAGGATTAGCTAAAACATTAGCTATCAATACCCTATCACAAGCCATTCAAGGTTCTTTTAGCAGAATACAATTTACCCCGGATTTATTGCCTGCCGATGTTATTGGAACAATGATTTATAACATCAAGCAAAATGAATTCTCTATCAAAAAAGGACCCATTTTTGCCAATTTCGTGCTTGCCGATGAGATTAACCGTGCGCCTGCAAAAGTACAATCAGCTTTGCTAGAAGCGATGCAGGAAAAGCAAGTAACCATTGGTGATACTACCTTCAAATTAGACAAACCCTTTTTGGTATTAGCCACACAAAACCCAATTGAGCAAGAAGGAACCTACCAGTTGCCAGAAGCTCAAGTGGACCGTTTTATGCTTAAAACAGTAATTGACTATCCTAAAATGGAAGACGAACGTTTTGTGATTCGTCAAAATTTAAAAGGAAGCTACGAAAAAGTAAATCCAGTGGTCTCTGTCGAACAAATTTTACGTGCGCAAGAAGCGGTTCGTGAAGTGTATATGGACGAAAAAATAGAAAAATATATCTTGGATATTATTTTCGCAACGCGTTACCCTGAAAAATATAAACTAGCCGATTTGAAACCTTTGATTGGTTTTGGAGCTTCGCCTCGTGGAAGTATCAATTTGGCCAATGCTGCTAAATGTTATGCGTTTATCAAACGTCGTGGTTATGTAATTCCAGAAGATGTTCGCGCTGTGGTTCACGATGTATTGCGTCACCGTATCGGTGTAACCTACGAAGCCGAAGCTGAAAACGTAACTTCGGTAGACATCATCAACAAAATCGTAAACGAAATCGAAGTACCCTAAAAAGTGACTAGTAACTAGTGACTAGTAATTAGCTTTTACTATTCACTAATTACTAATCACTAATCACTTAATAAATGGATACAAAAGAGCTTTTAAAAAAAGTACGAAAAATAGAAATCAAAACCAGACGATTGAGTGATCATATCTTCTCTGGTGAGTATCATACCTCTTTCAAAGGCCGCGGAATGACGTTTAGCGAAGTGCGTCAATACCAATATGGTGACGATATTCGCGCTATCGATTGGAATGTAACTGCCCGTTATAACGAAGCCCACGTAAAAGTTTTTGAAGAAGAGCGCGAATTGACGATGATGTTAATGGTCGATATTTCGGGTTCTGAAAATTTTGGCTCTACAACTCAGTTCAAAAAAGAAATTGTCATTGAAATTGCCGCAACTATGGCTTTTTCTGCCACGCAAAATAATGACAAAATAGGTTTGATTTTGTTTTCTGATGAAATAGAATTGTACATTCCACCCAAAAAAGGGCGTTCTCACGTTTTGCGTTTGATACGTGAACTCATTGAATTTGAGCCTAAAAGCCATAAAACGGATATCGCTCAAGCCTTGAAATTTCTATCAAGCACTCAAAAAAAGAAAGCGATTGTGTTTATGATTTCTGATTTTATGTGTGAAAATTACGAGCAAACCTTGAAGATTGCTTCCAAAAAGCACGATATAACTGGAATACGAGTGTACGATATTCGAGAAGAAAAAATGCCCAATTTAGGAATGGTGACGATGCTCGATGCCGAAACAGGACGAACTCAATTGATCAATACTGGTTCAAAAACAGTTCGAATGAATTATGAAAAACATTATCAAGATAAAGTAAATTATTTCAAAGAATCTTTTCGTAAGTCAGGCTCAGGAATAGTTAATACAAGAGTCGATGAAAGTTATGTGACCAAATTATTAAGTTACTTTAAATCGAGATAAAGATTTTTGATTGAAGAGTAACGATTTTTGAACTCAGATTTTGTTTGAAATAAAAGAAGTGATATAAATTGAATAAGCAAGAATTAGAAAACAGATTGATTGATTTTGCTGCAATCATAATTATTTTGGCAAGCAATTTTGAAAAAAATTATGCTGGTAATCATTTGGCAGGACAAATTATTCGTTCAGGAACTTCTCCATCATTAAATTATGGTGAAGCTCAAAGTGCAGAAAGTACTAAAGATTTTCTACATAAAATGGGCGTTTGTTTAAAAGAATTAAGAGAAAGTTTTGTTTGTTTGAAAATTATAGAAAAAGCGAATTTGACAAAAGATGTAAACAGATTATTGTTTGCAAAAAAAGAAGTGAATGAGTTAATTTCAATTTTTGTATCAAGTATTAAGACGGCTAAGGGGAATATGAAATGAATTTGGTGAAATTGCGTCATCTGTAATCAGCAATCAAAAATCGTTAATCATCAATCTACAATCAGAAGTTTGCAAAATAAAAGAATGAAAAAAATAATAGTATTTTTATTTTTCACGATAAGTGTTTTTGCTCAGCAAAAACAAGTGCTCACGTCTATAGACACCACCAAAAATAAAATTGGTGCCGAGTTTAAATTGACCCTAAAGACCACCGTGAAGGCTACTTCTAAGGTTACTTTTCCTAACCTAAAAAATGTAGGACCACTTGAAGTAATCGAATCCTATCCGATTGACACCGTTAAAAAAAATGACCAATTGGAGTTGATCAAAAAATATGGTTTGACTCAGTTTGATTCTGGAAAATACACGATTCCTTCGGTAAAGATTTTAATCGATAAAAAGCCTTTTTTCTCGGATTCTATTAAAGTGGAAGTAGCCAATGTTGCTGTTGATACATTGAAACAAAAAATGTACGACATCAAAGGCATCATCAAAGCGCAAGATTCTTGGGGCAATTGGTGGTTGTATCTTTTGATAGCTCTTGTTATCGTTGGGGCAGTAGCCTATTGGTACTTCAAGATTCGTAAAAAAACAGTTGTACCAGAAGTTGTCGTTTACAAAACGCCTATCGAAAAAGCCACGAGTTTATTGAATACTTTAGAGCAAAAAGAGCTTTGGCAAAAAGGTGATGTAAAAGCATATTATAGCGAATTGACGGATATTGCTAGAAATTATATCGAAGAAGCCATAGCCATTCCAGCGATGGAAAGTACCACAGCGGAATTAGTTGCGGGACTTAAAGCGGCTTCTCAGAAAAAGAAAATGAAGTTATCTCAAGAAACGATTGAGAATTTAGAGCGTGTTTTAAAACAAGCGGATTTGGTAAAATTTGCGAAATCTAAACCTCTTGATTTTGAAATCACTGAAGATAGAAATAAAATTCAAAAAGCGATTTTAACCCTTGATAATGCAATACCTGTAGTAGTTGAATCTGAAGAGGAAAATGTGTTGAACGAAGCACAAAAACAAAAGCAATTACAGCTTCAATTAGAAAAAGAACGCAAAGCGAAAATCAGAACTTATGTTGGAGTTGGTGCAGGAATTGTGCTTAGTGTCTTTTTGTTTTTCGTAGTTACCAAAGGATTTATGTACACGGTACACTCTATTATCGGACATCAAACCAAAGAATTATTAGAAGGGGAATGGGTGAAAAGTCAATACGGAAATCCAGGTGTTATAATAGAAACTCCAGAAGTATTGACACGTGTTGATTTGAAAAAAGCGTTACCAAAAGAAGGCTTGGCATTAATTAAAGATATGCAATCCTTTGGTTATGGAAGCTTTTTAGGAGATTTCTATTTGATGGTGTCTACTTATAGTTTCAAACAAGAAAACGCCCTCGATTTGTCAAAAGCTCTCGAAGGTTCTATCAAAATGATGGAGCTGCAAGGCGCTCAAAATATGCTCGTTAAACAAGCGGATTTTGAAACACCCGAAGGACTTAAAGGAATCAAAGGTTACGGAACATTCTCTAAAGTTGACGATAAATCCAATAGCAGTAAGAAATTGTATTATGAGATATTATTGTTTAGTCAAAATGGCGGATTGCAGCAAATTATGATTTTGCACGAAGAAGGAGATGAGTACGCTATAAAAATAGCAGAACGTATTTTGAATTCTGTTGAATTAAAACTAACAAGGAACTAATGGAAAAAATCACTTTTTTAAATCCTGAGTTTTTTTGGTTGTTCTTGTTACTACCAGTGGTTATTGCTTGGTTGTTTTGGAAAAAGAACCAACAAGTAGCCTCGCTTAAAGTGAGTTCTACAGCAGGTTTTCAAGGAAAAAAATCATTTTGGGTGCAGTTGAAACCTTACTTAAGCGTGTTTAGAATCCTTGCCTTGGCGTTGTTGATTGTGGCAATGGCAAGACCTAGAACAGTCGATGTGAGCAATAGAACGAAAACCACCAAAGGAATTGATATCGTGATGGCGATTGACGTTTCTGGAAGTATGTTGGCCAAAGATTTAAAGCCCAACCGAATGGAAGCCCTAAAACGTGTGGCAGCCAGTTTCGTTGACGAAAGACCCAATGACCGTATTGGATTGGTAGTGTATGCTGCCGAATCGTATACCAAAACTCCTGTGACTAGTGATAAAGCGATTGTTCAAGAAGCTATCAAAAGCATAAAATACGACAACGTTTTGCAAGACGGAACTGGAATTGGAATGGGATTGGCGACAGCTGTAAACCGTTTGAAAGACAGCAAAGCTAAAAGTAAAGTCATTATTCTCTTGACGGATGGTGTAAATAATGCTGGTTTTATTGAACCAGAAACCGCATCAGATATTGCCAGACAATACGGAATTAAAGTCTACACTATCGGAATTGGAACAAACGGAATGGCAATGTTTCCTTATGCAATCGCACAGAACGGAGGCTTTTTGTTCCAAATGATGAAAGTAGAAATCGACGAGCAATTAATGAAAAACATTGCTCGAAAAACCGACGGTAAATACTTTAGAGCAACAAGCAACGACAAACTAGCACAGATTTATAACGAAATCAACAAACTCGAAACCACAGAAATAGAAGAATTAAAATTCTACGACTACGACGAAAAGTTCCGATTTTTTGTGTTGCTAGCAGGACTATTGTTATTAATCGAAGTTGGTTTGAGAAATACAGTGTACAGGAGTTTTATTTAAAATATTGATTTAAAAAGGATTGTTTTAAATAAAACAAAAATCAATTTTTAAAACTCTAAATTCCAATGGATGGAATTTATTTTGGAGTAGTTACACTCACAATTGGAATTTGGGATTTAATTTTTGGAATTTAAATAGAAAATGGAATTAGACGAAAAAAAATATTTATACCTACTCATTCTATTGCCTCTTTTGGTAGTGGTTTTCTTGTACAATTTGTATTGGAAAAGAAAAAAACAACGCGAATTTGGTTCGGTTGAAATGGTGCAAAAGTTGAGTCCAGATAGCTCTAGTTTTAAATCGGTATTGAAATTAATTGTTTTAGTATTGGCTTTTGCCTGCTTGATTTTAGGTTTAGTGAATCCTAAGATTGGTACCAAAATGGAAACGGTGAAGCGTGAAGGTATTGATATTGTTTTCGCAGTCGATGTTTCTAAAAGTATGCTGGCAGAGGATATCGCCCCCAGTCGTTTAGAAAAAAGCAAGCAAATCGTCTCTCAAATCATCAACCAACTCGGCAGTGACCGCATTGGGATTGTAGCTTATGCTGGAAGTGCTTTTCCTGTATTGCCAATCACCTCAGATTACGGTGTGGCGAAAATGTTTTTGCAAAGTATGAATACCGACATTGTTTCGTCTCAAGGAACTTCTTTAGACGAAGCGATTAAATTATCGGCTACTTATTTTGATGAAAAAAGCAAAACAAGCAAGTTGATGATTATGATTTCGGATGGGGAAGACCATTCTGAAGGAGCTGAAAGCGTCGCCGAAGAAGCCAATAAAATTGGTATGAAAATCATCACCATTGGTGTCGGAACAGAAAAAGGAGGTACGATTCCTTTGCGCCGAAACGGTGTGATTGAAAGCTATAAAAGAGACAAAGACAATCAAATCGTTATCACAAAATTGAATCCAGAAAGCTTGAAAAGTATCGCAAAAGCAACGAATGGAAATTATGTAAACGGCGCCAATACTAAAGAAGTTTTAGAATTCGTAAAAAACACTTTGGATAAAATCCAAAAAACAGAATTTGAAGCCACTGAAATGGCAGAGTATCAATCTCAATTTCAATGGTTTTTAGCGATTGGTTTTCTCTTGCTTTTGGTAGATGTTTTTCTGTTAGAACGCAAAACAAGTTGGGTGAAAAAATTGAATTTGTTTAACGAAACTCCTAACTCATAAATGGTAATCAATATAGTGCCAAAAAAAATGAAAACAATTTTAAAAATATACTTTATGCTTTTCCCCCTTTGGGGGTTAGGGGGCTTATTTGCTCAACAAAAAGACAAAGCATTACCAAAAGCGAATGAAGAATTTGCAGAAAAAAAGTTTGTAGAAGCGGAGGCAAATTATAGAATCTCACAATCTAAATTCCCAAACCGAACGGTGGCTCCTTACAATTTGGGAAATGCAATTTACAAACAAAACCAAAATGCCGAAGCACAATACGCCTATGTTGAAGCACTACGCAAAGCCAAAGTAAAATCGCAAAAGCACAAAATATTGCACAATTTGGGCAATACTTTTATGAAAGATAAAAATTATGAAGCCGCAGTTGATGCCTACAAAAACGCTTTACGTTCTAATCCCGAAGATGAAGAAACGCGTTATAATTATGCTTTGGCCAAAAAAATGCTAAAAGACAATCCACCGAAAAACGATAAGGATAATAAAAAAGACAAGAACAAGGATAAAGATAAGAAGGACGACAAGAAAGACGGCGATAAAGACAAAGACAAAAAAGACGATAAAGGCGATCAGGATAAAAAACAAGATCCTAATCAAAACGAGCAAAAAAACAGCAAAAATCAAGACCAAAAAGGCCAGCCCAAACCCAAACCTGGAGACATTTCTAAAGACCGTTTAGAAAACCTTTTGGATGCTGTAAACAACGAAGAAAAGAAAATTCAAGATAAAGTAAAAGCCAAACAAGGCCAAGGAAAACCAGTTCAAACCGAAAAAGATTGGTAATTCAAAAACCGCATTTTAAAATGAAAAAATTTATTGCAGTTGCACTTTTTATAATTGCTAACCCACTTCTGGCTCAAGTTCAATTCGAGACACGAGTGAGTAAAAACACTTTGGCATTAAACGAACGCCTTCGTGTTGACTTTATTATGAATGTAGATGGTGATAATTTTATTCAACCTTCCTTCGATGGCTTCCGAATCATCGCAGGGCCTAGTCAACAAGTAAGTCAATCTTGGGTCAACGGAAGAAGTTCTTTTGAAAAAGTGTACTCTTATTTTTTGGTACCCACTAAAAAAGGAGCTTTGGTGATTAAGCAAGCCGCGATTGAGTTCAATGGTCAGGTATACAAAACCTCTCCCGTAAAGATTAATGTGAGCAATGCAGTGCAGCAATCCGAGGAAGAGAATGACGGACAAATTTCTGCCGATAACAATTTATATTTAGTTGCGGATGTTTCTAAAACCAATCCGTACATCAATGAACCCATTACAGTTGTTTACAAATTGTATTTCAGCTACAATATTGGAATTGGAGTAAACTGGGAAGAAAAGAGCAAACCAAAATACAATGATTTTTGGAGCCAAAATATTGATATCAAGCAATTGGTTCCTGAAGAGGGAATGTTTAGAGGGGAACGTTTTAGGTATGTAGTCCTTCGCAAAACAGTTTTGTATCCTCAAAAATCAGGGAAATTAGTGATAGAGCCACTTTCATTAGATATACCTGTTCAATTGCCTACCAATAGAAGAGATATGTTTGGGCAATTTATTGTAAAAGATGTAACTAAGAATGTAACTACAGGAGCAAAAACTATTGCGGTGAAAGGATTGCCAGAATCGGGCAAGCCAGCAGATTTTTCAGGTGCCGTGGGAAGTTTTGATTTTAAAGTTACGCCAAGCAAAACAACGCTTCACAATGGAGAAAGTTTAGAATTGGTAGTTAGCGCCGCTGGAAAAGGAAATCTTAAATTATTTACCTTGCCTAAACCAGTTGTTCCAAACGCACTAGAAATGTATGATCCTGTTCATACAGAATCCGTAAATACGCCACTTTCTGGAATGGCAGGTAAGATTTCGGATAGTTATACCATTATTCCGCAGTTCAAAGGAACCTATCCGATCAAACCAATGCAATTCTCTTATTTTGATTTGAATTCGGGCAGCTATAAAACGATTACTTCACCCGAAATTTTAGTCACTGTTTTAGATGGTCCGACGGCTACAGATAGTACTGCAGTGGCGAGCACCGCTAAAAATAAAATCAGTAATGTAGAGCAATTCAAATTCATTAAGCTTAAAACAGAGCTAGCAGATGTTCATACGGAAGATTTTTTAGGCTCTACTAGTTTTTATACTTTGTTATTATTGCCCTTTGGTTTGTTGCCTTTAATTGTGATTTTCAAAAAGAAAAAAGAAGCCATAGATAGCGATGTCTTTGGTAACCGAATCAAAATGAACAATAAATTGGCCAAGAAATATTTGTCGGAAGCCAAAAAGCAAATTGCGAACAAAGAGTTGTTCTATGTGGCACTTGAAAAAGCGATGCATAATTTCTTAAAAGCCAAATTACACATCGAAACTTCAGAAATGAGTAAAGATAATATTCAAGAATTGTTGTTGTCTAGAAAAGCGAATCCTGAGGCTGTAAATGATTTTATTGCCTTGACCGAAAATTGTGAGATTGCGCGTTATGCGCCTTCTTCTAGCGCGTCAATTCAGCAAGATTTTGATAAAGCCGTTGAAATTATTTCGGGATTAGAAAAACAAATTGTATAAACCACTATGAAAAATATAGTTTATTTATTATTATTTATAACCAGTGTTTTAACTGCTCAAAATGGGTTTGAGTCAGGGAATGCATTGTACAAAAAAGGGCAATACGAGCAAGCCATTCAGGCCTATGAATCGGTGGTGAAAACGGATAAAAAAGAATCTTCCGATTTGTATTTCAATTTGGGTAATTGTTATTACAAGCTCAATGAGGTAGCGCCAGCGATTTATAATTATGAAAAAGCTTTGGTTTTGAAACCCAATGATACAGAAATTTTAAACAATTTGAAATTTGCCCAAAAGAAAACCATCGATGAGATTAAAGTGGTTCCCAAAGTAGGTTTCGAGAAACTGGTACACGATTTTACCGCTTTCTTTCATTATGATACTTGGGCGTGGATAGCTATAGGATTTGCAGTGGTAGTGCTATTACTTTTTTTAGGGTATTACTTTACTCAAACTTCTTTAGCGAAACGTGTTTTTTTCTTTGGGATGTTTTTTGGATTGCTACTCGTTTTGATATGCGTTTTTGCGGGTTATTTTGAACAAAGTCATTTTAAAAATGATCGACCAGCCATCCTTTTCGCAGCAATTACGGAAGTCAAAAGCGAGCCGCAGAATTCCAGCCCAGCTGTTATAATGCTTCACGAAGGCGCCAAAGTCTATGTGTTGGAAAATTTAGAGCAATGGAGAAAAGTGCAACTTACCGATGGGACTGAGGGTTGGCTTAATGCTAGTGCATTAAAAGAAGTAAAATAGACTAACGATTTATACAAAAAAACGCCCTTGAAATTCTATATTCCAAGGGCGCTTTTGTATACTTTGAAAAGGTGAATCTTATTTTTTAGCTTTATCGTATAGTTTCTCTAAAGAAGGAAAAATAAAAGCAGAAGTTTTTTGTATCGGATTAAAAAATAGTGATTTATCTAAGGTCTCTTTTTTAGCTAAGAAATTATGGTAATTGATTTTTTCGAAAATAGTCAAAAATACACTGATAATCAATACAAATTTCAAGACTCTAAACACACCGCCGCCAACTTTGTTGATCCAACCTAAATAAGCAAAATCGGCCAGACCCGTAAAGAATTTACTGAGCATATAGATACCAACAACCACCACAATGAAGGTCAGTATAAAAGCCACTATTTGTATTGTATACGGATTCCATTTTACTATACTTGAAATTATGGATGCCATAAGTGCAGAGAATTTTACCGCTACGTAAATTCCAATCAACAAAGAAACTAAAGAAGCCAATTCGGCAAAAAGTCCGTTTTGAATGCCTTTGAACAAGGCATAAGCCAATAAACCACCAATTAAAAGATCAAAAAAAGTCATATTTTAAGGGTAAAAAATTAAAACGGCAAATATAAAAGAAATAGGCGATACCGTAACTCAATTTTCAAGTGCTTATCTTTGCCGAAAATAATTAGTATTGAAAGGTAGTGTTGGTTACTCAATCCTAAATTTTAAATCCTATTCCTAAATTTTAAAATAATGTCTAGAGATATACAGTTAAAAGAACGCTGGGAACAGCTCGTTACCCTATTGTCAGATCGATTTTCGCAAGGCGAGGATTTGGATTTAGACGCTATAATTTACCTTATCGGGGTTCAAGAGTTGGGGCAGGTACACCGCGAGTTTAAGAAAGATGAAAAGCTAAACTTGATGCACATTGCTATTTGCAGATTGCTGGAACCTTATGGGTTTTATGAGTTTGACTTTTTTGATGAGGAAGGTTGGCCACATTATAAAGTAAAAGAGGAATTACCACCTTTGAGAGCTGGAGAACAATCTGTTTTGATGAAAGAAGCCATTGTGAATTATTTTGTAGAACGCGAGGTAATTGAATAAATGTACCCCAAAAAGCAATTGGCTGCTCAATAGCCCCGATGGAAGTGGCATCCTGTAGCGCTGGGGTTCAGCGCTACAGATATAGCGTACAGCGGGAATAATGCTCTCTAAAAAACCTATTGTTTCTGCTCCTAGTTATAGGAATCTCAAAAAAACTTCCTACTTCTAACTTCCTACTTCTAACTTTTGCTTAAATTTGCACCTCAATTATGGAATGAAAATGATAGACAAGATAAAAGAATACATTGCAGAAGCACAAGCGTTTTCTACTCAAAATGGGGCTGAATTGGAAGCTTTCAGAATTAAATTTTTAGGTAGTAAAGGTCTTTTGAAAGAGTTGTTTGCCGAGTTCAAAAATGTTCCAAACGAACAGAAAAAGGAATTTGGACAAGTCATCAATTTACTAAAAACTACTGCTGAAGAAAAAGTAAAATCGATTCAGGAAGGTTTAGAAAATCAGCAAGAAAGCAAAGGTATTTATGGCGATTTAACCAGAACGGGCGAACCAATCACTATAGGTTCACGTCACCCAATATCCTTAGTGAAAAATCAAATTATTGATATTTTCTCAACCATTGGTTTTAATGTTTCTGAAGGACCAGAAATCGAAGACGATTGGCATAATTTTACAGCCTTGAACTTGCCAGAATACCATCCGGCTCGTGATATGCAAGATACTTTTTTCATTCAAACCAATCCTGATGTGTTGTTGCGTACGCATACTTCATCGGTTCAGGTGCGTTATATGGAAAACAACAAACCACCTATTCGTACGATTTCTCCAGGTCGTGTATTTCGTAACGAAGCCATTTCGTCTCGTTCGCACTGTATCTTTCATCAAGTAGAAGGGTTGTATATTGACAAGGATGTGTCTTTTGCCGACTTAAAACAAACGCTTTTGTATTTTACGAAGGAAATGTTCGGTAAGTCAAAAATTCGTCTTAGACCGTCTTATTTTCCGTTTACGGAGCCAAGTGCCGAAATAGATATTTATTGGGGTTTAAAAACCGAAACGGATTATCGTATTACCAAAGGTACGGGTTGGTTAGAAATTGGTGGTTGCGGAATGGTAGACCCTAATGTTTTGACCAATTGTGGTATCAATCCAGATGAGTATAATGGTTTTGCTTTCGGAATGGGAGTAGAGCGTATCGCTATGTTGTTGTATCAAATTGGAGATATCCGTATGTTTTATGAAAACGATGTACGTTTCTTAGAGCAATTTAAATCGATTATTTAGTAACTAGTCAATAGTCCTTAGCAGTTAGTCTTTTGTAGTCATAGCATCTATTGACTGAGGACTAAGTACTAGGGACTCATTTTTTATAATATGAAAAAAGACATCATCATACCTGTAGTAGAAAATGTATTTATTGCTGCCGTTCAAGAATGGAGCGACGACTTTATGGAAAAAGTGTGGTACGCCTATTTGGTAAATGATAGCGATTTTAATATAGAAGGAGTTATGGTTGTTTCTAAAGCTTTTGGAACGATTGATGGCGAAATGAAGAAAACGTCGCTTTTGCGTCACGCTTTCGTTGAAATACCAGCTGTTTCTGTTGTTAAAATAGAGATGATTGAGAAAAGTGTACTTACGCTCAATAACGAGTTTATGGTAACGTATTTCATTGATGGAACTTTGTACGATAAAAAATTCATTTTCAAAGCCAATAGCATCAATGAAACCGAAATGGAAGAAGTGCCTATTCTTTTCGTAGATGGAGTAATTGTAAGATAATCTATTGATAATTTATACTAAAAAAGATGCCATTGGAACTCCCAATGGCATCTTTTTTTTGTCCAAATTTTGAAATAAAATCCATTAATTGGAGAGTTTCAAGTTGGTTACCGAACGGCAATCCCTTTAAAACAAAAGGTTTTTAGTTTGGCATACCAATTGTGTTTAAGTAAACAGAAATGATTCTAAAGAAAAGGTTTTTTGGTTGTTATATTTAGTTAGTGATGTGTTTTTTGTGAAAATGGCAACTGTTGATGTTTCAGTTGCCATTTTTTATTCCTTCCATCCCCATGGCGCAGATGGATTTTGAATTGGTTTTGTAAGGTCAAAAGTTACAGTAAACAACCGGTCTGAACCAATACGTCTTAGGTTATAACTAAATGTTTTATCGTCAATAGTAATCCACCAAACATTAGTGGAAGCATTTGGAAGCAAAGAAGCAGTTTCTTGATCAGCTGGAAAAAATTGAATTGTTGGTAAGCCACTGTTGGTAGACATACCACCATATTGTGTGATTTTATCTGGTGTTCCGTCTTCATGACGGTGATCGTGTTTGAGTTGAATTTTTTTGTTTTCTAAACTTAAGACCCAAGTTCTTGATTTATCTTCTCCAACAAAAAAAGGAATTCGTATTCTATTGTTTTCACAACTAAGGACATGCATCACTAATTTTTTTCCTGAAAAAGGATCGTTAGGGGTCGCACCTGCCGTAATTTGTCCTTCAAAAGATTGCCCACAATGTGTTTTTAATTGATTCCAAAATTGTGTGGCTCCAGAGTTATCTTGTCCAAAACTAATTGAAAAAATACTCAATAAAATGAATGAAAGTATATATCTCATTGGTTTTGTTTAAGGCATCGTTTTTAAAGTTAAAAAGTGTACTTCCTAATTTGTCTTGAAGGCTGATTTAGTCCAATTCTTCGGTTAGTTTTTTAAAGACGGCTTTGGCTTCTTTTCCTTCATATAGAATTTGATATACGGCATCTATAATTGGAGTTTTGGCACCATAACCTTGATTGAGTTTGTAAGCACTTTTTACGGCATAATATCCTTCGGCCACCATACTCATTTCCATCATAGCTGATTTTACAGTATAACCTTTTCCAATCATGTTACCAAACATCCTATTTCTAGAAAAGACCGAGTATCCTGTTACCAATAAATCACCTAAATAGGCAGAATCATTGATGTTACGTTTCATTTTGTGGACTTTTTTGATGAATTTTTTCATCTCACGAATCGCATTACTCATAATTACCGATTGGAAGTTATCTCCATAACCCAAACCGTGAGCAATACCAGCTGCTATTGAGTAAATGTTCTTAAGCATAGCCGCATATTCTGTACCAATAATATCATCTGATATTTTGGCTTTTATATAATTTCCTGATAAATTTTCGGCTACTTTTTTTGCTTTATCTGGATCACCACAAGCAATTGTAAGATAGGATAAACGTTCTAAAGCTACTTCTTCGGCGTGGCAAGGACCTGTAATTACGCCTATGTTGTAGTAAGGGATGTCGTATTGAATATGAAAATGTTCTCCAACAATCAAGCTGGTTTCTGGAACAATCCCTTTGATGGCCGAAAAGATGATTTTGTCTTTTAATGGAACAGTTATTTTGGTCAATTCTCCCTCTAAAAAAGCCGATGGAATGGCAAAAATTAGGTAATCAGCATATTCTACTGCTTCATTAATATCAGAAGTTAGGATAAGCTTGTTAGTGTCAAATTCAACCGAACTTAAGTAATTCGGGTTGTGTTTGTAGGTTTTAATGTGATCGATAGCGACTTCGTTGCGCATGTACCAGCAAATTTCTTTTTGGTTCACACATAACATTTTAGCAATAGCAGTTGCCCAGCTTCCACCACCAATTACTGCAAATTTTAATTTATCGGCCATTTTTTTATTAAATTTCATCAAAAGTACTCAAAATACTAGTAATTACACAAATTAATTTCGATTCTCGAGCTCCTTTTAGTGCTTCGGGTATTGATTTGAAAGGCTTTTTTAAATTATTGAAAAAAAAATAAATTTCACACAATAAATAATTGAGCTGAACGTTGTAAGTTATTAATAATTAGATTTTTATTGATTTAAAATTATGTTTGGTTTAGTTAGTTTTGTTTTTTAGTAATTGAAAAAGGCGCTCTACCATTGGTAAAACGCCTTTTTTTATTGATGCTTTTTTTGAATTAATAACTAGCAGTAACAATTTCTCTAACTTTCTCAGGAGTAATGTTTTGTTTTTCTCCCAAGCCCT
Source organism: uncultured Flavobacterium sp. (assembly GCA_963513565.1). Lineage (GTDB taxonomy): Bacteria > Bacteroidota > Bacteroidia > Flavobacteriales > Flavobacteriaceae > Flavobacterium. Next base: position 47,841 of record CAUPRE010000002.1, on the reverse strand, counting down.
TCCAACCTCTTTCTTCAAATCTTTTTGCAATAAAATCGGCTGTTTTTTCGAAATCTTTGGTGTATTCAGACAATTGGGTTTGCATTCCCATAGTATGGAAGAAGGCAACAGTTTTGTTGATAGCTTCTTTAGCAATTTCGTCATCAGTTCCAATTAAATTAAAAATACGTTTACCGTATTGGGCTAATTTTCCTTTTTTCGTTTCAAACATAACTTGGTACAAATGTGGGCCAATAATAGCCAATGTTCTAGCGTGATCTATGCCGTACAAAGCCGTTAGCTCATGACCAATCATGTGTGTAGCCCAGTCGCTTGGTACTCCTTTTTGAATCAATCCGTTAAGCGCCATGGTACAGCTCCACATAAAGTTAGAGGCCAAAGCATAATCTGTTGGATGCTCCACTACTTTTGGACCAATTTCGAGTAAGGTTTGCAGAATACTTTCGGCAATTCGGTCTTGTAAATAACCTTCATGCGGATACGTTAAGTATTGTTCTAGGACATGAGTGTAGGCGTCTACAACTCCGTTTTGTAACTGTCTTTTAGGAAGAGAATGAATAACGGTTGGGTCACAAATCGAAAATTTAGGAAACAAAGCGCTTCCGCCAAAAGCCAATTTTTCTTGTGTAGCTTCAATAGTTACAACAGATCCTGAATTCATTTCTGATCCAGTTGCAGGAATAGTGAGGACAGTGCCAAAAGGAACTACTTTGCTAAGGTCTTTGATGAGTAAGCGTTTCTGTAAAATATCTATTGGATTGCCATCGAAATGAACAGCAGCTGATATGAATTTCACGCCATCAATGACGCTACCGCCACCTACTGCCAAAATAAAATCGATATTTTGTTCTTTGATTACCGCTACCGCTTTCATTAGCGTTTCGTAATGAGGATTGGGTTCAATACCACCAAATTCAACAATATTACGATCTGGAAGCGCTGCTTTTACTTGATCATAAATACCGTTTTTGAAGATACTGCCTCCTCCGTAAGCAATCAGGATTTTTGCTTCTGCAGGAATCAAGGCCGCTATTTTTTCTATTTGTCCCTTTCCGAAAATTAAATTCGTGGGATTGTATAATTCGAAGTTTAACATGATGTTTTTTTTTAAAGAGTGACTAAGATACTAAGATTCTGCGTTTTAATGCATGATTAAACCTTAGTAACTGTCTTAGTGACTTTCTCTTATTGTTTTGCATTCAATTGAGCCAATAATTTTTCGGCAACTAATTTTGATGAAGCAGGATTTTGTCCTGTAATCAATAAACCATCTTCTACGGCGTAGGATTGCCAATCGCCAGCTTTACTATAAGAACCACCATTTTTTTGCAACATATCTTCCACCAAAAATGGTACGATATTGGTCAATCCCACAGCTGCTTCTTCGGAGTTCGTAAAACCAGTCACTTTTTTACCTTTTACCAAGAAATCACCATTTACTTTTACGTTTTTTAAGGCAGCAGGTGCATGACATACAAATGCTACTGGTTTATTTTGTGTGTAAAAAGTAGCAATTAAGTCTGAAGAAGTTGTATCCTCGGCCAAATCCCATAATGGACCGTGTCCACCAGGATAAAAAACAGCATCATAATCAGATGGAGAAACTTCTGATAATTTTTTAGTGCTTTTAAGTTTTGCTAACAATGCGGTATCAGCATCAAATCGTTTTGTATCCTCAGTTGCTGATGCTGGATCGGCACTTTTTGGGTCAATTGGTGGTTGTCCTCCTAGTGGAGTAGCAATGTCGATTTGAATTCCTTTATCGGCCAATGCGTAGTAAGGGGCAGCAAACTCCTCCGTCCAAAATCCTGTTTTTTCTCCGGTGTTACCCAATTGATCATGACTGGTAACTACAAATAGTACTTTTTTCATCTTTTTATTTTGTTTTTGTGCAGTTGCAACAAAGCAACTCAAGGTTATAACTAGAATCGTTAATAAGGTCGTTTTTTTCATCGCTTGTTTTATTTTGATAACACAAATTTATAGCGAATATGGTATTAGTGAAAATAATTTAAATTATGTTTGTGATAAATATATTTATATCATGGTTAATCTCGAATGGTATCGCACCTTTAAATCGGTGTATAAAAATGGAAATTTTTCTCTGGCGGCCAAGGAGTTGTTTATTAGTCAGCCCGCAGTTAGTCAGCAAATTGCGATGTTAGAGGCGCATGTAGGGTATACGCTTTTCAACCGTAAATCAAAAGGGGTTGAACCTACGGAATACGCAAAGTTACTCAATAACTTGATCATTGATGCTTTGGATCGCTTAGAAAATGTAGAAAATGGTTTTCGTGCTAAAGCCTTTAATGCGAATCGGTTACTTTCGATTGGGGTTTCAAAACATTTGATGAGTTGTTTTGGCGCATCATTAGTGGCAAAATTTGATTTTATTGATTTCACTTTTGGTACTAATGAGGTGTTGTTTGATTTAGTGAATTCAAAAAAAATAGATTTTGCCATTGTAACCAAACAGTATGATACTTTTGATACCCTTCAGCAGCAAGTAGGCGCTATCAAGCAAGTGGTCGTGGCTACTCCTGATATACAAATTCAAGAATTAACTTCTAAAATACAGGCTGAAGATTGGGCAGCAGTTGAGAATTGGTTGAACGATCAGCGTTGGTACAGTCACGATTCAGGAATACCACATATCAAGTTGTTTTGGTTACACGTGTTCAATAAAAAACGACCAGCAATCGTAGCCAATTATATTATCCCATCCGAAAACGAAATGCTATCGATATTGGCTCAAAATACGGGAGTAACGATTGTTTGGGATTGCAATGCCAAAACAAAAATTCAAAATAAGGAAATACAACTGGTTTGGGATAGCCCCAAAATGCCCGAAACACCTGTTTTTTTGTTGTCGGGTAAAAATGATCATTTAACTACGATTACTCAAGAAATAGCTTCGGTTTTAAAAGAAGTATTAGCCTAATTATTTCTTATAAAAATTATTGTGATCCAAATATTCCCAAACGTCGTGAGGTAATAAAGGACGAATATTTTTGCCGGTTTTAATGTTATCGCGAATAAAAGTCGCTGAAATTTCTACAACAGGAGCATCAATAACATTAATTTTTGGATGGTTAGAAAAGGCCACATTCTCGGGACCTGAATTGACTCTTGGATAGACATAAATGGAATGGTGTTCTAATATGGCTTCATAGTTTTTCCATTTGTGCAACGATTTTAAGTTGTCTTCGCCCATGATTAAAGAAAATTCATTTTCTGGATGTTTTTCCTGTAAATGTACCAGTGTAGTAATCGTATAATTGGGTTGTGGTAATTTAAATTCGATATCCGAAGGTTTGATTTTAGGATAGGAAGCCGTAGCCAAATGCACCATATGTAACCGATGATAATCATCTAGCAAAGTACTTTTCTTTTTTAGTGGATTATGAGGCGTTACGATCATCCAAATTTGGTCCAAATCAGTATGCTCCGCCATATGATTGGCAATAATCAAATGTCCCACATGAATGGGATTAAAAGTACCGAAATATAGTCCGATTTTCATTTTTTTTAGGCAATAGGCAATAGGCAGTAGGCAAAAGAAAGAGTGTAAATGCTAATTACTTTTGCCTTATGGCTAATGGCTTATTTAACAAAATCCTTCACCAATTGATACGCTTCTTCAAGTGCAACAGGCAAATCATAGTTTTTGATAATCACATCAAATTGTGGGGCAGTTGCCAATTCTACCGATGCTTTGGCAATGCGCATGTTGATTTTGTCTTCGCTTTCGGTTGAGCGTTCTTTGAGTCTTCTTTTCAATTCATCCACACTAGGTGGTTTGACGAAAACAGCCAAGGTTTCTTCTGGGAATTTGTGTTTAATGCGCAATCCTCCAGCCACATCAATATCAAAAATCACATTTTTGCCTAAAGCCCAAATGCGTTCCACTTCGCTTTTTAGTGTGCCATAGAAATTATCGCGATACACTTCTTCCCATTCAACAAATTCTTCTGCTTTGATGTGTTTTTTGAATTGTTCTAAAGACATAAAATAATAGTCTTTACCATCTACTTCTTCCCCGCGAGGTAAACGTGTAGCTGCTGAAATTGAAAATTCTAAATTCAAATCTTCTTTTCCTAATAAATGCCTAACTATGGTAGTTTTTCCCGATCCCGATGGTGCCGAGAATACGATTAATTTTCCTTTTTTCATCCCCTCCTAGCCTCCCCAAAGGGGAGGGATTTTTAAGTTAATTTATAATTAATAGCCTCCTATATAGTTCCCCTTTCGGGGGTTAGGGGGATTACAATACATTCAACACCTGCTCTTTAATTTTCTCCAATTCATCTTTCATTTGAACGACTAATTTTTGCATTTGAGCATGATTGGATTTAGAACCCATGGTATTGATTTCTCTTCCCATTTCTTGAGTGATAAAACCTAGTTTTCTACCGTTAGCTTCGGTTCCTTTGATGGTGTCTAGGAAATAATCCAAATGGTTGGTCAAACGCACTTTTTCTTCGGTGATATCTAGTTTTTCAAGGTAATAGATCAATTCTTGTTCAAAACGATTTTCGTCTACGTTGACTTGCAATTCAGCAATAGCAGTTTGCAAACGATCTTTGATGGCTTGCACACGTTCAGGATCTAAGGCCAAGGCTTCGTTCATGTATTGGCGAATATTTCCGATACGCAATTGGAATTCTTTTTCTAGCGATTCGCCTTCGTCTCTCCTAAAATTCAATATATTTTGCAAGGCTTCTTCGATCACCGTTTGAATTTGTGTCCATTCGTTCGCATCAATTTCTTCACGCTCTATTTTCATCGTATCGGGCATGCGGACTGCCATTTTCATCAATTCGTTTTCATTGCCGTCATTATACACCTCTCGAAGTTGATTCATGTAGGCTTTTACAATAGGCACATTTACTCGAGTTGAAGTTTGTTCTGCCGTACTTTCGATGTAGATAGAAAAATCAATTTTCCCTCTTTCGAGTTTAGAAGCGATTTGATTACGCAATCCTAACTCCATTTCGCGGTATAAAGAAGGCATTCTGACGTTTAAATCTAAGCCCTTACTGTTTAGGGATTTTACTTCTATTGTTATTTTTTTGGTTGGTAATTGTAGTGTAGCTTTACCGAAACCGGTCATGGATTGTATCATAGTATGTTCTAAAAGTCTGTAAATATAAGGAAAGTAATTAGTACTTCGTAAATAGCGCAATACTGCTCATACAAATTACGTATGCTTTTTTGCTGTTTTTTGAGTTACTAAATAAACGCCTGTAAAAATTAAAATGGCCGCTCCTATTTTTACCCAGCTCAATTCGTCTTTTCCTAAGCCAATAGCGAAAATCGTTGCAAAGAGGGGTTGTAAGTAAATGAAAACAGCTACAGTTGTAGGTTTTAATTCTTTCATAGAAAGTAAATTTAATAAATAAGTGATGAATGTCGAAATCACCACCACAAAACTTATTTTCCAGAAAATAGCAACAGGAATTAAAGTCCAATTTACTGCATTAAATTCGCTCCACCCAAAAGGAAGTACCATCAAGAAACCAAAAAGATAAATCCATTTTACAAACGTAAAGGCGTGGTAGGTATGCATTAATTTTTTTACAATAATTAAGTAAAAACCATACGAAATGGCATTCACCAATACTAAAAAATTACCCAATCCGGCATTTGAAGCATTGCCAATGGATTTGCCATAAAGAATTAAGAAAGTAGTTCCTAATAACCCTAATATAATTCCTAAAACCATTCTTTTTTTCATGCGTTCTTTCATCAGTAGAGCTGATAAAACCAGCACAATCATTGGTGTTGAAACCATGATTACAGCTGCCGAAATGGGAGAAGTAAGACTTAATCCTTTAAAAAAAGTAAGCATATTAAAAGCCACTCCAAAAAATGCGGCGGCTATGATTCTTGGAAAATCATTTAAGGCGATTTTTTCTTTTGGCATAAAAAGCCAAGTGAGCCAAAATAGCATCATTGATCCACCTACTCGTAGTAAGATAAACCCGAAGGCATCAATATAGGCAGGCATGACGTCTTTGGCAATGGTAAAAGTAACGCCATAGATAATCGAAACGATAGTAGCGCCCAATAAGGCAAGATTTCTTTTAGACATGTGCTAAGGCTAAATGAACTTGATGCATGTTTTGCTGACTATTTCCGATATAAATTTTGTCATTGATGATAAAAACTGGTCGGCTCAAAAACGTATAATGCTCCAAAATGTATTTTTTAAAATCGTCTTCGGTAAGCGCTTGATTTTTTAAATTCATCGATTTATACAATTGGGCTTTTTTGCTAAATAAGGATTCATAACTTCCTGAAAGACGACGCATTTCGGCTAATTCTTCGGTAGTTATTGGGTTTTGCTTGATGTCGTGAAAAGCTAAATTATGGTTTTCTGGCAATGATTTTATGATTTTTCTGCAAGTATCACAAGAAGCTAAATAGTAAATTTTGTTCATTTGGGTTGCTTTTTATTGCTGCAAAGAAAATTCATTTACACCGAAAATGAGTATTTTTATCCAAAAAATAAAAAAATGAACGCAATATTTGAATTGACTGCAACGAGCCGAAAAATGGTGGCTCCTTTTCTAGAAAAATATACTTTGGAACAATTGAATACCATTCCTGAGGGCTTTTCTAATACTATCTTTTGGAATATAGCCCATATCGTGGTGACCCAACAGTTATTGGTTTACAAATTGTCGGGTTTGCCAATGCAGGTTTCAGATGATTTGGTAGAGAAATACCGTAAAGGCTCCAAACCAGAACAAGATGCTACACAAGAAGAGGTGGATTTGATCAAGAGTTTGCTTTTTTCAACGGTAGAACAAATGAAAAGCGACTACGATAACAAGGTTTTTCAAAATTTTAATGAGTATCCAACTTCTACAGGTTTTACATTGCATTCTGTTGAAGAAGCGATGCAATTCAATGCTTTTCATGAAGGTTTACATATCGGTATTCTAATGAGTCTTCGTAAGCTCGTTTAATTATAAGGTGCAAATAGAAAAAAGTGCTTCGAAATCTGATTTGATTTTGAAGCACTTTTTTATTTTAAAACAAGGTATTTTTTTAGCGAAGAATAAGGAATAAAAAGTGTTTTTGGTCCTTCTACATAAGCTGCGGCTTCATATTGATTGTAATGAAACAAAAGACCATCATTGGTAAAAAAAATGTTTTTGGGCAATTGAAAAGTATCGTCTTCAAATAAATAGCCTGTTTGATTGATATTTCCTTTTAAGGGAATTTGATATTTTGATCTAAATTTAGTTTCAACCATTTTTTTTAACTCGGTTGTATTTTTAAATAAATTTTCATTTGGTATCGTTTTCCCGGTTTTTTGGTCAAACAGCAACGATTGTATGCCTTCATATCCATGAGCACCACCTGTAAACGTATAGTGGTCAATTTCGATATTGATAAGATTTTCGGATTGGTATTTTATGGTTCCTTCGATGTTGGCTTCCCAGCCGAAAGTAGCATCAGGGAATTCCTCTTTTGTCATCTCAAAGGATTGTATAAAAGATGAAACTAGTACTTCATAATCGTCTTTTACTAATGGTTTTTCATCCAAATAAACCAATTCTTTCACAATAGAAAACACTTTTTTATTGATGCTGTCTGCTGCAACACTATTGCTCTTGGCAAAGGGAATTTCAACTTTAATTTCAGAACAATTTTGTTTACAAAGGATAGTGCTTTTTTTACTGAACTTTTTGTTTTCAAAGCTCAGCTCATTCGAACAACTACTCAAAACTACGAGCAACAGTAGGCTTTGGATGTATCGTTTCATAATTCAAAAATGTTAATTGTATACAAAGGTAGCCTAGACAAACGTTGCTTTATCAATATTTAACGGTAAATTTGCATTTCCAATAAATGTAGTCATTCAAAAAATCGATACACATGAAATTTAATACTAAAGTTATTCATGGAGGACAACACCATGATGCAAGCACTGGAGCTGTAATGCCTCCCGTTTATCAAACATCCACTTTTGTACAAACGAGTCCAGGTCAGCCTTTGAATCCTGACTACGAATATAGCCGAGCTGCAAATCCAACTAGAACTGCGCTTGAAAAAGCTTTGGCAAGTATTGAAAATGGAACCAGAGGATTGGCTTTTTCATCTGGATTAGCGGCAACAGATTGCGTTTTGCGTTCTTTTAAAGCAGGTGACGAAATTATCGCTATGGATGATTTGTATGGAGGTACTTATCGAATGTTTACTAGGATATATAAAGATTCGGGAATCAAGTTTCATTTTGTTGATATGAATGATTTGGAGAAATTCCAATCTTTAATCAATGAAAACACAAAATTGGTTTGGGTAGAAACACCGACCAATCCGTTAATGAAACTGGCTGATATTGCTGCAATTGCTCAAATAACGAAAGCAAATAATATCCTTTTTGCGGTAGATAATACTTTTGCAACGCCATACTTGCAAAAACCTTTAGATTTAGGAGCTGATATTGTCATGCACTCAGCGACCAAATATTTAGGTGGTCATTCAGACGTAATTGCTGGAGCTTTGATTGTAAAAGACGAAGCTTTAGGAGACCAATTGCATTTTCAGCAATTTGCAACCGGTGCAACTTTGGGACCAATGGATAGTTTTTTGGTGTTAAGAGGTATTAAAACTTTGCATTTACGTGTGCAAAGACATTGTGAAAATGGTGAAAAAGTTGTGGCTTTTTTAAATTCACATCCAAAGATTCAAATTGTTTATTATCCTGGATTGCCAGAGCATCCGTTTCATGAAATAGCCAAAAAGCAAATGAGTGGTTTTGGTGGAATGGTTTCTTTTACTTTTAAATCAGGTGAAAAATCAGATGCGATTGCATTTTTAGAAAAGTTAAAGGTGTTTACTTTGGCTGAATCTTTAGGAGGAGTTGAATCTTTAGCCAATCATCCTGCTTTGATGACGCATGCCTCAATTCCAGAAGACAAACGAAAAGAAATAGGTATTACTGATGATTTAGTGCGATTGAGTGTAGGAGTAGAAGACGCTGCCGATTTGATTACCGATTTAGAACAAGCTTTATCATAATTAATATAATCGCATAAAAAATGCTCAATTGATTCACAATTGAGCATTTTTTATGCGCTGTACTTTGTATGTTAAAATTCTAAGTATTGAATATATCCAATGTTGAACCAAACCATCCAATCATTTGCTTTGTTTTCTTTGTATATCTGTTTGTTAGGATTTAAACCATCTACCCAATCCGAAGTAAAATATTGAAAACGCATGTCTACCAGTAAGTCACTCATGGTTGTGAGTTTGTATCTAGTACCAAACCCTGCAATAACAGACAATGCGGTTTTACTTTCGTTTGAAAATCCATTAGGTCTTCCATCCGAAGGAGTTAAATATTTTGGAATTGTAGTCAACGAAGTTCCCAAAGGACCCATTGTAGAAGTTGCTTCGGCATCATAAAAACTATATGCAAGTCCCAAACTCGCATAAGGACCAAAAGCACCAATTGTGTTCTCAAAATCATGAATTTTTACCAGATGAAATTCTCCTTGTATTCCTAGATTCATAACTTTTGAAGCACCTCTCATAGCTCGGAGTTGTTCTTTTCCAATGGAATTGTTGCCTTGATCTACCCATTTCCCAAAATGTCTAAACTCAGTAGAACTATAAGATAATTCAGAGCGAACTTTGAAATGCTCATTAAAATACGTGTTATTATTGGCTCTTGATGAGAAGTTAATATAGTGAACCAATCCAACAGCATGCCCTGTATTACCGGCATTGGTCTCAATATCATGGCGTTCACCATAATCGGATTGAAATGCAACAGGGCCAATAGTGACTCCTATTTCATGTGCTAGGTTGAATTGTGCATTGGATACATTGATTACAGAAATCAATGCTATTAGGGTAGGTAGGATTTTTTTAAACATTTGAAGGCCTATTTATTGCGCGCAAATATATAAAAACAAAACACACAAAAGTGTGGATAAAAGTTAAACCAATTATTATTAATTAAAATTCAATTTTGTTACAGATACTATAACGTTTTCGTAAAAACAATACTCTTATATTCCTATTTCTTTATAAATGGTTAAATAAAAGATAATTTTTCTTTTTATTGCAAAAAAATAGGTCAAATTAACGTTTTAAGCGTATATTTGTGAGCAATTAACAGTGCGTTTCTAACGTTTTTATAATCATTAAGATCATGTCACAAAGTATTACTAATTTTATCGATTCGGTAACTAAAAAAAATCCGAACGAAACAGAATTTTTGCAAGCAGTATTAGAAGTTGCCGAAACGGTAATTCCTTTCATCGAACAAAATAAAAAATACCAAAACAAAATGCTTTTAGAGCGTATGGTAGAGCCAGAACGCGTTATCATGTTTAGAGTTACTTGGATTGACGATCAAGGTCAAACTCAAGTAAATAGAGGATACCGTATACAAATGAACTCAGCTATAGGCCCATATAAAGGTGGATTGCGTTTTCATCCATCTGTAAATCTAAGTATTTTGAAATTCTTAGCTTTTGAACAAACCTTCAAAAATAGCTTGACTACTTTGCCAATGGGTGGTGGAAAAGGTGGTTCTGATTTTGATCCAAAAGGAAAATCAGATAACGAAATTATGAAGTTCTGTCAAAGTTTTATGACTGAATTAGAAAGACATATTGGAGCGGACACTGACGTGCCTGCTGGAGACATTGGTGTTGGTGGTAGAGAAGTTGGATTCTTATTTGGTCAATACAAAAGATTAAGAAACGAATTTACTGGAGTATTAACTGGTAAAGGAATTTCTTTCGGAGGTTCTTTAATCCGCCCAGAAGCAACTGGTTACGGAACAGTATACTTCGCACAAAGTATGTTGAAAACAAAAGGTGATTCTTTTGAAGGAAAAACTGTTGTTATTTCTGGTTCTGGAAACGTTGCTCAATATGCCACTCAAAAAGCGACTCAATTGGGTGGTAAAGTAGTTACTTTATCTGATTCTGCTGGGTATATTTATGATGCTGACGGAATTGATGCTGAAAAATTAGCTTTCGTAATGGAATTGAAAAATGAATTACGTGGAAGAATTAGTGAATATGTTACTAAATATCCAAATGCTAAATATGTGGCAGGAAAACGTCCATGGGAAGTAAAATGTGATATCGCATTGCCTTGTGCAACTCAAAATGAGTTGAACGGTGAAGAAGCGGCTCTTTTATTAGCTAACGGTTGTATTGCTGTTGCAGAAGGTGCTAATATGCCTTCTACACCAGAAGCTGTTATTGCGTTCCACAAAGCTAAAATTTTGTTCGCACCAGGAAAAGCTTCTAATGCAGGTGGTGTAGCTACTTCAGGTTTGGAGATGTCTCAAAACTCATTGCGTTTAAGCTGGACTTCTGAAGAAGTAGATGAGAAATTATACAATATCATGTTGAATATTCATGCTTCTTGTGTACAATATGGTACAGATGAAACAGGATATGTTGATTATGTTAAAGGTGCTAATATTGCTGGATTTGTTAAAGTAGCGGATGCTATGTTAGCTCAAGGAGTAGTATAGTAGTAGTAAGTTAATTAGTTAAAGCCTTCTTCTGGAAACAGAAGGAGGCTTTTTTTATTCGGCAAGAACAAAAATCAAAAACTTTCGTTTGTACTATATTTGTAATTCATTTGAAAAAAACTCATGAGAAGAATAGTCGTGTTTTTTTGTTGTTTATTAGTCCTTAATGTTGGTTTTTCACAAAGCCAATTGTCTTGGCAAGGTTATTTTTCTTATAACGAAATCAAAGATGTAGCACAATCCAATTCCATTCTTTTTGCTGCTGCTGAGAATGCGTTGTTCTCAAAAAACACGCTTTCAAACGCTTTAAAAACTACCACGACTATCGATGGTCTTTCTGGATTGACGATATCAGCTTTGTATCATAGTGTCGCTTTCAATAAAACAATTGTAGGCTATGAAAATGGTCTTTTAATTGTGATTAATGAAACCGATGGGACGCTATTGAAAGTGGTCGATATTATCAACAAACAATTGCCTGCCAATATCAAAAAAATCAATCATTTTTTGGAACATCAGGGGATTCTTTATGTTTCTTGTGATTTTGGTATTGTACAATTCAATTTGAATACGCAACTTTTTGGAGATACCTACTTTATAGGCGATTTAGGAAAGGAGATTTCGGTGAAGCAAACGGCTGTTTTTGAAGGAAATCTTTATGCTGCCACAGAAAATGGAATTCGAAGAGCAGCTATTACGAATCCAAACCTAATCGATTATCAGCAGTGGACAATGCTTTTGTCTGATAATTGGTCTGGAATCACTGCTTTTGGAACAGATTTGTATGCTTCAACCACAGCTGGTACGATTTACAAATATGGACTCAATTCATTCTCTGTCGTTCAAAGTTTTGGTGCACCTATAGTTGATTTACGTTCTGATGCAAACAATATATTAGTAACAACTCCTAGTCAAATTTCGGTCTTTGGGTCGGGCTTGCTTTTAATAAAACAAATAAATAGCAATCAGATTTTGGATAAAAATCCAGTTTTTACTTGTGCGACTATTGTCAATACTAATTTGTTTTTGGGCACCAAAGAAAATGGTTTACTAGCAACGACACTGTCTGTTGGCGCGCCAATAAGCGATAGTACACCTCCAGGACCACTCAGAAATGCCATTTTTTCTTTTCAAGTTACTCCAAATGCGCTTTGGGCGGTATATGGAGGTTATACAGGGGACTATAATCCTTATTCTTATAACAACAGTGGTCCTAATTTATATGGCATTAGCCGACTAAATACCCAAGGATGGTTGACCATTGCTGCAAATAATGTTTTGGGAGCCAAATCTATTTCGAGGGTAACGATTGACCCCAAAGATGAGACCAAAGTCTACGCTAGTTCTTTCTTTTCGGGATTATTACGCATAGAAAATGAAGTGCCAAATTTGTTATACAATCAAACCAATTCGGGTTTAGAATCGATTGCTTTTTTAGGGCCAACCTACATTGATGTTCGGATCAACGGAACAGCTTTTGATAAATCGGGAAACCTTTGGGTCACCAATTCGAGAATTGAAAATGGGTTAAAAGTGTTGAACACCAATGGGCAATGGCAAAGTTATTCTCTGAATACCATCGCTGAAAAAAGTATCGATGTCAGTATGGGAAGAATGATAATCGACAAAAATAGCACCAAGTGGATTGCCTCTTATACCGACGGATTAATTGCTTTTAATGAAACAGGCACACCCACTTTTAAGAAAATTACTTTTGGGGCTGATAAGGGAAATCTACCTACTACAGATGTAAGAGCCTTGGCTATAGATACTAATAATCAACTTTGGATAGGTACTACAAAAGGGCTACGAGTATTGTCGAATGTGAATAATTTTCAAAATACAACAGCACTCACTACAAAACCCATTATCATTCTAGAAGATGAGGTGGCTCAGGAGTTACTTTTTGAGCAATTTATTAACGCCATTGTAGTAGATGGAGCCAATAATAAATGGGTGGGAACAGCAGATTCTGGTGTTTTTTTATTGTCATCCAATGGACAAAAAACGATTTATCATTTTACTACCAATAATTCTCCATTACCAAGTAACACTATAAATGATATTGGAATCAATTCAGTTACTGGCGAAGTTTATATTGCTACGACTAAAGGGATGATTTCGTTCAAGGGCGTGGCTACAGGGGCTAGTGATTCTTTGAATAACGTCTATGTTTATCCCAATCCAGTGCGACCGGAATTTAGCGGAACCGTAAAAATAGCGGGTCTTTTGGATCGGGTGAATATAAAAATAACCGATATCGAAGGCAATTTAGTGCACGAAGCGATTTCTGAAGGAGGCACCATAGAGTGGGATACTACTGCTTTTGGGAAATACAAAGTAGCTTCAGGCGTGTATATGATTTTTATTTCAGCTGAAGATGGCGTCGAAACCAAGGTGAAGAAGGTGATGATTATTAGATAAAAATTTCAATCTCCAAATTCCAAATTCCAAATTCCAAATCCCAATCCTCATGTTGGTAAAAACCAAAGCCATCGTTATTTCGACATTAAAATTTCAAGAAAAAAGCTTGATAGTTAAATGTTTTACGCAATCTCATGGCTTGAAATCCTACTTTGTTAGAGATGCATTTTCTGGAAAGAAGAACAATCAAAAAATCGCATATTTTCAGCCGTTATCGATTCTTGAAATTGAAGCAGTACATAAGAACAAAGGAACCTTGGAGCATTTTAAAGAAATCAAGACGGCCATACCGTTTCAAACCATTCCTTTGGATATTGTGAAAAGTACTATGGTGTTGTTCCTGTCTGAAATTTTGCACCATGCCATTCATGAAGAAGAAAAAAATGACGATTTGTTTCAGTACCTCGAAGCGGCACTGCAATGGCTAGACACACACAATGAGACCAGTAATTTTCACTTGATTTTAATGTTAGAAGTCACCAAGTTCTTAGGTTTCTATCCAGATACTTCCGACCAAGATCTACCTTTTTTTGAGATGAATGAAGGTGTTTTTTCCTTGTTTCAAGCGATTAGTTCCTTGTCTGAACATCAATCCAATCTGCTAAAAAAATTGATTGACTTGAGATTAGATTCAGATCAAAAAGTTTTTCATGTTACAGAACGTCAGATTTTACTCAAAATTCTAATTGATTACTATAGTTTTCATTTAGACGGTTTTAAAAAGCCAAAATCCTTAGAAATTTTGAAAGAAATTTTTTCATGAGATTTTAAAAACTCTATACTACTTACTCATAATTCATAACTATTTATTACTTTCGCACCTCGATTAAGAAAAGGATACAATGAGTACAAAATTTACTGAATACAAAGGACTTGACTTGCCAAAAGCGGCATCCGAAGTACTTGATTTTTGGAAGAACGAAAATATATTTGAAAAGAGTGTAACTACGCGCGAAGGCAATACGCCTTTTGTGTTTTTTGAAGGACCGCCTTCTGCCAATGGTTTGCCAGGAATTCACCACGTGATGGCACGTGCGATTAAAGATATTTTTTGTCGATATAAAACCCAAAAAGGTTTCCAAGTAAAGCGTAAAGCAGGCTGGGACACTCACGGTTTACCAGTAGAATTGGGTACTGAAAAAGAATTAGGTATCACCAAAGAAGATATTGGAAAAACCATCTCCATCGAGGATTATAACGAAGCGTGTAAAAAAACCGTAATGCGTTATACCGATGTTTGGAACGATTTGACTGAAAAAATGGGGTATTGGGTAGATATGGAAGACCCATATGTGACCTATAAACCCAAGTATATGGAATCAGTTTGGTGGCTGCTAAAACAAATCTATAACAAAGATTTGATGTACAAAGGCTACACCATTCAGCCATATTCTCCAAAAGCGGGTACTGGTTTGTCTTCTCACGAAGTGAATCAGCCAGGAAGTTACCGTGATGTAACGGATACGACCATTGTAGCTCAATTCAAGACATTACCAGAAACATTACCTTCATTTTTACAAGGTTTTGGAGCTATTCACATTTTGGCTTGGACGACAACGCCTTGGACTTTGCCATCGAACACCGCTTTGACGGTTGGGCCAAAAATCGATTATGTTTTAGTAAAAACCTTCAATCAGTATACATTTGAACCAATTTTTGTGATTTTGGCCAAAAATTTAGTAGGGAAACAATTTGCAAAAGGATTTTTCGCTTCTGAAGATGCAACTGATTTCGAAAATTTCAAAGTAGGTGATAAAAAAATACCGTACCAAATCGTAGCCGAATGTAAAGGTCAAGATTTAGTGGATATTCGTTACGAACAATTATTGCCTTTTGTATTGCCATATCAAAATGCAGAAAATGCGTTTAGAGTGATTGCTGGTGATTTTGTTACCACTGAAGACGGTACTGGAATTGTACATACCGCGCCTACATTTGGTGCAGATGACGCTAAAGTAGCCAAAGAAGCTACTCCAGAAGTGCCGCCAATGTTGGTTTTAGATGAAAATGGTACGCCAGTTCCTTTGGTAGATTTGCAAGGAAGATTTATTCAAGGACTAGGAGAATATTCAGGGAAATACGTTAAAAACGAATATTACAACGAAGGAGAAGCGCCAGAGCGTTCTGTAGATGTAGAAATCGCTATTCGTTTAAAAGAAGAAAACAAAGCCTTCAAAGTAGAGAAATACGTGCACAGTTATCCACACTGTTGGAGAACTGATAAACCAATTTTATATTATCCATTAGACTCTTGGTTTATCAAAATTACCGAGGTGAGAGACCGTATGTTCGACCTGAACGACAGCATCAACTGGAAGCCAAAAGCTACTGGTGAGGGACGTTTTGGTAATTGGTTGAAAAATGCTAATGATTGGAACTTATCACGCTCTCGTTATTGGGGAATTCCTTTGCCTATTTGGAGAACTGAAGATAAACAAGAGGAAATTTTAATTGGTTCTGTTGAAGAATTATACAACGAGATAGAAAAAGCTATTGCCGCTGGTGTTCAAACCAATAATCCATTTGCTGGTTTTGAAATTGGAAATATGTCTGAAACTAATTACGATTTGATTGATTTACACAAAAATGTGGTAGACGAAATCACCTTAGTTTCTGCTTCAGGAAAACCAATGAAACGAGAATCAGATTTGATTGACGTTTGGTTTGACTCGGGTGCTATGCCTTATGCACAATGGCATTATCCGTTTGAAAATAAAGAAAAAATAGATCAAAATACCGATTTTCCAGCTGATTTTATTGCTGAAGGTGTCGATCAAACCCGTGGATGGTTTTATACTTTACACGCTATTGGTGCTTTGGTTTTTGATCGAATAGCTTACAAAAACGTAGTATCCAACGGTTTGGTTTTGGATAAAAATGGACAAAAAATGTCCAAGCGTTTGGGTAATGCCGTTGACCCTTTTACTACATTAGAAGAGTATGGTCCTGATGCAACACGTTGGTATATGATTTCGAATGCCAATCCTTGGGATAACTTGAAGTTTGACATTGAAGGAATTGCTGAAGTGCGTCGTAAGTTCTTTGGAACGTTGTACAATACGTATTCTTTCTTTGCATTATATGCGAATATCGATGGCTTTAGTTATACAGAAGCTGAGGTGCCTCTAGAAGAACGCCCAGAGATTGATCAATGGATCATTTCAGAGTTGAACACGTTGATTAAAGACGTTGATGTGTTTTATGCCGAATATGAACCAACTCGTGCCGCTCGTGCTATTTCTGATTTTGTTCAAGAAAATTTGAGTAACTGGTACGTGCGTTTGTGTAGACGTCGTTTCTGGAAAGGCGAGTATGCTCAAGATAAAATCGCTGCTTATCAAACGCTTTATACTTGTTTGTTGAGCATAGCAAAATTGAGTGCACCTATTGCTCCTTTCTTTATGGATAAGTTGTATAAAGACTTGACACAAGCAACAGGAACAGAGAATTTCGAGTCAGTACACTTGGCTCAATTCCCCGTTTCAGTTGAAAAGTTTGTTGATAAATCATTAGAGAGTAAAATGCAGAAGGCACAAACCATTTCTTCACTAGTGTTGTCACTACGTAAAAAGGAAATGATCAAAGTGCGTCAACCTCTGCAAAAGGTAATGATTCCAGTACTTGACACTGTTCAGAAGGCTGAAATCGAAGCGGTTGCTGACCTCATAAAAGCCGAAGTAAACGTTAAAGAAATCGAACTTTTAGACGATGCTTCAGGCATATTGGTTAAACAAATTAAACCTAATTTTAAGGCTCTTGGACCACGATTCGGAAAAGATATGGGTCTGATTTACAAAGAGATACAATCTTTTACGCCTGAGCAAATCAATCAATTAGACAAAGAAGGAAGTCTGAGTATGGTAATTTCAGGAAAAGATGTAATTTTATCATTAGAGGATGTAGAAATTTCTTCTCAAGACATCGAAGGTTGGCTAGTGGCCAATGCTAACGGAATTACAGTAGCATTAGACATCACCATCTCTGAAGAGTTAAGAAAAGAAGGAATTGCTAGGGAGCTAGTAAATCGTATTCAGAATATCCGTAAAGATTCTGGTTTCGAGGTTACTGATAAAGTGAAGGTTTACGTTCAAAATCACGCTGTTTTACAAGAAGCAATTCTAGCCAATGAAAGCTACATTAAGTCAGAAACATTGACAGAAGAATTGCTATTTGCAGAAAACTTAGAAAATGGCACAGAAATTGAATTCGACGACATTAAATCAAAATTAATCATAACAAAATAAACTAACCAAAATAATTAACCAACCCATTAAATTAATTTAGGCTATGATCGAGGAAATGACACGATACTCAGACGCTGATTTAGCAGAGTTCAAACAGATAATCAAAGAAAAGATAGAAAAAGCACAAGCTGATCTTGACTTGATAAAAAGTGCCTATATGAATGATTTAAATAATGGTACTGATGACACTTCGCCTACTTTCAAAGCTTTTGAAGAAGGAAGCGAAACAATGTCTAAAGAAGCCAATTCACAATTGGCCATTCGTCAAGAAAAGTTCTTGCGTGATTTAAAAAATGCTCTTTTCCGTGTTGAAAACAAAACCTACGGTATTTGTAGAGTAACAGGAAAATTAATTGGCAAAGAAAGACTAAAAATCGTTCCTCATGCAACTATGAGTATCGAAGCTAAGAATTTGCAACGATACCTCTCTAAATTATAAAATTTATATTCCAAATTCCAAACTTCTTTGTTGGGATTTGGAATTTCTTTTTTTTGGAATTTAATTTTTATTTTAGAGTTCTTTTTTTGAATTTGTCTATTTTTGCCCCACTAAAAATACTATAATGTCATTACGCAAAGCTTATTTCCTTATTTTTATTCTGTTACTTGTTGACCAAGTTTCTAAAATATATGTCAAAACAAATTTTGTTTTAGGCGAAGAAGTAACCGTTTTCAATTGGTTCAAAATTCATTTTATAGAAAACGAAGGAATGGCTTGGGGAACCAAACTTCCCGGGGAATACGGCAAGTTGTTTTTGACCGTTTTCCGCATTTTTGCAGTAGCAGGAATTGGATATTGGTTATGGGATTCCGTGCGTAATCACAAAAGCTCTAATTATCTTATCGTGGCGATTGCCTTGATTTTTGCGGGAGCATTAGGAAATATTATCGATTCTGTTTTTTACGGTGTTATCTTTAATGACAGTTATCAGCAATTGGCTGTTATGTTCTCTCAAGAGCCTTACGGAACTTGGTTTCACGGCCAAGTGGTCGATATGTTTTACTTTCCTATCATCAAAGATTTTCCAATGCCAGAATGGGTACCTTTCATCGGAGGGAGACCTTTTACGTTCTTCAATGCTATTTTCAACGTAGCCGATGTGGCCATTTCAACGGGTGTAGGAATCTTAATTGTTTTCAATAAAAAAGCTTTTCATAAAGGAGATGCCTAATTTTTAGGAGCTTTATCCTGCTGTACGCTATATCTTTTATACTAGAAACCCTTTCAGTAAGTAAAACTGAAAGGGTTTCTAGTATAAAAGGATGCCGCTTCCATCAGGGCTAGGGGTTTGAGTTACCCAAACAGATCGGCTGCTACATCTTCTATTTTCGTGACTAACCGAATTTGAATCCCGGTATTTTTAAGCGCAATCTTATTGTACTTAGAAACGAATATGGTAGTGAAACCCAGTTTTTCGGCTTCTTGTATGCGTTGGTCAACTCGATTCACAGAACGAATTTCTCCTGAAAGTCCAACTTCTCCAGCAAAACAAAAATCTTTATGGATAGGAATGTCTTCGTTTGAAGATAAGATGGCGGCAACTACAGCCAAATCAATCGCTGGGTCATCCACTGAGAGACCACCTGTTACGTTCAAAAAGACATCTTTAGCGCCCAATCGGAAACCAGCCCTTTTTTCTAAAACAGCCAAAATCATATTCAATCGTTTGGCATTGTAACCTGTTGTACTGCGCTGTGGTGTTCCGTATACTGCGGTGCTCACCAAGGCTTGTATTTCGATCATTAAAGGTCGCATACCTTCTAGTGTTGTAGCTATTGCGGTTCCAGAGAGTTGTTCGTCTTTGTGAGAAATCAATATTTCAGACGGATTTGAAACTTCGCGTAAGCCGCTGCCCAGCATTTCATAAATTCCTATTTCAGCAGTGGAGCCAAAACGGTTTTTAAGCGAGCGAAGGATGCGGTACACGTGGTTTCGGTCGCCTTCAAATTGCAAAACAGTGTCTACCATATGTTCCAGAATCTTTGGACCAGCAATTGTGCCATCTTTGGTTATGTGACCAATAAGAATCACGGGAACGTTGGTTTCTTTGGCAAACTTAATCAACTCAGCAGTGGTTTCTCTAATTTGAGAAATGCTTCCAGCTGTCGATTCAATATAATCCGTATGTAGCGTTTGAATCGAATCGATGATTACAATTTCAGGCTGCATCGTTTCGATTTGTTTAAAGATATTTTGGGTTTTCGTTTCGGTCAAGATGTAGCAATTGTCTCCATTGGGAGTAATGCGTTCTGCACGCATCTTGATTTGCTTTTGACTTTCTTCTCCAGAAACATACAAAGTTTTATAAGGAAGTTTTAACGAAATTTGGAGTAGTAGTGTACTTTTTCCAATACCCGGTTCTCCGCCTAACAAAATCAGTGAACCAGGAACAATTCCACCTCCTAAAACACGATTCAGTTCGGCATCGGTGGTGTCTAGTCTAATTTCAGCTGTTGAATCAATTTCGTTGATGCGCAATGGACGTGGCGCTTTACTCAAAGAAACAGGTTCGCTTTTCCAAGCTACTTTTTCTTGTTTTTGTATAATTTCTTCTGCAATGGTGTTCCATTCTTTGCAGGAATTGCATTGTCCTTGCCATTTGGCATATTGAGCGCCACAATTTTGACAAAAAAAGGTAGTTTTTACTTTAGCCATTATTTTTTAGGTGCATTTTTGCTTAGCATTAAGTCGTATTTCTCTAGCATCATTGTTTTTGTTAATGCTCCTATTTCTTGCATTTGTGAGGCATTTTGGTAGCGCTTCATGGCTTTTTTGTAGTCTTCTTGCTTTTCATACATTAGGCCTAACTCATACTCTGCAAGCATTGATTTTGGATAATATTTGTCGGCCAAAATCGCCAATTGATCCAATTCGCTAAAAGCATTGTTTTTTAAAATAGCAGCTTCAATTGCTTTGAAATCATTAATTCTAATCGGAACGTCAAGATGTAAAGCTTCGTTTAAAGTGCTATATTTTTTTTCTAAATAATCTACGTAGCCAGAAGGTAATAAGGCGATTTTATTACTAAACTCTAAAGAAGTAATGGGCTTGTAAGATTCAAAAATTTGATGCAAGGCGCTTGGAATAGCATACAAGGTTTGTGAATAATGTCCCGCACCTTTGAATGATTCAAATTTGTAATTGACTAATGGATTGTTGTCTTTTTTGATGTTGTCATTCAGCATTTTAATTGGTTCTGCTATTTGCTTGATTTCATCTTCACTGGTAGATAAGTAGTAGAAAATTGGGTTTTTTGCTACACTTAATTGCTCAGCTACTCTTTTTTCCATTAATGGCGCCAACTCAGGATTTAATGAGATATAGGCGTTAAAAATTGGATTTTCTTTGTAAAGAAAAAAGTTCAAATAACCAGCCGTAGTATCAAGTCCCGCAATCATTCGGAATGGGGCTACGCGGTATTTTTTTTCAATATAAGGAAGCAATTCTTGACCTATAAACTCATAAAATGCGGCACCTTTTTCGGCAGGAAGACCTTGTGCATCTTCAAATTCGCTGTCGTCAACCCGCTCATCGTTATGATTTTGATGAATCCCAACAATTATTGTCTCAGGAAAATCATCCCAATAACTACCATAAGAAAGAGCACCATAGAAGGGGTCAAATAAGAAGTCGCCATCTAAAAGGAGAAGTATTGGGTATTTTTTAGCAGTATTTTTTTCGTAAGAAGGAGGTAAACTTATGGTGATTTCTCGTTTTTCGGCTAACTTTTCAGAATCAAAAGATTCGGTTTTGTTTTGAGCATAAAATGCTATCGAAAAGAATAGCATAAAAAGGACCTTTTTCATGATGTAGGGGCTAATTTAGGGTTGAAATTAAAGCATAGCAAGATACTATTTTAATTCATTTGATGAATAAATAGCAAATATTAGTTACTTTTATGATGGCTAAAAGCAAATATTGTTGTCTTTTTATATTGTAATCTACAAAAGACCAGAAAAGGATTTAAGTAAGAGAATTGTCGTTTTCGTTAGGGAAAACAATCCAAGGTTTAAAAGTTTTGGCTTCTTCAAATTCTAAAGTCGCGTAGGAGATGATAATGATGATATCGTCTTTTTGTACTTTTCTGGCTGCTGGACCATTTAGAGTGATGGTGCCTGAGTTTCTTTCACCTTTGATGGCGTAGGTTTCAAAACGCTCGCCGTTATTGATGTTTACAATTGAAACTTTTTCGCCTTCAATAATGTTGGAGGCGTCTAACAAGGCTTCATCAATAGTAATGCTACCGATATAATTTAAATCGGCGCCTGTAACTTTTACACGATGAATCTTAGATTTTACTACTTGAATTTGCATGCGGCAAAGGTAATTAATTTAATGTAATTGTGTCAATCAAACGGATGTTGTTAACAAAAACTGCGATAAAAGCGCGATAATTTTTGGATTTTTCTCTAAAAGTGATAGGTAAAAGTGTCGATTCGTCAGCAATTACGAAATATTCTAATTCAAATAAAGAGTGTTTCTTGAATTCTTTTTTTACCCAATCTTCCACTAAATCAGCTTCTTGTGTTTGAAATCTTTCTTTGGCCGCTTTTAAAATTGAATAAATTACAGCTGCTTCTTTTCTTTCATTACTGCTTAACCTCTCGTTACGAGAACTCATGGCTAAACCACTTGGTTCTCTGTGTATTGGACATCCAACAATTTCAACGGGAATGTGGTATTTAGCCACTAATTTTTTTACTATCTGAAGTTGTTGAAAATCCTTCTCTCCAAAATAAGCTCTTGTTGGTGAAACGATATCAAACAGTCGTTTTACAATAGTTCCTACACCATCAAAATGACCAGGTCTAAACTGTCCTTCCATTTGATGTTCTAATCCATCATAATCAAATGATTGTGAGGTTGTTTTTCCTTCATAAATATCCTCAACTGTTGGTGCGAAGACAATTATGTTATCGTTCAAAGCACTCATTTTTTCAACATCAGCCTCAAGTGTTCTTGGGTATTTGGCTAAGTCTTCTGGATTGTTAAATTGGGTTGGATTTACAAAAATACTTACTACAGTAAAATCGTTTTCCTGAATGGATTGGCTCATTAGTGCCAAATGACCTTCATGCAAAGCGCCCATCGTTGGTACAAAACCAACAGTTGAATTTTTGGACTTCATCGAGGTCAAGAATTCTCTTAATTCGATGTTTTTATTGAAAATTTGCATGGTCATTTTATTAAAATTAGGTGCAAACATAATATTTTAGTCCATAACTGCATAAAATTTTGTAATTTTGCAACGTTTTTATTGCCAATAAATAAAGTAAAAAATACTATGAAAGATAAGAGGATATTATACGTGTCATCTGAAGTTGTTCCTTATCTTGCTGAGAATGAGGTCTCTTTAATGTCTTATGATGTGCCAAAAATGATCAATGATCAAGGTGGACAGATACGAATATTCATGCCGAGATATGGGAATATTAATGAACGAAGACATCAATTGCATGAAGTAATTCGTCTTTCGGGAATGAATTTAGTAGTAAATGATTTGGATATGCCTTTGATTATAAAGGTGGCGTCTATTCCAAAAGAGAGAATTCAGGTTTATTTTATTGATAATGATGAATATTTCAAGCGAAAAGCAACTTTTGCTGACGAAGATGGTGTGATGTATCCTGATAATGATGAACGTGCAATCTTTTTTGCTAAAGGTGTTGTTGAAACCGTTAAGAAATTAAACTGGGTGCCAGATATTATCCATGTTCACGGTTGGCTTGCTTCAATGTTGCCAGTTTATATGAAACATTACTACAAAAATGAAGCCTTATTTTCCGAAACCAAAATTGTTACTTCGGTTTATTCAGAATCTTTTTCAGAAACTTTAGATGTTGAAATGATTAATAAAGTCAAGTTTGATGGAGTTCCTCATGAAGCTATTGCTGATTTAGAAGTGCCTAATTATGAGAATATATTAAAGACAGCGGTGCTAAATTCAGATGCAGTCATTGTTGCTTCAGATAATTTGTCTCCAAGTTTAACAAAATTTATAGAATCTTCCAATAAACCTTTTTTACCTTTCACTCCGAAAGGTGGTTTCGCTGAGGCGTACACCAATTTTTATACAAATCAGGTGCTTTAATTTTAACTTTACACTATTTTATGTACAATACGGCTTTCTTAAAGAAGTTACTTATTATTTGTGGTTTTTTTATTTTATTTTCTTGTGATAAAGACTACAATGTTGTTGGAGAAGATTTAATAGGAGATAACAATTTCGAATTAGGAAAATATTATTCTTCTGTAAAAGCCTACAATCAAGGTACAGGAGTAGTACAATCAAATAATTTGGCAATAAATGCCTTAGGTTTTTATACTAATGCTGCTTTTGGAACTACAGCTGCTAGTTTTGCCACTCAAGTAAGTTTGGCTACAGCAAATCCTACAATAGGAGCTAATGCTGTTATGGATAGTGTAGTTTTGAATATTCCTTATTTCGGTAAGGATATAACTACCAGTAATACAACAACCGGTATTAAAACCTATAAGTTGGATTCGATATACGGTACATCTAAAGCCACTTTCAAGTTAAGTATTCATGAGTCCGGTTATTTTATGCGTGACTTGGATCCAGCCACCAATTTTAAAGAAAGTCAAGCCTATTATAGCAATCAAAAAAATGATTTCGAGGCCTTAAAAATCGGGAATCGATTGAATGACGCTGCAAACAGTAACGAAAACGATGCTTTTTATTTTGATCCTACAGAAATTGCAGAAAAAACTATCGATGAGGAAACCAAGAAATCAACAACTAAACGTTCTGCTCCGGCCATGAGATTAAAGTTGAGTAATTCTTTTTTTACTTCAAAAATATTAAATGCACCTGCAGGTAAGTTGACTTCAAATAGTGCATTTAAAGATTATTTTAGAGGTTTATATTTTAAAATTGAAAAGACAAGTGCCAATGAGAATATGGCTATGATTGATTTTTCCAAAGGAGTAGTTAGATTGTATTACAAAGAAGATTTGTCAACAACAACAAATGGAGTGACTACGGTTAAACAAGTGAGTAAAACTTTAGATATTAACTTAAGCGGAAATACGGTTAATTTCTTAGAACAATCCAATTTAAATGCTGATTATAGTAATGCTGTAACCAATTTCAATCCTGCTGTAGGAGATTCAAAGCTTTTTCTAAAAGGGGGAGAAGGTTCGTTGGCTGTATTGGAATTGTTTGGACCGGATAATGATAACAACGGAGTTGCTGATGAACTTGAAAAAATAAGAAAGAATGGTTGGTTAATTAATGAAGCTAATTTGGTTTTTCATATTGATGCAGCGGCAATGAAAAACTCTGTTGAGCCTAATAGAATTTATGTTTACAATTTGACCAATAAAACAGCTGTTTTAGATTATTTAACGGATAATACTACTGCAGGAGCGGGTAAAGCAAAATTCGATAAATTTATTTTCGATGGTATTCTTAAAAAAGAAGCAGTTACCAATGGTAGAGGTTTGAATTATAAAGTTCGAATCACTAATCAAATCAAGAATTTGATCAAAAATGCAGATTCTACAAATGTTAAACTAGGTGTTGTTGTTACAGAAAGTATCGGTGTTGCTTCATTCAACAAACTAAAAACAGCTAATAGTGTTTTTTCAATTGTTCCAACGGCATCAGTGCTTAATCCTTTAGGAACGATTCTTTATGGTGGGCATCCTGCCGTACCAGAAGAAAAAAGATTACGACTTGAAATTATTTATACCAAACCAAATTTATAAAAAGTATGTGTGGAATTGTTGGATATATAGGCTATAGAGAAGCTTACCCGATAGTTGTTAAAGGGCTTAAGCGTTTAGAGTACAGAGGGTATGATAGTGCCGGAATTATGGTGTATGATGGAAAGGAAATTAAACTTTGTAAAACCAAAGGAAAGGTTTCTGATTTAGAAACTAAATCTCTTTCAGATATTACTACTAATGGTACTATTGGTATGGGTCACACAAGATGGGCAACTCATGGTGTTCCTAATGATGTGAATTCGCATCCTCATGTTTCAAATTCTGGTGACCTTACTATTATTCATAATGGAATTATAGAAAACTATGCACCACTAAAACAAGAGTTAATTAAAAGAGGATATGTATTTCATTCTGATACCGATACTGAAGTATTGGTTAATTTAATTGAGGACGTACAGATAAAAGAAAAATTAAAACTAGGAAAAGCAGTACAACTAGCTTTGAATCAAGTAGTTGGGGCTTATGCTATTGCTGTTTTTGATAAAAAAAATCCTAATGAAATTGTAGCTGCACGTTTAGGTAGTCCATTAGCTATTGGAGTTGGAGAAGGAGAGTATTTTATTGCTTCTGATGCTTCACCATTTATTGAGTATACTTCTAATGCAGTCTATTTAGAAGATGGAGAGATGGCTAATATAAGATTGCATAAGCCAATGAAAGTCCGTAAAATTATGGATGACTCTTTGGTAGATCCCTATATTCAAGAACTTCAAATGAATTTGGAGCAAATTGAAAAAGGAGGCTATGAGCATTTTATGCTTAAAGAAATTTATGAGCAACCTAGTGTAATTAAAGATACGTATAGAGGTAGGCTTCATGCCAATGATGGAATAATTCAAATGGCTGGGGTTGAAGATAATATTGAAAAATTCTTAAATGCCGATCGTATTATTATTGTGGCTTGTGGAACTTCTTGGCATGCTGGTTTAGTGGCCGAGTATGTTTTTGAAGAGTTTACAAGAATCCCTGTTGAAGTTGAATATGCGTCTGAATTTAGATATCGTAACCCAATTATCACTAGTAAAGATGTTGTTATAGCTATTTCACAATCAGGTGAAACTGCTGATACAATGGCTGCTATTAAATTAGCTAAAGAACATGGTGCTTTTGTTTTTGGGGTGTGTAATGTGGTAGGTTCTTCTATTTCAAGAGAAACACATGCAGGTGCTTATACACATGCAGGACCTGAAATAGGTGTGGCTTCGACAAAAGCATTTACTACGCAAATTACCGTACTTACTATGATTGCTTTGCGTCTAGCTAATGCAAAAGGCACTTTGACGCAGTCAGATTATCGTACCTATTTGCAAGAATTGGAATTTATTCCAAGCAAAGTTTCAGAAGCTTTAGAGGCTAATGAGGAAACAAAAGTAATAGCTGCTACATTTAAAGATGCTCCAAACTGTTTGTATTTAGGGAGAGGTTATAATTTCCCCGTTGCCTTAGAAGGGGCTTTAAAATTAAAGGAAATTTCTTATATTCATGCTGAGGGATATCCTGCTGCAGAGATGAAACATGGTCCGATTGCTTTAATCGACGAGCAAATGCCAGTGATTGTAATTGCACCTAAACAAGGTCATTACGATAAGATCGTTAGTAATATTCAAGAGATCAAGTCAAGGAGTGGTAGAATCATAGCGGTGGTTACCAAAGGGGATACACAAGTCAGAGATTTAGCTGATTTTGTTATTGAAATCCCAGAGACATCCGACGCGCTTTCTCCATTAATCACTACAATTCCTTTGCAATTGTTATCGTATCATATTGCAGTTCTAAGAGGTTGTAATGTAGATCAACCTAGAAATTTAGCAAAATCAGTGACTGTGGAATAATTTTTTTTCACTACAATTATAACCCCAAATATGAAGACATTTGGGGTTTTTTTATCCCTTTTTGTGTTTTTAAGTTGGTTTTTTATCCCTTTTTTCAATCGATTTCGTTGCAATATTCATTTTTATTAATAATTTAAAAAATTATCAAAATAAATAAGATTAATATAATTTATTATGCGTGCATAATTTTTTTTTCAATTGATTTATAGAAAATTCAGATATTTTTTGAAATTCTTCAATGTATATATCCTTTTTTTGGCTTGTTTTTACTGCTATTTCGGTAGTTTTTCATAGGTATTTTTATTAATATCAAAAATATTTTTACATTTACGAACTAAACCAATTAATTCGAACCTAATGAGAATTTATTTACTTTTTTTGTCATTGTTTTTTTGCGGCCTAACATTTGCTCAAAATACAATTTCAGGGTCAGTTTCCGACCGTAATGGACAACCTATTCCAGGTGTTAATGTTAAAGCTATTGGTCAAGATGTAAGCACTGCTACAGATTTTGACGGTAGGTTTGTGCTGAAGTCAGTTCAATCTTTACCTGTAAAGATTGAGATTTCAAGTTTGGGGTTTACTACACAAGTAGTAAGTGTTACCTCTTACAGTCAAAAAATAACGGTAAAGTTGTTGGATGAAGAAACGAAGCTTGACGAAATTGTTGTTTCTGCTTCTAGAACTCCAGAGCGTGTTTTAGAATCTCCGGTAACTATTGAAAGAATGGGTATTGCTGATGTTAAGAAAACAGCTTCACCATCTTTTTATGATGGATTAGAGAATATGAAAGAAGTGCAAATGAATACTTCAAGTATGTCATTTAAGTCTATCAATACTCGTGGATTTGCTTCTGTAGCAAATACAAGATTTATGCAGTTGGTAGATGGAATGGATAACTCTTCACCTTTATTAAACTTTCCATTGGGTAACCTCATAGGTCTTTCAGAGATTGATGTTCAAAGTGTTGAGCTATTGCCAGGAGCTTCTTCTGCTTTATATGGAGCCAATGCTTTTAACGGAATTTTGTTTATGAATAGTAAAAGTCCGTTTTCTTCTCCTGGGATTACTGCTTATGCTAAATTTGGTCAAACAAGCCAACAAGCGGCGGGGACAAATGATTATGTTGATTATGGTGTGAGAATGGCAGGAGTGTTTAGTCCTTACTTTGCTGCAAAGGCTAATTTTTCTGTAATGAGAGGTACTGAGTGGCATGCTGTAAATTATGATGACAAGACTAGAGCCGGTGTTGATAGAAATACTATCAATTATGATGGTATCAATATTTATGGTGATGAAGTGGCGACGAATATTAAAAATGTTGGGACTGCTTTAGCTGCACAAGGATTGATTCCTGCGTCAGCAGTGAATTTGTTACCAAATACTAATGTAAGTCGAACAGGGTACAATGAAGTAGATTTGACAGATAATAAAGTAGCGAATACTAAAATAGATTTCTCTTTACATTACCGTCCTTTTGGTGATGAAAAACTAGAAGTGATTTGGCAAAGTAAGTTTGGTTTCGGTAACACAGTATATCAAGGAGCGAATCGTTACTACTTGAATAACTTTTTTATGCAACAACATAAAATCGAGTTTAAAGGGAAAAATTTCTTTGTAAGAGGTTATTTTACTACTGAGGATGGTGGTTCTTCTTATGATATGTTGTTTACAGGTATTAATGTTAATAGAAAATGGAAAGACGATAGAACTTGGTTTGGTCAATATGCTGGAGCTTATATTTCAGGAACCTTAGGTGGCTTATCACCAGATCAAGCACATGCCAACGCAAGAAAAACTGCAGATACAGGTAGACTAGTTCCTGGAACTGATGCTTTTAGAAATGCCTTTAATCAAGTTATTGCAGATCCGAATGTTTTATCTGGTTCTAGATTAGTAGATAACTCTAGAATATATCATTCAGATGCTAATTATAATCTAAAGGATTTGATTTCTTTTGCTGAAATTCAAGTAGGAGGTTCATTCAGACAATACCAATTGGATTCTGGTGGGCGTATTTATACTGATGCAGATGGTCCTATTTATTACAATGAATATGGGTTATATACACAAGCGACTAAAAAAATGATGGATGACCGTTTGAAGTTTACTGGATCTATTCGTTATGATAAATCTCAAAATTTCAAGGGTAATATTTCTCCAAGAGTATCTTTGGTGTATTCAGCAGGTGAAAATAAGAATCATAATTTTAGAGGGTCTTTCCAAACTGGTTTTAGAAACCCAACTACACAAGATCAATATATCGGATTTAACGTAGGTAGTGCTATTTTATTAGGATCTGCTCCAGATAACTTAACTAGATATTCTGAAACTTTGCCAGTTGCTACTGCGCTTGGACAATCATTTGCAGGTGGAACATCAGCTACTATTAATGGATTGAATGCTTATAACAATTCTTATACAGCTTCATCTGTACTTGCTTTTGCTGCAGCGGGTGGTAATACTGCTTTGTTAAGAAAAACAAATGTTGACTTTGTTAAGCCTGAAGAAGTAAAAGCATTTGAATTAGGATACCGTTCTTTTATTAACAAAACGTCTATTGATATTAATGGATATTACAATGTCTATAATAATTTTATTGGAAACTTAAATGTAGTTGCGCCATTGTATGGTACTGCTCAAGATGCGCCAAATGCTACGCCTAATCCAGCTGATCTTGGATGGCAGTCAGTTCATGCTTTAGGAACTGGAAACACTAGAACGTTTCAATTGTATACTAATACTGCTTTAGAAATCAAATCATTAGGGTTTGGAATTGGATTATCTAGAAAAGTGTATCAAGATTTCGAAGTAGGGGTAAATTACAACTATGCAGAGTTTAGTTTTGATCAAGCCCAAGACCCAAGTTTTGAA
Source organism: uncultured Flavobacterium sp. (assembly GCA_963513565.1). Classification (GTDB taxonomy): domain Bacteria; phylum Bacteroidota; class Bacteroidia; order Flavobacteriales; family Flavobacteriaceae; genus Flavobacterium. The sequence continues at coordinate 17,193 of CAUPRE010000002.1, read as the reverse complement.
GCTGGTTTTAATACACCGAAGCATCGTGTTAAAGCGTCTATTGGTAACGAAAAATTATTTAAGAACTTCGGATTTAATGTTAGCGGTAGATGGAACAGTGAATACTTATGGCAATCTTCTTTTGCTGACGGTATGATTGAAGCTGCTACAGTAATTGATGCTCAATTAAACTATTTAATTCCATCATTGAAATCTACTATTAAGGTTGGGGCTTCTAATATTGGTAGTAGAGAGTATGGTCAAGTATTGGGAGCTGGATTAATCGGGCAACAGTACTTCGCTTCTTGGACAATCAATCCGTAATTATTCGTTAATCAAAAAAAGTTAGTACAATGATAAAAAATTTCAAATGGTTACTTCTTGCTTCTTTAGCATTTGTAGCTTGTAATAATGAGGATGAAGTAACGATTGATTCGAATTCATCAGACGGAAAGCCCTTAACGGCAGGAGCTGCAGATGTAACTAAATACGTAGCCTTAGGCGATTCTTATGGTGCAGGTTTTAGTGACAATGCATTGTTTAAACTAGCACAAGAGGGTTCTTATGCTAATTTGTTAGCCAATCAATTTGTTTTAGCTGGTGGAGGTGAGTTTAAAACTCCCTTTATGGCGGATAATATTGGAGGCTTACTTTTGGGTGGTAATGTAATTCAGGGGCCTAGGTTATTTTTTAATGGAGCTGGTCCGGTACCAGTTTCCGGAAAACCAACTACTGAAGTAACTACTAAATTAACAGGACCATTCAATAATTTAAGTGTTCCTGGGGCTAAAAGTTATCATTTGGTAGCTGCAGGTTACGGTAATGTTGCTGGAGTGGCTGCTGGATTGGCTAATCCCTATTTTGCAAGATTTGCAACTACTGCCTCAACAACTGTAGTTGCCGACGCTGTTGCTCAAGATCCTACCTTCTTTTCATTGTGGATTGGTGGTAATGATGTTTTGGGTTATGCAACTTCTGGAGGAACAGGCAAAGATCAAAAAGGGAGTTTAGATCCAAGAACTTATGCAGCTAATGATATTACGGATCCGTCTGTTTTTGCAAGTACGTATTCTAATATTGTGAATGCAATGACGGCAAAAGGGGCTAAAGGTGTTGTGGCTAACTTGCCATATGTAACGGCTTTGCCTTTTTTTACAACCGTTCCTTATAATCCAGCAACTTTATCAGCCACGCAAGCCTCTGCTTTGAATAGTGCATATGCAACTTATAATGGTGGGTTGATAGCTGCTAAAAATGCAGGTTTGATCACAGAGGCAGAAAGATTAGCTAGAACAATTAATTTTGCTACTGGTGCTAATGGAGTGGTCATGGTTGATGAGTACTTAACTACTGTAAATGTACCTGGATTAGTATTGCCTTCTTTAAGATTAACAACTTCAGCAGATTTTGTAGTTTTATTATCTGGCGGTGTTAGTGCTCAAGCATTTTTATTGCAAGGGAATGGTACTCGGTTTCCTTTAGCTGATAATTGGGTTTTATCAAAAGGAGAAGTTGCTGAAGTTAAAATAGCAACCGATGCGTACAATGCTACCATCAAGGCTGTAGCGGATGCAAAGGGATTAGCGTTTGTAGATTTACGCCCAATTATGGATCAAATCGCAGGTCCTGGAATAGTATTTAATGGTTACAATACAACTTCAGCTTATATATTTGGTGGTATGTTTTCATTAGATGGTGTGCATCCAAGCCCACGTGGATATGCTATCATATCTAATTATTTTGCACAAGCTATTAATGCAAAATATGGTTCGAACTTTAAAGATGTAAATGTTGGTCAGTATCGTATTTTATATCCAGCATCACTATAAAATTATAAATGAGCAATAACCAAATGAACCACCTGTATAATGCAGGTGGTTTTTTATTTTGAATAATGAAATTGATGAAAGTAGAGTGCTGCTTTTGTGAGTTTGATAAAAAATATCATTTTTTTTAAAAAAAAGGTATTGATTATGTATTTTAAAAAATATATCTTTGCACACGGAAAAAAAGCATCTGATAGACCTGATTTTTGAAGATGAATTTCATAAACCTAAATAGCTATTTAATAAATACATAAGTAATGTCTAAAGTAATAGGAAAAGTTGCCCAAATCATTGGCCCAGTAGTGGACGTAGTTTTCAACGGTAAGGATGTTGAACTTCCAAAAATTTATGACTCATTAGAAGTCACTAGAAAAGATGGTACTTTATTAGTACTAGAAGTGCAATCTCACATTGGTGAAAATACCGTTCGTACCATTTCGATGGACTCTACAGATGGTTTAAGCAGAGGTTATGAAGTAGTAGGAACAGGAAATCCTATTCAAATGCCAATTGGTCCAGATGTTTATGGACGTTTGTTTAATGTGGTTGGAGATGCAATTGATGGTTTAGGTGAATTGCCTAAAACGGGAGAGTTTGGGTTACCAATTCACAGACCAGCTCCAAGATTCGAAGATTTATCTACTTCTTCTGAAGTTTTATTCACAGGTATTAAAGTAATCGATTTGATTGAGCCTTACGCTAAAGGAGGTAAAATTGGATTGTTCGGTGGTGCTGGTGTTGGTAAAACAGTATTGATTCAGGAGTTGATTAACAATATTGCAAAAGGTCACGGTGGTCTTTCTGTATTCGCAGGAGTAGGAGAAAGAACTCGTGAAGGGAATGACTTACTTCGTGAGATGTTAGAGTCTGGAATTATTAAATATGGTGAAGATTTCATGCACTCTATGGAAAATGGAGGATGGGATTTATCTAAAGTTGATATGCCAGGAATGAGAGAGTCTAAAGCTACTTTCGTTTTCGGACAAATGAATGAGCCTCCTGGAGCTCGTGCACGTGTGGCACTTTCTGGATTATCTATCGCTGAGTATTTCCGTGATGGAGCTGGATCTGATCAAGGTAAAGATGTATTGTTCTTCGTGGATAATATCTTCCGTTTTACACAAGCAGGTTCTGAGGTATCAGCACTTTTAGGACGTATGCCATCTGCGGTAGGTTACCAACCAACTTTGGCAACTGAGATGGGTGCTATGCAAGAGCGTATTACGTCTACAAACAAAGGTTCTATTACATCTGTACAAGCGGTTTATGTTCCTGCGGATGACTTAACTGACCCTGCGCCAGCAACAACTTTTGCTCACTTAGATGCAACAACAGTATTGTCTCGTAAGATTGCTGAGTTAGGTATTTATCCTGCGGTAGATCCATTGGATTCTACTTCAAGAATTTTGACTCCTCATATCTTAGGAAATGAGCATTATGACTGTGCACAAAGAGTAAAAGAAATTCTTCAAAAATACAAACAATTACAAGATATCATCGCTATCCTTGGTATGGAAGAGTTGTCAGAAGATGATAAATTAGCGGTTTCTAGAGCACGTCGTGTACAACGTTTCTTGTCTCAACCTTTCCACGTAGCGGAGCAATTTACTGGTATTCCTGGAGTTTTGGTTGATATTAAAGATACCATCAAAGGATTTAATATGATTATTGACGGTGAATTAGATCACTTGCCAGAATCTGCTTTCAACCTTAAAGGTACTATCGAGCAAGCGATCGAAGCAGGAGAGAAAATGTTAGCCGAAGCATAAAATCAGTTGGTAGTTTTCAGTTGGTTGTTGTAAAACTTCTAACTTCTAACTTCTAACTTCTAACTTAAAATATATGATTTTAGAAATTGTATCAGCAGAAGCAAAATTATTTAATGGGGAAATTACTTCTGTTACCCTTCCAGGTGTAGACGGAAGTTTTCAAATCTTGAATAATCACGCGCCAATTGTCTCGTTACTAAAACAAGGAACTGTAAAAATTGCAGCTAATAGTTTTGATTTTATAAGCGAAGGAGAAACTAAATTTAAAAAAGTTTCTAATCAATTATACACACTTGATATCGAGTCTGGAACAATTGAAATGAAAGACAATAAATTAATTCTTTTAGCAGACTAAGAGAATATAGAATAGAAAAGAAAGCCCAACAATTGTTGGGCTTTCTTGTTTTATGTCATTGATTGTTTTTGGTGATGTTTCCCAATTATGGTCAAGGCCGCCGCTATTAGCACTAAATTCTTGACAATGTATTGCCCGATTAATGTTGGACAAAAAAGAGTAGTGTTAAAGCATAATTTAGGAACGATAACTATTGGAAAAAAGGTTACGAACATGTGCAGCAACAAAAGTAGTATCACGATAGGTGTCCATTTTTTTATTAAAAGTCCAAAACCAATCATCATTTCTGCTATTCCTAGTAAGGGTACAAAAATGGAGGGTTCAAACCAATATACGGTTTCTTGAACTAATTCTTCTGCAGGGCTTGTTTCGAAGACTTTTAAAGCGCCAAACCATATGTATACAATAGCTAATGATACTCTCAGTAGTATTGCGCTGTAAATGTCTATTTTTCTACTGAATTGGCTATAAAAGGTGTTGAGTTGTGTTTCCATAGTATTTGATTGAATTAAAAACCTAACAGGGGCTCAATCCTGTTAGGTTGCATTGATAATAAAAGCAATAACCGATTGTTATATTACCAACTATTTATTTTTGTGCTTTATTCAGCGCCATCTGTTTTGGCTCTTGAAACTGCGAATGCACCAACTGTTTCACCTAGTAGTAATCCTTTTTCACAATCGCTTCTATAGTGAATGGCTCCATATAGTCTTGAATTAGATGCTTCTTTGGCGAAGGCATTGAATTTCTCTTTAGATTCAGGTAGTAGGTGTGACAATACTGTTGCTGCAGCTGCGCTAAAGGTAGAGTGGCCAGAAACGTAAGCAGGGAAATTAGGTATTCCTGTTGTAGTTTTTATCGATGGGTCCATTTGTGAAGGTCTTGGGTTAAAATAGAAGTACTTGGCATCCCAACAACTAATGGCCGCATCCATCATAGCAAGATTAAGTAATGCCATATTTCTTGCCCACCGGATTTCACTGTAGTTCTGTTGTACAAAATGTTCAGTTGCAATGGCATTCCAATGTCCAGGAGGAGTGTAGGTGCCAACGCCATCTGCCCAGAAAGTAACAATTCTTTGTTGTTCTTTGGTACTGTTTGTGCTGAATTTTTTTATCTCGGCTAGTTCTTTTGCAAAAGCCTCCGATTTTGTTGAAGGTGGTGGTACAGGTCGACTTGCTACAATATCTGCAGGTGTCATTAAAAATGATTTTACATTTCCAAATAATGGTAGCATCGGTGGACGTTTTGGTGCATCAAGAGATATCCAAGGCGTTTCTCCTTTCGCAATTGTATTGGATTCTAATTGAGCCCATATTGCTGGTGTTCCTATTGCTGCACCTGCTCCATCGCCAGCGGCTCTTGTTATGAATTTAGCAGCAATTTTTCTTCCTAGTGCAATTCCAGCTTCCACATCACTTCGAACGTTGGCACCACTAATGATTCGGTATAGTTTTTCTTCATCGGCTTTTTCTTGTATGTAAGCGATCTCTGTTGGGAATAGCAATTTTAGTAATTCTACGGTTACTCCAGACAGTACGCCGTCTTCAGAAGGGTAGGCGGATAAAGTACTTTTAGGAACTAATACTTGTAATGTTGCATCTACAGTGTAGGGAGCTGCTCTATTGTATAATTTTTTGTAATGCCAAGCTGAAATTAATGCGTCATATTGTGCGGCACTTACATACGCATAGGCTCTTGCTGCATAAGGTGGATTTGAAAAGGGAAATTGCGGATACCCAAATGGATTGGCGGCAGAAGGTGCAGGATAAGTTCCGTCTTCGTTTTGATAAGGGGGACGGTTGTGTCTAGCAACCAAGGTGCGCATAATTTCATTCCAACGTAAAACACCGCCCACTCGCCAATAGGCAATGATCTTTTTTTCTTCTTCGGTTATAGCTGCTTGGTAGCTTTTGATTTCGTTAATTTCTCGCGTATAAGCTGCTGTATTTGTTGCTACTGGAACATCAATTGGAAATTCATCAGGCGCTGTTAGTAAAATTGGTTTCCAAGTTCCGCCGTTAGCATCGATATTGGTTGGGTTTAAAGCCTGAAAATTATCATTGCGTTCTGTAACCTCTTCACTACAAGAAAAAACAAATAACGACAGTGCAATGATAAGGCTATTTAAAAGTGATTGGTATAGTTTAGTTTTCATTTTCGGTAGATTTTTTTTCAAAATTGATAATATAAAATAAGCCTCCGTAAACGGTTTTGGATTGTCCAACATTTTTACCTTCAGCTACATAATTATAACCTCCTATAAAGGATAACTCGGGTATGTTTTTGAGTGTGTATTTTGTGTTTATGCCATATCGTATGGCATTCATGGTGTTGCTTGGGAAAGGCATATTGTTTTTGGTAATGTCAAAACCTCCTTTTTGAGTAACCCAATTATCAATTATAAATTCTGCAATTAATCGATTAGAGCGATAGCCTGTTCTAAAATTAACCGAAATAGCATCTGGCATATTCACTTCATTGGTATAGATGATTTCGTCATTCGTTAAATAGGAATTTCTTTCAATTGTAACGTTTGCTCTTTTTACATAAGCTCCTGAAAAAGTACTAAAAAAATTACCTCTTTGAAAATCTCCCATGATTCGTAAAGTTCCTGTATTGCTTCCAAGACCCAAACTTAAGGGTAAATAATCCACGGCATAATTGGATAGTGGAGTAGTATAACTTCCAATGAAATAAAGGGAATAGGTGTTTCTTCCAATTGATTTTTCAATTGGCATGTATTTTAAAGTTAAGGATAGATCTTGAACGCCTTCTTGACCTTTCATGGTGCCAGCAGAAGCATTAGTTTTTACGTAAGGTAAATTAAAAAGCACATTCAATTTATCTGAAATTCCGTAATTACCCATTACTGCTAATGATTTTGTGCTTATTGTACCAAGATTAAGGTTGGTTCTTTTGAAATCGCCTTCCCAATAGTTATTCCAACTACTGTATTGGTAAACAGCTCCTGTGCAAAAGTTATTTTTACTCATCATTATCCCGTCAATTTCGGTTTGAGCTTTTGTATAAAAGAATGTCAATAAAAGACAACTTAGAACTATTTTTTTCATATAAATAATAAAAAGGGTTACTACTATTTTAACAATTAATGAGCGGGAGTTATACTAAATTTTTTATTTAAACTAAAACGATACGAATAGCCAATGTTAATGGAATAATCAGCAAATGCTGCGTCTCCTTGTACGTGAACATACTTATTAGGATCCGTGATTACTGAATTTTGTAAATTTTGGCTAGCGATGTCTGCGGCACTTTGAATGCGATTTTTAACTATGTTATAAGGGATAAATAAACTAAAGCCATGTTTTCCTAGACGATAGGAAATGCCATATTCTATTGCAATAACATAACCTGGTCTTCGGTAGGCTACTTGTCCACCGAAAGCATCATAGGCTGGGATTCCTTCGAATCTTCCTGCTAGTGAAACCGTTACATTTTCTTTTTTATCTACCGCAGCTAGTACTCCTAAACGACCAAAATATTGATCGGGTGAGGCGTAAATTTCGTAGCCTTCGAGTCCTGCTTTTGGTGCAGATTTGAACGTGCCATTTGATTCTTGAGGATTGAATAAGTAATAGCCATTCAAAAAGCCATAAAGTCTTCCAGATAGTTTTCGGAATGCTTGTATTTCAACAGTATAACCTACACCACCATCACCTGGTTGAATGGCTTGGTCCATCACTACGTTTTGGGTTGTGCCGTTGGCTTGAGGGGCATCGTCTCTGCGGTCGTGACTGCCGTTGTTTAGTTTTATCCCTAAGCCAATCATTACATTTCCTTTGGTTCCTTTGGTAGGGTCGAATGCCCAAAAGTTGGCACTTAAACGGACATCGGCTAAGCCATTAGCAAAAACACTATATCTTAAGGTGTCTTTTGTTGGAGTGGTTTGTCTCAAAACTTGTGATCGTTCGTTATTTACGTATGGAATTGTTGCGTTTAATTGGATTCTATTGGTTAGCCCGTAAGAAAAATTCAAATCTATGGCGTGAGAATAAATGTTTACAGCATTTCCTAGTTCTTTACCGTTTGCATCGTGTCCGCCACCGGTAGTTTGTCTCTCTAGTTGTTCTTCCTTTCCAACAAAATGGCGCCAAGAATGAAAATATCTATAGTTCGTGCCTACTTGAAATTCTCCTTCTTCAAGGTTATATGAATTGGTAGCATTCATATTTTGTCCTCCCATTTGTCTTACTGCTACACAGCCTTGTGCGGCAATTTTAGAAATCATCAGTATGGTAATTAATGGTAAGTACACATTAATTTTACGAAAAAGTATAGGCATAGTAGTTGTTTTTACAGGCAACACAATGCTTTTATGTCATCATTCTTTTTTGGAGAATAATTTTCATAATAAGTTGTTGTCTGCACTCTTATTCTTACGAAAAGAGGTTGGATTAGTTTAATTCTTAAATAGCCTTGAGCTGTGTAGTTTTCATTCTTTTGATGTCAAAAGGCTAATTTAGAATAGCTTGATGTCCATGAAGTTTACTTTTATAGTGAAGCTTCATTGGTTTTGAATCAATTAAAAATGAAAACAGAATTAAACTAAATCTGGAGGAGAAAAAGGTGTGTTGAAATAGCCACAAAGAGGTCTAGCATTTTGTGTTTGCTGATGCGTATCAGTTTCAGAAAAATGATACATAGGCACATTTATAATTATGGGTTTTGTAACTACATAATCAGAGATAAATGTTTTTAACAGTTTTTTTGTGGGTGATTCTTTTGTAGGCGAATGATCAAATAACTGTTGGTCAACAATATTGTTTAAGTTTTTACTTATTTTATCTTGATGTGAATTGGGTAAATAATATAAATACAGAATATTGTTTTGAATGCGTTTTTTGAAGATATGATAAAATTTATTGTTGATTTCTACATTTTGATTTACATATTCAAAATCGGTATCTTGTGCAAATGAATAAACAGAAGCATTCATTTTTATTACCTTGTATTCGGAAGGCTCTCGGTCTTCCATAGTGGCAACCCATTTTTGCTCTTCTTGTTGATGATGTAACAAATAATACCCCAGTACATTATAGAACAGGGTTGCTAATAAAAATAAAGAAGCCATTCGTTTCATCATGCTCCGAAAGTAAAAAACTAAATGATGTATTAACAAATATTATATCTTTTTTAAGAATATTTTAACATATAAAAAGCACATGATAAAATTTTATTGACAAATAATAATCATTTTTCTAATTTTTTATGTAAATAGTTGTCATTTCATTAATATGTGTTTTAAATTTCAATCCGAAAAAGTGCTTATTTTTGTTTCCTATGAAAGCACTACCACAATCTCTTGCACAAAAGTTAGCTATTAGAGCGGAAAATAATTCGCTTAGACAATTGCCATTTGCGAATCAATTGATCGATTTTGCTTCTAATGATTATCTGGGATTTTCTAAGAATGAGACATTATTTAAGATTACTCATGAGTATTTGTTGGAACAGGGTATTTTAGAAAATGGCGCAACGGGTTCAAGACTACTCTCCGGGAATCATCCATTGTATCCTTTGACAGAAGCTTTTATAGCTGATTTTCATGAATCGCCATCGGCTTTGCTTTTTAATTCGGGTTATGATGCCAATGTTGGTTTTTTTAGTGCGGTACCCCAAAAAGGAGATTTTATTTTGTTTGATGAATTGTGTCATGCATCAATAAGAGATGGAATTCAATTATCTCATGCCAAAGGATATAAATTCAAACATAATGATTTTGAGGATTTGGAGTTGTTGATTGAACGTTGTCATACCGAGCGCAGTCGAGGTAATTTGCACAACGAAATTTACATTGTTACCGAATCCGTTTTTTCTATGGATGGAGACTGTCCAAATTTAGAAGAACTGGTTCGAGTAACCACAAAACATAATTGCTATTTAGTTATTGATGAAGCGCACGCTTTGGGGGTTTTTGGTGAAAAAGGAGAAGGATTGGTGCAATTTTTGGGTTTACAAGAGCATTTTTTTGCACGTATTGTTACTTTTGGAAAAGGCTTAGGTTGTCATGGTGCTGTTGTTCTTGGCTCAGAAGCTTTAAGCAGTTATTTGGTCAATTTTGCCCGAAGTTTTATATACACTACAGGACTTTCTCCACATTCCGTTGCAACAATTGGTATTGCTTATCAGGCGTTGAATGCTAAAGCATCAGCAATTGGTGAATTGAAAGAGCGAATTAATTTTTTTAATCAAGAAAAAAGCCGCTTCAGTTTGAAACCGCTTTTCGTTAGAAGTAAATCGGCTATTCAATCGGCTATAATTCCTGGGAATGCTAATGTAAAAGCCATTGCAAAACAACTTCAAGACAAAGGATTTGATGTAAAACCCATACTTTCTCCCACGGTTCCCGCCGGACAAGAGCGCTTGCGTTTTTGTTTACATAGCTACAATACCGAAGCTCAAATTTCGGAGGTTTTACATTGTTTGTCTTTGCTTCTCTAAAAAAATTACACTTCATAAGTCTTGTGTTTTCTGGGTTTTTTGAAAAAAACAAAAAAAGTTTGTAACGTTTTTAGTTGTTGATTACTTACGAGTCGTAATCAAATAATTTAGCTATCGTTTTAATCATCAATCATTAACCCAAAAAATCAAAACCCATGAAAAATGTAAAAACACAATCCCAAAACCAAATCTTTTATGTATTACTTTTTTTAGCTGGAATTAGCTTAGGTTATAGTCTAGTAAAAGAGTTTGTATTTGAGAAACCAGAAAACGGTTTATTACTAATCACTGCATGCTGTTTGTTAGCCAGTAATTCCTCAACAAAGAAAAAATAGAAGTTTAAAACACAATCGTCAATCAAATCAATCAATCAATCAAATCATCATTAATCAATAATCAATCATCAATCAAAAAATCAAAAATCATGAAAACAATTAAAACACTTATTTTAGGTTTAGTAGCGGTAACAAGCTTTAGTTTTTCTACACAAGCGCAAACCAAAAAAGCAAACGAAAATTCTTTATTATGGGAAATTTCAGGAAACGGATTAGCACGTCCTTCTTATGTATATGGAACCTTACACATGATGTGCGAAAGTGATTTTGTCATCAAAGAGAAAGTAAAAAAAGCATTTGATAAATCAACTAAATTAGCCTTAGAGTTAGATTTTGACGACCCATCAGAAGTAAAAGCGATGCAAGAAATGAGTGTTAGTAAAGTAGCTTTGAGCACTCTTTTGACTCCTGACGATTATAAAAAATTAGATGTTCTTTTGAAAGAAAAAGTGGGAGTAGGCGCTAGTCAATTTGAGACTACTAGTTTGAGTTCTTTAATGAGTTTAATAATGATAAAATCTTTAAATTGTCCTCCTAAAGTATATGAATTAGAGTTTTTGCAAATGGCTCAAATACGTAAGATGGAGATTTTGGGTTTGGAGAAGCTAGCGGTTCAAATTGCAGCATTAGATACAACTTATCCTCCTCATGAAATGGTTGAGCAGTTGGGTAATTATGATAAAAAATATTTCGATTTATTAACTCAAACCTATAAAAGTGAAGATTTAAAGGCCATTTATGAAATGGTTAATGACCCTAAATTTATGGATGAGAAAAGTAAACCTGTAATGTTAGACAACCGCAATAGTAATTGGGTTAAAGATATGCCAGCTATGATGAAAAATGAAAGTGTATTTTTTGCGGTAGGAGCTGCTCATTTGGCTGGAGAAAAAGGAGTGATTCAATTATTACAAAAAGCAGGATATAAGGTACAACCCATAACCAACTAATTTGACTTTGAAGACAAAAGAGCAAGAATTTTTATCCCGAATCGAGCAGCATAAAGGCATCTTGTACAAGGTTTCCAAAATGTATATGGACAACCGAGACGACCAAGAAGATTTGTTTCAAGAAATCATATGCCAATTATGGAAAGCGAACGATAGTTTTAAAGGAGAAAGTCAGTTTTCTACTTGGATGTATCGTGTAGCCATCAATACTGCCATTGTTTTTCTGAAAAAAGAGAAAAAGAAAGTAGACAAATACGAATTGTCATCTACTAATATTCCTGACGAAGAAGGGGATGCCGATATCAAAGAGCGGCAACTGGAACACTTTTATAGGGCCGTTCAAAAATTGGATAAGATAGACAAAGCGATTATTTTTTACCAACTCGAGGGATTTTCTCATAAAGAAATTGGAGAAAACCTAGGGATTTCAGAAGGAAATGCTAGAGTCAAATTAAATAGAGCCAAAGAAAAATTAAAAGAAATTATAAAAAATCAAGGATATGGATTTTAACGATATACAATCAGCTTGGAACAACGAAAACACAAAAAATGTGGTTGTTCCCACTCAATTGGAAAAAGTACAACAAGCCAATACGCCACTAGACAAGATTAAGAAAAATTTGAAAAATGAATTTGTTTATCAAATTGTATCAATTGTTTTTATAGGATTTGCGCCTTATTTAAATGGATTTCCTGAGCAAGCCATCACACCCTTTTATTTGTTGTTTAGTTTGTTTGTGGCGGTTAGTGCTTATTATCTAATTAAGTTGTTTATTTTTTATAAACGATTAAACAAAACAGCTTTGAATACCAAAGACAATTTATACGAAACCTATTTTGATATTCGCTTGAATATGGAACTTTACAAGACCTTTGGTTTTGCCTTGACGCCCTTTATGATTTTGTTTTTGGTTGGGGTTTTATATTTTACATTGCCTAATGGCGCGACATTATTTACCGATACTACCAATAGTATAGCGCTGTTTGTTTCGGTTTTGTTTAGTATGTTGTTTATGGGCGTAGCTTTAGAATGGTGGGTACACTATTTTTACGGCAAATACGCCAAAGAAATCCGAACCGTTTTAGACGAGTTAAAAGAAGAATAAATAGTAAAGCAACTTTCGGGTTGCTTTTTTTGTGTTGCAATCATAGTAGATTTTGTGATTTCTTTGCAAACTTTAAATACAGTTTTTTGCCACGGATTCAACGGATTTTACTGATTAGCACTGAAAATTACTTCTATATTTTGTGGTTGAATTTCAGGAAGTTTACCATAAATCGAAAAGATAATGGCCAATGGTTCTAAAAAAATAAAAAACATAAAGTTTTGTGGTTTATTTTTGTCACCGATTCGATTAATTTCAAATGTAAATTAAGTTTATGGCGGGATTATTACACAGAGGTATTACCGAAGCAATTTTAAAAGTTTATTATGAAGTCTATAATGAACTTGGCTCTGGATTCCTTGAAAAAGTATATCAAAATGCTATGTATTTTGAATTAAAAGAAAAAGGCTTTAAAGTAGAAGCTCAAAAACAAATTAAAGTATATTTCAAAAAGCAACTTGTTGGAGAGTATTTTTCAGATTTGTTAGTTGAAGATAAAGTGATAGTAGAATTAAAGGCAATTGAAATGTTGATGGATGTTCATTTGGCTCAAATAATGAACTATTTAAAAGCAACTGAAATAGAAGTTGGATTGTTGCTGAACTTCGGCGAAGAACCAGAATTTAAACGTGTTATATATACAAACGATAGAAAAGTTAATTTAAAAAATCAGCGATAATCCGTTCCATCCGTTTTATCCGTGGCAATTTAGAATATGAAATCGCCAATAACTAGAAGTTTGCGCAAGCAAACACCCATGAGTAAAAAGGCGATAACATATGTGACCGCTTAAAAATAAAAATTTACACATATGAAATTATTTATTACAGGAATAGGTACCGATGTAGGTAAAACCGTTGCAGCCGCCATCATTACTCAAGCTTTAGAAGCCGATTATTGGAAACCCATTCAAGCAGGAGATTTAGATAATTCCGATAGTCATAAAGTAAAGGCCTACGTTTCCAATCAAAAGACTGTTTTTCATCCAAATAGTTATGCTTTGCATACGCCTGCAAGCCCGCATTATGCTGCAGAAATAGATGGAATCACCATTGATATCACTCAGATTAAAGAACCGGTAACCGAAAATCATTTGGTGATTGAAGGCGCTGGCGGAATTTTAGTTCCTCTAAATGCAACGGATACTATTGCCGATTTGATTCAACCCGATTACAAAGTGATTGTAGTTTCCCGTCATTATTTGGGGAGTATCAATCATACACTGTTGACTATTGAGGCTTTACAAAACCGAAACATTGCGGTGGCTGGAATCGTTTTTTCTGGAGATGAAAATCAAGCAACCGAATCGATTATTTTAAGCAAAACAGGAGTAAAATGCATTGGTAGAATCGACCAAGAACCCTATTTTGATACGAATGTCATTGCAGAATATGCCGATTTATTTCGTGAGCAATTATTGAGTTTATAATTATGAATACAACAAATATTCCTTCTACCGAAACAATCAAGCTTACAGAAAGAGACCAAAAACATCTTTGGCATCCGTACACTCAACATAAAACAGCGGCTTTACCGGTCGGAATTGTCCGTGGCGAAGCTGCTCTATTGTGGGACGAAAGTGGAAAAGAATATATTGATGCCATTGCTTCTTGGTGGGTCAATCCTTATGGTCACTCGAATCGCTTTATTGCGGATGCGATTTATAAACAACTTACAACCTTAGAGCACGTGCTTTTTGGCGGATTTACACACGAACCTGCTGTTCAATTATCCGAGAAATTAGTCGAAATTTTACCTAGCAATCAGCAAAAACTCTTTTTTTCGGATAATGGTTCTACCGCAGTTGAAATTGCCATAAAAGTCGCTTTGCAGTATAACTTCAACCAAGGGATTTCAAAAACAACTATTATTGCTTTTGAAGATGCTTTTCATGGCGACACCTTTGCCGCTATGGCGGCGAGTGGGATTTCTTTCTTTACCGAAGCTTTTCAAGGAATGATGATTGATGTCGTAAGGATTCCAGTTCCGGTACAAGGTAAAGAAGCGGAGAGTATAGCAGCCCTTCAAAAAGCAATTGCCGATAAAAATTGCGCAGCTTTTATTTTTGAACCTTTGGTACAAGGTGCCGCTGGAATGGTTATGTATGCACCCGAAGCCTTGGATAACTTGCTTCAAATTTGCAAACAAAACCAAGTATTGACCATTGCCGATGAAGTGATGACTGGTTTTGGGAAAACCGGAAAAAACTTTGCCTGCGATTATTTGAAAACCTTGCCCGATATGATGTGTTTGTCTAAAGCCTTGACTGGTGGAACTATTCCTATGGCGATTACGACTTTTACCACGGACATTTTCGATGCATTCTATGATGATGATATCAATAAAGCCTTGTTTCATGGGCATACGTTTACGGCAAATCCAACGGGTTGTGCAGCTGCTCTAGCCAGTATCGAATTGTTGCAAACCGAAACGATGCAGTCCAACATTCAACGCATTCATCAACGACATTTGGACTTTCAAAAGCATATTGGTACCCATCCGAAAGTAAGCACTACTAGAGTTTTTGGGGTGATTTTCGCTTTGGAAATCAAAACCGATGGCGCAGCGAGTTATTATGGTTCATTGCGCAATAGGCTTTACGATTTTTTTATTGAAAATGGAGTAATTCTTCGTCCAGTTGGGAATATAGTTTACATTTTACCACCTTATGTTATTACCGATGCACAGTTGCAAAAAGTGTATGAAGTAGTCGAAAGTGCTTTGGAAATAGTGTAGTTTTTTTAAACACGAATTAAAAACTTTTGATCCTTCGTGGTGAAAAAGACACAGATTCCACAGATTTTCACAGATTTTTATTTTGGTATAATTAAATCTGCGTCATCCGTGTTCCATTCTATTGTTGATTTTAACCGCAAGGCTCGCAAAGGATTACGCAAGGTTCGCAAAGTTTTGGGTTTTGAGGTAAATCTATGTTTGTTTCAAAAACAAAGAAAAAAATCCGCATTAATCCGTTTTTATCTGCGTCATCCGTGTTCCATTTATGCGCATAGCTAAAATCAATTTGTATAGATTTTTAATTATTTTGTGGACTTTCTGTAATTCTTTGCGACCTTTGCGCTTAAATTACAATCGTCTATTTTGTCACAAATTATCTCTATAACCGCCTTGTCCTCCATTTCCCCTTTGGGCAATGACCCGAAGACCATTTGGGAAAACTATCAACGTCCTACAACTTGTTTTTCTGAGCAGTTTTTAGACCATCAAAAGACTTGGGTAGCTGCTTTGGATGCCGCTTCACAACAAGAAGTTTTGGCATTACAGCAAACGGATATTAAGTACAAGTCATTAGACAAGTCGGTGTTGTATGCTATGGTCGCGGCAAGAAAAGCGTTGGCGCAGGCAGGTTGGCAAAAAGGAGGCAGTTTTGGTATCAACATAGGTTCTTCGAGAGGTGCCACCGATTTGTTCGAAAAACATTTTCAAGAATATTTAACCACGGGAAAAGCCCAAACTTTAGCTTCTCCCACGACTACTTTGGGGAATATTTCGTCTTGGGTGGCACATGATTTGCAAAGTACGGGTCCTGAAATTTCGCATTCCATTACTTGTTCTACTGCTTTGCATGCTTTGCTCAACGGAGTCGCTTGGTTGCGAGCGGGAATGGTAAATCAGTTTTTGGTAGGTGGTAGCGAAGCACCCTTGACTGATTTTACGATAGGCCAAATGCGCGCTTTGAAGATTTATACTCAAAATAAAGAGGAGTACCCCAACCGTGCTTTGGATTTGGATAAAAAGC
This sequence comes from uncultured Flavobacterium sp., assembly GCA_963513565.1. GTDB lineage: Bacteria > Bacteroidota > Bacteroidia > Flavobacteriales > Flavobacteriaceae > Flavobacterium. The sequence goes on along the minus strand of CAUPRE010000002.1, from coordinate 651 downwards.
AAAATACAATGGTTTTAGGTGAAGGTGCGGCAGTATGTTGTTTAGAATTAGGAAAGAAAGCAAATGCCTTGGCTTTTATAGAAGGCATTGGTTACGCTACAGAAATTTTGGAGCATAACATTTCAATTTCGGCAGAAGCCATTTGTTTTCAAAAATCTATGACAATGGCTTTGCAAAACACGCCTTTATCCGAAGTAGATGCTATTGTGATGCACGCGCCAGGTACCATCAAAGGTGATTTGACAGAATACCGTGCCATTGAAAAACTTTTCGGAAAGCAGTTGCCATTACTCACTACCAATAAATGGAAAATTGGCCACACCTTTGGAGCCTCAGGAATCTTAAGTGTCGAAATGGCCATTTTGATGCTGCAACACAAGCAGTTTATTTCCACTCCTTTTTTTAATCAAAATTCCGATTCAAGAACTATTCGTAAGGTGCTCGTTAACGCTGTTGGTTTTGGAGGTAATGCCGTTTCGGTGTTGTTGAGTTTGTAAAATTTGGTTAACTGTTTGTATCGTCCTAAAAAAAGTTTACAGTTTTTAATTAATACCTAGAATAGGTTTACATTTTTTTTTTAATCCTAGAATTAGTTTACAATGATAGTGTTTTTTCGATAATAGTTCTTCCATAGTTTTTCTGTTTTTATGT
>CAUPRE010000001.1:0-487707 GCA_963513565.1 uncultured Flavobacterium sp. | reverse complement strand
GCCTTAAAATCTTAAGGTGGTTATTGCGGCGGGGCTCACCTCTTCCCATTCCGAACAGAGAAGTTAAGCCCGCCTGCGCAGATGGTACTGCAATTTGTGGGAGAGTATGTCGCCGCCTTTCTTTATTAAAAACCCTTCATCTAAAATGAAGGGTTTTTTTATGCCCTTTTTTTTCTAACATTAGGAAGGGTATACTAAAATCTTCGTTTTTTCCTGTTTTCTTGATTATATAATTTAAATTTGTGTAAAATATTTATTTATGAAAAAAGTTTTTGTATTAGTATTCTTGCTTGTTTCCAGTTTTTCGATTGGTCAGCAACGTCCTAAACTTGTTATTGGAATAGTTGTAGATCAAATGAAAGCTGAATATTTAGATAGGTTTTATGATGATTATTCACAAAGCGGATTTAAGCGTTTAATGAATAATGGTTATACATTTAATAATATGAATTATAACTATGTACCTACTTATACTGCTCCAGGACATGCTTCAATTTATACAGGAACTACTCCTGCAACTCACGGTATAATTGGTAATGATTGGTATATTCGTGAAACTGGTAAAAACAGGTATTGTACAGATGACGATTCTGTAATTACATTAGTAGCTGGAACTGAAAAAGAAGGAATGATGTCCCCAAAAAATCTATTTTCAACTACTGTTACTGATGAGTTGCGAATGGCAACTAATTTTAGAGGAAAAGTTATAGGTTTGAGTATTAAAGATAGGGGAGCTATTTTACCAGTAGGGCATTTTGCAAATTGGGCATTTTGGTTTAGTAAATCTGGTGATTTTATTTCTAGTTCTTTTTATGGGGATAAGATGCCTGATTGGGTTACCAAGTTCAATAATGAAAAACGTTATATGAACTACATTCAGAAGGGATGGAGTTTGTTAAAGCCATCAGCGGATTATAACGAAAGTCTTTCTGATGATAATCCATACGAAGGAAGAATAGATAAATCTAAAGCTCCTGTTTTTCCGTATGATTTAAATAAATTATATAAACAAGCTGGTGCAGATATTCTAAGAACAACACCTTTTGGTAATGATTTGTTAGCAGATATCGCTTTGCAGGCTATTGAAAGTGAAAATTTAGGAAAAGATAATGACACCGACTTTTTAACTGTTAGTTTTTCTTCAACGGACTATGTAGGACATACTTTTGGCCCAAGATCGATGGAAATTCAAGATACTTATTTGCGTTTGGATTTAACTTTAGCTAGAATGTTAGACTACCTTGATAAAAATGTTGGTAAGGACAATTATTTGCTTTTTTTGACTGCAGATCATGCTGCTGCAGAGAATCCAATTTATTTAAAAGATCGTAAGTATAATGTAACAAATGTTCCTTCAAAAGAGACTTTCAAATCTCTTGAGAAGTTTTCAATAGCGACTTATGGGGTTAACTTAATATCAAATTATTCTAATTATAATATTTATTTAAATAGAGATTTAATTAAAACCAAAGGATTAGAATTAAATACTGTTAAACAAGTTTTTAAGGTTTTTATTTTGGATTTGCCTCACATTAAAAGGGTGTATACTGATGAAGAAATTTTGGCATCATCAGGAGGTGATTATTATTTAAATTTTATTTTTAAAGGATTTGACCCCAAACAGAATGGTGATTTAGTATTGGTTCAAAAAACGGGTTTTTTGGAATATAATGAAACAGGTACTACACATGGTACTCCAAATAGTTATGATACTAATGTACCATTATTGTTTTATGGCTGGCATGTTCCTAAAGGTGAATCTCATAAAAAAGTTTACATAACATCAATAGCACCAACTTTGTCTAAAATGCTTAAAATTACATTTCCAAATGGTACTGAAGCTGAAGTTTTAGAAGAACTTTTAATTTCTAAATAAATGATTTGGTCTATAAAGTTAAAAAAAGACTCCTGAATTTCAGGAGTCTTTTTGATTAAAATTTATTTTCTATTTCTGCAGCTTGAAGCATCAAATAATGTAGGTCAGTATTTTTTACAAATGGAGATAAAAGTTGACTTCCTGGTCCAAACATTGCTAGCTCAGTATAATCCGCCGAATGGTCTGTACTGATCCAACCTACGGAGTTGCGCTTTTTTTGAATATCTCCCAGTGCTTTAAGAGGTAAATGTCTTGGATTGTAAAGTCCATCTTCAAGTTTGATATTAGTATAGTAGCTTAAAATTTCCTTAGCTTCCTCTTCCTTTAAAATTATCTTATTGGCATATTCAATTCTTTCTATTACTTGCGATACACTAGTTTCTTTTCCGATACCATTTAAAATCCAATCATTGGTTTGGGTATATTTTTGAATACTATCAAAGTTATCATTGGCATCTTTTCCATATACTATACCAGGATTAGCATTCCCATGATCAGAAGTTATTATTACTAGAGTATTTTGATCTTTTTCGGCAAAATCTATAGCTACTTTTATAGCTTCATCATGTGCGACTTGATCATAAATTAACCCAGCTACATCATTTCCATGAGCTGCCCAGTCTACCTTTCCTGCTTCTACTTGTAAAACGAATCCTTTTGGATGATTTTTCATTTTATCAATAGCTCTTTGTGTCATTTCTGCAAGAGTAGGGATGCTATTGGTTAGTTCTTTGCTGCTTTCTCTGTCTTTTGAATAAGGAAGTCCTTCTTTGTCAAAAACGCCTAATATTGGTTTGCTATTGTCGCTAGACCACATTTCAGTTTTGTTTTTGACTACAGTAAAACCTTTATCTTTAAAATCTTTATAGAGATCTCTTTTGTCTTTTCGAATATCAGCAGAAAAGTAGTTGTCGCCACCACCCAACATGACATCAAATTTTAAGTCCAAATAAAGTTCTGCAATTCCTTCTTGACTATTTCTGCTTTTAGAGGAAATACAAAATCCAGCTGGTGTTGCATGAGTAATTGGAACGGTTGTTACACAACCTGCCATTTTTCCTGCTTTTTGAAACTTTTGCCAAATTGGTAAATACTCTTCACCATTTTTACCTATGTTTAAGGAACCATTTTTAACACGAAAGCCACAACCCCACGATGAACTTGCAGCTGCAGAGTCTGTAACGATTGAGGAAGCAGAGGCCATATCCATTAATGCACGACTAACTTTTTTGTCTTTATACAATTGCATCCAGTTGCTGCCTTTACCAGTTTTTCTGGTTAAATAAAGATCAGCCATGTTAAGTGTGCCAATGCTCATCCCATCACTTACGATAACTATAATGTTTTTTGCTTTTTTATTTTTGTGAAAATTGGATAAATCTAATTCGTTTGCAGGACTTTCGAAAGGATTTAGTAAAGTTGTTCCAAGAGCGAAAAGGGAACCATTTTTGAAGAAATTCCGTCTGTTCATATATTGTTTTTTAGAATAAATCAAATATAAGAAAGCTTACTTTTGATTGAGGTTAAGATTTTTTTAAATATATAAAACATAAATGAAAAAATCCCATTTTTTCAAATGGGATTTTATTATTAAACGGTTGCTTCTATTTGAAGTGGAATTTGATTTTGAAGCAAATCTTCAAATTTTTCATGAGCTCGAATCAAATGCCCTTTACCATTATACCATAGTACTTCAGCGGGTTTATATCTAGAGTTATAATTAGACGACATAGAGAAGCAATAAGCACCGGCGTTGTGGAAAGATAGGATATCTCCCTCTTTTATTTCTGCTATTCTTCTATTATTTGCAAAAGTATCGGTTTCACAGATGTAACCTACTACAGAATAGAAACGTTCTTTTCCTTTTGGATTAGAAATATTTTCGATATGATGTTGAGAACCATAAAGCATCGGTCGAATTAAATGGTTAAAACCGCTATCAATTCCAGCAAAAACAGTAGATGTAGTTTGTTTTACCACATTTACTTTAGTTAAAAAGTATCCTGCTTCACTGACTAAGAATTTTCCAGGTTCGAAAATAAGGGTCAAATCTTTGCCGTATTCAGTACAGAAAGCATTGAATCTTTTAGATAACTTTTTGCCTAATTCTTCGATATCTGTTTCGATGTCATCTTTTTTGTAAGGAACTTTAAATCCACTTCCAAAATCTAGGAATTCTAAGTTTTTAAAGTTTCTTGCCGCATCAAAAAGAATTTCAGCAGCATATAAAAACACTTCTATGTCTAAAATGTCAGATCCTGTGTGCATGTGGATACCCACTATGTTCATTTTTGTATTTTCTACAATACGAACAATATGGGGTAATTGATGAATAGAAATTCCGAACTTACTATCAATGTGTCCTACAGATATGTTAGTATTACCACCAGCCATTACGTGCGGATTGATTCGTATACAAACGGGAACATTTGGATGTTTGGTGCCAAATTGTTCTAGTATAGATAGGTTATCGATATTGATTTGTACTCCTAAAGCGTTTACTTCTTCGATTTCTTCTAAAGAGACACCATTTGGAGTATAAAATATTTTTTCTGGAGCATATCCAGCATGTAATCCAAGAAGTACTTCTTGAATAGAAACGGTGTCTAAACCTGAACCCATATCTCTCAATAGCTGAAGTATAGATACATTTGACAATGCCTTCATAGCATAATTAATGCGAAGTTTTTCAACCTTAGAAAAAGCTTTGGTTAATCTATTGAATTGAGATTGAATTTTTTCGGCATCATACACATATAGTGGCGTGCCAAATTGCTCTGCTAATTGAAGTAAGTCTTTTCCTTGCATTGTGATTTAATTTTTTACAAATTTATTACAGTTTCTATCTTGGACCAAATAAAAAACAAAATATAACAAAATATAACAAAAAGTTATAATTTAAACATTTTGTTTTCTAAATATAAGTTTTATAACAATAAAAAATCCCTTGACTTAAAAAAGTTATAGCCAAGGGATTTAAAAAAAAATGGTTTCTTATAATGAAGGCAAATCGCCTTTACCTTTAGTTGGTAAGTTGGTGTATCCCATTAAGAATAAATCAACTTCTCTTGCTGCTTCACGGCCTTCAGAAATTGCCCAAACAATCAATGATTGCCCTCTTCTCATATCACCAGCGGTAAAAATATGAGGAACATTAGTTTGGTAGTTATTGGCTTTGAAGTTACTTCTCATATCCAATTCTAGACCAAGTTGTTCTGCTAAAGTTTTTTCAGGTCCTGTAAATCCAAGAGCTAATAATGCTAAATCACACGGCCATATTTTCTCTGAACCTTCCTTTTCAATTAGTTCAGGACGTTGCCCAGGCACAATTTTCCATGCAACTTCTACAGTTTTTAGGGCAGTTAGTTCTCCTTTTTCATTAGCAATGAATTCTTTAGTGTTGATTAACCAGTTTCTGTTACAACCTTCTTCGTGTGAAGAAGAGGTTTTTAATTGTAATGGCCAAAAGGGCCATGGTGTAGTTTCACTACGGCCAACGGGTGGTTTTGGCATAATCTCAAAATTAGTAACAGATTTAGCACCTTGTCTGTTTGAAGTTCCAACACAGTCAGATCCTGTATCTCCACCACCAATAACAATAACATCTTTTCCAGTAGCTTTAACTTGATTTTGGATTTCTTCGCCATACAATACTTTTGTTTGCTGGGTTAAAAAATCCATAGCTTGCACTACGCCTTTGCTATCGGCTCCTTTGGTAGGTAAACCTCTTCTTTCTGTGGCTCCACCACAAAGAACAATTGAATCAAATTCATTTAATTCCTCTACTGAAAAGTTTACACCAACATTTACATTGGTTTTAAAAACGATACCTTCAGCTTCTAAAATTGCAACACGACGATCTATTATTCCTTTCTCCAATTTGAAATTTGGAATTCCGTAGCGTAACAATCCGCCAATAGCATTATCTCTTTCAAAAACAGTTACAGTATGTCCAGCACGATTGAGTTGTTGTGCAGCCGCTAAACCAGCTGGTCCAGAACCTACAACAGCAACTTTTTTACCAGTTCGAACTGCAGGCGGTTGTGGTTTAATCCATCCTTCCGCAAAACCTCTTTCTATAATGTTTTTCTCGATATTTTCGATGGCAACAGGTTCTTTAATAATACCAAGAACACATGATTTTTCACATGGTGCAGGGCATAATCTTCCTGTAAATTCAGGGAAATTATTCGTTGATTGCAATATTTCTAAGGCACTTTGCCATTCTTCTTGATGTACCATATCATTGAAATCTGGAATTAAATTCCCCAATGGACATGAGCTATGGCAAAACGGGATGCCACAATCCATACATCTTGAACCTTGTTCTTTTATTTTTTCTTTTGGTAATGTAATTGTAAATTCATTATAATTGGTAACGCGTTCTTCAACAGCAACGTTACTTTCATCGGCTCTACTATATTCTTTAAATCCTCCTATTTTTCCCATGACTATTGAGCTATTAATTCTTCAACTTCCTTTTCTGCTGCAATACGTTGCAATGCTTTTTTGTAATCCGTTGGCATCACTTTTACAAAATGATGGACTTGGTTTTCCCAATCTGCCAAAATTCTTTTTGCCAGTGGGCTGCTAGTATATAGGGAGTGATTTTTGATTAAACGTTTCATTTTAGCCATATCATCTGCTTCTAAAGGATCAAAAGCTACCATTTCCATATTGCATAGCGTATGGTCGAATTTTTTATTTGGATCGTAAACATAAGCGATACCTCCACTCATACCTGCAGCGAAGTTTCGTCCGGTTTTGCCCAGTACAACTACTGTCCCTCCAGTCATGTATTCACAACCATGGTCTCCAATACCTTCAACCACTGCAGTTGCTCCTGAGTTTCTAACACAGAAACGTTCTCCAGCCATACCATTAATATATGCTTCACCAGTAATGGCTCCATAAAGTGCTACGTTACCTATGATGATATTTTCTTCAGGTTTAAAAGTGGCTGTTGGTGGTACTTTAATGATAAGTTTTCCTCCCGAAAGTCCTTTTCCAAGGTAGTCATTACAGTTTCCATGGATTTTGAATGATAATCCATTAGTAGCAAATGCTCCAAAACTTTGTCCAGCTGAACCTGTAAAATCAACTAGAATAGTGTCTTCTGGTAGTCCTTGTGCGCCATAAATTTTTGAAATTTCGTTACTCAAAATTGCTCCAACTGAACGATCTGTATTTTTAATGTCAAAGGTTACTCTCGTTCTTTCTTTTCTATAAATAGAAGGAATCGCAGCTTTGATAATATCAAAATCTAATACATGCTCTAATTCATGATCTTGAGGCATTGTATTGTGGTTAGGAACTGTTTTTGCTTTTTCTGGTTTATAAAGAATAGTTGACAAATCTAATCCCATTGCTTTGTAATGTGTGATGGCTTTGTTCACATTCAATTTTTGGGATTGACCCACCATTTCTTTCAGCGTTCTAAAACCTAATTGAGCCATGATTTGTCTTAATTCTTCTGCGATGAAATACATGAAATTAATCACATGTTCAGGAGTTCCTTTGAAGTTTTTGCGCAATTCAGGATCTTGAGTGGCAATACCTACAGGGCAAGTATTTAAGTGACAAGCACGCATCATGATGCAACCTGAAGCTACTAATGGTGCAGTTGCAAAACCAAACTCTTCAGCTCCAAGCAAAGCGGCAATAGCAACGTCACGACCTGTTTTTAACTGACCATCACATTCTAACACCACACGGCTTCTTAAATCGTTTAGAATTAAAGTTTGTTGCGCTTCTGCCAAACCTAATTCCCATGGGATTCCAGTATGAGTTAAGGACGTTAATGGTGCCGCACCTGTTCCTCCATCATAACCTGATATTAGGATTACATCAGCTTTTGCCTTAGCAACACCTGCAGCGATGGTTCCAACTCCAACTTCTGATACTAATTTCACATTTACTCTAGCTTCACGGTTGGCATTTTTTAAATCGAAAATTAATTGTGATAAATCTTCAATAGAGTAGATGTCGTGGTGTGGAGGTGGAGAAATTAGTCCAACATAAGGTGTAGAATTTCTGGTAGCAGCAATCCAAGGCACCACTTTTTCCCCAGGTAGTTGTCCACCTTCACCAGGTTTAGCTCCTTGTGCCATTTTTATTTGAATCTCTTTTGCATTAGTCAAATAATTAATGGATACTCCAAAACGACCTGAAGCAACTTGTTTTATGGCACTATTTCTAGAGTCACCGTTCAATTCTTTTTGGAAACGTCTTGAATCTTCACCACCTTCTCCAGAATTACTTTTACCACCAATTCTATTCATTGCAATGGCTAAGTTTTCGTGTGCTTCTTGACTTATAGAACCATAGGACATAGCACCTGTTTTGAATTTTTTTACAATTTCAGTCCAAGGCTCTACTTCGTCAATTGAAATTGGATCCAAATTATTGAATTCAAATAATCCACGAATAGTCATCAAATTAGCGCTTTGCTCATTGACCATTTTAGAATATTCGGCATAACTTTCAGGGCTATTCAAACGAACGGCTTGTTGTAGTTTTGAAATGGTTGTTGGATTAAACATGTGTTTTTCACCATTTCGTCTCCATCTGTAAATACCACCAATTTCGAGCGGTAGCAAGTTGGCTACTTTTGAATTTGGGAATGCTTTTTGGAAACGCTTTTTCACTTCTTTTTCTACTTCCATTAATCCAATACCTTCAATTCTAGATGGAGTGTAAGGGAAGTATTTTGTAGTGAATGCTTTATTTAATCCTAAAATCTCAAAAATTTGTGCGGCTCTATAGGAATGTAAAGTTGAGATTCCGATTTTATTCATGATTTTCAGAATTCCTTTTCCGATAGCTTTGTTGTAATTTTTGATAGCATATTCGGCTGTAATTCCAGTAATGTGACCTTCTTTAACTTGGTTATGAATAATTTCATTGACCATATACGGATTGATTGCACTTGCTCCATAACCAAATAATAAAGCAAAATGATGAGGCTCACGAGGTTCGGCAGATTCAATAACAATTCCAAACTTAGAGCGTACTTTAAGTTGGTTTAAAGTGTGGTGAATATAAGAACAAGCTAAAAGCATAGGAATTGGTGCCAAAGTTTCACTTACGCCGCGATCTGAAAGAATCACAATATTGCTTCCTTCTGAAACCGCTTTGAAAGTCGCTTGAACACATTTTTCTAAGGCACGCTCTAAACCATTGGCTCCTTTTTCTATTTTGTACAATGTAGAAATAGTAACTGATTTGAAATCTTCGTGCTGAATGTTTCTTATTTTATCCAAATCTTCATTAGAAATGATTGGGTTTTGGATTTTTAGTTTTTTGCATTGTTTTGCTTCAATGTCAAATATATTGTAATCTCCACCAATAGCTAAACTGATATCTGTGATGATTTCTTCACGAATTCCATCCAAAGGAGGATTGGTAACTTGAGCAAATAATTGTTTGAAGTAGTTATACAATAATTGTGGTTGATCTGATAATACTGCTAATGGAGTATCATTACCCATAGAGCTAATGGCCTCGTTTCCGCTACCGCCCATTGGATTAATTATTGTTTTTAAGTCCTCGATAGTGTAGCCAAACATACGTTGTCTGGTTTCAAAATCAAGATTCTCAACTGGAATAGGGTTGTCAGTATAAGGAATACAAGCTAATTGTAAAAGATTTTCATCCAACCATTTTTGGTAAGGACGTTTAGTAACTATGGAATGTTTTACTTCGTCATCTTCGATTATTCTTCCTTCGTTCATATCAACCAAGAACATTTTTCCTGGTTCTAATCGGCCGTGTTGAATGACATCTTCTGGGTTGATATCAAGTACACCAATTTCTGATGACATAATAACAAAACCGCTCTTAGTCAAAGTATATCTTGAAGGGCGTAGACCATTTCTATCCAATAACGCTCCAATAACATTTCCGTCAGTAAAAGGAATAGAAGCTGGGCCGTCCCAAGGTTCCATAATACAAGAATTGTATTCATAGAATGCTTTTTTCTCAGCACTCATCGTTTGATGTTTTTCCCATGCTTCTGGAACTACCATCATCATAACTTCAGGAAGAGTTCTTCCCGTCATTAGTAACAATTCTACAACCATATCCATAGAAGCAGAATCTGATTTGCCTTCTAAAATGATTGGGAATAATTTTTTTAAATCTTCGCCAAAAACATCACTTTTCATCAGTTCTTCACGAGCTCTCATTCGGCTCACGTTTCCTCTTAATGTGTTAATTTCACCATTGTGACACATATAGCGGAAAGGTTGTGCTAAATCCCATGAAGGGAAAGTATTCGTAGAGAAACGTTGATGTACTAATGCCAATCGAGTAACTAAGTCGTCGTCTAATAAGTCAGTATAATAACGGCTAATGTCTTCTGGCATCAGAAGACCTTTATATATAATAGTTGTGGTAGAAAAACTTGAGAAGTAAAACATATGACTTTCCGAAGTTTTTGAACCTCTAACCGCATGTTCAGCTATCTTTCTAGCAGCAAACATTTTGGCATTGAATTGTTGTTCTGTTAAGTCCAAACCATTTTTGCCAACAAAAACTTGTTTTACCGTAGGTTCTTTTTCGGCAGCGATTTGTCCTAGATTGCTAACATCGACAGGAACATCTCTCCATCCGAGGATTTCTAATTTTTGATCTAAAATTGCTTTTTCAAAAGTAGTTTTACAAAAATCAACTTGATTACTGCTTTTAGGCATGAATACCATACCAACAGCATATTCTCTAGGCTCAGGAATAGAAAATTCACATACTTTCTTAAAAAATGTGTGGGGAATATCAAAAAGGATTCCTGCTCCATCACCAGTTCTACCATCAGAGCTAACAGCGCCACGATGCTCTAATTTAATTAAAATGTCTAATGCCTTGTGAATAATGTCATTAGACTTGATTCCGTTCAAATTACAAATGAAACCTGCGCCACAATTGTCGTGTTCAAATTCGGGCAAGTAAAGGCCTTGTTCTTCAATTTTCATGCTTGCTATTTTTTTTACAAAATTATGTATTTCATGAGATAAATTGTCTAAATGCGGTGTTTAGCTGTTATTTTTGTTATAAAATTAAATTTTGCTTGCAAAAATGACAATTGCAAAATTTTGTACCCTCCTCGTTAACATTTTCATAATATTTAAAATTAAAAGTGTAGAATTTACTTTCAAAAAGAGACTTTTTTGCTTTAAAGAGTAACAGTTAAAAAAAATATCACAAATTTTTAATTAACCTTTAATATTTTTTTAAATAGAAAGATTTTGTTACGTTTTTTTAAAATGTTTGCCCTATTTTTTTAATTAAAAATATAATTCTATTTCACTTTAATTTTCTATTTTTGTCGCACTTTATTCTGAAACGTTTTCAGAGTTCGGTCAAATATTATATACTATGAACATACACGAATATCAAGGAAAAGAAATTTTAGCAAGCTACGGCGTTCGAATTCAACGCGGAATTGTAGCGAATAGCCCTGTAGAAGCTGTTGCTGCTGCAAAACAATTAACTGCCGAAACAGGTACAAGTTGGTATGTTGTTAAAGCTCAAATTCACGCCGGTGGACGTGGAAAAGGTGGTGGTGTAAAACTTGCCAAAGGCTTAGACAAAGTAGAAGGAATTGCTAGCGAAATCATCGGGATGCAATTGATTACTCCTCAAACTTCTGCCGAAGGTAAAAAAGTACACAAAGTGTTAATCGCTGAAGATGTATATTATCCAGGTGAAAGCGAAACTTCTGAGTTTTATGTTTCTGTTTTATTGAACAGAGCTACTGGGCGTAATATGATTATGTATTCTACAGAAGGTGGAATGGATATCGAAGAAGTAGCTGAGCACACTCCTCATTTGATTTTTACTGAAGAAGTAGATCCAGCTGTTGGTTTGCAAGGTTTTCAAGCAAGAAGAATTGCTTTTAACTTAGGACTTTCTGGAAATGCTTTCAAAGAAATGGTGAAATTCATCGATTCTTTATATAATGCTTACATTGGTTCAGATGCTTCGATGTTCGAAATTAACCCTGTGTTAAAAACATCTGATAATAAAATTATGGCTGTTGATGCTAAAGTAAATATCGATGATAATGCTTTATACAGACAAGCTAAATATGCTGATATGCGTGACATTCGTGAGGAGAACCCAATCGAAGTTGAAGCAAAAGAAGTAGGATTGAACTATGTAGATCTTGACGGAACTGTTGGATGTATGGTAAACGGAGCTGGTTTGGCTATGGCAACTATGGATTTGATTAAGTATGCTGGTTTTGAGCCTGCTAACTTCTTAGACGTAGGAGGAACTGCTGATGCAAAACGTGTAGAGACTGCTTTCCGTATTATCTTAAAAGATCCAAATGTAAAAGCGATCTTAATCAATATTTTTGGTGGAATTGTTCGTTGTGACCGTGTGGCTCAAGGTGTTGTTGATGCTTACAAAAATATGGGTGACGCTATAAAAGTGCCAATCATTGTACGTTTACAAGGAACTAATGCTGCTATTGCAAAAGAATTAATTGATAATTCTGGTATGCCAATTCTTTCTGCAGTTGAGTTTCAAGAAGCTGCCGACCAAGTTAAAGCTGCCTTGTCTTAATTTACAATCTAGTTATATATTCAAAAGCCTGTTCGTTATGAACAGGCTTTTTTATTGGTTTTAATTTGACTCTAAACTATGAAAATACATTTTCCTTTAGGCTCTAAAAATTGTATTACCGCAAATTCGCAAATTTTAAAATAGTCATAATTGAAGTAATTTGTGAATTTTCGGTGAAAATTTAGAGTTCAATCTTTTTGAATTTCAGTTTATTGTGGTTTATTTTGCTATGTTTTGAAGTTCATCCGATTCGTAAATGGTGTAGCCTTTTACGTTGGATTGTGCCAAAAGATAAATGGCTTTGGCAACTGTAGAGCTTTCTATAGGGCGGTATTTTTTTAAGCTCCCTAAGAGTAGGAAAGAAAACCCTTTTGAGAAAAAAGCACCTAATTTTTCTCTTAATCTGAATTCTGAGCGTTGTCCTAGTAATAAGGAAGGTCTAACAATGACAGAGGTTTCAAAATTAGCTTTGGCTAGTTCCGCTTCCATTTCTCCTTTGGTTTTTAAATAGAAGTTGTTCGAGTCTTTGTTGGCGCCCAAAGAGGAAACAATCAGGAATTGCTTTATGTTATTCGTCTTTGCAATTTTTGAAAATGCAATTGGATATTCGTAATCTACTTTTCGAAAAGCAGATTGGCTTCCGGCTTTTTTGATGGTGGTACCAATGGTGCAAAATAAATCATCGCCTTTCACCAAATGCTGATAGGTTTCGGGAGCATCAAAGTTGATGATGTGTTGCTCTAGTTTGGGGTGTGATTTTCCAGATTCTCTTTTTACAAAAATGATAACTTTTTGATAGTGTTCACTTTCTAAAAGTATATCTACTAGTTGCGAACCAATAAGTCCCGTACTGCCAATAACTAGCGCCGTTTTCATTATGATTTTTTATTCTTTCCGTTGTTGAATTTTACTTTTTCTACCACTTGAATTTTTGGAGCTGCTGCTTTATTACTTTTTTTGAAAGGTTTTTTGCTTGCTGGCTTTTTATCTCCTCGACTTTGTTCTGCATCTTTTGGTTTAGCTTTGAACTCTGGACGTTTTGCAGTTCCGTCTTTTGCTGGGATTTCAGCTCTGTGTTTGGCTAAAACTTCAGTAGGTACTTTTGGGCTTTCTTTGGTGCCACGTAAGTGAATTACTAATCCGTTAAGGAAATTACGCAATACTTGGTCGCCACATTCCATATAATTGGGATGTTTTTCGTCACGGAAAAAGGCACCTAATTCTGATTTTGATATTCTGAAATCTACTAATTCTAGGATTTCAACGATTTGGTCGTCACGCAACATTAAGGCTACGCGTAGTTTTTTGAAAATATCGTTGTTGGTCATATTCTTTTAATTTTTTACAAAGGTACAGTTTAAAAATAGAGAGACGTTATATTCGAGTCTGAATTTGATGTTTGCAAAGAGGTAAGATGTTTCCCTTTAGCCCCGGTAGTAGCGGCATCCTTTGCTTTTTTGCTGCCAAAAAAGCAAAGATATAGCGGATGACGGGTTCTATGATGGCATAAAAGCCTTTTTTTTCCTGCTCCTAAAATCTATAAAAATGAATTTAAAACTTGAACTAGTTGGTCAAGGTCTTCTTTTTGATGATTGGCCGAAATGACGATTCGGTTCAAGGTTTTTTGGTCTGAGGGATAATCAAAATGGGTAATTATGATTTTGTTTTGCAACAATATCTCGTAGCTCTTGTCCCAATTTAAGTAAATGGAAGGATAGTTTGTGGTGAAGTTTATTTTGGGATTGGGTTGTAAATGTTGAGCGAGATAGTTTAAGTTGTCCTGTAATTTTTGAAGTTGCTGTTGCACTAAGTACTCAGTTTCGGCAAGGGTTTGTACAAAGACTGGATTCATTCCAGCGGCCGCGACAAAGGTGTCATAATTTTTGATTTCTTGAATAAATTTCGAATCGCTCGCTATCACGCCTCCTGTGAGTCCTAATGCTTTGCCAAGCGAGGCGACTAAAATTTTGCGTTTGATGTTTGGATTTGTGATACTCGAATAAATTCCTGCTCCGTTTTTACCTAGGATTCCGATAGAATGTGATTCGTCTATTACTAAAGTGATTTCTTTGTGAGAGGGAATGCTATCGAGAATTTTTAGGTCTATGGCTTGTGTCTGAAATGAAGGAACAGCATCTGTAACGATGGTGATTTTTTCTTTTTTATTGTCTAAAATTCTTGGATTCAACTCGTTTTCTGTCAACAAAGGGATGCTGTCTTTTCTTTGAATGGCGTGATGAGCATTTGGAAAATGGTAAAAAACATCTGTGCTTGTGCTTAGAAAATCTAGTGTTAGCTTGCCAGCTAGCATTCCTGATGAAACGGTAAGTGCTGCTTTGGATTGAATAAAATTTGCCAGAAAGGTTTCTCCCGTTTCGTAGGCGCTCAATTGTATGTTGGCGTTTCTTGAACTTCCGTATGCGGTACCCCAACGCTGGATATTTTTGAAAATAATTTCTTGAAATTCGGGTAAAGTGGGCAACCCAAGATAAGCTGTTCCTCCAAAATAGAGGAATTTTTCTTGGTTGATTTCGACTACACGATCCGGAAATTGATGGACTTTCATACGAATTATAAAAGTGTTACTCCAGTTCCGTTTCCATCAGGGTAATCAATTTTGCCGTAAGTAATGGTTACTCCTGTGGCAATATCTTTATCCAATAGTAGCGCTCCGTCCATATCTACGTAATCTAGTAGTGGTAGCAGATGTGCAATGGCTGAGATGCCTACTGTAGATTCTGTCATACAACCTACCATAGTTTTTAGTCCCAGTTTTTTGGCTTCTTCTAACATACGTTTGCCAGGAGTTAGACCGCCACATTTTACTAATTTGACATTTACACCGTGGAAATGGTTATGGCATTTGGCTACATCGGATTCGATAATACAACTTTCGTCAGCAATGATGGGCAAAGCGGAGTGTTTGTATACTTCTTTATGTGCTTCCCAATTATCGGCTTTCATAGGTTGTTCTAAGAATTCCACCCCGAGTTTTTTTAAAGCTATGGAATTAGAAATGGTTTCTTCAACGCCCCAACCGCAGTTTGCATCGATTCTGAAGATGGCGTCTGTGTGTTTTCGTAATTCGGTTACGATTTCGATGTCTTCTTGGGTGCCTAATTTAATTTTATAGATAGGCCAAGGGAGTTCTTTCATTTTGGCAACCATTTTTTCAATAGAAGCAATACCGATGGTGTAATCTGTTAATGGATTTTTATTGGTAGTAAAATTCCAAAGTTCGTATAGTTTTTTGCCTTTTTTGCGAGCATATAAATCATTATAAGCCAAGTCTAAAGCACAAAGCGCAAACATATCCTCTTTTAAATAAGGATGTACTTTGTTCCAAAATTCTTCGGGGGTTTCGGTTGTTGTGTTTTCTATCAATGAACGAATGTTTTCCAAATCCGCGCGCATCATCGGCACCGTGGTGTGATAATAAGGGTTGGAGGTTGCTTCGCCAAATCCCGAGTAGCCTTCGCTTTGCAATTCTACAATTAGTGAAGGTTGAAAATCGATAGATTCTCTAGAAATGGTGAAGGTGTGTTTTAATTTGAGGTTGTATTCGCGAAGGATTAGTTGCATAACATAAAATTTTACTGTTCTAAAAAAGGATTAGTAGCCCAACCAAAGTAGCGCTTTAACAAAACCATCTCGCCATAACTTTTCGTTATGTTTACCGCCTTTTATGATGGTTTTTTTGTTCAAATGTTTACAGGAACAACGCTTGGTATTGATGATGTTTTCCATTGTATTCAAGTCATTGACCATACTGTTATCATCGCCTTCTTGGTCTCCGCAAAGGAAATAGTACTTTGCTTTTATCTTTTGAGTTTGTTCTGTTAATGCGATAATATCCTTTCTATTAATCCAAAAGGCAGGAGAAAAAACGCCAGCTTTGCCGAAAACTTCGGGATACTTTAGCGTGGCGTAAAAAGCGGTCAGTCCACCCAAGGAGCTGCCAATTATGAGTGTGTGCGTTTTGTCGGTTTTGGTGCGGTATTTTTTGTCGATGCTCGGTTTTAAAGTGTTGACAATAAAATCTAGGTATTGATTCGCCTTGCCTCCGCCATATTTTTCGTGAGGATAGGGAGTGAGTTCCTCGAGTCGTTTTTCGTTTCCGTGTTCAATTCCCACTACGATTACTTGTGCGCTTAGGCTGTCTAGTTTTTCATCAATATTCCATTCGCCACTATAGGAAGTTTTAGCATCGAATAAATTTTGGGCATCGGGCATGTAAATCACGGAATACTTCTTTTTGGAAGCGTTATAGTTTTTGGGTAAGTACAGCCAGATTTTTTTAGTCGTTTGCAACTCAGGTGATACAATACTAAAAGTACTCACTTGAGCAGAAGCAGTGGTTTCCTGTGTCCATCCTTTCATCACAAGAAAAAAGAAGCAAAAAAACAGGATTGTTTTTTTAGACATAATTGAATTTTGTGGATACATTTAAAAACAATAATTTAGCTAAAAATAAGAAATTGATGAATAGTTTTGAAGAAAAAAGAAGTTTACTTTTAGAAATGATAAGTTTTTCTATCGTTGACGGAAGGTTGCATCAACGAGAGTCTGATTTTATTCGAATTGTAGCCAAAGAATTGGGATTTACCAAAGCAGAATATTCTGATTTGTTTCATCAAGAGTTGCCTCATTTGCCTATTAAATCAGAATTTCAGCGGATTCAGCAGTTCTATAGATTAGCCTTGATTATGCATTGTGACGGTGTTTTGCACCAAAAAGAGTCAGTTGCCATTCGTCAAATAGCCATTGATATGGGATTAAATCCTGGAGCTACCAAACGAGTTTTGCAAATGATGCAAGAATCTCCCAATGCTATGATTGATGCCAATGCATTGTTAGCAATGTTTCAAGAACAACACAATTAAGAGAGTTTTTCTTGTAATGCTTTAATTTCATCTCGGAACTTGGCAGCTTGCATAAAATCTAAATCTTTTGCGGCTTTTTCCATCGCTTTTCGTTTTTCACGAATTAATTTTTCTAATTCTGGTTTTGACAGATAAGCTGTGTCTGGTTCTGCTGCTTTTGCAATAGTTTGTCCTAATTCGTATTCCACCAGTGGATTTTTAGTAAAAGCACTGTCTATTTTTTTATCTAAAGCTTGTGGTACTTTATTGTGTTGGGTGTTGTAATTGATTTGTTTGGTACGGCGATAATTGGTTTCATCAATCGTTTTTTGCATACTCGCTGTAATTTTATCGGCATACATAATTGCTTTTCCGTTTAAGTTTCGAGCCGCACGACCAATAGTTTGAGTAAGGGAACGATGGCTTCTAAGAAAACCTTCTTTGTCAGCATCCAAAATGGCAACCAAAGACACTTCAGGTAAATCCAATCCTTCTCTCAATAGATTGACTCCAATTAGCACATCAAATAAGCCTTTTCGTAAATCTTGCATAATTTCGATACGTTCTAATGTATCGACATCAGAATGAATATAGCGACAACGTATGGAAACTTTAGTCAAGTATTTAGCCAATTCTTCGGCCATTCTTTTGGTTAAAGTGGTAACCAAAACACGTTCGTCTAACTCACAGCGTACTTGTATTTCTTCGATTAAATCATCAATTTGGTTCAAACTTGGGCGAATTTCGATAATTGGGTCTAACAAGCCTGTGGGACGAATGATTTGCTCTACATAAACACCATCGCATTTTTGCAATTCATAATCCGCAGGTGTGGCCGACACATAAATGACTTGATTTTGCATAGCTTCAAACTCTTCGAATTTCAAAGGGCGGTTGTCCATAGCCGCGGGAAGTCGGAAGCCATATTCTACTAAGTTTTCTTTTCTAGAACGGTCGCCACCATACATAGCTTGTACTTGCGACAAAGTCACGTGACTTTCATCGACTACCAACATAAAATCATTGGGAAAATAATCCAATAAACAGAAAGGCCTTGAGCCCGCTTCTCTTCCGTCAAGGTAACGAGAATAATTTTCAATTCCCGAACAATAGCCCAATTCCCGAATCATTTCTAAATCGAAGTTGGTGCGTTCTTCAAGTCGTTTGGCTTCTAAATGTTTGCCTATTTCTTTAAAATAATCAACTTGCTTGACTAAATCTTGTTGGATTTCCCAAATGGCATTTTGTAACACATCTGGCGAAGTCACGAACATATTGGCGGGATAAATCGTCAATTTTTCAAAGCGTTCTATGACTTGGGAGGTTTTGGTATCAAAGCTTTCTATTTCTTCGATTTCATCACCAAAAAAATGAATTCGAAATGCATCATCCGCATAACTTGGATAAACTTCTACCGTATCACCTTTAATTCTGAAATTTCCTGGGGTAAATTCGGCTTCGGTTCTAGAATACAAACTTTGCACTAAGCTGTGTAACAATTTAGTTCTTGAAATCATTTGGTTGACTTCGATGGCAATTACGTTCTTTTGAAATTCCACTGGATTTCCAATACCATAAATGCAAGAAACCGAGGCGACCACTATAATATCTCTTCGTCCAGACAATAAAGAAGAAGTCGTGCTCAAACGCATTTTTTCTAACTCTTCATTGATAGACAAATCTTTTTCTATAAAAACTCCCGTAACAGGCATAAACGCCTCGGGTTGGTAATAATCGTAATACGACACAAAATATTCCACCGCATTGTTTGGGAAAAACTGTTTGAATTCCGAGTACAATTGCGCGGCCAATGTTTTGTTGTGCGCCAGTATGAGGGTTGGTTTTTGTACTTCTTCAATGACGTTTGCTACGGTAAATGTTTTTCCTGAACCTGTAACCCCCAAAAGTGTTTGAAAGGGATCACCAGCAATGATTCCGTGTGCTAATTTTTCAATAGCTTGGGGTTGGTCTCCGGTAGGTTTGTAATCCGATACAATTTGAAATTTCATTTTTAACTGTGCTAACTTGATTATGAGACAAAAGATAGTTCACAAAAATACAGTTAATCCTTAATTTATGTGTCTCCATTCGATTCTTATTTTTAGGAACAGCAACATTAGGCATTTTACCAAACAAAGTCCCGCTATCCGCTATATCTTGCTTGCCGAACCCCGTCAAGCAAGGATGCCGCTACTATCGGGGTTAGAGAGCCACAATTTGCTTTTTTGTTATCATTTTCATTGGAATAAAAAATTATAGGATTGTAATTGCCGTTTTTCTGGAATCAATAATTCGTGTTTGTTTTATCCTTTTTAATTGTTTTTTAGTAAATTACCTCGTAATATAACTTAATCTTTTGACCATGAATATGTATGATAATCCAGATACAGTATCACATTCTTTTGATGAAAACTATCTTTCTCCTTATTTGATTCAAGCGCAATGGGCAGAGTTTGTAGCTTTAAAAGAAGTAATTTACGAGTTAGCAAACCGTTTACAACACCCTATTCGTATTTTAGATATTGGAGTGGGAAGCGGAAGAATTATTCAAAACTTATTTGATATTCCCGAAATATGGCAGTATGTGGCGCATTATACTGGTACAGATAATGCTGTTTTATGTTTGGATTTAGCATCAAAAATGGTAAATGATTTAGGTATAAATGATAAAGTGACACTTTTGAATTTAGATGCAGTAGCCTTAGACCAACTAACCGGGACGTATGATTTGATTATGACCACGTGGTTTACGGCAGGAAATTTTTTTCCCGATGATTTTGATTTTGAAAACTATTCAAGGGCTACATCAAAATTAGATTTATCAATCAACCCCAAGTTTACTAACATTTTTTCTAAGGCCTACGATTTGTTAACTCCGAAAGGTGAAATCGTTTTTGGAGCTTGTTATAAAGATAATGAAGGTACAAGACTCAAGCAAGAATACAGCTATAAAAAAATGGGAATGACCATTATTACTTCTCCTGATGACTCTTTTACAGCAACTCAAGAACGGTTTTGGTCCCAACGTTTTACAAAAGAAAAGCTATATGCCTATCTGCCTTTTGTAGACCCGCAGCAATTTGCTTTCAAAGATTTAGATACCTATGACTATGCTATGCAAGTAAGGATAAAAAAGTAAGATCAAAAAGTGATTATTCCTATTGGAACTTCCATTCCTTTTGTTGCTTTTCGGTCAAAAAAGTCCACGCTAAGATGCGACTGGTTTTTTGGCCTTGTGCCATATCAATGGTGGTGATGTTGGCAGCATTTACTTTGTTTAAGGTCTTGTACAAGCTATTCAAATGCGCTTGTTTGGAGACTAAAGTAGTGTACCAAAGACAGTGCATAGGATATTTGGCGCTTTCGTAAATCATTTGAGTGATAAAGCCCAATTCACCTCCAGGACACCATAACTCAGCGTTTTGTCCACCAAAATTTAAAGTTGGTGTAGTGGTTTTGTTAGTACTTAAATTATTGACTTTTCGTAAAGCTACTTTTGTGGCTTCTTCTTTTGAATTATGAAAGGGAGGGTTGCAAATGGTAAAAGCGAATTTATCTTCAGATTCCATTATGTTTTTGAAAATAAAACGAGGCTCTGTTTGTAATTGTAAGCTAATGGCATCCATTAATTTTGGATTCTTTTCGATAATCTTTTTGCAATTTTGAATTGCTTTTTCATCAATATCCGTGCCTACAAAACTCCAACCGTAAACTGCATTTCCTAAAATAGGATAAATACAATTCGCACCTACGCCAATGTCTAAGCCCTGAACAGCTTCTCCTTTTGGGATAATACCATTATTACTTTGGGCTAACAAATCGGCTAAGTAATGAATATAATCTACTCTACCTGGGATGGGTGGGCAAAGAAAAGTTGAAGGAATCTCCCAAAAATGAATATCGTAGTACGCTAGTAATAACGCTTTGTTCAATGCTTTTACACCATCAGGATTACTAAAATCTAGCGTTTGAATTTCATGTTCGTTGATGCCTACAAAATTTTTGAGTTCAGGCAATATCTTTATTAAGGATTCAAAGTCGTATCCTAAACGGTGCTGATTTCTTGGATGTAGGTTTTTTTTCTCGGGCTGCTTTGTACGTTTCATTTTCTAAATTTCGGTGCAAAGATAGGCATTCCTTTTTTGGAAATTAATCCATGCATTCCATCAGTAATAAATCTCCCTTAGTATGTTCTATGGTTACTAAACCATCTGTTGCGACAGCATTACTACTGCCAGTTCTGTACCCTATCGTCAAGGTGTCATTTGCTAAAGGATACACTAAGTTTTGTGAATGAATACCTTTTACCACGCCAATTGGGATTAACGAAATAGGTGTGCCAGCTGTGTACCACTTTTTGAATTTGTTGGGTAAAAGAAATATTTTGGAATGATCATCTAAAATCACAATTTTAATTAAATCACGATAACGTACAATGTTGGTGAGATTGGTTATGGTGTGGTCGGCTCTTTTTCCAGTAGCCCAAACAATATTGACTGAGGGAATTTTTCGCTCGATTAAATAGTCTAATGCCTTTTCTAAATCGGTTTTGTTTTGATCGGGCGTGTGCACAATTTCCAGTGGATATTGTTTGGTTTTGTATACCTCTGGGTTAAAATCACGATCAAAGTCACCCAAGAGCACATCGATTTTAATATCAAGATGCATCACACGTTCTATAGCAGAATCAAGTACTACAACTAGTGGAGACCATTCTAATAATTGACCCAATAATTCGGGCTGGCAAGAAGCTCCATTGGCGATAATTAAAGCAGGTTCTTGGTCGTCGCGAACGATATGATGTGAGGACATTTTTTGGATTTAGATTTAAGATTATTCGAAACAAATGTACAAAAGTTATTGAGCTAGTTCATTTCTTATGCATCAAGTAGTCTGCGGTGGTAGGTAATTTGTCCCAAATGATAGGCTAGATGTGAAGCTAGATGCACCAAGAAAAAACCATAAGAGGTCTTTTTGTCCAAAACTAGCAGTGGATATTCTGTTTCTAAATTTTCTTCTGATAGTTGATCAAGTGCTTGATGAACAACAGTTATTGTTTCATCGATTTTTTGAATCAACTCTGATTTGGAGATGTTTTTAGCAGAAAATTCTAAGTCTCTATTTCTAACATAATTTGTTTTACCAATTTCAGCTCCAATGTAAGTGTTTAAATTACCAATAAGATGCAAGCATAAATTGCCTGCCGAATTGTTGATTTGTTGGTCAGTAGACCAGATTGCAGCCTCGTTCTGATAGGCATTTATTTCTCTTTTTAAGGAAGTCAAATCCCTTTTGAAAAGTGTTTGTAAGGTCTGAATTAGCATAAAAAGATACTTGAAAAGAGTATTATTGAATAGTATAACTTCTAAAGTCAATTTCACTTAAGGAAAAATATCCCAACGGATAATTGGCTTTGTCTGCAGTATTGATGATATTTCCACGAACGGTAGCTGGAGGAGATTGAAAAGGACCACCGCCATTATTACCCGCAATACTTACTAAAATACTCATATAGTTATAGTAGGCTTTTGATATGCCGTAGTGTGTGATTTCGATTTTGTCTCCTTTTTTAAGTTCGTCGTTTTGAGAAATACTAAAAAACTCATTCCCATCAAAAAAATCGTCTCTGTCCACATAAAGATTGGATTTTACTTGATTGGAATATACATATTTGTACAAATAATAACTCGGTGTATTAGCAGGATCATTATAAAAAGCTTTGACTTCTATTTCTTTTCCTGTAAAACCACCATCGTTTTTTTGTTCTAATTTAGTGATGGGTGCAACGGCTTGAAGTGTTTCTGTAGCGGTATAGGTTTGTCCTTTGCTAACAACACTCAAAGTATACGTTTCATCGATTACTGGGACAAAATTCGAGCAGAAATATTCTCCTGTATTTGGCATTTCTACAAAATTAAAAACAGTATTCGTACTATTGGTAATGGTAACAATTGCCCCAGAAACTTTCGGGATGGTACTGCTGAAATAATCTGTCGTTGTAGTTAATTTGATGCGTTGTTGATTGCCTGCTGTTCCTTTTTGCCAATTGATGGCGGCTTCAATTACTAATTTTGGCGGGGCAGTATTTAGGTCTACATCTACTACATCTTCGCAGCTTACGGATAGGAGTGCCAATATAAAAACGAGAAAGAAAGTGATCTTTTGCATGATGCTTAAAATTTAAAATTATAACTCACAGCTGGAACGATTCCAAAAATAGAGGTTCTTACTGCTTCATTGTTGCCGGTGTCTATATTTTGTCTAAAGTTGATTGACGCAGCATTTCTTCTGTTGTACAGATTATAAATACTAAAAACCCATTCGGTTTTGTAGTTGCGATTGTTGTTTTTTCTTGGAGTCAACGTAGCAGCAATGTCTAAATGATGATAGGCTGGCAAGCGGTTTTCGTTTCGCAATCCATAACTAGGAACAGTGATGCCAAGATAATCATATTGTCCTTCGGGATAGGTAACCGGTTGTCCGCTTTGTAAAGCAAAATTAGCTCCAAAGCTCCATTTGTCGTTCAATGTATACGAACTAGTTACGGCCAAATTATGCAACTTGTCATAAACAGATTTATACCATTGACCATTATTGATTCCTGTTTCGAGTGGCGTTCTACCCGGGGTTTGTTGTTCTGATCTTGATAAAGTATAAGAGATCCAACCGTTGAGTTTGCCTTCGTTTTTCTTCAGCATAAGTTCTAGTCCATACGCTCTCATTTGGCCATTCAAAATGACTTGTTCCAAAGCTTTGTTGGCAATTAACTCGGCGCCATCTATGTAGTCGATACGATTTTTGATTTTTTTATAATAGGTTTCTACTTCTAGCGAGTACATTCCGTCACTGAAGTTTTTGAAATATCCCAGCGCCACTTGGTCTGCAATTTGAGGCTTAATGAAGTTATCACTTGGCGTCCAAACATCGAGTGGAGTAGGTGATGAGGTATTCGAAACCAATTGTAAATACTGAACCATGCGGTTGTAACTTGCTTTGACAGATTGATTTTCATTCAATTGATAAGCGGCAGAAAACCTTGGTTCAAAATTGTCAAAACTTTGAATGACATCGTTTTTGCCATAAAATTTTGTATCGATTGGCGTTGCTTTTTCATACAATTGTAAGTCCGAATTGAACAGTACAGGATTATTATCCGCATAAATGTTTACTGTAGATTGTCCTAATCGATAAAACAAACTGTAGCGTAATCCATAAGATACACTGAATTTTTTACTTAAATCATGATCAGCACTGATGTAGATGGCAGGTTCAAAAGCATATTTTTTATCCAATTGATCGGAATTGATTCCAGAAGTGCTGTTAGAAGGAACAATGGTACCAGGATTGAAGTCGTAGTAAATCGCATTCAGTCCATAGTTTAATTTGAACGAGTCCGTTAAGTAATTTTTGAAATCGTATTTGATATTGTAGTTTTTGATACCCGAATCCCATTTGAATCCCACAAAATCTAGGTCTAAACCATAATAGTAATCACTGTAAATTAAGGAAAGATTAGAAAACAATTTATCAGAATACAAATGATTCCAACGCAAGTTTAGGGTTGAATTACCATAAGTATTGGTGAAACTTTTGTTTAGGCTAAAAACGTCTCTGCCAAAATATCCAGAAAGATATAAATTGTCATTTTCGGTTAAT
Organism: uncultured Flavobacterium sp.; assembly: GCA_963513565.1. Classification (GTDB taxonomy): domain Bacteria; phylum Bacteroidota; class Bacteroidia; order Flavobacteriales; family Flavobacteriaceae; genus Flavobacterium. The sequence goes on along the minus strand of CAUPRE010000001.1, from coordinate 462,747 downwards.
TTATAACTGAATTTTGCATTTAAATCATAAAAATATGCGGCATTATCTTTTTGTTCAGGGGATAATTTCAAAAACAAATGAGCGTAGGAACCACGACCACCAATCAAGAAGGAACCTTTGTCTTTTACCAAAGGACCCTCAGCTAGAAGTCGACTTGAGATTAAACCAATTCCTCCATTCATATGGAATTTTTTGCTGCTTCCGTCTTTCTGATAAATATCTAAAACCGAGGAAGCTCTTCCTCCAAATCGAGAAGGAATTCCGCCTTTGTAGAGTCGAATATCTTTGATGGCATCGGGATTAAAAACAGAGAAAAAACCAAAAACGTGCGAAGAGTTAAAAATAGTCGCTTCGTCTAACAGAATCAAGTTTTGATCTGCTCCACCACCACGAACGTTAAAGCCAGAAGCACCTTCTCCAGCATTGGTCACTCCTGGGAGTAATAAAATGGATTTTAAAACATCAACTTCTCCTAAAACCACAGGCATTTTTTTAATGGCTGAAATGGAGAGTTTATTTACACTCATTTCGGGCTTTCTAATGTCGGTTTTGGTTCTGTCGTCTGTGATGATGACCTCTTTGAGCACGTTGTCTTCATTGGATAAAGGCCAGTTGTATTTGGTATTTTGCGTTAATTCGATGGTTTCATTTACCGTTTTGTAACCCAAATAAGAAATTTGAACTTGGTGTTTTCCTTTGGGCAGCGTAATAGAATAAAAACCATATTCGTTGGTAGTTACGCCTGTTTTTAATTCAGGAAAAACAATATTGACTCCAATTAATGTTTCATTACTGTTTTGGTCAGTAATGGTTCCGCTTAACGTAAATTTTTCTTTGGGTAAAGGAATGTTACTTTTTTCTTGTGCCAAAAAAGTTTGGCTAAACAACATAAATAGTAAAACACAAACAGTTATGTAGTAATTTTTCATGGATTAATTTTAAAACTACAAAGTAGACGATTTTTTAAGTTATTTGTTACTGTAAAACTGTTAATGTATGGTTAACAAAAAAAAGACAATCGTTTCCAGTTGTCTTTTTTATACTAGCAAGCATTGTAAAGCCTATGCGTTTTTTTGTCAAAAGGCATAACAGTAATTTTTTTGTCAGACTGAGTAGTAGTAGTTGGAATTATTAATTCAAATTTATTTCATATTTTTCCATAAGAAACTCATCAATAAGATCTTTATCATCGAGTTTTAATAATTCTATTTTTTCATTATCAGTTAAATCACATATTCCAAAATTCTTTATATAATTTTTTGCAACTGAAAAGTAATTTCCTGCATAAGGTTTACTAGTGTTCTCGATATAAAACCAAAATATTTTTGACATTAATATCTTCTGGAGAATATGTAACTCTTCTATTGAATCTGAAAAAATTGCATAACCATTATAAAACAGTAAATCTTGGTCGTTAGTATAAACAAAACAAGGAGCATTTGTAATATAGGGTAGTAATAATTTATATCCAGATATTACCAGAGCTTGATTTCTACCAAAAGCATACCATTCTTCGTAATCTCGATTTCCTTTATCTCTTTTCGATAAAGCTAATTTTTGACTTGTTAAATATTCATAAGTAAAAGGATATTTTGATTTTAATGTTTTTTCATCAATAATTCTTAGTCCTTTTTTATTTGTGTTGAACAAATCAATTCCGTCTTCTATAATTTTATATGGAAAAATAAGCTTTTCAGTATGTTTCTGAATTTCGGTCTCAAGTTTTAAAGTATTTGGTTTTATTGCATTTCTACAGATTTCTTTTTCAATTCTGAATTCTTTCTTATCTCTAATCAAATAATAAAAATCTTCTGTTTCTCTTGAAGGTGTAAAAACATAAATATTATTTTTAAGAGTTGCAAAACCATTTCGAATTTCAAATTTTGAGCCCAACGGCTTACCAGTTCTTTCTATTGTTGAAATAATTTTTGAGATTCTTTTGTTAATTAAATACCATCCATCAAAATCATTCAAATCATCATATAGAAACTTTATATAATCCGATTTTTTTATAGAATTGATACTACTGCTCTTTGACTTAACATATTTTACAGTGTTAGTTTCTTTTTTACTAATTAAACAGATACATGTGTATGTTGATCGCTTTTTAAATAGCTGTTCCCCACCAAAATCAATTATAGTAAAATCAAATTTATTTTTAGAAAAATAACTTCGTACTGACCTACCATTTAAACTTTTATAAAAAGTATTCACAGTAATATATCCTAAAACTCCATTATTATTTAAATTCTCTAAGGCAATTTCGAAAAATGGTATATATAAATCTGATTTTCCAGATTTTGATACACTCCAGTTTTTTAATAAAGCTTTTGTTTCTACATCAATTTTGGAAGCTCCTACATATGGGGGATTTCCAACAATAATATCAAAACCATTATTGTTTTTTATTTTTTCGATATTATTCCATTCATAACTTAATGCATTTCCTTGAAATAAGTTAAATTTAAACTCTTCACAATCTTCATTGTTTGTAATTGCAAGTAGACAAAGTAAAATTTTAGTTCTTACAATACTATAGTCTTGAATATCAAGTCCAAAAATATTATCACTATAAATTTCAAAATAAGACTTGTTTGTTTTTGCTTTTAAAAACTCAGTTATTGTTTTAAAAAAACCACCACAGCCACAAGCAATATCACCAAATATTAAGTCATTAATGTTTTTATTTTCTTGGTATTTTAATGTTTCTTCTACAATATATTTTCTAATATATTCAGGTGTAAAAACTGCTCCATTTACTTCCTTATCTTCAGGAGAAATAACAAATTCAAAAAATTCTATTAATTCTTCTATTACAAAAGTTTCTTTATTTAATAAGGATAAAAATTCATTTAATTGTTCAAGTTCTTCTATTTCATGTATTATGTAATTATTTATAAATACATTTTTTACTGTTTGAATTTTATTTATGAATAAAAAAGAAGAAACTAAAAGACGATTTATGTCAATAGTATCAGATGAATACTTTTTTAAATATTTGATTATTTTTTGATTCAACTTTAAAAGTTTAGGAATTAAATAATTGAGGGCAAATCATACTGGGATTCCAATAATCATTAGTTGTAATGTCTGTAGAAGAATATTTCCATTGACTTGCGTGGGTATGTATATAAGGTTTCAATATTAGTTCTTGATATTCCTCAATTAAGTTAATATACTCATTACTCTCGGATTTTATTTTTCTCCATATTTGCGGAAAAAAGTTAGATAGGGTAAAATCTATTCCTAAAATGGCTTCCATAGGATAATGACCAATTCTGGGACTATCGAAGACTAATAAATTTCCAGTATCAATTAAATTTTCTTGAGTTGCTAATTTTCTGCCACCAAATTGAAAATGATAGATTGGGTGAGGATACTCTGCTTCTTTATCTTTATCTCCCATTATATGCCTGTCAAGATGATAAGATGTCACTAATTGTGTGTTTCCTTCTTCAGAAAATTTAGTTCCCTCAATTACAATATTAAATTCTAACCATTCGAAAGGATCTTTCAAACTTTTTAAATCATTACAATTCCCAATTATTTTAATATCAAGGATAAGTTTTAAATCTTTACAATTATCTGGTTTTGTATGACTAGGTACAGTGCTGAAATTAAAAATTAGACGTCCCAAATTGTAACCCCATAAATTATTATTATTTGGTTTTTCAGGTATTTGTGGAATAATATCTTTATTATGAAGTTCACTAATAGCACTTTCGAAAGAACCTATTTCTGCTGTTGGAAAATACTGATATAGAACAGAAGAAAGTTTTCTTAAGTCTGCTGCTATTTTTTTTCTACTTTTCATAATCTCATTTGAAGCAGCCATTTTACTTATATTCTTGTTTAATGTCCTCTAATCTCTCTCTTTCAGCTGGATGTACTAATAACCCCTGTGTTTTCGCATCTCTTTCAAGGATTGATTGTAATGAAAGATACCTTTTATCTTGCCATGAGTGTATTAAGTTTCCATCAAGTAAAAATCCATCTTTTGGATCTAAAGGTTTTTTATAAGCTTGACAGATAGTCCAAAATTTTGTACTTGTAGTTTTTTCAATTGGTTGTGCTTCAACTAAATTTGATAAATTAAATTTCTCTTTTATTAAAAAAACTCTTTCTTGAGCAGTTAATTGAATAAGAGGTTTAGGAAAATTTGAATTCCACCAATTTAGTATATCATTTGCCCACCATCTATCAAATGAATCCCTAAATATTCCTTTATATTTAAAATCGTTTAATTTATCAATTAATCTTATCCAATCTTCTGATTTATTATAATCAATGCCAAGTCTTGCTGCTAAAATATTCCCATCTATTAGCACACCAGATTTACTTATAATCTCATTGAAAATATATTGAGATATTTCAGAAATTGATGTTCCCTCACCGGATAAAAATTTGGACGTAAAAACTTTGTTTTGAATTTCATTATCGGGTGATAACCCCAATAAATTATTAAAGTCAGTTTTATTTTGTTGAATAGCTTTATATGCTTGTATTATTGATGCTATCAATAACTCATATTCTTTTCCTTTATCTCCTATACTAGTTTTATTAAAGGTATTATCAAATAAATCATGACTTGACGTATCTGAATCATAATATTTATTGAGATTATTGGTGCTAGAAATTAAAAATATTGGGAAAGCATTTTTGAATCCATTTTCCGCAAAACATTTCGTTCTAATTCCTGTTGCTAGGCTAGGTGCAGTATATGTTGCGGTTCTATCTCCTTGTTGGTTGCCATCAAGTTTTAAATCAAGAATTAAAGCATCTATACTATCTTGTTCTACAATTAATTCATTAATTAATTCTTCAAATTTTGTCGGCATTTTAACCTCTATCTCAACTAAACCCTGACTAGATAAGCCATCGGCAAAGGCTTGGCTGTTTTGAGATGTTTCATCATCGATGTAAATTACTTTATATTTCATATTCGTCTATTTCTTCCTGTGTTGCAACTGGAATTATTATTTTGAAATTTGTACTAAATCCATTTGGTGAATTCTCTAAGGATATTTCTCCATTGTAACTCTCAATAATATCTCGTACTATTTTAAGACCTAACCCGGTTCCTGTTAAATCATCTGTGGATGAGGATTTGTGCCCTTTTGGGCTTGAAGTAGTAAAAAATGCGTTAAAGATTTTATTTCTGTTTTCTAAAGGAATACCATCTCCATTGTCGATAAATTCAACAAAAATGAATTCGTTTTCTTTTCCTGCTCGTATTAATATTTTTCCATCTGTTTTATTTGCTCTCTTAATGGCTTTTTTGGAATTACTATATAAATTAAATAGGATTGAAGCCCATTCAGAAGTATGCATTTTGCAAGTAAACAATTCATATCCATTAATATCAAGTTCTAAATTAATATTACATCTTTCTGTATCTGGACTAATAGTTTTTGCAAATGGCTTTATTACATCTCTAACTTCAATAGGTCTTAGTTCTTGATTTACATTTTGAGAAATTGTTTCATCAAAATATGAAGTATAAACCTGAAAAGAATCAAAAGTATTTTTTAATCGACTTGCTCTTTTGTACTCTTCTTTAGATTTATCGATATTATCTAAAATATACTTTATATCAATATCAAATGCACCTAAGTAATTTGTTATTTCATGTGTAAATTCACCAATAATTAAACCAAGACCAGCTAGAACTCTAATCATATTAAGTTCATCAATACTTTCAATAGCATCTCTTAATTGCTGTGCCTTTTTTCTAAAATCCTCAGCTCTCTCTTTTGATCTAGGTTCTTCATTTTCATTTTTCCCATTTTCATCTCCAGAATTAAAATTGTTATCGTTGTTATTGGTTGATTCTTCTGAAGAGTTACCTGTATCTATAGCTTCTAATTCATCTGCTATTTTATCTAATTCATCTGCAGTATCTAAAATGGTATCTTTAGGGTTTCTAGAATATTTAGAGTCCCAATTTTTTTGACCTGTAGTAACTTTAATACCTCTGATTGATGCAATTCTAATAACAGCTGCGCCAATAACTTTATAAGCAAAAGTTATAAGTTCGTCATATGCTTCATTATTAAAAAGCCCTTCTCTACTTGAAAGCTCTTCAAAATTTTGGTTTTGACCTCCTATCTCAACAAATCCAAAAAAGTTATTATTTCCATGAACAGCAAGTATTTTTCTTTTTCTGACAGATTCATCTAATCCTAGCCAATCATTTTGAGGTTCTCCATATGGCAAGACTCTAAAACCATTTCTGTAAAGCCTAATTCCGCCGTATTCTTCAGAAATACTTCTAATATAGCTTTCGCTTTGTTTTGGAATTAGTCCAGAATTAAAAATATAATAGTAGGCCTTTAATTTCACATCTTTTAAAAACTCAAACTTTACATTAGGTATTCTATCGTCTTTACTAAAGTATTGATGATTCTGTGTATTGACATTTGGAATTTGGCTGTTTTTAATATCCCAATATGCACTACCATTTTCATCGACTTGACCTTCAATTTCAGCAACTGCATGTTTATAAAACATTGATTCTTGATTTGCAATAGGAAAATTATCTTTTAAACAAGTAATTTGAAAACCAGGATCTTTTGTTTCATCACTTTCTTCAGACTTAACATCTGCAAGAGGGAATGGCTGAAGAATATCAATTGCGTATCGATATACTCTTTTAATCATCCCATCTGTCCACCATTCACGTAATTGTTCAATTATAAGAGTTGTTCCTTTAATTTTTGTTTTTGGAATTTCTTCTATTTTATTGGTAATAAATATTAAGTCTCCATCCTTTTTATAATTGTCCCAATCAATATGTAGTCTGAGAGCAAATTCTGAATCCTCAGTTTGCGTAATTATTGTTAGTTTATTTCCCAGTCTTTGTGTAGAAAATCTTCCAATACCTTTTTTTCCAGCTCTTTTTCTTTTGTAATTTGGCGATACGGGTTCGTGTATTTTTGATGTTGAAGAAATTTTCATAAAACCATTAATTAATTCATTTCTGGTCATTCCATTTCCATCATCGTCTAATACAAGTGTTCCACCAATGCGATCAACTTTTACAAAATTAATTGAAGCGGATTTGGCATCAGCATCATAGGAATTTTTGATTAACTCTGAAACTGCAGTTTCATGTCTTGCTACTAATTCTGTTCCTAATCTATCTATGACACTAGCATCAACAGTAAATCGTACATTTTCACTATCAAAACTGGCTAGTTTTGAAGATAATTCCATTATCCGACTGTAATTAGTTGGGTCATCAACTAAAATTTTTGATAATTCCTCTCTTATGTTTTTTTCGTCCATGATTTATGGTTTTATTGCCCTTTTTCTTAACTGATATAATGGCTCTAAAATTTGTTGTTTATTATTAACTGATTGTTATTGCGATAAAATATTATAATTTTTATGTTTGTGAATAAATTCAATATTTTTATCGATTACTTTTTGTAATTATTTAATCTATTCTTCTCTTCTGTAAAATTATTCAACTAACTGCTTATTGTTTAATTTTTAGCAAAGGTCTTGCTTAGAAAAGATTCTATATCTTCTTCTAAGTGTTTAATAGCCTCTTATAGACTTTAAACTTCACTATTTGAAAAAGAGAGATATATTATTGTCAACAATATATCAATAGTAAGAAAATCTATATTTTTTAATAATTGTCTAAATTAATAAATAAGGCCTTATAATTACAGAAATGTTGTTCTATTTATTTTCTATTTCTGATGTCATAAAAGTCCCTATTCTTATATATTGATATTCTGGTTTTATTTACTATCGTTTTCCAGTTGCTTGTAAAATTTGATCTGTAATAATTATATCTACATTTAAATAAAAAATATCAGATTTACAAAAGCATCATCAATTTCAAAAAAAAAGACAACCGTTTCCAGTTGTCTTTTTATTATTTACTTATTGTATGACTATGCAATCTTTGCCAAAATCGTATTGAAAGTGGTACTTGGACGCATTGCTTTGCTCGTCAACTCTGGATTCGGTTGGTAGTACCCTCCGATAGTTTGCGGTTTTCCTTGAGCACCAATTAGTTCACTGTTGATTTGTGCTTCGTTAGCGATGAATTCAGTCGCAATAGGCGAGAAAATTGCTTTTAAATCAGCATCTTTATCTTGAGCGGCTAAAGCTTCTGCCCAGTACATCGCTAGGTAGAAATGAGAACCTCTATTGTCAATTCCGCCTACTTTTCTTGAAGGCGATTTGTCATTTGCTAAGAATTTTTCAGTAGCTACATCCAAGGCTTCGGCTAAAACAATCGCTTTTGAATTGTTTAGGGTTTGTCCTAAATGTTCTAATGAGGCGCCCAAAGCCAAGAATTCACCAAGGGAATCCCAACGTAAGTAGCCTTCTTCAATAAATTGCTCTACGTGTTTTGGAGCAGAACCTCCAGCGCCAGTTTCAAATAAACCACCACCATTCATCAATGGAACGATAGAAAGCATTTTTGCTGAAGTTCCAACTTCTAAGATTGGGAATAAATCGGTTAAGTAATCACGTAGTACATTTCCGGTTACTGAAATGGTATCTAATCCTTTGATGATGCGCTCTAAGGTGAAATTAGTCGCTTCGATAGGGTTTAAAATACGAATGTCTAACCCTGTTGTATCGTAATCTTTTAAATATTTTTCAACTTTTACAATCAATTCTCTATCGTGCGCTCTGTTGTTATCCAACCAGAAAACCGCTGGAGTAGCTGATAGACGTGCTCTGTTTACCGCTAGTTTTACCCAGTCTTGAATTGGAGCATCTTTGGCTTGACACATTCTGAAAATATCATTTTTAGCTACTTTTTGTTCCATCAATACGTTGCCTTCTGTGTTTACAACACGAACAACACCTTCTCCTTGAATTTGGAAAGTTTTATCGTGTGAGCCATATTCTTCTGCTTTTTGAGCCATTAACCCCACATTAGGTACACTTCCCATGGTAGTCGGTACAAAAGCACCGTGTTTTTTGCAAAAATCAATGGTTGCTGTATATACACCAGCATAACAACGGTCTGGTATTAGGGCTAAAGTATCTTGTTGTTTTCCTTCTTTGTTGTACATCTGCCCAGAAGTACGAATCATAGCTGGCATAGAAGCATCTACAATTACATCTGATGGTACATGAAGGTTAGTGATTCCTTTGTCAGAATTCACCATGGCCAAAGCAGGTCCATTAGCAATTGCAGCATCAATAGCAGCTTCTACTTCAGCTTGTTGTGGATGTCCAGCTATTTTTGCGTAAACGTCTCCTAAGCCGTTACGAGTATCAATATTTAATTCATTGAAAAGTGCGGCATATTTTTCAAAAACAGCGGCAAAATATACTTCAACGATAGCTCCAAAAATGATAGGGTCAGACACCTTCATCATAGTCGCTTTTAGGTGAACTGATAATAAGATGTTTTGTGCTTTTGCTTCTTCAATAGCTTTGGTAACAAAACTTTTTAAAGCGGTAATGTTCATTACAGAACTGTCTATAATTTCTCCCGCTTTCAATGGAGTACTTGCTTTTAGAACTGTTGAGGTTCCGTCTGTTCCTACGAATTCAATTTTCACATCAGTACCTTCGCTAACGGTAACAGATTGTTCGCTTCCGTAAAAGTCACCTTGTTCCATTGAAGCCACGTGTGTTTTAGACTCAGAAGACCAAGCTCCCATAGAATGTGGATTGGCTTTGGCATAATTCTTAACAGCTTTTGGTGCTCTACGATCGGAGTTACCTTCACGTAAAACAGGATTTACAGCAGAACCCAATACTTTTGAATAGTTGGCCTTATTATTTTTTTCTTCTTCTGTTTGTGGATCTTCAGGAAAATCTGGCACTGCGTATCCGTGTGCTTGTAATTCAGCAATGGCTGCTTTTAATTGCGGTACAGATGCAGAAACGTTTGGTAATTTAATAATGTTAGCCTCTGGAGTAGTGGCTAGTTTTCCTAATTCTAAAAGGGCATCACTTGTTTTTTGATCTTCTTTTAAAAATGATGGGAAATTGGCTAAAATTCTTCCAGCCAGCGAAATATCTCTAGTTTCAATTTCTATATCCGATGTGGCAGTAAATGCTTGAACAATTGGTAAAAAAGAGTAAGTAGCCAACAATGGCGCTTCATCTGTAAGGGTGTAAAAAATTTTTGATTTTTGTGTCATTTTTCTATTTTTTTAATCGAAATCACTTGGATGTGTGTCTTACTTTGCGAAAAGTGCAAAAAAATAAGGCGGACAAATATATGGAAATCGGATGTAAATACTCCCTGATTTTGCTATAAAAATATCATAATTCTTGCGCATCTTGTGATATTACGAAATCGTTATTTTTGAAGGGGGTAAATCTTTAAAATGATAAAAATTTTGGCGATATACTACCAAAAAAAAGTCCCGACAGGTCGGGACTTTTATATTTGAAAGAAAAAAGATTATCTTCTTTTGTCTTTGATTTTTGCTTTCTTACCAGTAAGTTCTCTAAAGTAGAAAATTCTAGCTCTACGAACTGCACCTTTTTTGTTGATTTCAACTTTTTGTAAAGCAGGTAAGTTAACTGGGAAGATACGCTCTACTCCAATAGCTCCTGACATTTTACGAATAGTAAAAGTTTCAGTGTTTCCTGAACCTCTTCTTTGAATCACTACTCCTTTAAAAAACTGAGTTCTTGTTTTTTCACCCTCTTTAATTTCGTAGTAAACTGTGATAGTATCTCCAGCTCCGAATTCAGGGAAATCTTTTCTTGTAACAAACTCGTCTTGAACGAATTTCAATAAATCTGCCATGATAAATGTTTAATTATGGTTTAAAATAGAGCAACATTCACGGTTCTCGCCAGAGGTTGGTCTAATGTGGGTGCAAATGTAAACAAAAAAACAATATTTAAAATCCAAATTCCAAATTTTTTTATGGGTAAATAAAATTGTTTTTTATTTTTGGGATTTGGAATTTAAATGTTGATTATTAGAGTTTTAATCCTCCAACAAATCCGGTCTTCTGTTTTTGGTGTGCTCATAAGCCATGTCTTCTCTCCATTTGTCAATTTTTGCAAAATGGCCACTCAATAAAACATCAGGAACTTTCCAGCCTTTGTAATCGGCAGGTCTCGTATAAATTGGACCCGACAATAATCCATCTTGAAAACTATCGGTCAAAGCTGAGGTTTCGTCACTCAAAACCCCTGGAATCAATCGAATTAAGGCATCACACAAAACCAAAGCACCCAATTCACCTCCAGATAATACATAATCTCCAATAGAAATTTCTTTGGTAATAAAATGGTCTCTCACTCGCTGATCGACACCTTTATAATGCCCACATAAAATAATAATGTTTTCATACATTGACATCGTATTGGCCATTTTTTGGTTCAACGTGTCTCCGTCGGGCGACATATAAATAATCTCGTCGTAGGTTCTCTCGCTCTTCAAATGCGTGATACAAGCATCAATCGGTTGTACCGTCATCACCATACCCGCGCCTCCACCAAATGGATAATCGTCTACACTTTTTTGTTTGTTGGTCGTGTAGTCTCTCAAGTTGTGAAAATGCACTTCCACTAACCCCTTGTCGATAGCACGTTTCATAATCGAAGCTTCAAAAGGACTTCTCAATAATTCAGGTAAAACGGTAATAATATCAATTCTCATTGTAGTATTTTATATCGTGCAAAGGTACAAATTAAATGATAGGACACGAATCAAGTGCTACATCCTTATAGTTATTTGGGCGTGACCCCGAGGCACACGACTTTGCACAACCAAAAGTCCCTGCTCCTCGGGGTCGGGCTATCCGCTATATCTCTTGGGGCGAACCCCGCCCCAAGAGGATGCCGCTGCTATCCCTCACGCAATCCCTGCAATCAAGACACTTTTCGTTTATACCCCAAACTGTCTCAAATGATGGTCCAAGTGTCTCCACATCAGTTTGTCCCAATCCTCATAACTCATCTTTCCCCAAAACGGATGATACATTACCGTAATGACCGAAGTTCCTTTGGCAAATTCTTGAACACAAGCTATAAGTTGTGCTTGACTTTTTTCAAAATCTGAATGGGAAGTGATACGTAATTCTTTTGCCGTGGGACTATTTTTTCCAAAGTCACTGTTAAACCCAGAATCCGCATTAGACTTCGTAGCGAAACTGAATTATTCAATAAAAGCAAGAGCTCACGGACTATTTTTGAAGAAGGAATACTTTTGTATTTTGAATTTAAAAATGGGAGTAAGTTCTTGGTTTTGAAGAAGAATTTAGTTGTAGTAGATTTCTAATGCGGAATCTGGGTTAAAGGCTTTGTTTTTTAATAACCGTCCCAACAAACGCATAGGAAAACTAATTGTTAAATCTTGTTTTCCAAAAGCTACATTTATAGCAGCAATGCAGTGTTCACACATTTGGTCCACGCTCATCTTGCCCCAAAGCGGAGTAGAGGAGGTGTTTAATTTCTGAATCCTATTGATTAACTGAGTGTTGTCTGAAGTGTCGTAAATAGAAGCCATAATGTATTCATTTTTAGATAGTATCAAAAGTAATGCTTTCGTTCAAAATTTTATATTGTTTTACAGCTATCAAATTGCTTTTCCGAGTAGTTTTATCAGGTATGACAGCTTTAAAGGCTGATTTTAAATGAGCTATAATTAAAAAATAGAATAGTCAGCAAAATTTAATGTAGGAAAAATATAACTATTTGTATAGATTTGCAATAGAATAGAGTAAAATCTTTCAAAACCTACCTAGACATTACGAATTAAATAACTAAATTTATGAGAACCCCAAACCTACTATTAGTTGATGACCATCCTATGACCATTGATGGCTACATTAGCATTCTTTCTAATCACGATCCTACTATTGATTTCACTACAGCTAATTCCTGTGAAGGAGCTTATCTGAAAATCACAGAACGTTATGTATCGCAAAAAGCATTTGATGCGGCTTTCTTGGATATTAGTTTGCCTCCCTATACTGCGAAGCAAATAAATACAGGTTTAGATTTGGCAAAATTGATTCGAAACCATTTTCCCGTATGCAAAATTATTCTATTAACCATGCATAGTGAATCTGTGATAGTCAATAATGCTATACAGGAGATTAATCCAGAAGGATTTATTTTAAAAAATGACATTGATTCCAATTCATTTAAAGAAGCCTACCAAGTTATTATGAATGGAGAAACGTTTTACACTGCAACTATCCAGAAAGTAAGAAACGAATTCCTTGCCGAAAAACTCGATTTTGATGCTATTGATTATCAAGTTTTGGCACTATTGGCACAAAAAGTAAAAACTAAGGACATGCCCAAGTATCTCAATCTTTCTTTAAGCACTATAGAAAAAAGAAAAGTACATATTAAAAACGTACTCCTAAAGGATAAGGGAGGAAGCAAAGAAATAGTGGCTGAAGCTAAAAGAATAGGCTTACTTTAGATTTTAACGAAAAACCGTACTTTTTTAACACAAAAACCGTAAAATCATATTAATCAAAAATAATAGTTTTGAAAAGTCTTACAAATCAAAGTTAAGTGCACGTAACTCTAAAATTTGTTAGAAAATTATTTATTAATACTAAAATTAATTTTTTATGAAAAAACGTAATGCAATTTTTGGTTTGATTTTAAGTGCTGGTTTTGTTTTATTTGCTAGCTCTGTTTCAAAAAATATTTCAGCTAATGCTGGTTATTTGATAGCAGCACATTTTTCTGATCATGGTGCAGTCCAAAATTTTGGAGCTGGAGCTGGAGGAGCGGCTGGATGGCTAGGAGCAACATGGGCTGGTGCTAAAATTGGAGGTCAATTAGGCTCTGTAGTTGGTGGTCCAGTAGGTATTATTCTTGGTGCAGGACTTGGTGCAGCATAAATCAAAATTAAGGCATGGATAAGACCCATGCCTTAAAATAACCAAAAAGCTTTTTTTTATGTTAGAATATTTTTTAGGAGGAGTGTTATTGTATCTATCAATGTTTTGTTTTAGATTTTTTTTTGTTTTTTTCTTGTCAAAGTATTACAATGAAAGTTTTACTAAGAATTTTGAGTTTGATTTAATTCAATTTATCATTGAATCTATATTTTTTGGAGCTGTTTTTTTATCATTTATGCTTATTTCTGAAATATTAATTCAAAGAAATTTACTTCTTTCTTTGGTATCTGTTTTAATAATATCTTTGATTCCTACTTATCTATTTATTATAAGTCCAATTCAATTTCTACTTAAAAAAAAGGAATATTCGGATTTTGATAGTAATTTTTTTTGCACAAACTACAGTATATTGAAAAGTTATAAGATTAAAGTTATTAATAAGAATGTATTTAATGCTTATGCGACAGGAATAATTCCCTTTTCAAAAACAATTTTAATAGGTAAACCACTAGTGGATAACTTAACTAAAGAAGAACTTTTTAGTATATTATTACATGAGGCAGGCCATTTAAAATTAAATCATCTTAACAAATTGTATTTTATTAATTTGATAATAGCAGTTGTTTCACATTTATTGTTTCAATTGAGAAGTTTTTATTTTCATTATGATAATGAAATTTTAAATGTTTTTTTTGTAGGAATTACAGGTGCTATGTTTGGATTATTATTATGGTTTTTGCCAGGAAAAATTCAATACAAGTTTGAATTTGAAGCAGATCGATTTGCTGCGAAATATAATGGTGAAGAAAATTTGATTAATGCATTAAAAAAACTTGATGAGATGTCTAATGGTGATGTTTCGAAAGGTGGTATAACACACCCTAAACTTATTTTTAGAATTAATAATATTCTAAAGCAATGAAATTATATATTTTATCATTAAGTATTTTTTTATCTGGATTTATTTTATGTCTTATCACTTATGATGTACAATCGGTTTACACATACAGTTATAATTTTACTCATTCTGACATTAATAATTTTAACACAGGTTTTCTTTTTGTAGATATTTTTATTAATAACATTATTTTATGTTTAATAATATCTATATTAGGCTTTATCTCTGGTGGAATTTTAACTATAGTTCTACTTTTTTGGAATGGTTATTTACTGGCAATTTTTTTGAATGCAGGGTTTTCTGATTTATCATTATATGAGTTAATGTTTTTATCAAAACATATTCCTTTAGAGATTTTCTCAATTTTACTATTCGCCAAATTTAGTTTTAACGGTTTCTTTTTTTACAGAAGTATAATCATTGAAAAAAAAATTAAATTTATAAGTAAAAGAGAGATTATAAATTTAATTTATCCAATAATTTTGCTATTTTTTTCTTCTATTATTGAAACATTATGAAAAGTGCTTATAAACTTGAAAATACTATTTCTAAAACAATTATTTGTTTACTAGTTTATTTATTAATTTTATCAATATCAGGTATTTTAAAATCAAATATAATTATTGATATAATACCTTCTGAGCTTATTAATTCTGCGAAAATATCAAGTTATGTTAGCGTAATTATATCGTCAACAATAAGTATTCTTATAATTGGTTTTATGATATGTATAGTTTATTTTTTAAATATAATATTTGCCTTAGGTATAAATGAAAAATCATTGATAGTTTCTTTTGGAAATGCAATTTTTGTATTTATTTTATTTGAAGTAATTAAATTTATATTTGCATATGTTATGTTAGAAAAAGATATAAGAAATATTACTTTCTCCGAAAACTTAATTGAAAGTATAAAAGAAACATCATGGTTTTATTATGATAATATCTTAAAACTTTTAATGATTATTATGTCTTCACTAGTATATATAATAACATTGAAAATCAAAGAAATAGACACAAAGCATTCAACAATGTTATTCTTATTGTTTACATTGCTAATAGGTTTTTATATTTCTACACTAGAATATTCATAAAGAATATTTTTGGTTAATTTCCAAACAGTTAAGTAGGGTTTTGATACAAGTCTAAATTTGTAACAAAATGCAAATTATTAAGCATAGTATCTCAAAACTTGTTTTGTTAAATCGTAAGATTAGCAATTTTTTTAGCTTGTTCATTAGCTTTCAATACAGCATATGGAAATGTAATGGTGTAGGCAAAAGTGTAATCTGTTCTTAATTTGAAAAATAATCATACTCAATTTTACCATTCAAATTGTGCACCTGCTTAAGTTTAATCAATCGAATAAGTTATTAATTGTAAATCTTTATACTATTGTTGGTTTCTTAATAAAAGGAGCATTTGTCTGCGATACTGTTTTTTTTAGTACTTTTAAAACCTAATAATTTGTAAAATTTTCAATATGAATTCTTTTTCAAAAAGAGCTAGTGCTGGCTGTCTTTTGTTGTTCAGTACGCTGCTAGTAGAGAACGTTAATGCCCAAAATACTACTGCTCCTATGAACAATCCTCTTTTGCAACGCAGTACTTTACAGTACCAAACGCCACCTTTTGATAAAATTAAAGATGAACATTTTAAGCCAGCTTTTGATTATGGTTTAAAAGTACACGATGAGGAAATCGAGAAAATCACGAATAATACGGCAATGCCAACATTCGAGAATACCGTTTTGGCGTTAGAAACTTGTGGCGTAGATTTAAGTAGAGCAACTGGAGTTTTTTATAACCTTTCAGGTTCTAATACTAATCCAACACTTCAGGCAATTGAAGCTGAATATGCACCAATTTTTTCGGCGCATAACGACAAAATTTACTTGAATAGTAAATTGTATAACCGCATCAAAAGCATTCCATTGTCAAGTTTAAAGGGAGAAGATAAAAAACTAACCGAATACTACTTGCAACAATTCGAATTAGCAGGAGCTAATCTTTCAGAAGCCGATAAAGAAAAAATGAAAAAGATCAACGAAGAGTTGGCTACATTGAGTACTTTATACAGTAATAAATTATTAACCGCGCGTAAAAATGCTGCTGTGTTTTTTGATGCAGCTTCAGATTTGGCAGGTTTAACACCTGATGAAATTGCAGCTGCCAAAGCCAATGCTACCGCAGCAGGACAAGACGGAAAATATATGATTGCGATTATCAATACCACACAACAACCCGTTTTGATGAGTTTGACCAATCGTGCGTCTAGAGAGAAGGTTTTCAAAGCTTCTTGGTATCGTGCAGAAAAAGGAGATGAAGGCGATACTCGCGAAACGCTTGAAAAAATGGCCAAATTGCGTTTGCAAAAAGCCAAATTGATGGGTAAAAAGAGTTTTGCTGAGTGGAAATTACAAGATCAAATGGCACAAACGCCAGCACCTGCAATGGATTTGTTAGCCAAAATCGCAAAACCAGCAGTAGCCAAAGCCAATGAAGAAGCCAAAGACATTCAAGCCTTAATTGATGCGCAAAATGGTGGTTTTAAATTAGAACCTTGGGATTGGGATTTCTATTCTGAGCAAGTGCGTAAAGCCAAATACGATTTGGACGAAAGTCAAATCAAACCGTATTTTGAAATCGGATCGGTGCTGGAAAAAGGAGTCTTTTTTGCAGCAAAACAAATGTATGGGCTGACTTTCAAAGAAAGAAACGATTTACCAGTGTACAATTCTGATGTAAAAGTGTATGAGGTTTTCAATGATAAAGGGACTTCAATCGCGATTTATTATTTGGATTTTTATGCTAGAGACAATAAAAACGGGGGCGCTTGGATGAGTAATTTGGTGAATCAATCGCATTATTTAAACCAAAAACCAGTCATTGTCAATGTGTACAATTTTGCAAAACCAGTTAATGGTAATCCATCTTTGATTAGTTTTGATGATGTAACCACATTATTTCACGAGTTTGGACACACCTTACACGGATTGTTTGCGAACCAAAAATATGTGACGCTTTCTGGAACGGCTGTGCCAAGAGATTATGTAGAGTTTCCTTCGCAAATCAACGAACATGCTGCTTTAGACCCAACGGTTTTGAAAAATTACGCGGTACATTACCAAACCAAACAAGCTATTCCACAAGAATTAATCGATAAAATCAAAAAAGCAGACACCTTCAACAAAGGGTATGTGGTAACTGAATTGTTGGCTGCTGCAACGCTAGATATGGCTTGGCATAGTGTAGAAAAAGAATCGGATTTTAAACCTACTTTAGATTTTGAAAAAGAGGCTTTACAAAAATATGGTTTGTTAGTGAATGAAGTGCCTACTCGTTATCATTCTCCTTACTTTGCTCACATTTGGGGAGGCGGTTACTCTGCAGGATATTACGCTTACACTTGGTCTAAAACTTTAGATTATAATGCTTACGATTGGTTTGAGGCCAATGGTGGAATGACCCGAAAAAATTGCGATCGTTTTGTGAAATACATTTTGTCTGTAGGGAACAGTGTAGATTTGAACAAAGCTTTCAAAGAATTCATCGGCCACGATATGAAGATTGAACCTTATTTAAAAAACGCAGGATTGACTAAATAGTTGACTGATAATGTATTACTAAGACTTAAAAATGACATTCGAAAGGATGTCATTTTTTTTGCTGTTTATGCTTTCTATGTTGACTTTTTTCTCTTTGAATAAAAGAATTTTGAATACATTTACTCAACAAGTTTCTTGGTTGAAACTATTTATTATTCAAAAAAAGCATTATGAATTTTTATAAAATAGTGGTGTTGGGTTGTATTCTAGTACTCTCTTTTGGGGCTTTGGCTCAAACAACATCAAGACAATGGAATGGCAAAAAGTGTGCTGTTGTACTAACTTATGACGATGCCTTGAATGTACATTTAGATAAGGTGATTCCAGCGTTGGATGCCTTCAAATTTAAAGGAACTTTTTATTTAGTTGGATCATCTCCAGTAGTTTCAAAACGTTTGAGCGAATGGCGTGCAGTTGCTAAAAAAGGGCATGAATTGGGTAATCACACCTTAAATCATCCTTGTGACGGGACTTTTGCAGGAAGAGATTTCGTCACTCCCGAAGCCGATTTGTCTAAATTTTCAGTAGCTCGAGCCATCAATGAGATCAAAGTTACCAACACGATTTTAGAGGCCATCGACGGCAAAAAAGAGCGCACTTTTGCTTATCCGTGTGGGGATCGTAAAATAGGAGATGTTTATTATTATGATTTGCTAAAAGAAGATTTTGTGGCAGCGAGAGGAGTCGAATCGGGGTTGTTGCAAAAACAACAAGTTGATTTGGCAAATATCAATTGTTTTGGACAAAGCGGATCTACTGCTGTGCAAATGATCGCACAAATAGAAGCAGCAGAAAAAGCAGGTTCGTTTGCGGTACTTTTATTTCATGGTGTTGGAGGGGAACACGGACTTAATGTCTCTGCCGAAGAGCATCAAAAAGTATTGGCCTATCTTAAAAAAAGAGAAAAAGATATTTGGGTTGCCACGATGGTTGAGGTAGCCAATTATATCAAAAAGAGCAAGTAAATTTTTAAAGTAGTTTCTTATCTGTTTAATAGTTAAATGTATGATCGAAAGTAACAAAAGAAAAAGTCAGGCTAAAACATTGAGAGTATTTAGAAAAGTGCACCGAACCACGGGCGCTTTTTTATTTATTTTCTTTTTCATTATATCTATCACTGGATTGCTTTTAGGGTGGAAAAAGAATAGCGGTGGTTTACTATTGGCTGATTCGCGCAAAGGAACCACAACCGATTTGAGGCAATGGCTCCCTGTGGATAGTTTACAACAAAAAGCCTGTTATTATTTGCAAAAAGAAGTTTCACCAAATGTTTCTTTAGCATTGAATAGAATTGACATACGTCCAGATAAAGGAATGGTGAAGTTTGTTTTTGAAGAAGACTATTGGGGCGTTCAATTGGATGGAGCTACTGGAGAACTTTTGCATCTAGAACGTCGAAATGCTGATTTTGTCGAAAACATTCACGATGGTTCCTATCTAGATGCGTATTTCGAAACGGGCAACGGGATTTTTAAATTGATATATACCACTGTAATGGGACTAGCTCTTTTGGTTTTTACCATAACAGGTTTTTGGCTTTGGTATGGGCCTAAACGAATGCGTGTTGCTTAGCTTTAATTTGAAACTACTTTATTAATCCAAATCAATTTTGTTTTGTAGTTTTGTTAAGTTATTGTTTTTTAAATGGTTGTAGTTTATTTGTAAAAGCGAGTAACACACTCTAAGCCCTTATTGATCACTATAATTTTAACAAATAAAAATATGAAAAAAGGATTTATAATTGTCGTTTTGCTCTTTTTGTCTCAACTTACTTTCGCGCAAAAAGAATGGTTTTCCACTTTTTCTGATTCGACCACTTTGGTCAAACAAGCCAATCAGATTTCATCAACGTATATTAAAGACATAGCCAAAATCAAACCAACATTGGTGCTAACCTTAAAAACCAGATTGAATACCACGCCTTATCTTATTTATTATGATGATGATGGTAAACAAAAAACAGCTAATTTGCCTTTATGGGAGCAAGTAATTCCTGAACAAAAAGCTTTTTTCTATGAAGTAGCTGGGGGAGAAGTAGAGGGAAAGGAAGTTTTTGGATTGTTTTTTAACGGATTTTATTTGCCGCATGAGCTTGGACATGCCTTACAACAAATGATCGAAGGGAATGTGCTCGGCTCTTATGAAAGTGAGTATTTTGCAAATGTTGTTGCTATGCTTTGGTGGAAAAAACAAGGGAAGAAAAAAGAACTGGAACAATGTTATCGCTATGCCAAAAAAATGTGGGCAAAATTACCTAATCCAGTACCGGAAGGAATGACTATTGAAGCTTATTTTAAGGCTAATTACCAGCAAGCTTCTCAAAATCCATATACTTATGGTTATATGCAATTCAAACAATTTATTTTGGTTTATGAAGATAAAAACTTGCCCAATTTTGAAGTGTTTGTCAAGAATTACCTAGCCTCAAAAGGAAAATCATAATAGAGTTTCAAAGGAATTTTTAATCTAAAATTATAATGCTATGAGAACAGTAAATGCAGTAACTTGGTTCGAAATCTATGTTGACGATATGGATAGAGCTAGAAAATTTTATGAAACTGTTTTAGGAGAAGTGATGATGCCAATGCCAATGCCTGAAGGACATTCGGGCCAAATGGTTGCTTTTCCTTGGGTAGAAGGAGCGCCAAATTCTTCAGGAGCACTTGTACAACATGAGATGGGTAAACCAAGTGCTAATGGAACTTTAGTGTATTTTGCTTGTACAGATTGTGCAGAAGAATTAAGCAGAGTGGAAGCAGCTGGAGGCAAAATCGTTGCGCCAAAGTTTGCCATTGGCGAACATGGTTTTTGTGGATTAGCTTCTGACACCGAAGGCAATACAATCGGTTTTCACTCGATACAATAATATAGCTCAAAAAAGAATACTTTCAAATGACTCCATTATTCAAAAAATTAAATTATAAAAATCATAAAGCAATTTTAGTTCTGAATGCCCCAACATCTTTTGTCTCAGAAAAAGAGGCAATGGCAAACGAAACTGTTTTTTACAATAACGAAAATGAAATAACAACTATTGATTTTGTTATGGTTTTTGTCACGCAATTGCAAGAAATAGAAACAGCAATTACGACACTTTTTCCAAAAATTTACGGAGATGCTATCGTTTGGTTTTGTTATCCAAAAGGAACTTCCAAAAAATACAAATGCGAATTCAATAGAGATAATGGTTGGGCGGTTTTAGGAAATTTCGGTTTTGAACCCGTTCGTATGGTCGCTGTTGATGAAGATTGGAGTGCTCTACGATTCAGAAAAACGACCTATATTAAAACACTTACTCGCAGTTCTAGTTTTGCGATTTCTGCCGATGGAAAAGCAAGAACCCAGGAATAATTTATCTTAAAAAAAAAATGAAGCAGTCAACCACTAGTGCTAAGTTTCTTTTAGCCAAAGAGAAAGAATGGGAAAATGTAGGAGAGGGAATTCAGCGGCAGATAATGGCTTATGACGAACGGGTAATGCTCGTCAATGTAAAATTTGAAAAAGGAGCTGTTGGTTTACTTCATGAGCACTATCACACTCAAGTTACTTATATAGCAGAAGGAATTTTTGAGGTAACTATTGATGGTGAAACTCAAACGCTAAAAGCTGGTGATAGTTTTTATATTCCGCCGCATGCTATTCATGGCGTAGTTTGTTTGGAAGCAGGACTTCTGGTTGATGTTTTTAGTCCGATGCGAGAGGATTTTATGAGCTAATAATTATCTGCTCTATCGAGATTAATGGATTACTCTAAAAATCTTTCCTGTTTGTTATAATAACATAGAGCAATAGGCAAGCAGCATTACTTTTCTGATTTTTTTAATAGTAATGGAAAAATTATAGAAGATTTGCTTAAAAAATTGTGGTACAAAAAGCAATTTACTTTTTGTACCACAACTATTGG
Source organism: uncultured Flavobacterium sp. (assembly GCA_963513565.1). Classification (GTDB taxonomy): domain Bacteria; phylum Bacteroidota; class Bacteroidia; order Flavobacteriales; family Flavobacteriaceae; genus Flavobacterium. Next base: position 440,522 of record CAUPRE010000001.1, on the reverse strand, counting down.
AAATGCAAACAAGGATCTATTTATTTCGTTTTATCTACTCCTAATGCTTTTATTATTTTGCTGTAAATTTCGTTGTTTTCATACACACCTGTAAAGAGTTGTGATTGTGGTCCATATGCAAAAACAGGAATCATGGTTGCTGTATGATCGAATGATGTAAAATCACCTTCAATTACTTTGTCTTTCAAATTTCCGTCAGGAATACTAAATCCAGAGGTTTCATGATCTGCAGTAATAATTACTAAGGTATTAGCTGTAGCATCAGCAAATTTAATTGCTTCTGTAATAGCTTTATCAAAATCAATACCTTCTGAAACAATCCCTCCCACATTGTTATGATGACCATATGAGTCTATTTGAGCTCCTTCGACCATTATAAAGAAAGGTTTGTTTTTTTTTTGTAAAAATGCAAGACCATTTTTTGTTGCCTTTGCTAATACGTCCTCTCGACCATTTATCACTCCATTTACGCCACCTTCAGCGAGAAAGAAGCCAATGCGTTGACTTGAGACGTTTGCAATATCATCTACTTTTTTTGGTAATGTAAATACTTTTTCTAAAGCGTTTTTATCAAAATATTTACCGCCGCCACCTACAAATAAAGATAAGTTGCTTTTTAAAAGATCAGTGGCTATTTCATTATTCATTCCTCTATCTTTTTGATGTGCGTAAAAAGCAGCAGGTGTTGCACCAATTATTTCGTCTGTGGTAATACAGCCCGTGTTAAAGCCTTTTTTGGATAAAAATTCAGTAATATTTGGAATGAAACTTTGATTAGTATCTAATCCAATCGCACGATTATAGGTTTTTTGACCTGTAGAGAAAGCAGTAGCACCAGCAGCAGAATCGGTGGTAAAGTCATCAGATGATTGTGTTTTTATAAATCCAATGGATTGCAATTGTGTCAAAGTTAGCTTTCCACCATTGGCTAAAACAGCAGAAGAGATTTGAGATAATCCATTACCATCTCCAATTAGCAAAATAACATTTTTTACTTCGGTATTTTTTTTATCCGAAGCAAAAGTTGGGGTATATATTTCTGAAATTTGAGTGTTATGAAAAACTCTTTCTGATAGGGATCGAATATATTTCGAAGATTCATATGGTAAATCTGTATTTATAATGTCTACCCCTAAATCGATAAAGGTTTTCCAAGCTCTTTTGTAATCTGGAGTTCCCCAAAAACGAAATGGTTTTCCATGACTATGAGCTTTGTTTACAATATTTTGTACAAGATTACATTCTTCAATTGGCAATTTGCCTTTTCCGCTCCAATCGGATATTTTTTTAAAATTACTGCTTATCAAAGCTACTTTTTCCCATTGTTTTGCCGTTAATTGATTCTCTTTTTGGTAATCAAACTTAATATATTCTGGATAACTGTTGTATTTTTCTACTTCAGGTTGGTTGCCAGAAATGACAAAAGTGATGTTCTTATTTTGAATTAATTTAGGGTGTTTTTGTAGCAACTTTACAATTTTGTCCAGAGTAGTATTAGCCTCAGATTTTATGTCGATAAGTAATTGAAAGTTGTATAGATGCCCTAGTTGTAGATCAATTGCTTGTTCTAAAGGTAGTAAGTAAAGACTTTCTAATGTTCTTTCTTTTTTAATTTTGTTAGGTTCATGACAAACATATAAGATGTCGTCTTTGAGAAAAACATCCACTTCAATTGAATTTAAATCATTATTGAAGGCGTTCCAAAAAGGGATATTTTGTTCATAGTCGTTGTGGGAATGAATCGTGATGTTTTTCTTTGATTGTGCTAATGCAACAAAGTGAATGATGATAAAGGATAAAAAAAATAGCCTATTTTTTTTGTACATAGTTTTAGTTTTTTTTCAATTTATTAGTGTTGATGTTTAGAGCTTGCATCATCTTGTGATAAATCTCGTTGTTTTCGTAAATGCCAGAAAAGAGTTCTTCTGATTTTCCTTTTGCAAAAACAGGAACAAGAATTGTGGTGTGTTGATTCGAACTAAAGTTAACTGCTACTTTCGATGGAACTTCTTCCTCTTTTCCTGTGACTGGATTTTTTTCGTAAAATTTATCCAAACTTACCCCACCTGTTTCGTGATCGGCAGTAATAACTAATAAAGTATTGGGATGTTTTTTGATGTATTGTAAAACCACACCTATGGTTTTGTCAAAATCCAAAACTTCTTGTATCATCAAATCAGCATTTTTATCATGGCCACCCCAATCAATATAAGACCCCTCGATCATCAAGAAAAAAGGTTTCTTTTGGGCATCAAGATAATCCAAACTCAATTGTGTAGCTTCTTGCAAATAAGCTTTTCTGCCTTCAACTTTTGATGGAATTCCTTCATCGGCTAGGAGATAGCCATTTTTTTTGGAGGGATCAAATGGTTCTTGCTGAGTATGAATTTTGTAATTTTTGTTTTCCAATTCTTTAATCAAATCCCGACCATCTTTTCTTTTGTTAAAAAATTTAAGTCCACCACCAGAGAAGAAATCAACTTTTTCATTTAATAAGTGCAAAGCGATATTATCATTAACATCTCTATCATTTTCGTGGGCATAAAAACTAGCAGGTGTAGCGTGGGTAATAGCTGTTAAACATACCAATCCTGTTTTGTATCCGCGATTGGACAAGGTTTCTAAAATTGTTTCGGCTCTGAGGGTATCTTTTGTCAGACCAATGGCTCTTTTGAATGTTTTTTGTCCAATAGAAAAAGCGGTTGCACCAGCAGCCGAATCTGTGATTTTGTGCGAAGTACAAGACGTTTTACTCAATCCCAAGGTTTTAAACTGGCTAAAATTAGGGACGCTATCGTTGAAGTAAAAGGCAGATGAAACCTGAGCTAACCCCATTCCATCACCTATCATAAAAATGATACTCAAGGGTTCTTCGTTTTTTTTATGTTTTTTTTGAGCCAATAAAGGATAGCTCAATAGGACTAGTAAAATTGTTGCTACAAAGACATAAAAAGGTGAACGTGTATTTTTCATAGTTTAATTTTTACAAAAAAAACTATTCTGCTTCATGTAGGCAGAATAGTTCTTGTTAGGATTTTTTGTTTAAAAGTTAATACCCTTCATTTTGTTTTAGGTATCCTGGTTCTGATGAAGCACCATCAATAGCGCTTTGCGGAATTGGGAATAAGCGTTTTTTGACATCAGTATCTGTTTTTTCTGTCCAAGTACCTTCATATTTGCCAAAACGAATCATGTCTGTACGACGTAACATTTCCCAGTAAAATTCAAATCCTCTTTCTCTGTAAAGAATGTCCAATGAAATACTAGTTAGTGCTGGAGGGGTTAATCCAGCTCTAGCTGTTCTTGCAGCTCTTACTGTATTTAAATCGGCCAAAGCTCCTCCAAAATCATTGTTTTTTCGCAATTTAGCTTCGGCTCTCATCAAATATACATCGGCTAAACGCAATATAGAAATATCAGCGTCACCTCTGTTTCTTCCGGTATTTGATTTTTTAGAAAATTCATATTTCAAAACTCTGTAGCCATTACTATAACCGCTTCCTGTGGTGGTGAAATCAACATTTAAAGTGTGATTTACTAATCTTTTTTTGTCTGAACGTGTGATGTTTCTTAGTTTACTAATTTTGTAGCCAATTCCATCGGCACATCGTTGAAACGGTTGTCCTGCTGCAGTAGTAATCAAACCATATTGTTGACCTCTTAAAAAACCTCTATTTATTTTGAATTGGCTTGCTGTTAAGCAAGAATCAGCTGGAATAACTAGATTTTGTTTAAAGAAACGAGCATCTACAGTAGCTGGATCAGTTGTTCCGTAGGCATTGATCCAAGTATTGTAATAGTCAGGGGTAATGGCAGGACCATCAGTTCCATTTGCACTTACAAAAGCTGGCAGCGGAAACATGTCCCCTGATAGCGAGAAATAAGCCAAACGATTGTGTCCGTTTAATTCGGCACGTTGATCAACGGCAAAGATTAATTCTTTGTTGGTATGGTTTTCATCATCAAAAATAGCAAAGTATTCAGGTGAGAGTTGGTATTGTCCGGATTGAGTGATTTTGTTTGTGTATTCAATCACTTTGTCCATATCCTCTGATTTAAAATCAAAAGTAGTTGCATAAGGATTGCTGTAAACTGCTGCATTAAGGTGTAAACGAGCCAATAATCCCCATACGGTTGCTTGTGTAATTCTACCAGGTCCTGTTGTTGTTGCTACTTGATTTTCAATTCCCACTAACTCGTTTTTAATATAATCGACAGCTTCGCTACCACGAACTATTTTAGAATTAGTATTGAGGTCTTCTTTTACAAACACTAAACCAAATAAATCAAGAGCAAGCATAGAGTAATAGGCTCTCATTCCTCTGGCTTCAGCTAAATAAACACTTGCTTTTGTGTTTTTAGTTTGCATAGCTGTTAGTTCACTCACAGCTGCATTAGACCTTGCAATTCCGTTAGTAATAGCATCCCAAGTTCCTTTTACAGGTACGTGTGAGCTGGTAAGTGTATGACGATGTAGGTCGATATATATTCCATTGTCTCCCCAGTCAGTACCGCCACGATACGGTAATATAGCTTCGTCTGTTGATATTTCCTGAAGGGCAAAATATCTAGTATGCAAAAACAAATCAGCCATTACTGCATAAACTGGAACAATAATTGCTTCGGCTGCCAAAGCTTCCGGTACGCTTCCGTTTAAGGATTCGTCTAGAATTTGTTCGTCAAGGTCACTACATCCTACTTGAAAAAGAATCAGTGAGCATAGCGCTAATTTTATAAATCTATTTTTCATTGTGTTTTTTTTTTAAGGTTTTTTTAAAGTCATGTTGTATTTGACTTTTGGTTAAAATAATTTCGATGGAATTAAAGAGAAACATTTAATCCTAAAAGAATGGTTCTTGCTTTTGGATAACTCAAATAATCAATCCCATAAGAAGAGATTCCATCTGAACTTCTATCCGTGTTTACTTCAGGGTCATAACCATCGTATTTGGTGATTACGAATAAGTTTTGTCCTGTTATTGAGAATCGCATGGTTTTTACCCAATTAGATAAACCGATGGCATTCATATCAAAGTTGTATCCTAATGATAAATTATTTAATCTTAAGTAAGCTCCGTCTTTTAAATAGCGGGTAGAAACCGAGGCTGGATTAGTATTAGATTCTTTAGGATACTCTGTAGCTACAGCTGTAGTATTTACTGATTTAACCAATTTTGCTCTATAAAAATTAGAGTTGGCTGTATTATCATATATTTTATTTCCAGAAACACCATTAAAGTTAAAGCTCAAATCAAAACCTTTGTATCCTAGATTTCCATAGAAGTTATATAATTTGTCAGGTAAAGCAGTCCCCGCAATAATTCTATCGGAGTCATTGACAATACCATCATTATTCGTGTCTCTGTATTTACTTAATCCTGTGGTTTCGTCAATGCCTATGAATTCTTTTAGATAGAAAGTACCGATGGGTTGTCCGCTCATGTAACCATTTATGGCAGCAGAAGACAAACCACTACCCGAAGCAGTTCCAGTTGTAAGAATAGTGTAAGGAAGATTTTTGATTTTATTGTCAATGAAACTCATATTTCCTCCGATTCCTACAGAAAGACCGTTTTCGAATTTATGTTTATAGTCAAGAGCTATTTCTAATCCTTTATTGGTAATAGTCATATCTTCAACATTTGTCCAATAAGTAGTTGCAGGCTTAATAGGATCTACAGGTACAACTTTCATTAATATTTTGCTGGTTTCTTTGTTGAAATAATCTATAGTTCCTGTTAAGGCATCATTAAAAAGACCAAAATCCAAACCAATATTAGATTGTGTAGAAACTTCCCACTGGATATTAGGATTGGCTAAACGAGCATAGGTAGCACCTCCATAATAAGTAGTAGAAGGATCTAATGGATAGCTTGTACCCGATGATACCGATACTGTTGAAGAACTTTGAGTAATTTTAGAAGGGATTTCTTGATTACCTGTTTGTCCCCAACCAGCTCTTAGTTTTAGATTGCTAAAAGGTGTTTCTTTCATAAATTTTTCTTCTGAGATTACCCAACCTGCGGCAAATGAAGGAAAGTATCCATATTTGTTGTTGTCACCAAATTTAGATGAGCCATCAGCTCGAAAGGTAGCGGTTAACAAATATTTTTGATTGTAATTGTATCCAATTCTACCAAAATAGGATTGTAATTCGTTGATAGCAGCTGAACCTCCTGGTCGATTATTGATAAAAGTCAAATCTTGTCCTAAACCTGGATTGTACACAGGTTCAATTCCGTTGTCAGTAAATTTATTAATGCTCCAATTACGTGTTTGGATGTAATTTTTTTGATACGAATGACCAGCCATTGCCGAAACATTATGATTTCCAAAATCCTTAGTGTAGGTTAAGTAGTTTTCAATCAAACGATTGTTGTTTTTAAAATAGTAAGCGTCCAATCGGCCTTCTTTGAAAGGAATTGTACTTGGCAAATTTTGAATGTCTTGGTCAGCGTTCGATCTATCAATACCAAAATTTAATTTATAAGTAAGACCTTTAATGATTTCGTAAGATGGCGAAATGTTGGCTATGATACGATTGGTCTCAGTTTTATCACTGTATAGTTTTAATGTAATTAGTGGATTTTCTACATCGGAAAAAACAGTAGGATTGCCCGCTAAATCTCTAGCTGAATAAGTAGGATTTAAACTTATTGCACTACCTATTAGCGTTTCAATATTTGGTCGGTCAGAAAGGGAATTAGTTACGTTTAAATTATAATCAATTTTCAATTTTCCATTTAAGGCTTTTTGTGTTAAGTTGATTCTACCAGTAACGCGTTTTAAATTATTATTTCTGATAATTCCTTCTTGGTTTAAGGCACCAATAGAGGCGTAATAAGTTAGGTTGTCTGTACCGCCATTCATGGTGAAATTATGATTTTGGGTAATAGCCAAACGAGTAATTTCTTTTTGCCAATTAGTATTCCCACCCAAATCAGTTAAAGCACCGCCTAATGCTACTACTTGTTTTCTAAACTCATCTGCACCAAATACAGGCAATTCTCTGGCAATAGTAGAGCTAGCCATGCTAGTGGAGAATGAAATTTGTGATTTACCTGATTTTCCTCGTTTTGTAGTAACAATAATAACTCCATTGGCTCCTCTGGAACCATAAATTGCAGTTGCTGAAGCATCTTTCAAGACGTCAATAGACTCAATGTCGTCCGCATTGATAAAACTCAATGGATTAGTTGCGCCTCCCGTAGTAGAGTTGTCAATAGCAAAACCATCAATCACAAACAATGGAGAGTTACCTGTTCTAATCCCTCCTTGACCACGAATACTTATTGTTTGCGCACTTCCAGGTTCTCCACTAGCTGAAGTAATATTTACCCCCGAAACTTTTCCTTGAATTAATTGCTCAGGTGAAGTTACAATACCTTTATTAAATTCTTCGTTTTTTATAGAGGTAACCGCACCTGTAATGTCTTTCTTTTTAGCAGTTCCATAACCGATAACGACCACGTCTTTTAGTTGATTATCATCAGACTTTAATATTATTTTTAAGTCATCTTTATCAACAATTATTTTTTGTTGATTTTTCATGCCCAAATAGCTAAACTCAATTACTTCACCTATAGAGGCTTCTATTGAAAAATGCCCATCAAAATCTGTGGTAACTGCATTTTTTTTCGCTTTTACTGTAATATTTACCCCCGCTAAAGGAAAGTTGGATTCATCTAATACAACACCTTTTACTTTATTTTGTGACCATGAAGTAGTACAAAAAATCATAAAAGATGCAACTAACAAATAATTAATTTTCTTCATTTCAGCTTTTTTTAAATTTGAAGCAAAGAAAATGAGTCATCATTAAATTAACATGAATGTCAAGTTATCATATTTTAATATTGGCTAAATGATTTTGTATTGATATTTGGTCGCTTTTTTAACATTATTTGATAAAATATATAATTAGATGAAGTGTTAATTATACAATTAATTTTTTTTATAGAAAAAAAGGATTAGTCGTAAATAATCAATATTGGTTTTAAAATTAACAATATATTAAGGAATCTATTTATTTATGTTTTTTGTGTTAAACAGCTAAAAACTCAACCTTGTTTCTTTGGATTCTGTTTGAATATAAATGCAATGGTATGGAAGAGGAGAAGAACGGGTTTTGTTTTAGAGGGTAATTGTTTTGTTTTTAAAAAAACAACTTTCGGTACTAATTATTTTTCAAATTTAGGTCACTTAAAATTAATAATAAGCAAAAATTGATATCGCATTTATTTTCGTAAATTTGCGCCTCAATAAAAATAATTTATCATGGAAAACGGAATATACGCTAAATTCAATACCTCAAAAGGATCGATTTTGGTAAAATTGACGCACGATTTGACTCCCGGAACTGTTGGGAATTTCGTGGCTTTGGCAGAAGGAAATATGGAAAACAAAGTAAAGCCTCAAGGTGTAAAATACTATGATGGTTTATCTTTTCACAGAGTAATTCCTGATTTTATGATCCAAGGAGGTTGCCCTCAAGGAACTGGTACAGGAGATCCAGGCTACAAATTTGACGATGAGTTTCATCCTTCTCTAAAACACGATCGTCCAGGGGTTTTGTCTATGGCCAATGCTGGACCTGGAACTAATGGATCTCAGTTTTTTATCACTCACGTTCCAACAAGCTGGTTGGATAACAAGCACACTGTTTTCGGACATGTAATCGAAGGACAAGAGGTTGTAGATGCAGTAGCGCAAGGAGACCAATTGGAGACTTTAGAAATCATTCGTGTAGGTGAAGAAGCTAAAAATTGGAATGCTATCGAAGCTTTTATCGGTTTAAGAGGTGCCAGAATGAAAAAAGAAGCCGCACTTAAAGCAGAAGCAGAAGCAAAAATGGAACAATTGGCTGCTGGTTTTGAAAAAACAGAAAGCGGATTGCGTTACCAATTCATTCAAAGAGGTTCTGGAAAAAAAGCAGAAAACGGGAAAACAGTTGCTGTGCATTATGAAGGTTCTCTTGAAAACGGAAAAGTATTTGATTCTTCTTATCCAAGAAAAAAACCAATCGAATTTCGTCTAGGACAAGGTCAAGTTATTGAAGGTTGGGACGAAGGTATCGCTTTGTTGCAAGTGGGGGATAAAGCCCGTTTTGTAATCCCATCTGATTTAGCTTATGGACCAAGTGGAGCAGGAGGAGTAATTCCACCGCACGCTACTTTGATTTTTGATGTTGAATTAATGGATGTCAAATAATAAATTATTAGATCAATTTATAGATCCCAAAACAGTCTAATTGGCTGTTTTGGGATTTTTTTTGTAGTATTGAATAACAAACTAAATAAAATTTTATGAGCATAGAAAATACAGCTTCTCTGAGTTGGGAAGAATTTGAAAGAGTAGAGATGCGAGTAGGAACCATTTTAGAAGTAAATGATTTTCCTGAAGCCAGAAAACCCGCTTATCAACTCACTATTGATTTTGGTACTATTATAGGTATTCGTAAATCTTCGGCTCAGATAACTTCGCATTATACGAAAGAAGAATTAGTAGACAGACAAATCGTAGCGGTAGTTAATTTTCCTAAAAAGCAAATAGGCAAATTTATGAGCGAATGCTTGGTGCTTGGCGCTGTTGGTGAGCAGGGTGATGTGGTTTTGTTGTCGCCTGATTTTAAGATAGAAAACGGATTAAGAATCGCTTAGTTTATCTTTTGGATTAAAAGCTTCAAAATGTCTTGTCCTTCTATCCAAAGACCCAGATTCATTTCAGAATTGATGTGTCCTTTTTTGCCAATATTTATGAAATCACTTCCCCAGTTTTTAGCTAATTCTTGAGCTCTCTCCAACGACATATAAGGGTCGTTTTCGCTGCCAATTACGATTGATGGAAACGGTAGTGAATGCAAGGGTATTGGTGCAAAATTCCATATACATTCTGGGGTATGTTCAGGGGAATCAACATCAGCCGGTGCTACTAATAGTGCTCCTTTAATAAAAGGATTTTCAAATGTCTTTGTCCAATGAGCCACTAAGATGGTGGCTAAACTATGCGCTACCAAAATGGTAGGTTCTTGAATGGTTTTTAGGGTTGCTTCTAAACGCTTAAGCCAGTCGCGGAGCAAAGGTTGGTCCCAGTTGTCTTGGGTCACTTTGGCGGAATTTGGGAAATGATCTAACCAAAAGTTTTGCCAATGACCCACGCCTGAGTCACCTAATCCAGGAATAATGAGGAGTTTTGGCGTCATTATAATTTCTTTTTTAATGCTGTTATTCTTTTTACTTCTTTGATCAATAGCGGAAGTGCGGGTTCTACCATTCCGTGGTCAAATCCTTCTAATTCATAAAGTGTGGTCGATGGATGTCCTTTGATTTTCATCATGCGCATCAAATAGGCATTTTCTTCGTAGCGTCCCAAAAGTTCGAGTTCGCGATCTCCAGTGATTAATAATAAAGGTGGTGCATCAGCACGAACATGATACAAAGGTGAGAATTCGTCAATTATGGGTTGTGTGTCTGGAATGCCCCTTTCTTTTCTGATTTCGAAATGAGTGATGGCTTGACCGCTTAAAGGGATAAGTCCTGCAATGGTATTGGCATCGATGGCATAAGGTTGTAGCCATTTTTTATCGAGTCCAATCATCATTCCGAGATAGCCACCAGCAGAATGACCCGACACAAAAAGCAACGAGGAATCACCTCCGTATTTTGCGATGTTCTTTAAGGTCCATGCTACTGAGGCAGCGGCATCTTCGATACAGTTTTTTACTTTTACCTTAGGAGAAAGGCGGTAGTTTACTCCAATAATGGCGAAACCTTTTTCTTTTAATCCCGATAAAATTTCTTTGTTTCCTCCTGATAATCCTCCTCCGTGAAACCAAATGACTGTAGCAAATCCTTTGCTGTTTTTTGGGTAATAAATGTCTAAAACGCAGCGCTCTTTGATGTAGGAATCGCTTTGGACAACGGATTCGTTGTAATAAGGAATATTATTTTCTTGTGCATATTCTATTTTTTGTCCCCAAAGAATAGGACTTATGAGCAATAGTAGAAGGGCAAAATAGGTGGTTTTCATGGATTGTTTTTTACTCCATAAATATATTGATTTTTCAACTTTTATAGGAGGATGTTATGAAAAAGAGACGTCATTTTTAGCCCTGATGGAAGCGGCATCCTTGCTGGGGCTCTTTTTTTAGAGCCTCAGCAAGATATAGCGTACAGCAGGAGGAGACGTGAAGGATAGTATGGACTTGTGCTCCAAAAAAAAAGTCCAAAAATCAGTTGACTTTTGGACTTAAGTATGCTTTTTTTGATTTTAAATATCGTCAAAATCGATATCCGTAAAACTAGATACTTTTGGAGTATTTTCGCTTTCTACTGTTTCGTTTGAGAATTCTCTTTTGAAATCTTTTTGGTGTCTTTCCGAGATTACTTCTTCGCCTTTGTGGTTTAAAATATAAGAAGTCATGTCGCCTAAAATTTCTTCGAAAGCTGCAAAATCTTCTTTATACAAGTAAATCTTGTGTTTTTTAAAGTGGAAAGAGCCATCTTCTTCGGTAAATTTTTTGCTTTCGGTAATGGTAATGTAGTAATCATCAGCCTTAGTGGCTCTTACATCAAAGAAATATGTTCTTCTCCCAGCGCGAAGCACTTTAGAGTAAATTTCTTCTTTTTCTAGCATGTCATTTTCTCTCATAATTCTTTCGATCCTTTTATAAATAGCAATCAAAAATCATAAAAAATTATTGATAAAACAACATTTATTGTAATTCTTTTTCTGAAAGTTGTTTTAAATAAAGAGCGGAATAATAGCCGTTTTCGTTTATTAATTGATTATGAGAGCCTTGCTGAATTATTTTGCCATTTTCAAGGATTATGATTTTGTCAGCGTTTTTTGCAGAGGAAACTCTATGACTTACAATGATGGTGGTTTTGTCTTTACAAATTTCGAATAGATTGTTCAAAATAGCTTCTTCAGTTTCGGTGTCTACAGCTGATAAACAGTCGTCAAAAAGTAAAATCTCAGGTTTTTTGATGATGGCTCTGGCAATTGAAACACGTTGTTTTTGTCCACCAGACAATGTAATCCCACGTTCCCCTAAAATGGTGTCGTAGCCTTTGTTGAATCCTTCGATATTTTCGTGAACCACAGCGCTTTTGGCAGCGGCGATTACCTCGTCATCAGTAGCATTTTCTTTGCCAAATTTGATGTTGTTTTTGATGCTATCCGAGAAAAGAAAGGCGTCTTGAGGTACAATCCCGATGCTGTTTCTTAAGTCGAATAAATTCAATTGACTGATTTCTTTTCCATCAATTTTCACTTGGCCTTCGGTTACATCGTACATTCTAGAAATGAGTGATAAAAGCGTTGATTTTCCTGAACCCGTTTTACCAAGAATAGCTAGTGTTTCTCCTTTTTTTACTGTAAAAGATACGTTTTTGAGTGCCTCTATGTTAGTGTCTTCGTAGGTGTAGCTTACATTTTCGAAACTAATAGTTCCATCTACAGTGCTTGATGAAGGATTGTTGTTTTGGATGTCTGGTGCAATTTTTAGGAATTCGTTCAAGCGTTTTTGGGACGCTTCTGCTTCTTGGACCATTGATGAAACCCAGCCTAAAGAGGCTACTGGCCAAGTTAACATGTTAACATACAAAATAAATTCTGCGATGGTACCAATGCTTTTTATGGTTCCGTTGATGTATAACATTCCACCAAAATAGATAACCACTAAGTTGCTAATTCCGATTAAAGCCAACATTAATGGGCCAAATAAAGATTGTACTCTGGCAAGACTTAAGCTTTTGCTTTTACTTTCTTCTGCGAGCGAGATGAGGTTGTTTTGTTGTTGGTTTTCTAATGAATAAGCCTTGATCACACGAATACCAGAGAAGATTTCTTGGGTAAAACTCGAAACTTTTGATAAATATTGTTGGAAAACAGTACTTCGAATGTTGATTTCTGAACTTAGTTTGAAAATGGCATAGGATAGTATCGGTAGTGGAAGCAAAGTGTAGATGGTTAATCTAGGTGATACATTGTACATATAGGCAATTACAATCGCAAATCGAATAAAGGTGTTGATGGTATACATCACTGCTGGTCCCACGTACATTCGAACTTTGGAAACATCTTCGCTTATACGGTTCATCAAGTCTCCAGTGCGGTTTTGTTTGTAGAAGTTTTGAGATAAATTTTCGTATTGGCGAAACACTTCATTTTTTAAATCAAATTCGATATGGCGTGACATGACAATAAGCGTTTGTCGCATCAAAAAGGTTAAAAAACCAGCAACAATTGTCGTGGCAATAATTAATAAAACGTTGTGAATGAGTCCATCTCTGTAATGACCAATAATGATAGAAGACGATTTTTCGACACTAGAAAGTTTGTCGAATTTTTCAATAGCTTCAAGAGAACTGCTAATTAATTTCGGGGTAAATAGCGAAAATATTTGTGCGATAATTGTGATTAAAATACCAAGAGAAAAACTGTATTTGTATTTTATAAAGTATTTATCTAAATAACGTAATTCTTTCATTTTTTTTTGCGATTCGGACTTGTTTCTTTTTCTATTATTACTTTTTTGTTAAAAAAAGTAAGTCACTTGGTTCTTTTAATGTCAATATATATTTATGATATTGTCAAAAAAAAAGATTTTAAATTAGGTTATGTTTAATTATTTTATATTTTTGAATTGAAATTTTATCAAATTTGTAAAATAATAAAATCAACACGCTTATGAATGCAACACTAGCAACTGCTAAGGAAATTCAAAAAATGGATCCTGTTTTTGGTCAAATCTCATTTGATGACCATGAACAAATTGTATTTTGCAACGACAAAGATACAGGATTAAAAGCAATAATTGGTATTCATAATTCGGTAATGGGGCCAGCTTTGGGTGGTACAAGAATGTTTAATTATAGCAATGAATGGGAAGCTTTGAATGATGTTTTGCGTTTGTCACGCGGAATGACTTTTAAATCAGCTATTACGGGTTTAAATATTGGTGGTGGAAAAGCAGTAATCATTGGTGATGCCAAAACACAAAAAACGCCAGAATTGATGCGTAAGTTTGGTGAATTCGTTCACTCCTTAAGCGGAAGATATATCACAGCAGAAGATGTTGGAATGGAAACTGCCGATATGGATATTGTGAGAGATGTCACTCCATATGTAACTGGAATTTCAGAAGAAAGAGGGGGAGCTGGTAATCCGTCTCCAGTAACTGCTTTTGGAGTTTACATGGGAATGAAAGCAGCCGCGAAACAACAATTTGGTTCAGATGTTTTAACTGGTAAAAAAGTTTTAGTACAAGGAATTGGTCACGTGGGTGAAGCTTTGGTAGAATATTTGACTAAAGAAGGTGCTTTGGTTACCATTTCTGATATCAACGAAGAGCGTTTGTATGAAGTGGGTCAAAAATACAATGCGACTGTATTCACAGGTGCAGATGTGTATGCTGAAGAAGTTGATATCTATGCGCCTTGTGCAATGGGAGCTACTATTAATGATGCAACTATTCACAAAATAAAAGCGAAAGTAATTGCTGGAGCAGCTAATAATCAGTTGGCAAATGAAGTAGTTCACGGGGCAATTTTACAAGAAAGAGGTATTTTGTATGCACCAGATTTCTTGATCAACGCCGGAGGAATTATTAATGTATATGCAGAATTAGCACATTACGGAAAAGCAGAAATCATGGCTAAAACCGAAAATATCTACAATACAACCTTAGAGATTTTTGATTTTGCTATTGCTAATAAAATGACCACACATCAAGCGGCATTGACTATTGCACAACAACGAATTGCAGAGCGAAAACTAGCAAATAGTAAATAATAGCTTTTGTAAATTTTTAGTGTCCCAATTATGGAAAGGTTTTTTCTAATCTTTTATTAATTGGGACACTTTTTTATTTATTAAATAAATTACTGTTCAAATTTTCATTTAAGCGATGAAATCCTTAATTTTGCAGACTAATTTTTAAAAGTTCTTACAAGGTGGTAAACAGAAGACACATACGCGTTAAAGTCATGCAATCCATTTATGCCATGCATCAAAACGGCTCTGATAATCTAGAAAAAGAAGAGAAATTTCTTTTTTATAGCATTGATAACATTCTAGATTTATACCTTACAATGGTGTCGTCATTATTAGAAATTTGTAAAAAAGAACAAGTCTTTTTGCATTTGTCTAGTCAAAAACACCTTGCTACTCCTCAAGAACGCAAACCCAACGAAAAGTTTATTAAGAATGCTGTTTTTCAGATTTTGGCTGAAAACAATTCTTTGAGTATCGCGATGGAAAATCGTAAAATCAATAACTGGTCATTGAATGATGATTACATTATTATCTTGCTTAATGCGATAAAAGAAAGCAAATTGTATGCTAAATACATGAGCAATGCAGTCAATACTTTTGAAGAAGATAAAGAATTTATTGCAGCTGTTTTTGAAGAAATTATCGTGCCTAATGAAAAGTTATACGAATATCTAGAGGATGATAAATTGACTTGGATTGATGATATTCCGATGGTGAATACTCAAATTTTGAAACAGTTAAAAGCATTGAAACCTCTTGAGGAAGATAATTTTAGAGTGCCAAAATTGTATAAAGATACCGAAGACAAAGAGTATGTTCGCGATTTGTTCCGAAAAACGACACTTAATGAAAAAGAGTTAGCCAAAGCTTATGATGACAAAACGCCTAATTGGGATAGTGATCGTATTGCAGAAATAGATACTATCATCTTAAAAATGGCTATTTGTGAGTTTTTGAAATTCCCATCGATTCCGGTAAAAGTAACGTTGAACGAATATTTAGAAATTGCAAAAGAATATTCTACTCCAAAAAGTAGTATTTTTATCAACGGAATTTTAGATAACCTAGTGAAAGAATTGACTGAAAGCAAGAAATTGGTTAAAGTTGGTCGCGGCTTGATGTAGTCTATTTTACGCAACATTTAAATTAAACAAAACAAAAAATAACAAATTAAGATTTTTATTATGGAACAATTACAAAGCTTTTTACCGTTTTTATTGATGTTTGTGGTGATTTATTTCTTCATGATTAGACCACAACAAAAACGTGCTAAAAATGAAAAAGAATTTGAAAGCAGTTTAAAAGTAGGAGATAAAATCGTTACCAAAAGCGGATTGCATGGAAAAATTGCTGAATTAGGTGAAACTACAGTAATTATCGAAACGATGTCAGGAAAATTAAAAATGGAACGTTCTGCGATATCCATGGAAATGAGCGCTGCCTTGAACAAGAAATAGTAAGTTTACTAATCGAATAAAAAAATCCCAAATTCTAATTAGTTAGGAATTTGGGATTTTTTAGTTTGGAACAATCGGTTTATTTCTTTTTGTTCTTTTTGTTTTTCTTGGTTTTTTTTGCCTTTGCTTTTGCTTTTTTCTCTTTGGCTTTAGCTTTAACTTTAGCTTTTTTAGCTTTGTCTTTTTTAGCCTTTTTTGCTTTCTTGGCTTTTGCTTTAGCTTTTTCTTTTGCTTTAGCTTTTTTGGCTTTTTCTTTTTCCTTTTCGCTCATTTTTACTTTGTTTTTTTTCTTTTTCTTGTCTTTTGACTTTTCTTCTGAATTTTCATCCGAACTCTTTTCTAGTTCTTCGTTTTTTACTTCTTCTTCACTAATTGCTGCTGGAACTGAAGTACTGGTGCTTTCTTGAGTACTAACTTTTGCTCTGCTTGGCCTACGTTTTGGAGTTGTAACGGCTGTTTTTGTTACTTCAGGTTTGTCAGTGGTAGTTTTTGCAGTCGTAGTTCTTGCAGTTCTTCGTTTTGGAATAATAGGTTTTTCAACTTTAGGTAGTTCTGTTGTTGCTGAAGGTGTAGATTCAGTAACGGTATTGTCTTCTTTTTTTTCTAACATAATGTGGTCTATTTAATGGATAGCTTTACAATTGTAAAATGTTTAATGAAAAATTCAATGTTAACAAATTGTTTCTTAATTATTAACAAATGTAGTGAATGTAAATCAATTCCAATGTTAAGTTTTTAATTGGGCCTGGAATAGGGGCTAAGCATAATGAAAAAACCTCCAAAAAGGTCAATGACTTTTTGGAGGTAGTAATTTTGAAGACAATCTTAATATAGAACAGAAATGTTGTTATTTATCTTTTGCGTCTTGATTTAGGTGCAGGATTTTCAAAATCGGTACTTGCGGTGAGTTGGGCAATTTTCACAATAACATCTACTGCTTTTTGCATGCTTTCTACAGGTACATATTCGTATTTTCCATGAAAGTTATGGCCACCTGCAAAAATATTCGGGCAAGGTAATCCTTTGTAGGATAATTGACAGCCATCGGTTCCCCCACGAATAGGTTTGATTATCGGTTTTACTCCGACTTGTTTCATGGCTTCTTCTGCAATATCTACGATGTGTTTTACTGGTAACACTTTTTCCTTCATATTGTAGTATTGATCTTTGATCTCGGCGATGGCTATGGGTTCACCAAATTGTTTAGCAAACTTTTTGTTGATTTTTAGAACCATTTTTTCAATCAATTCTTTTCTCTTTTCAAATTTAGTCTTAGAATGATCTCTAATGATTAATTCCAAAACGGTTTCTTCTATGCTACCTTTTAAATGATGCACATGAAAGAAACCTTCATATCCTCTGGTTTCTTGTGGCGTTTCCCCTTTTGGTAAAGCCGAAATAAAATCATTGGCGATTAGCATTGAATTGATCATTTTTCCCTTAGCGTAACCCGGATGTACACTTTTTCCTTTGAAGGTGATTTTAGCTCCCGCAGCATTAAAATTTTCATATTCTAATTCGCCAACTTGGCTTCCGTCCATGGTATAAGCCCAATCCGCTCCAAATTTTTCCACATCAAAATGATGAGCGCCACGCCCAATTTCTTCATCGGGAGTAAAACCAACTTTAATGGTTCCGTGTTGAATGTCTGGATTTTGAATTAAAAATTCCATTGCCGAAACAATCTCAGTGATTCCGGCTTTATCATCGGCACCAAGAAGCGTAGTTCCATCGGTGGTGATTAAGGTTTGTCCTTTGTATTGCAATAAATCTTTGAAATATTTTGGAGAAAGAACGATGTTTTGTGCTTCGTTGAGTACGATATCTTTTCCGTCGTAATTGGGTACAATTTGAGGTTTTACATTGGCACCTGTAAAATCGGGCGTAGTGTCAAAATGAGCAATAAAACCAATGGTTGGCACTTTTTTGTCAATATTACTTGGTAAAGTAGCCATAATGTAGGCTTTGTCATCAATTGTCACATCTTGTAGTCCAATTTTTTGGAGCTCCTCTACTAGTTTATGAGCAAGATCCCATTGTTTTGAGCTACTAGGGGTAGTTTCTGAATTTGGATCAGATTCGGTATCAACAGTTACATAACTTATAAAGCGATCAATAATGTGTTGCATGGTGATTATTTTTGGTAACAAAGATAAACATTTTGAGCCTTTTTTTTGACTAAATGAAAGGCTTCGGTGTTACTTTTTTGCTCATTTTTGAAATCATTTCTTTACTTTTGTGCCACACAACTCACTACTATGTATAAATTATTGTTTCGTCCGTTACTTTTTTGTTTTGATCCAGAAAAAGTACATTATTTTACCTTCTCTTTAATTAGAATAGTTTCTAAAATCCCAGGATTTACTTCAATTTTCAAAGCGCTTTATGAAGTAAAAGACAAGCGTTTAGAAACAGAAGTTTTTGGTTTAAAATTCAAAAACCCAGTAGGTTTGGCGGCTGGTTTTGATAAAGATGCTACTCTTTATAAAGAACTTTCGAACTTCGGTTTTGGATTTATAGAAATAGGTACGTTAACACCAAAAGGGCAAGAAGGAAATCCTAAAAAACGCTTATTCCGATTAAAAGCAGATCAAGCTATTATTAATCGAATGGGCTTTAACAACGGAGGCGTTTTAGAAGCAGTTGAGCGTTTAAAGTCAAATACCGATGTGCTTATTGGAGGTAATATTGGTAAAAATAAAGTAACGCCCAACGAAGAAGCTACTTCGGATTATGAAATTTGTTTTGATGCTTTATACGATTATGTAGATTATTTTGTGGTGAATGTAAGTTCGCCTAACACTCCAAATTTAAGAGCGTTACAGGATAAAGAACCATTAACTCAATTGCTACAAACACTTCAAAATAAAAATATAACTAAAGTTAGCCCTAAACCGATTTTGCTAAAAATTGCACCAGACTTAACAGATGAGCAATTATTAGATATCATTGAGATTATGGCAGAAACCAAAATTGCAGGTTTAATTGCAACAAATACTACACTTTCCCGCGAAGGTCTTTTATCTGAAACCAAAGGAGAAGCAGGAGGATTGTCAGGTAAACCGTTAAAGAATCGTTCAACTGAAGTGATTCGTTTTTTGGCCGAAAAAAGCAATCGCGCGTTCCCAATCATTGGAGTGGGAGGTATTCATTCTGCTGAGGATGCACTCGAAAAATTAGCTGCTGGCGCAAGTTTGATTCAATTGTATACTGGATTTATTTATGAAGGTCCAGCCTTGGTAAAAGCTATTAATAAAGCTATTTTGAAACAGAAATAGTTTCTATATTTTCGGCTTTGTACTTTAATTCCTTTTTCTATCTTTGAAGCATATGGAGCCAATAAAAATTATCGAATGCCCACGTGATGCGATGCAAGGAATAAAAACATTTATTCCTACCGCTAGAAAAGTATCCTATATTCAGGCATTATTGAGAGTGGGTTTTGATAGTATTGATTTTGGTAGTTTTGTTTCTCCAAAGGCAATTCCACAAATGCAGGATACGGCTGCGGTTTTAGAACAATTAGATTTGTCCAAAACAGAGAGCAAACTATTAGCCATTATCGCTAACGTACAAGGAGCTAAAGATGCTGCTTCTCATCAACCCATTCAGTATTTGGGTTTTCCTTTTTCAATATCCGAGAACTTTCAAATGCGAAACACGCACAAAACCATTGCAGAATCTTTGGTTACCTTACATGAAATTCTCGAAATTGCCGACCAGAGAAAGAAAGAAGTTATTGCTTATCTTTCTATGGGTTTTGGGAATCCTTACGGTGATCCTTGGAATGAGGAAATTGTGGGCGAATGGACGGAACGATTGGCGCAAATGGGAGTGAAGATTCTTTCATTGTCCGATACTGTTGGAAGTTCAACTCCCGAAGTTATCACGCATTTGTTTTCTAATTTAATTCCGAAATACCCGTCTATAGAATTTGGGGCTCATTTGCATACTACTCCAGATAAATGGTTTGAAAAGATAGATGCCGCTTATCATGCTGGCTGTCGTCGATTTGATGGAGCGATTCAGGGGTTTGGCGGATGTCCAATGGCCACTGATCGTTTAACGGGAAATATGCCTACCGAAAAGTTGCTCTCTTATTTTACAGCCCAAAAAGGAAACACCAATTTGAGCGCCATGAGTTTTGAAAGTGCTTATAACGAAGCTTCAAAATTGTTTGGGGAGTTTCATTAATGAGGTACTAAAATAATTTTATGTTCGTTTGAAGTAGTAATAATAAATATTTAAAGCATGAAAGTAACCCAAACCCTACTCGGATTTTTTGTATTGCTGTTTTCTTTGTCGTGCAGTAGCGACCTCGATTTTGATCAGGTAAATGACTTAGAATTACGTCCTATTGTTGTAGCTAATTTATCAAGTTTTGATGCTCCTGCCAATAAGTTTGTAAACAATGGAACTGAACAAACCATTTCAATTGATACACCAGATGTTGGTGTTTTTAATGGTAGTTTTTTAAAAGATAATTTGGGCAAAGCTGAATTGTTTTTTGAAGTAGACAATACAATAAATAGAGCTTTTTTTTTACAACTTGTTTTTCTCGATGATTCTAATGCTCCTCTATTTTCAATTCCAATGAATATCCCTGCTTATGCTGGAGCTACTAATATTACTACTAATACTCAAACTTTTGTAGGTGCTAGGCTAGATGCATTGAAACAAACCAAAAAAATTGCATTTGTTGTTTCTTTACTTCCTGGACTACCATTAACTTCAAGCAGTGTTGGGAATTTGAAATTGCGTTCTAGTGTAACCGCCTATTTTGATATTAAATGAGAAAAATAACTGCAATTGTACTGTTTTTTTTAGGAAGTGTTCTTTTGGCTCAAAATAAAGCCGTTTTGTATAATTTTACGGCAATTCCTCAATCTTTGTCTTTAAATCCAGGGGCTGATGTAACCTATCGATGGTACGCTGGTGTTCCTTTGTTGTCTGGAATTTCAGCTAATGTCGGCTCGACTGGTTTTTCTGCTTATGACTTATTTGCAGATGATGGTGTAAATTTTAATACCAAATTACGTAATGTTATTTTTTCAACTTCCAGAAATGACAGAGTTAGTATCAATCAGCAATTGGAGGTTTTTCAAGGAGGATTTAAAGTAGGCGATTGGAATAATACTGCGTATATTTCTTTTGGAATGTATCAAGAATTTGATGTCTTGAGTTATGTCCCAAAGGATTTAGCAATTTTAGCATTAGATGGAAATCAAAATTACCTAGGAAAATATTTTAATCTAAGTGATTTGAATGCTCGTGCCGAAATGTTGAGTGTTTTTCATGTGGGGTACAATAAGCGAGAAAATGAAAAATTGATTTGGGGAGTGAGAGGAAAGATTTATTCTAGTATTTTCGATGCGCGTTCAACCAAAAATTCAGGCTATTTGTATACCATTCCTTCAAATGGGAACACCATGTATGAACAAGTCATCTCAGCCGATATGCTTTTGAATACTTCAGGAATTGCAAAATATGATGACAATGGAGATGATTCTGATGTGGCCAAGGACATACAAAAAAGAGCATTTTTAGGAGGTAATTTAGGTTTGGGTTTTGATGCGGGACTGACTTATTATCCGCAAAAAGACATTCAGATTACCGCAAGTGTTCTTGATGTAGGTTTTATTCGTCATACAAAAGAAGTTGAGAGCTACACTGCTAAAGGCACCTATAACTATCAAGGGATTCTTCCTGATTTTTTCTCTGGGACTGGTGGAAATAATATTACAGAAGAATTTGACGAGGCATTTCCAAGAGATACGATTTACGGAAGTTATACGTCTTGGAGACCAGTAAAATTCAATGCTTCAGCGCAATATTCTTTTGGTCAAACCGAAGAAGAAAGTTGTAATTGTAAATCCAGTGACGCAACAGCAAAGTACAATAATTCCGTTGGATTGCAATATTTTGCTATGTCTACTCCGAGAGCTCCAATGATGGCTTTGACGGCTTTTTATAGAAAGAAAATTTTCACTGGTTTAGAAGCCAAAGCTACCTATACTGTAGATTCTTTTTCGAGTAAAAATATTGGTTTGGGTTTATCAACACAAATGGGACCCGTCAATTTTTATCTGATGGCCGATAACTTATTAGAATTAAGAGATGTTGCCAAAGCGCAGAGTGCCTCTTTTCAACTAGGAATCAATGTTATTTTTGCAGAAAAACAAGAAGGGGAATAAAAGGGAATAACTAAATTCCAAATCCCAAAATCCAATTTATCATCCTGAGCGCAGTCGAAGGACAAATCCCAAATTCCAAAGTCATAGTTGGAATTTGGGATTTTTTTATTCTTGAAGTTTAGATTTTTTAGCTCCTCCTTCTCTTGAAGAATTTATAAATTTCGATCCAAAAAACTGCAATTACAGCCACAAGAGTACACCATCCTATTTGAAGTAAAGTAATTTTTTCGAATAAGAAAAATTTAGATAATGGTGGAATAAAAAGCAGTAAAGCTGTAATGAAAAGCGTGATGCCAATTATAAGCACTACAAGATTATTCTTGTATTTCCAAGTGGTTAAAACCGAATAATAAAAGGAGCGATTGGCTAGTGTCAAGAACACATTTGATAGAATCAAGGTCAAAAATACCATAGTTCGGGTACTACTTTCGCTATACTGATTGGCTATAGCAAATTGGTAAATGGCCAACAATCCTGCAGTTATCCATAGTCCTTGAATTAGGCTAATGGTGATTTCTTTCCAACTGAAAAAAGTGGTGCTCAATGGTCTTGGTTTTTGCGTCATCAAATTGTCTTCCATCGGTTCATTTTCATAAATGATAGAGCAGGTGGGTCCCATAATCATTTCTAAGAAGATAATGTGAATTGGTGAAAATATATTTGGATACATCCATCCTAAAGCTAATGGAATAATCACAATTAAGATAATAGGAATATGGATAGAAATAATGTAGCGAATGGCTTTTTTAAGATTCATATAGATTTTTCTTCCCATGGCAATGGCGTCTGTCATTTTAGAAAAATCATCGTCAACCAAAATTAAATTGGCGGCTTGTTTGGCAATTTCTGTTCCTTTTTTGCCCATAGCAATTCCGATGTGTGCTGATTTTAGCGCAGGCCCGTCGTTTACACCATCTCCGGTCATGGCTACAATTTGATTATTGTCTTTTAGCGCTTGAATGATTTTGAGTTTTGCCTCTGGAAACATTCTAGTAAAAATAGTAGTTTCCATTACTTTTTCTTTCAATGTAGCGGGACTCATGGTCATTAATTCGTCTCCATTTAGTATTTTTTCAGGGTTTTTAAAACCTATTTGTTGCGCAATTGTTGCGGTGGTTTCGGCATTATCGCCCGTAATTATTTTTACGGCAATTCCGGCTTTATAAAAAGTTTCTAAAACGGCTTTGATATTCTTTTTTGGAGGGTCATAAAATGCAACTAGCCCTTTGAAATTTAGTTCGAATTCTTGTTGTGTTTTAGGGAAATTGGTTCCGTTAAAATCAGCTGTTCCAACGCCCAATACTCGAAATCCTTTTTTGGTCATGGCTAGAAAAGCCGTGTTGATTTTTTCTTTTTCAGATTCCGATAGTTTTGAACAAGCAATTATTGCCTCTGGAGCTCCCTTGGCAGCAATAATTCGTACTCCTTCTTTGTTTTCGAATAGATGTGTCATCATGGGTGGTTTGCCACTCAAAGGATATTCGTGTATCATTTTATAGAGAGGACGCTCGTCTGCAGCAATGGAATTGGTGTAGGCGTCATGCAATGCTATTTCCATAGCATCAAAAGGGATGGGTTCGCTCGCCCACATGGAAGCGTTAATTAGTTCTTGTTCTTTGGAATTCAAATTGGGATGACTTTCAGTTACAGTTGTAGCATCAAGAGTAAACCATTCCGCAAGACTCATTTTGTTTTCAGTGATGGTGCCTGTTTTGTCGGTACAAATTACGGTGGCACTTCCTAAAGTTTCTACTGTTTTAGTCTGCTTTACAATAATTCCCATTCGGAGTAATCGCCAAGCCCCAAGTGCCATAAAAGTGGTAAAAGCTACCGGAATTTCTTCGGGGATAATACTCATAGCGAGGGTTAATGCTTTAAGTAAGCTGTCTAAAATTAGTTTTGAATTCCAATAGTTGATTCCCCAGACAATGATAAAAGCAACCAAACCAATCAAAGAAATATAAGTAACAAAATTGCTGATTTGAATTTGTAATGGCGTTTTTTCTTCGGTGATGCTGTCTAGACTTTTTCCAATTTTACCCAATTGCGTTTGACTTCCAATGGAGGTAACTTGGCAAATAGCTAATCCGCTTGCGACTATAGTTCCTTGATAAATTTGTTTGTTTTCGGATTGTTCATTTTTTGAAACCGATAAAGATTCACCTGTTAATATGGATTCATTGACCGAAAAGTCATTGGATTGGATGATGATTCCATCGGCGGGAACAAAAGTCCCTTCTTCTGTTTGTATAAAATCCCCTAAAACAATTTCTTCACTCGGAATTTCAACAACAACACCATTCCGAATGACTTTACTTTTGGGTTGTGTTAATTTAGATAAGGCTTCAATGGCATTTCTACTTTTCGATTCTTGGTACAAGGAAATCGATACGACTAAAATAATAGCCAAAAGCATAAAGATTCCATTATTGTAATCTGCTGTTATAAAATAAACACTAGAGGCCGTTAGCAATAATAAAAACATGGGCTCTTTTATCAGTTCGAATAGCGAGTGTAAAAAGTTGTTTTTTTGTTGATGTTCGGTTGAATTGGCACCGTTTTTTGTTCTGGAGGCGATTACTTCTTCTGAAGAAAGCCCTTGAATTGAGGTAGTATTGGATTCAGACATGATGATCGACGTTTTTGTTGGATTTTTGTCTGGTGAAGTAATAGTGGCAATGTTCCAATTCCTGCAATTTAGTCAATTAATGTAAATTTTAGGTGTTTTTTTGCTTAAGATTGTCTATATTTGCACGCAATTCAACTAGAAATTGCACCATGAAAGCACACAATTCCAAGATTATCGGCGAAGGTTTAACTTACGATGATGTATTATTAGTTCCAAATTACTCTAGCGTTCTTCCTCGCGAAGTGAGTATTCAATCCAAATTTTCAAGAAACATAACTTTAAATGTGCCTATTGTATCTGCAGCTATGGATACAGTAACTGAAAGTGCTATGGCTATTGCTATGGCTCAAGAAGGAGGTATTGGAGTGTTGCACAAAAATATGACTATTGAGCAGCAAGCAGCTAAAGTAAGAAAAGTGAAAAGAGCTGAGTCAGGAATGATTATCGATCCTGTTACTTTGCCTATGTCCTCTACTGTTGCTGATGCTAAAATGGCGATGAAAGAATACGGAATTGGAGGTATTCCAATTGTGGATGAACATAAAATTCTAAAAGGAATTGTTACTAATAGAGATTTGCGTTTTGAAAAAAATACTTCAAGACCAATTATTGAAGTAATGACCAAAGAAAATCTAATAACTGTTGCAGAAGGAACTTCTTTAGAACAAGCTGAAGTAGTTTTGCAAGGTCATAAAATTGAAAAATTACCTGTAGTAAATGATAAATACGAATTGGTTGGTTTGATTACGTTTAGAGATATTACTAAATTGACTCAAAAACCAATTGCCAATAAAGATGTTTATGGCCGTTTACGAGTAGCAGCAGCCATTGGTGTTACTGGCGATGCGGTGCAAAGAGCCGAAGCTTTGGTTCATGCTGGAGTGGATGCTATTATTATTGATACAGCTCACGGTCATACCCAAGGAGTGGTTAATGTATTAAAAGAAGTAAAATCAAAATTTCCTCAAATTGATGTTATAGTTGGGAATATTGCTACACCAGAAGCCGCTCTTTATTTGGTAGAAAATGGTGCAGATGGTGTAAAAGTAGGAATTGGACCTGGATCAATCTGCACTACTAGAATTGTAGCCGGTGTTGGTTTTCCACAATTTTCTGCAGTGCTTGAAGTAGCAGCTGCTATCAAAGGTTCTGGTGTTCCGGTTATTGCTGATGGTGGAATTCGTTATACTGGAGATATTCCTAAGGCAATTGCTGCTGGGGCTGACTGTGTAATGTTAGGGTCATTATTGGCTGGAACAAAAGAATCACCAGGTGAGACTATTATTTTTGAAGGAAGAAAATTTAAGTCTTACAGAGGAATGGGTTCAGTTGAAGCTATGCAAGAAGGATCAAAAGATCGTTATTTCCAAGACGTAGAAGACGATGTGAAGAAATTGGTGCCAGAAGGAATTGTAGGACGCGTACCATACAAAGGAGAGTTGAACGAAAGTATGCAACAATTCATCGGTGGTCTTCGTGCAGGTATGGGCTATTGTGGTTCAAAAGACATTCCAACGCTACAAGAAACTGGTCGTTTTGTTAGAATCACAGCAAGTGGAATTAACGAAAGCCATCCTCATAATGTGACGATTACTAAAGAGGCGCCAAATTATTCTAGGTAATAAAATATAATTGATTATCAAAAAAGTGCAAAATTTCGATTTTGCACTTTTTTTTATTCATGTACCAAATCGGCCAATAATTTTTTATCACCTACAATCCATAAGATATCATCTTTTTCGAGTAATACATTCGATTCAGGATTCATGAAACGTTGTCCTCTTTTTTCAACCCCCACTACGAGACCTTTTGTCTTTTCCCGAAGTTTAGACTCTTTGATGCTTTTACCAATAAAAGCATGGTTTTTCAATTCGATTTGTCTGAGTACAATATCGGGTTCTCTTACTTCTGGTGAAGCTTCAATTTCATGTTGGTCCAAATATTTTTTGAACTCCTGTACTTGTGCATCTGTACCAATCACGAATACTTCATCTCCAGGGAAAATACGTTCGTTAGCATCAGGAATGTGAATGGTAATTTCTCCTCTTTTGATCGAAGCGATATTAATGCCCAGTTGTTCTCTAAGTTGCAATTTTTTTAAGGTTTCACCAGCAATATTCGATTCGGCTGCTATATCAAAAACGGCCATGTGCCCGTCCCAAGGTGATAAATCACTACGACTTCTTTTAGCTTTTGTAATTTCTCTATCATTTAAATTAGATAAAAAATGACTCTCTATTTTGTGGTATTGACGGTTTAATTTCTTTTGGAATAAAAAATAAAGTATAATCGCTACTACAAAAGCGATCAAAGCGATTTTTGGAGAAAAGAAAATATTTAGCAATAAGCCGATATAAACTACAGCAAGTAGAATTCTGAATAAAAACAACATAGCCATTGGGCCTCTTGATTTTCGGTCTTCTAAAAGAACCGAGACTTCTGCAACAGCTACTCTTCTTAGGGACAATGCCCAAAGGAAAGGAGATAAAACAATCAGTGTTATCAAAGCACCAAGAGCCGAACCAAAAGGATATCCTTTCACTAAAGGCAAAATGAATCTCGACGAAAGAACAATTACGGCAACGATAATAATGGAATGAATAACAACTTGAATCAAATAAGCATTGATTACCGTTTTCCAATTATTGACAGTTTTGATAGCTTGAGTGCTAGCACTATAACGTTCAATTCTTTTAAGCCATTTTCTTGGGAGTTTTCTGCTCAGAAAATCAGAAAAAGGGCCTGAAAACTTAATCATATAAGGGGTACTAAAGGTAGTCACTGCCGAAACTGCAACAACTATGGGATACAAAAAAGAACTAGTAACTTGCAGCGTAATCCCCAAAGTAGCAATGATAAACGAAAACTCTCCAATCTGTGATAAACTCATCCCTGTTTGCACCGATTCTTTGAGGGGTTGTCCCGATAAAAGCGAACCAACAGTAGAGCTAATAGACTGACCTAATATGGTTACGAGTGATAAAACCAAAACAGGAATAGCGTGTTCTTTCAAAGCATCGGGGTCAATAAGCATCCCAACCGATACAAAAAACACAGCGCCAAATAAATCCTTTACTGGCTTAACTAAATGTTCTATATGTTCTGCCTGAGTGGTTTCGGCAATGATAGAGCCCATAATAAAGGCCCCAAGAGCGGGGGAGAAACCAACATTGGCTGCCAAAATTACCATTAACAAACAAAGCGCAATAGATATAATAAGCAACATTTCATCGGTCAATAAATGCTTGGCTTTTTTTAATACGGTTGGAATGATAAAAATTCCACTCAAAAACCAAAGCACTAAAAAGAAAACCAATTTCAAAATGGATTGAATCAACTCACCACCAGAAAAGTTTTCACTTACAGCTATGGTCGATAAAAGTACCATCATCAAGATGGCAATAATGTCTTGCACAATCAAGGAGCCAATAACGTTTCCGGCAAAACGCTGTGCTTTTACTCCAAGTTCATCAAAACTTTTTAAAATAATAGTGGTGGAAGAAATCGATAAAATGACCCCTAAAAAGATACTATCCATAGTAGACCAATCCAGCAATTGTCCTACAGTATAGCCCAAAAACAGCATAAATGTGATTTGAGTGATGGCAGTAATAGATGCTGTGCCGCCTACTTTGATTAGCTTTTTAAAACTAAACTCTAGTCCTAAACTGAATAGTAAAAAGATGATACCAATCTCTGCCCAAACTTCAACACTTTTGGTATCACGAATCGTTGGAAAAAAATCAAAATTATTTCCAGCCAAGAAACCCGCAATCAAATAGCCCAAAACTAAAGGTTGTTTGAGTTTCTTAAATAACAATACCGCAATTCCTGCGGTCATCAGTATTAAGCCCAAATCGGTTATTAATGGTTCTAAATGGGTTGATGCTTCTGCAACTGCACTCATTGTTTTTTATTTATTTAAAAATTATAAAAATCTCGATTTTGGCTAATTTACAAAAATCGTTTTTGAAATCCTGTTTTTGAGCTACAACAAAAAGTTAAAACCCAAAAAAAAGCTATCGGTTAGGATAGCTTTTTGAGATAAGTATGTTTTTTTTAATTTAAATTCCAATAAAATTACTTGGTGTGATTTGAAGTAATTCTGCTTTTATAGCCTCAGAAACGTCTAACGTAGCAATAAATGCATGCATAGAATCTTTAGTAATCGCCTCGTTGGTTCTGGTCAAACCTTTTAGCGCTTCATATGGATTTGGATAGGCTTCGCGACGCAAAATCGTTTGAATAGCTTCCGCAACTACTGCCCAATTGTTTTCTAAATCTTCGTGGAATTTACTTTCGTTTAAAAGCAATTTGTTCAATCCTTTCAAAGTCGCTTCAAAAGCAATAAGTGTATGTCCCATTGGCACTCCAATGTTTCTTAAAACCGTACTGTCTGTTAAATCACGTTGTAGTCTTGATAAAGGCAATTTAGCAGACAAATGCTCAAAAATCGCATTGGCAATG
This sequence comes from uncultured Flavobacterium sp., assembly GCA_963513565.1. GTDB lineage: Bacteria > Bacteroidota > Bacteroidia > Flavobacteriales > Flavobacteriaceae > Flavobacterium. The sequence continues at coordinate 410,997 of CAUPRE010000001.1, read as the reverse complement.
CCTAAATTTCCTTCAGAGTTTTCAAAATCGATAGGGTTTACTTTATGTGGCATAGCCGAAGAACCAATTTCGCCCGCTTTGATTTTTTGTTTGAAATATTCCATCGAAACATACGTCCAAATATCACGGTCCAAATCGATAATGATGGTGTTGATTCTTTTTAAAGCATCGAAAAATGCAGCGAAATGGTCGTAATGTTCAATTTGAGTCGTTGGAAAAGAGTGGTGTAATCCCAAAATATCTTCAACGAATTTTTTACCAAATTGTCTCCAGTCAATTTGTGGATAGGCAACGTGGTGCGCATTGTAATTTCCAGTAGCACCACCAAACTTAGCCGCAAATGGAATATTGAACAACAAACGCATTTGTTCTTCTAAACGCTCAACGAAAACCCCAAGTTCTTTTCCTAAACGAGTAGGAGAGGCGGGCTGACCGTGCGTACGTGCCAACATAGGAACGTGAGCCCATTCTTGACTTAATTCTTTCAATTTAGCAATTAAACCAATTAAAGATGGCATATATACTTTTTCAAACGCTTCTTTTGTAGAAAGCGGAATAGCCGTGTTGTTGATGTCCTGAGAAGTCAATCCAAAATGAATAAACTCTTTGTGAGCAGAAAGACCCAATTTTTCAAAAGCGTCTTTTATAAAGTATTCTACCGCTTTTACGTCGTGATTGGTAACTTTTTCAGTTTCCTTAATCCAAAGCGCATCTTCGGTGCTAAAGTTTTTGTAGATGTTGCGTAAACTCTCAAATACACTTGGGTTTACTCCAGTTAATTGTGGTAAAGGTTGTTCGCATAAGGCAATGAAATACTCGATTTCAACCAAAACGCGGTATTTAATCAACGCTTCTTCTGAGAAAAAAGGCGCTAATGCAATTGTTTTATTTCTATATCTTCCGTCAATAGGAGAAATGGCATTCAATTCGTTTAAAGTAGTCATTGTTGTGTTTTTTGTTCGAAAGGCACAAAAATAAGCATAAGTGTTCAGTATTCAGTTTTCAAGACTTAGTTTTTTTTCTCTAAATCCAATAACTTTTGTTGCAATACAAGAATTCCTTCTGTAGCCTTCATTGCAATACAAGTCAGCGGATTTTTTACATTCGAAATCTTGTTCGCTTTTGGGTCAATATAAAAAATAGGAACATTTTTTGGCGCAAAATCTGTCAATCCCGCCGCAGGATACACTTGCAATGAAGTCCCAATAATCGCGATATAATCCGCTTGTTCTACCAAATCAATCGCAGCTTCTAGCGCAGGTACCGCCTCACCAAACCATACAATGTGCGGACGCAATTGGGCTCCGTTCGCATCACAATCCCCAAGTTGCAAGTCACCTGTCCAATCCAAAACATAGGACTCATTTCGCGTACTTCGTACTTTAAGCAACTCACCGTGCAAGTGTAATACGTTTTGACTTCCCGCACGTTCATGCAAATCATCTACATTTTGTGTGACAATATGAACTTCAAAATCCTGTTCCAAATCCACCAAAACCTGATGAGCCAAATTAGGTTGTACTTCCAATAATTGCTTTCTACGTTGATTATAGAAGTCCAAAACCAAGGTCGGATTCTTTCGCCATCCTTCTGTTGTTGCCACCTCCATTACATCGTGCCCTTCCCACAATCCATCACTATCTCTAAAGGTTTTAATGCCGCTTTCAGCACTTATTCCGGCTCCTGTTAATACTACTAATTTCTTTTTCATATAAGTTATTCTTTAGTTTTTATTTGGGCGTGACCCCATCTCCCCAAAGGGGCATATAGCAACTGTGTTATGCGCCCCTTTGTGTAGCTGCGGTCGGGCTATCCATACTACTTCGGTAGTTTATTCCTATCCCTCACGCAAAAACAACAACTCAAATAAAATCATTTTTTCATTCAATTCCCAATTTCAAAATCCAAAACTCAAAATCCAAATTCCAAAACCCAAATACTATTTACTAATCACTAATTACTAAGGACTAATTTCTTTTATTATTTTTGCTCAAATAAAAAAAACGTTACATGATAGATTTAGAGTATCTCCATTTTCTAGAAAATATTTTGACCGACAACCGTAAAGATAAATTCCTAAAAGTACTTCAAGAAAGAACCAATCACTTTACAGTAGTAGTCGAAGATGTGTTTCAAATGCATAATGCCAGTGCCGTTATGAGAAGTTGTGAGGTTTTTGGCGTACAAAATCTGAACGTAATTGAGCAACGCTATGGTAAAAGTATCGACAAGGAAATTGCTATGGGCGCTCAAAAATGGGTAGATATCAACTCTTTTGATTCTGTAGGAAATTGTATTGATACGTTAAAAAACAAAGGCTATCAAATTATTGCTACCACACCACATACTGATGATTGTTTGTTAGACCATTTTGATATTTCTAAACCTAGTGCTTTTTGCTTTGGCACCGAAAAAGAAGGTTTATCCGAAGAGATTATGCAAAAAGCCGATGGATTTCTCAAAATCCCTATGGTAGGTTTTACCGAAAGTTTGAATATTTCTGTATCCGCAGCAATTATTTTACAAAATCTAACCAATCGATTACGCAGTTCCGATATTTCTTGGCAATTAACCGAATCACAAATTCTCGAAAAACGACTCGATTGGGCACGAAAATCAATCAAAGACATCAAACGCATCGAGGCGCGCTACTATGAGGAGAATTAGAAATTTATTTCACTAATTAGCTTTATGTTTTTAATGTTGTTTGGATCCAATTCGTATAGATAGACGCCATTATCTCCTATGGCATAAATAGAGTTGTTTTTGGCTATTAAGTCAAAGCATTTTTTTTCAATTACATTTTCTAAGACAGGTTCGGCTGGGTTTTGAATATTGAAAATTTTAATAACATCGTCACACACTAAAAGATAGTTTGTTGAAAACAGTGCAATTCCTTTGGGCTGGATAAGATTTCGACTATGTATTAGCTTTGGGGCACTAAGGTCTTTTGTATCATATACTTGTAAAACATTCACATTATTGCCGCATAACGCATTTGAATTTAAGGTTACAAAGGCATGTGTACTATTAGCAATCACTGGATCACATGCTGTAAAATGTTGTACACTAGAAAGTTTTGTTGGGTTTTCAGGATTTGTTATGGAATAAATAAACATTCCGTTTCTAGAACCTATATATAAATTGTCTCCAAACGAAAACAAAGTTTCAATATTAAAACCAATTTGAGTTTCATTAACTTTTACTGGTTTTTGAGGATTTATTAATGAAAAAACGTTGAGTTTCATCTCATCCACGCAATACAAGTAATTTCCTTTTATTGTAAAAACAGCCAAAGAGCCTCCTTGACCAACCTCTGGTGTTGAGTTTGAGTCGCTATCAGAACAGCCTAGAACAATAAATATAATTAGTAAGGATATTATTTTTTTCATTTATTTCCAGTCTATAATTATTTGATTATTTGTTGGATTTCCGAAGCTTCCATCAGGAGCCCTTTTTTGAGGAAAAACATTTTTATTTCTATTGGTAACCACTAATTTGTTGTTACTCGTATCAAAAGTTGCAGTTACTAAATCTACAGCTTGGTTAATGAAAATGATTTCGTCAATGATTGCTAAATCAGTGGCGCCAGGTGCTTTTATAAAATGGATAAGAGTTGGTTTTTTAGGATTGGAATAATCGTATACATGAAATCCTTTATTGACATCATTGATAAACATTAAATCTCCTTTAATGTATATTTTTCCAGATTTGATAATGGGTTGTGGACTTTGGAGAGCTATCGATTTTTCAAATGCGACTCTTTCCATTGTAACAGGTTTGTAAACGGGTTCACTAGTATCTCCTCCAGTTGTTGGCCAACAAGAATAAAAAAGGAAAGGAAGAATAAACAGTACTATTTTTTTGCTCATTTTTAAATCTTTTACTAAAGGTAAGAAAATAACCATACAAGCGTTAGCTGTTTTTTAATTCTCACATTAATAAATAGTTAAATTTTCAAAAAAAAACCGCCTCAACTATGAGGCGGTTTTTAAAACTTATTTTAAAATACTTAGCTTACTAAAACCCAAGTTCCAGCGGCCAATAAGCTTTCAGCTTTTTTGTATTTCATCGTTTCTGTTTTGCCAGTAGCTACTTCTTGAATAGTTACAGTGTCATTACGATTAATTTTAGGCTGGTCGCGAACAATAGTTTCAGTCACTTGACGGGCTTGTGTTTGTCCTGCCTCGCGATTGATACTTTCGCTGTTCTCGATTTCGTCTTTATTCAATTGGTAATCGTCTTTTGGACGTTCTACTTCTTTAGCTTCTTGAATTCTTTGATTTTCTTGAGCTGGTAAGTCACCTTTAAACAAGAATGAAATCACTTCTTTATTCACATTATCCAACATAGAACGGAATAAGTTGAAGGCTTCTAGCTTGTAAATAAGCAATGGGTCTTTTTGTTCGTGAACTGCCAATTGAACCGATTGTTTCAATTCGTCCATTTTACGTAAATGTTTTTTCCAAGCTTCGTCTACAATCGCTAAAGTGATGTTTTTCTCAAAATCAGCTACTAATTGTGCTCCTTCAGTATCGTAAGCTTTTTTCAAATCGGTCACCACATTCAAGGATTTGATGCCGTCAGAGAAAGGAACTACAATGCGCTCGAATTGGTTGTTTTGATCCTCATATACACTTTTGATAATCGGGAAAGCTTCTCTAGCGCTTCTTGCCGTTTTTTCGGTATAAAAATCCAAAGTAGCTTTGTATACTTTTCCAGTTAATTCTATTTCATTCAGTTTAGCAAAATCACTTTCGCTAACTGGTGATGTAATTGAGAAATAACGAATCAATTCAAATTCAAAGTTTTTGAAATCGTTGCTTAATTTATTGTTGGTGACAATTAATTCGCAAGTATCATACAACATATTGGCGATGTCTAGTTTTAGACGCTCTCCATGTAAAGCATGACGACGACGTTTGTACACTACTTCACGTTGTGCATTCATAACGTCATCATATTCTAATAAACGTTTACGAACTCCAAAGTTGTTTTCTTCTACTTTTTTCTGTGCACGTTCAATAGATTTGGTCATCATAGAATGTTGAATCACTTCACCTTCTTGTAAGCCCATTCTATCCATAACTTTGGCTACTCTTTCAGAACCAAACAAACGCATTAAGTTGTCTTCTAACGAAACATAGAATTGAGAACTTCCTGGGTCTCCTTGACGACCTGCACGACCACGTAACTGACGATCCACACGACGAGAATCGTGACGTTCCGTACCGATAATGGCCAACCCTCCAGCTGCTTTTACTTCTGGTGTCAATTTGATATCCGTTCCACGACCCGCCATGTTGGTAGCGATAGTTACCACACCTGGTTTACCTGCTTCTTCAACAATTTGAGCCTCTTGTTTGTGCATTTTCGCATTCAATACGTTGTGCGTTACACCACGCATTTTAAGCATTCTACTCAATAACTCTGAAATCTCTACTGATGTTGTTCCAATTAATACTGGTCTTCCAGCTTTAGATAATTCAGTAACATCTTCGATTACGGCATTGAATTTTTCACGAGTCGTTTTGTAAATCAAATCGTCTTTGTCAATTCTAGCCATTCCTCTATTGGTAGGAATTTCAACTACATCAAGTTTGTAGATTTGCCATAACTCGCCTGCTTCTGTTACAGCTGTTCCTGTCATACCACCTAGTTTGTTGTACATTCTAAAGTAGTTTTGTAAAGTAACAGTAGCAAAAGTTTGAGTGGCTGCTTCAATTTTTACATTTTCTTTGGCTTCAATGGCTTGGTGTAATCCGTCTGAGTAACGACGGCCATCCATGATACGTCCTGTTTGTTCATCAACAATAAGGATTTTATTGTCCATGATTACATATTCTACATCTTTTTCAAAAAGAGAATAAGCTTTTAATAACTGAGTCAAAGTGTGAATACGCTCGCTTTTTACTCCAAAATCTTGGAATAGTCTTTCTTTAGCTTCCGCTTCAGCATCTTTGTCTAGTTTTTGTTTTTCAATTGCGGCAATTTCAGTTCCAATGTCTGGAAGAACGAAAAAGTCTGCATCCGTATCGCCAGAAAGGAATTTGATTCCATTATCCGTCAATTCTACTTGATTGTTTTTTTCTTCAATTACAAAATATAAAGCTTCGTCAACAATGTGCATTTCACGATTGTTGTCTTGCATGTATTGATTTTCGGTTTTTTGAAGCAATTGTTTGATACCTTCTTCACTCAAGAATTTAATCAATGCTTTATTCTTAGGTAAACTTCTGTAAGCTCTCAATAAATTGAAACCACCTTCTTTAGTATTGCCTTCTTTGATTAATTTTTTAGCTTCCGCCAAAAATCCATTAGCCAATTGACGTTGTAAACTTACTAAGTTTTCGATTTTTGGTTTCAATTCGTTGAATTCATGACGGTCTCCTTGTGGAACTGGACCAGAAATAATCAATGGAGTTCTTGCATCATCAATCAAAACAGAATCCACCTCATCGACTATGGCGTAATTGTGTTTGCGTTGCACTAAATCTTCTGGCGAATGCGCCATGTTGTCTCTTAGGTAATCAAAACCAAATTCGTTATTAGTTCCATAAGTAATGTCCGCTTCGTAGGCTTTTTTTCTTTCTTCAGAATTCGGTTGGTGGTTGTCGATACAATCTACCGTCAAACCATGAAACTCGAATAAAGGTGCTTTCCATGTGCTATCACGTTTAGCCAAGTAATCATTTACGGTTACTAAGTGTACTCCATTTCCAGTAAGTGCATTTAAGTATAATGGAAGAGTAGCTACTAATGTTTTTCCTTCACCCGTTTGCATTTCAGAGATTTTACCTTGGTGCAACACCATTCCACCAATCAACTGAACGTCGTAGTGAATCATGTCCCAGGTAATTTCTTTACCAGCGGCATTCCATGAATTAGCCCAATTAGCCGTATCGCCAACAATGTTGATGTAGCTTTTAGTAGCTGATAATTCTCTGTCTTTTGGAGTAGCAGTAACGCTAATGGTAGTGTTTTCTTTAAATCTTCTAGCCGTTTCTTTTACAACAGCAAAAGCTTCAGGAAGAATTTCCATTAAGGTTTTTTCAGAAATGTCATAAGCTTCTTTTTCAAGAGCATCAATGGCGATATAAATATCTTCTCTTTTATCGATATCAGAAATAGTTTCTACTTCATCTTTCAAAGCCGCAATCTTGGCGTCTTTTTCAGCCCTAGCTTGTTTGATTTTTTCTTTGAAGAAAGCAGTTTTAGCTCTCAATTCATCATGAGATAAGCCTTGTAAACTACTCTCAAAAGTTTTGATTTTATTTAAATAAGGTTGTAATGCTTTAACGTCTTTTTGAGACTTATCGCCTACAAATACTTTTAATATACTGTTAATGAAACTCATGATTTAGTTGTATTTCTTTTTTATATTTTGTGTTATTTATAACAAAAAAAAAGCCTCTTTTTTGAGACTTTTTCTTGGGTTACTTTTTAATACTCATCCTCGTTCCAAAGATAATCTTCGTCCGTAGGATAGTCTGGCCAAATTTCTTCCATTGATTCATATATCTCGCCTTCATCTTCAATAGATTGAAGGTTTTCTACTACTTCTAATGGAGCACCTGCTCTAATAGCGTAGTCAATAAGTTCGTCTTTGTTAGCAGGCCATGGTGCATCACTTAAATAAGATGCTAATTCTAATGTCCAATACATATTTTGTCGATTTAATTTGTGCAAAAATAAATTTTTTACGGAATAAAACAAGTAAAATGTAATTTATTTTTGCGTAAAGTTAAGAACGTTTTTTTTAGGAAAAAAATTACTTTCTAGGAATCCATTTTACTTCCTCAGCGTTAAGGTCTAAAGTCAACTTTCGTGCCAATACAAAAAGATAGTCAGAAAGTCGGTTTAAGTACTGAATAGCAATGGGTGCGACCGGTTCATTGTGACTTAAATGTACCGCTAAACGCTCTGCACGTCGACATACACAACGCGCAATATGACAATATGACACTGTGGTATGTCCGCCTGGAAGTACAAAATGCGTCATTGGAGGCAATAAAGCTTCCATTGTGTCAATCTCTATTTCAAGGAATTCAATATCTTGATCAGTAATGCCTAAGTTTTTCAGACGCAATTCACCGTTTTTTAGTACCTCTTTTTCTGGTGGAGTGGCAAGAATAGCTCCTATAGTAAATAAGCGATCCTGCACTTCTATGAGTGTGTTTTTGTAATGGTTGTCCATTTCTTGGTCGCGAATTAAGCCGATGTAGGAGTTTAGTTCATCGACTGTACCGTAGCTTTCAATTCGAGCGTGATCTTTTGGTACTCGAGTTCCTCCAAATAGGGATGTAGTTCCTGAGTCACCAGTTTTAGTATATACTTTCATTAGGGTAAGTGTTCTAAGTTTATTATATCAATGGTTGTTGATGGCTGTAAATATAAAAAAAGACCGCTAAAAGCAGTCTTTCTTTAGTGGATAAAAAAATTAGAATCCGAAAATTTCTTCTAAAGATACTTTCTTTATTTCTCCTAGTTTTTTCATTTCATTCATATCAATCTTATTTTCAGAAGCTACAATGGCATAACTGTAAGGTTTATTGGCTATGAAGTTATTGTGAAAAGTTTTGAGGTCATTCATAGAAATTTGTTCTACAGTTGAGAATGTCTTTTTTCTAATATCGTCTTTTAATCCCAATTGTTTTGCAGCTAGGTAATTAAAGATAATGTTGTCTTGAGTGATTCTCTCGGTTTGAATGTCTTTTTTAACTTGACCTTTGGCTAAATTTAAATTTTCGCTTAATTCAGGTAAGTTGTTCAAAAGTTCATTCATCGCTGTTGTAGCTTCTTTGAATTTGTCCGCTTGACTTCCGACATAATTCAAAACAAGATAGTTATCTTCTTTCTTTTGAGGTTCTACATAATATCCATAGGTGCTATAAGCTAAGGCTTTACTTTCTCTGATAGTTTGAAAAACCACTGATCCCATACCGCCACCGAAATAGTTATTGAATACGTTAATGATTGCATTTTTATTGGCATCATAGGTTTCCGTATTTCTTACCCAACGCGTTTCAGCTTGAACCATATCATAATTGGTAAAAAACACTTGGTTTTGAGTTTGAACCAATGGCTTGAAAACTTTGGCTGCTGGTGTTGCAGTAAAAGTTGCTGGAACTTTGTGTAGCGCTTTTAATTGATTTACAAAAGTAGTTAATGGTGCTGGACCATAATAAATGATCGTTTGTTCGTAATTGTTCATATTTTTCAAACGACTCATTAAATCTTCTGTTGTTAAGGATTCTAATTCAGCGGTTGTTAAAATAGAGTTGAATTTATTTACTGGGCCATAAGTAGCATAGCTAGTTAGTCCTTGTAAAATAGCATTTTTGTTTGCTTTTACATCTTTTCTAGATTTTGCAATCCTTGCTTTTAAAGCTTTTAAAGCGTTTTCATCAGCTTTGGCATTTGAGATAACTTCTTCATACAATTGAACTGCTTTTTCAAAATTTTCTTGTAATCCTTCAATGCTTACGGTTGTATATTCTTCACCACTTGAGATATTGAAACTACAGGCAATTTTATAGAATGCTTTTGAAATTTGTTCAGTACTCATTTTATCGGTACCTAAAAATTGAATGTATTGTGTTGCTATGGCTTGTTTTGAGTCATTTAAAGTACCGATTTTATAACGGTATTTTAATCTAAAAATAGAGTTGTCTTTATTTTGAACATAAAGTACTTCTGCTTTTTCGATTTTAGATTTCTGAATGTCTTTGTTGTAATCCAAAAATACTGGTATTGAAGCAATGCTTGGAATAGCGTTGACTTGTTTTAAGAAGTCAGATTGTTTGTCCGCATTGGTTTCAACAGGAGTAATTTGTGGTTTTTCAATTTTAACTTTGTTTTTGTTTTCGCCTTTTCTTTTGAAAACGACTACATAATTGTCTCCAAGATATTTGTTAGCAAAGGCTACAATATCTTCTTTTTTTAATTTTGACAAATCGTTTACATAAGCTACTTGATCTCTCCAATCTAATTCTGACGTGAAATTGCTCATTAAATTGCTAGCGCGATCTCCGTATTTTTCAGTTTCGTAGATTTTACTTTTTTTAATGTTATTGATGATTGAAGGAATTAAATCATCATCAAAATTTCCTTTCTTTAAATTTTCAATCTCAGCTAAGACTAATGCTTTTGCTTCTTCTAAGGTTTGACCAGTAGTTGGTGCTGCAGATAAATAAAGAACACTATAATCGATCAGGCTGTAGTTGAATGCGCTCGCGCGAAGCATTTTTTGTTTCTTAACTAAATTAAGATCCAATAAACCGGCTTTGCCATTAGTAAGTACTTGTCCAACTAAATTTGCTAATAAGGCATCTTTGTCTTTGTTGCCAGGAAGACGGTAACCGATGGCAAAACTCTCTGCATCTGGGCCAACAACTTCAATCGCTATTGGTGCTGTTATTGGAGCTTCTGGTTCAAAAGTGTATTTTTCAATTGCTTTAGGTTGCATATAAGCAAAAGCCTTGTCTATTTTTGCAATTACCTCATCTGGATTGAAATCACCTGACAAGATAACGCCCATATTGTTAGGTACGTAGTATTTGTTAAAATACTTTCTGATTTCTATTAAGGATGGGTTTTTTAAATGTTCAACTGTTCCAATAGTGGTTTGTAAACCATAATTGTGTTTTTTGAATAAGTTGGAAAATAAAGCTTCCGAAACTTTACGACCATCATTATCTAAACTCCTGTTTTTTTCTTCATAAACGGCTTCTAGCTCGGTATGAAAAATTCTTAGAATTGGATTTCTAAAACGTTCCGCTTGTACGGCCAAATATTTGTCCAAAGAACTACTTGGAACATCATCAGTATATACCGTTTGCTCAAACGATGTAAAAGCATTCGTTCCTTGTGCGCCCATAGCAGACATCATTTTGTCGTACTCATTGGCAATAGAATATTTACTGGCAACTCCCGAAGTTTGATCGATTTTCTTATAGATTTCTTTTCTTTCGATGCTGTCTTTTGATTTGTTGAATTGCTCATACAGAGCGTCAATTTTGTCTAATTCAACTTTTTCTTTAGACCAATCTAAGGTTCCGTATTTGTCAGTTCCTTTAAAAAGCATATGCTCTAAGTAATGTGCTAATCCAGTATTGGTAGAGGGATCGGTTTTGCTTCCTGCTTTAATAGCGATGTAAGCCTGAATACGAGGGTCTTTTTTAGTAGGACTTAAAATTACAGTTAAGCCGTTTTTTAAAGTATAGAAACGGGCTTTTGTAGCGTCATTAGTGACATACTTGTAAGTATATCCTTTACTTGAAGCTTCTTTCCATTCAATAGGATCTTGTGCTACAACAGTCGAAATTGAGCATAAGAATAATAAAGATAAAATTGGTTTTTTGAACATATTTATAGTCTTGGTTAATGTGAATTATTTTGTAGTATCTGTTTCGATCAATCCATCTCTTAAACGAATTACACGGTGTGCATAAGCAGCAATATCTTCCTCGTGCGTAACTAAGATAACGGTATTTCCTTGTGCGTGAATATCACCAAATAACTTCATAATTTCAACAGAAGTTTTACTGTCTAGATTTCCAGTAGGCTCATCAGCAAGGATAATAGAAGGTTTGTTGACAAGGGCTCTTGCAATTGCAACACGCTGACGCTGACCTCCCGAAAGTTGGTTAGGTTGGTGATCCATTCTATCGGCTAGATTTACTTGTTGGAGTACCTCAGTGGCTCTAGCTACACGTTCTGATTTAGAGTAGCCAGCATAAATCATTGGTAGTGCTACATTGTCTAGTGCGGTTGTTCTTGGCAAAAGGTTAAAAGTTTGAAAAACGAAGCCAATTTCTTTGTTTCTAATTTCGGCCAATTCATCATCTTTCATTTTACTAACATCTTTCCCGTTAAGAATATAATTGCCAGAAGTAGGTGTGTCTAAACAACCTAAAAGATTCATCAATGTTGATTTTCCTGAACCAGATGGCCCCATTAATGCAACATATTCCCCTTTTTTTATTTCTAAATCAATTCCTTTTAGTACATAAACGGTTTCGTTACCCAATGAAAAATTTCGTTTAATATTGGTTATTTTAATTAGTGATTCTGCCATCGACTATTGAATAAAGATTAATGTTGTTTTAAATTCGTTTTAAAAATACGAAATAGATTTTCATTAGTTGACCGAATTTGATTTCCGTTACAACTTTATGGTAATTTTAATGTTTTTATAAGCGAATTGTAAAATGTTCTTTGGCTTGCTCTTCTCTAAAAAAAACAAATCCCCACTGAAAGGTGTCTATTGTAACTCGAACTTTTGGGTGTTCTTTTATTTGTTCCCAAGCTTCTTCCATATCATTTGACCAATGAATATCGTCAAAAATCCAAAGGGTTTCATTGTTTATGGTTGGTAATAATTGTTCAAAGTAGGTTAAAGTTGCTTTTTTCGAATGATTACCATCAAAGTAAATAAGGTCATAGTTGGTATCTAGTTGGTCTGATGTGAAAAACGATTCAAATTTAGTGGTGATGGTACTTACATTTTCGAAATTACTTTTTTGCAATTGCTCTTTGGCTATTTTTGAAGTTTCGGGACAGCCCTCTAGAGTCGTTAGTTTGGCCTTTGGGTTGCCTAAAGCTAGAGCAGAAGTTGCCAATCCCAAGGAAGTGCCGATTTCTAAAACAGATTGGGGTTTGAAATACTGTGTTATTCGAAATAATAATTCGGCTCGTTTTGATGAAATTCCAGCAGTTTGAGCAATTCTTGAAATCTGCCTTTTATTGGATTTGAAAACTCTTGAACCTGCGCCAAAATCAGTAACATCGATAGTGTTTTTGTTTTCTAATAATGCTTTTCGGTAGTCTTTTATTATGGCATACTCGGGTTTGTTTTTTTTGTCATAAAAACATTTTGTGACTAAAGAAAAAACAAAAGGCGAATGTACTCCGTGTTCGTTTTTGGAGTGCCAAAGAAATTGCAAAAAAGCGTTAAGTTGAAAAAGCATATAGTGTCAAAAGATTTTAATAGCTGAAGGTTTTAAAGTGATCGATTCAACTCTTGCTGCAAAGAAAAACACAAAAAAGAAGAATTTAAGTCAAAGCACAAAAAAAAGTCACAACAAAATAATTCTAGTTGTGACTTTACTATGTTTTTTTAGTCTCAAAATTAGTTTATCGAAACCAATTTTATGTCGAATAATAAAACCGAACCTCCCGGAATTGGGCCATAATTAAAACTTCCGTAACCAAGATGCGCCGGAACCCAAAGAACGCCGCTACCTCCCTTTTTAAAATATGGAATTCCTTCTGTCCATCCTTTGATTACTTGATTAAGTCCAACAGTAAATCCTTCGGGTTTACTTTGGTCAAATGCGGTTCCATTGGTAAAATACCCTTTGTAAATCACCGTTACATTTGAAGTGGATGTAGGATGTTCTCCGGTGCCTTCTTCATTGATGATATAATATAAACCCGAATTTGTTCTTTTGGCTGTTAAATTGTTTTTAGTGAGATAATCTTTGATTTCTTGTTCGTTTTGTGCGCTGTAATCAATTACTTCTGTTTTATCCAAGCTGCAAGAAACAAATAAGGTTAAAAGCATAAATGCTGATACTAATTTTTTCATTTTTACTGTAATTTTTAATAATGGCTAAAATAAGCATTCATTATTTTAAGTAAGAATCTTTAAGAAAACTTTAAAAAAATTACCCTTCTAATTTGGCCGAAAGTTCAAACCAACGCTCTTCTTTGGTCTCGATTTTTTTGATAATGTTTTCTAATTCTTTGGCTTTCTTTTCGATTTCAACGACTAGCCCATCTGCAAAAAGCTGTTCTATTTTTGCTTTTTCTAGCTCTAAATCTTTGATTTCGCGTTCTATTTTTTGAAATTCTTTTTGCTCGTTAAACGTTAGATTTCCAGTCGGATTGTTCTGTTTCCAATCTTTTTTATCGGCTTTATTCTCTTCTTTTTGCGCCACATCAGCGCTGTCCTCATAGGCTCTAAAATCCGAATAATTACCGGGAAAGTTTTCAATTTCGCCTTGTCCTCTAAATACAAATAAATTATCGACAATCTTATCCATAAAATAACGATCGTGCGATACCACCATCAAACAGCCTGGGTAATCCAAAAGAAAACTCTCGAGTACATTTAAGGTTACAATATCCAAATCGTTGGTAGGCTCATCCAGAATTAAGAAATTAGGATTCTGAATCAAAACAGTACACAAATACAAACGTTTCAATTCGCCACCGCTCAATTTTTCTACAAAATCATATTGTTTTTTGGCATCAAATAGAAAGCGTTCTAACAGTTGCGAAGCGGAAATCATTCGCCCTTTGCTCAGCGGTATAAATTCGCCGTATTCTTTGATGATATCAATAACTCTTTGGTTGGGTTTTGGGTTGATTCCAGATTGAGTGTAATAGCCAATTTTAATGGTGTCGCCCACGATTACTTTTCCACTATCCAAAGGTAAAGTTCCCGTTAGAACGTTCAAAAAAGTAGATTTTCCTGTCCCGTTTTTTCCAATAATCCCGATGCGTTCCCCTCTTTGAAAATCAAAACTAAAATTATCCAAAATCACATGATCCTTAAATTTCTTGGAGATTTTGTGCAACTCAATTATTTTGCTGCCCATACGTTCCATGTTGATTTCGAGTTCAACTTTGTTCTCTCGTCGTCTGCTTTGAGCTTTTTCCTTAATCACGTAGAAATCGTCTTGACGCGATTTCGACTTAGTCGTACGGGCTTTAGGTTGCCTGCGCATCCATTCCAATTCTTTTACAAACAAGTTTTGAGCTTTGTCCACACTAGCGTTTTCAGAGGCAATGCGCTCTTCTTTTTTCTCTAAATAATAAGAATAGTTGCCTTTGTATTGGTATAATTTTCCGTTGTCTAATTCTATGATTTCGTTACATACACGCTCCAAAAAGAAACGGTCGTGCGTCACCATAAACAAGGTAATATTTTCTTTGGCAAAATAACTTTCCAGCCATTCAATCATTTCTAAATCCAAGTGGTTCGTAGGCTCATCCAAAATTAACAAGTCAGGACGATTGATCAAAATGATCGCTAGCGACAATCTTTTTTTCTGTCCACCCGACAAATTTTTAACCTTCAGTTTAAAGTCTTCTAGCTTTAATTTGAACAAAATTTGCTTAAACTGCGTTTCAAAATCCCAAGCATTGTATTGATCCATTTGGTCAAACGCTTTTTGGTAGGCTTCTTCGTCTTCAGGATTTTCCAACGCTTTTTCGTAGCGTTCAATCACTTTCAAAATTTCATTATCCGAAGCGAAAATACTTTCCTCAATCGTCAATTCGTCTTGCAAATTATGATCTTGCGACAAAAATGCCATCTTAATGTCTTTACGAATCACCACTTGTCCTGTATCGGGTTCGTCTTCGCCATTAATAATTTTCATGATGCAGGTTTTTCCAGACCCATTTTTGGCAATAAATGCAATTTTTTGGTCTTTATTAATCCCAAACGAAAGGTTTTCAAAAAGTGTGCGTTCTCCAAAAGACTTAGAGATATTTTCGACAGATAAGTAATTCACGTGATAAGGTATGAGTTATGAGTTATAAGTTAAGATTGCTTTAAGAATCCTAACATTCGGCAAAAGTAAGCTATTCTATAGCCATTTGCGAATTATTTCTCAAAGTGTGAGGGTTGTTTTTTAGGAACAGAGACAAAAGGCATTTTCAGGAAACAGGGGTCCCGCTGTCCGCTATATCTTTGTTTTTTTAAAGAAAAAAAACAAAGGATGCCGCTCCCATCGGGGTTAAGGAGTAACAATGTTTTTATAAATTAGTTCAATTTGACAGTTCGAGCGCAGTCGAGAACCATTAGTACCCCTCGACTGTACTTCGACTTCGCTCAGTATAAACTGCTCTATGTGACATATATTGTGTTGGACTAAATTGTAGTTGTAATTAGTGTTATTTTTCATTATCGTCTTTCAGCTTCACTTCATGCCATTGTTGCGGAATCTTCAAAAAAGGCTTTCTAAACAAAGCTTCATTGCTCAAATAAAAAGTGTTGCCATCAATCGTAGCAATCCCTTCAATTTGATGAAATCGTAGTTTTAGATTGATTCTTTTTTTGCAACCCGAGAAAAAGTGATTTCCCTCAAAGTCATACAAAAGATATAAAAAAGGACTTCCTCTTTTGGTATACCCACAAAGCACAATTTTTTTCTCAGCGTCCAAATAAGTCGCACCTGTAATCAAGCCTTTACAGTTCCAAGAGGTTTGTAGTCGTGCGATTTGATGGCCTGTTTTGTTGGGTAAGACATATAGACTAGTGGTAGACGATTGCCATTGTTTAGTAAACAAATAAATGCTGTCTTTCGTTACTACAAAAGCTTCACAGTCAAATTCTGTTTTGTTAGTTTTTTTTTGACTAAAATCTGTTTGGTTGTTATATGAAAAAGAAATCGTCTCAATTAATGGCTGTTGTTGCAAAAAGGATGTTTTCTCAATTTTTAAAATGCTCAAATTTTTTCGATTCCCCGAATAGTTGTTGCCAAAATCTCCTATATATAGGTAGGAACTATCTTGTGTGATTTCTTCCCAATCATGATTCACTACTCCGTTTAGTTTGATTTTTCTTCTGATTTTCCCTGAATCGTCCAAACCGTAAAGCGTGGTATCGTGGTCGTCATTGTGTGTCCAAAATAAACCATCATAAAAAACTAAACCCGAAGTTTCTTTTAAGGAATCCGATAGTGGGGCAGAAAATAAAAGTTTTAGCTTGGTTTTTTTATGCCAATAACTCTTACCATTTTCTTTTGTATTTAGATTTGAATTTTTAAAAAGTGAATTATTGCATCCAAAAATTTGGGCAAATGATGAAGGTATGATAAGTAGTAAAAATAAAATGTATTTTTTCATCGATGATTTATGAAATTTCAAGAACAACAAATGTATCAGTTTAATTGCGTAATATGAATTCGAAAAAATGATTTATGGGTAGTCATAGAGGTAATAAATAATTATTACATAACTCAAATAGTAAAAAGTGGTTTTTTGATAGGATTTTTTTTGTTTTTTTTTTGTTCTATTTTCTGTTAATTAGTTCTGAATTTTTTTAATTAACATTTCCAAACGCTTTATTTGCTTGAATTTGAGCTATGTATAGCTAATGTGTTATTTTACAGGGGTTTTGTTTATAACATTTCTTTAATAGTCGAAAAAATGATAATATATTTGCTACCTATTTGAGTTTTTCTGATTTCTAGTAATGGGACTTAGATAGGCGAAGCCGTGTTTACACGCGATGAAATTAGAAAATTTGCAGTACAAAACACGGTTAAAATTGTCTTAAAGTAGACTGCTTTCAGGAATCACCTTTATTAGTAATTGGCTATCAAGATAATTTTTAGCAGGAATTTAAATATACTTTAATTTGTTTTTTTATTATTTACAAATTCAACACACACACACTGATAAAAGAATCACATACCCAAATATTATCTATACTCTAAATGAAAATAGGAATAACTTTTAGCGCTTTCGATTTGTTGCATGCGGGTCACATTACCATGTTGGAAGAGGCCAAACGCCAATGCGACTATTTAATTTGTGCTTTGCAGACCGATCCTACCTTAGATCGACCTGAGAAAAACCGTCCCACCCAAACTGTAGTAGAACGCTATATTCAATTAAAAGGATGTAAGTTCGTAGACGAAATTGTTCCCTATGCCACAGAACAAGATTTAGAAGATATCTTACGTTCTTTTAAAATTGATGTGCGCATCATTGGTGACGAATACCGAGAGAAAGACTTTACCGGAAGAATGTACTGCGAAGCCAAAGGCATCGAATTGTATTTTAATACCAGAGACCATCGTTTCTCTAGTAGCAGTCTACGAAAAGAAGTAGCCGAAAAAGAAGCGTTACGAGTAATTTAACTCAAATGAAAAAAAACATTAAAATCTATATTGCAGGCCATAATGGAATGGTTGGAAGTGCTATCTGGAGAAACTTAACAGCTAAAGGATTTACTAATTTAGTAGGTCGATCAAGTGCCGAATTGGATTTAAAAAATCAACAAGCGGTTAAGACCTTTTTTAGTACAGAAAAGCCGGAAATCGTAATTGATGCTGCTGCCAAAGTAGGCGGTATATTGGCTAACAATAATTTTCCATACCATTTTATTATGGAAAACATGCAGATCCAAAATAATTTAATTGATACAGCTTTACAATCCGGTGTTGAGAAGTTTATTTTTCTAGGAAGCTCCTGCATCTATCCAAAATTGGCGCCTCAACCATTGAAGGAAGAATATCTGCTGACAGGACTTTTAGAACCTACCAACGAATGGTATGCTATTGCGAAAATTAGCGGAGTGAAAGCCTGTGAGGCTATTCGGAATCATTTTGGGAAAGACTATGTTAGTTTGATGCCTACCAATTTATATGGTACTCATGACAATTTTGATTTAACGTCTTCGCATGTATTACCTGCTATGATGCGAAAATTTCATGAAGCCAAAGAAAGCAACCACGCTCCAGTAACCCTTTGGGGCAGCGGAACACCAATGCGTGAGTTTTTGTTTGTGGATGATATGGCTCAGGCAGTGATATTTGCAATAGAAAACCAGCTTCCTGATGCTTTATACAATGTTGGAACCGGAGAAGATTTGACGATAAAGCATTTAGCCGAAACGATACAAAAAATAACAGGGCATAAAGGAGATATCATTTGGGACGCAACAAAACCTGACGGAACTCCTAGAAAATTGATGGATATCTCTAAAATGCATCAATTAGGTTGGAAGCATCAGGTAGAACTTGAAGAGGGGATTAAAAAAACATATGATTGGTTCTTGGAGAACCTAGACAAATTTAAACAAGTAAAAATGTAGAAAAGCTTAAGAAGTTTAAAATAAGCATTAACAGACTAAACAATTGAGTTTTTCCAAACATTTAAACGAATAAAAATATATAATGAGTACACAAAAAATAGCCTTAATCACTGGAATTACCGGTCAAGATGGATCATACTTAGCGGAATTATTATTAGAAAAAGGATACATGGTTCATGGTGTGAAACGTCGTGCCTCATCTTTTAATACACAACGTATTGACCATCTCTATCAAGACCAGCATGAAGCTCATGTTCATTTTAAATTGCATTATGGTGATTTGACAGACTCTACAAATATTATACGAATTATCCAGGAAGTACAACCAGATGAAATATATAATTTAGGAGCTATGTCTCATGTAAAGGTTTCTTTTGATTCCCCAGAATATGTGGCCAATGTAGATGGATTAGGGACATTGAGAATACTTGAGGCAGTTCGAATTTTAGGTTTAACAAAAAAGACGAGAGTATATCAAGCTTCTACCTCTGAATTGTATGGAGGATTGGCTGAAAATAAAAACGCACAAGGTTTTTATGACGAAAACTCACCCTTTTACCCGCGTTCTCCTTATGGTGCTGCCAAGATTTACGGTTTTTGGATTACAAAAAATTACCGCGAAGCTTACAATATGTTTGCTTGTAACGGTATTTTATTTAATCATGAATCGCCTAGACGTGGGGAAACTTTTGTTACCCGAAAAATTACTATGGCTACCGCCGCAATTGCCAAAGGAAAACAAGACTGTTTGTATTTAGGAAACTTAAACTCACAGCGGGATTGGGGTCATGCTAAAGATTATGTAGAAGCCATGTGGCGCATTTTACAACAAGATCAACCTGAAGATTATGTTATAGCGACAGGAGTAACAACCTATATTAGAGATTTTGTTAGTATGGCTTTTGCAGAAGTAGGGATAGAACTGATTTTTGAAGGCGAACAGGAAAGCGAAGTAGCCAAAGTGGCGGCATGCCATAACCCTTTGTACCAATTGCCAATTGGAACAGTAGTAGTAAGGGTAGATCCTGAGTATTACCGCCCTACGGAAGTAGATTTATTAATTGGTGATCCTACTAAGTCGAAAACACAACTAGGTTGGGAGCCAAAATATGATTTAGAGGCGTTAGTGAAAGAGATGGTAGCGAGTGATTTGAAACTTTTTTAATCAATTATTGTTTGAAATAAATAGTCAATTATAAAACTTTGAGTTATTTTAGATAAATCATAATTTTAAAAATATCACTATTTATTAAATGTTACTTTTCAATCAATTTGGATAATGTTAATTAAGAAAAAAATATGGAAAATACATTTAAAATATTAGATTGTACTTTAAGAGATGGCGGTTATTATACTAACTGGGATTTTGATAAACATTTAGTTGAAACCTATTTGACAGCAATGAACAATTTACCTGTTGAATATTTAGAAGTAGGATATCGAAGTCCAAAACTTTCTGGATATTATGGCGAGTATTTTTATTGCCCAGATTTTGTTTTAAAAAAATTAGCCCGTTTGTCTAATAAAAAATTAGTTATAATTCTTGATGAGAAAAATATAGAATTACAAACCGTAGAAGAATTGCTGAAGCCGTGTATTGGTATAATCACAATGGTAAGAATAGCAATCGATCCTGAGCAATTACTAAGAGCTATTGATTTGGCTAAAAAAGTTAAATCAATGGGGTTTGAAGTTGGATTCAATGTAATGTATATGTCCAAATGGAAGAACCTGCCTGAGTTTTTATCTAATTTAAAACATGTGGATGGTGTAGCAGATTACTTTTACATGGTTGACTCTTATGGAGGTGTTTATCCTGAAGATGTAAAAGAAATTTTTGGTATTGTACGCTCACAAATGAAAACAAAAATTGGTTTTCATGGTCATAACAATTTAGAACTTGCCCTTGTGAATACTTTAACTGCAATAGAATGTGGTGCTGATATGGTCGATGCAACTATTACAGGCATGGGAAGAGGAGCAGGTAATTTAAAAACAGAACTTTTGTTGACTGCTTTAAATCAGAGAAAAAATTTAGAAGTTGATTTTAATGCTTTATCTTCAGTAACAGATGCTTTTTCGCAATTACAAAAGGAATATGAATGGGGTACAAATTTGCCCTATATGGTTTCTGGAGCCAATTCGCTTCCTCAAAAAGATGTAATGGAGTGGGTTTCAAAAAGATATTATTCCATAAATAGTATTGTAAGAGCGCTTCATCAACAAAAAAGTAAAGAAGAAAATAAGTTTCCTTTTTTTAATACCAATAAACAATATAAGTATGCATTGATAATAGGAGGGGGACCTACAGCTGTTCAGAAAGCAGAAGCAATCATTGAGTTTATTAATAAATTTGGCAATGAAATTGCCGTTATACATGCAAGTTCAAAAAACTCCATAGCATATAAAAATGTTAATTGTCAAAATTTTTATTGTTTAGTAGGTAATGAAGGAAATAGATTAACTTCGGTTTTTAAAAAAATTGAGGATTTTAAAGGTATTTGTGTTTTACCTCCATCACCAAGAAAAATGGGGACTTTTGTGCCCGAAAAATTGATTAATGAAACGACAGAGTTATTAGAAGTAAATTTTACAAACATTTTAAATGATTCGCATACTGCAATTGCTCTACAAATTGCAATTAATCTAGGTGTTAAATCCTGTTTTATAGTTGGATATGATGGTTATTCAAGTGCAAATGTTGGAAATAAAGAACAAGAGCTTTTCTTAGAGAATGAATCTTTATTTACTTATGCAAAAGATAGCGGAATTAACTTTATTTCATTAACACCGACAAGGTATAAAAGCCTAACAATAGATTCAATCTATTCAAAAGTTTAGTTCTATGAAAACTATACTTATCATTCCAGCGAGATATAAATCTTCTAGATTTCCGGGAAAACCACTTATCGTTTTAAATGGTAAAACGATGATTCAAAGAGTTTGGGAACAGTGTTGTAAGGCATTTGATCCTAATTTAATTTTTGTAGCAACTGAAAATGAAAAAATACTAGAACATTGTCTTGAAAATGGAATTCAATGTGTTATGACATCTGATAATTGTTTAACTGGTACAGATCGTGTTGCTGAAGTTGCTAAGCAAATTGATGCAGATTATTATATTAATGTTCAAGGTGACGAGCCAGTAATAAATCCAAATGACATAGCTAAAATTGGAGAATTATTATCTAAAGCGAATGGTGAAATTTTAAATGGCTTTTGCGAAATTGATAATGAAGATGATTATTTTAGTGTCTCAGTTCCAAAAGTTGTTATGAGGCAAGACAATAGGTTGCTTTATATGTCTAGAGCACCAATACCTGGTAATAAAAATAATATTTTTCAAAAAGGATTTCGACAAGTATGCATTTATGCATTTCCAAAACAAGCATTGGAAGTGTTTAGTAACTCAACAGAAAAGACACCAATGGAATTGGAGGAAGATATTGAGATTTTACGTTTTTTAGAAATGGGCTATGAAGTAAAAATGGTTAAAATGTCTAAGGAATCTATTCCAATAGACAACCCTGAAGATGTTGATAAAGTTCTTAAAAGATTAAATAATGTTTAGTAATTATAAAACTATTCTCTGGGATTTTGATGGAGTAATAATGGATTCCATGCCTGTACGCGATAAAGGTTTTGAAATTGTTTTAAAAAATTATCCGCAGGAGCAAGTAGCGCTTTTAATGGAGTATCATAGAAATAATGGAGGGCTTTCAAGATATAACAAGTTTAGATATTTTTTTGAAGAAATACGAAAAGAGACAATTACGGAGTCAGAAATAAAAGTTTTTGCTGATGAATTTTCGGTAGTAATGCTTCAAAACCTTTTAGATTCAAAATTACTTATCGAGGACTCTTTAAAATTTATAAAAGAAAATTACCTAAAATATAAAATGCATATTGTCTCAGGTTCAGATGGAAATGAATTACGACATATTTGTGAAACTTTAGGCTTATCTCAATATTTTATTTCAATTCATGGTTCTCCAACTCCTAAAAAGGAATTAGTTAAGAATGTACTAATTGAAAATAAATATGTAAAAGAACAGACCTGCCTTATAGGCGATTCTTTCAATGATTTAGAAGCAGCTACATTCAATGATATTGTTTTTTATGGATATAACAATGAATTATTATTATCGAAGTCAAAAAAATACATTCATGCTTTTTTAAATATTTAACTATTTACGATCAATTGACAATTAGCTAAAAATGATTATATATGAAAAAAAAATACTTTCCTTTTTTAACTATTCTTTTTGTTTTTGTTTTTTCATTTTGTTGTTCTGACAAAGATTTTATTTCAGATAAACCTTCAACAGACATTGATAAGCCTCCAGTTTATCCTGGGGATGATTTTACGTTGTTTCCAAAAGATCATATTCCAAATTCTGATTTATACGTAGAAGGAAGGATTTTACAAAACCAAAGCAATAATCCAAAATTTGTTTTGTCTGCAAGAAAATGGCAAGGTATACCCTCAATAGGTAAAGATAGATCGGGTAATTTGTATGTGGCTTGGATTTCATCAGCTGGTTGTGCGGGTGAATGTGATGAAAATTATATTACAGTTTCTTTAAGTAAAGATAATGGTAAAAGTTGGTCTCACAATAAGTTAATACTTGATGTCAATTTACAAGATTCTACAAGGTTGAAAGATCCCAATTTTTTCAACGATAAATTTGGAAATCTTTATATGCATTGGGGGAAACATGTAAAGAAAAAAAGTGTTGCAGCCAAAGAGTGGGTTATAACATGGTATTCAAAGTTATCCCTTTCAAATAATGGTAATACAATTAACTGTACTCCTCCTCGAAGAATTGCCGAAGGAATTATGCTAAACAAATTGTTTCATTCTAAATTTTCTAATCAAGTAATATTTCCTATTGCTCGATGGTATGAGGGAGATCCAGTAAAACATCAACCTTTTATATATACAGCGAATTACGGGGCTAATAATTTGATTGATTTTTCAAAAGTGAGTTTTATTCCGGTGAAAAGAGCTATTAGATCAGCTGATGAGCATATGGTTGTTCAACTTGAGGATAAAACTTTTTTTGGAATGATTAGGACGCAGGATGGAATTTATTATTCTAAAAGTAATGATGGAAGTGTATGGCAGGATGCTAAGAAATTTACGGCACTTGGTGCTACAACCATATCTCGTTTTTATCTGGGGAAATTGAATTCTGGACGATTAATTCTTATCTATAATAATGATATTTATAGATCTAATATGACTGTTTGTCTTTCTGAAGATGACGGTGTTACTTGGCCATATAAAATGCTCATAGATGATACTAAAGCGGTTTCAGATGCTTCTAATAGTGGTAATGCAACAAATTATGGAGTAAGTTATCCTGATATGATAGAAACCAATCCAGGAGTATTAAATATAGTTTATGACTATGTAAGAGCTCCTAAGGGCGGTATTATTTTTATACAAATTAAAGAAGAGGATGTTATTAATAGTAACTATGGATTTATTAAATCTACGATCAGTTCTATTAAATAGTAATTTTTACCGATGTGACAAAATAGATTTTCACTAACATATTAATCTTGAATTTGAGATTAAAACGCAGTGCTTTATTGTAGTACTATAATAATACTAAAAATACAAATCATATACTTCGGTAAGTTTTTAAAAACAGGTATGTTCAAACTCATAGCGAGTAAGCCACAGCACTTTTATAGTTGAGTGATTTGGTTCAAAAAGCACTATTAAAAAAGAAATAATGTCATCTAATAAAGTTATTGTAAAGAATACACTTTTCCTTTATTTCAGGATGTTCGTAGCCTTGGGAATAGCACTTTATACCTCAAGGGTAGTTTTACGAGTACTTGGAGTTGAGGACTTTGGTATATATAATTTAGTGGCTGGGGTTGTGGTACTGTTTTCTTTTTTGAATGCAGCGATGTCATCAACTACGCAGCGCTATATAAACATAGCACTTACATCTCATTTGTTGGAGGATGTTAAGAGAGTGTTTTCTGTAAGTCTTAATGTTCATCTAGTTATCTCAATTATAATAATTATTCTTTCAGAAACCGTTGGACTTTGGTTTCTAAATGCCAAATTGAATATAGCTGATAATCGTATGTATGCTGCAAATGTAGTCTACCAGATTTCAATAATTATAACCGTCCTTGGAGTGATTCAGGTTCCATATAATGCTATGATACTTGCGAACGAAAAGTTTTCTTTTTTTGCGATTCTTGGTATTTTCGAAAGTGTGGCTAAGCTAGCTGTAATTGTTGTACTAATTTATATACCAACATATGATCAACTAATATTGTATAGTTTGTTACTTGCATTAGTAAGTTTTTTAATAAACCTTATCTACTATATATATTGTCAAAAAAAATTCAAAAAAGAAGTTGCTTATAAAAATTTTAGAGATAAGGATTTGTTTAAAGAATTAGTGTCCTTTTCCAGTTGGATGCTTTTGGGACAGGTGGCTGTAATAGGGGCAACTCAGGGGCTAAATATGATTCTGAATATATTTCTAGGTGTTTTGGTTAATGCTTCAATGGGCATTGCTAATCAGGTTAACAATGCAATATTTTCTTTTGTTTCTAATTTCCAGATGGCTTTAAGACCGCAGCTTATTCAATCCCATGCCAGAAATGAATTAGGGGCTCATAAAAAAATAGTATTGAACACATCAAAATATTCCTTTTTTTTAATGGCAGTATTATCAGTCCCAGTCCTTTTTTTTACCAACTACATATTAACCCTGTGGCTAGGTAACACGCTTCCTCCTTATCTGGAAAGGTTTGTCCAGTTTACAATTCTTACATCCTTAATAGATTCGTTATCAGGGCCTTTTTGGATGTCTGCACAAGCCATTGGCAACATAAAAGAATATAATATAGTGCTGACCACCATAAACATGTTGGTAATGCCGTTGGCTTATGCATTGCTTTATTTTGGTTTCGATCCTGTTTCTGTACTAATAGGAAAATTTGGTATCAGTATAGTAAATCAAATTTTTAGGTACTATTTCATCAATAAATACCTTCATTTTGACAAAAAGGAATTTTTATCATATTTTGTAGCTGTCCTTTTACCATTTGGCTACTTGATAGCTCTTGTTGTCTTCAGTTTTGATATGAAGTTAAGTTTTTTAGATTTTCTTTTTTTTACGACATCTTTAGAAATAATACTTTTGTCATTTTTTATAGTATTTGGCATAAATGCAGCTGAACGGAAAATGGTTAAAGTATTTTTAAAAACTAAAATTAAAAAATAATGAATCTTATAAGTAAAGTAGTCCGTAAACTGTGTTTTTGGGTCTGTTTAATGAAAGTTAAATTTAGTTCTAAGGATATCCTTACTAATTTTGACGAAAAATGGTTTGAGGATAAACGTGTAGCCATTGTAGGTGGAGCAGATTCAGTGCTTAAAGAAAAATTAGGAGAATATATTGATGGGTTTGACGTAGTTGTAAGGATTAATAAAGGTGTGGAGATTATAGCGACTCAATCTGAATATGTAGGTAAAAAAACCGACGTACTTTTTCATTGTTTTTACGAAAATGACTCCCATTTAGGCGGTAGTCCAATTACACCTGAGTTGTGGAAAGAGAGTAATGTGAAAAATCTTTTATTTGCACTAAACTATAAACATAATTATTATACCATTACAAACTTTCTAACATTTATAAAAAACACAAAAAAAGAATATAAGTTTTCACAATTACCCAAAAATCTGTATTTCAATAGTGTGGGAGTAGTACAGCCAAGTGGACCTACTACAGGGTTTACTGCTATAAATACAGTATTTAACTGTAAACCGAAAGAATTATACATTACAGGTATTACTTTTTTTAAAACCCCTCATAATACTGAGTACCGCAATATGAATAATGAAGTATTGAAAAAGACACTAGATATAAATAAGAACCATACTGCGGAAGTGGAATATTTATATATTAAAAATCTTTATTTAAGGTATCCAAGTATAATTAAGCCTGATAATACGTTAAAGCAGATATTCAAAAATAATTAATTGTAAAGAATTTCAATAATTGTTTTAATATATAATTTAGCAGGCGATATTGAATCTTGACTAGTCGGTAAGCATAAAAATGCATAATTTTCTTCAGAATCAATATTGTAAAGTAAAGTAAAGTAAAGTAAAGTTAAAAATAAAATAAGAATGGTTTATTGATAAATCGTATATCTATTTTATTTAAGTTAAACCAGACAGATATCTTAAATACCTATAAAAGTTTTAACCTAATGCTGGATTACATAAAGTGTTTAATTCAATAATAAAATGGCATAAAACTCAATTTAAAAAAGTTAAGTATTTTTTATAGTAAAAAAGCAATCTCAATTTCATTAGTTTTTAATCATCTTCAATTAATTTCAAAAACATCAATGTCAATAATTGATCATATTATCTTATTCACATTTCTTTTAATATTCTTTTATGTTTGGGGAGTACGTTTCTACAATATAAAAAACAATGAAAAATTTTGGTTAACAGCATTATGGCCCATTATTACTTATTCGATAATAGTAGGTTGTCGTTATGGCTGGGGAAATGATTACAAATGGTATAAATTTCAATTCGAGCATACAACAAACACCTATGTCGTAGCAACCACACAATTATGGTGGAGGGAGTTTAATCATTTTCTTGCTGATGGTTTTCTTGGTTTGAATTATGTTGGTGCGTTTATTATATATAGTCTGATTTATATTGTTAGTGCATTTGTATTAATTCGCGGTTATGGTAGGGAATCTAAATATATGTATGCTTTTTTACTTCCTGCAACATTAATGTTATCAACTTTTACTATCCGTCAAAGTGTTGCTTTTAGCTTTGTTTTTCTTGCTATTTCATTTGCAAACAAAAAAGATTGGATAAAAATGATAATCGTAATCATTATTTCTGCTTCGATTCACTCTTCTTCCCTTATTAGTGTCATGTGGATTGCTTTTTTCTATTTGTTTGTGAGATATCCTATTTCTTGGAAAGTTACCATACCCATTTATCTATTTTTTACTTTTGTTTGGGATGTATCTCAACTTGGTTTTATCAATAATTATATACAGATTCTTAATTTAGGGAATAGTAATTTTCAAAGTTATATTGATAATTCTGACGAATGGTTTTCTGCTGAGGCTGTTCAAGATCAATATCTTCAATCAACACTTACCCAGATTTTATCAGCTATATTCCATGTAACTTTAATTTTTTTTTGTTATCAATCTTTAAAGAGAAATGGAACTAACCGCTCAATAATATGTTTGTATAATGTAATTGTAACAGCAATAATTGTTTCTCGTGCAGGCTTTTCTATTGAACTTGTTAGACGTATCGGTGACACAATGTTCTCTCTGTATTTTATTCCACTTGGATTTTGTTGGTATCATTACAACATAAAAGGAATGAAATTACTGCATAAAGAATATCGTATTGTTATGAATGTTTGTGTTTATTCAATAATATTTTTTCTCATTGCATATTTTGGTCGATGGATTTTGTTTTTTGATGATTTAAACAGTAAAATTCATTTAAAATCAATGTTTATTTGGAATTTATAATGCTTTTTGGGAGGACAAACTATGTTAAAATATTAAAAAAAAATTGGGGTGATGCAGCAGCTAGATTATAATAAATTATAACCTATCCTTTGTCATTAGAATCAGAAAATAGGTTATGCTTTTGATTCTAAATCACTATTAATAGACTTAACTCAACCTAAAAGACATAATTATGATTATGTTTTTGAGAACCATAGATTTACAATTCAACATACAACTCCTATTGTCTTTTTTTAGAATTATGCAAAGTTAGTTGTTTCTTCGGGGTTTGTGATAATTCTAAATAATAGTGTGGTTGAGAAAAAAAGAGTTAAAAGTGTGTACTTTGTGGATAATTGTATTGTTATATTAAGGCAACATTCCGGAGATATATTCCAGAAAAAGTGATTATGTAGTATAGCTTAATACTTTAAGATGTTTAAATCACGAACTCTAAAAAAAAGTATAGATTGTGCTCATTTAAAAAAAAGAATATAGAAGAATGCTTTCTAAGGCTGATTTTTTGAGGAATTTCCGTTGTTTGAATTTAGTATTAAGATAGATAAATATTCAATTAATTAGGCGACAATTAGGCAAAGAATAACTGAAAATAAAGATAACCATAAAGAAGCTTTTAAGAATTTTGTAGATTCTATAAAAGTAAGAAGTAAGTAGAAATAAGATGGATAAACCAAAGATTAGTATCATAATTCCCATTTACAATGTAGAAAAGTATCTTTCGCGTTGTATGGATTCAATATTGAATCAAACACTAAAGGACATTGAGATTATAATGGTAGACGATGAATCTCCCGATAAATGCCCTTCTATGTGTGATGAATATGCCCGACAAGATAGTCGTGTAAAAGTTATTCATAAAAAAAATGGTGGCTTAGGATTCGCTAGGAACAGCGGTTTAGAAATAGCAAGTGGTGAATTTGTTTCTTTTGTGGATTCGGATGATTATGTTGCTTTGAATATGTATGAAACTTTATACAGTCAAGCAAAAAAATCAAATTTGGATACTCTTTTTTGTGTTTATCAAAACGTTGAAAATAATATAACAAAAAAAAATAAAGAGACAAAGATTGGTAATATTGAAATATTTGATACAAGGCAAAAAATCCAAAATTTTTTATTGGATATGATTGGTACAGAACCAAATTATTCAGTTGATCGAAAATATGAAATGTCTACTTGTTGTGCTATATATTCAAGAAATACTATAGAAAACAATAATATTAGATTCTGTTCAGAAAAACAGTTTATTTCTGAAGATATTATTTTTCATATCGATTATTTGCAGAAAGTTAGTAAAATTGGTTTACTTCGAGAGGCATTTTATTATTATTGTCATGATATAAGTGTATCCTCTTTGACAAAAACTTTTAGAGAAGATAGATTTGAAAGATATATAATATTGTATAAAGAAATTTGTGTGCGTTTTCCTTTTGGCGGAGTTACAAACAGAGCTCAAAGATTATTAATTGGTTACACTAGATCATTGGTATTTATGTTGAGTGATTACGAAATAACATTTCAAAAAAAGACAGAAATTCTTAAAAAAATTTGTTACGATACAATTTGGGATGAAATCAATAATGAATATGATTATTCAAGACTTCCATTTTACCAAAAATTAGTTCTTTATCTCATACTAAAAAAACAAATTTATCCCCTCCTTTTTCTTTCGTCGTTAAAAAACATTTTTTAGTTTAAGTAGCATTCTTATAAAAGTAAAATATTTAATCAATTATGCAGATGATGTTATTTAAGGAAATAAAAGTATTAGAAGGAAATAGTAAGGGGGGGTACTATTCATTATTTTTTTTCGATTAAGCAATTTTTTGACAAAGTCCAAGTTTTTAAAATTTTTCGGTTTTCCAATAAGGCTAGTTTATAAAATTTTATTTCAATGGATTTTAGGTAATGATATAGGAGATAGTACAAAAATTGGTTTTGGATTTAATGTGTATCATGGACAATCTTTAATTATTAATCGACAAACCATTATTGGCAAAAATGTTACCATCAGGCATAATACTGCAATTGGGAATGCTAAAGAAGGAGGAAAGTGTCCAGTCATTGGTGACAATGTTAATATAGGTGTAAATACTGTTGTAATTGGAGCAATTACGATTGGTAATAATTATATTATAGGTGCGGGTTCTGTTGTAATAAAAGATGTACACGCTAATTAGGTTGTTGCTGGTAATCCAGCTAAATTAATTAATACAAATTATGAATAACAATAAACTCGTTTTAGTTATTGCAACTTCTTCCAATACAAGAGTAGGTATAACAGCGGTTATAAAAGCATATCTAACAACTAAATTTTGGAACTAATGGAATTGTGTATGGATTGAGACTCATGTAGATAAATCTAAGTTGATTAAACTATGGTTTTTTTTTTAAAGTTTCGCAAAGTATATTTTTTTACTTCCAAAAACAGGATTAATTCATTGTTCACCTTAGCGCTCCAATGTCAGCACTAAGAAAATATCCATTTTTAGTATTAGCGAAAACATTTAAAATTCCTATCATAATACATTTCCATGCATACAGTGCAGAATCAACTATCGATAAAAAGTATTTTAAGCTGTACAAAATGATATTTCGTATGGTAAATACAATTATTGTGTTATCTGAAAGTTGGAAGCAAGGTCTTATTAAGGATTTGAATATTAGTTCAGATAGAATTACAGTGCTCTACAACCCTTGCCCGAAGGTATTAAGGAGTAAAGTAGATATAAAAGCAAATACTATTTTGTATGCAGGAACTCTAGATAGTAGAAAAGGATACAAAGATTTAATTTATTCTTTTTCAAATATTGCATCAATTTATCCAGATTGGAAACTTTGTTTTGCAGGTAACGGGGAGATAAATGAAGGAATTTAAATTTCAAGAAAATTAAATATTTAGAATCAAGCAGTTTTTCAACATAGGGGGTTTCAGATAATAAAAAAGAAGAATTATTTATGTGCTAAATAAACGTAAATAGTCTGTTATTCTTACAATCATTTAATTGGATTTTGTTTACTTTTGTTGTTGCTTTTTTTATTTAAAATTAAACAGTTTTTTATGCCTAACGCTATATTTTTTTACAAAATTTCAAGATGGTTATATTTAAATCATATTCCAGTATTGCCTAAATTAATTCAAGGTATAATCTTTATTTTATTTAATTGTCATATTTCTTATCTTGCTAAAATAGGCAAAGGAACATACTTTTTGCATAAAGGCATTGCTACACTTATTCTTGATAATGTTGAAATTGGATGTAACTCAAGAATTGGAATGAATGTAATGATTACGGGTAAAGGACCCTATAAGAATGTACCTAAAATTGGTAATAATGTATGGATTAGCCCTGGAGTAGTAATTTCAGGTGCGGTAATAATTGAAGATAATGTTATTATAGCTTCAAATTCTTTAGTGATAAAAAGCATACCTTGTGGAGCTATTGTAGGAGGTGTTCCAGCTAAAATAATAGGATGGGTAAAAGATTTGGATTATGATATAATGAAAAATGAATCTTGGAATGATAACATTATGCCTTTTTTAACTGACAATAAAGTCTGTTAATTATGAAAATGAATATTCTAATTACTGCTCCAAGTTTAAATCCAAGTCGTAACGTAAGTGGTGTTTCTACTGTAGTACAAACTATAATTGAGTATAATAAAGAGCACTTATATTATCATTACTTATTGGGTAGTCCTGATAAAAAAATATCGAAGATTGTTTGGGTGAGCCAATTAATTAAACAGTTGGTATACTTCCCATTTGCAATAAGAAAAAAGAATATTGAACTTGTTCATCAAAATTTACCTTTTAACCCTAAAGGACTTATTCGAGAATATTTGATTAATTTATGGTGTAGAATACTTTCTGTTCCGGTAGTTGTACATGTACATGGAGGTGTTTTCTTAATGGACGGAACTAGCAACTACTTTTATAAGTTTCTTTCGAAATCACTTTTTAAATATGCTAAACAAGTTATAGTATTAAGCGATTTAGAAAAGGATGCACTTAATAATAACTATCAATATTCAACTTCCACGGTGTTATGTAATAGTATTGATACTAATATTTACAAATCTGTTAGTAGACATTTAATAAGTTCAAAACCAGTATTATTATTTTTAGGTCGTATAAATAATAGTAAAGGAATAGAAGATATAATTGAATCATTTGTTTTGTTAAAAAAACAAAAAACATTTAGATTTTTGCTTTGTGGTGCAGGACCAAATCAAGAAGAACTAATAACTGCTTGTGAAAAACTCCTTGGAAAAGATTTTGAGTATAGGGGTGTAGTATCAGGTGATGCCAAGATTAATATTATCAAAGAGTCAGACTTTTTCTTGTTACCTTCACGTTATGGAGAAGGTCTTCCGATGGCATTGCTCGAAACGATGGCTGCTGGAGTTGTTCCTGTGGTTACTGATGATGCTTCCATGAAATTTGTCGTGCAAAATGAAGTGAATGGTATAAGAGTGAATAAAAAAGATCCTAAAGATTTATTCGAAAAATTGAACAGTATATTATCAAATCCTTTGTTGTATGAAATTCTCTCAATAAAGGCTAGTAGAACAATACAAAAACAATATGGAATATCAAATTATGTAATAAAATTAAATAAAATATATAACTCAGCAATAAAGAAATGAAAAAAATATTAGTGACTGGAGGAGCTGGAATGATTGGTTCCAATTTAGTAAAAAGATTAGTAAAAGAGGGTAATGAAGTATATGTAATTGATAATCTATGGAGAGGTAAACTAGAATATTTGAATGATGAAAATGGAAAACCCGTAATTCCTATTGAAAGCCATTTTTTTAATTTGGATTTACTAGTCCCTGATGTAGCAGATAAAGTAATGCCTCTAATTGAATATGTTATCCATTTGGCAGATATAGTTGCAGGAATTGATTATGTGTTTAATAATCAAGGGCGCTTATTTCGGGAAAATATTTCGATAAACTCAAATATGATTACTACTACTCGCAAATTTAAGGATACAGTTAAGGGCTTTATATATGTGGGAACAGCTTGCAGTTTTCCACTTACTCGACAAAATTCACTTGAAGTTATTCCTTTGCGTGAAGAAGAACTTTATCCAGCATTACCAGAATCTGCATATGGATGGAGTAAATTAATGGGGCAATATGAAACAGAATTATTAGAAAAAGAAACAGGAATGCCTACAAGTATTTTGATGTTTCATAATGTTTACGGTTCTCCTTGTGATTTTGGGGAACGTAGTCAGGTTATACCTGCTTTAATAAGAAAGGCAATAAACTACCCCGTTGAATCTTTTAATGTTTGGGGAAGCGGCGAGCAAGGTAGAGCTTTTATACACGTTGATGATATAGTAAATGCATTGTGTCTAGCATTAGAAAAAGGATGGGGTCAAGGAGTTATTCAAATAGGGCCTTCTGTATGTACATCAATAAAAGAAATAGCAGAGGAAGTAATTAAGATTTCCGGCAAACCCATTGATGCATTTTATGATTCAACTAAGCCCGAGGGTGATAAAGCCCGAAGTGCAGACTATTCAAAAGCAAAGTCGGTTTTGGGTTGGGAACCAAAAGTTACTTTGACTGATGGACTGAAAGCACAATATAATTGGATTAAGGAACAAATTGAAAATGAAAAATAAATTAATCTTTAATCAAATTCAAGATATTACTGCTCAAACGACCTCTCATGCTGTTGGTTTGAAAAAAGTCTTAATTGAAAAAAGTCAATGTGAATCAAATTTGATGCAGGCTGCGTTCGGCGAATTGGAGAGAGGCTTGACTATAGAAGAACATTCTCACTCTACAATGGAAGAGTTTTATGTATTCAATAAAGGTGTAGTGTTTTTTAACATTGAAGGTAAAGTTTTTGAATGTGTAGCAGGAAGTTTTTTAAAAGTTCCTGCAAATACAAAACATAGTCTTGTTGTAAAAGAGAATACGAGTTTTATTTATTGGGGTATTGCCCTTTAATTTATTAATGAATTTATGCACAAAGAATATTTTAATGTCAAAATTGAATTTAATAAAGAAGTAGTCGATACAATTAT
Source organism: uncultured Flavobacterium sp. (assembly GCA_963513565.1). Taxonomy (GTDB): domain Bacteria; phylum Bacteroidota; class Bacteroidia; order Flavobacteriales; family Flavobacteriaceae; genus Flavobacterium. The sequence continues at coordinate 376,542 of CAUPRE010000001.1, read as the reverse complement.
TAAAACCACAATAGCAAATCGTGGTAAAGGATATGTTTGCTCTGTGGAAAGTAATAATTTAACAGTAGCAAATAATAACCCAGAGTTTTTGTACGTACTCAATAATGCTTTAGTAAATATTTGTGATGGTTCAATGCTTTCTATGATTATTGGAAAAATACACGGAAAAAAATATAAATCATATATTGGTGCTGATTTGTTTCTAAATTATGTAGGAATGTGTAAATACAAACAATTTTTTCTTGGTAACACCCGCTTAGTTTTAGATGGTTTACGTGAAAACCTATCAAAAGTTGATCCAGCTATTTCGAAAATGCCTTTCGAAGAGTTGCCATTTAGAAATGTTAATGATTTTGATTACCCATCTATTGCTGCAATGATTAATAAACAAAAGCCTGATATTATTTGGGTTTCATTAGGTGCTCCTAAGCAAGAAATTTTTATGAGTAAATTATTACCATATTTAGAACACGGTGTAATGTTTGGTTTCGGTGCTATTTTTAATTTTAATGCTGGTAAGGGGCATGTAAAACGAGCGCCAAATTGGATGTTATCAATGAATTTAGAGTGGTTATATCGTGCTATTGAAGAACCTAAAAAGAACATACCACGATATAGTAAATTCTTAAAAATTTTACCAAAATTAATATTTCAAGAAATGGAAAAGGTAAAAAGACTTAATTTGAGATAGATATTTAAAAGAATATAAACTAAATCATTATATTTATTTTATAGATAAAAAGTGTTTCATATGAAACACTTTTTATCTATAAAATAGTTTATTAAGTTCTTTTTTTTTTTGATTTATCTCAGCCCAATGTATTATTTGTTTGGAATCAGTGCTCCCAAACAAGAGAAATGGGCATATGTAAACAAAGAGAAGCTAGATACAACTGTAATTTGCGCTACAGGCGCTGTATTTGATTTTTATGCTGGCACTATTGTTAGGCCAAATAAGTTTTGGGTAAATTTAGGCTTAGAGTGGTTTGTTCGATTGCTAAAAGAACCAAAGAGAATGTGGAGGAGGTACCTTTATTATGGTCCTGTGTTTGTTAGATTAATTTTAGTACAGAAACTTAAAAATACTAAAAATACTTTTACCGTTTTATGAACATTTTACAAGAACTTGCTAATTATCGTTTTTCTCGCTATTTTAAACTTTTGTTTGTAGTCTGGGATGTAGTGTTGTTAAATTCGGCTATTTTCCTCTCTGCTTGGATACGCTATGGCGATTTAGAAAGACTATTCCTAAAAGAGGTACAAACGATTTCCTTATTGTCCAATTTCATCTGGATTGCTTTATTATTAGGTAGAGAGGCTTGTCGTTTGGTCCGAATAGAGCCTTTGGAAGCTATTTTAATGCGTACCATAAGAAAGTTTATATTTCATATTGCCATCATTACTTTTTTTGCAGTTTTTTTGCATTACAGCGAAATTTCTAGACTTCGATTGCTTTATTTTTATGCTATTTTCTTTGTATTACTGGTGGTTTCCCGTTATTTATCCATGAAAGTTTTAAAATATGTTAGAGCTAAAGGGTTTAATTTTAAAAAGTTTATCGTAGTAGGGGCTAATGCTGCAGGAGAAACAATTCGCAAAACCTTATCCAAGGATTTAACCTATGGCTATCGATTTTTGGGTTTTTTTGATGAAGGAGTAACTCCTGAATCCTTTAGTGAATCAGGAATAAAAGGAGGCTTTGATATGGTTGAACAATTAGTGGAGGCAAAAGCTATAGATGAAGTTTATGTGTCACTGTCTATTGATAAGATTGATACCATACATAAATTGATTAAAGTTTGTGAAAAGCACATGGTTCGCATCAAGTTCATTCCAGATTTTCAATTGTATACCAAATCGAGTAAAGTCGATATTTCATTTTACGGGAATACACCTGTATTGTCGTTTCGCACTGAACCTTTGGAATATACGGTGAATAGATTGTTAAAAAAAGCATTCGATTTGTTGTTTTCTCTGGGAGTGATTGTTTTAATTTTTCCGTGGTTGTTTCCTATACTAATGATTATAATTAAAATAGAATCTCCTGGTCCAATCTTTTTTAAGCAGGAGCGCACGGGACGGGATAAAGAGTCTTTTTTTTGTTGGAAATTCAGAAGTATGTACACCAACAAACAAGCCGATCAATTACAAGCCGGAAAAGGAGATCTGCGAGTGACAAAGTTTGGTGCTTTTATGCGTAAAACCAGTATTGATGAGCTACCACAATTTTTTAATGTTTTTTTGGGCCATATGTCAGTGGTGGGTCCAAGACCACATATGGTCAATCACACCGAGCAATATAGTACCCTTATAAATAATTATTTAGTGCGTCACTATGCAAAACCTGGGATTACTGGTTGGGCACAGGTAAATGGCTATCGTGGGGAAACCAAAGAACTAATTGATATGCAAAATAGAGTAGAACATGATATTTGGTATATAGAAAACTGGAGTATTTTATTGGATATAAAGATTATCATTAAAACCATTTTTAATGTTTTTAAAGGAGAAAAAAATGCGTATTAGTTTCGTGAGAAGTCGGGAGTGTAAAGTTTAAAACTTTAATGATTAAACCCTATTGTCACCTCGAGCGCAGTCGAGAGGCCTTGTTTTTGTCTCCCTTTAGGGTCGGGGTCAAGCGAAAACCAAGAGCTATTAACCAAATGAGTTTAAATAAAAACACACCCCCAGCCCCTCTCAAGAGGGGAGTTGTTATCTTAAACAATAAACTAATTTTCAGTTAAAAAAAATAACAGTTTGAACGGGTAAACCGTTTGTCAATTTCCCCTATATTTGCCCTCTAAATTTACCATTCTAATGAACCTAAAGTTTTCTTATTTTATAAAAGCATCTCTGCTGTTTGCAGTGTTGTTTTTGTTTTTTTCTTGTGCCTCAAAAAAAGATGTGGTGTACTATCAAAATATTGATGGGATGAATGTCTCACAGAGTAATGCATCCTATGAGGTAAAAATTCAGCCCGATGATATATTGCTAATCATAGTTTCAGCTGAGGATCCTGAAATAGCAATTCCTTTTAACTTGACTAGTGTGGCTGTATCGAGTACAGGCAGACCTGATATAGCGGTAGGTCAATTAACTACTCAAACGTATTTGGTAGATCAAAATGGGAGTATTGAATTTCCTGTTTTAGGTAAAGTACAAGTAGGAGGGTTAACAAGAACTGAAGTATTACAATCTTTAAAAGATAAAATAGGGGTTTATATTAAAAAACCTATCATAAATCTTCGCATTACTAATTTTAAAGTTTCCTTGCAAGGAGAAGTCAATCTGCCGGGAACTTATACTGTGGCTTCTGAAAGACTGACACTTATTGAAGCATTGAGTATGGCAAAAGATTTAACTATTTATGGCAAAAGAGATACAATTTTAGTAATAAGAGAGAGCAATGGGGTGAAATCATTCAACAGAGTAGACATCACAAAAGCAGATTTCATCAACTCTCCTTTTTATTATTTGGCTCAAAATGATGTCGTGTATGTAGAGCCGAATTCGACCAGAATAAATGCGTCAGTAGTTGGGCCAAACACCTCTGTTATTATATCAGCGATTTCTATTTTAGTATCGCTTTCTGTCCTAATCTTTAAATAAAATTAAAATAACAACATGCAAAAGCAAGATTTTTATAATGATTTTTTAGATGATGAAATCGAAGAGACTAACCTTAGAGAACAACTAGAAAAATATGTAGTGCATTGGCGATGGTTTTTAGTAAGTATACTAATTGGTTTGGTTTTAGCTTTTTTATATTTAAGGTATACGAGACCTACTTACGAAGCTACTACTACTATCTTAGTTAAAGATGAGAAAAAAGGAGGGATGCTATCTGAATTATCCGCTTTTGCAGATTTAGGTATGGGAGGAGCTTTGAAAAGTAATGTTGACAATGAAATTGAGATTTTAAAATCAAGAACATTAGTAGAGAGTGCTATTAAAGAGCTGGATTTAAATATTGGCTTATATGTTAAAGGTAATGTGATAGATCGCGATATCTATGAAGATTGTCCAATAAAGTTGAATTTTCTTAATAAAAATAGGTTGTTTTATAAAGCGGATTTTGTTTTAAATTGTCAACTTTTGAGTTTTAATTCTTTCCGTTTAGAGGAGGAAGTTGAAGAAGGTACAAAAAATAATTTTATTTTATCATCCAAAATAGAGTTTAAATATGGTGAAAAAATAGCCACCAGAATAGGGACATTAGTGTTGACTAAAACTTCTTTTTATGGTAAAAATCATACGGATCGTTTTGCATCTATACGGATTGTTGGTAGTCAATTAGATAATATAACGGAGCAATTTAGAAAAGGGTTGAAAGTGGAACCAGTGAGCAAAACCAGTAGTGTGGTGAATATTTCAATCGCTAATCCGGTAGCTACAAAAGCAGAGGATTTTTTAAATACTATGATTGAGATTTATAATGAAAATGCTGCTGAAGATAAAAATTATATCTCTGAGAATACATCAAAATTTATTGCAAACCGGTTATCTTTAATTGCCCAGGAGCTTGATGGTGTTGAGCAGAATGTTGAAAGTTTCAAAAAAGCAAATAAGTTAACAGATATTGAATCGGAAGCAAAGCTTTTTATAGAAGGTTCTAGTGCGTATGATAAAAAAGGCGTTGAAACTGAGATTCAAATGAGTGTAGTGTCTTCGATGCTGGATTTTATGAAAAAGAGTACCAACTCTGATTTGTTGCCCTCTAATCTAATTACAGATAATGCAGATGCTTCAAGATTAATTAGCGCTTACAATCAGTTGGTTTTAGATCGAAATAGAATTTTAAAATCCGCTACTGTGGAGAATCCATCTGTAGTAAAATTAGATCAACAGATTGGTTCTTTAAAAGCTAATGTAGCCGCGAGTCTAAAACGTATACAAGCTAATTTGCAAATTCAAAACCGTGATATAAAGGGTCAGGAAAGTATTTTGAATAGTAAAATTGGTAAAATTCCCGTTCAGGAACGTCAATTTAGGGTCATTGCAAGACAGCAAAAAGTAAAAGAAGAATTGTATTTGTACTTACTTCAAAAAAGAGAAGAAACGGCCATTTCGTTAGCAGCTACAGAGCCTAATGCAAGAGTTATAGATGCGGCTAAGGCAGAAAAAAATCCTGTTAGTCCTAAAAAGAATATTATTTATTTGGCCGGGATGCTACTTGGTTTGCTAGTTCCTTTTGGAATTATCTACATAGATGATGTATTGGATACCAAAATTAAGAGTAAGCTAGATCTAGAAGGGAAAACACAAATTCCATTTATTGGTGACGTTCCTACTTCTGATGATATTGCGGAGTTAATAAAAGCAGAAAGTAGAACTAGTTCAGCCGAAGCCATCCGTATTGTTAGGACCAACTTGGAGTTTATGTTGAATAAAGTTCCTGATGGGCTCGCTAAAACAGTATTTGTGACGTCTACCTTCCCAACCGAAGGGAAAACATTTATATCCGTAAATCTAGCGGCAACTTTTGCTTTGTCAGGGCGACGCGTTTTGTTACTTGGTGCAGATATTAGAAATCCAAAATTTGGTGAGTATATTGATGTTCCTAATTTGGGATTCACTAATTATTTGTCATCAACTGATAAAAATCTAAATGATTATATCATAAAGCTTAAAGGCTATGAAAATTTCTTCGTCTTTCCATCTGGAGTAATTCCACCGAACCCGGCTGAATTATTAATGAGTAAAAAAGTGGATCAGTTATTTGCTGAGCTTAAAAAGGAATACGATTACATTATTGTCGATACGGCGCCGGTAAGTTTGGTTACGGATACTTTATTAATAGCTAAAAATGCTGATACTTTTGTCTATGTTATGCGTGCGAATGTATTGGAGAAACGCATGTTGGCTGTTGCTAATACGTTCTTTAAAGAAAAGAAATTACCTAATATGTGTATTGTACTTAACGATACTGATTCCACAAAAGGTTATGGCTATGGCTATGGCTATGGTGTTAGAGTAGATAAAAAACCTTGGTATAAGAAATTGTTTTCATAACTGAATAAAAAAAGGGATCATTAATTGGTCCCTTTTTTGTGATATATAGTTTTAAATAAAATTAGAATTTAAAAAACTGATTATTGGCTATGATTTCTTTTAAAGTAGAAAGAGATGTATTGTCGATTTTTAATTTTTGACTAAAAGAAGCAATATGATTATCATGATGCACATCAGAGCCTACAAAATCATACATTCCTTTTTTTAAAAGCTCTTCTGCTACTTTAGTGATTTCGCTCCCATAATAGCCAACTACTGCTAATAGATTGAGTTGGAATAGGCATCCAGCTTTTTTTAGCCGATGGTATTCATGGAAGTTTTTATGATAAAACAAATACCGTTCCGGATGCGCTAAAACGGGTATGTATCCAGCAACTTGCAAATCGAAAAGGATTTTATATAACTGAACTGGGGCATTAATGTATGACATCTCAACCAAAACATAATTGTCTTTTAAAGTGAGAAGTTGTTCCGTTTTAAAATGCTGCTCGAACCAATCGTCCATAAAGTACTCAGCTGCTGCTTTAAATGTCTTTTTTATATTTTGTTCAGCTAGCAATATTGCAGTTTTATTATGTTTATCACAAATGGCCTGTGGAGAATTATTCCATATATAATGGCTTATATGAGGTGTGGTAATAAATTGTGAAATACCAATAGCTTCAAATGCCTTTACGAGTCCTATAGTATCACCTATTGTTTTTGCACCGTCGTCAATTCCTGGCAATACATGTGAATGGATATCAATATAATCTTTGGATAAAAGATCTTTTAAATATGGCTTTTGTTTTAAGAATGATAACATAGTGGCAAAAATAAAGAAAAAATGAAGAAATACGGTAAGTAAAGAGCTTAAAAAAAAATTACTTTGCACCTTTTTGAATCCTAGAATGCATAGTTTACAAGAAAATATTGTACCGCAATGATACTTTTAAACTAATCTTATGTAACTCAATAAGGAAGTCATGAATTTAATGCGTGATTTTTTTGTTTTTTAATAAAGAATTGGAGCATAGTCTAAGCATTGAATGAAAATTTTTAACTTTCCCATACTATTTGAACTTAATTATTATGCAACTATCTATTATCATACTCAATTACAACGTTCGCTTTTTCTTAGAACAATGTGTGCTTAGTGTTCAAAAAGCGCTAGAAAACATTGAAGGTGAAATTATTATCGTAGATAATGCGTCTTCCGATGAGAGTTGTGCTATGATGCAAGCCCGCTTTCCGGAGGTAAAACTCATTCAAAATACCGAAAATCTAGGTTTTTCAATAGGTAATAACATTGGAGTTGCCGTTGCAAAGGGAGAGTATCTTTGTATTTTGAATCCAGATACAGTCGTGGCCGAAGATGCTTTTCTAAAGGTATTGGCTTTCGCCGAAACACAAAAAAATCTTGGAATTGTTGGAGTAAAATTAATTGATGGTTCCGGAAATTTTTTACCCGAAAGTAAGCGCAGTGTTCCTACACCTTGGGTTGCTTTTACAAAAGTCATGGGTTTATACAGATGGTTTCCCAACGTCTCCATTTTTACAAAATATTATGCACAACATTTACATCCTGATCAAACGGGTAAAGTGGATATTCTAGTGGGGGCTTTTATGTTCCTCTCCCGCAAATTGTACCTTGAAGTGGGTGGTTTTGATGAAAATTGCTTTATGTACTCTGACGATATTGACTTGTCGTATCAAGTGTTGCAAAAAGGAAAAGATAATTTTTATTTTCACGATACTACTGTCCTTCATTATAAAGGAGAAAGTACGATAAAAGACGGTGCTTATATGAAACGCTTTCAGGAAGCTATGCGTTTTTTTTATCAAAAACATTTCAAGGTTCCGTTTTTCTTTGAGCTTTTTATGCAGATAGGGATTTTCTTTTTTTCGGCATTAAAAAGAATACAAGGAAAATCAAAAAAAATCAAAGCTCCCAATCATTATTTGCTGTTGTCTTCAAATGATAAATTAGTTGAAGAATTAGAATCTGATTTGGGAAAAAAAGTCGTTTTACAACCTTTTGAAGGAGAAAAAATGGTAAATTCGTGTTTTTTTAAAACAAATGAAAGCGTAGAAATACTTTTAGATAATTCACATATCTCTTTTAAGGATTGTATCTCAATTTTAGAATCGTTAAAGAACCAAGGGTTTACTTTTAAAATTATCCCAAAAAGTTCTAATTTTTTGATAGGAAGCAATAATAATAACGAAAGAGGTACGATTATAGAAATTCGATAAAAATTACATTAAATGTAATTTATATTTAAATTATTTATTAATTTCGCAAGCAGAAAATAAAAATCACCTTTTAGGTTAATAATATGGCAAGATTTGAATTAAAGCTTCCAAAAATGGGAGAAAGTGTTGCAGAAGCAACCATTACCAATTGGTTGAAACAAGTTGGAGATAAAATTGAAGCGGATGAAGCAGTATTAGAAATTGCTACGGATAAAGTGGATAGTGAGGTGCCAAGCGAAGTTTCGGGTGTATTGGTAGAGCAATTATTTCAGGTTAATGATTTGGTTCAAGTAGGGCAGACTATTGCCATTATTGAAACCGAAGGTGGCGCAGTTACAGAATCTGTTGTTTCTAATGCAGCTCCAGAAGAAGCAGTAGCTATCGAAAAAGCGATAGAAGTAGCCAAAGAAACGGTACTTGCTCCAGTAGATTTTACGGAATCAGATAAGTTTTTATCGCCTTTGGTGAAAAATATCGCAAAAGAAGAAGGTATTTCTATTGCAGAACTTCAGGCTATTTCTGGTACAGGAAAAGAAGGAAGAATCACAAAAGCAGATATTTTAGAATACATAAAAAATAGAGGAAATCAACCTAAAGTTACTGCAACGCCATCGTTAATGGTGGATACTATCGCACCCGTGGCGATACCAGTAGCGGCAAAAGCAGCTCCAGTTTCTGTCAATGGAGGAGATGAAATTGTAGAAATGGATAGAATGCGTAAGCTAATATCTGGTTATATGGTGGCTTCTGTGCAAACTTCGGCTCACGTACAGTCATTCATAGAGGTTGATGTAACTAACATTGTAAAATGGAGAGACAAAGTTAAATCCGCTTTCGAGAAAAGAGAAGGTGAAAAACTAACTTTTACACCTATTATGATGGAAGCTGTTGCAAAGGCTTTGAAAGATTTTCCAGGGATGAATATTTCTGTTGATGGTGAATTTATCATCAAAAAGAAAAACATCAATTTAGGTATGGCTGCAGCTTTGCCAAACGGAAATTTAATAGTTCCAGTTATCAAAAATGCAGACCAATTGAATTTAGTTGGAATGGCTAAAGCGGTGAATGATTTAGGAAATCGCGCTAAAGCTGGAAAATTAAAACCAGACGATACGCAAGGAGGAACTTATACAGTTACTAATGTGGGAACTTTTGGTTCTGTTTTCGGAACACCAATTATCAATCAGCCACAAGTTGGAATTTTAGCTTTAGGTGCTATTAGAAAAGTGCCTGCGGTTATTGAAACACCAGAAGGAGATTTTATTGGAATTCGTCAAAAAATGTTCTTGTCTCATTCTTACGACCATAGAGTAGTTGACGGAGCTTTGGGAGGAAGTTTTGTGAAAAGAGTAGCTGAATACTTAGAGGCTTTTGACCCAAATAGAGATTTTTAATCCTATATAAAACAAAAAACAGAAAAGACCGACGTTGAAAATTTCAATTGTCGGTTTTTTTGTGTTTTAATTTTTTTTTAGATTGCAATGTCATTTGTTTTATTCTAAAATGTTTAAACACTTGTTTTTAATCACTTTTAAAGAATTATATTTGCATCCTTATAATAACCAAAATGGAACTGAAACTAAATAGACCAATTTGTTTTTTCGATCTTGAAACAACAGGGATTGATATTGGTAAAGATCGTATTGTAGAAATTTCAATTTTTAAAGTTTTCCCAAACGGGAACAAAGAAAGTAAAACTTGGTTGGTGAATCCAACGATTCCAATTCCAGCAGAATCTACTGCAGTACATGGAATAACCAATGAAAAAGTGGCCAATGAGCCAACTTTTAATGAGCTAGCATCACAAGTGTACTCAATGATAAAAGACAGTGATTTAGCAGGATTCAATTCAGATCGTTTCGATATACCTTTATTAGCAGAAGAGTTGTTAAGAGCAGGAGTGGATTTTGATATGAAAAATCGTGTATCAGTCGATGTCCAAACTATTTTTCATAAAAAAGAAGAGAGAACATTAGCGGCAGCTTTAAAGTTCTATACAGGGAATTCTCTCGAAAATGCACACTCTGCAGAAGCAGATACCATGGCAACTTATGAAATTTTAAAGGCACAATTGGATAGGTATCCCGAACTAGAGAATGATATGAAGGCTTTGTCAGAGTTTACCACTCGAAAAAAAATAGCCGATTTTGCTGGGATGATAGCTTTTGATAAAGACAACGAAGAGATTTTTACCTTTGGTAAACATAAAGGGGTAAAAGTAGATAAGGTACTTGAATCGGAGCCAGGTTATTTTAGTTGGATTCAAAATGCCGATTTTCCTTTGTATACCAAAAAAGTGCTTACCGCCATTAAATTAAGAAAGTTAAATACTAAATAGAGTGATTAGTGAAGAGTAATTGGTGAATAGCGTTTGTTTGCTAATTACTATTCACTAATTACTATTCACTAAGAACATGAAAATAATCTGTATCGGCAGGAATTATGCCAACCATATTGAAGAGTTAAAAAACGAACGTCCCACCGAGCCAGTGGTTTTTATGAAGCCCGATTCGGCTATTTTGCTCAAGCAACATCCATTTGTGATTCCAGAATTTTCGGAAGATATTCATCATGAAATTGAGTTGATTGTAAAAATTAGTAAAGTTGGAAAGTACATTGATCCCAAGTTTGCACATAAATATTATGATGAAATTGGCGTTGGAATCGACTTTACGGCTAGAGATTTACAGGAAAAATTAAAACAAAAGGGACTTCCTTGGGAAAAAGCAAAGGCATTTGATGGTTCGGCAGTGATTGGAGAATTTTTACCTAAAACGCAGTTTAGTTCATTAGAAAATCTTACATTTGAGTTGACCAATAACGGACAAACAGTTCAAAAAGGCTGTTCAAGTCATATGTTATGGTCTATTGATGAATTGATTGCTTATGTTTCTCAGTTTTTTACTTTGAAAATTGGAGACATTATTTTTACTGGTACACCAGCAGGAGTAGCTTCAGTTCGTCCGAATGATATTTTAGAAGGATTTTTAGAAGGACAACAACTATTTAGAATACAAGTAAAATAATGGCATTAAAATACAACCTCTCCAAAGTGTATGCACTTTCCGATAATGATCCAGAATTTGTGAAGCAAATTTTGATTTTATTTGTTACTGAAGTTCCAGAAGATTTAAAAAAAATCAAAGAGGGAATTAATAATAAAGACCACAAACAAGCCTATGCTTATGCGCATAAAATTAAACCTACTTTAGATTTAATTGGTTTGAATGTCGCTTTTGAGGAAATACTACAGGTAGAAGCTTGGACTAAAACAGAAGGAAGGAAAAAAGATATTATCGAGACTTTTAAAAGTGTCAAGCAGCGTGTTAAAGACGCCGTAAAAGAAATCAAAAAAGATTTTGACTTGTAAATTGCTCCATATGAAGCTGTTTTTTTTAGGTTTGTTCTTTGTTTTGTATAGTTCAGTATTTAGCCAAAAGATTTATTACTTTGACTATGTATTAGAATATGATTTGCATGTTAAGAAAAGTGATCCTGCCCAAAAAGAATATTATTACATCAATTCTAAAGACAATAGCTATAAAATGCGTGTTGTCGAGAAAGATTCTTTGAACTTTAAAGTTAATTTTTTAGATGTTGCTGGAAATAGTGCTGTTGTTTATTTTTCCAAAGCAGATTTTTTAAAAGCGACTTCAATAACAATCCCTTGCAAGTTTATTAAATATTATAGCACAAGTAATCTACGAACTAAAGATTATAGTTTTTCTTCTTTGAACGATACTGTTATTAATGGAATTTCGTACTATCATTATGTGCTAAAAAGTAAGTCGGTAAAACGAGAAAAAAAACAAAAGTTATCTAGAGCTCATTATGTTTTAGATAAAGGAAGCTTTTTTCATTTCCCCTTTTTTTTTAATACGTTAGATTTTGAGGTGTGGAAAAAAGAGCGTAGTGTTATAAATGGTATTCCTTTTGTAGAATATTGGGCAGGTACTGTTAAAGATGATTTGTTTATGATTAGGAGGTTATTCAGGGAAGAATCAATAAACATGCAACTTGTAATTTCTGATGAATGTGATTATGAAAAAACTAGATGGAATGTGTCAACTAAAATAGTAAATGAACCTTACCCACGTCAATGATGATTCGTTATTTTTTATTTTTTTTGCTTTTTTGCAATACCATGTTTGCTCAAAAAAAGATAAGTTTTGATCGTATGGTTGAATATGAAGTGGTTGGTGAGGTTAATTTGAAAAAACGAATTTTTTTGAGCAACAGTAAGGATGAGAGTTGTTACTGTTCTGTTATTTTCAAAGATGATGGTAGTTGTTGGTTGTATTTATATTATAATAATGGATATATTGCCACTGCAGTAGTTCAGAGCAGTTCTTTTTTAGAAGCAGAGACGATCATTTTTCCAAAACAAGAAAGAAAAAAACAATTTGAACCGATCAAGTATGACGTAAAACACTATGATTTTACGCTTATGTCAGATACGTTGCTAGATGCTAAACCGCACGCTATGTATGGTATGAAGTATAGCGATACAAAGGAAGTAAAATTGTATGATAGAGGTCAAGCGTTGTATATAGTAGAGCCTGGTACGGAATCGTATTCGTCTTTGCCTATTTTCTCATCCTATTTTGATGTTCATGTGTCTAGTAGGATATTTCCAAAAGGGATAGCGACTGAGATGTTGTATTATAATGCTGATAAAAGTAAATTACAACAAAAACTGAAGTTAATACTATATGGAGAAATTAAACCAAAATATATAGTATTACCAAATTAACTACTTCCAAAACCGTTTTATACGTACAATCTCTCAAAGGAATATAGAAATGAAAGCAACCATAATTACTATCGGTGACGAAATTCTTATAGGTCAAATTATCGATACCAATTCGGGTTATATTGCCAAAGCTTTGGATCGAATAGGAATTGAGGTCAAAGAAATGTTATCTATAAGCGATGATAAACAGGCTATATTAGACACTTTTGCATTAGTTCAAGATACTGTTGATGTTGTTGTTATTACAGGTGGTTTAGGACCGACCAAAGATGATATCACAAAAAAAACTATTTGTGATTATTTTGATGATACACTTATACGCAATGTTGAGGTAGAGGCTCATGTGATTGCTTTAATTGAAAAAGCGTTGCAGCGGGAAGCATCTCAAATGAATAAAGATCAGGCTTTGGTTCCTTCAAAATGCGTTGTTTTGCATAATGAAGTAGGAACGGCTCCTGGAATGTGGATCAAAAAAGGGCAAACGGTTTTTGTTTCTTTGCCTGGAGTGCCTTATGAAATGAAATATCTGGTAGATCATCAAGTGGTTCCAAAGATAGTTAAAGAATATAAACGTCCTTTTATTATTCATAAAACCGTTTTAACCTATGGTCAAGGTGAAAGTTTAGTGGCGGAACGTATTGAAGATTGGGAAAATGATTTGCCTACTTATATTAAGTTGGCTTATTTGCCTGCCCCAGGAAGGGTGCGTTTACGATTGACTGCAAAAGGAACAGACAAGCAATTTTTGGAAACAGAATTGGAGTGTCGATTGGCTTCTTTATGTTTGCTTATTGGAGATATTATTGTTGGATTAGATGAAGAAGAGACTTTAGAAGTGGTAATAGGTCGATTGCTAACTCAAAAAAATAAGACAATAGCTACAGCCGAAAGTTGTACAGGAGGTAAAATTGCACAAGTGATCTCAGCAGTTTCTGGAGCTTCTAATTATTATAAAGGAACTGTGGTGGCTTATGCTACTGAAATGAAAATTAAGCTATTGGGTGTTCATTCAAACAGTATTGATAAGTATAGTGTCGTGAGTGCTGAAGTAGCTAAAGAAATGGCGTTGAACTGTCAAAAAATCTTTGAAACGGATTATGCAATCGCTACAACAGGCAATGCGGGACCGTCAAAAGGAGATTCAGATGCAGCTGTTGGTGCCGTTTTTATTGCTTTGGCAACTCCTAATAGCGTGATTGTGGAAGAGTTTAATTTCGGTCAACCCCGAGAAAAAGTAATGGATAGAGCAGTTGGTAAGAGTTTGGAAATGTTGCAAAAAGAAATTTTAAAAAATGTGTTATAATTTTTTGTTTCATCCGTTTATTTTTCTTTTCTTTGCACCCTGATTTTGAATAACGATAAAAGATAAGCATAATGTCAAGAGTTTGTGACCTTACAGGTAAAAGAGCGATGGTAGGAAATAACGTTTCTCACGCTATGAATAAAACTAAGAGAAAGTTTTCTGTGAACTTAGTGAAAAAGCGTTTTTATCTTCCAGAAGAAGATAGATGGATTACTCTTAGAGTAGCAGCATCTACGATAAAAACAATTAACAAAAATGGAATTGCAGCTGTTTTGAAAAAAGCGCAATCTGAAGGATTTATAAAATAATCTTTTTCCTAAATAAATATATAGCAAGATGGCAAAGAAAGGTAATAGAATCCAAGTAATTTTAGAATGTACTGAGCACAAAACAACTGGTGTTGCAGGAACTTCAAGATACATAACAACAAAGAACAAAAAAAATACTCCAGATAGATTAGAGATTAAAAAATTTAATCCAATCTTGAAACGTGTAACTGTTCACAAAGAAATTAAATAATAATTAGAGATTTTTATTTTATAAAAATTTCAAATAACATTTGAATCATGGCAAAGAAAACCGTAGCATCGTTACAAACCGCTTCTAAAAGATTATCAAAAGCCATTAAAATGGTAAAATCTCCAAAAACTGGTGCATATACATTCGTTGAATCTATTATGGCTCCTGAAGCAGTTGATGAATTCTTGAAAAAGAAATAATTTACATACATTTTATATAAAAGCTACTTTCTTTCGGAAGTAGCTTTTTTATTTTTTATATTTACCCTTTCAAATAATTTAAGGAATTTTTCCTTTGATGACTTACTTAACCTAACAAAAAATGAGTTTTTTTAAACGTATATTTTCTACTGAAAAGAAAGAGACTTTAGATAAAGGTCTTGAAAAAACGAAAGTCAACTTTTTTACTAAACTAACCAAAGCTGTTGCTGGAAAGTCGAAGGTTGATGATGATGTATTGGATAATTTGGAGGAAATTTTAGTAGCTTCAGATGTTGGAGTTGCTACTACTTTAAAAATTATTACACGTATTGAAAATCGTGTTGCAGCAGATAAATATTTAGGGGTTGATGAGTTAAATGGAATACTTCAAGAAGAAATTGCTGGTTTGTTATCTGAAACCAATAATGGTGAAGCTACAGAATTTGTAGTTCCAATCAATACTAAACCTTATGTATTGATGGTGGTAGGTGTAAATGGTGTGGGTAAAACCACCACTATTGGTAAATTGGCTTATCAGTTTAAGAAATCTGGATACAATGTAGTGCTTGGTGCAGCAGATACTTTCCGAGCGGCAGCCATCGATCAATTACAGATTTGGGCAGATCGCGTTGGAGTACCTATTGTGAGACAGGAAATGGGAAGTGATCCAGCTTCTGTAGCTTTTGATACTTTGCAATCAGCGGTGGCTCAAAATGCCGATATTGTGATTATTGATACCGCTGGACGTTTGCATAATAAAATCAATTTAATGAATGAGCTATCAAAAGTGAAGCGTGTGATGCAAAAAGTTGTTGCCGATGCGCCTCATGATGTGCTTTTGGTACTAGATGGTTCTACAGGCCAAAACGCTTTTGAACAAGCCAAACAATTTACCGCTGCTACCGAAGTTACTTCTCTAGCGGTTACGAAATTAGACGGAACTGCCAAAGGTGGCGTTGTGATTGGTATTTCGGATCAGTTCCAGATTCCTGTAAAATATATTGGAGTAGGTGAGGGAATTGAAGATTTACAAGTCTTCAATAAGTTTGAGTTTGTAGATTCTTTCTTTAAATAGTTTACTATGAAAAATGTAAGCCCTTTATATTTGTACTTCATCAGTATGATTTGTCTTGTCCTGGCGAATTTTGTTAGAGGCAAAATGGATTATGCGTATGGCTTTTTTCTAGGAGCAGGTGTGGTTCTTTTTTTAATTGGTATATACAAGAAGTTTAGTGCGAAGTAAAATTTGATAAAAGCTGATTTTTCCTTGCTTTTTTTGTACTAGTTTATTGTTTTTTTCATCTTTTTAATTTTCTTTTAGTTGCTTTCCTTTTTCTTTTAAAATGTGGAATGCAAAATGTTTTTCTTTGTTTCTTTACTTGATTTAGGCGTACTTTGTAATTAGAGCAGACGTATTGTTGTGAACTGTGTTTCTAGCCCTGATGGGAACGGCATCCTTGTGGTCCCGGGGTTCGGGACGACAAGATATAGTGGACAGCAGGAAATAGCTCCTAAAAAATATAAGTCAATATAATATGAAAAAAGTAGTTGTAGTAGTAACCCTTTGTTTGGTTTTTTTAGGGTGTCAACCTAAAGTTGAGAAGGAATCGGTGACTTTGTTGACTGGGTATTGGGAGATTGAGAAAGTTGTTTTTGAAGAAGGTGAAGATAGAGAATACCCGAGCAATGACAGTTTTGATTATTTTGAAATAAAAGGCGATATCGGATTTAGAAAGAAAGTAATGCCGCAATTGGACGGTACGTTTCAGGCGAATGATTTGGTAGAAACGATTCGTATTCGAGAGAAAGATGATCAAATTTTTCTTGATTTTAAGACTGATTTTGCGCAATGGTCAGAGGAATTGGTAAAGATTGATGCAAAGGAATTGGTCTTGAGAAATGCAGAGCAAAAAGAATATCACTATAAAAAAACAGGTCCGATAAATATTATTGACAATGGCAAAAAGACTAAATGATAAGAATACGGTAGGTGATGTCTTGAAGCATATTATTGAAGTTAATAAACTCCAAACGGGTCTTAACCAAATTGATGTGCGCGACGCATGGAAAAATTTGATGGGGAACGGCGTAAACTCGTATACACAAGATGTAGTTTTGAAGGGAAGTACGCTTTATGTAGCCTTAACTTCATCGGTATTGAGAGAAGAATTGAGCCACGGGAAATCGAAAATAATTGCGATGATTAATGAGGAATTGCGACGTGATGTGGTTAGAGACGTGGTGTTAAGGTAGTGATTTTAGATTAAAGATTAAAGATTAACGATTTCAGATTTTTGTGATGTAATAAGAAAATCCCGTTTCAAGAAATTTGAAACGGGATTTTCTGTTTTTGATGATTTTTAGATCTTAATTCAAAAATCGTTAATCTTCAATTATAAATCTAGAATTGCTCTCTTCCAGCAAAGTGGAAAGCACCTTCGATAGCAGCATTTTCGTCGCTATCAGAACCGTGAACGGCATTTTCTCCGATAGAAGTAGCGTAAGCTTTACGGATAGTTCCTTCAGCAGCTTCAGCTGGATTCGTCGCTCCGATTAAAGTTCTGAAATCTTCAACTGCATTTTCTTTTTCTAAAATGGCAGCAACAATAGGACCACGAGTCATGAATTCTACTAATTCTCCAAAGAAAGGTCTAGCTGAGTGTACTGCGTAAAATGCTTGTGCGTCAGCAACAGTCAATTGCGTTAATTTCAAAGAAACAATTTTGAAACCTGCGTTAGTAATCATTGCTAAGATGTTTCCGATGTGTCCGTTTTCTACAGCATCAGGCTTAATCATTGTAAAAGTTCTATTTGTAGCCATTTTTTGGTTTTTTAAAATTTGGTGCAAAAATAGACTTTTTTTGCAAATACAATTTGTGAAATTGTCATTTTTAAGTCAAATTTTTGATTATGCGATAAAATAGTGTGATTATACTTTAAAAAACTGTTTCTTTTGGTAGAAATACCACAATAAAAGACTCCAAAAACCTACATAAAGTAAAGCAAAGGCTAGTGAGGCATTCATTGGATTTTGGAAATGAGGCAAAACTCCAAATTCATAACTGTAGGTCCAAAAGTCGATTGGAGTGTTGTTTTTTGGATTTTGAACCGAAATCATTACCAAAGCTTGAGGAATGATTTGCGATAAAAAGAAAACAATCATAGGATTGACTCCCCAAACCAAAAACAGCGTGATTCCTTTTTTGAAGTTGAGTAGGTCGATGCAATAGTATAAAATCGTCAAGATAAGTGTGGCCAATCCAGCGGTATAAAGTACATACGAGCTGGTCCACAAGGCTTTATTGATTGGGAATACAAAATTCCAAAGCCAGCCTAAAAAAAGCAATAGTGCTCCAATGCTCAGCATTTTTTGTGCTTTTGCTTTTTTGGATGTATTTATGTTGAGTAATTGCCCAATTTGAAGGCCTAATAAACCCGTTACGATAGCAGGAATTGTACTTAGAATACCTTCTGGGTCCCAAGTTTTGGTAGCTTCCCAAACATGTCCTGATAACAACATTTGGTCCACCCAAGTAGCTAAATTGGTTCCTTTTTCGAGATTGGTAACTACAAAGCCTGGCGCAGGAACTACTGTCATTAGTACCCAATAGCCCAGTAGTAAAACACTGCTAACGATGAGTTGCGTTTTGGGGGTGGCTTTTAAATACAAAAGCGAAGCGATGAAATATATAATTCCGATACGCTGCAAAACACCAGGAAGCCGCACGTTTTCATAAGCTGGAATCCCGCTGTAAGCAAGGAACATAAAAAGGATAAAACATCCAATGGACAAATAGGTTTTGGTTTTTTGATTAAAGTTCCCCATTAAAGCATAACCAACAATGGCAGTTATGAGTAGACGAATGATCATTAATGGCGTTCCTTCAAGATCTAAAAACTGAATCTTACCAAAAAAGTTAAAGAACAAGCCTAGGTTTATCATGCGCAACGAACGAACAAAGATTTTGTTGAAAGTTGAACTATCATAGGTTTTAGTTGGCATGGCAAAAGCAATGGCGGTTCCCATAATGAAAACAAAAAATGGAAATACCAAATCGGTTGGAGTACAGCCGTGCCATTCGGCGTGACGTAATGGAGCATAAATCGTGGACCAACTTCCAGGATTATTGACAACAGTCATTAATAAAATAGTTAATCCTCGAAATACATCCAATGAAATCAGTCGGTCTTTGCTCATGTAAAAAGTAGGTTTTAAAAGGTAGTAATGGTAAAATTGGTAGACAAAGGTTTTATCTCACCAACCAATTTAGGAATCAGTTGCTCTCCATTTTCTAAATAGAATTCAGAAAAATTGGCTTGACGTTCTTGCAAACTTTGGTTGGGAAAAAGTTCATTTTGAAGTACTGAGATTCGATTCAAACTATCGGCTAATTTTCGTTTTTGTGCTTTTAGCAATCGTTTTTCAAGTTGTTCTAGTCCTTTGGTTTGTTTTACTTCTTGTGCTTTTACGGCACCTTCAAAAGAACGATCGGTTTTGGAAGCGAGTTCATTTAGGGCTTGAAACTGCTGTTGTAATTGCTGTTTCAAATCGCTCAAATCGATGGCGAAATCCGATAATTGTTTGGTTTTGTTGTTGATTAATTGCGCTTGTTTTTGGAATAAATCGCTCCAATTCAGGGCTAAGGCATCGGCTTTTTTTAGCTGTTTTTCAGTGGCTAAAACTACGGAGTTACGTACAATAAGCATTGGGAAAGTCACCTTTACTGCATCAAAAAATGATTTCAATTCTAGCCAATAGGCTATTTCTCCACCACCACCAATATAGGCTAGATTAGGGAGAATAACTTCTTGATATAAAGGACGCATCACTACGTTGGGACTGAATTTTTCGGGATGAAGTTCCAATTCAGCTAGTAGTTCTTGTTCTGAAAACTGAATTTTAGTATTGTTTATTTTGTACAATCCGTTTTCAAAAATAATACGCTCTCTCAAGTTATCTTCTATATAAAACAAATTGATTTCACGAGGATTGACTTGAACAGTATAATTTCCAAATTGATGGATAGTTTCATTCACCTTTGAAAAAGCCGTTTGATGTTTCAACTCTTCCTCAATAAACGGAATAAATTGTCTTTTTAGATTGCAATCATCAGCATCCAAAATGACTAATCCGTAATCGCCAAATAGTGCATTGGCCAAATATCTGGTCGCGTCTGCTAAATTGGTATGCTTCAAATAAGCTTCTTGAAATAGTGTTTTTAGCTTTTCGGCATTTGTACTACTTCCTAATTCTAGCGCAAAAATCGCTAAAAAATCTTCGAGACCTTCTGTTGATAATCGCCCTACTGGTCCAGTACTTTCTCTGTTCCAACAGAATTTTTTCCCTTTAAAAGTAAAGTAATTTATTTCTTCAAAATCGTGGTCTTCGGTAGCCATCCAATAGACTGGAACAAAATTTTGTTCAGGATATTTTTGTTGTAATCCCTTAGTCAGATTGATGGTTGAAATGATTTTATATAGAAAATACATAGGTCCGCTGAATAAATTCAGTTGATGACCTGTTGTAATGGTATAGGTATTGGATTGATTTAAAAGTGTAATGTTGTTTAAAGTTGCCGTTGAAGCATTGATTTTGGCATATTGGGCTTCAAGAGCAGCAACTAATACGGCTCTTTTATTGTCTTCGAAGTTAACTTTCTTTTCTTCTATTTGAGGGCCAAAGTTTTCAAGAGTTGGGAATCGATGGTACAAAGGTAGTACGTTTGGTTTATGGTCTAAATAATCATTGATTAGTGAGGAAAAATACCCAGAATTTTGAAAGCTGATACAGTCGGATGGCATAATTAAAATAGATTTAGGGCTAAATTACCAAAAAAAGCGGAATTAAATGGCTTCCCTTTTTGAATAGCAATGCATTTTAACTTATTATTGTAATTCTAAACCACTAACTAAAACCACCTCAAATGACCCCATATACTCCTTCGAAAGGAAAAAATTCATTGCAACATGTACTTTTTGGCAGTTTGATAGGAACGACCATTGAGTTTTTTGATTTTTATATTTATGCCAATGCTGCGGTATTGGTTTTTCCACAACTTTTTTTTCCGAGTACAGACGCTACTATGGCTACGTTGCAGTCACTAGCTACGTTTTCTATTGCTTTTTTATCGCGTCCCTTGGGCTCGGCTTTTTTTGGTCATTTTGGAGATAAGATAGGTCGTAAATTTACCTTGGTAGCCGCATTACTAACGATGGGAGTTTCTACTGTTGCCATTGGTTTTCTGCCGAGTTATGCTAGTATAGGTATTGCTGCACCTTTGTTGTTGATGCTGTGTCGTTTTGGACAAGGAGTTGGTCTTGGCGGAGAGTGGGGAGGAGCTGTATTACTAGCCATCGAAAATGCGCCACCCAATAAAAGAGCTTGGTATGGCATGTTCCCACAGTTAGGCGCTCCTATAGGTTTGTTGCTTTCGGGAGGGACTTTTTTGCTTTTAACGGATAGTATGACCAACGAAGATTTTATGAATTATGGTTGGCGAATTCCCTTTATAGCCAGTTCACTTTTGGTAGTGGTTGGTTTTTATATTCGAACTAAAATTTCTGAAACACCTTCTTTTGAGCAGGCTAAAAAAGTAGAAGAAGAAGTAAAAATCCCGTTTATTACCTTGCTTACCTCTTACAAGAATCAATTGATTTTTGGAACATTGGCGGCAGTGACTACTTTTTTGGTTTTTTATTTAATGACGGTATTTACGTTAAGTTGGGCAACCTCTGATTTAGGTTTCACCAAAAGAGATGCTCTGTTGATTCAGTTGTTCTCCGTGCTCTTTTTTGCGCTGTTTATTCCTGTTTCAGCGGTGGTTGCAGATGCCATAGGTCGTCGCAAAATGCTTGTTTTGGCTACTATTGCAATAGCTGTTTTTGGTTTTTTCTTCCAATTTTTTCTCAGTTCGGGAAGTGCTGTAATGGTAACTGCTTTCGTTTGTATTGGAATGGCATTAATGGGATTTACCTATGGTCCTTTAGGCACCTTTTTGTCTGAGTTGTTTCCAACACAAGTCCGCTATTCAGGAGCTTCCTTAACCTTTAATTTAGCTGGAATCTTTGGTGCCGCTTTTGCTCCTATGATTGCCATTTGGCTGGCTACGGATTATGACATTTCGTATGTGGGGTATTATTTGACGGGGGCTGCTTGTCTTTCTTTACTTTCTTTATTAGTAATCAGTAAAGTTGAACATAAATTCTAAAATTAAAATAGGCTGTCCACATTTTTCGGACAGCCTATTTTTTATCTTTTTAAGCTAAAGTGACTTTTAAATTCAGAACCGTTTTTTCGAGTAACCGTGAACCAATAGTCAGTAGCTGGGAGTATATGACCAAGATATGTTCCATCCCAAGAATCATTATTTCTTAATTCTTTGACCAGTTTACCATAGCGATCAAATATTCTAATGGAAGAATTAGGTTCTAAATAGTTAAAATCAATTGTCCAAGTATCATTGAAGCCATCATTATTTGGTGTAAAGAATTTTGGATATGGAAGTTCATCTACCAAATTAATACATTCATCATTTGTCGCATCAAGAATAGTAATCAAAATTGGGATTCTGGTGCTTTCGCAATTGTTTATCGTTTGCGAGGCGTAATAGGTTATTCCATTAGTTAGTAAAGTGGATTCAGATAAACTTGTCGAAGACGTGAGACTATCGAACCAATTTATGTTTTGTCCTAAAATTGAAATATCGCTAATTTTTGCATTTTTTTGAACGCAAAAGGATTGTATTGCTTCTGCTGTTGGTGGAGTACTATCTTGTATAATTGAAGTAACCGCTAGTCGTTCACTTTCACAATCATTAATTGTCTGTGTTGCAAAGTAGGTCTTTCCGTTTTGAAGAGTAGTGGTGTTTGATAAAAGGTTGCCACCTACTTGAGCATCATACCACTTGATGGCAGTTCCAGAAATAGTTAAGTTAGAAAGAAGTGGATTTTCATCGATACAAAATTGTTGATTGCTTTTTCCTAATGGCAATGGTGTTTCCTGAATTCTAATTAGAATTGGAATTCTACTACTTTCACAACCTATGGTTTGAGAAGCATAATAGGTAGTATTGTTAACTAATAATCTGTCATTAGGGAGAGTAACTGTCGAAATAGAACTATCATACCATTTTATATTTTGTCCTGTTATTTGGATAGTACTAAGCGATGCATTTTCATTTTTACAGAAGGATTGAAATGCGTTTGCAGTTGGGCTAGGCGGAGTATTTACAATTGAAACAGTAATTCCTAATCGCAGGCTTTCACAATTATTAATAGTTTGAGTAACGTAATAAGTTGTGCCATTAATAAGATTTGTAGTTGCTGCTATGGAAGAACCATTATTAGATGCATCGTACCATTTTATGTTGGTTCCAGTTACTTGAATAGCATCAATGGTTGGATTTTGATTACTACAAAAGGTTTGATTTGTATTTGTGATTGGAGTAGGTGTATTTTGAATATTGATTAAAACAGCAGTTCTCTCGCTTTCGCAGCCGTTTATAGTTTGTGATGCATAGTAAGTAATGCCACTTTGTAAAGAAGAACTATTATCGAGTAGATTTCCATTGGTTAAAGCATCATACCATTTTACATTTTGCCCAGTGATGGTAATCGAATTTAAAGTTGCATTTTGTTGGATGCAAAAGGTTTGGGGAGAGGTTGAAACAGGTAAAGGTTGAGCATTAATAATTACTTTTTGCTCTTGAGTAACCGAATTTCCATTTCCATCTTGATAGTTCCAAACTATCGTGTACGTTCCGGGTAAATTATAAGAAAGAGGACTTGTAGAAGTAGCTGTAATTGTTCCTGCACAAGCATCTGAAGCAGTTGGGGTTGTTGTAATTGAGGTGTGACAGTCTCCTGAAATAGTAGGTAATGTTGTTAAATTTGGTATAGGTGCATCTGCATCTCCAACAAAAACCTCTATACTTTTTGTGTCATCACAACCTCCTGTTCCAGTAATTGTACAAAAATACTTGCCACTATTTATGGCAGTAGCATTAGTAATTGTAGGGTTTTGCAGTGATGAAGTAAACCCATTGGGACCAGTCCAGGAATAATTGGTTCCACCTGAGGCCTTAAGTTCAAGAGTAGAACTCAAGCAAATAGGAGAGTTACTAGTGATGGAGTGATTAGAAAGACAATCTTGAAATTTTACTAGATAGGTGTCTTGATCAGAATTATATATTCTCGTTTGATGTGTATTGGGTGTTGCAATGTAATTTGAGCTGGTAGTTGTTCCAGCTAGATAAATATATCCATTGTCATCAGTTGCAGTTATATTTCCATTACTTCCTCCATTGCTTCCACCATAAAATGTGCCCCATTTTCTTTTTGCATTTTTGTCAAAACATACTAGATAAGCTTGTCCCCATCCGTTATTATCTTCCTGATAAGCATTTGGTGTCGAGATTTTAGGATTGTTAACACTGTTTGTGCCTGTAAAATAAAGATCACCATTTTTTGAAACAGTCCCTTTAAGAGTTTCAGAAAAAAAATAGGTTCCCCAAATTTTTTCTCCCTCTGAATTTATCTTAAAAATACATCCATTATAAGGAAAGAGGTGTCCCGAATTATTATACGTTTCTTGAAATACTCCTGGTGTTGAAATGTTGAGTAGACTTTGTGTCCAACCAAAAGTGTAAAGATAATTATTAGAATCAATTCCTAAGGAGTAAGCATAATCGTTCTTTTCCCCTCCATAATAGTTTCCCCACATTCTATTTCCATTTTTGTCAAATTTTACTAAAAAACTATCTGCATTAGAATGACTAGGACTATTTGTTATGTTTATTGTTGAAATGTTATTTGAACTTGAAGTAATGCCTAAAACATAAAGAAAACCATTTGAATCTAATTGAGAATCAGTGATGTACTCATCATTTGATCCGCCGTAATAAGTTCCCCATTCTCTTTCCCCATCTGAATTAAATTTAGCAATGAATCCTTCAGTTAAATAACCAAAAACCGGATTTAAATTTGGATTGGTTAAATTTATTTGATGTGCGTTTGTGGTGGATATTTTTTTATTGGCAATTGTAGTTCCAGAGATGTATATTTTTTCAGAAGAATCAATTGATAAGTTGCTTATACTACCCCAATAATAAGTCCCCCATTTTCTTTCTCCATTTTCATCAAATTTCACTAAAAAACCAGGTAGTTTTTGCCTTCCATCTTGAATAATTGAGTTGAAATCGGGTTCAAAACTATTAGATGTAGAAATATTATTGTCGCTTAGTGTTTCTCCTACTATATAAATGTTATGATTATTTGAGACTTTTACCTGAAATATTATGTCTGATTTTTCACCCCCATAGTAGGTACTCCAAATTCTAGTTCCATTAGGGTTGAATTTCACTAGGAAGCTGTCAAAGCCACCAATAGAAGCGTAATTGAATTGATGTGCTCCAGTGCTAGCTATATTTTCTTTACTTGTAGTTGTACCAGTTAAATAAGTATGATTTTCTTTGCAAAAAAGAGATGTAGGAGTTTCGCCCATTTCTCCTCCATAATACGTCCCCCATAGCCTAATGGGTACCGGATCAATTACCACAGTTTTGCCAGATACATTTTCAGCACTTTCAAAGCCATACACATTCTTCTTAATTTTTTTATAACCAACTGCAATCTCTTTTTTAACTTCTCCAGCTTCAGTCCAACTGGCAGGTAGGGTTTCCTCCATTTCGCCAAAACGAACACTCATTCGGATTTTATTGTCAACTAATGCTGTTTCAGCTCCTCTAAACTTTAATTGTATATCTGATATTTTTCCTTTTGGTTGGATTACAAAATTGTACTCTACGGTTTTTGATGTGTCTTTTGGAACCGTGAAAACCACATCAATGTTAGGGTAAATGTTTTTATAGGTGATTTGTTGGTATCTATACACTTTCAAAACACCATTGGGCTTATTGGGAACGTTATAAAAATTATCATAATCTTTTGATTTTTCTTCTTTTATGAGTTCTACGTTAGGATTTGAATTCATAAAGTCAATGTCTATCCTATGGTAAATGTGTTCTAAAGAATAATCAGGAATTACTTCTTTATTTTTTTCGGGTTGTAGTGATGGATGAATTTTTGCTTTTTGCTTTTCAGTCAGGGGATTTTTTTTGGTTTCATAAATATCATATGAAAAGCCATTAGTTTTAATTTGAACATTCAATCCAGATGAGTTTAGAAGATATTTTACTGCATCATTGGGTTTGCCATTTTGGTTTATAATTTGGCCTTTATTCTCTTTAAAACCAATTGTTTTGTTTTTATTTTGAGCAAAAGAAGAAGTGATTATTAAAGTAAGTAATAGGAATATTTTGTATTTCATTTTTCAAATTTAACAGGCATAAATGTAGCTAATTATATATAAAAAAAACAATCAATCTTCGAGATTATGTAGCTTTTTTAATCAAATTTTTGGCAATCAATCTTTTTCAAAAAAAACAATTTTTATCCCTTATTTTTGCATCAAAACAATACCGCTTTGAAACCAAAACTCTTCCTCATCACGCCACCGTTTACGCAACTGAATACCCCGTATCCAGCGACGGCGTATATCAAAGGTTTTTTGAATACCCTTGAAGTGCCCTCGAAACAAGCGGATTTGGGTATAGAGGTGATTTTGAAATTGTTCTCGAAAGAAGGACTTCAAAATTTGTTCAAAGTTCAAGGTTTAAAGTTTAAAGTTTCTGAGCAAATTATTTCGGATAATTCGAAACGTATAATTGCTCTACAAGACGAATATATCAAAACCATAGATCCTGTAATTGCTTTTTTGCAGGGCAAAAATCCAACTTTGGCTTTGCAAATTTGTCAAGAAGATTATTTGCCCGAAGCGTCACGTTTTGCGCAATTGGAAGAGTTGGATTGGGCTTTTGGTACGATGGGAACACAGGATAAAGCCAAACATTTGGCAACTTTGTACCTTGAAGACCTTTCGGATTTTATAGTCGAATGTGTCGATGAAAATTTTGGTTTTAGTCGCTATGCCGAGCGTTTGGGTCGAAGCGCCAATTCATTTGACGAATTGTACGAGGCTTTGCAAAAGGAACCTAGCTATATTGATGGTATTTTACTATCTATTTTGGAAGAAAAAATAGCCAGAATTCAGCCTGAATTGTTTCTGATTTCTGTGCCTTTTCCTGGGAATTTGTACAGCGCTTTTCGTTCGGCACAGTGGGTGAAAAAGCATTATCCGAATATTAAAATTGCAATGGGAGGTGGCTTTCCCAATACCGAATTGCGTTCGCTTTCGGACGCTCGAGTGTTTGAGTTTTTCGATTTCATTACTTTAGATGACGGGGAACTTCCTGTTGAATTACTAATTTCCAATATTCAAAACCCAAATTCCAATGAGTTCAAAAGAACTTTTATTTTGGAAGACGGAAAAGTCGTTTATAAAAACAATGCTACGAGACCAGATTACAAACAATCGCAAGTTGGTACTCCAGATTATACGGATTTGCTGTTGGATAAATACATTTCGGTAATCGAAGTGGTGAATCCGATGCATCGGATGTGGAGCGATGGGCGTTGGAACAAGTTAACGATGGCGCATGGCTGTTATTGGGGCAAATGTACTTTTTGTGATATCTCTTTAGATTACATCAAAATCTACGAACCCATAGCCGCCAATTTGTTGTGCGACCGAATGGAAGAAATGATGACGCAAACGGGTCAGAATGGCTTTCATTTTGTTGACGAAGCAGCACCGCCAGCTTTAATGCGAGCTTTAGCGCTCGAAATTTTACGACGAAAATTATCGGTTACTTGGTGGACGAATATACGTTTTGAGAAAAGTTTTTCGGCCGATTTGTGTAGATTGCTAAAAGCTTCGGGTTGTATAGCGGTTTCGGGTGGATTGGAAGTTGCTTCTGATCGTTTGTTACAATTAATTGATAAAGGAGTAACCGTTGAGCAAGTGGCCAAAGTGACTCGCAATTTTACGGAATCAGGTATCATGGTACATGCTTATTTGATGTACGGTTACCCAACACAAACGGTTCAAGAAACGATAGACAGTCTCGAAATGGTGCGTCAATTGTTTGAAGCGGGAGTGTTACAATCCGGGTTTTGGCATCAGTTTGCTATGACGGCCCATAGCCCAGTGGGATTGAATCCAGAGCAATTTGGTGTTACGCCAGAACTACTTCCTTTACAAGGTTCAGAGAAGGGGATTTTTGCCATCAATGACATTAATTATACAGACAAGACAGGTATTGACCACGAAAAATTTAGTTTTGGACTGAAGAAATCGTTGTTCAATTTTATGCACGGTATTTGTTTCGACTTTGAGCTGCAAGAATGGTTTGATTTCAAAATTCCAAAAACCAAAATTCACCCTGATTTTATTTTTAATGCACTTCAAGAAGAAGAAAATTTCACTACCAAACCAACAGCTAAAGTAGTTTGGTTGGGAGGAAAACCGACTGTAGAATATTTCACAAAATCCAAAAAAGGGAATTCCTGGGAACTCGCTAAATTGACCTTTCACGATAAAAAAGAAAGTTTTGCTGTTCAAACCAATAAAGCAGAAGGTGAATGGTTGGTTGACATTTTAGATAAAATTGCGGTTTCTCAATCCAAAGTATATTCATATCAAGAACTTAAAACTGATTTTGAACGACATTTACCCGATTTTGAGCTGTTTTGGTATTCAAAATCAATACAAATCTTGTGCTCCTCTGGATTATTGATTTTGTAATTTCTTTGCATTTTTCTTTCGAAATCTATCGTAAGAAAATGAAATACTGTGATTTCTTTAAAACAGTTTACTACATATTATTTTTTGCATAAATCTTACTTTACTTGTTTACGAAAACGTTTTCTTTAATTACATTTACCAGTAATAAAAATGTAAACATGAGTAGTAGTTATCAACTAAAAGTAAATGATACTTTTCATTTCGAGTGCGATGCCGCCTCAGCCAATGCGCTGGATGCGGTTGCGACAACTGACAATCAATTTCATATTTTAAGTGAAAACAAGCGGTATCAAGCTCAGATTATAGCTGCTGATTTTCATAAGAAGGAATACACTATTGAAGTGAATAATTCAGTGTATACTGTCGCCATTGCAGACGCTTTGGATCTTTTGATTAAAGAAATGGGATTTGATACCAGCACCGTACAAAAAGTAAATGCCATCAAAGCACCTATGCCTGGTTTAATTTTAGAAATCAATGTCAGTGTGGGACAAACCGTTCAAGAAAACGATAATTTACTCATTTTGGGAGCGATGAAAATGGAAAACAGTTTTCAATCGCCACGAAATGGAGTAATCAAATCGATTGCAGTAGCTGTTGGCGATGCTGTAGATAAAGGACAATTGTTGGTAGAATTTGAATAGAAAAAAAATGAAAAAAATACTAGTTGCCAATAGAGGAGAAATCGCGATTCGCGTGATGAAAACTGCTCGAAAAATGGGAATCAAAACAGTAGCGGTATATTCTACTGTAGACCGAAATGCACCGCACGTAGCTTTTGCAGATGAAGCCGTTTGTATAGGTGAAGCGCCATCTAACCAGTCCTATTTGTTAGGAAATAAAATTATTGAAGTGGCCAAAGCGGTACAAGCAGATGCCATTCATCCAGGCTATGGTTTCTTGAGTGAAAATGCTGAATTTGCCGAAGAAGCTGAAAAAAACAACATCATCTTCATTGGTCCAAAATCCAAAGCCATTCATATAATGGGTAGTAAATTGGCTGCCAAAGAAGCCGTTCTACAATACGATATTCCAATGGTTCCTGGAGTGGACCACGCGATTACCGATATTGAAGAGGCTAAGCGTACTGCAAAAGCAATTGGTTTCCCTATTTTAATCAAAGCTTCAGCAGGAGGTGGCGGAAAAGGGATGCGTGTGGTGGATAATGAAGCCGATTTTGAAGCGCAAATGAACCGTGCTATTAGCGAGGCAGTGGCTGCTTTTGGAGATGGAGCGGTTTTTATTGAAAAATATGTGGCGTCGTCAAGACATATCGAAATTCAAGTGATGGCAGATAGTCACGGCAATGTGTTGTACTTTTTTGAAAGAGAATGCAGTATTCAGCGTCGTCATCAAAAAGTAGTGGAGGAAGCACCCTCTGCGGTTATCACGCCTGAAATTCGAAAAAAAATGGGAGAAGCTGCCGTATTGGTAGCCAAATCTTGTGATTATTTAGGGGCAGGAACCGTGGAGTTTTTGGTTGATGAGCAACTGAACTTTTATTTCTTAGAAATGAATACGCGTTTGCAAGTAGAGCATCCAGTTACCGAAATTATAGCTGGAGTTGATTTGGTCGAAATGCAAATTCGTGTGGCTAGAGGCGAAGCGCTTACATTGCAACAAGAAGATTTGAAAATTCACGGTCACGCTGTAGAATTACGGGTGTATGCCGAAGATACTTTGAATGGGTTTTTACCGAGTGTAGGTAATCTAGAAGTGTACCAATTGCCACAAGGCGAAGGTGTCCGAGTGGATAACGGATATGCTCAAGGAATGGATGTGCCTATTTATTATGACCCGATGTTGGCTAAATTAATAACATACGGAGCCACTCGTGAAGAGGCTATTCAGCGTATGGAGCAAGCTATTGCGGATTATAAAGTGGTGGGTGTGCAAACGACCTTGCCATTTGGTGCTTTTGTAATGCAGCACGAGGCCTTTCGTTCTGGAGATTTTGACACCAATTTTGTGAAAAAGTATTACAATCCTGAGATTTTAAAAGAGCAAACCCAAAAAGAAGCATTGATTGCAGCAAAATTGGCGTTGAAACAGTATTTGCAGGACCAAAAAGTACTTCGATTGCCTAATTAAATAGGCGCTTGGTACATTTTAATAACAACAGAAAAGTATGGAATCTAAAATAAAAGTATTAAACGAAAAAATAGCACTAGCCCAGTTGGGCGGTGGTCAAGCGCGAATTGATAAACATCACGCTGGTAAGAAACTAACCGCAAGAGAGCGCGTTATGTATTTGTTGGACGAAGGTTCTTTTGAAGAAATTGGGATGTTAGTTACCCACAGAACTACCGATTTTGGAATGGAGAAGGACCTGATTTACGGAGATGGTGTAGTTACGGGTTACGGAACTATTAATGGCAGATTGGTCTATGTTTTTGCCCAAGATTTCACCGTTTTTGGTGGTTCTTTGTCCGAAACACACGCCGAGAAAATTTGCAAAGTGATGGATATGGCGCTCAAAGTGGGTGCACCTATGATTGGATTAAACGATTCTGGAGGCGCCCGAATTCAAGAAGGTGTACGTTCTTTGGGAGGTTATGCTGATATTTTTTATCGTAATGTACAATCTTCTGGGGTGATACCTCAGATCTCTGCGATTATGGGACCTTGTGCGGGAGGTGCGGTATATTCACCTGCGATAACCGATTTTACTATGATGGTAGAGAATAACAGTTATATGTTTGTTACGGGACCTAATGTAGTGAAAACGGTAACCAATGAAGAAGTAACTTCAGAAGCTTTAGGTGGAGCCGTAACGCACGCTTCCAAATCAGGAGTGGCGCATTTAACTGCTCCCAACGGAGTGGCTTTGTTGAATAGTATAAAAAAACTTTTAAGCTATTTGCCACAAAATAATAAAGAAACAACTCCAAAAGTACCTTATGTTTTGGGCGATGAAGTACGAATGGAATTGGCTACCATTATTCCAGACAGTGCCAACAAACCGTATGATATGCACGAAGTGATTCGAGGGATTATTGACGCCGATTCTTTTTATGAAATTCATAAAGAGTATGCCGAAAATATTATTGTTGGTTTTGCTCGTTTGGGAGGAAGAAGTGTCGGAATTGTAGCCAACAATCCAATGTTTTTGGCAGGCTGTTTGGATGTGAAGAGTTCTATCAAAGCTGCGAGATTTGTTCGTTTTTGCGACAGTTTCAATATTCCGTTGTTGGTGTTGGAAGACGTTCCGGGTTTCCTGCCAGGTACCGATCAAGAATGGAACGGAATCATTGTGCACGGTGCTAAATTATTATATGCTTTTAGTGAGGCTACAGTGCCAAGAGTTACGGTGATTACTCGAAAAGCTTATGGTGGAGCTTATGATGTAATGAACTCAAAACACATTGGTGCCGATATGAATTTTGCTTGGCCTACGGCAGAAATTGCGGTAATGGGTGCTAAAGGTGCGTCTGAAATTATCTTCAAAAAAGAAATTAGCGAAGCCGAAGACCACGAAGCAAAACTATTAGAAAAAGAAGCTGAATATGCGGAATTATTCGCGAATCCGTATACCGCAGCACAACGCGGATTTATAGATGAGGTTATTCTTCCAGAAGATACACGTCGAAAGTTGTTGAAAGCTTTCAGTATGCTCGAAGGAAAAACAGTCAATAGACCAGACAGAAAACACGGTAATATTCCGTTGTAGTTCATCGGAGTAAAATGACAAAACCACCTTATTCAGGTGGTTTTGTCATTTTTATAGGCTTATGTTGAGAGTTTAGCAAAAAAAACGAAACCCAATACCGTGAAGGTTTTCAATGGAAATTCCAGGCTCATTGGCTAGAATTTTACGCAACCTCGAAATAAAAACATCCAAGCTGCGACCCATAAAATAATCATCATCACCCCAAAGTGCCGTTAAGATTTCTTCTCGTTTCAAGACTACATTTTTATTGTCTAAAAATAATTTCAATAATTCGGATTCTCTTTGGGTTAATTTTATTTTTTCGTAATCATTCCAAAGTAAATAGTTTTTGGTATCGAAAATATATTTTCCAATTTGATAATGCTCTTTTTCAAGTTTCACCTTTTTTTGAGAACGTTTTAAGAAAATTTCAATTTTGAGCAATAATTCTTCGATACTAAAGGGCTTTACTAAATAGTCATCGGCTCCCAAGCGCAGTCCTTTGATGCGATCTTCTTTGAGTGTTTTGGCTGAAAGGAAAATGATGGGAATATGAGTGTCTACTTTTCGTATGGCTTCGGTCAATTCAAAACCATCTTTTTTTGGCAGCATAATGTCGAGAATACAAATGTCAAAAGCAATTTCATGAAACCGTTCTAAGGCAGTTACACCATCTTCACAATGATAAACATCATACTGATTTTGTTCTAAATTGTCTTTTGTCAAAAAAGCCAAAGTGGCATCATCTTCGACATATAAAATTTTTCGATTATTCATTTTTTATCGGCAATACTAAAGTTATGGTTGTTCCAAAAGTCTCATTGTTTTTAGCAATTATTTTCCAATGATGTAAATCACAAATTTTTTTAACATAATACAATCCTAGTCCAAAACCATTGATTTCATTGCTTTTTTTGGATGGAATTCGGTAAAACTTATCAAAAATAAAAGAAATTTTTTTAGGCTCAATCCCAATTCCGTTATCGATACAGTCGATTTGTAAATGCTGTTTAGTATCAGTAAAACGAAGAGTGATTTCGGGTGTTTTATCGCAATATTTTATCGCATTGTCGAATAAATTATAAATGAT
The DNA here is from genome assembly GCA_963513565.1 of uncultured Flavobacterium sp. Taxonomy (GTDB): domain Bacteria; phylum Bacteroidota; class Bacteroidia; order Flavobacteriales; family Flavobacteriaceae; genus Flavobacterium. The sequence goes on along the minus strand of CAUPRE010000001.1, from coordinate 343,079 downwards.
GTTTGAAAAATGAAAAACATCACCGTTTAGCTGAGTTTTGGTACTTTGATTCTCTAAATGAAACACCACCATTGGATGCTTGAGTTGACAGTTTTCTATTATTTCTTTGATGATTGGAAGAAATTCAAAAGTAGTTTTTTGGAGTTGTAACGGCGTAGCATCCGATTTGGCCACCGTTAAAATCTTCTCGATGTGCTGGTTCAGTTTGTTGCTTTGCTCCACAATGATTTGGGCATATTTTTCCAACTTTTCGTCATCAGTAATTGGTTTTTGTTTACTCAAATAATTCGAAGCAATGAGTATGGACGACAAGGGTGTTTTGAATTCGTGGGTCATATTGTTGATGAAATCACGTTGTAAATCGGAATATTTTTTTTGTTGCAAAAGCGTATAAATCGAATACACATATATCAAAAGAATCAACACCAAAACTAAAGAAAGCACAAACCAAAACTTAAGAGAACTGAATAAAAAGCTTGTTTCGTTTGGAAAACGAATGGCAAAATAATAGACCAAGTTTTTGTGTTTGGGAAAATGAATGGAATGTTTAGAAGTGTCTTTTTCGTCAAGGGAAACATAATTGCCATAGACCATTTCGTCGCTCTGACAATTATAAATGGCATATTCAAAATCTGTAGTAACGCCCAACTTTTTGAAAACGGATTTGAGGTAAAATTCCAAAATCGAGGCATCAAAATCATTCTCTACATTAACGATATAATAATCATTAGAGATTTTTTGTACTGGGTTTTGCACTGGAATTTCCTGATTGTTGCCTTTGTATAAATTTTTGGCTACTTCATACAATGCTATATGAGCTTTTTGACTGAATTTTTTTTCTTCGATTCGAAAAGCTTCTTTGGTCCATAATAGTTGTGCCAACAAAATACCGATGATGGCAATGAGTCCAATGACAATGATACTATTGAGGCGATTGATTTTCAAGAAAGGGTCTTTTTTTGATGTAATATTAAGTAAAAATAAGTTGTTTTTGAGGCATTAACAAGTCGTTAACAATCATTTGAATTTGTTTAACAGCAATCCCAAAAAGAGTAACTATATTTGAAAAATAGAAAACTAAACAATTAAATATAGAAATTATGAAAATGTTAAAAATCTCTTTATTGGCAGTAGCTTTTGGATTAATGTCTTTCTCTGCGATTACTCCAGTTAAAACAATGGTAACCAAAGTAGCAAATTATGCTAGTGTTTTGGTTTGGAAATCAGAAACTATTGATGTGGGTTCTATCCCTCAAGGTACTCCAAAACCTATTATTTTTGAATTCAAAAACACTGGAAAAACTCCTGTGATTTTGACTAATGTACAAGGTTCTTGTGGTTGTACAGCTACTAATTATACTAAAACTCCAATCGCTCCAGGAAAATCAGGAACGGTTACGGCTACTTACAATGCAGCAGCTATGGGAGCTTTTACTAAAACAGTAACTGTTACTTCTAATGCAGAAGCGACTCCAAAAGTATTAACTATCAAAGGAACAGTAGTTGCGGCTACAGTGAAAAGCTAATACATAATAGATAATAAAAGCAATCAAACCACTCTGAAAGGGTGGTTTTTTTGTGCGTTTACTTTTCGGGTGAAAAAAATTAGACACTTAGGGTATCAAATAGGAAGGGGATTTATAAAAAGGCGAATGCTATAAATTCATTTGGTATTATTTGATTAGAAAATGAAATAATAGTATCTAAATTTACTAATCTATCCCTTTAAATTTGTAGCTTATGTTAAATAAATTTCCAAAATTAATGTTTTTAAATAAGTTACGTTTAGCTTTGGTTTTGTTGTTAACGATGAATGTATCGGCACAACAAAAACAAGAAAGCTCTAATTATTATAATTTGTCAGGTCGAGTAAACCCACTCGAGAATAATCAAGTACTTCTTATTGGTTCGGCTGCTTCAGTGGCTTTTGAGTTTACGGGTTCGACTTGTGCTATTTCGCTTCAAAGTGTAGATGGTTTTGAACATCATAATTATGTTTCTTTAGTAGTAGATGGTCAGTATTTGGGTCGTTTGCGAATAGAAAAAGGAAGCGCTCAATCTTTTCCAATACAGGTTACTTCTGCAAAAAAAACGCATCGATTAGAGGTATATAAAGCCACGGAGGCGGCCAATGGTAGTGTGCTATTTGCAGGCACGACAGCCCAAGTGATTCCTTCGAAAACAAAAGTCAAAAAGAAAAAGAAAATCGAGTTCATTGGTGATTCTATTACTTGTGGAATGGGCAATGATTCGAATCCGATTCCTTGTGGGTCGGGCGAATGGTACGATCAACACAACGGTTATTTGGCTTATGGACCAGTGCTTTCTAGACGTTTGGATGCAGATTATTTGTTGAGTTCTGTTTCTGGAATTGGGATGTATCGCAACTGGAATGACGAGCATTTGGAAGAAGCCATTATGCCTGATGTATACGAAAATTTATACTTGAACAAAGACCAATCCAAATCGTATGATTTTGCTTTTCAGCCAGATTTGGTGAGCATTTGTTTGGGTACCAATGATCTTTCGGATGGTGATGGAAAAAAGCCAAGACTGCCTTTTAATGAAGAAAAATACGTAGCGAATTATATTGATTTTATCAAAACGGTATACAAACGTTCACCAAATACCCGAATTGTTTTGTTGACCAGCCCTATGGTTTCGGGAGATCGTAATGTGACTTTGGTGAAATGCTTGAAAAAAGTAATCCAAGCTTTTGAAACGGACAAAGCTCACAAACCGATAGCCTTGTTTGAATTCCAACCGATGTCTCCCAAAGGTTGTGGCTATCATCCCGATACTAATGATGATAAAGTGATGGCGGATCAATTATTCCCTTTTTTTAAAAAAATACTATATGAAAAATAGACTTTTTGCCCTAGTCGTTTTCTTCCAAGTTGGTTTGGCCTTCGCCAATGTTACCCTTCCGAATATTTTTTCGGACAATATGGTTTTGCAACGCAATGCTGATGTGACATTATGGGGTTGGGCAAATCCGCAGGAAGAAGTAGTGATTACTCCTAGTTGGAACAATGAAACGTACAAAATCAAAGCGAGCAATCAAGCCCAATGGGAAATTAAGATTCCAACACCCAAAGAAGGAGGACCTTACACGATTACCATAAAAGGGTACAACGAGCTTGTTCTTAAGAACATTTTGATTGGAGAAGTTTGGATTTGTTCCGGGCAATCCAATATGGAAATGAATGCCGGATGGGGAATAACCAATGGCGATGAAGCAGTAAAGAATGCTACAAATACCACCATAAGATTCTTTTCAATCCCCAAATTAACAGCGTCCACAACGCAAAATAATGTATCTGGAACTTGGACTACCTGTACACCGGAGACAATGAAATATTTCAGCGCTGTGGGCTATTTTTTTGGGCAGCGTTTGCAAGAAGAATTAAAGAATGTACCGATTGGTTTGATTTCGTCCAATTGGGGAGGAACGCCAGCGGAGATTTGGATGCCCGAAGAAGTGATTCAAAAGGATGCTGTTTTGTTGGAAGCTGCCAAAACTAGAAAAGAAGAAAGTTACGGTCCCCATCAGCCGGGACGTGCCTTTAATGCTATGATTTATCCGTTGACTAAATTCAAAATTGCTGGGGCCTTATGGTACCAAGGAGAAAGCAATGTGGGATCTACAGTTTATGATAAAACCCTCACAGCTTTGATTACTTCGTGGAGACAATTGTGGGAGTATGAGTTCCCGTTTTATGTGGTTCAAATTGCTCCTTATAAGTATGGAGAAGATCATTTTGGTGGTGCTGTGATTCGAGATGCTCAGCGAAAAGTAGCCCAACAAGTTCCTAATACAGTAATGGTGGTTACTAGCGATATTTCGCCTATTGAAGATATTCATCCAAAGGATAAAAAATCCGTGGGGATTCGATTGGGGAATTTGGCTTTGGCGAATACCTATAAAACCAACAAAACATTAGTGAATGGTCCATTGTTTAAGGCCATAAAAATGGAAAAAACTAAAGTGATAGTCACTTTTGACTATGCCGAAGGCTTGTATTTTAAGGATAAAAAAGCTGATTTGTTTGAAGTTGCGGGTGCTGACAATGTGTTTTATAAAGCAACAGCTGTGATTAAAAATAATTCGGTCTTTGTACAATCGGATAAAGTAAAGATGCCCACTAAAGTGCGTTACGCTTGGAAAAATACGGATCAAGCTACTCTTTTTAATCAAGCGAATTTACCGGCTTCGACTTTTATAAGTGAGTAAGTACAGAGCATTAATTTGTCATTTCGACGGAGGGGAAATCCCATAACTTGAATGATACAAGCTGTTCACAATATGTGATTCTTCGTTTCTCAGAATGACCAAAAAACGCATTGATTGATGGGATTTCGCGTGAGGGATAGTAGTGAAAAGCCCACAGCTCCGATTTTCTCGGAGCGAGGACTTGTAGCGGATAGCCCGACCCGCCTACTGAGCTTGTCGAAGTATCTGGCGGGGCACGCCCAAAAAATAAAAAAATAAAGTATGAAGCAAAAAATAGTAGTAATGACGGGGATTTTTGCCCTGATGACAACAGTAAGTATGAATGCACAAAAAATACCACATTTAGATCAAACGAAACCCATTGAAGAACGAATTGATTTGTTAATGCAACAAATGACGCTGGAGGAAAAAGTGGGACAAATGAATCAATACAACGGCTTTTGGGAAGTAACTGGACCTGCGCCCAAAGGAGGAGATGCAGAAAAGAAATACGAACATTTACGCAAAGGATGGGTGGGCTCCATGCTTACAGTTCGCGGCGTAAAAGAAGTAAAAGCGGTGCAAAAAATAGCAGTCGAAGAAACCCGTTTGGGGATTCCGTTGATTATAGGTTTTGACGTGATTCATGGATACAAAACCTTGAGTCCGATTCCGTTGGCCGAAGCAGCGAGCTGGGATTTGGAGGCAATTAAAAAATCGGCTCAAGTGGCAGCAGACGAAGCATCGGCGGTGGGGATCAACTGGACATTTGGCCCAAATGTAGATATTTCGAATGATGCGCGTTGGGGACGAGTTATGGAAGGTGCGGGAGAAGATCCTTATTTGGGAAGTAAAATTGCCAAAGCTAGAGTAACTGGTTTTCAAGGCGATACCAAAGCCGATTTGCTGAAAGTAAATACGATAGCGGCTTGTGCGAAACATTTTGCGGCCTACGGTTTTGCCGAATCAGGAAGGGATTACAATACAGTAGACATTAGCGATTCTAAATTATACAATACCGTTTTGCCTCCGTTTAAATCGGCGACAGATGCGGGTGTGCGTACGTTGATGAATTCGTTTAACATTTTGAATGGCGTTCCTGCTACAGGTAATGCTTTTTTGCAAAGGGATATTTTAAAAGGGCAATGGAAATTTGACGGATTTGTGGTGTCGGATTGGGCTTCGGTTCGGGAAATGATGGCGCACGGTTTTGCTAAAGATGGAGCAGAAGCCACTGCAAAAGCCGTGATTGCGGGTTCAGATATGGATATGGAATCGCATTTGTATGTGGTCGAATTGGTGAAGTTGGTCAAAGAAGGAAAAGTAAAAGAAGCGTTGGTAGATGATGCTGTTCGCAGAATTTTGCGTGTGAAATTTGAGTTAGGCTTGTTTGATAATCCGTATAAGTATTGTGATGAAAAGCGAGAGAAAGCGACCTTGGGTAGCAAAGCCAACAATGAGGCAGTGCTGGATATGGCAAAGAAGTCGATTGTATTGTTGAAAAACGAAAAGGGATTACTTCCGCTAAAAAAAGCGGGTCAAAAAATTGCAATGATTGGTGCTTTGGCCAATGATAAAAACAGTCCGTTGGGAAGCTGGCGAATTGCTTCGGATGACAATACAGCCGTTTCCGTTTTGGAAGGAATGCAACAGTACAAAGGCAATCAATTGACGTTTGAAAAAGGAGCCGATTTGACGGTAGGTAAAACGACCTTTATTGACGAACTGGTGTTTAATACCGCCGATAAAAGCGGATTTGAAGCGGCCAAAAAAGTTGCCGCAACCGCAGATGTGGTAGTGATGGTTTTGGGTGAACACGGTTTTCAATCAGGAGAAGGACGTAGTAGAACCAATCTTGATTTACCAGGCGTTCAACAAGAATTATTAGAAGAAGTTTATAAAGTGAATCCAAATATTGTTTTGGTTTTAAACAACGGTCGACCTTTGGCTTTACCTTGGGCAGCGGAACATATTCCTGCGATTGTTGAGGCTTGGCATTTGGGAACACAAACCGGTAATGCGGTGGCTCAGGTGTTGTATGGTGATTACAATCCGAGTGGTAAATTGCCAATGTCTTTCCCAAGAAATGTAGGTCAAGTGCCAATTTATTATAACAATTACAACACAGGAAGACCTGTAAATAGTGATAAAAATGTGTTCTGGTCGCATTATACGGATGTAGAGAAAACACCTTTGTTTCCTTTTGGTTTTGGATTGAGTTACACTACTTTCGATTATAAAAAATTGAAAATCAACAAAGCTTCTTTCGCAAAAGGAGAGCCGGTTGTGGTTTCGGTGGATATTACCAACTCCGGTAATTATGATGGTAAAGAGATAGCGCAATTGTATATCCAAGACGTTGCAGCAAGTTTGGCTAGACCTGTAAAAGAACTAAAAGGCTTCGAGTTGATTGCTTTGAAAAAAGGAGAAACCAAAACCGTAACCTTTACTTTGACTGAGAAGGAGCTAGGATTCTATGACAATGCTGGGAAATACTTGGTAGAAGCGGGAACTTTTAAACTGATGGTTGGCGGAAGCTCGGATAAAGGTTTGGAAGGCCAATTTGAGTTGGAGTAGTTAATAAATTTCTAGAATCATCAGCTCGTCATTTAGAATAAAAGATTCAATAGTTGTCTTTTTATTTATTAATGTTTGAGCAAGTTGTTTTGTATTTTGATTGAACGTTTTTAAAACTATTACTTTTGGTGGTGTACCATTCAAAAGTAATAGTTTTTCAAAATCTTCATCGTGGGTGAGTATAGTAAAATTGTTTTTTTTAGCAAATTCCCATATTTCACTATCCTTTGCAGGTTGTGCAACTTCAATATCTTTAGCGTGAAAACAATTGGGAAAGCTATCCTCAATGATTTTGATTATTCTCCAAGAAATATTAGCGTCAAGAAGCAATTTCATTAAGCTGCAATTATTTTGGTAATATTTTCCCTGTTAGCTGCGAAAGCTAAGGCAGCCAGAATGTCTTCTTTTTTTAGTTCTGGAAAATCCAAAATAATTTCTTCCATCGACATACCCTGTGCAAGCCAAGATAAAATGTCAGATACACAAATTCGTGTTCCAGTTATCGTTGGTTTTCCAAATCGAATATCAGGGTTTATTGAAATCAAGTTTTGCCAATTATTCATAATGTTATCATTTGATACAAATTTACAAAAAAGTGTCTAGCTATTTTAAAAATAAATTATTGTGACAGTCTGTATTAATTGCTTAAAAAAGAAATAAATGAAATACAACAGATGTGGGAAAAGTGGCCTGTTATTACCGCAAATTTCTTTGGGTTTATGGCACAACTTCGGTTCGGTGGATTCTTTTGAAAATGCGGAAAGTATCGCTAAAACTGCTTTTGATCGAGGGATTACTCATTTTGATTTGGCAAATAATTATGGACCAGTTCCAGGTTCGGCAGAGACGAATTTTGGTCAGATACTAAAGAATAATTTTCAAGGCAATCTACGAGACCAAATTGTAATTTCGACCAAAGCGGGTTACACTATGTGGGAAGGTCCTTATGGTGATTGGGGATCACGAAAATACCTGTTATCAAGTTTGGATCAGAGCTTGAAGCGAATGAATGTAGACTATGTGGATATTTTTTATTCGCATCGTTTTGATCCAGAAACTCCTTTAGAAGAAACGATGATGGCATTGGATTTTGCCGTTCGAAGTGGGAAAGCTTTGTATGCAGGCATTTCGAATTACAATCCAGAACAAACCAGAGAGGCTACCGAAATTTTGAAGCGATTAGGCACTCCTTGTTTGATTCATCAAGCGAAATATTCAATGTTTGTAAGAACTCCCGAAGAAGGATTGCTCAATGTTCTCGAAGAAAAGGGTGTGGGTTGTATTGCTTTTTCGCCTTTGGCACAAGGTCTTTTGACTGATAAATATTTGAAAGGAATTCCAGAGAATTCTCGTGCTCATAATCCTAATGGACATTTACAAGAAACCGAAGTTTCGGAGGAACGCATTCAGAAAATCATTCGATTGAACGATATTGCGAAAGAGCGAAATCAATCCTTGGCACAAATGGCTTTAGCTTGGTTGCTCAAAGACAGTAGGATTACTTCGGTGTTGATTGGAGCAAGTTCCGTAGGGCAATTGAATAATAATCTCGACAGTTTGAATTCGCTTTCTTTTACAGCGGATGAATTGGAGGATATTGAACGTGTTTTGAGTTAAATACAGTTTTTGAAATGGCAATTGAGAAAATAAAAAGGATGAAGTTTTGATATACTTCATCCTTTTTTATTACATTTTTTTAATGCTTTTATTGTACTTTTTAATCAACTCCATAGTGCTGGTTTCCGACGAGAAAACAGAGTTTAATCCCTGTGGTTCTTGAGGAGGATCAGTGGTGAAGTCTAAGCCTATTTTCCATTTTCCATCTTTGGGATTGTTTTTGGCTATGCCCGCATATCCCCAAAAGTTCAAGGCGACGAATGGTTCTTTTTCTTTAATAGCTTTCGACAGTCGATCAAATACAGCTTTGTAAAAATCGTTTCTGTATACTGCAGAAGCCCTTCTATCGAGACTTTCTTGACTTCTTGGGTAGCCAAATTCTTCTAAGACAATTGGTTTTTGCAATCTCTTAGCGACTGCGATATGTTCATCGATATACGCCATTGTTTTTTCAATAGCGATTGGAGTGGATCCTTTTTCATCTTCAATTTTGTACCAGCCCCAGTTTTTGGGCCAAATGTGCATAGTTAAATAGTCTATATTTGGATTGGTATGTGTTCTTTCGAAGGTGGCTAAATCGTCATTAGAACCCGCTTTCCCTTCAGAGCCTGTTGTGATGAGGTGGTTTGGATCCAATCGGTTCATTTCGTTTACCACTTCATTGAGCCATTGGGTAAAAGCAGCTTCATTTTCTTTCGTAAACACGCGTGGTTCATTGGCTACTTCCCAAGCCATAATAGCGGGGTCCTCAGTGTATTTTTTATGGGTGATCGTATTGGTTCTTTCCATAATGAATTGAAGGTGTTTTATAAAATCCGCTTTGCAGGGTTCGCAAGTATGAAATTTGGAGGTGAATTCCATAAACTGTGGCCAAGTGTTGGGAGCAATATTGGGGTTAGGTACTTTTCCGTAACCATTCCACTCTAAATATTTTGCCATTCCGCCTGACCATTCCCAGTTGTTGTTGAGGTACAAAATGGCGTTCAAATCGCGTTTACCCATTTCGGATAACACATAATCTAGGCCTTCTAATAGTTCCGTGTTATAACTGTTTTTATTGGGTTGTAAAGCTGGCGTAACGGTATAATCTTGATCGCCGCCCTCGGCTCCCACAAGGATTCTTAAATTGGTTATGCCATTAGCCTTGAGTTCATCTAATTCTTTTAAAAGACGTTTTCGGTCGCCTGTTTTGGCACCAATCATCGCGCCATACCAATAGTTTGTACCAATAAAATGGTAGGCTTTACCGTTTTTGATGAATTGGTTGTTTTTTACAGAAATCATTTTTTGAGCTTGTCCAAAAGCAGTACAAACAAGTAAAAATGACAATAGGAATACTTTCTTCATTTGAAAAATTAATTAGGTAAAACGTACATTTTGGGTAGTTTATTAACCAGAGCCGATTTGGTTTTTGTAGCAAAAGTGGTAAAATCTGCCACGTTTGTAGTGCCCGGTGTGGGTACATAATAACCATCTTTTGAATTGGTCCAAAAGAGGACGTAACTTATCTCGATGTTGTTGTTGGTAAGGGAACTGTATAAATAAGTCGAGAACCAATTGGTTATGGCAGGAGTAGTAGCTGTTACTTGGTAACCTGTTTCGGTCATAGCCGCAATTTTTACTTTGCTAATGGCAAGTTCCGAAATCATTTTTAGTTTCGCATTGGCGCGATCGGCTCCAGTTTGCCCTTGGTTATTAAAGTCTCCATAATTATCCATTCCGAGTACATCCACATAAGCGTCACCTGGATATCTGCTCAAATAGTTGGTTGCTGTGCTATACGAGTTATCGGGCGAAAAGGCATACAATACATTATGTACTCCTTTGGTGTTTTTGAGGTAATCGACCGTGAATTGAAAAGCTGTTTTGTACTCTTCTGCGGTGCAATAATTTTGTCCCCACCAAAACCAATTGCCATCAAATTCGTGAAATGGACGGAAAATTACAGGAATCAATACGCCATTGGCGTCTTTTAAGTTCAAGAAAACAGAAGCGACTTTGTCTAATTTTTGTTTGTACCAATTGTGGTTGGTTCCGCCGGGTAAAATACTTTTGAAAGCTGTTGCTTTTTGTTCTGTAGTCATATCGGCAGCATAGAAACTTTCTTCTTTGAAGGGTTCTCTCAAGTGCCACGCAAAAGTGGTAATCATTCCTTTGCCGAAGGCTTCTTTGGCATCATCAATGATTATTTTTTCTTGTTGGTAAAACCAATTATCGCTTTGTCCATTGTTACTTTTGTCGGTAATGAACATAAAATCTAAACCTAAAACTGCAGGGTCGTTTCCTGTCGTTTTTTTAATATCAGATTGTACTGACGAACCGTTGTTGTAAAAGCCATTAAAGGCGTCTTGTTGACCTATGGCAAAACGGGTTTTAGCAAGTTTTTTTAAATTGTAAAATAAGGCAACTGTTGCTTCGGTTGCATTGGCATCGACCATATAGGTTTTTACATTTTTTGTAGTCAATGCATCTGTTGAGGTTGGCGGACTTACCACAGGATCAGTACTCGAATTATCTTGTTCTTTGGAACAAGAGATATAGAAAACACAGCCTATTAACAGGAAATAAAAGTTGATTTTTTTCATAGGGTTTAATTGAAGGTTACGCTAATAGCATCTGCATAAAGGGTTCCAGTAGCAAATCCAAGCGCCACCATTATTCTGTATTTTTTAGTTCCTGATGGAAGCGGAAATGTTTTGGTGTAAAAAGTCCAATCGGTAGTACCTGTGACAAAACTAATGTTTTGATCGTCTCCCGTTTTTTGGTTGTCATTTCCTGCAAAAGCTACATTGAGTAAGCCGTTGTTCCAAGTGTCTTTTCCTTGTTGAATCTTTTCTGATTTTAACCAGCCAGAAATAGTTATGGTTGTTGCTTTTTCGGGGACATCGGCAATTTGATCGATACCGTTCCAATCGAAAGTTGATGATTGAAGCATTAGTGCCGCTTTTCCTTCTTTGGTAATCGTATTTGAAGTAGATACATTCCTTCGCCAAGCGGTATTTCCGCTCTCGAAGTCACCATTGGTAAAGAGTGTTACTTTTGATTCTTTACTAGGTTCAATGGCAGCCATGCGCTTGGTGTTCTCTTCTTCTTGAGATTTGTTGAGTTGTTCTTGGGTTATAGGAATTACTTTTATATCATCAAAAAACAAGGTGCCATTGGTCTGTCCAAGTGCCAACATGATTCGTAGTTTTGATGCGCCATCTGGTACGTAAACTCTTTTTTGGTAATAAGTCCAAGGAGTGGTACCAACTATTGCGGCGATACTTTCGTTTTGAATTCCTTTTTCTCCCGATGATAAAAATTCAATATCGAATTTTCCAGTATTCCATTCGTTTTTCCCTTTTTCGACGCCATCACTTTTTACCCATCCGCTCAATTCTAAAGCAACTGTGTTTTTGGGAAGAGGAATAATTTGATCTATACCTTTCCATTGCTCACCAACATATTGATTGATGGTACAGCCGTTTTTACCGGTTTTTTTATCGTACGGTGAAATAGTAGCGATATCGTCTCCTCTCCAGTAGGATAATTCGGCTTCGAAACCGCCATTTTTGATAAGATTTGTTTGTGTATAAGCTATGCACTTAAACAATAGCAAAGCAACAAGAAGTAGTCGTTTCATAATCAGTAGTATTAAGGATTAGGTTGCTAAATGGCTAAGCTTTTGATCTAAAAAAATAGTTGTAGGGCTTTTTGTTAAACTAAGTGTATGAAGATTAATTTTGGGAAAATTTAATTCTCGTTTTCTTAGCCATTAGTAATTTAAAAAAGATTTAGATTCTGTGAATCAGTTCTATGCAAGCGCGGCTGTTGTGGTAAGGGCATTTCCAGAAACCCGCTTTGTCTTTTTGCATAGTAGAATAGTCGCTATTTACACCCCAAAACCATTCTCCATTTTCATGGTCAATGATATGTTTTTTGACAAAAGACCAATTATGAAATACGATGTCTAAATAGTCTTGATTTTCCGAAAGCTGCCAAGCATTGTAATACCCAATCATTAATTCGGCTTGAGGCCATGAATGTTTTTCGGTCATTAACTGTTGTGTTTCAGGATCGTATTCGTACCATAATCCACCGTCGGTATCAATGCCCTCTTTGGTCACCTCGGCGATTTGTATTGCATGTTTTTTGTACTTAGCAACCAAAGTAGTGTCACTAATTATTTCGGCGCATTGTAACAATAACCAAGCAGCCTCAATATCGTGACCATAAGAAATGACGTCCGGTTTTTCTATCCAATTTTCATCAAAAAACAAGTGTAAGTGACCATTTTCGGTGTTGATGAAATGGGTTTCTATGGTGGTTAAAAGTTCGATTATCGTTTGACGAAGCGTTTCGTCTTTCCAAACTTTGTACAAATTGACATATCCTTCTACGATGTGCAAATGTGTGTTCATCGTTTTCTTTTCGTTAGCATCTTTGTCGCTCAAACGCAGGTCGTCAATGAGTTTCCAGTCACGAGTAAAAGCTTCTAAATAGCCTTTGTTTATTGGATCAAAGCTGTAGGCTTCTATTTTTTTATAAAGCTGAATGGCTATCGTTAATGCTTCTTCATTTTTCGAAATCGAGTAATATCCAGCCATTCCGTAAATCACAAAACCTAAGGCATAAATTTGATTTTTGGTATCCTTTGGGGTACCATCAGCGTGTAAACTCCAAAATATACCACCGTGTACAGGGTCAAGAAAGTAGTTTTTGATGTATTCAAAAGCTCTTCTAGCAGTGTTTTTATGTTCTTCGTTTTTAGATAAATGATAGGCAGCTGAAAATGCCCAAAGAATTCGGGCATTTAAGACAGCGCCTTTTTCAGCATCTTCATTTTTATGATTTTCAAAATCAATTTGACCGATAAATCCTCCGTTTTTGTTATCGATTGTATGGGTCATCCAATACTCGAGAATATTTTGGAGTTCTAATCGTAACTCGATTTTCAGATTTTTTAATTCGGTTGTCACGGGTCTAGATTGATTTGTTTTTTTCTACTTGTTTGATAATGGTTTGTACGGAACCTGCTGAAGTAAATGTATCTTCTGGTGTGTTGGTAACATAGTCAACTAATTGCTCAATACTTGATACAGCTACGTGCATGCGCGTATCCGATGAAGCGTAATAGATATAAACGGTTCCATCTTCATCGGCAATCCAACCGTTTGAAAACAATACATTCGATACATCGCCCACTCTTTCTGCACTTTCTGGAGCCATAAAATGTCCTGCAGGATAGTGTGTTACTTTCGAAATATCATTTAAATCAGTCATAAACATATAAAGAGTGTAACGAAGGCCAGCAGCCGTGTTACGAACACCATGTGCCAAATGCAACCATCCTTTTTCAGTTTTGATAGGAGCGGGGCCTAAACCGTTTTTTAGTTCATAAACGGTGTGGTATTGTTTTCCGTAGATGATTTGTTCCTCTTTTACTACTGGATTGGTCATTTCTTCTACATAACCCAAACCGATACCGCCTCCGTTACCAACATCGATGAAGCCATCTTGTGGACGAGTGTATAAAGCATATTTCCCATTAACAAATTCAGGATGTAAAACAACATTACGTTGTTGTCCCGTATTTGAGATTAGGTCAGGTAATCGCTCCCAATTCACTAAATCTTTGGTACGAACAATTCCTGCATTGGCAATAGCCATACTCGTGTCACCAGCAGGAGCTTTTGGGTCTTTGCGTTCGGTACAAAAGATACCATAAATCCAGCCGTCTTCGTGTGCAATTAAACGCATATCGTACACATTGGTGTCTGGTTCTTCAGTTTGAGGGATAACACAAGGTTTGTCCCAAAATTTGAAATTATCCACTCCATTTGGACTTTCGGCAATAGCGAAAAAAGATTTTCTGTCTACACCTTCAACACGCACCACAGTGATGTATTTGTTGTTCCATTTTAGGGCTCCAGCATTGAATGTTGCATTAATGCCAATGCGTTCCAAAAGCAACGGATTGCTGTTTGGGTCAAAGTCATAACGCCATTCAAGAGGCGTATGTGCAGCAGTTATTATAGGATTTTTATAACGGGTATAAATCCCGTTTCCAGCAGTGTTTTCAGGTTCATTTTTTTTCTCAATTAGTTTTTGAAATTCTTTTTTCAAGTTTTCTAATCGATCGGCTACTATGGTGTTTTCAGATGTAATCATGCTATAAAATGCTAATTCAAAGTTTATTTTTATTTTTCTCGTTTATTGTTGAGTTCGTCCTCTATAATTTGTAATTTTTCTTCGTTTAATGGGTAAAAAAAGATGAAAATGACGGATATAACTGCTGCTATTGCTGGGAGCACACTTAGCATAAGTTGAATCCCGTTTTGAGTATCTGTAGTTTGTGCCACATTCGCTTGAAAACCATAATATCCCAATAACCATCCGGTTCCAGCTCCTCCAATGGTCCAGCCAAATTTTTGAGACATCGATGAGGCCGAAAATACTAGGCCAGTTGCTCTTCTTCCTTGTTTCCATTCAGAATAATCGGCACTATCAGCATACATCGACCAGATTAATGGGAAAATACAACCTGCACAAATACTAATGAGCACTTGGAAACTTAAGATCCAATAGATTTCATCGTTTTTGAACAGATAAAAAATCAGACTAAAGATGGCTGCTAGAAACATAGCGCCCAAGAATGTATTTTTCTTTCCTAATCTATTGGCAATAGGCGTAGCAATTACAACTCCAATAATATTAGCAGCTTGTCCTAAAACCAAATAAATAGAAGTAGGTGTCATATGGAAATCGGTCCCGAAAAGGGTAAAATCAAAATTAATAGAGCTACTTACATAATATTTGAAATAGTATACCGCAGCTCCATCTCTAATCGAATTGAAGATCAATGCCCCAATTCCGGCGCCTAGAAGAATCCACCAAGGACGATTTTTCAGTAAATCGTTCAAGTCTTCTTTAAGATTTGATTTTTCGTCAGAGATAGGTTGAACTCTTTCTTTAGTCCATAAAAAACAGGCCCAAAAGAAAATGGTGGTAATCACTCCGAAAACGGCGATTGTTATCAGCCAACCTGATTTTGAATTGAGGTTCCCGCCAAAATAATTTACCAGAGGTTCTATGAGCCAAAGCGCTAGCAAGCTTCCTCCAAATGCAAATACCATACGGTAAGAAGAAAGGGTTGTTCGTTCTTTTCGATCAGAAGATAAAACACCTAATAATGAAGCATAAGGCACATTGATTACAGAATACACCATCATCATTAAAGAGTAGGTTACGTAAGCGTAAATGATTTTGCCTTTTTCGTCAAAATCTGGCGTGTAAAAAGTTAGCACTCCAATTATTGCAAAGGGTATGGCAGTCCATAGTAAATATGGTCTAAATTTTCCCCATCTTGATTTTGTTCTGTCAGCGAGAATTCCCACGATAGGGTCAAAGCAAGAATCCCAAATTCTAGTGATTAAAAACATGGTTCCAACTACTGCTGGTGCTAGACCAAACACATCTGTGTAGAAAAAAAGTAGATACATGCTGAATATTTTCCAAAACATAGAAGACGCAGCATCGCCAAGTCCGTAACCTATTTTTTCTTTTAAACTTATTTTTTCGTGCATTTTTATGGGGATAAGGTTTTGGTAATTAATTATTATAAAGGTTTTCTTTCGCAGCGTCTTTCTCAAAAAAAATGCGTTCTAAATTATAGAAATCTACAAAATCTTTCGCGCTAGTTTGTCCTTTGAATGGGGCGTAGTAGTGCATTTTTTTCTCTTGTTCCTGCCAGCCATGATTGCGCCAAACCAGTACATAGGACAGTTCAAAATTGCCCATAGCTTTCATCAGTGTATCCGTCCACCATTGACTGTAAGGAATGGCTTCGTAGCCTGTTTCGGCAAATGCCATAATTTTGTTTTGCTCTCTGGCTACTTCGCTCATGATTTGAAATTGCTTTTGACAACTTTCTACAAATGAATTGTCTTTGGTAGGATCATTGTATATATACTTGTCAAAACTCAAAATGTCCACATATTCCGAGCCTGGATAAAAGGCAAGAAATTCTTCCTTTGAGTTAAAATCGGCAGTATTGTAAACATAAATTAAGTTATGAACTCCTCTTTTTTGCAGATATTCAAAGGAAAAATGCCATAATTTTTTGAATTCTTCGGGCGAACAATTTCCTTTTCCCCACCAGAACCAGTTGCCTGTAAGTTCATGAAAAGGGCGATATAAAATAGGGATAGCCTTTCCTTTTTCGTCCTTTAATGATTTTAAAAATTTAGCTTCTTTATCTAACCAAGATTTGAATTTTTTATGGTTTTCGCCACCAGGTAATATTGAAACTATGGTTTTTGTGGAGTTATCCCAAGCACTTTTCCCGCTGATGGGATTGTCCAAATGCCAGCTAATGGTGTTCACGCCTCCTCTTTTTTTGACATCGGCTATGTATTGTCTCATAAGATCAAAAGGTACGCCATCTAGGTTTTTTGGACTGCTTTTTTCAATACCTCCAAGATCCCATCCATACACTGCGGGATAATCTCCTGTTACGTCTTTTACATCGCTTCGTCCAGCTTCATATTTCCAGTTTACGCCGTAGGCCAAATCGTCTTGGTGACCAAAAAGGATGGCTTTTTTACTTGTTGTTACTAGATTTTTGTACAATGAAACGGTTTCTTGTGTTGATTTCTTGTCTGAAATTGATAAAATAGTATTATTCGTTTGGCCAAAACCAATCATGGTAATACTTAGTATGAATAGACTTGTGGGGATTATTTTATGGATATTCATTCACAATGTTTTTGTTTTCAATGATTTATGTTTTTTTTTGCCTTCTCAAGAAACCGTTTTTATAAAAATAGTTCAAATCAGATGATAATTTGATAATCGTATAAAATTTAGTTTAATAAAAAGTGATTTTGATTAATTTATAGGGATACAATTGAAAGATGTATAATTCTATTTTTCAAAGATAATTCGAACTCTTTTCTCTTAGTAGTATTATTTTATCAAATTTATATCATATAATTGCATATAAAAAGAAAATAACATGAGTGCTTTAACTAATTTTTATAGAGAGATCCCTCCGCTTTCTGCTGGGGATAGTTTTTTGGTGTTTGATAGAACTAAAGATAATTTTGATTTTCCGGTGCATTATCATCCAGAATTTGAAATTAATTTTATTAAAAATGGAAAAGGAGTGAAGCGGGTAGTGGGTGATAATATTGAGGAAATAGATGAGGTTGAGCTGGTTTTGGTAGGACCCAATTTGTATCATGGCTGGGAATTACATAAATGTACCAATAAAGAGATTCGGGAGATTACCATTCAGTTCCATAATGATTTGTTTCATGAATCGTTGTTGTCAAGGCGAATTATGCATCCTATTAAAGATATGTTTAATCGTTCTATACATGGTATTTTATTTTCAAAAAGCACTGCTGATGCGTTGACCGATCGCTTGATTAAGCTTTCAAAGCTCGATGGAATGGACTATTTCTTGGAAATTACTTCGATTTTATATGATTTGGCTACCTCTAGAAATCAACGTCTATTGTCCACATTTACAGTAGATAATGATACTTTTGAGGAGTATGATAAGATGAAGTTGATCTACGAGTACGTTCAGAAGAATTTTTCTGAAAAAATCAAATTAGAAGATGTGGCCAATGTGGCGAGTATGACTACTATCTCGTTTAATCGATTCATCAAGAAGCGAACTGGTAAAACTTTTGTCAATTATATCAATGATATTCGTATTGGTTATGCGGCTAGATGGTTGATTGAAAAGGATTTAAGTGTTTCTGAAATTGCTTTTAAATCTGGGTTTAATAATATTGCGAATTTCAACAGGAGTTTCAAAACCATTAAAAAAAGAACCCCTAGTCAATACAGAGAAGATTTTTCTGGACTTAAAAGAATTTTATAAAATCTTATTTTTTATTGCGAAAACGTTTGAAATACTTGTGTTTACGTGATTATAAATTATTTAATTTGTATTTATATCAGCATTTTTTAAATATATCTCATTTTTACACTGGTATTATTATGGTATTCTTTATTTGTTTTCAATAAAGTAAAAATATTATCATCAATTGATATAATACTATTAACTTGATGTTTAGTTGTGTTATAAATTTGTTAATTATAAAACAGATTAATTAATATGAATTTAAAATTAGAATTTCTTATTTCTGGTTTTAAGGCTTAACTAACTAAACACTTATTATGAAAAAACTATTGTCTAATTTTTTACATTGGAAAGGCGACCTCAAAGTGGTTCCAATGTTTTTAATTGTATTGCTCTCCAGTAATTTTATTATTGCGCAAAATAAAGTACGAGGAACTGTAAAAGATGCTACTGGAATGTCCATTCCTGGTGCCAATGTTACGGTTGTAGGGTCCCTAAAAGGAGTTTCGACTGGTTTTGACGGTCAATACGAAATCGATGTGCCTAATAATGCTACTTTATCTTTTTCTTTTATTGGATTTGTTACTAAAAAGGTAGCTGTTAATGGCGCAAAAGAAATTAATGTAATTTTAAATTCTGCTGCTGAAGATTTGAAAGAAGTAGTAGTCAACGTAGGATATGGAACTCAAAAGAAGAAAGACATCAACAGTTCCATTTCTTCAGTAAAAGCCAAGGATTTAGAAAATATCAAAATGGTGAGCGTTGACCAAATGCTGCAAGGAAAAGCAGCTGGGGTTACCGTTACTAATAACTCTGGAGCACCTGGAAGCGCTGCTTCTGTAAGGGTTCGTGGTACTACTTCTATTTCGGGAACCAATGAGCCTTTGTATGTAATTGATGGTGTGCCATTTTCTGGTGATGCTACAGGAAGATCAACAAGTGGACAGCCATTAGCAGGTAAGGACGGATTTTCGGCCTCAGGGGGTAGCGGTAGTAATGCGGTGAGCCCATTATCTATGATCAATCCAAGTGATATCGAAACAATGGATATCTTAAAGGATGCTTCTGCAACAGCTATTTATGGATCAAGAGGAGCTAATGGGGTAATTATTATTACAACCAAATCTGGAAAAAAAGGAACGGGAAGAATTTCGTATGAAAACTTTACTTCTTTTAGTACTGTAGCCAACAAATTAGATGTTTTGAATTTAAGACAATATGCTACTTTAAAAACTGATTTAGCTAAACTTTGGGGTCTTCAAACACGACAGGAGTTTTCTCAACCACAATTGTTAGGACTAGGAACCAATTGGCAAGAGGAAGTATACAGAACAGCCATTACAAAGAGTCACCAATTGTCTTTTTCAGGAGCTAAAGACGGTACTAATTATTACTTATCAGGAAGTTATTTGGATAACCAAGGAACCATTATCAACTCTGGTTTGAAAAGATATACTATTCGTTTGAACTTAGATTCAAAAGTCAAAAATTGGTTAAGAGTTGGTGGAAATATTACAGGTGGTATTACAAATGAAGACATTACAGTAAACCAAAGTTTTTCTGGATTGATTGCTAATACTTTACTACAAGCCCCAGATATTGCTGTTAGAAATTTAGATGGAACTTTCGCAGGACCTCCAACATCTGATCAAAGTGTTACCTATTATAACCCGGTCGCTGAGGCATTAACCAGAGAGAATAAATTGATTAGAAAAAACTTTTTAGGTAATGTTTATGCAGAGGTAGATATTTTTAAAGGATTAAAATACCGTGTGGAAATGGCTGCTAATACTGAGTTTTCTGAGAATGATGACTTTAGACCGTCATATGCTTGGGGAAGTCAAGTAAATTTATTAGCTGATTTGGATGTAAGAAGACAAAATTGGTATTCTACTAACGTAAAAAACTTATTGACATATGACAAGAG
The DNA here is from genome assembly GCA_963513565.1 of uncultured Flavobacterium sp. Lineage (GTDB taxonomy): Bacteria > Bacteroidota > Bacteroidia > Flavobacteriales > Flavobacteriaceae > Flavobacterium. The sequence goes on along the minus strand of CAUPRE010000001.1, from coordinate 322,886 downwards.
TTTTGGAAATCACAAAATTACTGTTCTATTAGGACAAGAAGCAAATGATTCTCATTGGGAAGGTTTAATCGCTTCTGCACAAGGGTTTAAAACCAATTCGATTCATACGATTAACCTAGCAGATGTAGATAATAATACCATCACACAATATAAAGGAAGTGCTTCACTTTCTTCCCTTTTCTCTCGTGTGATTTATGATTTCAATGATAAATATAGTATCACTGGATCCATTCGTCAAGACGTTTCATCTAAGTTTGATCCTACTACAGATAATCAAAAAGGAGTTTTCAAATCTATTTCTGGTTCTTGGAAATTATCGAATGAGTCTTTCATGGAGTCCACTCGTGACTATGTAGATAACATCAAATTTAGATTTGGTTATGGTGAAACTGGAAATCAGCAAATTCCAAACAATAGCTATTCAGCGATGTTAGGTGTTCAAAACTCTGGATTAGGAAGTGGTTTTTTACCTTCAAACTATCCTAATCCAGACTTAAGATGGGAGTCTTTAAATCAAACCAACTTTGGTGTAGATTTTACCTTATTCAGCTCTAAGTTGTTCGCAAGTTTTGATATGTATAATAAAGTATCCAAAGATTTCTTATTCCAAGTACCATTACCACTATACTTAACTGGAGGAGGAGGACAATACGGAGGGATTTCGGCTCCTTACTCTAACCTTGGAACTATGAGTAACAAAGGTTTTGATATTACTTTAGGTTTTGATACTAAATCATCAGGGAACTTTAACTGGGATGCATCTTTAGTAGTTTCTCATTACAAAAACAACTTAGATGAAATTGCTAATGGAATTATTTTGACGCAAGAAGTAAATACAAATGGATTTCAACCTGTTGTAGTGACTAATACTTTGATAGGTAATCCAATTGGAATGTTTTACGGTTATGTTGCCGAAGGAATATTTAAGGATCAAAATGTTTTGAACAATGCGCCAATTCAGTTTGGACAACCAGTAGGAACAGCAGCTGGAGAAACTGCTTTGGGAGATGTAAAATACAAAGATATCAATGGAGATGGAGTAATTGATCCAAATGATAAAACATTCATCGGTAATCCTCACCCAGATTTTACTTTTGGTTTTACCAATAACTTTAAATACAAAAATATAGATTTATCTGTTTTTCTTCAAGGGTCTTATGGGAATGATATTATGAACTTAACCAAAAGAGCGGGTACTACCAATGCTTCTTTATGGGATAATCAATTAGTAGATGCTTTAGATTATTATTCTGCGAGTAATACAAATAGTAATAATCCAAGACCTATTGCTAATACGGCAAACAACAACTTAGTGATTTCGTCTCGCTATGTTGAGGATGGTTCTTATATACGAATTCAAAACGTAACTTTTGGATATTCTTTCCCTCGTGATATTATTGAAAGAATCAAAATGTCAAGATTGAGATTATATGCTACGGCTCAGAACTTATTTACTTTCACAAAATATACAGGGTATGATCCTGAGATTGGTTCTTTCAATCAAAATGTGCTTTTATCTGGAATTGATAACGGGAGATATCCTATTTCTAGAACATTCACTTTAGGATTAAATGTAGAATTTTAATAAAAATAGAAACAAAATGAAAAAGAAATCTTTTTTAAATAAATATAGTTTGCTGCTTTTAGCAACAGCATTTCTGATGTTAAGTTCATGTCAAGATGATTTTACTGACAGACCTTCAGAAGACGGAATTAGTTTAGACTCTTATTATAGCACAAATGATCAGGTTTCTTCGGCTACTAATGGAATGTATAGTAGAACTTGGTTTCAAATGTATAACAAGTTTTGGTGGGCTGTAGAAGTAGGTTCTGGTAATATGTACTCAGGATCTCCTGATGTAAGCGGATTAGTTTCTTTCTCTCTAAACGGAAGTGACCCTGAATTGGTAAACGGTTGGTCTGCTTTATGGGCCAATGTGCAACAATCGAATATGATTATCAACTTTTTGCCCGCAAGAGTTGGACCCGCAGTAAGTAAAGGTGTTTTAGATAACACCGTTGGAGAAGCTTATTTCTTGAGAGCTACTGCCTATTTTGATTTAGTAAGACTATGGGGGCCAGTGCCAATCATCGAAAACCCATTGGAATTTGCAAGTAATCCTTACGTGAATACCAATAGAGTTGAAGATATCTACAAATTAATCGTGATGGATTATTTAAAAGCCATCGATTTATTGGTAGATAAAAATAGAGGAGCAAATTATGCCAGTAACGGTCATGTATCAAAAGGTTCTGCAAGAGCGATGTTGGCCAAAGTATATTTGTACCAAAAAGATTATGCTAATGCCAGAAAAATGGCTGAATTGGTAATCAATAGTGGAGAATTCAAATTATTAGGTGGAGATCAATTACCTACAAAAAGTTTTGGTGATTTGTTTACTTATGGTAACAATAATAACGAAGAATCAATTTTTGCTATTCAATGGAAAGGTGACGGAAACTATGGTTCTGCCAACAACTGTAATACACAATTCGGATTCATTGATGGAACTTTATCTACATCAAATGCATCTTATGCAGGGGTTTTTGGTCCAGCGCAAGAAATTTTCACACTATATGCTCCCAATGACAAGAGAAAGCACGAAACAATTATGGTGGCAGGCGACACGTATCCAAATATAAAAACTACCATAGGAACTGGATTAACAGTGCCTACAGGTAAAGATTTGGCTCAAGGTTCAGGTGGAGCCATCAAAAAATATTGCATTGGAGTTGTCAATGGAGCAGTTACAGGTCCAGCAGATGCTTGGGCAATGATGGACAACAATACGTATAAAATGCGTTATGCAGAATTATTACTAATTCACGCCGAAGCTATCTTGGCTGGTGGGGCAAGTACTTCTGATGCTGCGGCACTAAAATCTATTAATGACGTGAGAAAAAGAGCAGGACTTACTGACTTAACCTCGATTACTTTTGATAATATCTTTCTTGAAAGAAGAAAAGAATTGTGTTTTGAAGGCGATTATTGGTTTGATTTAGGACGTATTGATAAAACAAAAGCAATTGCTATCATGTCGGCTCAAAATAGAGGTGACAGATACGCAGCACGTTTCTTTACGCCAACGTATGATCCAAATAACCATGCTGCCAACGATTTTTATATGGATTATCCAGATAATGAGGTGGCTAAGAACCCAAAATTATTGGAAGCACCAGTTCCTTATACCTTTAAATAATTTTTAAAATTTATACCTATGAAAAATATAAAAACAAAATACATCCTGCCTTTTTTTACTACAGCAGTGATGGCACTAGGTTTGTTTTCTTCGTGTGATAACGAAAGCGATTCTGGTACAACTTTAGCTATTACAAGTGTGGTTAAAGCTCAGGAAGGAGATTTAACTCCAGTGACGCAAGGCGATCCAAAGAACTTTTACATCATTCGAGGTATTGGATTTTCTACCGTTCAAAAAATCTATTTTAATGATTTCGACACGTATTTCAATCCTGTTTTAGTTACAGATACTGAAATTTTTGTTTTAATTGATGAGAATACGCCCTATGCTAATGCAAGTAATAAATTAAAAGTGGTAACCCAAATAGGTACGGCAGAGTTTAACTTTGTTATTGCACCACCTTCGCCTACTTTGTCTAGCTTTAATCCTATCAATGCGGTAGCTGGAGATGAAGTAGTGATCAAAGGGAGGTATTTCTTAAATCCTACCGTGACTATCGGTACAGAGAGTGTTCCAGTAATTTCTTCATCTTTAGAAGAAATTAAAATTAAGTTACCTGCAGGTGCAGATAAAAAATACATTACTGTAACTAATATTTCAGGATCGGCTGTTTCAAAACAAGCCATTGGTACTGCTATATATGACGATGTGTATCGTGGCATGGAGTGGGGTGGACCATGGTCTAATTACCCAGTTGATTTGGCTTACACGACAGATGTTTATCAAGGAAAAAATTCCATTCAGTATCAATTTGGTGGATGGAGTGGATTAGGTATGGGGTTCACCTCTGTGAGTTTGGCTCCATACAAAGCCATTCGTATAGCAGTAAAAGGTGCTAAAGAAGGAACACTTAAAGTGGTAGTTAGTGGCAACTGGGGAGCAGCATACTCTGTTCCTGTTACAACTCAATGGGTTAGTGTTGAGATTAATCTTTCAGATATTGGTAATCCTACAGATTTTAATCAATTGGTTATGCAAGAATCTGGAAATTTTGGTGGAAACACTATTCTTGTTGATGATATTGGTTTTGTTTTGAAATAAATTGGTTTTTATTTGAGTTAGTTTTTAGATATTCCCTAACATTGAGCAGTTAGGGAATTCTTGTTTTATAAATAGAAAAAAAATGAAAAAAATACTCCTTACTTTAATTATAAGTGCCAACACAATCCTAAGTTTTGCCCAAGGTAACACGCATACACAAGAACTAGGGAAATACGAAGGTCTTGCTATGACACCACCGATGGGTTGGAATTCTTGGAATACTTTTGCAACTAACATAGACGAAAAGCTAGTCAAAGAAACCGCCGACATTATGGTGTCTTCTGGAATGGCTGCTGCAGGCTACAACTACATTGTACTCGACGATGGTTGGATGGCCAAAGAACGTGACGAAAATGGCAATTTAGTACCAGATCCTATAAAATTCCCAAACGGAATGAAAGTACTAATCGACTATGTACATTCCAAAGGACTAAAATTCGGCTTGTACAATTGCGCCGGAACACAAACCTGTGCAGGCTACCCTGGAACACGTGGTTACGAATACCAAGATGCTCGTTTTTATGCTAACCTTGGAATTGATTTCCTAAAATACGATTGGTGTAACACCGCAGGAATTACCGCCAAAGAAGCTTATACTACTATGAGTAATGCTCTAAAAAAAGCAGGGCGTCCTATTATGTTTAGCTTATGCGAATGGGGAGACAATCAACCATGGGAATGGGGAAAACCAGTAGGGAATCTTTGGAGAATTTCGGGAGATATTTATCCTTGCTTTGATTGCGAATTCAAACATCCAGAAAATTGGTCTTCTTGGGGATTCATGAAAATTGCTGAAATGCGAAAAGATATTCGCAAATTTTCAGGTCCAGATCATTGGAATGATTTTGATATGATGGAAGTAGGCAATGAAATGACAACTATCGAAGATCGTTCACATTTTGCCATGTGGTGTATGTTGGCTTCTCCTCTTATTGCAGGAAATGATTTTAGAAAAATGAAACCAGAAACATTGGCTATTTTGACTAATAAAAACTTAATCGCCGTAAATCAAGACAAACTAGGGATTCAAGGATTCAAACTGACCGTAGAGGATGGTGTAGAAGTTTGGGTAAAACCCTTGTCAGATGGAGCTTGGGCAGTCACTTTCTTAAACAGAACCGAGTTACCCAAAACAATCAACTTCGATTGGAAAAAACACCCAATAAAAGATGCTGATTTTGGTTTTGAAGCTGATTTTGTCAAAACCACTTACCAACTTCAAGACCTTTGGAAAAATAAAAGTATGGGATCGACTAAGAAAAATTTTACTGCATCCATAATTGCACATGACGTAATCACTTTGAAATTAATCCCTTAATTTACGAATATGAAATCTAAGTACCATTTTTTTATAGTAACTCTTTTGCTTGTTGGACTAAGTTCCAACGCTCAGTTCGTGAAGAAACATGGACAGCTAAGCGTAAAAGGAACGCAACTCGTAGATAAAAATCAAAATCCTATCGTTCTTAGGGGTGTAAGTTTTGGCTGGCACAATTGGTGGAGTAAATTTTACAACAAAGGTGTAGTTAAAACCCTGAGTAAGGATTGGAACGCTACTGTTTTGAGAGCCGCAATGGGAGTTGATGCTGATGAAAATTGCTACGTTAAGAATCCAATTGGATCAAAAACAACGATTGAGGAAGTGATCAAAGCAGCAATAAAAGAGGATGTTTATGTGATAATTGATTTTCATAGTCATAATATTCATCTTGAACAAGCAAAAGTATTTTTTGATGAAATGTCAAAAAAGTATGGTAAATACCCCAATATTATTTACGAAGTTTTTAACGAGCCTGATAATGAAACTTGGGCAGAAGTAAAAGCTTATTCACAAGAAGTAATTAAATTGATTAGAAAAAATGATCCCAAAAACATAATTCTTGTCGGTACTCCGCATTGGGATCAAGATATTCATCTAGCCGCTGCAGATCCAATAGTTGGTTTTGAAAACATAATGTACACTATGCATTTTTATGCGGGTACACATGGCAAATGGCTTCGTGATAGAACTGACGATGCAATCAAAAGTGGTTTGCCTATTTTTGTCTCGGAATCTGCGGGTATGGAAGCTACGGGTGATGGCCCTTTAAATGGTATTGCATGGCAAGAATATATAGATTGGATGGAAGCAAGAAAATTAAGTTGGATTACTTGGTCAATTTCAAGTAAAGACGAAACCTGTTCTATGCTTAATGATGCTGCAAATTCAGAAGGCAATTGGAGAGATAGCGATTTGAAGGAATCTGGTAAAAAAACCAGAGCTTATCTAAAAAAGTATGCGTCTGATAATAAATAAATTCCAAAAAAAAAGCTCCAATTTGGAGCTTTTTTTACCTTTTTGTGGTATTTAGTAAGTGTACATCGTAGCACTTGATTCTGTTCTGTTGTTTTGTGCTAAAGAAACAAAAGGAATCCCTTCTTTAGCGGCTTTTCTTTTCAAAGCGATAATGTTTTGTTGCTGAACAGCCAATGGAGTTTGTCCTTTTACTCGGTTACCGAATTTAGAGTCATTAGCAGTTGAAGATAAACCAATAGTTGCATTAGGAGCAATAACAATTACTTTGTTGTAATCTTGCTCACCGCTTACCACAATCTTATCTGAAACTTTAGTTGTCGCATTGGTTGTTGCATTAATCAATTCCGCTACGGCAAAAGTGCTTATGGTTTGCTCCACTTGGTCTTTTCCAGAGTTGAAGTAGATTAAATTATTGTCGGTTTTGATGTAATTTACATTCAATTTTTCACCATTATGTTTTACCAAAACATGTGATTGAGCAAAAAATGGTGTAGCAATAGCTAAAAATAATAAAGTTATAAAAGTTCTCATAGGACTAATTTTTTTTTGTTTTTAAATAAAAGTGTGCTGAAAAAGAACTAGCACTCGGGAGGCGGACAATGTTTTTGCAAATAGATTCCTGTGGTATTAAAAGAATCCATAATCACTTTTGGTCTTCGAATAGTGAAGTATTCGTTTTTGGTATTTGCACAAGCCTCTGTTTTGAACACCCAGAAATATTCGGAGTCCAATTCATTTTGACTTTCATTCTTTACGGTCCACTCTGTTGTTTTAGAGTCTTTTACATCTAAATAGCAGTTTAGCGTCCATAATAAAGAATATGAAAATAAAAGAAATAAAAATGCTATGTTTTTTGATTTTTCCACAATGTAAAGGTATTAAAATGGAGAAAAATGCACAATTCTGTTTTGGTTAAAAAACAGTTAATGTGCATTTTAGAAGCTCAGTATCTTTATTTTGATACTTATACACTTATTAAAGTCATCAAAATGGGGGTAGGTTCTTAATTATTTATTTTTAAGATGTTATTGGGTGTTTTTTGATGGGGGTCTGTATTTTAAGAGTGAAAAATGATTTCAGTTGTATGGGCAGTAGTCTTTTGTTTTACTCTTTTTTATAAATATTTTTCTTATAAAAAATAAAAGCCAATAGCAATAATTTCCTCTTTTTGATAGAGAATGATTGTTTTATCATCAATTAGCCATTACAAAAAAAAAGAATTATCTGGTAGGGTAATGGATTACATTAAGTCAAATTATTGTAATTTGCACTGATTTCCCAAAATCTTAACCTACTAATTGTTTTTACTTTATGAAGAAAACGGTACTTACGCCTTTCTTTTTTTTCGTGTTTTTGGCTGCCTTTGGACAAAATTATTATATGTCCAAACCCGAAGGTTTTGGAGCTGCCACTACTGGTGGGGGCAATGCCACTACCATAACCGTTTCTACCTATGATGAATTTAAGGCGGCAATCAAATTGACTACTCCCCAAGTTATTTTGGTTTCTGGAACGATTAATTGTAGTTATACTAGTGAAACACTCACCAATAAAACCATCATCGGGTTGAAAGGAGCACGCTTGGTCAATACTAATCAAACGGCCTCGGGCTCTGGAATCCTTAATTTAAAGCCAGGTTCGAATAACGTGATTATTAGAAATCTTATTTTTGAAGGACCTGGCGCCTATGATGTAGATGGTCGAGACAATCTCACATCTGAGTGTACCAATCTTTGGGTAGACCATTGTGAGTTTCAAGATGGCACTGACGGAAATTTTGATAACAAAGGAGCTGGTGACAATACCACCATTTCCTGGTGTAAGTTTACCTATTTAAAACCGGCAAAAGCTGGCGGTCCTGGCGGTGCAGATGACCATCGTTTTACCAATTTGGTAGGATCTAGTAAGTCGGATTTTCCTGCAGATGGACATTACAGCATTACTTTTCAAAACTGCTATTGGGCTGAAGGTTGCAAAGAAAGAATGCCTCGAGCCAGAAATGCAGAATTACATCTATTAAATTGTTATTACAACACTTCGGTTTCTGGTTCATTGGCCATTGGCTTAGGTGGCGGAAATAATAACACGACTTGCTATGTAGAGAACACCAATTTTGCCAACATCGCAAGTGTTTATCGTAATTACAATAGCACCGATGGAGGTACGGTTGGACTCACATTCGATGGCTGTATAAACGGAAGTGCCAATGTAGGTTCTGTTTCAAAACCATCCTATGCATATACGGTTTTACCCGTGGCTGAAGTAGCTACTGCAGTGGCTAATGGAAATTGTGGAGCCGGTGCAACCTTGAATGTAACCACAACAGGAGTTATTTCTTCAGGCTGTGCTTCTTTGGGACAAAATGAGCCTACTTTGAGTAAGGTGCAGTTTTATCCAACTTTGGTCGATTCAATGCTAACGGTCGAATTACCTGAAAGTATGGAAGGCTTGGCCAACATTGAAGTGTTTTCAACTTCAGGTGCCCAAGTTTTTTTATGGTCTAAAAAAGTGAATGCTGCAGAGAAAATAGCTCTCAATTTATCTACTTTACCCAAAGGATTGTATTTATGTACGCTCAAAATAGGTGTAAATGGCACCACTTGGAAGTTTATAAAAAAGTAAATGTCATAACTAATATCATTTTAAAAGAGGTTACATAAGCCTCTTTTTTAGTAATCTTTCTTAACTTGAGCCCATATTAAAGACTTAATTATGAAAAAGGGAATTATAGTTTTGATGGGGATTGTATGTTTGGCTTGTCAAAGTGATAGCAGTGTTTTGACCGTACAATTTGAATTACCAAAAAAAATAAAGGAAATTTCGGGAATGGTATATATGCCTCAAACCAAAATGATTTGGGGATTAGAAGATAGCGGTAATGATAACGTGCTCTTTGGTTTAGATGCGAATTCGGGTGACCTCAAAAAGACGTGCACCATCTCCAATGCCTCCAATGTTGATTGGGAAGAGTTGACCAAAGATGCGCAAGGCAATGTGTATATTGGCGATTTTGGGAACAATGACAATACCCGTCGTGATTTATGTATTTACAAAATTGCATCTTCAAAACTCAATGCATCTTCTGCAAAAGCGGACTATAAAATTTCCTTTTCGTTTCCTGAACAAAAAGAATTTCCACCCAAAAAATCGGCACTACTTTTCGATACCGAAGCGTTTATTGAATGGCAAGGCTATTTTTATTTGTTTACCAAAAACAGGAGCAAAAATTTTGACGGTACTTCTTTAATCTATAAAATCAGAAATGCGGCTGGAGCACAGCAAGCACAATTAATTGGAAAAATTAAAACGTGCGATACGTACAACAGTTGCCAAATCACTGGAGCGGCATTAAGTCCCGATAAAAGCAAAATCGTACTGCTTTGCCACGACAAAGTGTTTTTGTTATCTGGTTTCAAAGGAGGAACGGTACTAAACGGAACGAAAACCCTTTTTGGTTTAGATCATTTTTCGCAAAAAGAATCCATTGCTTTTATCGACAATAATCAACTTCTAATCGCTGATGAAGCCGAGAAAAAAGGAAAATCAAAAATGTATTTGACTTCGTTACGCCAATTAAAATCCAAACCCTAATCCTATAGAAAGTCTCGCTTCTTCATCCCTACTTTTGAAATAAGTAATTCTAGCAGTTAGCACATTCAATCCGTTTAGCCAAAGGCCGCCGCCAAAGGCTTGGTGCCATTTGCTGGAACTTTCACTAGGGAGCCAAACACGGCCATAATCGAATCCGCCAAGAAGACCATAAGAAAGCGGTAACAAGCTTTTTTTGATTTTCCCCAATTGCCAACGAATATCACTGCTTTGATAGAAGGAACGTTTTCCTAAAAAGCGTTCATTTCTAAAACCTCTAAGGTCATAATCTCCTCCTAATGTGGCGCCTTGATAGAATTCGTAGTGGTCATTAAAAAGTATCTTTGATTTTAAAATTGTAGCCAGTACTAGTTTCCCTTTTTTATCTAAGCGATGGTTGAGGTTAATTTTGGTTTCCAAAGCCGTGAAGTTTCGGTTGAGCTCTTCTAAATTCATTTTCCAAGTTCCTTTTATCGAAAAACCAAATCCCATACTTGGAAAAGCAGGCAAATCGTAGTTTTCAAAAGAATAGGAGGCACTGGCACCTGCAAATTTTTGTCTTTCAAAAACCTCTGGATTAACCACACCAAGTGTATTGATAAAACGGTTTGTGCTTTCTTCAACGGTAATGCGTTCTATTAGTGCTGCAAAGTTCCATTCACTGCCCATTCTTCCTATTTTTTTTAGCGTAGGAGTAACGGATAATGTTCTTAGACGCACTCGGTTATAATCCATTCCAAACGTTTCGTCGTTGTTGTTGGTTTCGTTCCCATAACCAAAGAAATTGATTGTAAAATTAGGGCTCGTATACTTGGAAGCTACATCCAAATCCCAATTGCCCAAAGCCTTTGGAAAATGAGCGTTGTACAAAAGTTCGAAACCGCTTGTCGCAAAAAAGTAGTTGGCTTTTAGTATGTGTTTTTGTGTAAAAGGATTTTGCTTAAAACGATTCACCGTATAGTTAGCAATCAACCCCAATTTTACGCCATCATCTGGATTGTATCCACCAAAAGGAAGTCCAGAAACCGCATTGTATTTGGGTTTTTCATAATTGTAATACTGGGTGTCGTAATCATCTGTGATTACTTTTTTGGTTTTTCCATCCAAATTATATGTATTAGGTTTCGATTTAAAATCATAAACCATAATATTTTTGCCGTGTGTTACGGTGTAGCTATCGTTATTTTGCCCACCCAAAAGGCGTAGTAAAATTCCAGACTTGTTTTTGCCTTTAACTTCAAATACATCATCATCATCTAAGCCGTAAATCCAAATTGTTTTGGTGATTTTAGCATCAAATCGTTTGGTGTACCACGATTCGGGTCCTTCTTTTTTAAGACGAGAGACTACCACTTCTACTTCGTTTTTTGAAGGAAACGAAATGGAAAATTGCTCTTTTTTGTTGGTTCCGACGATTACTACCGTTTTTTGAAGCACTTCATAATACGCTTTGGCATAATTCGGTAAGTCTCGCATTCGGACTTTTAATTTTTGAATGATGTCGTTGATAGTGGCTCCTTTTATTTCATTTGGAATTGATGCAAAACCTTCTTCTATTTCTTTATCAGACAAATGGTTTTGAATGTATTTGGCTTCTTCAATCCAATCTTCCTTTGTAGCAGTTCTTAATAAAGCTAAATCCAACGGATAAGGCTCTCTATTGAGCCATTTTACATTGCGAATAGACGAGTTGAACGTTTGCATATGGCGCAAAGCAGGCATATTCATTAATAACGAAAGCAACGCTCCATCGTACTTACTAAAAGCTTGGTCTCTGTCTTTTGGAATCGGTTTATAAATAACATTTTTCCCCTCTTTGAAAGCACTCCAGCGCCATTGGTCACTATGACGGTCCCAATCTCCAATAAGCATATCAAACAATCGCGCTCTGATATAGGCTTTTTCATCGACTTGGTATTTTTCGTCTTTGTGTAAATTGCTAAGCAACTCATTGGTAGCAATGATTTTATCGGGATTGTCGAACAACTCATTGTCAACTTGGCTATCACTTGGTCTTTCTTCCACCATATACAGTTCGTTACCAAAATTGGCATTGAATTCTTTCAAAGCATTGTGTTTCGGGATGTAGACCAATTTTGGATTGGTGTGATAGACGCCAATTTTGTCCGCAAGATTACCCACCGCAAAAGGCGTATAAGGATGCGATGTGGTGTAAAAGTCAAACAAGAAATCTTCAGCATAGGTGTCTTCAAAATCAGTAACCACGTATTGGTCTTTGAAGGCTACCGCTTGCAGAAAACGTGTGGCACTTTTCTTTAAGGCGCGCATTACGTATTCTTTTCCATCTTTGTCTACCAATTGCAGGGAATTGGATTGATGTCCGCCACCCGCTCTTTTGGGTTGCAAACCACCATAAAGGGTGTCGAGAGTGACAGTAGGAACGGCAATTTTGGTGCTGTATACTTTTCTGTAATGCGTGCCAAAAAGGAACTTATAAAAACCTTTTTTTCGGGTTTGCTTTTGGGTGTAAATCGAAGCAGTAGTTGTTTTTGGGAAATTTTTAGGTGCTACAACAGCATTTTTTTCATCTGAATCGAAAAGGGTGGTTTCGAATAAAAGTTGTTCGCTTCCTTTTTCATTTCCGAAAAAAGAAGCTGTGATACGACCATTTTTGTAAACAGAAAGCGTGGCGTAACCATTACCACCATAGGAGAAATCATTTGGAAAAATGGCTCTCGCAGCTTCAGATTTTGAGCCAGCACCACTGATGATTTGTTTGATGTTGTCGTGGTCAATATACTGTAAATTATGGTCGTGTCCCGAAACTACTACTACATTATTGTGGGCTTGTAATAGAGTTTTGATGCGCTTCGTCAAGATGGTGTACTGTTTGTTTTGAATATCTTGTGGACTTATTCCTGATGTTTTGCGCAGTAAATTGATAACGGACCCAATTACAGGCAATGGAATTTTTTGTTCCAAAGGGAAAAGTTGTTTTTCTAGCGAAAATTGCCCGCCGTGCGACCCATTAGTTTGCAAAGGATGGTGGAGGGCCAACACTACTTTTTTGTCCCTGTTTTTGTTTAAAAGGTCTTCAAGTTCTTCGAAAAAATCTTCTCTGGTTTTGATGTCACAAAACTCGTTGATGGTGGGGTGTTGATTCCAATCTTCAAGGAACCATTGGCTGTCCACGACAATCATTGTTAGGTTGCTGTTGATTTTTACACTTTCGATGGCACAGTTTTTTTGTGGAAGAAAGCTTTTTTTATCATTTAATTTCGTGGTGATGTATTGCGCTTGACGTTCTAATCCCTTGATGCCGCTGTACCAATCGTGATTTCCAGGAATGAATATTGTTTGTCCTTTGAAGTTTTTAGCCAAAGCCAGTTGTGTATTCAATTTGGTTTCGGCCAAGGCCTTAGCTTCAGGTTCTTTGTCGCTGGGCATTCCTTTGGGATAAATATTATCTCCCAAAAACAATAAAGTGCTATTTTTGTTTGCCGAAGCTAACTTTTGACTCAAGAGCTCAAGCGTTTGTTGGGGTAATGGTAAGTCGGCATTGCCGGCATCGCCAATTAAATAAAAAGTGTGGGCAATTTTTGTGGTATCAATGCCGTTAGTAGTCCTTGTTTTTGTTGCTTCTTTTCCAAATTGTGTCTGATGTGTTGCACAAGATTGAAGCAATAGTATAAAGATAAGAAGGGTAATTCTAGTTTTAATAGCTTTAAAACGATAATCCCAAAACAATTCCATAATTTAGTCGTATAAAAATTTGTTTATGATCCTGATTTCTAAAGCTCAAGATTTTGTCACTACTTTGCTCAAAGATAAGCTTTCTAGCGAATATACCTATCACAATTTAACGCATACGAAAGGCGTTGTAGCAGCTGTAACTACTTTGTGTCAAGAGGAAAAAGTAGAAGGTGAAGACCGTGAGGCCTTACTTATTGCCGCTTGGTTTCATGATACCGGATTTATTACGGGTTGTAGCAACCATGAATTATGTAGCTGTGATTTGGTAACCACTTTTTTGACAGAGCAAGGTGCTTCTAATGCATTTATTACGCAAGTCTGTCAGTTGATTGCGGCCACCGAAAAAACGTATGTTCCTCAGATGCTTTTGGAAAAAATAATTAAAGATGCCGATTACTACCATCTTTTTGGAGCAGATTATTTGTTCAGTTGCGAAGGACTCCGCAAGGAATGGGAAAAAACTGAAAAGGTGAAATATACCGACAAAGAATGGGCTTTGATTAATTTTGATTTTATGGTCAACAACCACCAATTTTATACGGATTATGCCAAGACGAATTGGCAACCTTTAAAAGATAAAAACTGTATCGCTTTGCAAAAAATAATAAATACCAAAGAAGATAAAAAAGGCAAAAAAGAAAAAAAGAAAGCCAATACTACTAAAGAAGACAAACCCGATAAACCAGATCGTGGAATTGATACGGTTTTCAGAGTCACGCTAGGCAATCACACCCGCTTGAGTGGCATTGCAGATAGTAAAGCGAATATCTTGTTATCCGTAAATGCCATTATCATTTCGATTGCTTTGTCTACGATTATTCCGAAGTTGGACAATCCAAAATACGCGCATTTAATGATGCCGACTTTTTTTATGATTGTCTCTAGTGTAACGACGATTATTTTTGCGATTCTTTCCACGCGTCCCAAAGTAACCAAAGGCTTTTTCTCCCGAAAAGACATCGAAGAGCAAAAAGTGAACCTCTTGTTTTTTGGTAATTTTTATAAAATGCCTCTCGACGAATACCAATGGGCAATGAACGAAATGATCAAAGACCGTGATTATATTTACAACACTATGATCAAAGATTTATACTTTTTGGGCATTGTTTTGGAGCGCAAATACCGCTTGCTTCGTGTGGCTTATAATCTGTTTATGTTTGGGATTGTGGCTTCGGTAATCGCTTTTGTGGTGGCTTTTAAAATGGCAGGCGTGTAATATTTGCAATGTTGTCAATTGACAAAGTTGTTACTAAACTTTGGCTAGAAGTAGAGAGATATTCGCGAAGTGCAACCGAATTTTTCAAGTGAAATACTCATAAACTTTGTTGATGTTGAGGTGCTCTATCGGCTTCAATACACCAAAGTAGTTCTTTAATAAAAATGGCAGCCAGTTTATCAGAATTAAGTTTGTCCATCGCTTTTCCATTTTCGTCATACGCTTTGTCTACCAATGGTACAGAAAACATTGCTGGAATTGTCCAAGCCATCATTTTCCAAAGAGTAAACTGTAGTGCTACCAAAGCTTGGTTGCCGCCAAACGGTCCGCTTGAAACGGTAACTATCGCAATCGGTTTGTGTTTCCATTCTTCATAAAGCAGGTCAATAGCATTCTTTAAACTTGCAGGATAGCTTCCGTTGTATTCTGGCGTAACGATGATAATTCCATCGGATGATTTAATCCTAGTTGCAAATTCAAGAACATTTTCAGCAGGATCAATCAGTGTTTTTAAAGTGCCTTCAAAGATAGGGAAGTTGTATTCTTTCAAATCAATTATCGATGTTGTTGCCAGCTTATTTTCAATAAGATAATTTTGAAAATAAAGCGAAACGTTATGGCTTTTTCGTCCTTCTCTAACGCTGGAGGAAATGATAGTAATCTGTCTCATAATTTTTATTTTTTGAAAATTCTATCTATTTCTTTTGAAAGTTGTACATCTTTTTCTGTGATCTTATCTTCCGCTTCGTGTGTAAATAGTTTTATATCTACTTTGTTATAAACATTACTCCAATTAGGATGATGTCCCATTTTTTCAGCGGCAAAAGCAACCTTTGTCATAAACGCAAAAGCTTCTACAAAATCCTTAAATTCAAAGCTGCGTTGCAGCTGATTGTTTTCTTCTTTCCACATAATGGTTTATTTTTTAAGTTTTTCAGCCTCACTCAGTGCAATGGCAATTGCTTGTTTTGGATTGGTTACAATCGTCTCAGTTTTGCCAGAATGCAATGTGCCTTCTTTAAATTCATGCATCACTTTCGCTACTTTTTTTTGTTTAGTACTACTTTTTTTCTTTTTCATTATTCGTTTTATATTGAAGCATAGGCATAAATTAAATTTTATGCCTATGCTTTGTTACTTGGTTTTTATTTCTCGGCCATTACTAAATCTCGCATAGATTTTACATGGTCGTGGTCAGCTACAAGCAAACTGTGTTGTGCTTTAATCATGGCTTGTTGTTCCGCACTTAAATTTTCTGCATCATTTTTCAATGCTTTTTCATAAGTGCTTTTTGCCATGTCTTCACCATATTCGCAAGAGTTGAGAATTACTTTACGGTCTTTGCCTGTGAGAGCTGCTTTTATATCCATCCAAACACGAAAGAATTTCCCTGATACCATTGTTCCTTCGGCCGGAGTACCACCTAATTTGTTCACTTCAATTTTTAATTCTGTTATACATTTTAGGCTTGTAGCTGCGAACCGTGCAAATAAGGTTTTTAAATCTTGCTCTTCTGTTTCTTTGGCTGCTGTTTCGTAACCTTCAATTCTATCGTTGTTGATAGTGATGAGTGTGTTTAATACTTCAATTATTTTTTCGTTTTCCATTTTATATGAGTGTTAAGTTATTATTTTAAATAATTGATTGATTTGAAATTCTTTTTGATTTTTAGCTTTATAAGTTGATTGATAGTGATGTGTCTTTTGCTTAAGATTCAAATTCGGAAATATCTTCTGTGATGAAATGGATTAAGTCGGCATTTAATTTTTCTTTTTCGGTTATGAATAAACCATGTGGAGCATCCTTATACACCATGTATTTTGCATGTGGAAGCATAGCTGCAGTTTTGTCTGCTGATGCTTCAATAGGAACAGTTTTATCCGCATCACCATGAATAATTAAAACAGGAACCGTGATTTTTTTAATATCCTCCCTAAAGTCTGTTTCAGAAAATGAACGCACACAATCAACCGTTGCCTTTGCCGAACTCATTAAGCATAAGTTCTGATTCCAGTCTAACATGGCTTGGCTAACGGTTTGCTTTTTTTCTTCAACTCCGTAAAATTTTTTGCCAAACTCTATAAGAAATGCAGGACGGTCTTTTTCAATTTTATGAATAGTATCATCAAAAGTTTGCTTATCCGTTCCATCTGGGTTGTCTTCTGTTTTTAGCCTGAATGGTGTTACAGAACTAATAAAGACAACTTTTTCAATTTTAGCAGTGCCATACTTTCCGATATAGCTGGCAATTTCTCCACCGCCCATTGAAAAGCCCACAAGGGTGACTTCCGATAAATGTAGTTGAGTAATTAATTCATTCAAATCATCGGCAAGAGTAGTGTAATCGTAACCTTCCCAAGGTCTGTCTGATTTACCAAATCCTCTGCGGTCATAAGCAATACAATGAAGGTTATGTTTTGGAAGTTCTGCTAACTGGTATTCCCACATTTCGTGGTTTAGTGGCCAACCATGAATAAATACTACGGGCTTACCTTTGCCATACTCCTGATAAAAAATTTTTACGGAGGTACTGGTACCTGATGATTTTGATTTTATAAAACTCATGTTGTATTTTTTTAGTTAGATTTTTTATAACAGTTATATTGAGGGTTTTTATTTAGTTATAAATATTTATGCTACAAAGTTGCAGCACCTAACTCTGGCAAGCATTATAAAAAAAATCAAAAGAGTTATATGATTCACACTTTTCAATTAATAAAAAATACCAGCTATTAGTAAAGTCAAGAGATTAGTAAAAACAGAACAGCCCCGAAAATAGGGGCTGTTCTGTTTTTTGTTTGGAGGCTAAAACACTTTTGTTTTGGAATGATTTAGTGTATTGTCAAAAAATGAAAGTGCTTCTTAGCGTAAACACTATTGAATCAATTGGTCATACATACTCTTAATTTGAATATCTCCAAAGCCATAAATTCCTTCTCTTTTTGCAAATTCCGAAAAAACAAGTTGAAAATCTCTTGATTGTGTGTCAAGTATTTCTTGTACCACTTTTTCGGGTCTGCCTAAGGATTGGTTTAATGGAAATCGGTCACTGTGAGCTTTGCAAACCTCTTCTAGGTACTCAAAACAGTCTGATGTAGTTTTGGCTAATGTAGTAAGTTTATCTAAGTCATTATTTTGATACGCAGACCATAGTTTTTTCCCCAATTTGATATCATCAGGTGAAAATTGAATTTTTGAATGATAGGCTTGTTCAAGTGTTTCGGGAGTGGATTCGGCAAAACCTTTCCATATATCCGCTTTGTTTGCTATGACGGGAAACACTCTGAAGACTTTAAAAGAGGGATACTTGGAAAGTAAGGAGAGCACAAACCACATATTGACTTGACAAAATAAATCATTTTCAAACCAAAGGCAAATTTCGGACTGCTCCGGCAAGTTGTTCAGTTTGTTTAATTCACGGACTGTTTTATCAAAATACTTTTCGGCCGATTCTTGATAAGTACCAGCAATAAATTGAGCTCGAACATTCCAAAAGGCATCAAGGCTATCGGCAGCGAAAGGCCCTACAATCAAACATTCTCTGCAAATTATAAAGTCTTGATTGATGTTGGTTTGTCTCAATTGTTCAGCCAAACAGTCTCCATTTAATAGATGATAGGTTGTCATTATTGGGTGGTCTTTAGGGTGAAAACTTCTTAAAAAGTCCCCGCCTTAGTATTTTTTAAAACGTTTTTGACTTTGTAAATCTAATAAAAGTCTCCTGTATTTTTATGTGTATATGTCTAGAATTTAAAAAGTTATAGGGAAATATTAAAAACGTATCCCACAACCTACATGGATACAAGTCGTGAGGCAGTTGACTCTTACACGGATTACAAAACGAAACAAAACTACTGCGAAGTCGGAGACATTCGTAGAGCTGGAGTGAGGAATTAATTAGAACTTGAGGTGCGGGGGAATTTATTTTCTTATTTATAGTTTACTTCAATTTGAAATAAACTTACTGTTGCGTTGTCATAATGTGCTGGAAGTCCTTCAGTGTTTTTAAGTTTCAGTAAACCTAAAAACTCAAAGCCACATTTTGTGTAGTGATTAATTAACCCTGAATTATCGCCAACTGTATCCATTCTAATGAATTGTTTTTGATTTTCAATGGCATAAATTTTTGCCCATTCTATAATTTTACCCACTAAATTTTGTCCTCGAAAATCAGGATTTGTTGCAATACGGTGAATATAAACAGCTGGATTTTCGTTTCGTTCCTCCCAAATTTGAGGATCATTAAAAGTTGTCGCCCAAACACAAGCAATTTTACCATCAGCAACTATTTTCCATTGTCTGTTTTCTGAAATTTCAGTTTCAATAAGTTTTCTATCAAATTGTGGCCAATGGTTGGTAAATCTCGTCTTCTGGAAATCGGTAGCGATTTTGTATAAACGGAAAATTTCGTCGGTGTCGTTACTGTTGCTATTTTGTATTTGAAAGTTCATTTTTGATATTCTTTTTCTTTTATAATAAACAGCATATAGTCAATTTCTTTTTTGAAAAGACTATATGCTGTAATTTTTGTTAATTATGCATCAACAAGTATCACTTGACCAGTAATAAATCCATCAACCGAGCGTTCAAACGCTTTACCAACCAATGCACTTGGTACAGGTTGAAATCCTGGCATCATATCGCCGTAAACATCCCAAGCCTCCGCTAAAACTGTTGGATTTACTGAATTTACACGAATACCTCTTGGCATTTCGAAGGCTACACATTTTACAAAGGTATCAATGGCACCACTTGTAGTTGCATCTGCAATAGCAAAAGGAATAGGCTTTAAATTTAGTATACCTGTAATAAGCGTAAAGGAACCTTTATCAGCAATGTATTCCTGACCTATTCTAACAATATTGATTTGCCCCATCATTTTACTCATTACTGTAGTCATCCATTGCGCTTCAGTCATTTCCTCGAAGGTTGCATATTCACATACGCCAACTGTATTCACAACTGCATCAAAGTGACCTACCTCCTTGAATAATTTTCTCAAAGATTCTTCACTGGTAATGTCAACTTGGTAGTCGCAACCGTCTTTTGAACGACCAGCTGTAAGCACTTTGTGTTTTCCTAAACCTGTAAGTGCTGCTTTTCCCATTTTCCCATTAGCACCTATTAAAATTACTGTTTTCATCTATTTAATTATTTTTAATTTGAAGTGCAAAATTACACTCCTGCCCTACTAAGCACGTAGGACATTTGTCTAAAAATTAAATCGATGCTCTTATTCTACTTAAATGTCTTTGAGTAATTCCAAGATAGGAAGCTATGTAGTGAAGTGGAATTTGTTGCACAAATTGTGGATAGTTGTTTATCAAATCTACATATCGTTTTTGGGCGTTGGATTTTTGATGATTAAATATCCATTTTTCGAGTTCAACATATTCTTTTTCAGCAATTATTTTTAAAAAATTCAACCATTTATTGTTTGATTCCGCAAGGTTTTCTAATTCTTTTTTTGAAATTGAAATAATTTCAGAATCGGTTAAAGCTTGTAAATTTTCTTCTGATTTATTCTGTGTAATAAATGAAGAATAAGCCACTAATAACGTATTGGGAAAGGTAAAACAATAGGTTATTTCTTCGTCATTATTAGAATAATAGAACGAACGGAAAATGCCAAAATTCACAAAGGAAAGTGTGGTACAGATTTCATCTTGTTTAATGAAAAAATCTCCTTTTTTTATGGTAGAAATAGTGGCTAAACTTATAAATTCATTTATTTCACTATCTGTAAATAAATTGTATTGTTTTAAGTATTCCAACAGTTGATTTTTCTTAAACATAGTACTTGTTTTAAGCTTTAATTCTATAATTCGTATTTATATTTTGCTGCTTTGCAAAGTTAGCAATTACAAGTGTAGAATTTTAAATCCCTTTCAAATCATTGATGATATAAAAAATATGACATTGATTTACTGGCTGTTTTTCTATAAAATCATTTGTACTTAGTTTATTAAAAGACTTTACTTTCTCCATCATTTGGAATAAAAACCTTGTCAGAAAGTCCAATTTTTGAAACTTCTACTTTTAATTGTTGTCGTGTCGTCGGGCAATGATTTACAGCTTCTAGATGATTTGCAATTACTTGATTTGGTGCGTTTTTTACGAATTTTAAAACATCATCCATTCGCATTAATAAAGGTTGAAAAATATCTAATTGAGCCGTTCCACAAGCCACAACTGAAATTTCAGGTTTCAATTGTGTCAAAACTTTATGTACGTCATCAGTATAAATGGTGTCAGCACTTAAATAAAAAGATTTTTCATTAGGTAATTCTATGTAAAATCCCATTACATTTCCCATCGGTTTTGCTACAAATCCGTAACCGTGTACTGCTGGAATACCTTGAATTTTTCCACCTAAAAAAGGACTTTCTTTCCAATATTCAACAGTTTGTGATACGTTTAATCCTTTTTTTCTTAATGTGGCCTCGTCTTTCACACTACAAATAACAGGAATTTGATTTTGGCGAAGAAAATCCTCTGCTTCCTTGTCTAAATGGTCGGGGTGGAGGTGAGTGATTAAACAATGAGTCGTTTTTTCAACGATATTCATTGCATTATTTGGTAAATCTACAATTGGATTTCGTTGTGGTTTGAAACGGAACAATGTAAAAGTGGGTCCAGCTGTTCCTTTTTTTCCTAGCATTGGGTCAACCAAAATTACTTTATCACCAGTTTCTATGACCAAAGTGGCGTTTCGCAAATGATGTACTTTCATTGTTTTTATTTTTAAATTGAAAGTTCAAAGTTGCTTATTATTAAAATAGATTCCATTGATTCAAATCAAGAAATCAAATTTTTTTTCTAATTCTACTTAAAGTTTCGGGTGTAATTCCCAAATACGAAGCGATATGATATTGTGGGATTTGTATTAACCAATCAGGTTTTGTCTTCATAATATCGAGATATAACTCTTCAGCGGTATTTACAAAATGATTAAATTCTTCGGTTTCTTTATTGACAACAATTCGTTGAAAAATTGTTTCAACAAACAACTTACCACAATTATATTGATTGGTAAAAGTCGAAAATATATCTTTTGATAAAACCCTCAAATCTACATCAGTTAGACATTCTTGGTATTTTTTTGTAGCGGTAGAATGGGTAAATGAAGAAAAATCTGTTATAAAACCTGCATTTGTAAAAAAATTGATGTTTTTTTCTTTGTTAGAGGTTGCATAATATTCTCGAATGATTCCTTGATCTAAAAAACGAAGTTCATTTTCTATATTTCCATTTTCTAAAATGATTTCCCCTTTTTTGTATGATTTAAGAATAAAAGTATTTACAAATTCTTCTAAACCTTCTTTATTAAAAGGAAATTCATTGCTAAAAAATAAATATAATTTGTCTGCTTCTTTCATTTTTATTTTAAGGTTGGTTATGTGTTTCGTTTCTAGAAATTGCCACCAAAGTTCTGGAATTAAAGCTAGATTATCCTCTCATAAGGATTAGGTTGCTCTCCGTGTGAGAATTTGAATTTTTTTCTGTTCAAATTTAACAAAAAGTTCAATAGAATTAATTAGTCTTGCTTTTGCAATACCTTGTTTGGTAAAGCTTGTGTCTATTGTTTTTTTATGCTTGCTAAGTTCTTTTTAATTTTCATCATCAATTTGTCTGGGGTTACTCTTGGAAGATTGCTTAAAAACCAATTCATAAAACCGACTATCTTTTTGTCTTTCCCATTCAAAAATAAAGCGACTCCTGCTTTTGCTACAACAGCTACCGGCATTGGTTTGTTGGCGCTCATTGCCTTTGTTTTACGCATAGCATCTGTATGAAATGGTGTTTCAACGGTTCCAGGGCAAAGCGCTGTTACGGTCACACCTGTCCCTTGCAATTCAGCTGAAACGGTTTCTGTAAAAGCCAATACAAAACTTTTGGTTGCTGAATAAACGGAATAGTAAGGGAATGGAAGAAATGAAAGTAACGAAGCAACATTCATAATTCTGCCTTTTCCTGCTTTTATCATATCAGCCCCAAATAACTTCGTTAGTCCAACTAAAGCGGTAATATTAACAGCAATCATTTCTTCATCTTTCTTCAAGGGCATTGCTATAAAATCGCCATAATCTCCAAAGCCAGCATTATTAATCAAACCAGTAACCAAATAGTTTTTTTCTTTTACTTCAGTATATAAATCTTGTGCTGCGTTAGGCTCTGATAAGTCAAATAATAAATATTCAACTTCAATTTTGAATTGATTAATTAATGCTGTTTTCAATTCCCTCAATTTGTCCTCGCTTCTTGCTACTAAAATTAGATTGTAATTTTTGGCAGCTATTTGTTTTGACATTTCGTAGCCAATTCCAGTGCTTGCCCCTGTGATTAAGATGTATTCTTTCATTTAAATTAATTTTTAGGGAATCCAACAAATGATTTAATGTTTTCTATTTGCTCTGTATGCCTTTCTAAATGAGCCGACATAAGTAATAATGTTTGGTATAAGTCAATTTTACCGGTTAGAGGATGTTTCCAATAGCGATTTCTTAAATCATCTTTTGTTGTTTGAATATATAAGATTGTTTGGTTTCGTTGAGTTTGAAAGGCAGTGATGGCCTCTTTTGTTGAGGTAAATTTATTGGAAGGCTTAAATATTTCAGGACTTTTAGCTTTCCATTTTTTACTTGTCATTTTGGGTTGGATTTCATCATCTTGGATTCGGATTTTGCTTCTCAAATCGGGGTTGGTTGGTTTTTGCATTTCTCTTTCCAAAATTTTTGGGAAGGCTAACTCTGCTAATGTACTATGTTCTATACATTCAGCGATTGTCCATTTGTCTGGTACTGGTCTAAAATTTAATTGTGCTTCGGATAAATTATTTACTGAGCTATTAAATTTCAGTAAAGATGAATTCAAAATAGCCTTCATTTTAGTTTTTTCAATTTCGTTTAGTTGTGGGGTTAATTTTTCTGCTCTTGCTTTTATTACTTCAAGCCAATGTTCGTGAAGATCTAGTAGTTTATTAGGCTGAAATACTTTTTGCATAAAAGTCAGAAAACCATTTTGAGCTTCTGGAGTTATAAGTTTGCAACCATTGGCTGTAGGTACAATTACCCACGCGTGATAGGCCGTTAGATTTCCTCTGCGGACTACCCAAGCCATTCTTTCATTAGCTACAAACTCTTTCATCACAGGTACAAGATGTAAGCCCATAGTGTGCAATGAAAAGGTCAACCCACTTCTCAAAGTTGTTGCAGTAGTATCTGCAAATTCCACTGGACTTTGTACTCCTCTATAAAAGGTGTGCCATTTTTTGGCATCGATTAAAATATCCCAAACAACCTCTGGTTTGGCATTGATTTCAATTTGGTTGTAAACATACCATTTGGCTTTTGAAGGATTAAATTCTTCTGGCCATACTACAAGATTGGTAGATGGGTCGTACTTCCTAGTTTTAATAGATTGTATAGCGTTTTCTTCAGGAGCTGTCAGAACAACTTGTGCTAAGATTGTTGGAGTTATGCTAAACAGCAATAGCATCGATGTGAAAAGTTTGTTTGTCATTACATTTTTATTTAAATGATACTACAAAGTTCTCTCAGCTAGGGGTTTAAAAACGATAACAAATGTTTATAGTTTTTCGATTTCTACTCTTATGATTATTTATGTGGATGAGTTTTGAATTTATGAAGATAGTGGTGATGAATATACTCAATTCGGGGTAAAAATTTAATTGTTTTTGTTTTAATTGTATAATAATTTATTTGTAGTTGTTAATTATTTAATTTTAAAATACATTTGTATTGTATTGATATTCAATGTTTTTTGTTTAAAAGTGTTAAATGTTATTTTAGTAGTTGTTAAATATTTTTTTTAAATGAATGTAGATGATGGAACCTAAATTTGTGAATTATGAGTTGAAATTAATAGAGCCTTCTTTTAATTCTTCATTAACGGACTTAATTATCGAATTAGATTATTTGAGAAAAAGAACATTAGGCGGTTCTACGCATCCAAAAGTGTTTTTTCAATTAAAGCATATTTTTCATACTTTAGAAAGTATTGGTTCGGCAAGAATTGAAGGCAATAATACTACCATTGCTGAATATATTGAAACTAAATTGGAGGATAATAAGCAAGTATCTTCAGGTATTAAGGAAATTCAGAATATAGAGAAAGCAATGGAGTTTATTGAAAACACTATACTTGAGTATCCTATAAACAAAATGTTTTTAAGTGAGTTGCATAAGATGATTGTGGAGGGATTATTGCCTCCGCCTAATGGAGAAGGAGATGCAACACCAGGTTCGTATAGAGGAATTAATTTAAAAATTAATAATTCGAATCATTTACCGCCTGATTATTTAGTTGTAAATGATTATATGCGTGAATTATTGGATTTCATTGAAAGAAAAGACAGTCCAAAATATGATATATTAAAAGCAGCAATTGCACACCATAGATTTGTATGGATTCACCCATTTGGTAATGGAAATGGGAGAACGGTTCGTCTATTTACGTATGCGATGTTAGTAAAAACGGGCTTTAATGTTAATGTTGGAAGAATCATAAATCCAACGGCAGTTTTTTGTAGTAATAGAAATGATTATTATGAAAAACTATCAAGAGCTGATTTAGGAACTGATGAGGGAATTTTAGAATGGTGTGAATATGTGCTACTTGGATTAAAGGAAGAAATAGAAAAGATTGATAAGTTAAGTGATTATGATTATTTGAAAAAAGAGATTTTATTCCCTTCAATAGTGCATTCTTTGGAGCGCAAATATATTACAGATGTTGAAGCTAAAATTCTTAAAAAAGTGATTGAACTCCAAGTAATACAAGCTTCTGATTTGAAGGGTATTTTTTCAGGAAAAGTGAGCGCCGAAATATCTCGTCAAATAAAAAGATTGATTGATAAAAAGTTGTTAATTCCAGAAGTTGATGGAGGACGAAAATATGTCATTAGATTTGATAACAATTTTTTATTAAGAAGTGTGATTAAGACCTTAGATCTAAAGGGTTTTCTTCCGCTTAGGGATTGATATGTTATCGATTTCAACTATTGGGTGCAACTTCTGGTAGTGGTAGTGGTTTTATTTTGGTCATATTTTTAGTTCCATAATTGGTAAATATCTGTCTTTAATGGCAGTATCCATTTGTCCAATTGTAATAAATCCAAATAATTCGTAAAAATTTTCTACGTTTGGTTCGGAGTCTACTATTATTTTTTTTCTTTCCGTATTTTTAATTCTATTCAAAAAATCATTCATAAGAAGTTTTCCAAGTCCAGTTCCAATGTAGTTCGGCAAAACAAATAAGTTATCCAGTTGCACCTCTTTCTCATTCAAATAGAAGTAAGAATAATATCCAACGGTCAAATCGTCAACTAATAATTTGAAGACATTATTAGTTTCAATGTAGTTTTTTGTTATTGTCAGCAATTCAGACCAATTTTTCATTTGCTCGCCTGAATATCCCCAATATGCTTTTGACTTCATAGTGATTTCAGTCAAAATTTCGTTGTCTTCTATGGTTGATTGTACTATTTCGGTCATTTTTTTACAATTATAGCCATGTTCTAGAACTACTGTGAATACATTCGCACAGTGTGAGCGACAAATTGGTTAATCTTTGTGGAACTGGTTTACGGAACCACAAATGAAGTGGCGGCTACAGTAGTACCATTTAGATTTGGAAATATTCTTTTACTTATGGCTGGGTCATCATAGGCATTGTCCCAAAAGGAATCTCCGTAGGCTCTCACATACACTTGTTGACCGGATGCAAAACCGGCTGAAAGTAATTCGGTTTGGGTAATGGTTTTTTCAAAAGGATTGATTTGTGACACAAAAACAGCAGAAAAATAAGTGTAATTGGTGTTACTTACTTGAGTATTGGTGGACAAAAAGTAACGCACATAGCGACGGTTGGCTGTATTTCCTGCTGGGTTTGTAGTAATAGATAACTTCACTTGATTGTTCAAAACAGCAGCCGTTACGTTCGTTACGGTAGTAGTAGACAGTTGCCCTAAGGAGGGAATAGTACTAATGGCAGTGGCTTGTCCGTTGGTTCCGTGTACCACTCCAATTTTTTTATAACTTCCAAATCCCGTTTTCGAGTATTCTAGAGTGTAGGTACCAAAAGGCACTTCGGGAAGCGTAAATTTTCCCTCAGCGTTAGTGTTAGTTTGAATCAAAGGAGTTGTTCCAACGACCTTTACATTCATATTCGATTTGTCCAATAAGGTTGTTCCTTCATCATAAAGAATGACCGAACCCGAAATAGCTGCTTTTGTAGGGGTTGTAGGTTCATTATCGTTGTTGCTGCAAGAGAAAAGCAAGGCAGCGACTATAGTTACAAGAGGAAAAAGGATATTTTTCATTTATCTATCTTTTTGTGAGATGTAAAGCTACTAAAAGTCTTTCTATTTTTATTTATGTACTTGGAATTTAATAAGTTACTGAATTATTAAAAGTCGTGCGACTTTTGGCGCTTGCACAGATTACAAAACGAAACTAAAATACTGCGAAGTCGGAACCATATTTTATTTCGCTGTTAACTCAAGTAACCTGCCTCCGTCTTCCACGCTTACATATATTTTACCGGCAGGTCCCATTTTTACGTTTCGTATTCGGCCAATATTTTCGAGTAAGATTGTTTCAGTGCCAGGCACTCCATTAGCCATACTTATCATAATTAATTGACGGCGTCCAAGGCTTCCCATTAGCATATTGCCGTTCCAATCTCTGTATGAAGTGTGATTGATAAAGGTTAGACCTGCGGGCGCAAGTGCTGGTGTCCAACTTTTGAGCGGTGCAACAATTCCTGCAGCATTATGTCCATTGCTAATAGGAGTTCCGTTATAATTGATGCCATTGCTATAAAGTGGCCAGCCAAAATTTTCACCAGCCTGAACGCGGTTAAGCTCACAGCCGCCACTTGGCCCATGCTCATTTACAAAAAGACGTCCGGTACTTGTTTGAAAAGCCATACCCTGAGGATTGCGATGACCGTAACTATAAATGGTGCTTCGTGCAGTTTGTCCGGGAAGCAAAGGATTGTCATTTGGGACAGTCCCATCAAGATTTAATCGATGTATTTTTCCCCAAAGCGTATTAAGTCGTTGTCCATTTTGATGCGGACTTGATGCTCCGCCAAGACTAGCGGTTCCGCCTTCTCCCACACTCCAATACAATTTACCATCAGGTCCAAATGCAATTCTGCTTCCAAAATGACCATTCCAAGTAGAAGCTGATTCGGTAGTTAGCATCACCTGCCAATTGGTCGCTGCATTTCCATTTAATGTAAACCTTGCAAGGGAAAGAAAACCACCTGTAATACTATAAGTTACAAATACATTGCGGCTTGTAGCGTAATCTGGTGAAATGGCTACATCGAGTAATCCACCCTGTCCTGCTGCTGAAATATTAGAAGGTAAACCCGTAATCATCGTGTTGTTTTGTGTGGTAGTATCAAACAACTGCATTGTTCCAGTTTTTTGCGTAAACAGCAAGTTGCCATTGGGCAGTACATCAAAACCCCAAATAATCCCCTGATTGCTTAGCAGGGTTGTTATCTTGATTTCAGGTGTGCCTGTTAAAGGAGGGGTGACAACTGGTGGGGATGGTGTTTCAGTATCTTTTGAGCATGAGGAAAGAAATACTGCAAATGCAAATGTTAGTTGCATAAGCCACATTTTTTTAGATGAGTTGGAAGAGATGATGTTCATTTTAAGTGATTTTACTTTCATAACAATTGAAAATTAAAAATGTTTACCAGTTAGTAATGTCGATTGTTTTACGCTTACCGCTAACGGTTTGGAAGTATAGCGGAGTTTTCGAAGTTTCACGATTTCGTATTTTTAAATCTTTTGTGATATGTAAAGCTACTAAAAGTCTCTCGACTTTTTATGTGTATGTGTTTAGAATTTAAAAATTTATAGGTAATGATGAAAAGTGTTTTCTATGAAAGCAGTAAACATTTGACACTTGTCGGATTACAAAACGAAACTAAAATACTGCGAAGTTGGAGGAATTCTCAGAGCAGGAGTGGTACTGGTGAATTAGTTAGATTTTGGGGAGTAGGGTTTCATTGTTCGGCTTGCAGCCGCAACGAAACCCAAGCGGTTTGGCAGTAGCGTTTTATATAATGCTACTTAAATATTCCTCAGCGGTCATAATTGGAATTGTAGAGTACTTAAAGTCTTTTCCGTTTCTGGTAATAATCATTGAGCAGTTAGATTGTAAAGCAGAAAAATATTGAACAGCATCTTCAAAATCTTTAAAACTAGAATTCAGCGCTTTATCTATTGTTTCTTCATTGACCTCACAAACTTCACAGATTATTTTAAACTTTCGAAGTTTATTCAAAACAGATTCTGATGTTTCATATTTATTCAAAACGTAATCTATTGTCGTGAATGAAAGAGGTGAGGTAATTAGAGTAAGCTTTTTTTGGTCAGCCAAGGTAGCAACCTTAGCAATTGAATCAAAAAAAGGAACTCTTTCTCCCAACAAATCTAATATTACGTTGGTATCTAAAAATATCCTGCTCATTTGTGTTTTTGTTCTAAATAATCAGCACGATCTTTTTTATAATCATAATCAGCTGGAATTTTAATTCCCGAAGAAAGACTTTTTACGAACGGCGAAATTTGTATGTCATTATCTGTTTGATCTGAAGTCAAAGAATTAAGGTAATTTTCTATAATTCGAGATAAGCTTATTTTTTTTTCAGACGCATAATGTTTAGCTTTTTCAATTATCTCTTGGTCAAGCTTTAATGTGAGTTTAGTATCCATAACGCAAAATATATATACGTACAAATATATGGATTTAGGACGTAATAAATGTGAATTTCGATTTTTTTTGAAATTACTGCAACGTTCTTTTAGTACAGCAGGTTTGGGACTAAATTAAGCCCCATTTTTGGATTTGACATCCCGAAACTTCGGAGACATTCGCAGAGCGCGAGTGCAGAATTAGATAGACTTTGGGGAGCGGAGTAGCTGTTGTAGGCAGTTTTTACTTAACGTTTTTCAAATCTAATTCTTCCAAAAGGGCATTGTAACTTTTTAGATTACGTGAATTTGAATCATAAACTTTAATTACTAAAGTAGAATCACAATTAATCACAGTAAATGAATTACCAGCATTTCCAGGAAATCTTTCTTCAATTTTTGATGTTATCATCCTTTTGATATAATCAGTTATAGACTTTTTTCCTGAATCATCTAATTTTATTGTCTTTTGAAAGATTACTGTTTCAATATTTTCTTCATTCTTATCACGTTTGTCGCAATCAATTTTAGTTTTTTCATAGTCTAGAAAATAGTCTTTATAGTTTCTTTCTTTTGAATAAATTTTTATTTTTTCATTATGTCCACCCCATTCTCCGCACTCACTAAATCTAGAATTTATTTTTAGACTCGCATCAACTCCAGTGGCGCCTAATAGAATTGGATCAAAAAAAACAGTTGAATTAATGTTGTTTTCATCATTAGGTAACTCTTGTTTTTTTGAACATGAAAAAACAGTAATTAAGAGTATTAAGTATATAACATTTCTCATGTTTCTTATTTGGTTAAATTATTCCAATGTTCTTTAAAATTGCCTACAACTAGCATATAGGGATATTATTATTTTAAATATTCTACATAAATTCTAAAAAAGCGTAAATCAATGTTATTAAAGCAAAAAAGTTAATGTAGAAAAGCAATTTAAAATTTCTGTATTTTTTTGTAAAACTTAAAATTGCTGGAATCATAAGCGCATTTAAAGGAACTGTAAAAAAAAGAATTAAAAACCCAAATCCAAAAGGACCACCAGAGTTAAAGATGTTAGAAGCCGTAATTGGTAAAAAATAAAAAATATTTAAAGCTAAACTCATTACAGATACAAGTAAATTCCAATTTGAATCCTTCATAAAGCCATAATTTGATTTTTGTTATGATATTAAGTTTTCATTTTTAGAAATGTCAGTTTTGTTTATCCAATTAAGGTGGTTTATACTAAATCAAATCATTCTCTGGATTTTGCAAATGTTCCAAATGCAAAACTAATTTTCCCATTAAGCCAAATACCCAAATTGTTTGTACCGTGTCTTACCTGCTTTTTTTTCTTCTTCGCAATGTAATTATTATAATGATTATTACGAGTAAAATATTAAGAAACAAAAGACCATAAATGATTTTTTCTTTCATTTTTAATTTTTCTTCAAATGAGTTTTTAACCAAACCGATTTGATATTCAATATTATTTTCTAATCTGATTGTTCGAACTTCAGAATTGTCAGATAGATATTTTGAGTATAGCTTTTCAAGAGTTTGTATTTCTACTTTTTCTACATTTTTTAGTCTATTCGTCCTTGAACATATTGAGCAAGCTAAAGTCTGACTTTCTTCTTTCGCATAAATTAAGTAAACTTCGCCAAGTGAAAACATATAATCACAACTTGCAGAACTTTGGCTTATAATTGTTCTTAATTCTCTTCCTAAAAAAAAATCTGACTTATAAGACTTTATAATTTTAACTGTGAAAGAATAAATTTTAGCTCCATTATTTCCATAAAGTAAACTATCAACTTTGATAATTTTCCCTGTAAAAACATCACTTGCACTTTCCCAATTTTTAATTACTGTTCCGAGTTCAGAACATTCGCAAGAGTAACTTTTTACTCCATAGAAAAGAAAAATTATCGCAATAATTAGTTTGTTCATTTTTAACATTTTTAATGGTCTTTATAGCAAAATAGCAGGTAACGTTTTGGAACTGCAGCAGAGACATTCGCAGAGCGCGAGCGCAGAATTAGTTAGACTTTGGGTAGCGGGGAATTGCGGAACAGCTACCCGTGTTACCTGTAGTTATTACAATTTAAGGATGATTTCAAGTTCTTTTGTATAGTTAGGGTCTATTTTGAAAACAGGAACATTGTCCTTATACTCAATTAAGAGTCCAACTGGTATTTGATTCTCAAAGTTGATTAGCTCTCCTTTGTTGATGTATTTTTCAAATTCTATTTCTAAGGTCGGGTGATTTAGGAATTTAGCTAGTCTTTCCAAAAAAACGGACTGATTTAATCTAAAGTATTTGTCTTTTAATGCCAACTCAAGAAATTCTTGCATTAGGTTGTCTAAACTTTGGGTGTGGTTAGAGGCTTTCTTAATTTGATTATCAATCAGAAAAGCATATAGTAATCCTCTTCGGTAAGGTAGTTTTTGATATTTGGCATATTCACTCCAATATTTCTGAAAGGTTAATTGAGAGTTAGGTATGTTTTTTACCGGATCTTGATAATGTGGAATAATAACTTCTTTGTTAAGAATGTCAACATATTCTGTTATCTGTAAATAGTCACTTTTTAACTGTAATTTATACGAGTAGTAGTCCGTGAAACCTTCGCTAAACCAATATTGTTCAACTTCATTCTCGTTTAGTATTGTTCTCCCAATCCATTTATGCAACAACTCGTGGTTATACAACCATCTCATTTGGTTTAAAGAAACTTTATCATTATTGGAAGCAAATGAAATAAAAGATGTCGAAAACCCACTACCACCGACCGAATACCAGGTTTCATAAGTTGGCACAAGTGAAACCGAAAAATTACCACTTCGTGGGTCGTTCCAGAATTTATTTTGGGATGTAATGGTTTCCTTTAAGAGTTGAAAAATCTCTTGGTCATTAAACGACTTCCAGTTTCCTCTAGTAAGAAAATAAACCGTGTCTTTTTCAAGTGTGAATGTATGCTTCTTAAAATCTCCTCCAATGAAGAACGAAGCGTATAAATCCTCTCTAACAACATCTATCGTTTGGCTGTAACTCTCTCCAAAACTACTATGGTATAACCCTTTAACACCTTTTGGTGAAAAATTAATTTTAATTTTCGCTTTAGCAGAATCTGAAGGAAAAACACGTTCAGGAATAATAAAGAGCCTCATTCCCAATAAATGAAAATAGCTTGAATCCATCATAGGTCTATATCGTTTTTCGTTCAAAGGCAAACCTTTGTAATCTTGCTTAATTTCATACTGAATTGTATGCATTCTGTTAGGTGCAGTTTTTATAATTATTTGACTACTATCTTTTACAAAATCGATGCTTTCAGGTTTTGGAACAACTTCTAAATTGTTAATACAATTGAAAATATCTCTATCTCCCCAAGAATCATTTTCATAGCGCAAAGTGATTAAACCTTTGTCATCACTTTTATAATCGAAATTGACTTTCAAAACTGGAGTTGTTTCATCCAGTTTAGGCGAAATCGTGTATTCAATGTCATTATATTTTTTTGTAGTTATACAACTAACAGTGCACAGACTAAACAGAACTATGTAAATTATTTTTTTCATTACTATTATTAATTCTTCTAATTACAGGTAACGTCCCGCTACTACAGCGGGTTTGGGACTAAATTAAGCCTATTCTTCGGATTTGCCAAATCTTCCAAATACAAAACCATTTTTGCTTTAAGCCAAATGACCAAATCCGTTGTAGTGGTTGTTAAGTATTGTTAATCTGCATTGTGTAATGTTATGGGGAGTTTGTATTTAGTTCTAACTCAAACTCCATCTTTTTCTCCTGGATTCCATTTTGGTGATTTTTTTAAAGCTTTTATTGCTTCTTCACCTGTGCCGTAACCTGGATCTTCCACAATAGTGATGTTTGATATTGAACCATCCTTTTCGATAACAAATTCGGTCAGGACTTTCACTTTTGTATTTAGTTTTTCAGGAATTTGATAATGTTTTCCTATGAATTTGTAGAACTTTTCGATTCCGCCCGAGAAGCTTGGTTTTAAAGTAACATCTTCGTAATTGTAAATTGAATCTAGCTTTTTTTCCTGACTTTGTGCGAAAAATGAAATGCTGAAAATAAAAATGAATAATAAATTTTTCAAAATGAGTTTAGATGTTTGTTTGTGGTTTAATTTCATAGAAATAGTATTAAGGTCTCTAATGTTAGTCTTTTTTCTTCCCCAAATATATTCCATTTCTTCCTAAAAATATAAATATTTTCTGAAATATAGCCTTCTGTTTTGCTTCTTTTTATTTGTCTTTTTTGAACTTCTAACTTCTAATTTCGTACTTCTACCTTCGTATGAGGGATGGGAGCGGCATCCTCTTGGGGCGGGGTTCGCCCCAAGAGATATAGCGTACAGCCCGGCCCCGCTTGGACTTTGGGTGTGGTGGAATTCCAAACGTCTGGCGGGGGACATGCCCAAAAGAATTAAATTGGGATAGGTATGTTATCTAATTACTTGATTTCGTCGAGGAGCTCTTGGTAAGAATAGGTTTTGGTGGGAGTGTCGCTCTCGGTGGTGTTTTTGACCTTGACACGTAGGGCGCGCAAACCCGAAACGCCTTGTAAATCCTCAATCTCGAATTGCTCTACGGTGGGCTCAAGGATGTTCTTGAATTGTAGGTATTTGATGTATTTGAGGTATTCTTGCTCTTCGTTGTTGTGCGAGTACACTATGGTGATTTTTTCTTTTTGGGTGATGCGCTCTTGGGTGCCTTTGATGTTGGCTTTGTCGATGCGTTTTTTGACCACTTCGTAACGGGCATTGTAGGTGCCGTCTACATCAAAACGTTTTTCGTCCATGCGAAAACGAATGGAAAGCGGGGCGCTAAAGACCAAAATCAGCGAGGTGACATCGAGTTCATACGGCAAAGTGGCTTTGAGTTGGTGGTGTTCCAGCTCCATTTCGCAAAGGGTTTGCAATTGCCAAAGGCGCAAATTATGCAAATACATCATGTCGAAACTTCGGGTGGGCGCAATGCTGGTGCCAATGTACAGGTTGTGTTCTACGCCATCGGTTTTGAAGCGCTCGTAATAATGTGGGTAAATTTGCTGCGCTTCGACTTGTTTTTTGTCGAGGACGGCGGCCAGTTTTTTGTTGATAATCGACATGGCGTTATCGAACTTTTTGCGGGCGTGGTAAAACAATCCGGTTTTGGGGTCCAAACTCGCAAAGTAGCTGCTTTCTACTTTTTCGGTATCAAAATCCATTTTGGTGTTTCTCAAAATGGGGTGAATTTCGTTTTCGATGTAATTCTGAATCAGCTGCTCGGAGTCGGCTTTGAGCGGCGCGTCGAGTTCGTTGTAAAATGACTGCAATTCGAATTGGCGTTGCTCGAGCAACAACAAATGCTGATTGGATTTTTGGTGCGAAAAAATATCCAACAAGGTTTTTAATTGGTTTTTCAAATCTTCTTTGACTACTTCGTTACGGTGAACGGAAGAGCCTTTGATGTCGATTTGACCGTACAACGGAAACACTTCTTTGAAGACAATTTCCTTGAAAATATATTCTTTGTTGAAACTGTTGGTTTGAATGAATTTGTAAGCTTCTTTTCTGAATTTCCAATACACACTCGGGTGAATG
Organism: uncultured Flavobacterium sp.; assembly: GCA_963513565.1. Classification (GTDB taxonomy): domain Bacteria; phylum Bacteroidota; class Bacteroidia; order Flavobacteriales; family Flavobacteriaceae; genus Flavobacterium. The sequence continues at coordinate 287,485 of CAUPRE010000001.1, read as the reverse complement.
GCGGTATACTCACGTTGAATTACCGCTTCGACTTGATGCAAAATATCGGTATTATGGCGTTCTATAGTGTCGATTAAATAAGGGATAATCAAATCGAGTTTTTCGGCATTGAGGCTGTTGAGTACTCTAGCCGTTGGCGCCACGAGTTCAATTACACCCAGCAACACATTGTTTTTGATGACAGGCGAAAAAACAGCACTTTTGATGCCTTGCGATAGCAAATGTTCGCATAAGGCTTTGTTTTCTGTTTGCAGTAAATATTGGTCTACATCAGCAATGATGAGTGATTTTTTTTCTGCGATGGCTTCTTCGAAACAACAGCTAAACAGCGAGTCGGAACAACTCAATTCTTGCTCGTTAAAAAGCAAGTAGCTCGACAAGGTTTCATCAGAATATGGTGGTTTGACAAAGGTGTTTTCTTCTTGATTGTACAAAATAAACCCAACTCTCAACTCTGGAATGCGAAAAACCGAACGGAAAATGGTCTCAAAATCATCGGCATGTTGTGCTTTTTCGATTTCGGACTTCAAAAGGTTACTTTTTAGATTCGAAATGGCGCTTTCGGTTGTGGCATCATACAAGGACACGATTCCAAAGCCTTTGAGAATCCAGCTTTCTTTGGGGAATTTGGCTTTCCAAAGGGCGATATTGTCGTAATTATCGAGTAGTTCATTTACTTCTTCTGGAGTTAAAGTCAAGGATTTCTCGGTAGGAATGATTTCGACAAAATCGGCATTGTACAAAATGCGGTAATGATTCATGATGCCGTTTTGGTCTTGAATATCAAAAAACAAAGGTTTGTTGAAATTGATTTTTTGACCGTAGAATTCATTGAGAATCAAGGCGCAATTCATGATGTACAATTGGTCATCGTCTACATCTCTTATTGAGAATTCGGGAGTAAATCCTTGGTGCTGAAGTATTTTTTTGAATCGTTCAGTATAATTGAAGGTCAGATTTTGAAAAGGAATGGCCACCGCTTTGATTTCGTTGTGGGTTAAAGCAGTAGGAAACAAGTCGGCAAGTAAATTGCGAACCAAAGCTTCGTTGTTCTCAATTAGGCTCAAATCCTCGATTCCGTCTCTAAATTGAGGAAAGGCTTCGATTTCTTTGAGTAAGGCTTTGGCATAGTTAGAACGGTAATCCACATCGGATTGCGCAATTTCTTCTAAAGATTCGATGAGTTTATGAAACGAAATGAGCGTTTTGAAAGGACTTTCTTTGAGTGTAATGCTTTTCATTTGCTTAGGCTTAAGAATGCAAATTTACGCAATCTTTGTGTGCTATGGCGCAAAAAAAAATCCTCAACTGCATGGGGCAATTGAGGATAAAGTTATGTCGACATAATTTGCTGTCTGTAGAAATGATTTTACCACATAGAGGCATAGAAAAAATTTAGAATAAAAAAGTAACATAGACGTTTTACTATTCACATAGTGTTTCTATGTGTGAAAAATAGTGCTATTTCTATTCTTTCTCTTTATCAAGTACTAATCGATGATTCTATGTGGTTACAAAAGTTTTTTTTTCAACTTTAGTTTTTCTCTTCTTTGTTGAAATATACAAGGTAGTAATACATTTGTTTTTCTTCGTCCCAGCCTTTTTCTACAAATTTTTCGGCACTTTCTGGATTGATAAAATCCATTTTGATTTGGATATGTGTATCGAGATTAATCACGTTTTTGATGGATTTTCTCGCGTCCGAAACGGCAGCATTGGCAATAGGGAAGGAGGTCACATCTTCGATGCTGTATTTCTCTCCTTTGTCTACTTTATAGTTTTTGAATTCAGGAATCAAATCGGGATTATCAATAACCTCGTTCAAGAAATTTGATTCTTCAAATTGGTCATTTTTAGCAAAATAATTCACCGAGCGGTTCATGAACATCACTTCTTCTTTTTTGTCTTCGGCAGGAAAAACAACGTCTTTGGCAAAGTTTTGACAAAATTTCAAGTACTTTTTGGTGATGAAGTTTTCGTCCTCAAAAGCATCTACAGACAAGAAATGCTCCAACCAGTAGCGCGCATCATAACGATTGCTGTCTACCGTCAATATTTTGTAACCTTCTTCTTTTTTGTGGTTAAAGATTAAACAACCTTTGTCAAGTTTGTTCAAGCTCACGCCGTGTTGCAGAATCATCTCCAAATGCGTTTCTTTTTCCTCAAATTGTAAAAAGTCGGATTGGATTTCACTTTTAAAAACACCAATAGCATCTACTATGTTATTGTCTATCGAAACATTCGTCAAGTGCGCCACATACACCTCGCCATTCTTGATGTGCGGATGATTGGATTGCTCGAACAAGTGCTTTGTAATTTGTTTTGAAACTTCGTGTAAACTGCCTGGATTATCAAAAATTTGAGTGGCAAATTTGAACATGTCGTTGTAATCCAAATCTACTTCGTGTGCAAATTGAAAGTAATTTTCTTCTTTTTCTCTGAAAGGTTTTAAGAAGAATTCTTTAATCAACGGAACAATTTCATCGTTGAGGTTAAAAGGTTGTTCTGATAAGAAAATCGCTTCATTACGACTCTTGTTTCCAACACGATGTATGGAAAGCGTTTCGATGTGGGTGTTGAATAAGTTGATCATTAAGGAAGTATGAAGGTTTAAAGTTGTTTAAAAGTTTGAAATTGTTTAATGTTGTTTAAGCGTTTAAAGTTGTTTAAAGGTTTAAAATTGTTTAACGTTTAAAGGGGTTTAATAGTTTAAAGTTTATTTTGGTTCTGGGCATGTTCGCCTATGAATTTTGTTCCTTTAAAGTCTTTTTTGTTAAGGTATGTTATGAAATTATGGATTTTAATACTTAATTTTTCATATTCAATGACTAAATAGTTTAATTTTTCTTCATTTATATAATCATTGTCAAATACTCTATACAATTGAGAGCGAGTCTCTCCGGCAGATCCTTTTGCTATTGAAAGAAATTGACGGAATTCTATGTTCCCATTTCTTTCAAATCCTTCAGCAATGTTATCCATAACAGATCCCGAGGAGTCTTTTATTTGAGCATTAAATTTAAAATCTTTGTTTAAATCGGTATTTTTAGATATAAAAATGATTTCTTTTGAAAGTCTTCTAGCGTCTTGCCAAATTTCTAAATCTTCAAATCTTTTTATAGTAGCCATACTAGTTAGTTATAACTTTTAAACACTTTTAAATAACCTTAAACTTTTAAACAATATTAAACCTTTAAACCACAATTAACCCTTAGTTCCAATTCTCCTCGAATCCGTAGTCTTCGAAGCTATCGTCACCACTAAACATGTCTAGGTCGTCTTCGTCAAGATCGTCTTCGAATTCGCCGTAGATGTCATCATTCATATCGGCTTCAAAGTTTTTTTCACCGGCTTCTGCAGGCATAATACCGTGAGAGAATAAGGTTTCTGGATAGGTTCCACCAGCAACTGGTTCTTCTATAGCGGCTAATTCAACCAAGAACGTCCACATGTTGATGAAATCGTACACATAGATGATTTTGGTATTGGCTTCATCAAGGATATCCGATAAAGCATAATCGCTCATGGTGCGTTGTTCGCCAGGAACATCTCCCGTATCAAACAAAGGAATTTCATCTTCTTGATTCCAAGTTTCATCACAGGTATAAAAGGAAGCTACCTCCATACCATCAAAGCCAAATGCATTAAAAATAGCGTTGTGTAAATCTTCTAAAGTATCGTCAGAAAGTATTGCTATGTCTCTAAAAATGTCTTCTTCGGCATCTAGAATAACCCTAAATTTATAAACCATAATTTTTGTTTTTGTTGAAACGTCAAAGGTAAAATTTAATTTTAGAAAACTGTTTTGCAATCTTATTTTGTTGAAAAGATTTTATTTTCAAAAGCTGCGCAAACAAAAAAAGCTGTCCATAACAGACAGCTTTTACTATGATTAATAGTGAAGTTTTAGTGTTTCTCTTCAGAACACAAACCTACAATTTCGTGGAATACATCGTGCAAGGCAGTCAATGATTTTAGTGTAGCTTCGTCTGAACCTTTGGCTTTTATTAGTTTGTCCAAACCTTTGGCACCTTCTTGTAATTTTTTGATAGAAGCTAAGATGGCTGGTGTTTTGAATTCGGCTGGGATAGCTTCTTTTGACAACGCATCAGCTTTTTGAACCATTTCTTCAGAACGTGTTTTAATAGGATTCAAATCACCTTCTTCAGCAGGATGAAAAGTTTGTGACATTACCCCGTGAAAGGTTTTGATAGCAGGCCATTTTTCAAAAGTTGTTTGTGCAGACAAATTGGAAACCACCAAAAAGAAGAACAAAACAGGTAAGAATTTTAAAGATTTCATGGTTATTGTTTAATAAGTTATTGGTTCAAAGGTATCAACTTTTTACTATAAAGTACAATAAAAAGCAATCAAAAAACTACCAAAAAAGTAGTTAATTTCTTTTTCTAGAAGACAGTTTGTGTTCTGAAAGGGGCGTATGATTTTCGAACCCAATTATAGTGACCTTGCCACCCTTTAGTGCATATTTATGTTTGAACTGTTGAATGTTTTCCATTACATCATCATCTACTAGTTTTGTTTTAGCAAAGTCGATAGTCACATTCATCGCAGCTGGAATAGCTTCAAGTCTACTTTTTATACCTAAGAAATTGCTGAAAATAGCAGATTCTTCTACTTCAATCAAATAGTCATTTCCATTGGAAGAAACTGATGCAGTAGCTTTGAATAAAGATTTTATTGGCGCACCATCGCGCAAATGAAGGATGATTTTTAATAAAATTCCAGCGGCGATTCCGACCAATAAATCTTCAAAAAGTGTGAAAAAGATGGTCGTCAAGAAAATAGCCAATTGCTCTTTACCAATTTTGAATGTATTGATAAATTCTCTAGGATGTGTTAATTTGATTCCTACGGTGATTAACATAGCAGCTAAGGCAGCATTTGGAATTAATTCAAGAATAGGAGCTGCCAAAAGCACAAAAATCAAGATAAAGAAACCATGAAAGAAGTTGGCCCAACGTGTTTTTGCTCCATTATTGACATTAGAGGAAGAACGTGCCACTTCTGAAATCATAGGTAATCCACCAAAAATAGCAGCAATGGTATTCCCAATCCCGACAGCAATCAAATCTTTATTCATATTTGATCTTCGTTTAAAAGGATCCATCAGGTCAATAGCTTTAACGGTAAGTAGCGATTCAATCGATCCTACCAATGCAAACATGACTACATATTTAACAAATAATCCGGTTTGGTTAAAACCTTCGAAGCTTACATTAACATGAAGGTTGTCTATTAAACTTCCAATTTTTACTAAGGCATAAGCAGGTTCGGTTTCTTTGAATTGCATTAATAATTCGCAAGGAATTGCAAAAAGCAATACTACCAATGGCGCCGGAATCATTTTAATTGTTTTGTTTTTGATAAATGGCCAACCAAGCATGATTGTTAAACTTACGATACCGATAAAAGAGGCTTTGGGGTCTAAATGCAATATGAAATTAGGAATATTGACAATCAATTCTAACGGTCCTTTTCCTTTGAATAAATTTGGATTGTCGTTTAGTAACACAGGAATTTGCTTCACAATGATAATAATTCCTATAGCAGCAAGCATTCCATGAATAGCAGATAGAGGAAAGAAATCTGCTAGTTTACCTAATTTTAGTAATCCAAATAGAATTTGGATTACACCAGCAACAACCATAGCGCCTAATGCTAATTTCCAGCCCATTACTGGGTCTCCTTTTCCAAATTCAGCCACAGCACCCGCTACAATAACAATTAATCCGGCGGCGGGTCCTTTGATGGTGAGCCTTGAGCCCATCATCAAACTAACTAGTAACCCTCCAATAATGGCGGTTAAAAGTCCCATAATAGGAGGGAATTCAGACGCTTTGGCAATACCTAAACTTAAAGGCAAGGCTAATAAAAACACAATGAAACCAGAAATGGCGTCTGTTTTAAAGTTTTCTTTTAATCCTGCAATTCCATCCGCAGGTAGTTTAAGATTGTTTTTTAATGACATATTTTACATCTTTTTTTATGTAATGATTGGAAAGAATAAAAAAAAACTTTCCAATGATTCATAAAAAATTTAACTCAATTTCTGAGTGCTGGTAATTTTATTTTGGCTTGCAAAAGTATGGATTCTATTTTACAAATTGGTACTTGTTATAAAAATGAAGCTATTATTGCTGAACGCTAAGTTGTACTTTTTTATTGAAAATTACCAATGCTACATTGTTTGGAAACTGTTTTAATTATAAAAAATTTGATTCATTGGGAAGAACTGCATTTGTTTGTTTTTGAATTTTGATGATGTCATTCTTTCATCATAACTAAATTAGACGACGATTTCAAAAGGAATCCTTCAATTAATACAATATGAACACTTAAATTTTGGTTCTTCCGTTTTATTTGATTCTTCAAAAAATGGAGGTAAGTTCTTGTTTTTATTGAGTAATTCAGTTTTGTTTCGAACCTAATACGGAATTGAGATTATATTAGCTTAGAATATTGATAGATGTTTTTTTGTGAGTTAGATCTTGCTGTTTTCCTTTTTTTAGTGCGGTATATGTTAAATTGACATTCGATAACTAGCGTTATAAGTTAAAATTGGTAATATAGGATATTCTCAAGATCGGATTATCTTCTTGAATTGTATTCTTATAATTCCAAATATGTTGATGAATGTAAGAGAGCTGAATTTGATGATGGCCATTGATATTGTATCCAAAACCGCCAATAATTCTATTTTGATTTAAAAAGGTAGCTCCAGCATTACTGCCAATATTCATAAAAACTTCATCACCTACAAAAGTAAAGAGTTTTACCTTGTCGTCTTTTTTGGTCAAATTATAGTTGGCTAAGAAAAGATAACGAAGGCGGTTTCTGTAATCATAATGGTCTATAGAATATTCTGTTTGACCAGATACGGGATCTTTTTGTCCAATCGCAACGCCAACATATCTAAATTCATCTCTTAAACGATTAACAAATTTAAAATCACCAGAAATAATGTTGTAAGTACCTTGTATCCAAACATGATTTTCGGGAATGCTAATTTTGTTCATAGCAGGATCACCATAAGAATAAGTGTTGTAGTGCGAGTAACCAAGGCTTCCCATGAATCTCTTGGTAAACTGGTAATCTATAGATGGACGAACAAACCATTGTTGTTTTTCACTAAAGCCATTCGCATAGCGCATTACGGCTTCAAACGAAATGGACGTCTTTTTGGTAATCATGTTTTTTCCAAAATAATGGAACCAAATGTCATTATTCTGCGATTTTACTTGAGCAGAAGCTTCGGTAAAATTCAAGAAAAGGAATAGTAATAGTATTGGGAATATTGCTTTTTTTTTCATTTTGTTTTATAAAGTGAAGATGTAACTTGAATATAGGAACGCGGGTAATACTCCCGCAAGTGTTTTCTTGCGGGAAGTACAATCGCAACCCTAACTAAAATCAAACGACTTAATATAATTAATTATTTTTGACCTTTCATTCTAGAAGACAATTTGTGATCTGAGAAAGTGATGTGATCATCTAAGCCAATTATGGTTACTTTTCCGCCTTTTGCTACATATTCGTTTTCAAAATGATGAATGTTTTCCATAACCGAGTGATCTACTAGTTTTGTTTTTGTAAAATCAATGGTCACATTCATGGCTGATGGTAGAGCTTCTAATCTACTTTTGATTCCTAAAAAGTTACTAAAAATAGCCGACTTTTCTACCTCGACTAAATAATCATCACCGTTTGAGGAAACCAATGCAGTAGCTTTGAATAAAGAACTAATTGGAGCACCATGAATTAGGTGAAAGAAGATTTTTAATAAAATCCCTGCTGCAATTCCTACTAATAAATCTTCATGAAGGGTAAAGAAAATAGTAATTAAGAAAATGGCCAATTGTTCTTTACCAATGTTTAAAGTATGGATAAATTCTCTAGGGTGTGTTAATTTAATTCCTACTGTAATTAGCATAGCCGCCAAAGCTGCATTTGGAATCATTTCTAGAATTGGAGCTGCTAACAACACAAATAATAAGATAAAGAAACCATGAAAAAAGTTAGCCCAACGTGTTTTAGCTCCATTGTTTACGTTTGAAGAAGAACGAGCTACTTCTGAAATCATAGGTAGTCCACCAAAAACTGCAGCAATAGTATTCCCAATGCCTACAGCAATCAAATCTTGATTCATGTTTGATTTTCTTTTGTAAGGATCCATCAAATCAATTGCTTTTACAGTAAGTAAAGATTCAATTGTACCAACTAATGCAAACATGATTACATATTTAATGAATAAACCTGTTTGAGAAATACCATCAAAGCTGATGTTAATATTGATGTTGTCAACGAAATTACCAATTTTTACCAAGGCATATGCTGGTTCTGTTTCTTTGAAATGCATGAACAATTCGCACGGGATTGCAAAAAGCAATACTACCAATGGAGCTGGAATCATTTTGATTGTTTTGTTTTTGATATAAGGCCATCCTAACATTATGGCTAAACTAATAACACCTATCAAGGTAGCTTTTGGATCTAGATTCATAATAAAATTCGGAATGTTGGCAATCAATTCTAAAGGTCCTTTTCCTTTGGCTAAACTTGGGTCGTCATTAAGTAAGACTGGGAATTGTTTGGCTATAATGATGATACCAATGGCGGCAAGCATTCCGTGAATAGCGGAAAGCGGGAAAAAATCGGCTAGTTTACCCAATTTCAAAACGCCAAAAAGGATTTGAATTACTCCAGCAACTGCCATAGCCCCCAAGGCAAGTTTCCATCCAGTTATTGGGTCTCCTTTGCCAAATTCAGCAACAGCACCAGCAACAATTACAATAAGTCCAGCGGCTGGTCCTTTGATGGTCAATTTTGAACCCATCATCAAACTTACTACTAACCCCCCAATAATGGCAGTTAGAAGTCCCATTACAGGAGGAAATTCAGAAGCTTTTGCAATACCTAAACTTAGTGGCAGTGCTAATAAAAATACAATGAAACCAGAAATAGCGTCTGTTTTGAAGTTCTCTTTTAATCCCGCAATTCCGTCTGCAGGTATATTTAGTTTATTTTTTATTGACATTTTTTTAATAATTAAGTTGGTTAAAAATTAGGCTAAGCTGATTTATATGGTAATTCGTGGTTGGTTTTTACGTGTGGGCCCAGGAATAATCTAGCATAGACACGTATGCCAGCAATTCCTGAAACAACAAAGCAAGAAGAAATTAGAAATGCTAATAAGTATTGATTGCTTTCAATATGACTAAACAAAAGATCCTCACCAATAAACGTTGTAGTGATTGGAAATCCAGTTACTCCCAGTGCTGCAATCAAAAAGAATATTGCAAATATTGGGTGATCATAGGCATGACCTAAATAATGATTAATTAATATTCTTTTTTCTAATTTTTTTAGTTGTAATAAGGCAATGTAACCTACTATTCCAGAAATTGTTATCCCTGATAGGTACATAATCAGTTCGCTAGCCGTTACTTTTTCATTGAAAAGTATAGCCATAGCAATCCAATAATGACTTAAAACGATTAAAGTCCAAGCCAAAAATGGAGACTTACGTTCCGAAAATGATTTTAATACAAAGACAAAACCAAACAAAGCAAATAAGTTAGGAATACTATTTATTATTTCAGGGGCTACACTCTCTTTGAAAACATATATTACTGTCCCTGCCGAATAAAGAGGTAAGAAGATAAGATATACTCTGTTTAAGTTTAAAAAATCTAATGATTTTCCCAAGGCTCGCAAGGGTCTCCACAAAAAAGCACTTTGAATATTTTCTACATTAAATTCTTTTAAGCTAAGAACGTACAAAGAATTGCGTACCCGTTTTGAAAGCCAATGGTTTTTCTTTTCTTCTAAGGGAATAAAATTGTAAAATTGATCTCGAATCAAGTAACTTACTACTGATGGTGATACTAGTAATTGATAAGTGCGCAATAAGGCATTTCCAGTAAAATGTAGTAAGGCTAGATTGTCTAATCCTAAAGCAATTTCGATGAAAATCAATCCAATTTGTGAAATAGAGCTGTAAGCGATTTGACTTTTTACATTCGATTGTACTTTACCAATCATGGATGCGATTACACTAGTGGTCAATCCCATAATTCCGATAGCAACCCTTACAATGATTTGATTCTCCCAAAAAGGATAGGTTCTTAGCATTAAAAAAATACCTAAATGCACAGATAACGAACCATAAAAAATGGCACTAGATGGTGTTGGTCCTTCCATTGCTCTTGGTAACCAACTTGAGAATGGGATTTGAGCCGATTTTACCGCTGCAGCACAGGCCAAACAAAATGCAATAAAGAAACCAATAAAAGTATGACTTTCTAAATGATGATTGACTAATGCATAATTGTTTAACTCAACAAACGTTATGTTTTCATGAAATAAATGATGGCTAGCCCACATGGCTAAAATCAATCCAACATCCCCAATGCGATAAAGAGAATACACTTTGAAAGCATTTTTTACGGGTAAATAACGCTCTCTGTAAAAAGCAATAAGTAAAAAAGAAGAAATTCCAATGATTTCCCAACCAATGAATAGCGTTTCAAAATTGCCAGAGAGAATAGCCAAATTGTAACCAAAAAAGAAAAAAAGCACGGTATTAAAAAAACGTTTATAGCCTTTTTCTCTGTGTAAATAATACCTGCTATAAGTAGAAATCATAGCCGTTAATAAAGCGCCAATTAACAAATATACCGCCGAAATTTTATCAAAGTAAAAATCAATAAAAAAGGTATAATTGTCCGTTTTTACGATTGTTAACTCATCTAAATTTAAAGTTTGGCTGCCATTTAAAAGCCATACTATAGTAAAAATCGTAATACCTGCTAATTGTGTAAAAACAATTCCAAAAGATAACCACGAAATAGTGGATTCTTTTTTTTCTGGAATTAATAAGCTGATTACAAATCCAAAAAATGGAAGCAATATAAAATATTGGAGTATCTCGTTCATAGATAGTGTTATTTTAGAATATAAATTGGAAGGTTTTCTTGTGAAACTTCTGCCAATTCTAACTCGTCATGAATACTAAGGTTCTCTTTTTGTAAAGGTGAATACAATTCAAATGACTCGTTTGTAAAGTGAAATAGTTCCTGATTTTCTGGATGTACCACAATCAATTTTACCCATTGGTTTTTGAACCATTCATAAGTTGCGGGATTTTTAGCAATAGCGTATTTGGCTATTTCTGGAAAATGCTCTACAATGATTAATAAACGAATAGGGTCATGTACTTCGATCATTTGACTTGGTAAACCCGAACGTAAATCTCCATCAATACCATTGGCAACGCCAATTAGTCCCATAACGTTATGGGGAAGTTTACTACCAGCACCTAGCTTTTGGTTGTCTACTTTTGAAAAGTAATATTCTAGATTTATTCCTCCACCAACTGGGGCAACAGCTCCAAGAATTCCGGCAAGATAATCCCCCGTAGGATCCACTTGATAGTCGTAAGAATTCATAAACGAACGTCTGTCTAGAAACAAGTGCTTAGACAAACTTCTACGACCTACAATACACATAGCATTGGTAGCATGATTTAATTCAGGTCTAGGTTCGAAAAGGGAAACGGAACGTCTTTTGATTTTTTCATGCACTTTTTCTAGACTTTGTGTAGAATCTATAGTGTCAAATCGGCGAGAGCGTTCTTTTGCATTTCTAGATAAGGCTTTTGCAAAAGTAATTTCGTTTTGTTGATGTAATTCTTTATTGCTAGCGGTAAGAGTTTCTTCATCATAAAAAGCAATCTCATCCCTTGTGGTGTCGTGTAAAGCTGGTAAAAATTGTGTTGTATCAGGAATAATGATACCACGTTTTTTCAGGATTTCACGAACTTCAGGGTGATTAGCAGCAAAAGAACCCACCTTTGCATTAACAGAACTTGGTCTTCCGCAACAAGCTCCACAATCATAGCCTGCGTAATGCGTATTGTTTACGCTAGTGGCTCCATGGCCTACGATATAAACTATTGGCGCAAAATTAGATACAAATCCAATACTTTTTAGTAAACCCTCTACACGGTCTGCCATCTCTTCAACTGTAAAACCTACTTGAAGACCGTCTACATTTTCAAAACTACTGTCATGTTCAATGATTAATTTTGATTTTTTATTCAAGTGTTTGAAAGAAGCACTAGTTGCTGGAGTTAGCGTTGGTTTCCAGATATTCAAAAACAATTTTAAAGCAGCCGAAAAACCAAGAGTTTGACTGATAATCCAGCCAAAAACTAAGGAATGCGAATGTTTATGATAGTGTAAATCTCGAGCTTGTTTTTTCTTTCTTTTTTCTTCTTTTATCAAGTATTTTGGTTGCATCGGAGCAGGGCAAAGTTTAGTAAAAAATTGCCCATTAACCGGCTGATAAAAGAACTCAAAATTAAAAAATGCAGGAGTACCAAAGGTTATTGCTGATTTGTCTAAATGTTCAATGTGTCTTCTAAATGAACATTCGCGGTCGTCCATACAGAATAATCCCTGAAATGAAGCTTGTTGAGGTGCAACTTCTGGCTCAACTGGTTTGATTCCAGATAAAACTTGGTCATAGAACGTCCACTCAAATGCCTCTTGCCAAAGCGATAAGGTTTCGAAAAGTTCTGTCTTTTTTATGGTATCAAAAATAGGAGCTGGTTCCTGACTGATTTTGAAACTCAAAGGTGCCCAAATAGAATTGAATTTTTGATCCAAACTATCTAATTCAAGCAGTAATTCAAACTGAATTAACTCTTTTAAAGAAATAGAACGTTTGTCTAATAATGAAGCAGGATTACTTTCAATCGTTGCAACAATTCCGCTCCAACCCGGATGACCAAATTGTTGATCAAATAAATAATGCTCGTAGTACTGTGGATCTCCAACAATGATATGAAGCAACTCCTCGATAGAAGCTCCTCTTTGAAGCATGCTTTTAGCTCGTTTGGTTCTGAGAATACCAATCGAACTATTCTTATCAAGTTCTTTTATAGATTCTAAAAAATTAGTTCCTAAAACAGGAAATGTAGTGATTGCAATTCCTTGATCTAAGTAACCACAAAGTACCTTGAATAAAATGCTATAAGTAGATTTTTCTAGATTGATAGCATATTCTCTTTTCCATGTAGAACGTAGGCTTCCAATTCTAGGATATATTGACTCGTCATAGCTTTTGTGAAGAAGATTGTGCTTCCAAGTAGAGAGCTGATCTTCTCCTTTTTTTGAACGTATAACCTGTTCAAGAACTTCATTGTTGATCTCTTTTTTGTCAAATCGTTCTCTGAAACTTGCTATTGGCAAATAGGTTTTGTAGCCAAAGATTTTAGAGGACTCCTCTAATGCTTCAAAAAAAGTCTTTCCTTGAAACGCATGCAAGGTATTGTGATGAACAAAATCCTTTAGTGGGTTTTGCGCTGGCAAATAATGCTTTAGACTATGAAGTACTTCATGTTCATCAAAAACTATAGAAGTTGATTTCATTTTAAAATATATTGCTAAAACAGCCCAATAGTATTGATGGCAAAAATTGTACAGTTGTCCTTTTTTCTTGGACTAACGCAATCTTCACTAACTCTTGGGTTACTTTAGTGGGTTAATAAACTAATAATCGAAAATGTTTTCCAATAGGTTTATTAACTCAAATGATATTTTAAATTACAAAACAGCAGAAACAAGCCACTTTTTTTATAGAAATAGCTTTTGTGGTATTTGGATTGAACAGCGACGAATGTCCCGTTCGAAGGGATAAAATCAAATAATTGGATAGGAGAGTGTAAAAAAGGATCAATCTCTACTTCGCTATATTCAAATTCTTCCTCCATATCGCTGGTAGGAATGTGAATTTTTGAATATTTTGAATGATCTTTTTTAGCAGTTGTATGTGCAAAAAAATCTTTTTCTAATTTTGAAAAAGAAAAAATAGGAAGGCTACTAAAAGCGGAATACAGTAAGAAATGAAAAAATACAAATAGAAATAGTAGTGCAATGCTACTATTTACATTTGTGTATTTTTTTTTGCTCATTTGCATAAATTCCAATTTTTGCACAAACATAAAAAAAATTGAAATTCATTTGCCAAAGACTATTGTTGTTTTTTAAATTTTTCATTATTCCGTTAAAAACTTGGGAAAAAAATAGAAGATGGTTATTTTAATTAGGAGTTTATTATTGAATTATTAGGTGTGTTTTTGATATAAGATTGATTAATAGTTGTTTTTTTGCTGTGTTTTGCAAAATCATTATGGATTTTACTTTTTCTTGCACAAACAATTCAACCTCGTTTTTCTACAATTCGGTCATTACTTTTTAGAGAATTCATAATCCCGAAAGATATTTGCTTCATCAAAAAACAAACAGTATAATGAAAACAAGTATCAAAAAAATCGCACACAAATTCTTTTTAGTAGCCCTATTGGTTTTGATGAGTAGTGTTACTCTTGCTCAAAATACCATTTCAGGAAAAGTTATCGACCCAAAAGGTAAGCCCGTAGTTAGCGCCAATATTTATATCGAAGGCACTTATGACGGTGCGACAAGTGATGAGAAGGGACTTTTCTCATTCGAAACTACGGTTAAAGGAAATACGACTTTAATTATAAGCTCTTTGATACACGAAACAGCTACCATTGCAGTAGATGTGGCCAATTACAAAGACAAAACGATAACACTCAAAGAGAATGTCAACACCTTAGACGCGGTGGTGATTACGGCGGGAACTTTAGAGTCGGGAGACAAAGCTCGTGTTTCGGTGTTGAAACCATTAGATATTGTCACCACAGCAGGTTCAGCTGGAAATATAATTGCTGCGCTACAAACTTTGCCGGGTACTCAAAACGTGGGTGAAGACGGTCGTTTATTCGTTCGTGGGGGAGAGGCCAATGAAACACAAACTTTTGTAGATGGCATCCGAGTGGCACAGCCTTATGGTGCTGCTACCAATAATTTGCCTACTCGCGGACGCTTTTCTCCTTTTTTGTTTAGCGGAATTTCTTTTTCTACCGGAGGTTATTCTGCCGAGTATGGCGAGGCTTTGTCGAGTGTTTTATTATTGAATACCCAAGACGAACCCGACCAAAACAAAACCGAAATCGCCTTAATGACCGTAGGTTTGGGTGTTGGAAATACACAAAAATGGAAAAAAAGCTCTTTGAGTGTCAATGCCGCTTATATCAATTTGGCGCCGTATCAAAAAGTGGTGCCTCAAAATATCGAATGGAACAATCCTTTTCAATCGCTTTCTGGAGAAACCGTGTATCGCTACAACTTCAATAACGGAATCTTAAAATTGTATGCTGCTTTCGATTCTTCCAAATTCGATTTGAATCAAGAAAGCGTTAATTCACCTAACAAAGTCAGAGTCGATTTGAACAATAACAACTTTTACTTAAATACTTCCTACAAAGGTGGTTTTGGAAACAATTGGCAAGTGACAACGGGATTGAGTTATGGCTATTCCAAAAACAAATTAGGATTGGATTTGGATAAACTAAACAATGACGAAAACGCTTCACATCTTAAATTCAAACTCCGTAAAAGCATTTCGCAACACGTTAAATTAGCTTTCGGAACGGATTATTTCATTACTAGTTTCAACGAAGATTTCACGCCAAATTCAGGCATAGGAGGGACTAGCGGATACAACTCTTCAATAGCAGCAGCTTTTGCCGAAGGCGATATTTTATTCACAAAAAACTTTGCTGCCAAAGTCGGGGTTCGTGCCTCATACAACGACTTGTTGGACGAAACTGCCGTTGCTCCTCGTGTTTCCTTGGCTTACAAACTGAATAAAACCAGTCAGTTTTCTTTCGCTTATGGCGATTTCACTCAGGCGCCAAGTGTCGATTTTATCAAGTATTCCAAAATGCACCAATTCGAAAGCGAAAAAGCATCGCATTACATCTTAAACTTTCAATACAACAACGACCGTCAAACGTTTAGAGCCGAGGCTTATTACAAAGACTACAGCAATTTGGTAAAATTCAATACAACAACGCCAATGTTTAATTCGGTGTACAACAACAATGGTTCTGGTTACGCCAAAGGACTCGATTTGTTCTGGAGAGATGGTAGCTCGATTAAGAATTTAGAATATTGGATTTCCTATTCTTACATCGATACCGAACGCGATTATCGCAACTTCCCTAAACAAGTTACGCCAAGTTTCGTGGCGGACCATACAGCGTCTTTGGTGACCAAATATTTCATCACCGACTGGAAATCACAAATCGGTTTCACCCATTCTTTCGCCACAGGTCGTCCGTACAACAATCCTAACGAAACCCAATTTATGA
This sequence comes from uncultured Flavobacterium sp., assembly GCA_963513565.1. Taxonomy (GTDB): domain Bacteria; phylum Bacteroidota; class Bacteroidia; order Flavobacteriales; family Flavobacteriaceae; genus Flavobacterium. The sequence goes on along the minus strand of CAUPRE010000001.1, from coordinate 271,221 downwards.
ACGGAAAAACCAAAGCTTTCAATAATTTGAGTTTCAATTGGGCGTACTTGGTGTCGCAACAAAAAATCCTGTATTTCTCTGTGTCCAATATTTTACAAACTCAAAATGTCTTTGGTTACGAGTACGCCAATACTCCAGATGCAGCGGGCGTGTACAACCGCAGAGCCATTATACCAACGGCCGATAGTTTCTTTTTCGTAGGTTTCTTCTGGACCATCAGCGACAACAAAAACGACAATCAGTTAAAGAATTTATAAGTTAATTAGGAGCAGTAAGCATAGGGCATTTCCAGCAGGCATTGTCCCGTGATACGCTATATCTTTGCTGCCGAACCCCGTCAGCAAAGGATGCCGCTCCTCCCGGGGCTAAGAGGCAAGATAAGGTGTTTTTGGAAAGAAAAGTGTTTTTACAATTCATCCTTTAAAAACAACAGTTCAGTTACAATCAATTTTAGTTTCGATTGGTCCAAACTACTTTTACATCAGCATAATAAACAACCTTAAAAAAATAAACTATGAAAACATCAGTTCTTATCCTGTTCTTAGCCATAAGTGCAATGGCAACCGCTCAAGTCGCTATCAAAGTAGACATCGTTGGTCTAAAAAACAACAAAGGGCAAGTCCTAATCGGATTGTACAATTCCGAGAATCATTTTCTAAAAAAAGTCTACAAAGGCAATGTCGCTTTAATCAAAAATGCAAAAGCTACCTTCACTTTTGAAAACCTTCCTGCTGGCGAGTATGCGATTAGTGTTTTTCACGATGAAAACAGCAACGGAAAATTAGACACCAACTTTATGGGAATTCCAAAAGAAGCTTATGCAGCTTCAAACGATGCCAAAGGGTTTATGGGGCCTCCAAAATACAAAGACGCTAAGTTCCAAGCCACCCAAAACAAGCACATCGTATTGAAAGTATAATCAGTTTACAATTCATCCTCAAAAAACGACAGTTCAGTCACAATCAATTTTACAGCAGTTACATCAGTAGTACTTTTACATCATCAAAATAACAACAACCATTTAAAAGAAATTAACAACTAAAAAAATAGAAATTATGATCAAAGTTTTAACCGCCACCGCTTTATTTATTTGCAGTTTATTAGCTGCCCAAGGACAATACGAACAAGGAATGGGAAAAGCGTTCCAGTTGTGGGGAGAAGGCAAAAACACCGAAGCTGCCGCTTTATTCGAAAGAATTGCAGCAGTTGAAAAAAACAACTGGTTACCTAACTATTATGTGGCTTTAGTAAACACTACAACCGCTTTTAGAACCAAAGGCAAAGACGAAGTAACTGCTTTGTTGACAAAAGCACAAAACGCTTTGGATGTAGAGTTAATCAAAGACGAAAACAATCCCGAATTATTAGTAATGCAAGCTATGATTCACACCGCTTGGATTGCCTATGATCCAATGACCAACGGACAAAAGTTATCTGGAAAAGTAATGGAACTCTACGGTAAGGCACAGGCCATTGCTCCCGAAAATCCAAGAGTGGTATTCTGTAAAGCCGAGTTTGAAATTGGTGGTGCTCAGTTCTGGGGAACAGATACAACACCTATGTGTGCACAAATTGATAAAGCTATCGGACTTTTTGCTACTTTTAAACCAGAAACAGCTTTCTCACCAAAATGGGGGTTGGACCGTGCTCAAGAAGCTCAAAAAAATTGTAAAAAATAGCATAATTTTCAAATCCGTACGGAGTCAAAAACACTGAAAGGGTTGAAAAACCAAAAATAAAAGTCAATAAAAAATGGAAAAACAGAAATACAGTACACTAGAAGGAATCAAAAAAGGCTTTATAGATTGTTTGAAGATTACACTAGTATTTACGCTTGTTTTTTCGCTGTTGCAAGGGGATTTTAATCCTCAAAGTCTACTGATTACTTTTTTAGTTAGTGCTCTTTATTCTTATGGAATTGGTTTCGGAAACGGTATCATCAATGATATTTTGGATCGCAGATGGGATTGGTTAGAACAGACTAATTTAAGAGTGTATTTTGGAATAATTTGCACTATTCTTTACACTATTCCTGTGGTCTTGGGAATCGATTATTTGACATTCGTAGTGTTTCAAAAACTAGAAGTTTCGGAGTTTTTCAACAACAGAATGGTTTGGGTGCATATGTTTTATATCATTCTTTCTTTGGGAGTTTCGACCTTTATGCACGCACGTAGTTTTATGCTCAATTGGAAACAAGCTTCTAAAAAAGAAGTATTCGAACAAAAGATTATTGCAGGAACAGCTTCTGCCAAATTTGAAACCTTAAAAAATCAAATTGATCCGCATTTTTTGTTTAATAGTTTGAATGTGTTGAGTTCACTAATCGAGGAAAATCCAGATAATGCCCAACGTTTCACCACTTCTCTATCTAAAATTTACCGCTATGTATTGGAACAAAAAGATAAAGAATTGGTTTCGGTAGCCGAGGAATTGAGTTTTGCAACTACCTATATGAAACTGCTGAAGATGCGCTTTGAGAACAGCTTGTTTTATGAAGTGACTGCCGAAGTTCAAAACCCAGACGCCAAAGTAGTACCGCTCTCGCTTCAATTGTTATTAGAAAATACCGTAAAACACAATGTGGTAAGCGAGCACAGACCTTTGCATATCCGAATTTATATTGAAAATGATTATTTAGTGATTCAGAATGATTATCAAAAGAAAGAAGTATTACAAGACCGACAAGGTGTTGGATTACAAAACATCATCAATCGATACGCAATCATTACCAAACGAAAAGTACTGATTGAACAAAACGAACAAACATTTACCGTTAAAATACCCATTTTAACCCAACAAATAACTGTTATGGAAACGACATTAAATTACAGAGAAAACAATGCGTACTACCGCGCAAAAAAGAGAGTAGAGGAGTTAAAAGGATTTTATGGCAACCTGATTTCGTATTGTGTAGTTATCCCTATTTTAATTTATGTCAATTTGACCTTTATGCCACAATTTCATTGGTTTTGGTTCTCCGCTGGAGGTTGGGGCTTCGGATTGATTATGCACGGTTTCAAAGTTTTTGGATACAGCTCTAGCTGGGAAGAACGAAAAATTCAAGAGATTTTAAGAAAAGAAGACGAACAACAAAAATGGAAGTAATCATGGAACGAATAGATACTAATCAAGAGCAAGAAGTATTGGTAGATATAGCGAAAGCAAGAGTTAAAAAAAGAAAAGAGTTTTATATTCAATTTATCTTTTTTATGTTGCTAGTAGTAGTCTATGTTTTAAAAACCTATTATGGGGTGTCTTTTGACTTTTTTCCCCTTCAATACATTAACGGTTTTGTAATGGCTATTGCGACATTGTATATTGTGATTGATGGAATATATTTTATCTCTACCGAATTCATTTTGGGTAAATCTTGGGAAGAGCAGCAGATTAAAAAAATGATTGAAAAGAAAAGCGAAAAACAAATTTGGAAATAATTATGGAAGCGAAGTATCAAGAAGAAGATAGATATTATCAAGCCAAGAAAAGAGTGGAGGATTTAAAAGGATTTTACGGAAATTTGACCTCATACATTGTAGTGAATATATTTTTAGCAGTGATCAATTTACTAACCTCTCCAGGATATTTATGGTTCTTTTGGCCTTTATTAGGTTGGGGTGTAGGCGTGTTGTTTCACGCGATGAAAGTGTTTAATTGGATGCCCTTTTTCGGCAAAGAATGGGAAGAGCAAAAAATTAAAGAGTTTATGGAAAAAGAGAAACAATCCAGAAAAGATTGGAAATAAAAAAGTAAGATTAAATATCAAATAAGATGGAAAATAAGCAAAATCAATACGATTCATTTTTAGACAGAACTCAAGAAGAGCGTTACGATATCGCATTTAAAAGAGTGCAAAAAATAAAAGGATTTTATGTGCATCTAATAGTGTATGTTTTAGTCAATATCGGATTAATCGCTATGAGAGCAAGACATTTGGACTCATTAGATACCAATTTTTGGAGTTGGCAAACACTCAATACCGCTTTCTTTTGGGGAATTGGATTGGTAGCACACGGAGCTTCTGTTTTTGGGAAAGATTTGTTTTTAGGCAAAGATTGGGAGAAAAGAAAAATGGAGGAATTTTTAAAAGAAGAAGATGAAAAACAACAACAGTGGAAGTGATTTCTGTTTTCGGTTCTGAGTTTTCAGTTCTGAGTTCTCGGTTTTCTGCCTTCTGCAATCTGCCTTCTAATTTCTAATTTCTAACCTCTAATTTCTAACCTCTAATTTCTAACCTCTAACCTCTAACCTCTAACCTCAAATAATGACTACTATAATCATCGAAGACGAAAAACCAGCAGCGCGTTTGTTGCAACGTAAACTCGAAAAACTACAAATCAATGTAACCGTGTTGCTGCACTCGGTAGAAGAGGCTATCGAATGGTTTTCGAACCATCCACATCCTGACCTAATTTTTTTGGATATTCAATTATCCGATGGCTTGTCTTTTGCCATTTTTGAAGCGGTCGAAATTAAGAGCGCTATCATTTTTACCACCGCTTATGACGAATATGCTTTGCGTGCTTTTAAGCTCAATAGTATTGATTATTTACTCAAACCCATCGATGAAGATGACTTGGAAATTGCAGTGAATAAATACAAATCAAGAGTCCCAGAAAAGGCACCTGAAAATCCTTCGCTTGCGTTAGATTTTGAAGCTATCAAAAGGATGCTGACGAACCCTTTTGAGAAAAATTACAAAAAGCGATTTACGTTAAAAATCGGGCAACACTTGAAGGTGATTTCAGTTGATGAAATTGAATGTTTTTACAGCGAAAATAAAGGAACCTATTTGCACACTTTTGATAACAGAGATTATCTTTTGGAAACCACTTTAGAGGTTTTGGAACAAGAACTAGACCCTGCTGCTTTTTACAGAATTAGCCGAAAATTTATCATTCCATTAAAGGCCATAAAGGAGATAGTGGTTTACAGTAACTCCCGTTTGAAAATTATTTTACCTACTTATAAAGCAGAAGAGGTGATAGTAAGTAGAGAAAAAGTAGCCGATTTTAAAAACTGGATTGGTTAAAAAATGACTTGATTTTTTAGTTTATATAAGAATCTTTAAAGATACTGGTAATTAGTTATTTAGGTATTTGTTATAGAATTTATCTATGAGGCTTTTATTCGCAAATAAATCGTTTTCTAATGGCGATAAGTACAAAAACCATAAGTGTGTAGGCGATAAAAAACGGTGCTATGTATTCGATAAGATGCAGTGGTAGCATCACGGCAATAATTAGCAATTGAAACCCTAAACCATAAATGGATAACAAGCTCATAAACCAATTTGGAAACGTTTTTACTTTGTATGCCTCTTGGTCTAATGCGTGAATTATTTTGTCAAAAATTCCATAAACTATTGTATAAATTCGGAACAAAAGAGTCACCGATTTTTGTGTTTCTCCAGGTAAAGCTTTGGGTGTTTTGTATTCAAAAATTTTACTGGTGCTGTCTCCTCCAACCGATTTATGTCTTAAAATTACGTAGTAATAATTGTACAAAGTTCCTTGTAATTGGATGCCGAAAAAAGCGGCAAACGCATACCAAAATGTCGTTTTTGAAACCCAACAAATGGCCATAATAATCATAAAATTTAAGACGATATCAAAGACACTGTCGAGGTATCTACCAACGTATGAAGGTTTGTTTTTTAGTCTTGCTAATTCACCATCTGCAGCATCAATTCCTGATTTTAATACAATGAAAAAGGCAGCCAAAAAGTAATGATTGGTGAGTATGCAAAAAATGGCAATTAACCCGGAAAGACCAAAAAGTAGGGTTACGTGAATAGCTGTGAATCGGGTTTCTTTTAATTGTTGTGCAAGGAATTTACCAAAAGGGCGACCATAATCGGAGAGGTCAAAGAACTTATCTTGTGCAGCAAGTTTAGACATTAATAGCAGATAAAAAGGGAAGGACAATATAGTCGAGGTGCAAAAGTAGCTCTATTTAAGCGGAATAGTTGCCTAAACAATAGTTTACTTTGTGTTAAAGTAAAAAAAGCGCGTTTCGAGTTTTAGTACTTTTATGGTATTAAAAAACCAAATTTATTGTATTATGGCGGTACCAAATTTAAAAGTAATTCAAGCCCTAAGAGAAACGGCGACACAAATAGCAACTAGCGGTCGTTATGAATGGGGGCATATGGGAAGTTGTAATTGTGGGCATTTGGCACAAAATATAACTTCGTTTACCAGAGCAGAAATTCAACAGTTTGCCTTGCAAAAACGCGGTGATTGGTCGGAACAAGTTATAGATTATTGTCCAACGAGTGGTTATCCTATGGATTTAATTATCGGTAGAATGATTGAATTTGGTTTTACTACTGCAGATTTGAGACAACTCGAAAACTTGTCCAATCCTGAGATTTTAGCCAAAGCTGGTGTGGCTTCTTTCAATAGAAATGTGATGTCAGATACGGTAAAATATATGAATGCGTGGGCAGATTTGTTAGAGAACCAATGGATGGAACAAAACATCAATCACATCGTTTTACCTAATTTTGAAAGAGAAGAGATGGTGTATTAGACCATCTCTTTATCTTATTTAGTGAAACGGTGTAGCGTGTAAGTCATAGCTGTCAATAAAAAGAAAGCTGTGATTTGGTGTGCCAATCCTAACCAAAGAGGTACGCTATACAGCAAAGTCAAAACGCCTAGTGCAAATTGTACAAACACAAGTACTACTAGCGCATTGAGTCCGTTTTGTTGCGCAATTGACAAAGTGTATTTTTTGCTTTTGAAATACAACAAAACCATTAACGCCACTACAAGATATGCAGTAGTACGATGCACGAATTGTACGCCGCTTTTTCCTTCAATCAAATTGAGGATAAAACTGTTTTTTTCGATAAATACACTATCGTGAATGAATTGACCATCGCTCATTAGTGGCCAATGATTATGAATTAATCCAGCGTTGAGTCCTGCAACAAAACCACCATATATAATTTGAATAATCAAAAACACAAAGGCAAATCGAGCAATAGTTCTCAACTTAGGATAAAAGTTGTCTTTGTTAGGATAAATCAAATCCAAAGCCACCCAAAGGGTATAGGCAAAGGTGATGAAAGCAAAAGTAAGGTGTAACGCCAGTCTAAAATGACTCACATCTGGATTGTCAATCAGGCCACTTTTTACCATAAACCAACCCAAAAAGCCTTGAAATCCTCCCATACACAAAAGAACAATACATTTTTTGATAGTGGATTTGTCTAATCTTTTTTTGGCTAAAAAATAAAAGAAAGGAATTAAAAACACCATACCAATGATTCGACCAATAAAACGGTGAAACCATTCCCAGAAGTAAATGAATTTATAATCAGATAAGGTAAAATCATTGTGGATGTTGATTTTTTGATACTCAGGAAACTTTTTGTATTCTTCAAAAGCTTGACTCCATTTCGCCTCTGTCATAGGAGGGAAGGTATCGGTAATCAAATGCCAGTCGGTCATGGAGAGTCCAGAATTAGTCAAACGGGTAATTCCGCCAACCACAACCATTAAGAATAAAAGAAAGCAGCCAGAAAGCAGCCAAATGATAACAGGTTTATTAGATTTAGTCATTTTTTTAGTGATAAAAATCAATTATTTAATTGCAAATTTATGGGATTGTCCAAGAAAAAAGGGACTAACAATCGTTAATCTTTAGGCCTAATTTGGCTCCTTTTTTTAAGATAAATTCATATGCCGCTTGGTAATCGTTTTGTATTTCTCCTTCCAAAATGGCTTCTTTTACAGCATCTTTTAAAACACCAATCTCTCTTGATGGTTTTAAGTTAAAGAGGGTCATTATTTCTTCGCCACTAATTGGGGGTTGAAAATTTCTTACGTGATCACGATTCTCCACTTCAACAATTTTTTTGCGTACAATTTCAAAATTACTGTGGTATTTTTTGAACTTGTTTGGATTTTTAGTGGTGATATCGGCTTCACAAAGTGTCATTAAGTTTTCTACATCTTCTCCTGCATCAAAGACCAAACGACGTACTGCTGAATCGGTAACTGTGTCCTGCGCCAAAACAATTGGTCTCGAGCTCATTACAACCATTTTTTGTACAAATTTCATTTTGTGATTCAAAGGCATATGCAATCTTTCGAAGATTTTCTTAACCATTTTACCGCCCAAAAACTCGTGACCGTGAAAAGTCCATCCTTGTTTTTTGTTGAAGCGTTTAGTTGGTGCTTTTCCAATATCGTGCAATAAAGCCGCCCAACGTAACCAAACATCGTCAGTGTTAGGGCAAATGTTATCGACCACTTCAAGGGTATGATAAAAGTTGTTTTTATGAGTATGACCTTCAATTTCTTCGACTTGATTCAAGGCTGTTAATTCAGGTAAAATCAATTCTAATAATCCCGTTTTGTAAAGTAATAAAAAGCCCAAAGAAGGTTTTTCGGTCAGAAGAATTTTGTTTAACTCTTCTACAATGCGTTCTCCGGAGATGATTTTTATTCGTTCAGCATTTTTGGTAATCGAAGCCAAAGATTCTGGATGTATTTCAAAACCTAATTGCGTAGCAAAACGAATGCCTCTCAACATCCTTAACGGGTCATCCGAAAAGGTAATATCTGGGTCAAGCGGAGTTTTTATCGTTTTAGATTCTAAATCAGAAATACCAGCAAAGGGATCTAAGAGGTCTCCGAAATTAGATGGATTCAAAGACAAAGCCAAGGCGTTTATGGTGAAGTCACGGCGGTTTTGATCATCTTGTAAGGTTCCATTTTCTACGATAGGATTTCGGCTATCATGGGTGTAGGATTCTTTTCTGGCGCCAACAAATTCAATATCGGTATCTTCAAAACGGAGCATAGCAGTTCCGTAAGTTTTAAACACTTGTACCTTTGGTTTTTTAGGTAAAAGTTCCGAAACTTTTAGGGCCAATTCGATGCCACTGCCTACGGCCACCACATCGATATCTTTTTTGGAGCCTCTTTTTAAAAGTAAATCCCTAACAAACCCGCCAATTACATAACTTTCTATGTTTAGTTCTTGGGAAGCTTTCGATATTACTTCGAATATTGTGTTATTAAGTGCTGATTTATAATTCATATCTTGTTTTTACCACGATTTTTTGCCGCAGATTCGCTGATTTTATTTTAAAAATTATGATTTTCAGCTAATTTTCTGACAGTACTATTCGTTTGTGTTCTAAAGATGTTTTATTAAAATTTACTAAAAGCGCTAATTTAGTTTTCGACACTTTTAAATAATTTAAACATTGTGAAATATGACTGTTATTAAAAGATTCACAAGATTTTATTTCAAGAATAATACTGTCAAAAACTACAAAATCAGCATAGAATTTGTGTTTTAAAATGGTGTTTTTATAATTTACTACATATTCCTTTTCTCTTTCAAAAGGTATGTTAGCTATATTAAATTCATATTCTAATGCGTCTTTATACACGATTTCAGAAAAACCTTTTCCTAGATTTTTATGTACTTCAAATAAAATTCCTATTATTTTATAGGTCTCTTTTTCAAATAAATATTGAGCCATAAATTATAAAATCATATTAATTTCTTCTTTCTCTAAAATCTGCGAATCTGCGGCAAAAAAAAATTATTTTCTTATGATTTTAACTTGAGAATCATTCGTCAATTTAATAATCGTAGAAGGTTTTCCTGCAATTTTTTCGTGCTGCAAATTTACAACATAGTCTACGCCTTTTATAATTTCTGGACTAATTTCTTTGAAAGAACTTGGTGTAGGTTGCCCAGAAATATTAGCAGAAGTAGAAACTAACGGTTTCTTCATTCGCTCCAATAACTTAAAGCAAAAAGGTTCTTTTATCAGTCGAATACCTAATGATTTGTCTTCAGAAATTAAATTAGGCGCTACATTTCTTGGATTATCTAATATTAAAGTTGTTGGCTTTTCAGATAAATCTAGAATTTGCCAAGCTACTTCGGGAATTTCCTTGAATACATTGTACATCATTTTTTCCCCATTCAATAGGCAAATCATGCTTTTGCTTTCGGTTCTTCGTTTGAGTTGGTATATTTTTGCCACAGCTTCAGGATTTGTGGCGTCGCAGCCTATGCCCCAAACGGTGTCAGTTGGATAAAGAATGATACCTCCATTTTTAATTACTTCAAAAGCATTGATGATTTCTTCGTTCATATGATTATTAGGTTTATTTCATTTGCAAAGCTATCCATTTGATTCCTAAATTGTGGCATGAAACGCTATTTTAATAGCCTAAAACAAAAAAAAGCCCGACGTAAGTCGGGCTTTGGCTGAAAACTTTATTTCTTTAAAAATTATTTACAATGTGTAGAAACTACTATTGAGGAGATTTTTTCATCTCTGCTGGTAGTTTTTAAGCATTGATCGGTGTTGTTGTTGAACCAAACTTTGTATGTGTTTCCTCCTTGTTGATGTGTTTTTTGCTCATCAAAACCATTTCTTCGTAACTCATCATAGGCATATAGAGCTCTTTGACCATTTAAATAGTTATATTTAAAATCTCTGTTATAATTTTTGTTATTGTTGTTGTATTTATTGTTGTTATAGTTATTGTCATAATTATTGTCATAATTATTATTGTAGTTGTTATTACTATATTTTCCTTTGCCACAATCTTCCAAAGTTGATTTTACTATAGAGTCTATTCTACCATCATTAACTTTTACAGTTACACATTTGTTTTGATTTCTGTTGTACCAGTTTTGATAGGCGCTGCCTCCAGATTTACTGCCATTTATATACGTATAACCTCTATCTCTTAATTCGTTAAAAGCACCTGCCGCTTTATCACCAACTAAGTCTTGTAAATTTTGAGCAAAGCCTGTTATTCCAATAAAAAACATTAGAATCAATGATAAAAAATTTAGTTTAATCGTTTTCATGAAAATTTAGTTTTTAAAGTTATCACTAAAAGTTAAGATATTCAAAATTAATAATTCTATTTTTTTGCCTTTTTTCCTTCCAAAATAAATTATATTTGTCTGTTTATCAGCTTTAAAAGAAATAATATGAAACGAAAAGTATTGCATCAATTTGGTTTTTTAGTACTGGTTTTAGTATACTCAACTACTTTGGTATATGGCCAAAAACCGTGCGATGGATATTTTGCTGCTCAGAAAGGAGCTAAATTTGAAATTACTGCCTATGATAAAAAAAATGAGGTAGAGGCGGTTTCTAGTTTTTTGGTAAAAGATGCGTCATCAGGCAAAGTTGTCATTCATCTTGTGACCAATGCCAAAGGAAAGGAAACTTTGAATACCGAGTACGATATCACTTGTGATGGAAAAGTAGCTATTATGGATCAGAAAAAAATTGTAAGTAATCAATTAAAATCTAATATGAAAGATCCTAACATTACAGTAGATGTTTCTGGTAAAGATGTTGAGTCACCGCTAGATTTAAGTGTTGGTCAGACATTACCAGATAGTGAAATTGACATTGCTGTAAAATCCTCAGCGATGAACATGAATATGTATTTTAAAACATTGGATAGAAAGGTAGTTGGTCAAGAGAAAATAACTGTTCCTGCAGGTACTTTTGACTGTATGATTATTACGGCCACAACTGATACTAAATTGCTTTTTCCTAAAAAAGGTACTACTAAGCAATGGGTTGCTAAGGGAGTGGGTATGGTTAAGCAAGAAACCTATGCTAAGAATGGAAAGATTGAAAAAACGGAGTTATTGACCTCCTTTTCAAAATAAAAAAGTGATTATTAAATGAAAAAGGAAGCCGTAAAGCTTCCTTTTTTTATGAACTGCAACTAAGCATAGAGCAACCTATTTTGACTCTTGCCCAATCGGGTCGTTTGGCGTACCATTTTTCATATTCGGGTTGTTCTTCGTAAGGTTTTTGTAAAAGGGTATACAATTCCTGTAGTATAGAATAATCCTCTTTTTCAGCGGCATCAATACACAATTGTGACATATAATTGCGAAGGACATATTTTGGATTGACTTGATTCATAGCGTTACTTCTTTCTTTGTCTGAGAATGCTTCCAATTGAAGTCTTTCGATATATTTAGAGAACCAATTGTGCCATTTTAGAGTTATGCTTTCATTACAATCATTAGCATTATAAAAAGCAAATTCAATTTTTGTTAAAGCAGTTTCTGGAGTATCATTTTTAAGCACTAAACTCAAGTTTCTAAAGAAAATAGTCATATCGGTCTCTATTTCTTGTAGCAAATCAATAAGTTCTTGAATTAAGTTGCGATCTTCTTTATCGTTTATTTGTAATCCCAATTTTGATTGCATCATTTGGAGGTATTTTACATCATACTCTTTGGTATAAGCGTCCAAAATAGCCTCGAGAGGTTGGGTTTCTTCGATTAGTGGGTACAATGCATTGGCGAGTTGATACAAATTCCATAAGCCAATTTGTGGTTGATTTTCAAATCGATATCTTTTGTGTTGATTGTCAGTTGTGTTTGGTGTCCAAGTAGGGTTATAGTCCTCTAGCCAACCATAAGGGCCGTAGTCAATAGTAATGCCGTGAATTGACATATTGTCTGTATTCATAACTCCATGGACAAAACCTACTCTTTGCCAGTGAAGAATCATCTCTAGTGTGCTTTTAGAAACTTCTTTAAAAAATTGGACATATTTATCTTTTTCCGTTACTTTTATGGATGGGAAGTAATGTTGAATGGTAAAATCAGCTAGTAATTTCAGATTCGTATGATCTTGTCTGGCGGCAAAAATTTCAAAATTTCCAAATCGAATAAAACTTGGTGCTACTCTACAAACAATAGCGCCTTTTTCATAAGCGGGGTTCCCATTGTACATGATGTCTCTCAGTACTTCGTCTCCAGTTAAAACCAATGAAAGGGATTGAGTGGTAGGTATTCCAAGATGATGCATAGCTTCTGCGCATAAGTATTCACGAATGGAAGAACGTAAAACAGCTAATCCGTCTGCGGTTCGTGAATAGGGGGTTGGACCAGCACCTTTTAACTGTAGTGTGAAGTTTTTTTCTTCGTGAGTAACTTCCATCAAATTAATGGCTCTTCCATCTCCTAATTGTCCTGCCCAATTCCCAAATTGATGCCCAGCATAACACATTGCAAAAGGTTGAGTGTTTGGATAAATCTTTGAACCACTGAAAACAGCTAAGAAATCATCGTCCACCAATTCATCTTGTTCTAAGCCAATTTGGTTCGCAACATCAATACCAACGTGAATTAGTGATGGATTTGAAGGTACTTTTGGGGATACGTATGAAAAGCAAGCCTGGTATACTTGTCTAGGAACATTAATAGTTTCTGTGTCAGAAGGTAATTCTTTGGTAAAAAAATTGTTGAGGTTGAGTGTCATTTTTTTGATAAAATTGCAGTATTCTATAAATTTTGCTCCATTTGGGAATACTAAATTCGTTAGTAAAAATAAATCAATCTACTTTAATCTCTCTTGTTTTTTGATTTTTATTAACGAATGATTATACTAAAAATTTCATATTGTGTTAAAGATTAATTGATTGTAATTCTGTTTTTTTAACTATTTTTATGACAAGTTTTGTAGTTTATACTTAATTAGTTGCTTTAAAACTTATTTTTTAGACCCTCATTTTTTTATTTAATCGTTCATTAATAATTCCATTTTTTATGAAAACTAGCCCAAAAATAGTGTTGAATGATTTCTTTATTTTAAATTTTAAAACCTACTGTACGGTATTCTTTTTTGCCATTACTTTGGTCTCTTTTGGTCAAACTAAACAAGTGGTCAACAAGGATACTTTGGCAAAGGAAAACAAGCAGTTAGATTTGTTAATGCAACAATTGAATGAAGCGAGTTTGAAAGAAAATAAAACAAACTATGAGTTTAATGTGTTGACAAACAGGCAAAATGCTAGTTTTAATTTGCTCAATGAGGAAATTCAGAAAGCAAATACCATACTGAAAGAAGGTATCGATTATAAGGGCTTCACCAAAGAACTTGAATTATTAGTTGAATGGAAAGAAAAATCAGTAAAAGGCATCGTAAAGAATGTGAGTAAGATGCAAACCGTTAGGGATTTAACAACAACGTCTCTTTTATTGAAAGAATTACTCAAAAGAACTGATTATCAGCTGGATAAAATTTCATCAAATAATAAGTCTTTGAGTGGAATACAGCGAAGAATGGATTCCTTAGCTACAGATAAGATTTTTTATCAAATCCCAGCTCAAGAAGCAGCCAAGAAAAATTATTATCAGCGAATGGTTTTAATGGCTAAGGATTTAAATATTGCCAATACCAACTTGAAAAATGCTATTGATAGTATCCAAAAGTTAGAGGTTAACGGAAAAATGTTCAAATTTAGTTTGGAGTCAGACTTGGCTATTGTAAATAATTCAAGAAAAAAATTAACTGAAAAAGTAAATTCACTTTCTTCAGATATTGTTATTGGAAATGATAAACCATTGCCACTTGTTAATAATTTTGTCCACTCATTTATAAAAGGGTACTTGTTGTTTATTTTTTATTTTGCCAATCAATCAGGGATTTTAGGATTATTGCTGTTATTTATTATTGGTCTAGCACTTTATCTGAGAATCATTCGAAGTAAGTACAAAAAAGCGGATCTTTATGAAGATTTAAAATATCCTGGGCATGTTTTGAATTACCCAATAGCGGCAGCTGTATTGATTATGATTTCGATATTTCAATTTTTCCTGCCTTCACCGCCATTTGTGTTCAGTGCTTTTTTATGGACGATTAGTGGAATTGCCTTGACTTTAATCATTTATAAATCGTCGAATAGGTATTGGTTTTTAATTGGTATGGCTTTTTTTATATTGAATTTTTTGGCTTTCCAAGATAATTTATTATTGCTTTATTCTCCAATTGAATCCAGATTTGTTCTCTTTTTGGCCTTGATAGGATTGGCCTTGGGAATTTATGTATTGCTTAATAGAAAGAAAAAAGATAAAGAAATTCAAGAAAAAAGTTTTGCCATAGCATTAGTTGTTTTTATAGCTTTTGAGTTTTTCTCTGTAATATTTTCATTTACAAATTCCTATAATATTTCAAAAATTTTAATGACTTATGGGTATTTCACGATTTTAATTGCTTATCAATTAATTTGGGCATTTGGTTTAAGTTTAGATATTTTAAACTTTTCAAAATACTTATCTCAATCTGAAGAAGAAGCACTTTTGGCAGAAGAAAAAGAAGAAGAAAATTTTAAAGTACCTGCTTTTATTTATGTGTTATTTGCAATAGGTTGGTATGTTTTGATAAGTAGAAATTCGTACAGCTTTCAAAGTTTTATAGAACCTATTTCTGAGGCTTTTTATGAAGAAAAACAATTTGGGGAATTCAAATTTTCATTTAATAGCATATTCCTGTTTTTCTTTATTTTATTCATGTCAGGGTTAAGTGCCAAAATTGTTTCGTTTTTAACAACCGATAGTAAAGTAGCAAACAATGGAACACCAAAATCTGGTTTAGGTAGTTGGTTGTTGCTAATACGAATTGCTATCATAACAATTGGCGTTTTAATCGCTTTTATTTCGGTGGGTATCCCAATGGATAAGATTGCTTTAATGATTAGTGCGTTGAGTGTGGGTATTGGTTTTGGTTTGCAAAATGTAATTAACAACTTGGTAAGTGGATTAATCATTGCTTTTGAAAAACCCATCAATTTGGATGATATTGTGGAAGTAGGAGGACAGACAGGAAAAATGAAATCAATAGGAATTCGTAGTAGTGTTATTACTACATGGGATGGGGCTGATGTGATTATTCCAAATGGAGATTTGTTAAGTCAACATTTGGTGAATTGGACCATGGGAAGTAATCGACGTAGATTCGAAATTGATTTAGGTGTGGCTTATGGTTCAGATTTAAATGAAGTAAAAACTATTTTGATAGAAGTTTTAATGCAGCATGAGTTAGTATTGAAAAATCCAACTCCGATGGTGTGGGTGACTAAATTCAACGATAGTTCTATAGATTTTGCAATAAAATATTGGGTGCCTCATTTTAATTTTGGGAATGATGTGCGAAATGATTTGATCATAGCTATAGATATCGCTTTTAAAGCGAATGGAATTGAAATACCATTTCCACAACAAGATTTGCATATTAAAAGTAATGTATCGGTAAACAATGAAGAGAATTTAGACAAAGAATAATTCTAGTTTTTTTTCAAAAGACTTCCTTTAGTAATAAGGTGTGATTGTTGATTATTAATGAGAGCAATATTGAATTTTAGTAACCAATTTTAAAATTAAAACGAAATGAAAAAAGCAATTGTAACTTTGTCATTGTTAGCCTTTTTAGGCTTGACTTCTTGTAAAAAAGAAGCAAAAAAAGAAGAACCAGTAATTGATTCTACCGCAGTAGTTGTAGATACAGTTAAAACCGAAACTATGGAAGATCCTGATCCAACAGATACTATACCAGCTGGAAGCTACGGTATTAATTCTTCAAGTATAAAAACAGCCGATTTGATTCGTTTAACTTTGAAAGACTTGTACAAAGATGATTTGGCGAAGAATTTTATCGATGCCAATAGTAAAAAGTTTATTTTCTTCGAATATGATTTAAACGAAGATGGAAAAAAAGAGATCCTAGTTGGATTAACTGGAGGTTATTTTTGTGGTACTGGAGGTTGTACTCAACTGCTGTTGGATGATCAAGGAAATGTAATTACGCAATTTTCTGTATCAGGTAATCCGGTTGTAATCGATACGAATAAAACCAACGGATGGAAAGATCTTTTTATTTACAGTGGAAGTAAATACCGTATCGTAAAGTTTAATGGAAAGACTTACCCATCTAATCCATCAATATTACCAGAACTAAAAGTTACACCTGGGGATGGTTTACCAAGAGCATTAGATTTTGAACATGAACCTTATGCTTGGTTTAAGTTTTAAGTAATTAAAAAAGGCTTTTTGATAGTATTCAAAAAGCCTTTTTTATATAATATTGCTATTGTTTTTTATAAATAGCATAAATAACATTTAGTGTTTTTTGATCTAAAACCGAGTCAATTTCTGTTTTGATATAATGCAATTTAAACGCTTTGATGGCGGCATTCAAATTTTTAGTGTCATACCCAATTATTCGTAAAGCCATTTCGGCATTAAAATCAGTAGGAGCTGTTTCTAATAGTGCGTCTGGCCAAATACCAAAACCTTTTTCAGCCAATAGTTGCCACGGAAATAAAGCACTAGGATCTACTTTTCTGGTAGGAGCAATATCAGAGTGGCCAATAAAATTTTGTGCAGGAATGTTGTAGTCTTTTTTCAATTTTGTCAAAAGAGCCAATAAACTATTAATCTGTGGTTCTGAAAAGGGTTCAAATCCATTGTTATCAAGTTCAATTCCAATAGAAGTAGAGTTGATATCGCTGTTTTTTCCCCAAGTTCCATTGCCTGCATGCCATCCTCGTAAATAGTCATTTAGCATTTGAACCACTTTTCCATCTTCTGCAATTACATAATGAGCACTTACTTTCGTACTGGATAATGTAAAAGTTTTTAAAGTTTGCTTTAGGGAATCTTGTGCGGTGTGGTGTATGATTACAAAATTTGGTTTTCTTAAGTTGAAGTTAACCGTTCCAATCCATTCAGTTGTAACATTTTCTAAAGCTGTTGGATTGAATTTAGAAATTGAGTCCTTCAGAGTATTGATTTGTTTTGTATAAAGTGTATCGTGAGTGGTAGTAGTTTCTACTTTTTTTAGCGCAATAGCTTCTTTTTCAGCTAATTTTTGCTGCAAAACCTTTAATTGCTGTTCGTATACTTTATTGCTCTCTTTGTATGGATTTGTTCCGCACGAACTAATAAGTAAGCCCAATCCAATAGTAAGTAGAAGTTGTTTAAACATTGGTAGTTGGTTTTTGTTTTTTTTATTTCTTTTTCTTCTTTTTAAATCCTCCAGCAATAATTTTTTTGTAGAGATCTCTTTGATCGGGATTTAGTAACTCTAGTATTTTGCGATCTGTATTTTCAGAGATTACTTTAATATCCTCGGTTTTACTTTCGTTAGAACCTTCTTTTTTTATAATTACGCCTTGAGCATTTAGACTTTGGATCAAAATATTTTTAATAGCAATCTCTTGCAAAGCATCTAAATTCATTTCTGATTTAAGATTTTCCATTACTCGGCTAGCTGTTTCTTCATTGGAAGGCGGCTTTGGAGCGCTTTGTGTAGGTCCTGAACCCATTTGGTTCATTTGGCTCATCCTTCCATTGTTGCCAAATCCATTATTAAATTGAGCCCAATTGGTTTGAGTAAACAACAAGGTGCATCCTAAAAAAAATAAAAATTGAATCTTTTGCATTACGATTGATTTATAAATTCAAATATACTAATTAAACAGGTTCTCCGTATAAGTCAAATTCAGTAGCTTCTGTAATTTTGATCATGACAAATTCACCAGTTTTTACATAGTGTTTTGAAGCATCGATCAAAACTTCATTATCCACATCAGGACTGTCAAATTCGGTTCGTCCAATAAAGTGCGCTCCTTCTTTGCGATCAATAATACATTTGAATGTTTTGCCTACTTTTTCTTGGTTCAAATCCCATGAAATTTGTGATTGTAGATCCATTAATTCGTTTACACGAGCTTGTTTTACGTCGTCAGGAACATTGTCTTCTAGTAAATATGCATGTGTGTTTTCTTCGTGTGAATAAGCAAAACAACCCATTCTGTCAAATTTCATTTCTTGAACAAAATCTTTCAACGTATCAAAATCTTCTTGGGTTTCGCCTGGATAGCCTACAATTAAAGTTGTGCGAATTGTGATACCTGGAACAGCCGCTCTAAAATCTTTCAACAATTGAGTAGTTTTTGCTTGAGTCGTTCCTCGACGCATAGATTTCAGAATGCTATCCGAAATATGTTGCAACGGAATGTCAATATAGTTACATATTTTTGGCTCACGCTTCATAATCTCCAAAACATCCATTGGGAAACCAGTAGGGAATGCATAATGCAAACGAATCCATTCAATACCTTCCACTTTTACCAACGCTTCTAGCAAATCGCCAAGTGCACGTTTTTTATACAAATCAAGACCATAATATGTCAAGTCTTGGGCAATCAAAATCAATTCTTTTACACCATCTTTGGCTAATCCTTCTGCTTCTTTTACCAATTTTTCAATAGTTTGAGAAACATTTTTTCCTCTCATTAGCGGAATCGCACAAAAGCTACAAGGTCTATCACAACCTTCCGAAATTTTCAAATAAGCATAGTTTTTAGGCGTTGTAGTCAAACGCTCGCCTAATAATTCATGCTTGTAATCTGCGCCTAATGCTTTCAATAAACCCGGCAATTCAGTGGTTCCAAAGTATTGGTCTACATTCGGAATTTCTTTTTCTAAATCAGGACGATATCTTTCTGAAAGGCAACCGGTTACGAAAACTTTGTCAACCAAGCCTTTTTCTTTCTTATCCGCATATTCCAAAATCATGTTAACCGATTCTGCTTTAGCGTTATCAATAAAACCACAAGTGTTAATTACTATGATATTTCCTTCGTCCTCTGCTTTTGCTTCGTGAGTAACTTCTTTCCCGCTGGCACGAAGTTGTCCCATCAAGACTTCGCTATCATATACATTTTTTGAACACCCTAAAGTGATGACATTAATTTTATTCTTTTTTGTTGACTTTGTTCTCATAATATAAATTCCCCTTCTTCTAGGAATTGGCAAAATTACGCTTTTTTTTCTTCAGAAAAAGCATTAATTACGCATGTCATCCCATTATTTATTGGATTTCGCATTAAGTTTAGGGCTGTTTTAGAAGCGGGAAGGACGCGGCTTCCTTGGCGTCAAAGACCCGTCATCCGCTATATCTTTGCCTTTTGAAAGAAAAAAGGCAAAGGATGCCGCTCCTACCGGGGCTAGAAGGAAGATAGGGCTTTTTTGCCAGCATTTAAAAGGAAAATTGATAATGGAACAGCAAAAAAAAGAAGCCAAGTTCGGCTTCTTTTTTTATTTCTTTTATAATTCAAACAACACCGTCAGAGAAACGTTATTGTTGATAGCATCTATACTCGCAGCATTCGTAAGTCCCGTGCTAAAAAGACCTTGTTGGTAATTTCGTTTGGCATAAGAATAGGCAAGGTCTACTCGTGTTGCTCCAAAATTGTATCCCAAACCTCCAGAATAGCCAGTCAAATCGCCAATGGTAGTTTTGTTTTTATAAGGACTTTGTTCCATACGGTAGCCACCTCTCAAGCTCAACGCTTTTATTTTGTATTCAGCTCCAATTCGTAATTCACCTGAATAATCAAGAGTTGCATTCATTTCAGCATTCAATCCTCTAAAATAATCATCGCTTGTAGGTCTAAATTTTACATTTGAATAATCTTTTACAGAGTAATCGATACTTATCAATCCCTTTTTGCCAAACACATAAGCCGCACTTCCAGTAAATTTACTAGGAGTCTGCAATCGATAAGGAGCATAATAATTAGTAATACGCGGATCAATTACATCAGTAGGTAATTCTCCAGAAGTATTGCTTCTAACAGAACTTAATCGTTGTGTCAATTCATCACTTAAATTCATCCAAGTTGGTGATTCATATGCCGCACCTAGTCTCAATCCATCTGTAATTTTTGCAATAGCGCCTAGTTGAAATGAAAATCCCGTTCCGTTGGTGTATAAATCATTACTAAAACGCATTCTGTTAATACGATCTACATTTGTTAAGGTATTATCATTGTCTTCATAAAACCTTGAAGATTGAGTAAAATCAGAGAAATGAGAGTTAAGGTTAATACCTATAAAAAGTTTATCCCTATACGAGGTAGAAAAGTTGAAGGATAACTTTCCGTTGTACCCATTAGAGTAAATGCCGTTTTCTTGGTAATAATTGCCTCCTTCACGAACATTTGAGGTATAGGCGGTATTACTGGTTGAATTCGAAACAGGGTTGATAATGTATCCTTGATAGCCCAAGAAAGCCTGTTGTTCTGCGTTGTTTAATTCAGGATAATTTCCATTTTCTAATACAATTAAAGGGATACCATTAGCATAACTCAAGAAATAGTTGGCAATTGAGTTTGTTGGATTCACCCCAGCCGAAAATTTAGCATTGTCAAAATTGTTAGTATTTTCATAGTTTACGGCAAACGCAATTTTAGTCCATTTAGCATTTTTGTTATGGTTTTTAAATACAAAAACACCTCCTGCTTGATTCAAATCAAATGTATTTTCACTATCACTAGTTGGAGTCCCAAAATAATTTGAATTGTTTTTAGTCCCATAATTACTGATGGTTAATCCTAATTGGTTGTTGTTGAACACAGCAGAACCTGCAGGATTTACGTTGATAGAGGACAAATCACCTCCCAATGCTCCAAAAGCACCACTCATTGCTCGATATCTTGCAGTACCATTTAGGTTGTCTACAGAATAACGTAACGCATCTGATATTTCTTGAGCATTTGCCGATGTAAACATAAAGGCAAAAGCAAGTAGTATAAAGATATTCTTCATATTGATTGAGTTAGTTTTGATTGAATAGTTGTAAATAAGAAGCTATTATCCTCTTCCACCTCTTCCGCCACCACCAGAAGATCTTGATCCACCTCCACCACCGGAAGAACGCATACTTCCGCTTGATGAGCTTGGAGAGTAGGAGCGAGTAGGTGTGTAACTATTGCTTCTTGATCTTGAAGAGTTAGAAGAATTTGTGTTGTAATTGCTGCTTTCTCTACTGGTTCTTGTGGTAGTATAGGATGAATTGTTTGTGTTAGAACTACTATTTCTTCTATTGAAAGAATTGCTAGAACTGTAATCAGAATTTGTATTTCTTCGATTAAAAGAATTGTTAGAGCTGTAATCAGAATTCGAATTTCTTCTAAAATCAGTACTGCTTCTTCTGTTATAATTAGTTACATTTTGACTATTGCGGTTGTTGTAGGTTCTATTGGCGTAATTTCCGTTAGAGTATCCAGAGCCTCTTCTACTTGAATTGTATGCATAATTGTTGTGGCTATAGCTTGGGTATCCCCATCCGCCATTCCAACCCCATCCGCCATTCCAACCCCATCCACCATTCCAGCCCCAGCCAGCATTCCAACCCCATCCGGTATTCCAACCCCATCCACCATTCCAGCCCCAGCCAGTATTCCAGCCCCAAGGGTTATTCCATCCCCATCCCCATCCAGCGCCATACCAATTGTTCCAACCATTATCATTAATATATATAGTAGTGCTTTGCGGGTTGCTTCCCCAGCTTGCATGGCCTGTATTTGGAGCTTGAATGCTATCATTAACATCTACATAATTGTTGTAACTTTCTACATCAGTAAAAATTTCTGCTGATGAATTAGTGTTTTGTAGAGAATTGAAGTATTCTTGATATTGATTTCCAGCCGTGTTTTGTGATTCATTGTAAACAACTCTAGATGAATTTGAACCATAAACACCATCTGATTCGTAGTAGGAGCTATTTTGATAAGAACCACACGAAACAATTAGTAAACTTAAAAGTCCAACAAGGGTAAATTGGCTTATATTTCTTGAGGAAAAAATAGTAGTTTTCATATCTATGGGAATTTTTATTGTTGAACATTACAAAAATAGTTAGTTTTGCCTAACTATTAAGTTAAAAAAAATAAAACAAAATTTGTGCCAAACTATTTGATATGAGCAAGAACCTTACTACAAGAGAAGAAGATTATTCTAAATGGTATAATGAGCTAGTTGTAAAAGCTGATTTAGCCGAGAATTCAGGGGT
Source organism: uncultured Flavobacterium sp. (assembly GCA_963513565.1). Taxonomy (GTDB): domain Bacteria; phylum Bacteroidota; class Bacteroidia; order Flavobacteriales; family Flavobacteriaceae; genus Flavobacterium. The sequence continues at coordinate 248,549 of CAUPRE010000001.1, read as the reverse complement.
TAGAGGCTGTATGGTGATTAAGCCTTACGGATATGCTATCTGGGAAAAAATGCAAGCAGAATTGGATCGTATGTTCAAAGAAACAGGACATCAAAATGCTTATTTCCCATTGTTTGTGCCCAAAAGTATGTTTGAGGCAGAAGAGAAAAATGCAGAAGGGTTTGCGAAAGAATGTGCTATTGTTACGCATTATAGACTAAAAAACGATCCAGACAAACCAGGAAAGTTAATGGTGGATCCAAACGCTAAGTTAGAAGAGGAGCTAATTGTGCGTCCAACTAGTGAGGCGATTATCTGGTCAACCTATAAAGGATGGGTTCAGTCTTATAGAGATTTGCCTTTGTTGATTAATCAATGGGCAAATGTGGTAAGATGGGAGATGAGAACGCGTTTGTTCTTGAGAACCGCTGAGTTTTTGTGGCAAGAAGGGCATACTGCTCACGCTACGAAAAAAGAAGCTATTGAAGAATCGGAAAAAATGATGAATGTATATGCAGATTTCGTTCAGAATTTTATGGCGATACCAGTTGTTAAAGGATTAAAAACAGAAACTGAGCGATTTGCTGGAGCTGAAGAAACGTATTGTATTGAGGCTTTGATGCAAGATGGAAAAGCTTTGCAAGCTGGGACATCCCATTTCTTGGGTCAAAATTTTGCTAAAGCTTTCGATGTTAAGTTTGCTAACGCCGAAGGAAAACAAGAATATGTATGGGGAACTTCATGGGGAGTATCAACCCGATTGATGGGAGCGCTAGTAATGACGCATTCTGATGACAAAGGATTGGTTTTGCCTCCAAATTTAGCACCGATACAAGTGGTAATTGTACCTATATATAAGTCAGAAGAGCAACTTGAAGCTATTTCGGCTGCGGGTGCCGATTTAACTACTGCGCTAAGAAAACTTAACATTAGTGTGAAGTATGATGATAGAACTACTCAAAAGCCAGGATTTAAGTTTGCTGAATGGGAATTAAAAGGAGTGCCCGTTCGAATAGCTGTAGGGCCAAAAGATTTAGAAAACGGAACATTTGAGGTGGCAAGACGTGATAATTTATCAAAAGAGGTGGTAGAAGCGCAAGGAATCGAAAATTACATTGCAAATTTATTGTCTCAGATTCAAACTGATTTATTTGACAATGCATTATCATATAGAGAAAGTCATATAACAGAAGTAAATAGTTTTGAGGAATTTACATCGGTTTTGGAAGCCAAAGGTGGGTTTGTTTCGGCTCATTGGGATGGTACTGCTGCAACAGAAGAAAAAATAAAAGAGCTTACAAAAGCGACTATAAGATGTATCCCTTTAGATAGAGTTGAGGAGGCGGGAAGTTGCGTGTTTACTGGCAATTCCTCTGTTGGAAGAGTGCTTTTTGCTAAGGCATATTAAAAAAAAATAATTTTTTTTGCATCAACTATTGCGCTTCTCAAAAATAGTTGTATTTTTGCATCCGCATTACAGAAGCACGGTCCGTTCGTCTATCGGTTAGGACGCCAGGTTTTCATCCTGGTAAGGGGGGTTCGATTCCCCCACGGACTACAAATTTGTTTTGAAAAATATAGTTTTCCTGAACTTATCAGGGTAATGGTCCGTTCGTCTATCGGTTAGGACGCCAGGTTTTCATCCTGGTAAGGGGGGTTCGATTCCCCCACGGACTACGAATTTTTATTGAATTGATACCCAAACTTAGAAGAATAATGGTCCGTTCGTCTAGGGGTTAGGACGCCAAGATTTCGTCTTGGTAACAGGGGTTCGATTCCCTTACGGACTACAGAAAAATAATAAAGATAAAAAAATAATACAATGGCAAATCATAAGTCAGCTCTAAAGAGAATCAGAAGTAACGAAAAGAAAAGAGTGTTAAATAGATACCAACACAAAACTACTCGTAATGCTATTAAAGCATTAAGAATTGCTACGGATAAAGCTGATGCTACAGCTAAATTATCTGCTGTTATATCTATGATTGATAAGTTAGCTAAGAAAAATATTATCCATGATAATAAAGCTTCTAACTTAAAATCTAAGTTAACTAAGCATGTTGCTAAATTGTAATAAAATACTTTTTACATAATATTCTAATAGAAAAAACTCCTTTAAGGAGTTTTTTTTATGCCATTTTTTTTACTTAAATTTTTCCTTCAAATAATCTAGCATTCCTATGGTTATTGGTTTTGGAAGAAAATCTGCAACCACACTATATGTCTTTGCTTTTGCTAGGTCTTGCGGATCAATAGTAGATGAAAGTATAATTACTTTGACTGTGTTGAATTCTGAGTAATGCTCGCTTGTAAAAAGCTCAAGAAATTTCCATCCTCCCATAACAGGCATATTTAAGTCTAAAAAGATTAATTCAGGTTTTGAATTTGGATGTATTGAAGGGTTTTCTTTAAAATTGTCATACATTCTTAAGGCGTCTTCGCCATTTAATGCGGTAATGACTTCTTTTGCAAATGCAGTTTTTGCGATGATTTTTTTGCTAATCATCAATGATATTGGGTCGTCATCGATACAAAAAATAGTGTTATACATTTGCTTTTCTTTAAAAGGTTAATGTGAATTGGGTGCCTTTATTTACTTCACTTTCTATAGTGATGTTTCCTCCTAATGATTCTATTTGCGATTTGACTAAATAAAGTCCTAAGCCTTTGCTGTCTGGGTAATCATGGAATCTTTGGTACAAACCAAATACATGGTCTGAATTTCGTTTTAAATCAATGCCAATTCCGTTATCTTTGAATTTTAGTACTGTTTTATTATTTATTTCTTTTGTTGAAATTGAAATTTTTAATCTTTTAGATTCAGATTTATATTTAATGGAATTGGTTAGTAAGTTCATTAAAATACTTTCAAGATACGCTTTATTTGTATAAATTGTTTCAATTGGGTCAAAATTTAGTTTCAGTATGGGTTCGGATTTGTCAATTTGAAACTGAAGTTGATTAAAAACATGTTCCAAAACTTCATTGATGGAGACGATTTCTTTTTGAATAGAAATTTGATCTTTGATGACAATGATTTTGACCAAATCATTAATGGTTTCGTTTAATAGGTGAGTTGATTTATTAAAACCACTTATTATTTCTAATAATTCACTATCAGTAATTGGGATGTCTTCAATTAAATTCAGTAGACCAATCAAGTTTGATAATGGCGCTCTTAAATTATGAGACGTGATATAGGAGAATTGTTTTAAATCTTTGTTGTTTTGTGTTAACTCACGTATGAGTTGTTCTTTTTCTTTTTCTTGTTTTCTCTCCTCTGTAACATCTTTTTGAATAGAAATCCAATGTGAAAGTTCTTTATCAGCATTATATATAGGTATCATGGAAAAGCGAACCCAATATTCTTCTTTATTCTTTTTTCTGGTTAAGGTTTCGATTTGACATTCCCTTTTTTCAGCAAGTGCTGAGCTGAATTTTTCATATTCGCTTAGATCGAGATTGTCCGTATTGAAAGGGTTGAAAGGTTTTAAAAGTACTTTTTTTGATTTATATCCTGTCATTGCACAAAAAGCATCATTAACATAAATGATATTAGGAAACAAAGCACTTTCTGAATCGGATTTGGTAATTACTACCGCATCTTTTGTTTGAGTAACAACAGTTTCTAATAATTTAAGGTTTTGTTCTTCTTGTTTTTGTTTTGTGATATCTTGAATTGCTCCAATCATTCGTAAAGCTCTTCCTTCTTTGTCTTTTAAAAGAAAACCTCTATCAAGGACGTATTTATAGGTGTTGTCAGCACATCTAAAACGATATTGATCTTGCCATTTTTCTGATTTTTGTTCAATGAATGAGTATAATTTGACAGACATTTTTATACTATCTTCTGGGTGAATTTTGTCAAACCACCATGCAGATGTATTGCCTACTTGATCTTCGGTGTAACCAAAAATGGATTCTATTCCTTTGTTCCAGGTTATAGTGTCTTCTTGTATTTTCCAATCCCAGATAGTGTCGCTAGTGGCTTTCGAGACAATATCGTACTTTTCGTTGGATTCTTTAATTTCATTAGTATTCGATTTTATCTTATCTAATATTCTAATGTTGCGACTATCGTTTTTGGATAGAATGTATCGAAATAATAACCCTACAAATAAGATAAAAATTATGTCTTTTATTAAGTTGTAGAAAAGAAGGTTTTCGAAATGAAGTTTGTTTGAAAATTTATGCCAAAGAATGGCCATAAACATGGAGAAAAGAATGAAAATACTGATTATTTGATTGGTTTTACTTTTCATTACTCAAATATAAATAATTTATTTGTTAGAATTTTAAAATTCTGTTATAAAACTTTGTGTTATGTAAATGAAGAATATTGAACTGCTTGTTATTCAAAGTTTTAGTAAACAGTGAAGGAAAGGTTTTTTATATGAAAATAAAGTGTACCTTTGCAGCCATTAAAAATCACAGATGGAATCTATTAGAAACATTGCAATTATTGCCCACGTCGATCACGGTAAAACCACTTTGGTTGATAAAATTATGTATCACTGTCAATTATTTCGTGACAACGAAAATACAGGTGATTTAATTCTTGATAACAACGATTTAGAGCGTGAGAGAGGTATTACTATTACTTCCAAAAACGTTTCAGTTCAATATAAAGGAACAAAAATCAATATTATCGATACTCCTGGTCACGCCGATTTTGGAGGTGAAGTAGAACGTGTATTGAACATGGCCGATGGTGTATGTTTACTAGTGGATGCTTTTGAAGGTCCAATGCCACAAACTCGTTTTGTATTACAAAAAGCGATTGACTTAGGTCTTAAGCCTTGTGTAGTTATCAATAAAGTAGATAAAGAAAACTGTACTCCTGAAGAAGTTCATGAAAAAGTTTTTGACTTAATGTTTGAATTGGGTGCACAAGAATGGCAATTAGATTTTCCAACTGTTTATGGTTCTGCTAAGAACAACTGGATGTCAGACCACTGGGAAAACGTAACGGATAACGTTGAAGCATTATTAGATATGGTTATCGAAAATGTTCCTGCGCCAAAAGTGTCAGAAGGAAATCCACAAATGTTGATTACCTCTCTTGATTTTTCTGCTTTTACAGGTCGTATCGCTATTGGTCGTTTGGAAAGAGGTATTTTGAAAGAAGGGATGCCAATTTCTTTAGTAAAAAGAGATGGTTCTATATCTAAATCTAAAATTAAAGAATTACATACTTTTGAAGGTCTGGGACGTAAAAAAGTAGAACAAGTTATTGCTGGAGATATTTGTGCAATTGTTGGTGTTGAAGGTTTTGAAATTGGTGATACTATCTCTGATTTTGAGAATCCTGAAGGATTAGCTTCTATTGCAATTGATGAACCTACAATGAGTATGTTGTTTACTATTAACGACTCACCATTCTTTGGAAAAGAAGGTAAATTTGTAACTTCTCGTCACATTAGAGAGCGTTTAACAAAAGAATTAGAGAAAAACTTAGCAATGAAATTGGGTGAAACTGATTCAGCAGATAAGTTTATGGTTTTTGGTCGTGGTGTATTGCACTTATCAGTTCTTATTGAAACCATGAGAAGAGAAGGATACGAATTACAAATTGGTCAACCACAAGTAATCATCAAAGAAATTGATGGTAAAAAATGTGAACCAATTGAAGAGTTAACTATCGACTTACCAGAAAATCTTTCTGGAAGAGCTGTTGAATTTGTTACTTTGCGTAAAGGTGAAATGCTTTCTATGGAAACTAAAGGAGAGCGTATGATTATTAAATTTAATATTCCATCTCGTGGAATTATTGGATTACGTAACCAATTGCTTACTGCTACTGCTGGTGAGGCTATTATGGCACACCGTTTTATCGGATATGAGCCTTACAAAGGTGAAATTGCTGGACGTAACAAAGGTTCATTAATTTCTATGGAAAAAGGGAAAGCTATTCCTTATTCTATCGATAAATTACAAGATCGTGGTAAGTTTTTCGTTGAGCCAAATGCTGAAATCTACGAAGGACAAGTTATTGGAGAAAACTCTCGTGGAGATGATATGTGTGTAAACGTAACGAAAGAGAAAAAACAATCTAACGTACGTTCTTCTGGAAATGATGAAAAAGCTAGAATTATTCCACCAATTATCTTTTCATTAGAAGAAGCTTTAGAGTACATTCAAAAAGATGAATATGTTGAGGTTACTCCAAAATCTATTCGTTTGAGAAAAATCTATTTAACAGAAACAGATAGAAAAAGATTTAAAGTTTAATTTTTTTTAAATCTCAAAATAGTAAATCCCAAATTCCAAAGTAATGGAGTTTGGGATTTTTTTATGGTGTTTCCCGCAAGAAAAATGCGGGTCGGGCTATCCGCTATATCTTTTTGGGGCTAGAAAAAAGCCCCAAAAAGGATGCCGCTGCTATCCCTAACACAATATTGCTACCATTAGAAATTATAGCTTATCATTCATTTTAATTGTAATTTTTGAGTCAACAACAAGAGAAAACTTTGCATCCTCATATTTTGGTGGTCCCATAAATCCTTTAGCATTGTTCGAACAAGCTACAGCCTCTTTTGGCATTCCGATGAAGTTTTTATCCAATTTTCCATTGTTGTTTTCATCGTGATATATCATAACAGTGTATTCGGATTTGGGTAAATCACTAAACATTACAGTTGCCGAATTGGATTTGATAGTTGAAGAAGAGGTTTTAAAAGCGCTTTTTAAAAACTTTCCTTTCGAGTTATAGACTTCGACGGTAAGTTTTCCGGTGTTATTTTTTATACCTGTGACAGTAACAGTAAGGCTTGTGTTTTGAGAAAAAGCCATACTACAAACTAAAGAAAAGAGGCTGATGAATCGGTACATTTTATGGATAATTATAGATTTGTTTATGAAAAGCTTTTTTATTCAAAAGTTAAAGTTCCTCCATTCATTATTTGAGAATAGGAAATGGAATTCTTACTGCTATTTTTATGATTTAGTTTTATTGTATACTTTGAATTTCCAGATGATATAACGATTAGTTTTTTGTTGTCTTTTAAGTGCAAAGTAGCCTTTTTAACTTGTGGCATCCCGAAAACAAATTCACCCGTGGCTGGATTTACAGGATAAAAACCTAATGTTGTCAATATGTACCAAGCACTCATTTGTCCACAATCATCATTACCAGTAATTCCGTTTGGGGTGTTATTGTAAAACTGATTATAAATCTGAGTGATTAATTTTCTTCCTTTTTCGGGTTCGTTTGAAAAAGCATACAAATAAGATATGTGATGACTGGGTTCATTTCCGTGGGCGTATTGACCAATCATACCTTCTTGACCTAGATGTCTGTTGTCTTTTTCTCCATTAAGGGTAAAAAAAGTATTCAACTGTTTGGTAAACTGTTCTTTTCCTCCTAATAATTGGGTAAGACCTGCTATATCATGTTGGGTAGAAGCCCAAGAGTATTGCCAAGCATTAGCTTCGGTATAATCACCTGGATTGTTCATAGGGGAGGTCGGTTTTAATGGTTCAAAAGGTGTTCTCCAATTTCCATTTGTATCTTTTCCTCTCATTAATCCAGTTTCTTTATCGAATAGGTTTTTGTAGTAGGACGCTCTTTTGTAATAGGTTTCCGCAACTGCTTTATTGCCTAATTTCTCGGCTAATAATGCCACACAGTAATCGTCATAACCACTTTCTAATGTACGCGAAACAGCTTCGTTATCTATTTTATCAAAAGGATAATAGCCATATGTATTGTATAAATCCCAGTCGTTATTGGGATGGTTTTTGGTGGTTGTTTCAATCATTGCTTGCAAAGCTTCATTGGCATCAAATCCTTTAAATCCTTTGTTGTAAGCATCGGTTATAATCGGAATGGCATGATTGCCAATCATACAATTGTTCTCTTGTCCCCAAACGGTCCAAATTGGTAAATAACCAGCTGCTTTGTGGTGCAAAAGCATAGTGTTTATAAAACCATTCACGCGTTCTGGTACCAAAATAGTGTACAAAGGATTGGCTGATCGATAAGTGTCCCACAAGGATAGCGTAGAGTAGTATTCTCCATTGGGGGCTATTGCTATTTTATCATCGGCACCTCGGTACTTACCATCAACATCAGCAATGTTCGACGGTTGTGTAAATAAATGGTACAAAGAAGTATAAAATATTTGCTTTTGTTTTATAGGAGCTTCAATTTCAATTTTAGACAAATAGTCGTTCCATTTTTCTTTGGCATTAGCCACCGTTTGTTCAAAATCCCAATGAGGTAATTCTGTTTTTAAATTGTTTTTGGCTCCTTCTATACTTACAGTTGAAAAGGCAATTTTGGCTTGTAGTGTCTTGTTTTTTAGCTCAAAATCAAGAATATATCGAGGCGCTTTTTCTTTAGGTTTTTTTGGGAGTTCTGTTGTGTTTGAAAATGGCGTATCAAAAGTGAGTGTGAAAAAGTATTTTCGTTCCACCCAGTTTTTGTTATGGCAATAACCCGAAATAGTGTTGTTGTTTTCAATGCTAACTTTACTATCTAAGACCAATGAGTCTGTTAGAAAACGCAAACCGTGTTGAATATCAACTAACAATTTTGCTTTATTCGTTGGGTAAGTAAATTGATTGAAAGCGACTCTTTCAGTTGCTGTTAGATTCACTTTTATACTGTCGTTTAAGGTGACAGTATAAAAACCGGGGCTCGCTTTTTCAGTTTTTTTATTATAAGCTGTTTTAAAACTTTCGACTTTGTTTTCTATAAAAGGAAGCAATAGTACGTCCCCTAAATCATTAATTCCTGTTCCACTCAAATGGGTTTGGGAAAAGCCTAGAATTTCAGGATTCTTGTATTGATAGCCTGAGGTGTAATCCCAACCTATATCTACATTGTCTGGACTTGGCTGTACCATTCCAAAAGGCAAACAGGCTCCTGGAAAAGTATGACCTGTTCCATCTGTTCCGATAAAAGGGTTGACGAATTGAGTATAATCAGTCGCTTCTTCCTTTTTTGAACACCCTTGAAATAATACGATAGCAAACAGAAAGAGTAGTGCCTTTTTCATTGTTCATTTTTTAACAGAAACAATAGTGGGATATCCAATCGCTTGGCCCAAGCTACTTCCGAATGGTTTTCTCCGGGGAAGAATTTGGTTTCCCAATTTTTGTTGGTAAAACCTTTGGCTTTCATCACAACATCTACTTTTTCTTGTAATGGTTTGTACATTGCATCCAAGGTTTGGTCGCCATAATCAAAGTAGATTTTATGGTTTTTGGGACTGGGAAGCTTCTTTTTGAGGTAATCTACAAAGGCATTTGGAATTGGATTATTGTCTGAAGAAAAGGTGCCTGGCCAATGTGTAGATAAACAAGCGGCACCTCCAAAAACTTTTGGATACTCACAAATGGCATACATCGAAATGAGTCCACCCATACTTGAGCCAGTAACGAAAGTGTTTTTTTGGTCCTTTTTTGTAGAGAATGTCTTGTCGATAAATGGTTTTACTTCGGTAACCAAAAACTGAAGATACAAATCAGAATACGGTTTAAAGATATCCTTGGTTCTACCTGCTTTCTGCAATTGAGCTGTGACGGTGTCTCTTTGAATTTGAGTCAAACTTTCAAAAGGTTTTTGAGGAAAATATTCGGGATGGCGTTTTGCGCCGTTGTTCCAAATACCTACGACAATAAATTTTTGAGTTTTTCCTTCTTCTATTAATTTCCCTGCCACTTCATCTATTTCCCAAGCTTGTTTGTTCCATGTGCTTTGTGCATCGTATAACGCTTGACCGTCATGCATGTACAAAACGGCATATTTTTCTTTCTCAGAGTAGCCATCGGGCAGCCAAACATCAATGTTTCGGGCATCAATTAGTTTTGATTTGAAATTTTCAAAACGCTGTACTCTGCCTGAAGTGACTTGTACTTGGGCTGTTGCGGCAAACATTAAAAAGAGAACCAAGAAAATGGTGAGCTGGTTTTTCATTGCTATGCTATTTAATTTCAAGAATCAAGGCCGATTTCGGGGCTACTTCTAGTGTTCCATTCACATTTATTTCCTTCCCACTTAGTGCTTCTTTTGCATTGAAATTGTATGGAATCATGTCTTGATAGGTTTTCATATCCAACGTGATTTTTTTATCGTTTTTATTCAAAATCACCATTATTTTTTGGGTATCGTTGTATCGGAAATAGACATAAGCTTCATTTTTTTCAGGAGCATAATGTTTGAATTTTCCATTGTGAATAGCGGTGGCTGTTTTTCTCCAATTGAAAAGATGGGTAAAGAATTTCTGTGCTTCTAATTCATCATTAGTTAATCCTTTTCCAGTAACAGCATTTTTGGAATCTCCTGCCCAACCGCCATAAAAATCGGCTCTACGTTGCCCATCATTACCCATTTTTTCATGAGTGAATAATAATTCGGTTCCATAATAGATTTGAGGAATACCACGCATGGTGGCATATAAAGTCATGGCCAATTTCCAATGGTCTAAATTTTTATTCAATCTAGAATAAATACGATCCATATCGTGATTGTCTGGAAAAATCAGCAAATTATTGGGGTTCGGAAATTGGTAATCTTGCCCCAAACCTCTGTATATTTCTTTCCATGTTGATTCCCAATCATTTTTATTGTTCAAGGCTTTTACCAAATTGTCGGTTAAAGCAAAATCCATTAATGAAGGCAAGTAGCATTGATATCCATCTACATTGACTTTATCTTTTTGCCAATAGGCAGCGATTTCAGTAACATGCGTCATTTCTTCTCCCACGATATTAAAGTTAGGATATTCTTCTAGAACGGTTTTGGTCCATTTGGCCAAAAAATCTTTGTCAGCATACGAAAAAGTGTCTTCTCTAAATCCAGAAAGCCCAGCATATTCGACCCACCAAATGGTATTTTGAATTAAGAAACTCGCCATCAATGGATTTTTTTGGTTCAGATCAGGCATAGTACTGTCAAACCATCCGTCGGTATACCCTTTTTTATCTTGTTCGGTGGCATAAGGATCCAAAAGTGTCGATTTCAAGTGATTGGTTCTTGTTTTGGTATCTGGAACATTTACCCAATCTTTCATCGGCATATCTTTGATGAAGAAATATTCCAATCCACAATGGTTCAACACTACATCCCATATCAATCCTATATTTCTTTTTTTAGCTTCTTGTACCAGTCTTTTAAAATCTTCATTGGTACCGTAGCGAGGATCAATTTTATAAAAATCGGTTGCAGCATAGCCATGATAAGAATATTTTTCCATGTTGTTTTCTGCCAAAGGCGTATTCCAAATTTGAGTATACCCAAGAGATTGAATGTAATCTAAGTTGTTAATAATTCCTTGAATGTCACCACCGTGTCTTCCGCTTTCGTCAGCGCGATTGGCTTTTTCTAAACTAACTGGCAGGTTATCGTTTTTGGGATTACCATTAGCAAAACGATCAGGCATTATTAAGAGTATAACATCTTTGTTAGAGAAGCTTTCTCTGTTCGCGCTGTTGTTTTCTCTTGCCAATAAAGGAAAATCTTTGGTAATGATGGTTTTTCCATTTTTCTTGAAGTCAATCTTAGCTTTTCCAACTTTAGTATCGGGAGCTATGTTTATCGTCACAAAAAGATAGTTTCGATTTTCGACTTTTTCCGTTTTTACAATATTCAAACCACTGTATGTGGTACTAGGTTCTAAATCTTGAATATTATCTCCGTAGACCAATAAAGTGATTTGATTGAGTTTCATTCCCACCCACCAATTTGCTGGCTCAATGCGTTGGATCTGTGCTTGAAGGGTAGTGGTGATAAGGATAAATAGAAAGGCTATTTTTTTCATAAATGCAATTTTTTAAAAGGAAACTTGTCTTAAAATGGTTTTTCCAAAAGGAATAAGAGTCACTTTTTCAGTGGTTTGGGTACTGTTGTTTTTTAAAGTTACCTCTATTTTACCATCTTTAAATTTAGCATTATTTTCCTCAATAAAGGAGTAACTTAACTTTACTTTAGGAGCATATTCTACATCATAAAAACCAGTTTTGTACTGTCTCCCTTTTATTTCTTCGGCTTGAATGGGTAGAGCAAAAACTTGAGCGCCATAGGTGAAATACTTTTCGTTGTTGTCGTCCTTTTTGACAATGATTGCTGCTTCAAATTCTAGTTTTATCTCCTCTTTTTCTTTACTATTTTCTTCAAAAAGTAAAAATCCGTTGACCTCTTGGTATGGTTTTGAAGTGATTATCTTAGTAGCCCAATTCGGTTTTCTGACTTTTAGATTAAATTTTGCCTTTTTGGGATTATTTATTCTAAATGTAAACTGATTTTCAAAGGGATATTGGGTAATCTCTTCAATTTGAACGGATTTGTTTTCTATGGTTGTTTTTACAGTTGAAGGACCAAGCAAGCTAGCAACAAGTGTATTGTTATCTTCTAACAACCAAGATTTTTCTAGGAAATAAGGTGTAATCCTACCGGCATTTGGATTACAACAAACTGCTACATCTTGATGCGCTGGTGAGTATTTGTATCGGGTTTGTTTTCTATCGGGTTCAGTTTCTCCATTTTTAGTACCCATCATTTCAAAGGAGTTGTCAGTCTTAAGATACGCTATGCAGGAATGTTTTGGATCTCGACTCCCTTGTGCAGCATTATAAAATATAGTTTCAATTTCATCTCCGAGTTTTGCTTCTCCATTTTTTTGTAGCAATACGCTGTAGCTGTCTAAAAGTTCGTGAATAGAGCAATATTCATATCCTGTATGTGTTGCATTGGCTTTTCTTTCAGCTATCCATTCATCACCTATTGGCCCTCCTGTGGTGGTTGTAACTTCTCTGATGCGTTGTAAAAATAGAGCAAGGGCTTGTTCCATTTCAGGATTGTTTTTGGCATATGTAGCCACAATAACTGGGCGCAAATGTTCAAATGTATGGACACCATGTGATTGCAGTTTGTAATTTGGATTTAAAATGTTTTGTAACTGCGCATCTTTTTCAGATTGATAGGTTTTTGAGTAATCCAAGTACAAGAACAAGGCATAGTCTAGGTATTTTTGCTCTTTCGTGATTTGGTACATTTTGTCTAAAACATCTGTAAATGTTAGGCCGTGAGAGACTCCACCGTTGAATTTTTCCCCAGAACTGAAAGGACTTGACGCGTTTATAGGATAATTGTACATTACATTATTGACGGCTTTTACCAAAGATTCCCAAACTTTAGGATCTTTGGAATAGTCATAATAGGCTAATAAACCGCGATACAAAGTGGCTTTTGCCCATAATTCTCCGTTTTCTGAATTGAACTTGTAACGTAGTTCAGGATCGTAGATTCCAAGATAGCCATCAGCATCTTGTGTGGCTAAGATCTCGTTGATATGTTTTTTTACTTTTTGTAAAGCTTTGGTATCATTCAGCAAAATGGCATTTCTAATGTAGCCATCCCACCAATTGGATTGCGTTTCGCTATTCCACCATTTGTATTGATCATCTCCTTCGGCATCTCCCTCTTTTTGATTGCCCAAATCTTTTGCTTTGCTGTGTTTTTGCAATCTCCCTTTTCCGCATATGGGATCATTAATCAAATCGGGAACTAATTCATCAAGATGACCAACGAAACCTTGCATGTCTTTTTCCATTTGATTTTTTATCCAGCCCGAAGGTGTAATGCTTCCAAAAGGAAGTGCCGTGTAATGTTCCTGTTTTTTTTGTTGTGCATTCATAACGCTAAAAAATAATAAGGCAATAAGAATATAATAGTTTTTCATAATCTTGAATTTGATGTTTTTGAAGCAATAAATTTTACTTTTTGAGATAAAAAATACTTGATTTATCAAAATTAGTGGAATAAAAGGTTTGCAATTAATCCTATTTTATTCAATTATGATACTATATTGAATTTATGTGATTATATTTGATGTGTAAATGAATAGTATTGTGTTATGAAACCAATTTTAGAACAAATTAGATTGCAGCAACCCAATGCTACTTTTTATAGCTATCGTTTTGAAGTTCCCTTTTTTGAATTCAAATGGCATTATCATCCCGAATATGAATTGACTTATATTGTCAAAGGCAATGGATTTCGATTAGTAGGGAATAGCTATGCGTCTTTTACGGATGGGGATTTGGTTTTGATAGGTCCTAATTTGCCACATACTTGGGTAGGAAAATCTAAAGATGATACATTGTTTGAAGCAGTTGTGTTACAGTTTTCCTCCTCATTTATAGCTTCTTTTTTAGGCTTTGAGGAGAGTGTTGCTTTGCAAAAAATATTGGATACCGCTCAAAAAGGACTTTTTTTTACTTCTGCTAACGAGGAAATCAAGAGACTGATGGTACAACTTACGGAGACCAATGGTTTTGGTCGTATTCTTTCTTTTTTGTCAGTAATGAACCAATTGAGTACTGCGGAATCTGTTCCATTGGCAACAGAAAATTTTGTGTCCTTACAGTCTTTAGAAACAGAAAAAAGAATCAATAAAGTTTGTGGTTATTTAGAACAAAACTTTACCACTAAAATTACTTTGAGTGAGGTGGCGAATTTGATTTCACTTTCGGAAAGTAATTTTTGTAAGTTCTTTAAAAAAGCTACTGGTAAAACCTTTTCAGATTATTTGAATGATATTCGAATACAAGAAAGTTGCCAAATTTTATTAAAAACAGATTTGGATATCAATCAGATTGCAATGCAATGTGGCTATGAGTCTTTGAGTTATTTCAATCGAATATTTTTAAAGAAAAAAGGTTTGACGCCGAGACAATTCAGACAGTCAAACCTTTTATGAACTAGCGTTTCAGTGCAAAATGGCCTTTAATTTCTCGACCATCTTCTAATACGACTGTGTACCAATAGTCATCTGAGGGAAGAGCTTGACCATTAAAGGTTCCGTCCCAACCATTACTGTTAGGGAAAATTTGTTTGAGCAATTTACCATATCGATCAAAAATACGAATTACAGATTTTGAGTTGTCGGCAGTATTGGTTCCTTTAACATTCCAGTAATCGTTGTATCCGTCTCCGTTTGGGGTGAAGTATTTGGGTGCACCAACAACAGCGACTTCTTTACTCACAATTCCACATCCGTTTTTATCATTTACATAGATTGTGTGAATTCCAGAAGGAATGTTTTCAAATACATTCGAAGAAATAAAAGGACCTGTAGCATCATCCAAACTGTATTCATAATCTCCTGAACCAGAAACAATAATGGTTACTTTATTTACATCGGTTAAATCAACTACCTCTACTGATTCAATTTTAGCAATATCAGAGGCGGTCACTTTTATGCTTCTAGTTCTACTACATCCTTGTGGAGTGACAACATCAACGGTATAGAGCCCTTCGCTATTAACATTTAAAGCATAATTTGTTTGACCAGATAGAACAGCTCCGTCTTTTTTCCAAACATAGGTATAATTAGTTGTCGGACTACCATCATTAATTCCTCCATTGAGTTGGACCGTGAAGGTTGGCAAATTGGTACATACCAATTGATCCTCTGATCCATCAGTATTCAAATTAATATTGGGTAATGGATTAACCACAAAAGAGAGTAAGGTTTCTTCAATGCAGGTTGTGTTTTTTGGGTTTTCAACTGTTGCTCTAACATTTTGAGTAGCGGTTGTAAAAGGATTAGGTAACGGACTTGGTAAAGGATTATTGTTGGCATCAAAATAACGAACCAACATTCCAGTTTGACCATTTAATAATTGGTTTTCTATAGTGCTGGTATCAAAAGCATTTAGTCCATCTATATCACTCGGGTTGGCATCATCGCAAGCAGCAGGAATAGTTACTGCATTGGCTACGGGATGAACGTCTACGATAAATTTGATAGTTGTTTCGTCATAACACGGAATACCATTGTTTGTATTAGTAAGAGTGTTCGTTACTCGAGCTTTTATGGTTTGTGATTTAGTCGAAAAATTAGATGGAAATGGACTAGGCAACGGATTGTTGTTTTCGTCAAAATAGGTAACCGCAACGTTGGTTTGTCCTTTTAATAGATCAGCTTGTAAGGTTGCCGTATTGAATGTAAAAATACCGTCATTGCTAATTTCATCACATTCTTTGTAATCTGCAATTGGATTCGCGACTGGTAATTTTTCAACAGTTAATGTTACATAATTTCCTAAACCAAAACAGGCATTGTCAAGAGTAGAATCGACTCTTACATAAATAGGGTGTTGATTTGCTATGGTATTTCTATAGGAAGTAGTATTTGTGATTTGGTTGGTTTCCGCCAAAGCATCTGCTTGTGTAGGGAAATATTTTATAGTGTAAGCTGTAGATGGGGAAGGTAACAATACTTGAATATCAGTAGTAACGCTACTAAAATTAAAGGTTGCGATTCCGTCTTTATCGTCGTTTGCAGCATCCACATAATCATCACAAACCGTAAAATTACGTTTAAAAGTTGCTGGAATTTGTGTAGCAGAAACGATTAATTTTATCTCACTTGTACTAAAGCATCCATTGGCATTTTCTACTCTTGTCCAAACACTTCCTATACCACTGGTATATTTGGTTGGGTCTGCAATTTTTGTTACTGCATCATTGGTTGTAGCTCCAGCAGCAGTTTTAAAATAGGTAAAAGTTTCATTTAAATAGTTTGCGCTGATGAAGCTATTTTTTTCGGTGAGATTAAAATCAGAAATACCGTCAATGTTATCGTCACATTGTTTCAACGTGATAGTAGTAGCTACAGTTGGTAATGCAAAAGTGGTTAATATTGCCGCTGTAGAAATTAAACCACAGGAGTTTCCAACTCTGTTCAATTGTACACGATAGCTGTAGCCATTCATACCCGCTGAAATGGCATTGACTTGTAGTGTTTTGGTTGTAACGCCAGCATAGTTTGCGTTATTTGCTAGTGCGGTCCAAGTTGTTCCATCAGTACTCAATTCCCATTGGAAACTTTCAGCATTAGAAACCACTTCAAAAGTAGTACCTTGCAATAAACATTGTGATTTGTTGCTAGGTTGAGTAGTAATGGCAATGGGTGCTCCAATGGTATAATTTGTATTTGGAGCTGTATATCCAGTACCCGATGTAACAATCCCTTTGTCATTTACGGTCACCGGACTATTTCCTAATAATCCATCTGCATCGCCATCTTGGAAGCCAGCTTCGATGACGTCTTTGCAACCATCATCATCACTGTCTAATTCAAAATAGTTAAAGTTACCATCCGCATCGGAATCAGCTATGGTATATTTTAATTTTCCGCTATCTGGGGTGGTTTCTAAACTGTCTAATAAACCATTCAAACCAACATTTCCGTCCACTTTTCCATCTTTGTTGGCATCAGCGGCGTTGTGACCAGATTCATCAAGGTCAAAAATACCATCATTGTCGCTATCAAGGTCTAAGTAGTCATAACCAGTGAAACTAATAGTTGTATCAGTATCAAAGTTAATGGGTTGTAATCCAGGTTCAAAGGCATCATCCAAACCGTCTTTATTGGTATCTACACCAGAGAATGATTTGAATCCTTTTCCTTGTGCTTCAATACTATCAGGAATACCGTCATTGTCACTATCAATGTCTAATGCATCAGGAATAGTGTCTAAATCCGAATCTTGGTCTACAGTTTGGCCTACACAAAAAGCGGCTCTGTTGGCTGCTGTTTCCGAAAGGTTGAAATGCTTAAAAGTTAAACTATCAACTTTAAAGCCTTGAATTGTGAAACGTGCACCCCCTGCAGGAACTGCTGTTGTACTTTTAAATCGGAAACGAATTTCAAAAGAGGTAAATTCTTTTACTCCACTTTCGTAAATGCCATCAAAATTAGTATCGATAAGAAGGTCTCCGAATGGATCCTTAATCGTTAGGGTTTGATTCGTTGGTGCACTGACCGCAAAATCGCCATCTCCATTAGCAAAATCACCAGTAGGTGTGGTGTGAACGTTGCCATCAACTATATAGCGAAAATCAACAGTTTCTGGTTTTGTAAAGTTGATTTTATAAATAGTAGGATTGTTTTTACCAGCTGGAACATCTGAAACAAAACCATAAAAAGGATAACCAGAAATCGTTCCTGGGCCTGTAATAGTTCCATCATAATCACTTGATGCTAAAGGTGTACTTTGGTTAAGCAACATATTATTGCTTTCGGTACTGTTTAGGATGCCGTCATTGTCCCAGTCAATATCAATGTTGTTGTTGGCACCATCATTGTCATCGTCTTTGGCACAATCACTAACCGGTATTTTGTCCGAAAAAACATCGCTCAAACAACCCGAAATACTTCCTCTAACTTGATAATAACCAGGAGTAGTAGGTGTGTAGGTGTTGGTAGTAGCCAACGGAATAGCTACATCATCTTTGTACCATTGAAACGTATCATAAGCCGATAAACTACTGATTTTTAAAACAACATTAGGAATACATGATGAAGTTCCAACAGCAATTTTATCCGATACAATTTCTGGTTTTATATCAAAACCTGAATAATAACCACCATAGGTTGCTGCTCCATTTGTAGCAAAATAAGAAACATACACTTGTTTGGTCGATTTTACAGCGATGTTTCCGTTTAGTCCAGAAACAGTGTATTTTACAAAGTTTGGATTTCCAGTGATAGTTTGAGGACTGCTTCCAATTGGACTGTTATTAATTAAAACTGTAGCCCCAGTTTCAGTAATTATATTCAATCCACCATCATAAATGATATTACCAATTTCTTGAATATTAGGAATATTATCCACCACGTTTGGTGTAGAACAATTCAAAGGCGGTACAAAAAACATATTTTGATTAGCTGGCGAAGCAGTTCCACCAATACTTTGATAAGCAAATACTTTTTCAGAAGTTTTAATGTACAAACTACCGTTGCTAAATTGTGCTCCGTCAATGGCTATATATTCTCCTTTATTCAAGGTGGTATAAGGAGTAGGATTACCATTCAAAAAAATACTCGTTGCATCAAAATGAGCAACAAGAAGTATGCGTTCTAATTCATCTGTTCCGAAACCTTTGCCAAAAATATATTCTGTTCCTGTTCGTTCTAGAGGAACAATTTGATCAAATCCTACATCACGTCCTGTTGGACTACCAGCACCATTAACCACTGTACTATTGCTTCCACAAAACGAACCCGCGTTAACCGCTACCGCTTTATCCGATTCTACCAAGGCGCCAATCATTTTTCCGCTATTTGAAGGTGTTCCGCTTGAGTTATTATTCTCTACTGCGAGTACGTAACTTTCATTTTTGTTAAGCGTCACTGTTATTGGACCGTTGATCACAGTTCCATCGGTCAAAATAGTTCCGATGGGCAAATTCGAAATCGTAACTTTTGTTCCGTTCTCAGTAGCTAAAATAGAAGCAAAATTTAATAGAGTGTTGTCAAAAAGAGGATTCAACATTGCTCCCAGACGGAATGTTTTTCCCAAAGCACTATTCCCTTTTGAAACCAATCCACCAGCATGATTAAAACCTCCAAAACCATTTCTTGCAGCATTCACGCGAATATTAGCATATACCAAATCCTCCGCTTCAATTACATAGCCTTTGTTTTTTACAATTCCAATGGTGTTTTTTGGAGTAAACAATTGCGTAAAATCACCTGTTCCTATAAAATAGCGAAAAGGAGTTACATTATTCACCACACCTGTAATCACGTTGCCACCATTCTCAATGATTTTAAACGGAACATTTGTAGTGTTTGGAGTAGAAATATAAATGTAATGATCTTCCACCACATTCGTTTGAGCTGTAATAGGAGGTAGGTAATGGGTTTTACTAAATTGAGCGTGCGTTACAACAACAAAAAGAAGTAAAAGAAAGGAAAAAAGGTTTTTCATAGGGCAGTTAAAAGCAATGATTTATGGTTCACCAAATTGTAAAACGGCTTTTTTTAGGAGCAGTAACAATAGGCTTTATCAGGTAACATCGTCCCGTTATCCGCTGTATCTTTTCCTTTTTAAAGAAAAAAGGAAAAGGATGCCGCTACTACCGGGGCTAAAAACTAAGAAATCGATTGCTTGGTTACAACCAAGACAATTGATTACTAGATTCTAAAACCAAAAATAGGTTTAATAAGTGGATTAAAAAAGAGTACTAAAAAGAATTATTTATAAGTTTTTATGCAAACTCAAGGCATCTTTTTTTATGTTTTTTGCACGAAAAGCAATTTTTTTATAAAAGAGCGAAGAAATTATCGTTTTAAACTAAAATGTCCTTTGATGATTTTACCGTCCGCAAAGATAAGTTGAAACCAATAATCATCCGAAGGCAAAGGTGCATCCGTAAAAGTGCCATTCCAAGAATCTCCTGCAGTATTTAATTCTTTAAGTAGTTTTCCATATCGGTCAAAAATCACGATTCTCGATTGCGGAAGAGAGTTTATATTATTGATTTTCCACTCATCGTTATAACCATCACCATTTGGGGTAAAAAAACGGGGGTAATCCAACACATAAATCAAATCACTAGTAGTACTACCACAACCATTTTTATCTCGGATGCTAATGGCGTAACTACCGGGAGCCACATTGGTAAAAAGAGCCTTGTCTTGGTAGTTTTTGCCATCTAACGAAAATTCATAGTCTCCTATCCCTTTATAATTTATTGTAATGGAGTTTTTATTCCCAGCAAAATCTTTTACCACGGCACTCTCATAGATTGCTTTTTCAGAAGCCTTCACAATAAAAGTCTTTGTTTTTTTGCAGCCTTTATCGTTAGTTACCACTACCGTAAAAGTGCCTACTTGTAGTACCGTAATTGCAGCAGTAGTAGCGCCAGTATTCCACAAATAACTAGAAAAACCCGAATCTACACTCAGATTTAAGTTACTTCCAGTACATAAAAAGGTAGTTTCTTCTGCAAAATTGACTGGATCAAAAGTGTTGACCACCAAAGTAATTGGTGTTATGCCGTAGCAATCTAAACCGTTTTTAATTCGAGCATAAATCGTTTGTTGCAAAGCTTGAGTATTGGTAAAAACAGGGCCTATTTTGTTCTTTTCTGCCAAAGCATCAGCAAAGGAAAGGTAGTATTCTGCTGCCAAACCTGTGGGTAAACCATTTAATAGCTGTGGTGTTACAAGTGTTGCTAAATCAAACCTATACAATCCATCTTGCGTATCATCTTCGTCACAAACAGCAATAGGATTTGGACTTGGAACAACTGTGGTAGCGGTACTTAAGGTAACTGTTGCAATTTTAGAACAATCATACTTGGAGCTAGCCTTCACATAAAGTATTTGATTTGGACTCGTATTATTGAAACTCGTTAAATTAGTTATAGCATTGGTCGAATTCTGAGCGTCAGTCAGGTTGCTGTGCCAAGAAGTTTTTGTAATGTTTGCATCATTACTTTTTATGTTGGCGTCAGTGGTACTTAAATCATAAATGGTTAAACCATCTGCATCAATATCACATTGCACCATCGTGCTATTATTCAAAATCAAATCTGATGTGTACTCTATTTTAATTTCTTCTGAGATAATACAAGTTGGCGAAAATGCCACGTCAACTCTATAAGTTCCTGCTGAGTTAACTTGATAGGTCGGTTGGCTTTCGCCTATAATTTTTACTCCATTTCTAAACCATTCAAAAGTATTCGTTGCGGTTAAATTAGTGTTTAAAAGCAGTTGTCCCCCAAAACAAATCGGATTGTTGGTTGTCAATAAGCGATCCGGACCCAAATCGATTTTAGAGTTAAAACTTCCTGCTTCGATAAAAACCGCCGAATCAAAAACTTCTTCTCTGTCATCGGCAACGACTAATTTAATGTGATAGGTTTTGCCAGCAGTAACCTTAGTTTCAGCCGTCAATACTTTGGTCTGTCCAGCATAATTAATAGGACTATTGAAAGCATTGTATCCGTTGAAATAGTTTTCGTTTATCGCGGGGCAACCTGGGATAACGCCATTATTAGTAGTCACTGAATTTATTAATGGATGGACAATTTTGGAAGAAACCGGAGTTGTAGTTCCTGGCAAAACAGCTAAATTCTTATAAGGAGTAGTACTTCCTTTCTCTTTGATTAAAAAAGCAAATCCATCTGAATATTGACATGGAAAATACGATTGGTATTCATTGGAAGCAAATAAATAATTAAAACTCACGTAATCCGTCAAGGGAATAAAGTCAAATTCTATGACAGAAGCATTAATACTCGAAATGCCAAGGGCTGCATCTAGGTCTGCATCGCCTCCCCAATTATTTGAGCCTCCGCCTCTCTGATTATCGATGTAGGGACCAGGGACATTAGAACTGCTCGAAGTACTTAAAAATATCCCTTGTTTAAAAGGGAAAGCACTACTATTAAAATCAAAAAAGCCTAAACTTTTTTTACCAGCTGTAAAGGTATCACCCGTTTCTCTAAAATCCGAAACTTGTGCACAAGAACTGTTGACCAATACTTTTTTAACTAAATATTGGGTACTAAACGTATCATCTACTTTGATATATTGTGCTTTTGCTTTTTGAAAAAAACAAAAAACAGCTAGTAAAAGAAGAAAGGATTTGATTTTCATAGTACGGCAAATATACTATAAATCGCGCTTTTTTAAGATTTTGTAAGACAAGAAATTAAGAATGACAATCCAACCTAACACGATAAGAGTGGTGGTAAAAGCTACCCCATAATCTTTGGTGTTTTCAACGCCAATTTGGCTACCAATCGATTTAACCACTGATAATCTCGAAAAAGGTTCTACAATCAAATTGGACATGGCTTCCAATGGGAAAAATTGGGTAATATATCCCGCAATTGGGCTATCCGGAAAGATTTTGAAAGTTAAAATACCATTAGCGATTCCTTCTGCTATGGATAAAACCAATAAAAATCCTATGGCAAAAGCCGAACGTTTGACTAAAATTCCAAGAAACAAACACAAAGAAAAGAATCCTGTTAGTTTTACAAAAAAGACAAGGACGTATTCTAAATCAGAGAAAATGATGCTCATCTCAGTGTACGAAGAGAAACACAATCCCAGAATTAAACTCATTACAAAAACAAATACTGTCGAAGCTAAGGCAAAAGCAACTACTGTTAAAAATTTAGAAAGTACCAGCTCTTTTTTACTCATTCCGTCGATGAGGTTTTGTTTCAGAGTACCATAACTGTACTCATTGGCCATCATCGATACAATTACAATTGCCAAAAAGAATTTTAAGATGGCTGCGATATAGGTATTAAAATGCCAAATAAATGGAAAGTTGAAAATCCCCATTTCAGCCAAATGAAATTTGAAAACACCCAAATCAAATTTGATTGAGGCTATCAGTGCAATGAAGGAAAGGAGAATAAAATAAGTAAGCGTAAGGACTCTACTGGCTTTGTTTAACCAGATTTTTTGAAGTTCTATAGAGAGTAATCGTTTCATGATTTATTTTTTTGAGAAGGTTAAGAGTTAAAAACTATTTTTTGGTTAATGCTAAGAATTGCTCCTCCAAACTGTTTTTTCGAAGTACTAAATGATTTAAAATAATGCCATGTTCGAATAAATAGCGATTCAAATCAGAAGCTTTTAATTCACTATTTAGGTAAACCAAAAGTTTAGCATCGTCTGCTACAATTTTATCCACTGCTGGATGTGTAGCAAGTACTGTTTTAAGTGTAACATTATCATCGGCCTCTAGTTCAAAAAAGCCTTCGTTAGCAGCCATTCCGTCTACTAAACCAGCATACAAAATCTCTCCTTTTCTCAAAACTACCACATGTGAACATACTTTTTCAACTTCGTCCAAAAGATGTGAAGCCAATAAAATAGTAGTGCCTAAACTGGCCACTTTCTTAATAATGTCTCGAATTTGATGGATCCCTTGTGGGTCTAGACCATTGGTGGGTTCGTCTAGAATTAAAATTTCGGGATCGTTGAGCAAAGCAGAGGCAATTGCCAAACGTTGTTTCATTCCTAAAGAAAACGTACTGAATTTGCTGTCTTTTCTCTCGATAAGGCCAACTAGTTCAAGCTTTTCTTCTATTTTAGAATAATTGATGCTTTTTATTTTGCACACTAATTTGAGATTTTCATAGGCAGTCATATACGGGTAGAAGTTAGGTCGTTCGATGATTGCGCCTACTTTTTTGAGGGCATCATGTGTTTCCAAGGCTCCATCAAACCACTGGTATTCTCCAGAGGTGGCATTTACCACATTGAGGGTAATACCCAAAGTCGTTGATTTTCCACTTCCGTTAGGGCCTAAAATGCCGTAGACATTCCCTTTTTTGATTTCAAAAGAAACATTTTTTAACGCCTGAATTCTTCCGTAGCGTTTGTTGAGGTTTTTGATGGTTAGAATAGTTTCCAAAGGTTTTGAGATTTAGTTTCTTGTAGGACGAGCCAATTTGATATTTGTTACTTTTAAAATAGAAAATACTGTAAATTTGTAGAAAAGACAGATTTATGAGCGAGCCATTAATGGTTTTTAAAAAACCAACTTATCCTATCAACAAACCTTTAATGGAATATTTAGAGCGTTTTGAACGTATTTCTAAAGTGCCTATTTTTTATGATGATTTGTTGCGTTTTTCAGGTTCAATAAATGTGTATGATAAAAACAACAATGATACGCTTTGGATACGAGTGTATTATAACGAATTTGAGCGCAACGAAATCGATTTGACTTTAATGAAAATCTATTCTTTACTGCATTCTGATGGAAATTTGAATATCATTAAATTTCTAAATGTAGATGCTATCGATTATTGCACTTTTGGAAATTCAAAACCTTTTCGAATAAAAGTTCGAAACATTCTCAACGACAATTACACTCATTTTTACATCAAAAAAGCCGATGCCTCTAGAGTCTATGGTTTAGAGTTTGAGCATATTTTATCTCCTGACAAAATAAACTTTTTGGTCTATAATGACACTTTGATTGAGGAACATATTATGGGGATTCCAGGAGATGTTTTTATGAAAAATTTATTGAAGGATTGTTCTGAAACCGCCAAAGCGCAAATTGCCAAAGAGTTCGTCAAATTCAATGAACGCTGCATGATTCGCTTGTTGGGCGATATGCGCGCTTACAATTATGTGATTGTTCCCACACACGATTTTGATCAAGTAGTGTATCGAATTCGAGCTATTGATTTTGATCAGCAAACCTATGAAGGGAATTTTAAAGTATATCGTCCACAGTTTTTCAAGGAAAACTACCCCATGATACTTTTGGTAAAAGATAAATTGCAAGAAAGTTCAATTGAACAATATAAATATGAAGAGCGTTCTGCTATGGCGAAACGTATCAAATCTTATGAAAATAGAATAAAACGATTGGTTCAAATTATGACTACTGATCCAGTAGCCCCAGTAGAACATGTGAATCAATTAAAGCTAGAATTATACAATTATACGCATGATATCAATTTTAAAAATGCTAAATCCATGGGAGGAATTATGAATGCAGCGTTTGATTTTGTTACCCGTAATTTTAAAAATAGTAGCACCATTAGACCTGGATTTTAGTACTTTTTAATTATTTAATTTACATTTTTTATGATAAAAAACACCAATAAACCCTTGCTATTTATTTTTATTACAGTTCTTGTTGACGTTATTGGGTTAGGTATCATCATTCCGATAGTACCGAAATTAATTGAAAATCTTACGGGCCTCGGCATTAATGAAGCTTCTAAATATGGTGGATGGTTGATTTTTTCCTTTGCCATCATGCAATTTATTTTTTCTCCTATTTTGGGAGGACTAAGCGATCGATTTGGACGACGTCCTATCTTATTACTTTCGCTTTTTGGATTGGGTTTGGATTATATTTTTCATGCTTATGCACCGTCCATTGTTTGGTTGTTTGTGGGACGAATTATTGCTGGAATCATGGGAGCCAGTTTTAGTACTGCTACGGCTTACATTGCTGATATTAGCACACCCGAAAAAAGAGCTCAGAATTTCGGATTAATAGGAGCGGCCTTTGGTTTAGGATTCATCATTGGCCCCGTTATTGGTGGAATAAGTAGCAAATGGGGAACTAATGTTCCTTTTTTGATTGCGGCCGGACTTACTTTATTAAATGTGATTTATGGTTATTTTGTTTTGCCAGAATCGTTGTCCAAAGATAATCGTAGAGCATTTGATTGGAAAAGAGCAAATCCTATTAGTTCTTTAAAAAATTTAAGAAAGTATCCGGTGGTTTCTGGTTTGGTATTTTCTTTGGTCTTAACTTTTATTGCTTCGCATGCCGTCCAATCCAATTGGTCGTATTTTACCATTTATAAGTTCAATTGGACACCTGAAATTGTTGGGTATTCCCTTGCTGTAGTCGGAGTATTAGTCGCTTTTGTGCAAGGATTTTTGATTCGAAAAATTATTCCTAGTTTGGGACAAGTCAAATCCATTTATTTAGGGATGTCATTTTCAGCCCTTGGCTTATTGCTTTTCGGATTAGCCTCAGAAAGTTGGATGATGTTTGCGTTCTTGATTCCGTATTGTTTAGGAGGAATTGCTGGACCTAGTATTCAAGGGGTGATTTCGAGTCAGGTACCCGCCAATGAACAAGGCGAATTACAAGGTGCACTTACTAGTTTAATGAGTTTGTGTGGCGTTTTTGGCCCTTTGCTCATGACTAATTTGTTCGCTTTTGCTACAGCCAAAAATAGTCCGTTTCATGTACCAGGCGCTCCTTTTTTTCTCGCATCTTTTCTTACTTTGGTAAGCTTTTTTTTCTCTTACAGAGTGTTGTCTAAAGAGTTTAAATTATAAGTTATTTTTTGCTTTTAAAATTCATTTATTGTTATTGCATTGAATTGTAGTTGTTTATGATTTGTTTTTTTGTAAATTTAATTTAGTTTCTTAATTCATTTTTTTTTTTTTTTTAGCAGTAGATAATTTTATAAACCTAATTCAAGCACAATGAAAAATAAATTAATAATAGTACTAATTTATAGTCTTAGTTATTTTGCTTCTGCGCAAGATGTGACTCCACCGTTGGATAATTTTTTACTAATGGTTGGCCAAAAGGACTTAATGTTAAATGATGGTAATGCTATCACTAATGATTTTGATTATATCCGAAAAAGCAGAACAGAACGAGACGTTCCTTGGTTTGTCGATAGATTTAAAGTGTCTGCAGGTTTCTATGAAGCACTTAATAATACTAACATTCAATTGAGTAGTACTACAAAATCAATCGGTACTGAGGTTGATTTTGAAAATGATTTGGGTCTGTCAAAATATTCTCCTACTTTTTTAGTTGGCTTAGAATGGCGTTCAACAAGTCGTTCAAAATTTGTACTCAATTACTACAATCTTCGTAGAGGTTCCGACTATAGGTTAAAAAAAGAAATTGAATTTGGAGACAACACCTATGCTATAGATGCAAAAGTACATGCTTTTTTTAATACTGCGATTTATCGATTTTCTTATGGTTATGCTATTTTGAGTAAGCCCAGTTATGAATTGGGATTATCAATAGGAACTCATGTTGTTGGTGCAAAAGTTGGAATTGAATTAGAAAATGGTAATATTGCTGTTACAAGTAGTGATGATTTCGGATTTAGTGCTCCACTGCCTGATTTTGGGATATGGGGTGGATACGCTTTTAGTGAAAGGTTTTCTTTCACGGGAGAGTTTAATTATTTTGCATTAAAAATTAATGATGTTAAAGGATCAATTATCGGTTTTGATGCTGCTTTTTCTTATAGAATACTTCCACGATTTGATATTGCTACTGGATTAACAGGTTTTAATTTTAAAGTTGAAGCTGAAAAAAAACGATTGATGGGAGATTTTCGTTGGGGGAATAATGGTATTTTTTTGAAAGCTTCTTATTCTTTTGGAAATAATAAATGGCATTGATTTGTAAATAAAAAAGCCGACTTGTACCACACAAGCCGACTTTTTTAAACAAATAAAAACTAAAAAAAATCTTAGAAACAGTAAGCGTTTTCAGCTACTAGTTTTGAAGTAATAATTTCTCTTAAACCTACCACATTTGGCATGTTTGTATATTTAGTATAACGACGAAGTCCCATTAACATCATACGTTGTTCATCACCTTCAGCAAAAGATACGATTCCTTCTTTTCCTTTTTGAGTAATGATGTCTACTGCTTTGTATAAGTACAATTGTGCCATAGCGATTTGTTCTTTTACAGCGGCTTCACCTTTAGCTTTAGCTAATTTCTCCGTTCTTAGAATAGTACTTTCTGCCATGTAGATTTCGATTAAGATATCAGAGGCTGCCATCAATAATTGTTGGTGTGCGTCTAAGTCTGGACCGTATTTTTGAACCGCTCCACCAGCAACCATCAAGAACGCTTTTTTCAATTTGCCGATCATTTCTTTTTCTTCAGCAAATAATTCAGAATAATCAGGTGTTTCGAAAGAAGGAATTCCCATTAATTCTGCTTGTACTTCAGAAGCTGGTCCTAACAAATCTACGTGACCTTTCATAGCTTTTTTAACCAACATACCTACTGATAACATACGGTTGATTTCGTTGGTACCTTCATAGATACGTGCGATACGAGCATCTCTCCAAGCACTTTCCATAGGAGTGTCTTCAGAGAATCCCATTCCACCAAAAATTTGAATTCCTTCATCAGAACAGTTTTGAACGTCTTCAGAAACCGCTACTTTCAAGATAGAACACTCGATTGCATATTCTTCAACCCCTTTTAATTCTGCTTCTTGATGCGTAGAACCTGCAGCTTCACGTTCTGCGATTCTGTCTTCGATATCTTTAGCTGCACGGTATGAAGCACTTTCGCCAGCGTAGCATGATGTAGCCATTTCAGCTAATTTAGAACGGATAGCTCCAAATTGAGAAATAGGAGTGTTGAATTGAATTCTTTCATTAGAATAGTTTACTGCACCAGAAATCACTCTTCTTTGTGCATCCAAACAAGCCGCTGCTAATTTGATACGTCCTACGTTCAAGGCGTTCATTGCAATTTTGAATCCGTTTCCTCTTTCAGACAACATGTTTTCTACAGGAACTTTGGTTTCGTTAAAGAATACCTGACGAGTAGAAGAAGCACGAATTCCTAATTTATGCTCTTCTTCATTCATAGAAATTCCGTTAGCTGGATCGTTTTCTACGATGAAACCTGTAATGTTTTTGTCATCACCAATTCTAGCAAAGACAATGAAAAGCGAACAAAATCCTGCGTTTGAAATCCACATTTTTTGTCCTGTGATTGTGTAATATTTTCCATCTTCAGATAAAACTGCTTTTGTTTTTCCTGAGTTAGCATCTGATCCAGCTCCTGGCTCAGTCAAACAATATGCACCAAACCATTCGCCTGAAGCCAACTTTGGAACATACTTTAATTTTTGTTCTTCTGTTCCGTACAATGTAATTGGCATAGTTCCAATACCTGTGTGTGCTCCAAATGCAGTTGAAAATGAACCAGTAGCTCCAGAGATATAGTCACAAACCAACATAGTCGATACGAATCCCATTCCTAAACCACCGTAAGCTTCTGGAACAGCAACACCTAACAAACCTAATTCACCCGCTTTACGCATAGTTTCTTCGGTGTAAGCGTAATCTTTTTTCTCAAAGCGATCTTTGTGCGCCCATAATTCTTTGTCAACGAACTCTTTTAAAGAGTCACGCATCATTAACTGCTCTTCATTAAAATCTTCTGGTGTGAAAATATCTTCACATTTTGTTTCTTTTACGATGAATTGACCACCTCTTGTTTTATTGCTCATAGTAGCCCCCTAATCCCCCGAAAGGGGGAATTCCTACTAGGGGTCAGTAGGTTTTTAAATTCTTTAACCTTAATAAAGTTAAAGATGTGATTATATTTTTTTAAAGAACTTTATTTTTTGAATTGTTTTTGGAGTTCCCCCTTTGGGGGCTAGGGGGCTTTTACACCAACTCGAAAATCCCCGCACTTCCTTGTCCTGTACCTACGCACATAGAAACAATTCCGTATTTGTTACCTCTGCGTTTCATTTCGTCGAATAGTTGAACAGAAAGTTTAGCACCTGTACAACCTAGAGGATGACCTAAAGCAATAGCTCCACCGTTTACATTGATGATGTCAGGATTTAAGTTCAGTTCTCTAGTTACTGCTAAAGCTTGAGAAGCAAAAGCCTCATTTAGCTCAATCAAATCGATGTCATTTAGTGTCAATCCGGCTTGTTTTAAGGCTTTTGGAATCGCTTTTACTGGACCAATTCCCATAATTCTTGGTTCTACACCTGCAGAAGCAAAGTTTACTAAACGGGCAATCGGCTGAATGTTTAATTCTTTCACCATTTCTTCGCTCATTACCAAAACGAAAGCAGCACCATCACTCATCTGAGAGGAGTTACCTGCTGTTACACTTCCATCTGCTGCAAAAACTGCTCTAAGGCCTGCTAGTCCTTCCAATGAAGTACCAACTCTTGGGCCTTCATCTTTAGTTACTACATACGATTTGGTTTCTTTTTTACCATTTTCATTGATAAAAGTTTGCTCAACTGTAATAGGTACAATTTGGTTGTCAAATTTTCCTTCTGCTTGGGCTTTTAAGGCTTTATTATGCGATTGAAAAGCAAACTCATCTTGATCTGCGCGAGAAATGTTGAATTGTTTTGCTACCGCTTCAGAAGTCAATCCCATTCCCCAGTAGTAATCTTCGTGACCAGCTGCGGCCACTTTGTAATCTGGAGTTGGTTTGTAACCTCCCATTGGAATATAACTCATACTTTCTGCTCCACCTGCAATGATGCAATGCGCCATTCCAGATTGGATTTTGGCAGTTGCCATCCCGATAGTTTCTAAACCTGAAGCACAATATCTGTTTACGGTAACTCCTGGAACATCATCTACTTTTAATCCCATTAAAGAGATCAAACGCCCGACATTTAGACCTTGCTCAGCTTCTGGCATAGCATTTCCAACCATTACGTCATCAATACGGGTTTTGTCAAAATCAGGCAACTCATTCATCATATACTGAATGGTTTCTGCTGCTAATTCATCAGGGCGTTTGAATCTAAAAACTCCCTTTGGTGCTTTTCCTACGGCTGTACGATAAGCTTTTACTATATATGCTGTTTTCATTTTTTTTCTTGTTTAGATGAAAGATGTAAGATGGAAGAGCCAAGACTTTTCTTGCTTCTTGTCTCTTGCTTCTAGTTTCTTAATGGTTTCCCTTTAGTTAACATAAATTGAATTCTCTCCAATGTCTTTCTTTCCGTACAAAGCGATAAGAAAGCTTCTCTTTCGATATCCAATAAGTATTGTTCAGATACTAAGGTCGCTTCAGATAAATCTCCACCAGCCATTACATAAGCCAGTTTGTTGGCAATTTTCTTATCGTGTTCAGAGATGTATTTACCAGCTTGCATTTGGTCAGTTCCTACTAAGAACATTCCCAAGGCTTGTTTTCCTAATACTTTTACATCTTTTCTGCGAATAGGTTGCGTGTAGCCTGCTTCGGCCATCAATAAAGCATGTTTTTTAGCCTCAGCAATCTGACGATCTTTGTTGACTACCACCACGTCTTTACCATGTTGTAAAATACCTAAATCAAAAGCTTCATAAGCAGATGTAGAAACTTTGGCCATAGCCACTGTTAAGAAATACTCTTGAAGTACATTCAATTCTACGTCGTTTTTACGGAACAAATCAGACGCTCTCAACGCCATTTCTTTTGATCCACCACCACCAGGAATAACACCTACACCAAATTCAACTAATCCAATGTACGATTCAGCAGCAGCTACAACTTTGTCAGCATGTAAACTCATTTCGCAACCACCACCTAATGTCATACCGTGTGGTGCAACTACTACTGGAATTCCAGAGTAACGTACACGCATCATAGTATCTTGGAACATTTTGATAGCCATGTTCAATTCGTCGTATTCTTGCTCTACAGCCATCATGAAGATCATTCCAATATTGGCTCCAACAGAAAAGTTTGCTGCTTGATTTCCAATTACTAAACCTTGGTATTCTTTTTCGGCTAGATCGATTGCTTTATTGATTCCTTGCAATACATCACCTCCAATAGTATTCATTTTAGATTGGAATTCTAAGTTTAAGATACCATCTCCCAAATCTTGAATAATGGCGCCACTGTTGCTCCATACTTTTTTAGTTTCGCGAATGTTGTTCAAGATGATAAATGCATCTTGACCAGGAACTTTTGCTTGTGATTTTGTAGGAATATTGTAGAAATAAGTAGCACCTTCTTTTACAGTATAAAAACTTGTGTTTCCAGCAGCTATCATTTCGGTAACCCATGCAGCAGGCGCTAAACCTTCAGCTTTCATGATTTCAATTCCTTTTTCAACACCTATGGCATCCCAAATTTCGAATGGTCCATTTTCCCATCCAAAACCAGCTTTCATAGCGTCGTCAATTTTGTATAATTCGTCAGATATTTCAGGAATTCTGTTCGAAACATAAGCAAACATTCCAGCAAAACTTTTTCTGTAGAATTCACCCGCTTTGTCTTTTCCTTTTACTAGAACTTTAAATCTATTGATTGGTTTGTCAATTGTTTTTGTCAATTCCAAAGTAGCAAAAGAAGCTCTTTTTGCAGCACGATATTCTAAAGTGTCTAGGTCTAAAGATAAAATTTCTTTGCCTTCTTTTTTGTAAAAACCTTGTCCTGTTTTACTTCCCAACCATTTGTTTTCCATCATTTTGTTGACGAAATCTGGTAGTTTGAACAATTCGTGTTGCTCATCAGTTGGGCAGTTTTCGTAGATTCCGTTAGCCACATGAACTAGTGTATCCAAACCTACAACGTCAACCGTTCTGAAGGTAGCCGATTTTGGACGACCAATAACTGGTCCCGTCAATTTATCCACTTCTTCTATAGTTAATCCAAATTCTTTTACCAAGTGAAACAAACTTTGGATTCCGTAGATTCCAATTCTGTTTCCGATAAAAGCTGGAGTATCTTTGGCTACAACCGAAGTTTTTCCTAAGAATTTTTCGCCATATCCTGTTAAGAAATCCAATACTTCAGTAGAAGTTTGTGGGCCAGGAATGATTTCGAATAATTTTAAGTAACGCGCAGGGTTAAAAAAGTGAGTTCCGCAGAAGTGTTTTTGAAAATCTTCGCTACGGCCTTCGCTCATGAAGTGAATCGGAATACCGGAAGTATTTGAGGTTACCAAAGTTCCAGGTTTTCTGAATTTTTCAATTTGTTCGAAAACCAATTTTTTGATGTCTAAACGCTCTACAACCACTTCGATAATCCAATCTACACCTGCAATTTTTGCCATGTCATCAGTAGTGTTTCCTGTAGCAATTCGATTGGCGAATTTTTGATTGTAAATAGGGGATGGTTTTGATTTTAAAGCGGTAGCTAAACTATCATTTACCAATCGGTTTCTCACGATTTTACTCTCGAGAGTTAATCCTTTTTTGGCTTCTGCATCCGTCAATTCTCTTGGAACAATGTCCAAAAGTAAGACTTCAACACCAATGTTGGCAAAATGGCAAGCAATTCCAGAACCCATAATTCCAGACCCGATTACTGCGACTTTTTTAATTGTGCGTTTCATACTTAGTTACTATTTTATTTTTTTTTATTTTTTTTTTGAATGTGGTGTCGCTTTTCAAGAAGTAAATTACTGCTCTATGTTTTCATTCATCACCACTGTGTTTTCATTAGATACATTTTCTGGAGTAGTGAAAATGCTTTTCTCAAGAATCAATTCGTTGATGATTTCGGCGACTTCCATAAAGTGGGCTAATTTTTCTTCCGAAACATGTTGTTTTATTGTTTCATTAAACTTTAATACGGTGTTTTTCGAAAGGTCTCTTTTTTCTTTTCCAAAAGGAGTCAGATATAGCAAAACCCCTCTACCGTCGTCTGGATTTTTCTTTCTGTAGATCAATCCTTTTTCTTCCATGGTTTTTAAAGTTCGAGTCAAACTCGTGGCTTCCATTCCCATTCTTGGTCCTAAAGCTGTCGATGGCGTTCCGTCCTCTTTGTCAATACTCAATAAGGCAAATCCTGTTGCCATGGTTGCATCATATTTCGCAGCTTCTTCGTTATACATTCTAGAAACTGCTTGCCATGTGGCTCTTAAAACATAATCTATTGTTTTGTCTTTCATAGTTTACTATATCGATTTCAAATATATATAAAAAATACTATGCATGCATATTATTTTTTAATTTTTTTTATAAAAATAAAAAAACGGCTTTGATATTCAGGGGATTATGTGGTGATAAAATTATTTTTTTTGCCAACACTTTATGATTTTACTAACAAGTTTGAAATGATTCAAAATAATGAGAGGCAATAAAAATCTAACCAAAAAACGCTACAAAATCAATTGTAAAAAAAAAGTCCTGAATTTTAATATTCAGGACTTTTGGATTCATGTCAAATCGTTTTTACGATTGACTATATATTTTATCGTATAAATCACGGTACATTTCTAGTACAATTTTACGTTTTAGTTTTAGGGTAGGTGTAAGTTGTCCACCATCAATAGACCAAACGTCTGGTGTTAATTCAAAACGTTTGATTTTTTCCCAATTTCCAAATTTAGCATTCAAGTGGTCTACTTCTTCTTGAATACGCGCAATTACTTTTGGATTAGAGATGATTTCTTGATTGGTTTTACCCACTTCAATTCCGTGTAGTTTTTCCCATTCTTTGATGAATTCAAAACTTGGTTGAATAAAAGCGGCTGGCATTTTTTCGCCATCACCAATCACCATAATTTGTTCAATAAAACGAGATTGTTTCATTGTATTCTCAATCAATTGTGGAGCAATGTATTTTCCACCAGAGGTTTTGAACATTTCTTTTTTACGGTCGGTAATTTTCAAGAAACCTTCAGCATCGATATTACCAATGTCTCCAGTATGGAAATAACCATTAGCCAAAGCTTCATTTGTTTTTTCTTCATCTTTGTAGTAGCCCATCATTACGTTTGGACCTTTGCAAAGAATTTCGCCATCTTCAGCAATTTTCACTTCTACACCGTTGATTAGTTTTCCTACTGTCCCTACTTTGAAGCCTTTATTTCTCATATCGTTTACAGAAATAACAGGCGAAGTTTCAGTCAGACCATATCCTTCCATCACAGGAATTTCTGCCGCGGCAAACACTCTTGATAAACGTGGTTGCAAAGCAGCACTTCCTGAAACCATTAAGTCTAGATTACCACCCAAACCTTCTTTCCATTTACTAAAAATCAGTTTTCGGGCTATTTTTAATTGAAATTCATACCAGAATCCGTTGGCTCCGTAGGGCTCATAACGTAAACCTAAATCGATTGCCCAAAAGAACAAAGCTTTTTTGATGCCGGATAGTTCAGCTCCTTTGGCATAAATTTTATCGTATACTTTTTCTAACAAACGAGGAACCGCTGTAATTACATTCGGACGTACTTCTTTAATGTTATCACTAATTTTCTCAATCGATTCTCCAAAATAAACCGAAACACCATAATATTGGTACAAGTATAAAATCATACGTTCAAAAATATGGCAAATAGGTAAGAAGCTTAACGCCGTGTTTTTTCCAGGTTCGAATGGTATTCTTGGCGCACTATTCAATACGTTTGAAACAATGTTTTGATGCGAAAGCATTACACCTTTTGGTTTTCCGGTAGTTCCAGAAGTATAAATAATTGTAGCTAAATCTTGTGGAGTTACATTATTTTTGCGGTCGTCTACCACATCTTGATTGCTTGTATCAGCACCAAGAGTCAATAGCGAAGACCAATTTTCGCAACCTTCAATTTCATTAAAAGAATACACTCCTTTCAAAGCCGGAACATTGGCTTGAATATTTTTTACTTTGTTGTAAACATCTACATCTGAAACAAAACAATATAAAGAGCCCGAGTGGTTCAAAATGTATTCGTAGTCTTCTTCACCTATGGTTGGATAAATTGGCACGGTTTGAGCACCAGTTTGCAATACACCAATATCCATGATGTGCCATTCGGTTCTGTTATTGGTAGATATAATGGCAATTTTGTCGTTTTTTTGAATGCCCATTCTAATCAAAGCCCTAGAAATGGTATTCGATTTTGCAATGTAATCTTCGGTTGAAGTTTTGATCCAAACTCCATTTTGCTTAGTCACCAAAGCATCGGGAATTGAGTTGAATTTTTCTAATTGATAGTAAGGAAAATCAAATAGGCGTGTGATATTTACCATTATGAGTGAATTGAATTTTTCGCAAATTAAATAAAAAATGCTAACATTTTTAGGTTTTTAAAAACTAATTATCGCTCTGAATACTAATTAGTTGTTATTCAGCGAAATCGATTTCTTCAATTTGATA
Source organism: uncultured Flavobacterium sp. (assembly GCA_963513565.1). Lineage (GTDB taxonomy): Bacteria > Bacteroidota > Bacteroidia > Flavobacteriales > Flavobacteriaceae > Flavobacterium. Next base: position 212,465 of record CAUPRE010000001.1, on the reverse strand, counting down.
AATTTGTGTTAAAAAACTATTTTTTCAGCTCTTTTATTTTAATAAAATCGTCAAATAAAAGACCCTCAAGGAGTTGACTTTTTACCTTTTTAACTCTTCTTCTGTAAATTCCTTAAAGCGCTCACCTGCAATAAACATCTTCATTTTATTGAAATGAATCGTAAACGACTGGTAAGTCCATTCTTCCTCGTTAGCCTTCTCTTTTTTGTACCAAAACGAATAGGCTGAGCTATCAAACCCCTCTTTAAAAATCGGAATTCCAGATTCAGAACTTTCAATTCCCCAAACAATCGGCTCTTTTACCAAATCCTCGTTTTGCATCATTCCCGTACCGTCGGCATTGAGAACCGTTATAGGCTCAACTTGTTTTTGCACCGCATAAAGTCCCGCAATAGGATAATTGATAACGGTAGTAATGTAATGTTCGGTGTTTTTATTCTTGATTTTTGTCGTTTTAATTTGAGCAAAAGTGGCACTAGCGCTCGTCAAAAGCGCCATAAGCCATAAAGAAATTTTTTTCATAAGTAGGTTAGTTTAGTTTTAGGGTAGATTATGAGCGAGGGGCATGCTCGAGTTAATGTATTATTTTTTTAGTATTTGTAAGGAGCAGCAGCAAAAGGCATTCTTATTGTCACAGATCCCGCTGTCCGTTAAATCTTTGCCTTTTTAAAGGAAAAAGGCAAAGGATACCACTGCCATCGGGGCTATGAGGAAAAATTGTCTCTTTCTTGTTGTCATTATCATTTCAACTTTTGATAAAAAAAGCTCATTCTTACATTGAATGAGCTTTATTGTATTGATGGTCTAAAAAATTATTTTTTTTCAATCCATTTTCTAGCGTTTACAAAAGCTTCTAACCAAGGCGAAACTTCATCTTTTTGCCCGTTGTCTGGGTAATGTGCCCAGTTCCATGGGAAAATAGAACGCTCAATATGTGGCATCATCACCAAGTGACGACCTGTAGCGTCACATAGCATAGCCGTGTTGTAATCCGAACCATTTGGGTTAGAAGGATAGCCTTCGTAACCATATTTTGCAACGATGTTATAATTCGCTTCTTGTTCTGGTAAATGGAATTTTCCTTCTCCGTGTGACACCCAAACCCCAAGTGTAGCGCCTTCTAAGCTAGAAAGCATCACCGAGTTGTTTTTTTGCACCTTTACCGAGGTAAAAATACTCTCGTGTTTGTTCGAAGTATTGTGGTGCATTTTTCCGTGTACTTTATGTTCTGGATTGATTAATTCTAATTCCATCCATAACTGACAACCGTTGCAAATTCCCACAGATAAAGTGTCTTCACGTTTGAAGAAGTTTTTCAATGCAGTATTGGCTTTTTCGTTGTACAAGAAAGCACCCGCCCAACCTTTGGCAGAGCCTAAAACATCCGAGTTAGAGAAACCACCCACAGCACCAATAAACTGAATGTCTTCCAATGTTTCACGTCCCGAAATCAAATCGGTCATATGTACATCTTTCACATCAAAACCAGCCAAGTACATAGCGTTTGCCATTTCACGCTCGGAATTACTTCCTTTTTCACGGATAATAGCCGCTTTTGGTCTCTCGACTGCGCTCGAAATGACAGCTGCTTTACCTGTAAAGTGTGCTGGGAATTGATAGTCTAACGGTTGGTTTTTGTAGTTCGCATAACGCGCCTCAGCCATTCCGTTGCGTGACTGTTTAGTGTCTAATAAATAAGACGTTTTAAACCAAGTATCTCTATATTCATTTATATTGAAAATTTCTCCATTAATAACTAAATTTTCTGAAGATTCTACATTTCCAATTTTAAAGTATTGAATGTTATTTTCATTTAATTTATTTTCCAAGATGTTATTAGTTCTTGCTTGAAATACAATTCCAATATTTTCAGAAAAAAGAATTTTAACTAAATCTTCTTCAAAGTCTTTAAAATCTATCCTGGCACCTAGATTTACATCTGCAAAACACATTTCAAGCAATGTAGTAATTAAACCACCACTACCCACGTCGTGACCAGCTATGATTTGATTTTCTATTATTAATTCTTGAATTGTGTTGAATGCATTTTTAAAGAAATTTGCATCTTTGATATTTGGAGTGTCTTTACCAATTGCATTTCTAATTTGAGCAAAAGATGAACCTCCTAATTTATAGCTATCTTGTGATAAATTTATATAGTAAATTGACCCACCATTGCGTTGTAAAACAGGTTCGACAACTTTGGTAATATTGGTACAATTTCCTGCCGCCGAAATAATCACTGTTCCTGGCGCTATTACTTCGTCGTTAGGATATTTTTGTTTCATTGAAAGTGAATCTTTACCCGTTGGGATATTGATTCCTAATTCGATGGCAAAATCAGAACACGCTTGTACCGCTTCGTACAAACGAGCATCTTCGCCTTCGTTTTTACAAGCCCACATCCAGTTGGCCGATAAAGAAACCGATTGTAAACCGTCTTTTAGCGGAGCCCAAACGATGTTAGAAAGTGCTTCTGCAATCGCAGTTCTTGTTCCCGCTACAGGGTCAATCAGCGATGCTACTGGCGAGTGACCAATAGTGGTTGCAATTCCTTCTTTGCCTTTAAAATCCAAAGCCATAACTCCCACATTGTTCAGTGGTAATTGCAATGGGCCAGCACATTGTTGTTTGGCTACGCGACCTCCCACACAACGGTCTACTTTATTGGTTAACCAGTCTTTACAAGCAACCGCTTCTAATTGCAGTACTTTTTTCAATTCGCTTCCTATTGTTAAATCATTAACTAAAAATCCTGATTCAGAATAGAAATCAATTTCAGAATAATTTACAGCTACTTTTTTGTCTGTCATTATCGTTTTTGGAGAACTTCCAAAGAAATCTTCCAAAGCATAATCCATAGGTTTCAAACCAGTTGATTTGGATTCGAATGTAAAACGATGATCGTTCGTCACGTCACCCACTTGATACATTGGAGAGCGTTCTCTATCGGCAATACGCTGTAAGGTATCCATATATTTTTCACCAATCACCAATCCCATACGTTCTTGCGATTCGTTACCAATGATTTCTTTAGCAGAAAGCGTTGGGTCACCTACTGGTAATTTATCCAAATCAATCAATCCACCGGTTTCTTCCACCAATTCCGAAAGACAGTTGAGGTGTCCACCTGCTCCGTGGTCGTGAATTGACACGATAGGGTTGTGGTCGCTTTCTACCAGTCCACGAATGGCATTCGCTGCACGTTTTTGCATTTCTGGATTAGAACGTTGTACGGCGTTCAACTCAATTCCAGAGCCAAAAGCACCTGTATCGGCTGAAGAAACCGCTGCGCCACCCATTCCAATTCTATAGTTTTCTCCACCTAAAATAACGATTTTATCGCCAGCGGTAGGTTTCTTTTTTATCGCTTGGTCTAATTTTCCGTAACCAATTCCACCCGCTTGCATTATTACTTTATCGTAACCCACTTTGCGGTTGTTTTCTTCGTGTTCGAAAGTCAAAACAGAACCCGTAATTAACGGTTGTCCAAATTTGTTTCCAAAATCAGACGCTCCATTGGATGCTTTAATCAAAATATCCATTGGTGTTTGGTACAACCAAGGTCTTTCTGCCATTCCTTTTTCCCAAGAATGTTCATTGTTTAATCGAGAATACGCAGTCATATAAACTGCTGTTCCGGCCAATGGTAATGAACCTTGTCCACCAGCTAAACGGTCACGAATTTCTCCTCCAGAACCTGTTGCCGCTCCGTTGAAAGGCTCCACAGTAGTTGGGAAGTTGTGGGTTTCGGCTTTTAAGGAAAGTACTGAGTCAAATTCTTTTTCTTCGTAAAAATCAGGTTTATCAGCACTTTTTGGTGCAAATTGTGTCACTTTTGGTCCTTTTACAAAAGCCACATTGTCTTTATAGGCAGAAACAATATCGTTTGGATTTGTTTCTGACGTTTTCTTAATTAATTTGAAAAGGGAAGTCGGTTTTTCTTCACCATCAATTACAAAAGTTCCGTTGAAAATTTTGTGACGGCAATGCTCTGAATTTGCTTGCGAGAACGCAAAAATTTCAGAGTCGGTTAATTTTCTACCTAATTTAGTCGCTAAATCAGAAAGGTAGTCTACTTCTTCTGGGCTCAATGCCAAACCTTCAGATTGATTATAAGCTTCAATATCGTCGATTTCCAAAATAGGTTCTGGTTGGATATTGATAGTAAAAATGTCTTGGTGGAGTTCGCTAAATTTTTGCGAAAGCATAGGGTCAAAATCCGAAAAATCTTCGGTAACACGTTGAAATTCTTCTATTCTGATGATACCAGAAATCCCCATATTTTGAGTAATTTCTACTGCGTTGGTACTCCAAGGCGTAATCATAGTGGCGCGTGGACCAACAAAAAAATCCGACAAGACGGATTTTTCTATTTTAGTGGCATCAGCAAATAGCCAGTTGAGTTTTGAGATGTCTTGAGCCGAAATTTCGTTCTGCGTGTGTACGGCAAAAACAGTGTTACTTTGGTTTTCAAAGAAATGAATCATTGTTGTAGGGTTTGTTGTATTGCGGTGCAAATTTAGTTAATTAAGGCCTAAAAAAAAAGCGGCAATTGCTGCCGCTTTAAATAAAATTATTTTGTGGTTAATTAATTTACAATTAGTTTTTTGGTTGTTGATTTTCCTTCTTTTGTTACGGTAATCAAATAAAATCCTTTTTGAAGATTACTTACAGAGGCATTAGGGGTGTTGTTATACTCTTTTTCAAAAACTTTTTGTCCCGAAACTGAAAATATGGTAACGTCGTGATTGTCGTTAGCATTTTCAAAATTGATTTTTACTGTTCCATTAGAAGGATTAGGATAAATGTCAAAGCTTTCTTTTTCTAATTCATCCACTGCAAGTATTGTGTTGCAACTCCAAGAAAGGTCATCAAATCGTACTCTGTTTGACGTAGTACTGTTTCCTGTTATACTGATGACTACATTTCCAGTTACATTAATTCCAGAAATAGTTGTTGTAGTTGAAGTAGCACTATATGGAATTGTTCCTACTTCGGTTCCATTTACATTGAGTTTAAATGTTCCTGCCGTTCCTGTAAAAATAAGTTGAGTAGTAACCGTTAAATCTTTGATTCCATTAGCCACAGAAGAGGACGTAAGTGAACCATTTCTGATAGTGATTGCTCTAGAATTTAAAGTTTGGTCGGTTCTTGCATCGGTTGCTGTCCAAGTGATTCCTGCATTAGTCCAGGTTTGAGTGGCATAAGAAGTAGCATTGGCGGGAATGGTTTGAAAATTTTCAGAAGCACAAGCGGTTGTTCCGGCGGCAGGCGCTTTCGTAGTTCCCGTTACCGAAGCACTCGCCACAGAAGAATTTCTATCAGCGTCTCTAGCAATTAAATAAAAGGAATAAGTTGTCTCAGCTGCTAAACCAGTGATAGTTGTGGTTACCCCAGTTACTGAAGTTTTCAAGGTGCCATTTACATATACATCATAGCCTATAACTCCCACATTATCTGTTGAAGCAGTCCAAGTTAATGTTGCTGCATTGGTTGTAGTTTCAGTTACTACTAGATTGGTTGGGGCAGTTGGAGCTTCAGTATCAACAGTGCCTGATTTCCAAATTTCGGTTACATAGGTTGGATTATCAATAAAGGGATTTCTATTGTTTTGTCTAGTATAAATAGCATTGTTTCTTGCAATTTCCCTTGCGCTTACGGGGTCTTGATTATGCCAAGCTAATAGTTGATTTAAAAAGGCAGTGGTGAAAACTTGATTGCTGCTATTGTTGAACATCGCATAGTTGTACCCCGCTACTGTATTTTCATATCGAGTAGCAAAATAAAAATACATTCTTGCAATATCTCCTTTAAATTCATCGATGGGCTCAAAAACAAGTCCGCTGTAACCGGCTGTTGTGCTTGTTCCCAGTTTGCTTCCATTTAATGTAGTTTGTGAAGGCGTTACAACTACAGAATGCGGATAGTTAGAACGGATTCCGTTTACTTTTCCATCGGTTGGGGTAATAAAGTGCGCATCAGAAACCATTGGTGAAAGTTCATTAAAAACGGATTGCGGAATAATGTGTTCTCTGTTATAACAATCACCTTCATTAGTATAATTACCACATCTTTGAGTGGCTGCAATGCTGTAGTTGTAAGGGTCTGTTCCTGCAGGATTCTCAGAATACATATCTAAAACAGAACCATCTTTTTCGAAAAAATTATCAATATCAGAAGTTTGGTACGTGACATATAGCCCTGCATAATCAATAACAGTGTGGTCTTTAATAATGTTGTACAATTGGGTTTTTAGCGTGTAGCCTGTACCTGTTGCGGTCGAATAGTATCCAGCTGGAGCTTGGGCAAAACTCGCTGAAAATAGAACTAAAAAAAGTAGGGAGTAGATTTGTTTCATAAATGTGAAATTGATGGGGTTAATTTTTAAAAGCTTGTAAAATTATTCTTTAAAAAGAAGACTCAGGTTAACAAATATTTAAGTTAATGCGATATGTTTTACATGTTATTCAGAGGTACAAACAATTCAGACAGCAAAAAAAAACGACATAATTGTCGTTTTTTTTGTTGAGACTGATTTTAATTAGTTGATTAGTATCTTTTTATAGATAGTTTGAGTCGTATCCTCTATTTTAACCAAATAAAATCCTGTTGGAATATTGTTTATGGTTACCGAAGGTTGATTGATATTTTCTTTTTCAAAAATGATTTGTCCTAATATAGAAATGAGTTGTATGGAATAGTTGTTATTAGAATTATTGTAATTGATGGTAAAATCACCATGAGAAGGATTGGGGTAAATAGAAATTAGATTGACATCTGTTACTTCTTCTTTGTTGACTTTAGTACTAGTTTTACTGCCAAGGTTACTACAAGTATCCGATGTAAAAGAAGTCCATTGGTTCGCAAGATTGAAGGTAGTACTTGGAGAAGTAACCGTTGCTTTTCTTCTCAAAGTTACATCGGCAGCAAAGTTAGCCGTTCCTCCGTTAAAAGTTCCAATGATATCAATCAATACTCCATTTTTAAACAGACCTACAGCATCATTTCCGTTAAAGGTCAATTCGGTTGCGGCTGTTGAAATATTGGCGGAAGCTTTTGGATAACAAGCAGATGCGATTGAACTATTCACAATAGTGAACTTACTACCACTAGTTAATGTTCCTGACAAACTTAGTCCAGCGCTCCAAGCTCCTGAGCCGTTGGTTTGTTTTTTGACGGTATAGCTCGATAAATTTACTGCCGCTCCAGTGTTATTGGCAATTTCTAATGCTTTATTGTTTGATGAACCTTCTATGTATTCAGAGAAAAGTAAATCAGTTGCAGCTGATCCACCGCTACTAGTTGTTGCAGTAATGGTAGTACTTTTTGTTGAAATATTTCCTGCAGCGTCTTTTGCAATTACATAAAAAGAGTAGGCGGTTGAAGCAGTCAATCCTGTTATAGAGGCAGTTGTGGTAGTAACAGTAGTTTTGAGCGTGTTGTTCATATATATATTATACTCAGTCACACCTACATTGTCTGTTGAAACAGTCCAATTTAATGAAACAGATGTAGCTGTTACAACAGAAGCAGTTAAATTGGTTGGTGTAGTTGGCGCTTGAGTATCAGTTGAAGGAGCGGATCCCCAAATAGCTTGTACATATTCAGGATGATCAATATAGGGGTTACGGTTATTTTGTCTAGCATAAATAGCATTGTTTCGAGCTATTTCTCTTGCACTCACAGGATCTTGATTATGCCATGCTAATAATTGATTTAAAAAAGCGGTAGTAAAAACTTTGTTACTTGAACCATCAAACATTGCAAAAGGATAGCCTGCTACGGTATTCTCATAGCGAGTAGCAAAGTAGAAATACATTCTAGCAATGTCACCTTTGAATTCATTTATTGGTTCAAAAACAGTTCCGCTATATCCTGAAACACCACTTGAACCTAGTTTTCCTCCGTTCAAAGAAGTCCAAGTTGCAGTTGCTACATTTCCGTGTGGGTAATTGGAACGTTGTCCGTTTACTTTTCCGTCAGTAGGAGTAATGAAATGCGCATCAGAAACCATAGGTGCCGCGGAATTAAAGGTAGATTGCGGAATAATATGTTCTCTATTATAACAATCTCCTTCCACAGAGTACGTACCACATCTTTGAGTGGATCCTGCACTATAGTTGTATGGGTCCGTGCTCGATGGTTTTTCGGAATACATGTCTAAAATAGTTCCGTCATTTTCATAAAATAGATCAACATCAGAGTTTTGATAGGTAGTATATAATCCAGCGTATCCATTGTCGGTGTGACCTTTGATGATGTTGTACAGTTGGGTTTTTAAAGTATAGCCAGTCCCAGTTGCGGTGCTGTAATAACCAGATGGAATTTGTCCAAATCCAATCGTAAAGGAAAGTAAAAGGAGTAAAGCGTAGAATTTTTTCATAAGTTAACAGGTTTTAGTTGAGGTAATAGATTTGGGGTTTTAGATAATTGATTTTCAATATACTAATTGTAGTATGCCAACAAAAATAGTTTTTTTAGGTAAGGGCTGGGTTAAGAAAAGGTAATAAAATTGTGTTTTTTCTTGTTTTTTTTATAAAAAAAAGGCTTGCTATTTTTTAAAAATAGTTATCGATCAATAGTTTATAGTGAAGATAAAAGATGAGGTAAGTACATGCGCAGTTGAATCACATAGAATAAGTGATGTGATAATTTGATGAACTAAAAAGTCTGTATTAATTGGTTTTCGGAAACGCTTTACTTTGATAAGCACCCAAATCAGGAGGCAGGGTTCTGCTTGTTCCTAAAATGTCCAATGGAATTAAATAACTAGAATTCCCTTTAGCAAAAGCCGCAGAAGTATTGTCAATGTAAAGTTGATTCTGATTTACTTTGAAAAATTTAGGGTCTTTGTTTAAAATTATTCCACTGTAGTGGGTAGCATCCGTTTCAAATTGATACAAAGGATCATTGGTAAATGAATTACTGCTATTGTTGAATTTAAGTAAACAATGATTGAATTGATAATTGAAAACCGAAGTAGCTTTTTTATTCAACAACATTTCATTGGAATAAGAACCGTAGATGATACAGTTATTAAAAGTAGCTTGCGTCAAATCTTTAGACTCAGGAACGGCACCAGTAATAAAGTTGCTGACCAAAACTGCGACTTGTGAAGAACTGTTCCAATTGTTATTGAAAGTAGAATGCGTAAAATGATAGTCTCCACCATACAAACAAGCCAAACTCGCTACACCAGCATTATTTATTACTACATTTTCACCTACGATTTTGCCAGTTTGAGCTAGAATGCCGTAGTTACTAGAATTATAAATCTGAGTATTTTTTAGTTGTACTGTAGTTCCATCGTTATTTTGAATCAAAAGTCCGATGGTTGCATTTTTTACAGTCAAATGGTTGATGCGGTTATTGGTGCTTCCGTTGGTTAGCCATAACGCTCCCCATTGTCCTGCAACATTAGAAAAACCGGGCTCTAATCGATCGCCTTCAAAAATGACTTCATTTTCTAAAGTATTCGTGGTTGAGGTTGTTCCGTTGATTTGAATACTTCCTTGATTGGCTACAATCAATCCAGAATTAGCGTGAAAATGCACTCGAACACCCGCATCAAAAACAGCTGTTTTTCCCGAAGGAACTGCGGCATAACCATAAATCACATAGGGTTTTGTTTTGGTGAAATGCAACTCATTGCCGTTGATTGCATCATTTTCGTCCAAATAAAAACCTTCGATTTTTTCGCTACCAATCGGCAGAGTTTCGGTCGTGCCATCTGCGAATCGCTGTGGATACAGAAAAATAGCATCTTGAATTAAAGTAACCAATTCAACCGTTTGCAAATTTGCACCACTATCAAATTGAATTTTATCAGTATACAAAAAATCATTAGGGTTGGCATCACCGATATTTGCTGTGGTTTCGATAAAAATATACAAGCTGTCTTTGGCCAACAACGTAATGTCTTTGAAAATTTTACCTGCTGTTCCTTGTTGTCCGTCTACGGTCATTCGGTATTTCGAATTGAGTCCTTTTTCGAATTGAATGATTGGAATGTTGATGTCGTTTTTACTTTTATTGTAGACTTTTAGTTGATAAGTGCTTGAACCAATGTTGGTAAAAACCGTGTCCAAATACACTGTATCCTTAGAAAATTTCAAATCGCCTGTACTTGCCACAGTTTCAAAATCAGCTCGGCAAGAACCCAGTAGCAGTATAATTCCAAGAATAAAAACGGTAGCAATGGAGCGCATTTCTTATTTTTTTTGGTAAAAATAACGATTAATTAGAATATGCCATTGCAAATCTTACAAATTTGATGGTGATGGCAGTTGCCTTTAAATTTAGTCAATTATGCTAAAAAACAGGGATAGGTTTGTACTGACCAATTAGTTCTCTTATTTTTACGGGAAATAAAATGAAAATGGAAATAAACAAAGAAAAAATGCTCCAATTTTGCAATGACTTTTCGAAGAATACGTTGATGGAGACCTTAAATATAGAATACATTGATGCTGGCGAAGGTTTTTTGGTTGCCAAAATGCCGGTCAATTCAGCAGTACATCAGCCTATGGGATTGTTGCACGGCGGTGCTTCAGTGGCTTTGGCAGAAAGCGTTGGGAGTGCGGCTTCCCACTTTTTTATCAATCCTAAAGAGCAAGAAGTTCGCGGGATTGAAATCTCGGCCAATCATTTAAAAAGCATACGCGAAGGTGTAGTTTTCGGCACAGCCAAAATTATTCATAAAGGTAAAACCGTACATTTATGGGAAATAAAAATCACCGACGAAGCCGGAAATTTGATTTCCTTATGCAAATTGACCAATATGGTTTTGCAAAAAAAGCCTTAATTATTTACGAACCATAAAATAGCGGTTATGATTGATTTTTTTATAAAAGTACAGCAGCAAATTGCCTTAAACTTACCTTTCGTTATCTATCACAAACCTAATAAGAGTAAGTTAATAGGCTTTTTTCAAAAAAATGACCACTTGTTTTTTGTAGATGATTTTAAAGAAAGTGGCTTTGTTTTTTCACCTTTCAATGGGAATCAGATGATTTTGATTCCACTCAAGGAGTCTGTTAAATGGGAAACGATTGTGCCAACCGTTGACTTTGAAGAAACAAAAGGTACTTCTTCAGATGAAAATCAGGAGGCGAAAAATCATTTTTTAGCACTAATTGAAAAAGGAGTCGAAACGATTAAAAAAGGAGTTTTTGACAAAGTAGTTTTGTCTCGACAAGAAGAAGTCAATGTCTCCAATTTTGATGTTGTGACAACTTTCGAAAAATTAATTGCTTTGTACCCTACTGCTTTTACTTATTGTTGGTTTCATCCCAAGATAGGGCTATGGATGGGCGCTACACCCGAACGATTGTTGAAAGCAAACAAATCTAAGTTTTACACCACTGCTTTGGCTGGAACGCAAATCTTTGACCCCAAAAAACGAACAGCAGTTTGGGGAAATAAGGAACAAAAAGAGCAACAATATGTTACGGATTCTATTTTAGATAGTCTTAAAAACCATACTGCTGAGATTGTACTTTCGAGCCCTTACACAGTTCAAGCAGGAAAGTTACTACATATCAACACAGATATCGAAGGCGTACTAAAACGAAGTTCGAGTTTAAAAGAAGTGGTTTCGGTTTTGCATCCAACTCCCGCCGTTTGCGGATTACCCAAGCAGCAAGCCAAAGATTTTATTTTGGCTAATGAAGGCTATGACCGTAGTTATTATACCGGTTTTTTGGGTGAGCTAAATGTAAAAGGAGATTATTTGAATAAACCAAAATCTCATTTATTTGTAAATTTGCGTTGTATGCAAATTAAGAAAAGTGAAGACAAATCCGATACAGCAAAAGCTTATTTATATATGGGTTGCGGCATTACTTTAGAAAGTATTCCAGAGAAAGAATGGGAGGAAAGTGTCAACAAATCGATGACGATGAAAAGGGTCTTAGACAAAATGGAACAGTAGCTTGATGAGGAGCAGCAACAAAAGGCTTCTTGGCCAGCAATAGTCCCGCTGTCCGTTATATCTTTGCCTTTCTAAAGAAAAAAGGCAAAGGATGCCACTGCCATCGGGGCTAGAGAGCAACAAAGTGATTTTTTGGATTCCGTTTTGTAAGTCGTTATTTGGGTAAAAGAGAAAATTTTAATCATACAAAGTCAACAACAGCCTTAGCTGTTTAAATTTTTAAATATATGAAACTAGATATATTAGCTTTTGGTGCCCATCCAGACGACGTAGAGTTGGGTTGCGCAGGTACTATTTTAAAAGAAGTCGCTTTAGGAAAAAAAGTAGGAATCGTAGATTTGACAAGAGGGGAGTTGGGTACGCGTGGTTCAGCCGAAATTAGAGACAAAGAAGCCGAAGCAGCAGCGGCAATTTTAGGCGTTTCGGTGCGAGAGAATCTAGCGTTTCGAGATGGCTTTTTTGTAAATGACGAAGCACACCAACTCGAAATCATAAAAATGATTCGCAAATACCAACCCGAAATCGTGTTGTGTAACGCCGTTGATGACCGTCATATCGACCATCCCAAAGGGAGCCAACTGGTTTCGGATGCTTGTTTTTTATCAGGATTGATTCGAATTCCCACAAGTTTAGATGGCGAAGAACAAAAAGCGTGGCGTCCTAAAGTGGTGTACCATTATATGCAATGGAAAAACCTTGTGCCAGATTTCGTAGTTGATATTACGGGTTATGTGGAGCAAAAAACAGCGGCTATTTTAGCCTATAGTTCTCAGTTTTACGATCCTAATTCCAAAGAGCCTGAATCGCCCATTTCGAGTAAAAACTTCTTGGAAAGCTTGAATTATCGTTCCCGTGATTTGGGGCGTTTAACAGGATTAGAACACGCCGAAGGATTTACTGTTGAAAGGTGTTTGGCAGTCAATAGCTTAAGTGATTTGAAGTGATTTTCTTGTAAGTTTTTCAATTTTTTTTTGGAGAAACAGAAAGTTTTGTATTATATTTGCACTCGTTAAAAATGGTGGTTGTAGCTCAGCTGGTTAGAGTATTGGTTTGTGGTGCCGAGGGTCGCCGGTTCGAACCCGGTCAGCCACCCAGAATGACAAAAGCTTCGAAGAAATTCGAAGCTTTTTTTGTGGGGTATAGTGAAGGATTTAACTTTTATGGTTTAACTACAGAATAGGAACTTGTTCATTTTGTATTGATTTGAAATATACAGCCTCTAAACATTTTAAGTTAAAATTTATTAGACTTTTAGAATTGCTAACACAATTTAAAGGGCGGGAAGACCGAGACATTCGCAATGTTTACGCAACAAATTTATTTATAAGAATATCTGTTTGAGCGGAGTTTCATTTTTCATCCTGCAAATTTAATATAACTCTAAATGTAGAGGATCTTTGTTTTTTCATTAGTTATTTGTGTTTAAATATAGTATTGTAGATTAAATTGCTAATTAACCCTGTGATTATAGTAGCAATAATGTCATAAATGTCTATTGGTTTTCCAAGTAAAGGGTGTGCAAGTTCAAATACAACAATACTAAACGTTCCAAGTTTAATTAAGTAGTTTCCTTTAGTTGTGTCATTGGATAAAATTGCAATTAAGAAAAATATTGTGGGCAAAGCCCCAAATGAATTACCCAAAGTGTCGGCAATATGAAAGTCATTTATTCTATTATTATAGATATAGGGCCGATAAATAGGTCGTCCAACAAATTCGTAAATAAGTAAACCTGAAAATCCAATAGTAAAATTGATTGTTTTATATTTCGTAAGCTTCCAGTTTCGGAGCTCTGATAGAATATCTTTTATATTCATAAGCTTATTTTAATTTGTAGTTAGTCTTTACACTATTATGTCCTTAATTTATATTATAAACTCATCGTTTGTCATTCCGAAGAATGAGTACACCAGCGCGCAGTGAAGTGGTGGAACAATCTCGCTAATGATTAATTTTATTTAGCTCCCTTGAACATCCGTTCCTCCTTCTTCGAAATGACATAAATTGATGCTCTTGGAAGAGTTAGACGCAGTTTTGATTACACTCCAAGTTTATAAATGTCATAGTATCTTTTGACAAGCCCGTTTATATATCTTTTCAAATAGTTCTCGCTCAAAAAGGAGTTCGACCAATTGTCGTAACGTTGGCATTGAATACCTAAATAGAAAAAGTATAAACTTACCCCAAGCATAGGAATAAGTCGTTTTTCTTCTGTGCTTATTGGTGTTATCGATTCGTATCCTTTAATAAAACTGTCGACTTTAGGTTGGTAATCTTTTGCCTCATATTTCTCAATGTTGTGAAGCTGTAAAATATAATACGCAATGTCTAAGCAAAGCCAACCGTTTCCACAGAAGTCAAAATCGAAGATGGTTACTTTATTATCTTTTGTGATATTTAGATTGTCAAACCAAATGTCGAGATGCACAACTCCTTGTCGAATTTGAGAAGTGTCTACATTCGCGAATTGGTCGAATAAATACGATTGAGCCAATTGCATAAAGGCCATTTCTTCGGTGTCATTATTTAAAAACGAGGATACTTTTTGTAATGAGTCAATAAGAATTACCTCAGGGGTGTAGTCTATCCGATTTAACTTTTGATTATTGGTGACCTTATGAAGTCGCGCCATAAGTTGTCCAATTTGAAAATGTGCTTCTGGTGACGTTATGTGTAATTTTTCCCCTTCTGCAAAGGTAAAAAGCACCCCAAATCTTTCGCCTTCTGGGGCGTTTAATGTTTGGATGTAATTATCTTCATCATCAGATAATGGATAGGAAACAGAAATGTTATGTTGTTTTAATTGCTGTAATAATTTAATTTCTTCTCCAATTGCTGCTTTTGTTCGCCAGTTTAAACTATATACTCTAAACACAAATTGGTCTGATTTATCACTTATTACATACGTGTCATTGATCCCCGCTTTTATTAATTGGCATTTGGTGTCTTTGCTCAATGAATATTTTTCCTGTAAAAACAGTCCGAGATGAGAAGCTGAAAGATTAGAATTGCTTACTGGAAAATGTGTCATTTGTATGATATTGGTGTGTCGTAAAATTGTTTCTGCCGTCTGCCGCACAAAGCACCCTTACTTTGTACTTTTTTATGCTTCTTAAAAGACGTAAACCTACTAAAATTCTCTAATTATTAAACTTAATTTTTTTTTCAACTTCTTCACATAGTGTGTGGCAAGGTTTCAAATCTGCATTTTCGGAAATTTTACAATAGTTACTGCTGTTAGCGGTAGTTTTTATTTTGTTTCTATTTCAAATATTTTGTTTCCATACGCTCCTAAATAATGTTTTACTATTTTTTCATAAACTTTATAGCCATCATCTACGTTTGTAAAAATAAGTAACCCTTGCTTTGTCTTTGGAAAAATAAATACTATGGTTTGACAGCCTTTGTCAGAACCACCGTGGGATAAAGCATATTCCCCATTTCCAAGATCATATTTTTCAAAACCAAGTCCAAAATGTTTTCCATTTTTGGTTTCGACTTGATTTTTAACCATCTCGTTAAATAGGTCATCACTTAAACCATCGCTATTCATAACGCTTGTCAAGAATTTTCCATAATCTTCAACGGTTGTCAATAAATTGTCAGCACCGTTGGCTGTTTTGTTTTTTTCTATTTCGTAAGCCATTCCTTTAGCGTCATAACCTATTGCAAATCTTGAAATTTCTGTTTTGTTGTTCCAGAAATAGTTGGTGTCTGTCATTTGTATTGGTTTAAAAATCAATTCACTTGCCAATTCGTTAAGTGATTTATGAAATTTTCTTTCTAACGCTTTTCTCAAATACTCAAAACCTTCTCCCGAATATTGATACTTCGTTCCTGGTTCAAATTCAAAATGAAGTTTTCCGTCTTTGTTATTTCCGCGCCAATTGGTAAATCCAGTTTGATGGCTTAAAATATGTCTTGTTGTAAGTATTTTGGAATTTTTGTCTTTTGAAACATCAGGGTCAATCCAATATTTAGAAATAGGTTCATCCAAATGCCATTTGCCTAAATTCACTAATTTTAAAGCTACCATTGCCGTTATGGGTTTGGTTAGTGAAGCGACGTTAAATATAGTGTTGTATGGAGCCGTTATGCCTTTTTTTATGGTTCCAAATACTTTTACTTGTTGCAATTTTCCTTCTTTTATAACACCAATTCCTAAAGTAGGTACTTTGTTTTCTAGTAACCACTTTTCAATTTTAGTATCGTTGTCAAAAATGGAAGATTGATAGTTAGAATTATTGTTGTCTTGGTGGTCATAACTTAAACTTTTGGCTAATTTCCAAACACCATTTTCTAAAAGCCAAACGTGAGTAAATTTTGCTGAACCAACGAAAGTTTCTTTATGACCTGAAATCGTTTCATAGAATTTATGATTTCCTGTTTGAATGGCTCCATATAGTACTTGGTTCTTATAAAGAGGAAAAATTTCGGTACTTTCTTTACTCAATTCTCGTCTTGATTGGTAAGTTGTTGGCGATTTGCACAAGCCATTTTTAAACTTGTTTAGAAACTCTTTTTTATAGGAAATACTGTCTTTATCGTGAAAGAACTCAAACGTATCACTCAACAAGTTTTCAAACTGAGTGATGTTGCAATGATTAAAACCTACCTCAAACAATAGACTGTCTTTTGAAAGAATAGTTTGGTATAATGCTGAGTTTTTCTCGATTTGAGCTTGGCTTTTTGTTCCAAAAAACAGAACAATGATAAAGCTAATGATAATTTTTTTTGCCATATTTTTTTTGTTTTTGCGATTTTAATTCCAGAAACAAAGCTATGTGCTTTGCATTTTAAAATCGTAAAAACAATCCTGACAATAACCTGACAACTACCCGTCAGTTTTTATAGAATGCTGAAATTCAGTGTAAAAAAAAGCTTTTTTTCTTTGTCTAAGGCTATGGCGTTCCTAAGAATGATTATCACATTTGAGATTGCAATTAGTGCCATAAGCAAAATTGTGAATTGATTGCCTAGTTTCAAAAAAATGCCCAACATAAAAATGATAGGTGCTACTATAGTCCAAAGTATTTGTATGGAAATAAGTTGCTTTCCTAGGCTGTTTCTTTGTTTCATTCTAAACATTAGCAGCAATGGAATGATAATATTAAAAGGAGGAATAATGATAAACGGAATGGAAGAAAGATTGATTAATTTTAGCTTGGTAAAATTGATTAAATCGGTTTCTTGCTTTTGATCAATTTTTTCGACATCTGATAAATTTTCTTTTGCTGGTTTTTCAGTAAGTAATTCATTCGCTTCAATTGCTAATACTTGAGCTAAAACTTTAAGAGTATATCCTTTGGGTTCTTTTCCCGTTTCAATGCGCTGAATTGTTCTTACCGAAACACCTGATTTTTGTGCTAATTCTTCTTGGGTGAGGTTTTGAGATTCTCTGATGGCTCTTAATTTGGACATATTTTTAATTGATAGTTCTGGTTTTAGAAAATGAACACTTAAGCTATGGTATAGGCTACAATAATAAGGATATTTGTGGTTTGAGCGATGAATTAGTTTGTTGTTAAGTAGAGGGTTGTCTTTTTAATATCATTCCTTCGATTGATACAAAGCAATTCTGTTTCCTTCGGTGTCTTCAAATTCTGCAACAAGTCCAATTCCATTATCTGTCTTTGGGTATAAAATTTGTCCGCCATTTGAAGTTGCTAATTGTAATGTTTTATCAATATTTTCTGTTTTGAAATAAATTACAACCCCGTCTTTTGTTGGCTTGTAGATTGCTCCTTTTGCCAATGCACCTGAAATTCCTGAATTTTCGTCCACAAAAGGAAATAATGCCATTTCATTATTGTCAATGATTTCTTTG
The DNA here is from genome assembly GCA_963513565.1 of uncultured Flavobacterium sp. Classification (GTDB taxonomy): domain Bacteria; phylum Bacteroidota; class Bacteroidia; order Flavobacteriales; family Flavobacteriaceae; genus Flavobacterium. Next base: position 194,703 of record CAUPRE010000001.1, on the reverse strand, counting down.
TCAAAGTCAAAGTTGAATACGGTTTGATAAAATTTTATTGCTCTATCAATATCATTAACTGGTATTTCAAAGTAAACGACAGGGTTCGATTTTTTTACCATATTCTCTTTTTCAGTTTGTTTAGTTGCCGTTTTTGAATGGTCACCGCAAGAAGTTAAAAGGAGCATAAAAAGTCCAATAATCGTTGCTTTTACTATGTTCTTAGTTTGATTCATTCCTTTTTCTATTTTGTCAAGATATGTTTTTTTTTATTTTACAAGGTCTCCCTTTTTCAGACTTTCTCCTTTAATTCCGCTTTCAAATTCGATGTCTGTAGAAATTAATCCGTATTCATTTGTTGGTATTTTTACATTAAAGTGGAGGTGTGGTGTAGTTGTAAATCCAGTCATTCCAGAAATTGCTATTGGTTGTCCTTTTTTGACAAATTCTCCTAATTTAACTAATGAACCTTTATGAATTAGATGAACATATTGAGTATAAAGTCCGCTTTGTGGATGATAGATAGTGATAAAATTGCTTTTATCATTTTCTAACCACTTTTTACTTGTTCCATATTCTTTATAGTCTTGAATTAATCCCACGATGTATCCGCTGTCTACACTAGTAATCGTATCCCCGATTTTTAAGCCAAAATCAATTGCATTCTGACTAAATATATTTTTATGGGAGAAGTTTCCTTTATAACCTTGAATTATTTTATATTCTTTGCCTTTCGGAAATGGATATGCTATTCTGTTTTTTTCAATCTTCCGATTGAAGTCCCCGTAATTGACGATATATTTTGTAGCATTAGTTTGGTTGAAATTTGGGTATTTAATGGCAATGACAGTGTCTTGTAATTCTTTTAAAGTTATAAGTCCAAATTGGTGTTGGATGTCTGGGTTTAATGTGTCTGTCACTAATTTAATGTTTATTGGGCATTTAAGTTGATTTTTTAAATGAAAATAAACCGTTTTATTTTTAAAATCGCTACTAAAAGTATAATAAAATGGGTAATAGTGCTCTTTGGGTAGTTTTCTCCATTGCGAACAAGATGCCAAAAGGAGTATTATAATTAAAGTATAGTATTTTCTCATCGTTTATTTAAAAGTCCAAACAAAGTTTCCCTGTTTTCTATCCGTTGTAGATTTGGGGAATGGAAGCTTTCGGTTTTATGCAGGTCTAAAATTTACAAAATCAACTTTCCATTAAGCCAATTGCTTAAATCCGTTGTAGCTGTTGGCAGTAATATTTTTATTCGATATCAATTGCTATCCTTGTTTTCCACCAAAATCCCTCTTTATTATTTTCAAGGATATTTTTTATTGTTTTTTTCGATTTATAAACAGTTTTTAAGTCATTATTCTCAATTTCTAAACTAGTTATGGAACTACATAATTGGTCTATTTCTTTGTCATCCCAAACTCCAATTCCAAAATATAAATTTGAAGTATCCTGTGGTTTTAAATTAAACACAATTGAATCTCCAGTTATTGATTCGCTTAAACGATAGTTTTTAAATTTCGGGTTAAATTTGAATTTTACCTTAGCTACTGAATTTGTATTATTCGTAAATACAATATCGTGTGCTGGGTCACAACTTACTAGAAATACAAGTAAAAAGGCTAATAGAAATCTTTTAATTATTGTTTTCATTTCTTATGTGATTTTCTAATATTACTTCTAAGCTATATGAGTATTTTTGGCAAGAAGATAATTCTTTTTTTCTGGTTGTGTGTCAATATTGCTGCCAACGTTCCCGCGCTACAAGTAGTTTGGGATTAAGGAATCGTAATCTTTCGGATTTGCCAAATCTTTCAAATACAAAACCAATTTCAAATTAAGCCTAATACCTAAATTGCTTGTAGCGTGGGTGCTTGTTGCACAACTAAAATTCCTTCTTAAAATTCTGATTTATCAAATTATTTAAAATATAATATATTGATTTTCAATGGTTGATTTGTTTGAAAAAAATGATTAAAAGTTAGATTTAGTCTTTTTTTTAGTTGTGCAACAGCCACGTGTGTTATGCCCAGTTATTCTTTCTTTCATCTTTTCAATAGTAGTCTTAAATAATAAAAGTCCTTTTCGTTTGGTTGTCCATTTTCATTCAAATACTTGTCAACCGAAGCAACTTTTAAAATTAATGAATTGTTTGTTTCCCAAACAAAGTCGTCAGGAACCCATATTTGTTGGTCAAGTTCTAAATATTTGCTTAAATAATTTTGGTTTGCTGTCTCAACTTTCCAAATTTGAATGCCATTTGGAACTCCTTCAAGTCCGTAAGTCATTGATAAATTCGCAAAGTATTTTGAAGTGGGCGAAAGGAAAGGTCTATTCCAAGTTGTCGTCTTCCTGCCTGTTTTTTTGTCAATTAGATAACATTCGTAATGTTCCCAGAATGTTCCTGAAACTAAATAATTGTCAAGGTCGGGAAAGTGTCCAAGATAATGATATTCTCTTTCTTCAGTTTCTCCAAGTCCAACAAGCGTGTCTTTGAAAATAACGGATGATGGATAATGTGGTCTATTGAGATACACTTCGGTTATACCATTTACTTTTCTGATATTAAGCGTGTCTTGAATTAATTTGTCTTTGTAACTATTTTTTGCTTTTGTAAAATCTTCTAGGGTTGTTTTTGAAATTGAAAATTCCTGCGAACTTTCCGTCAAAATGAATGAATGGTTTTCAACTTTATCATTTTTTATTGTTGCGTTTTTCTGTCCGCACGCTGTAAATAAAATTGTCAAGAAAATAATTAGTTGTCGTGTCATATAATTTGGCATAACGTTCTGGTACTACAGCGGGTTTGGGTTCTAAATTAAGATTTATTTTTCGGTTGTCACTAAACTGCCAAATACAAAACCAACTTTCCATTAAGCCAATTGTCCAAATCCGTTGTAGCTGTTGGTAGTAGGACTTTTTACTATTTGATTTCTTTCCAAGTAACTTTCGCCTTATTTTCCGTTATCATAATAAATGACCAAAGTTCAGGGGTTTTATAGCAATCTGTTTCTTTTGAATGGTTAACTTGATTTAAATAATCTTTTATTTTCTTTGATGATAATATCTTTATTTCTTCTTCGTGTATATTAGGCAATAATTCTTCTCTAAAACCGTCTTGATGTATACTAAACTCCCAATTTGATTCTGATTTTATGCCGTGAATTGAGAAAGCTCGGAAACTACTTTGTATATATGCATCATTATCAAACTTGTTAGAGTTAGTTAAGTTTCCGTTAGTCACATTTTTAAATTTTACTCCAGCAAAATTTTCAATTTCCTTGATTTCTTTCAACGTAAACAAAAATCGAAAACCTTTTGGTAATTTCTTTATATTAAATTTCCCCATTTATTGCATTAGGTCTTTATTAGTTTTTCCGTTTTAGTCTTACTGCCAACTTTTGTATAGACGAAACAAACTTTCTCTCAATACAACCAGAAAGTTCGTTTCGCTTTATTTTTCCCTCAAATCATTAAAAATGTTTCCTTTTAGCCCCGAGAGCAGCGGCATCCTTTGCTTTTTTCCTTTAAAAGCAAAGATACAGCGGATGGTGGGACCTATGCTGGCCAAAAAGCCTGTTTTTCCTGCTCCTTAGAAGGCTTCTATTGTAAAGGTTTGTCTACCACGATGCGTTCGGGTCTGTTGGCCAATTCCCAAGCCATAGCAAAGGCCAATTGGGTTCTTTTGGCTAGGGCATCAAACTCGATTTTGCTGACTTCGTCGGTTTTTTTATGGTAGTCTTCGTGCACGCCATTGAACAAAAATACCGACGGGATGCCATTTTTTGCAAAGTTGTAATGGTCGGAACGCTCATAGAAATGATTGGGGTCCTTCTTGTCGTTGTATTTGAAATCCAAATCCAATTTGGTATATTTTTCGTTGGCTGCCACAGTGATGTCGTGCAGTTGACTCGACAATCTATCGGCACCAATGACATAAACGTAATTGTTGGTTTTGGGATGGTCAAAATCGCGACGTCCAATCATATCAATATTGATGTCGGCGATGGTGTTTTTTAAGGGAAATAAGGGGTTTTTGGCATAAAAACGAGAACCGTGCAAGCCGTGTTCTTCGCCTGTAACATGCAAAATTAAGATGGAACGTTTTGGTCCGTGTCCTTGTTTTTTTGCCAGTTGAAAGGCTTGTGCGATTTCTAAAAGTGCCACGGTTCCTGAGCCATCGTCGTCGGCGCCATTGTAAACGTCACCATTTTTAATGCCAACATGGTCGTAATGGGCAGAAATGACCAAGATTTCGTCCGGTTTTTCAGTTCCTTTGATAAATGCCCAAATGTTTTCGGAATCATTGAGTTTGGGACCATAATTGGACTTCATGAACTCGGCGGGTACTTTTTGGTAATAGTCGGTAGTACCATCAGGAAACGAAATACCATTTTTCTTGTATTGTTCGATGAGATAGCGACCGGCTTTTTTTTGGCCTTCGGTTCCTGTGTCGCGTCCTTCCATTTCGTCCGAGGCCACAATAGTGAGGTGTTTTTTTAGGTCGGTTTGGGTAATGGTAGCCAGGTATTTTTGTATAGGAGCTGCTTTGGTTTTGTTTTGTGCTGTACAGGAAAGGCTAACAAGTACGGCACATACTAGTGCTTTTTGGATCATTTTTATGGCTTATTTTTTTAAAATTTCGTTTAAGAAAAGTTGCATGTGTTCGAAGGAACGTTTTGCAGCTTTTTCATTGTAAGCAGCTCCTTTGGAGTTGTCGTTTCCTGCGTTTGGATCGGTAAAGGAGTGCACGGCATTGGCATAATAAATCATTTCCCAATCGGCTTTGGCATCTCGCATTTCTTGTTGAAAGGCTGCAATTTCTTCTTTGGGAACAAAAGGATCATCGGCACCGTGACAAGCTAAAACTTTGGCTTGGATTGGAGTAGTGGCATGGGTCGCATCTTTACCTAAACCGCCGTGAAAGGATACCACTCCTTTGATGTTCATATTGCCTCGTGCAGCTTCCAAAGCGCCTGTTCCACCAAAGCAAAAACCTATCACTGCAATATTATCAGGATTGGCGCCAGATTGAATGAGTTGTGCTAAGGCTAGGCTAATTCTTTTCTGGTACAAGTCGGTGTTCTTTTTGTAAAAACCTGCATTTTTTCCAGCTTCGGCATTGTCTTTTGGGTAGTTTCCTTCTCCATAAATATCGGCAATAAAGGCGTGATATCCTAGATTTGACAATTCGATAGCGGTTTGTTTGGAATGGTCATCGATACCTTTCCACGCCGGAAGAATCAGAATTCCTGGTTTTTGGCTGCTTTTTTTCTTAGGTTGAATAGCAAAGCCGTTTAGTTTTTGATTGCCATCTTGATAGGAAGTGGCTTTAAGTTGAGCATTACTTGATAGACTAAAAAATAGTAGCGTTAAGAATAGGGCTGTAATATTTCTCATAGGGTTAGTTTTTAACAAATATCAGTAATATTACTCAAAAAAAATACCCTCGTGAAAAATTTACGAGGGCATTTGAATTATCGATTGGGATTATTCACCAGGATGATAGGTTTTCTCAGCATTTTTTTGGACATCTTCTTTGTAGAATAAAACGTCTTTGAATTGAGCGTTTTGATACATTTTGGCTTGGTCAAAAAAGTGTTTGGAGTTCGGGTCTCCTGAATTTCCTCCTGCCAGTAAAGACTTCGCTTTTATTTTTGGGCCAAATTCAACCGCGCAAATAAAGCTGTTGCCGTTGTAACCATATCGTTTTTTGCTGTTGTTTTGGTACGAACTTTTGAAAGCAGGCAAACTTCCCCACAATACCGATGCGGTACCCATTGCTAAACTTTCTTGGTTGTCGTCATACATTAAGTCTATGTCTCCAGAAGGACGTTGAAAACGGTTGATGTCGCCCCACGGAATTTCCCATTTTCCAAATTTGGCTTGCAATTCCTGAACAACTTCTCTTAATTGTGGCAACATATCATCAATGCCAGCAGTTTTGGCAAACTCGGTCATATTCTCTACTTGGTCTTTTTCACCTTCATCAATGTAGACTTTTTGCAAAATTGGATTCAATTTGAACGCCCATTCATTAGCCAAGGTAGTCGCCACAGAATTTACATTTGAATAATAATTCCAATTTTTCAACACTTGAATTGGAGCTTCCAAATCTTTGAATTTGGGTTCTTGAGCTTCAGCATCTTTTTGAAAATTAGCAATCAAAGCTGGAAGTAGTACTTCAAAAGCCGAAAGTTTGGTATCGTAACCATCTTTAATTAAATTGTCTAGCGTGTATTTTTTGTCTTGACTAAAAATACGAACAGCATTAACTCCTCTAAAGTTTTCTCCATCAGGCGCCATATAAGGCAAATAGTTGGATTCTTTTGGGCTATTGGTACCTGCTACAGAATAGGGCGTAGAGTTGCAATTTTGTAGCCAACCGTTACTAGGGTTGTACAAATGCACGGTTTCAGATACTGGATGCAAACCTTTCCATTGGGTTTTGGATGTGGTTCCATCTACTACTTTTGCCCAATTGAGGCTTTTGTCGCGCATCGGAATAAAGTTCCCGTGCCAATAGGCAATGTTTCCTTTGTTGTCGGCATACACAGTATTGTTAGACGTGTTGGCTTTTAAATCCATTGCTTTTTGGTAATCCTTGAAATCCTTTGATTTGGTTCTCACCCAACTTTGCACCAAACTTTCCATATTGCGGTTTTTGGATTTCAAACTGATCCATTTTCCGTCTCGCTTAGCCATAATCGGACCGTGAATCGTAAAATACGTCTTGATGGTTTTGGAAGCCATTTGTCCTTTATCCAAATACTTTAGAACGATATTTTTTTCTTTTACTGGCAATAATTTTCCATCGTATTCGTAAAAGAGTTTCCCTTTTTGTTCGACTATTTTTTCTGCATACATATCGGCTACATCTACATTCGAAGAAGTATGCATCCAACCACAGTTTTCATTAAAACCTTGGTAAATGAAAAATTGTCCCCAAGTCACTGCTCCGTAGGCGTTTAGTCCTTCTTGGCTACTGATTTGGATTTCGGGTCTAAAATAAAAAGTAGTGTGTGGATTGATGTACAAAAGCGCATTTCCTGAAATTGATTTTGAAGGAGCAATGGCAAATCCATTTGAACCCGTTTGAACATTTACATCTCGTTCTACATAAGCTACTTTGTCGGTATTGCCAGAGTAAAAAGCTTTCAGTTCACCAGTAGTTAAATCAGCAGTGCTAATTGCGCCAATACTACCATCAGTCCAAAGCAAAGGAAACCAAGGTTCAAAACGAGTCAGCAATAATGGTTTTACTTCAGGATGTTTGTGCAAGTAATAGTTGATGGCATCGGCATAACTGTTCATTAGTTTTTTGAGCCAAGGCGCCGCTTTTTTGTAATCGGCTTTGGCTTCTTCGGCGTCAATAAGCAAACGGGTTTCTAAATCGTTGTACAAGACGCCAGCGCCTCTTACTTCGGCCAAACGCCCTAACTTATCGATATAGTTCATTTCAACACGCTTAAAGTCGTCTTCGCATTGCGCGTATAACATACCAAAAACAGCATCAGCATCGGTCTTTCCGTACACGTGAGCAATGCCCCAATTATCTCTGATGATAGTGACTTGTTTGGCTTGTTGCTCCATTCGTTTTACTTCCGAAGCAGTTAATTGTTGTGCCCAAAGCGAAGTCAGTGGACTCAATACAAGCATCCAAAAGATCGCCCAATAGTGTTGTCTCTTCATTTTATTTGATATTAAATTTTTGGCCTTCAATCAAAACGCTCATTTCTAAAGATTTGATGCTTACGAGATGATTATTAGGCGCTTTCTTGATTTCTTTAGGATTTTTAACCACGATCACTTCGCTTTCACCAACGACTTCTACAGTTTTGTCTCTCACGACAATGGCGGTACTTTCGTCAATTCCAATTCCTGTATGATTTGGGAAATCGACTAAGCCTGTCAGTAAGCGATTGTAACGACTTCTTTTTAGAAAATGTTGGTCAATAATTACGTTTTTTACTAAGCCCAAACCTGAATTGATTTCAAGATTGTCATAACGGATATTATCAAAAGTTTCAGTGTATTTGGTTTCTAATTTTTGGTTTCCTGTAATCATATTTTCGCACATCACTGCTGCACCTGCGCTAGTTCCTGCAATCGTGCTTCCGTTTTGATGGGCTTTGTGAATGGCATCATAAATCGGAGTTCCGCGAACGACTCCCATAAAACGGGTTTGATCACCACCGCTGATGAATATGAGTTTGGCTTTTTGTAGCGAATCGGTCAGGACTTTATTTTGACTGGTGGTTTTGTCAAAATTAAGCATTACGATAGGGTGTGGGGTTAATTTGCTTAACTGTTTTTTGAAATAAATATAAGCACTATCGGGTTCTTCGCTAGACATTGGAAGCACGACAATAAAATCTTTGGTCTTTAAATCAGCTACTTTTAGCATTTGATTCATTAAAACATCAGAGCGTTTTCCACCACCAATGATGAATAATTTTCCTTTGTTTTTTTGAGCTTCAACTATAGTGGTTGAAAGTAAAAGTAGGGTAATGAAAAGTTGTGATAATCTTACTTTTGGCAATTGCATAATAAATGGTATTAATAGTAAAAAAAAATTCAAGAAGAAATAGAGTGGTGGGGCTATTCTATAGAAAGAACACCATCAGTAACGTACATGTTTTGATAAATTCCACCAGAAACAGTGGTCCAATTGGTCAAATCAAAAGAACCATTTCCAGTTACTTTTCCTCCAATTAGGTAGGCTTGAACGGCTTTCTTATTATTTATCCAATTAAGCTTGCTGCCTGCTACACATTTCTCAGGTTTTTCACTACTAGCTTTCAAAAAATAAGCAAAACCAGCTCCATAAACTACCGCTTTGCCGTTTTCGTCAATACAAACGGCTGTTTCTTCTTGCACTCCAATACCTTTGGGTTGTTGCCAGTTAAATTCAGTAGCTAAACGTGCTAGAAAAGTGATTTGTCTACCTTTTCTATCAGGGTTATTATAATGAGTGTCGGTAATTGTATTTTTAAGAAAAGGATTGTTGATAAAATCACTTTTTGCTAAAGTAATTTTTAAGTCAAAAGGATTCAATAAAGCTTCCTCGGAAGTTATGGTATTGTTTTCAGCGGTAAAAACAACTTCGCCAAGAATGGCACAACCTGCACTAGTTCCTCCAACGGGTACTTTTTTTACATTGATAAGATAATTCAGCGCCTCTTCTACAGGAGTATTTCTCCAAAAGCGAATATAATTGGCTTGATCTCCACCAGCAATGAATAGCATTTCAGCTTCTTTGATGCGTTCAGCTACTTTTGGATTGTTGGCTAAATCCGTACTGTTTATAAGTAAGGTTTCTACAGAATTTACCTGAGAAACGCCATTTACTTTTACCAGATCGTATAGGTATTGATTGTAACCTGTTGCCCCTGATGCTCTAATGATTACTACATCTCCTCCGATGCTTTTGTTGATCATCCATTTCATTGCGCCGTCTACATCGGTAGAACCTCCCATTAAAACAGTTCCAGCACTGGTCGTTACTGTAACATCTTTTGGGTCTCCAACAATCCCTATTGAAGAAGGGATAGCAGTGTAGGCGGGGGTTGGAGTTGGTTTTTCGGATTCGTTAGAATCACTACTGCAGGCTAATAAACTGAATGATAAAAGAAAAGAAGAAGCTAGTAAAAGGCCATTTTTGGTTGGTTTGGTTAGAAAATCAGGGAACATTATTTAGTGGTTTATAAGGTTACATTGCGTTTAAAGGCACAACCTAACTCGATTATAGAATCGGTTTTGGCTATACCCGGAATGTTATCTATTTTTTCATACAGCAATTTTCTCATATGTTCGTGATCTTTTGCGATCAACTTAATATATAAGGTAAAGGAGCCGGTAATAAAATAACATTCGGTTATCTCTGGAATTTCTTTCAATTCGTCAATAACTCGTTTTGAATCGGCATCTTTATTTAAGGTAATACCGGTAAAAGCACCCCAGTCATAACCAATTTTTTTCTCGTTAATTACAGGTTTGATTCCAGTAATTACACCTTGGTCAATTAATCGGTTAATTCTTTGATGCACCATCGTATTTGAAATTTTGAGACTACTAGCAATAGCTGAAAAAGCCATTCTGCCATCTTTCTCTAATTCCTTAATAATATTGATGTCAAATTCGTCTAATACTTCCATTTTTAAATGTATTTTTAAGTTAAAATCACTTTTTATTTCATTTATAAAAGTAATTATTTTTATTTCATTTCAAAATTAAAGTGTTAATTCGATTTCAAAAATAACAAAATGACTTGAATAAGTATAAAAAAAATAAAAATTTATTTCTTTAAATAAAAAATCAAGTCAAAATTAACTTTTTTTGTAATTATTTAAATTAATTATATTACTTTTGCCTATGAAATATTAATTAAAGACCTATAAAATGATACAAACAGAACAAATTCTCTCTTCAAAATCCGAAGTTTTGATTGCAAAAGAAGACCAATACGGCGCACATAATTATCATCCGTTACCGGTAGTTTTAGAGCGAGGGGAAGGGGTTTATGTTTGGGATGTTGATGGGAAACAATACTTTGATTTTCTTTCTGCTTATTCAGCCGTGAATCAAGGACATTGTCATCCAAAAATTGTTGGAGCAATGGTAGAGCAAGCTCAAAAGTTGACCTTAACTTCTCGTGCTTTTCACAATGATAAATTAGGTGTGTTCGAAGAATATATTACGGATTATTTCGGCTTTGATAAAGTATTACCTATGAATACTGGAGCTGAAGCGGTAGAAACTGCTTTAAAATTATGCCGTAAATGGGCGTATGAAGTAAAAGGTATTCCAGAAAATCAGGCACAAGTGATTGTTTGCGAAAATAATTTCCACGGTAGAACTACTACTATTATCTCTTTTTCTAATGATGAAGGAGCGCGTAAAAGTTTTGGTCCATTCACCGAAGGTTTTATAAGGATTCCATATGATGATATTGATGCATTAGAAAAAGCGTTACAATCTTCACCTAATATTGCTGGATTTTTAGTGGAACCTATTCAAGGTGAAGCTGGAGTTTATGTTCCATCAGAAGGTTATTTGGCTAAAGCTAAAGCACTTTGTGAAGCGCATAATGCTCTTTTTATTGCCGACGAGGTACAAACAGGAATCGCTCGTACCGGTCGTTTATTGGCTACTTGCGGGAATTGTTCTTGTGAAAAAGGCTGTGAGAAAACACCTGAAGTAAAACCAGATATTCTTATTCTAGGGAAAGCCATTTCTGGCGGAGTGTATCCAGTATCGGCAGTTTTGGCCAATAATGAGATTATGAATGTAATCAAACCAGGGCAACACGGTTCTACTTTTGGTGGAAATCCAGTGGCAGCAGCTGTAGCTATTGCTGCTTTGGAAGTGATAAAAGATGAGAATTTAGCCGCTAATGCTGATCGTTTAGGAAATATTTTAAGACAAGGTTTAAATGATATAGCTGCCAGAAATCCATTGATTGCTTTGGTAAGAGGAAAAGGTTTGCTGAATGCTATTGTCATCAATAGCGATGAAGATTCTGATTTGGCTTGGGATATTTGTTTGCGATTTAGAGATTATGGTTTATTGGCAAAACCTACTCACGGAAATAAAATTCGTTTTGCGCCACCATTAGTAATTACTGAGGGGCAAATTCAAGAATGTTTAGCGATTATTGAAAAAGCGTTAAATGATTTTATCTAGAAAATAGTATGAAACCCATTAAATTAATTAAAAATAGATCCGATATCGGAGCAGGTACTCGTGGTTCAGATATGGGTATCGATGCTATTGAAATTGCTGCAATCAATCAAGGAAGTGATTATTTTAATCAATTTCCTTTTGAAGATATCAAAACGCATAACGAATCGATTTACGATAAAAATAGGAGTACAGTTGCCAAACGAATTGAACATGTGGTGGAGCAATGTGTTCGTGTTAGTAATTCAGTTCAAAAAAATGTAAAAGATTATTTTCCAATAGTACTTTCAGGTGATCACTCCTCTGCATTAGGAACCATTAGTGGAATAAAATCGGCATTTCCGGAGCAAAACGTAGGGGTGATTTGGATTGATGCGCATGCAGATTTGCATTCTCCTTATACTTCGCCATCAGGGAACATTCATGGAATGCCCTTGGCAGCAGCATTGGCTAATGATAATTTAGAAGCGAAAACAAATGCTGTAGATTCAGATACCCAAAAGTATTGGGAAGAAATGAAACGAATTGGTTATAAAGGTCCAAAAATACAACCTGAGAATTTGGTGTATTTCGGGGTTCGTGATACTGAAGAAGCCGAGGATCAGCAAATGGAACGGTTGGCTATTCGTAATTATAAAGTTGACGAAATTAGGTATAGAGGATTAGAAAAGTGTGTTTCGGAAGCTTTAGTGCAATTGTCACATTGCGAAGTCCTTTATGTTTCTTTTGATGTGGATTCTATGGATTGTGATTTGATATCGTTTGGAACAGGAACTCCAGTATCGAGAGGGTTTGATCAATATGAGATTATCGCCATAATAGATCAAATCATCAAAACCAAAAAAGTTGTTTGTATTGAAGTAGTTGAGGTAAACCCGTTATTGGATACCAAAGGTAATAAAATGGCTGAAACAGCTTTTGAAGTGTTAGAGACTATAACTTTAACTTTAGTTTTACCCATTGAGTAAGTAGGTTTTTTTTATATATGTTGATTTAGTTGAAAAGGCTTAAAATCGTTTTGATTTTAAGCCTTTTTTTGTGGTAATTACATATTCAAGAATGCTAAAAAAAGCATTGCATGCTTGTAAAATAGATACTAGAAAGAATAGAATTATATGAATCTAGAATTATAATGATCAACCAAGGAATAATGGTTATTTGCACGTTTTATAATTTGATAAAATTACTTATTGTTATAATTTGTTTTGTTTTTATTGAGATGTATATTGGTTTCTTTGATGTGCTTTCGGAGGATTTTTGTAGTTAATACATTTGTCTTCTATTGTGGAGATATAAAAAAACCACTCCAAATTTTGGAGTGGTTTTGATTAACTAAATCAAGAAATTATTAGTATCCAGGATTTTGTGTGATTAATCCATTTACATCTTTTTCTCTTTGTGGAATTGGGAAAACCAATAAATCAGAGTTCCAAGCGATAGAAGAAGTTACAGAACCTTTAGTTCTTTTAATGTCATGTACTCTAAAACCTTCCATACCTAATTCTAATTCTCTTTCACGTAAAATATTTGCTAATGTAACAGTAGTAAATAAACTAGCTTTTGCTCTAGTTCTTAATCTGTTAATGTCATTTAAAGGAGTGTCTCCTACTGAAGTAGCTGCTTGTAAATTAGATTCAGCACGGATCAAAAACATTTCAGCTAATCTGATGACAGGCACATCTCCAAATTGACTAGTGTATTTAGAAGTTAGTCTACGGCCGTTAACAGAGTTGATGTAATTGAAATTTCTTCTTTCATCATTTACATCATTAAATTTGTTTAAGTAAGTTCCTCTAATTTCAACATCGCCACCACGTCCACCATTTAACCCAGACGCAAAGAAAGTAATCATATCATTAGTTCCTGTTTGATTGGTGATTTGGATTGCAAAAATATCTTCTGCTTGATTTACCTCGTGATTGAATGCTTCTTTATAAGTAGCCATTAATCTTGCACCACTGTTAGCTATTACATCGTTAGCTGCATCTCTAGCGGCAGGATAATTTTGCATTTGCAAGTATACTCTAGCAAGCAATGCTTTTGCAGCATATTTATTTGCATAAAAGCTGTTGTCTACAGGAAGATCTGCATAGGCTTTGTTTAAACCAGCTATAACTAGTGCATATACTTCTTCAACTGAACTTCTCTCTTTTGAATAGTCTTTATTATAGTCGTAAATGGCTTTGTCTCTAATTACAACTCCAAGTTGGCTATTGGTTTTTGTAGCATCGTATGGTTGTGCAAAAAAGCGTACTAAATCAAAATATGCTAATGATTTTAAGAAATTAGCCTCAGCTATCATTCTAGTTTGTTTAGCTGGATCGGCAACTTTATCGATGTTTTCAATTACGATATTTGAAGCATTGATAATTTCATAACTTCTAGCCCAAATGTTTTGAGCAAAGCCATTATCCACAAGCATTGTTTTTGTAAACATTTGTCTAAAAGGCACAAAAGTACCTCTCCATCTCAAATCTGTAGTAGTAGTAGATCCAGTTTGCCCTAGTAAATCAGCTGAAACTTGTACTCTACCTCCATAAAGATCTCCAGTAGCAGCAATGGCATAGGTACCTGTAAGAATATTGGTGATTCCGCTTTCAGTGCTTAAAGTTATAGTAGCATCCTCTCTTTGTCTAGGATCTATCTCTAATTCGTTCTCACAACTAATAAACATAGCAGCAAGTAACGAATATATGATTAATTTATTGACTTTCATTTTTTTTATTATTAGAAATTAATATTTACACCCAATGCAATTGTTCTAGCTGGTGGAGCAGAATAGTATTCTTCTCCGATTCCAGTGTCATCTCTTCTTGCCTCTGGATCATAACCAGAATAGTTAGTAAAAGTAAGTAAATTTACTCCTGTACCATAAAAACGAACACTACTCATACCTAAATCTTTTACTACTTTGCTTGGTAATGTATAGCCAATGGTTAAGTTTCTTAAACGTACAAAATCAGCTTTGTCTAAGAATCTTGTAGAGTGACCAGTTCCGTTACCGCCATAAAGTCTAGCTTGTGGTACATTGGTGATGTCTCCAGGATTTCTCCAACGTTTTAATTGATCTACTGTTTGGTTGTCTAAATAGTCTCCAGCAACAGATTGAAATATACCTGCTGAATTGTAGATACTTGCTCCCCACTCCCCTTGGAAAGTGAAAGTAAAGTCTAATCCTTTGTAATTGATAGTATTAGTTAAACCAGTCATTAAGGTTGGAAAAGGATTTCCGGCAATTACTCTTTGAGCAGCAGCATAATCATTAGTTTTAGTTCTATCAATTGAGCCATCTGCATTTTTAGTATTTAAATAAAATAAAGCATCACCATTTGCAGGGTCAACTCCAGCATATTCTTTTAAATAGAAAGAAGAAACATTTTCTCCTACTCGGTTTATAGTATATGTACCTACTAAATCTTTATTATCGTTTGGTAAAGCAAGTACTTTTGTGTTGTTTGTAGTTAAATTAAAACTAGTACTCCATTTAAAGTTTTCGGTGTCAATATTTTTTGTGTTTAATACAAACTCAATTCCTTTGCTCTCGATTTCTCCAATATTTTTATTGATAGATGTTGCACCAGAGCTTAAAGAAAGAGGGACACTAAATAATAAACCATCTGTAGTTTTTTTGTAATAATCAACTTCTAGGTTGATTTTGTTTAAGAAACCAACTTCAGCACCAAAGTCAATTTGAGATGATTTTTCCCAAGTTAAATTTGGATTTCCAGCTTGTGTAAAAGTCAATCCAGATTTAAGATTGTAAGAGTTTGGACCATAGAATTGTCTAGATGCAAAGTTTCCTAATTCAGCATTACCTAATTTACCCCAGCTTCCTTTCAACTTTAAGTAAGAAAGAACAGAGTTGTCTTTTAAGAAGCTTTCTTCAGACACAACCCAACCTGCAGAAACAGCAGGGAAAGTACCAAATCTGTTATTAGCTCCAAATCTTGAAGAACCATCACGACGGATACTTGCTTTGAATAAATATTTATTAGCATAAGAATAACTAAGTCTTCCAAATTGAGATACAAATGTGTAATCAGTTTCGTTTCCAGAACCAGCATTTACTTCAGCACCACCATCTATAGTTGAAAAACTATCATTAGGGAAATAGATACTTGTTACATCTTGGTATCTTCTATTGAATTTGTTAAATTCCATACCAGCAACGATGTTTATGTCGTGATTTTCTGCAAATGTTTTATCAAACGTTAAGTAATTACTAGTAATAAAAGTTTCGTTATTTACAGCACTAGCAAAAACTTCTCCATCAGTAGCCATATTAGGGAAGTTTTTTCCATACCATGCATCTTCTGTTTGTGACATTAAATCATATGAAAAATCACTATTAGCTTTTAAATAGGGAAGAATTTTAAATTCACCATATACTTTCCCTATAACTCTTCTAACCAAAGTTTTGTAGAATGAATTGTCAGCAGCTTGAACATAGTTAAGATATTCGGTGTTTTGATTAGGAGAACCATCCTTCAATCTTGCAGGTGCTAGTGGAGACTGAGCTACCATTTGCAGAGGTGTTGTAAATGAATTATCGTCTTCAACTCTGTTTATTTGTGATCTTGAGAAACTTAAATTCATACCAGCTGTAAAACGATCTGTAAGTTTATGAGAAATATTTGTTCTTGCTGTTATTCTTTCTAAATCATTATTAACGATAATCCCTGAAGTGCTGTTGTAAGCTCCTGAAAAAAAGTATTTGGTTTTGGCATCACCTCCAGATACAGAGAAATCAGCATCAGTAGTATATCCATTTCTAAAAGCTAGGTCTTGCCAATCAGTGTCGTTTTCTAGAGTCCTCCAATCGGTATCGGCAGCATAAGCATCAAAGTAAGATTCAGCTTCTGATGCGTCACCTGTTCCATTGATAGAAGCTTCTGTAAATAATTCTATATATTGAGCAGCATTTAACCATTTTCTTTTGTTGGTAACTTCGCTAACTCCTTGAGACAAGTTAATAGAAAAAGTTCCTTTTCCTTCTTTTCCTTTTTTAGTAGTGATGATTACTACACCATTTGCTCCTCTAGCACCATATATTGCCGCAGATGAAGCATCCTTTAACACGTCGATAGATTCGATTTCATTTGGACTCAATGTTAATAATGGGTTTGTTGGTGAACCATTACTAGACTCATTTGTTGTGATCAATGGAATTCCGTCTAATACATAAAGTGGCTCTTTACCAGCACTAATACTAGCAGCACCTCTCACACGAACGCTTACCCCACCTTCAACTTTTCCGTTAGTTTGAGTAATTTGAACCCCAGCTAACTTTCCAACTAAAGCATTTTGAACGTTAGAAACCGGAATTTGCTGAATGTCTTTTGCGGTTACTCTTGCAATTGCGTCTGTCGATTTTTTCTTAGATTGAGTACCATAACCGACTACAACCACATTTTCTAATAAATTAGAGGTATCTTTCAGTCTTACGGTAACTTTAGAAGAAGCATTTACTTCAACTGTAGACATACCTACAAAACTAACTACTAATACGTCACCAGGAGCAGCTTTGATTGCAAAAACACCCGAAAAGTCTGTTTGTGTAGTTGATTTTGTACCTTTTACTAGTACGTTAGCACCTGGAATAGGAATTCCAGCTTGATCTGTAACAACTCCAGTTACTGTGATTTCTTGAGCTACAGCTATTTGCACAAACAAGGCAAAAAGCAAACTCAAAAAATGCTTAAAATTGATTCTCATGTTAAAATTATTTAAGATTAATTGAGCCAAATATCATAATATAATGTTAAGTATGAAAATTAAATTTATTAAAATGTTTTTATTCATCTATTTTTTATGAATAATTGACTTTTAAACTTAAAATTATCGTTAATTTGTGTTTTTAGTCTTTGTTTTTTGATAAATTTTCATTTTTAATCTTGCTATTCGTCTTGTTGAAATTGTTATTTGACTATTTATGGTTTGTTTTAAGTTAAAATTTTTCTTTTAATAGATGTTTTTAAGTTAATATTCAACTTTAAATTCTGGTCTTGATGAAAATTTTAAGATATTTTTTTTAGGTTTCAAATAAATAATTTGCAACTTTTGTGATATCCCTAAAAAAGAACTCATTTTTTTTCAATTAAGAAAAAGAGTAAAAAACAATATTTGGTCTTTTACTCTTTTTATTCACTACTATTTTTTTACAATCAGTAGAAAAAATTCAATTTATAATAGTAAACCTATTAGCAACCTAAATAATCAAATGCCTTTTCGGAGAATTTTAAGTTGATTTCTCTACACTCTTCTATAATTCCAGAATAATGTTGTGCTTTTTTTCAATCGGATTTGAAGGTGTCAATGGATGAAAAAACGGGTTGGTACTTAAATGTATAAAATTTTGAAGAATTGGGAAAAACAACTACTTTTTTATTCATTAATAAACTCCAATACATGCCATGATAACTATCGGTTACCACTGTATCTGTTTGTGCAATAAATGAAATAATATCTTCTAAACTTGTAGTATTTGAAGTCCAAGGATACTCCTTGAATTTTGCTAAAACTTTGGGACTTTTGAGTGTTTTTTTGTGAAAAATTAACCCAACCTCATTAATTACCTCTGATTTTGTGTCTAGTATAGGATGTAAACAACTCGCACAAGGAACCCATTCTTCTTTCATGTCATAATCTCGTACGCCTACTAAACCAAATTTTTTGGTGTCAATATTATATTGTGATACTTTTTCAAAGGTTTTGGGATTTTTTTCATTATGGCCCACTCTCCATAAAACCATTTTTTTATTTTTTGAAGCTAATTTTTCAAATAAATGCATTTGCCGAAAGAAGCTTCCTCTATTGAGTAAGCCCCCTCCGCCGATGATTAAGGAGTTATTTGAAATGGATTCAATAAAATGTTGTTTGATCGCTGGGTCTAAACTTTTGTAATCAAATATATCTAGAGATTGTTGCAACTGATCAAAATAGTGATGGGGCGCACAATAATAATCTCCGATGTTCTTTTCGTCAATTCTGTGAATGTTGACAATCCCATTGTTTTCTTGTGGGTTACGAGCAATAGCATTCAAAACAATTGTAGAAGAGATTGTTTTTTGTAATGATGAAAAGATAGAGGGTATTCCCATTATTATGGATTTAGTAGTATTTGGTGTGAAAAATTCAAAACATAAATATACATGCTTTGTGTTTTTATAACCAAATTTAATATACTATTCCTTTATTTATTACATAGTACAACATTTATTTTCAAAAGCTTAATCTTTTGTAATACATCAAGCAAAACTTATCTTTGTTTTAAAGATTTTATTTGAAAGTTTAGGAACAATTTCGTTTTGATTTCTTTGTTTACCGACTTTATTTTCCAAAATCATTGATGTTTTGATTTAGAAATTGATGTAATTGCGCTATGAAAAATTCGGGTTTGAACTCTTGATACAAAGTGAGGGCTTTTTTCTTAAGTTCTTTTTTGGATTTTGAAATAAATAATTCGGGTTTATAATCCTGAAGATGAACCGAACAGTGGTGTATTCCATCCTCAAAAGTAGCCCAGATTTTCTTTTCTATCCAACAAGAAAAGATGATAAAAGAAGGTTTGTTCAAAGCTTTGGCGATATTGATAGCGCCACCATCATTACCTATAATCATATCACATTCGTTCATGAGTCCTATATAAGAACGCAAGTCTTTTCCCAGTACATCAAAATAAATTTTTTGCTGGGTTTCTTTTTGGCAGGCATTATAAACGGTTTTGGCAGCTTCTATTTGTTTTGGTAAATAATTAAAAAGAATCACAACATCTCTGTTGCTGGCAATACTATCTACAACATTGGTCATGTAATGAAGTGGGTAGTTCTTTAGATTCTCGCTACCCAAAAGACTTATCATGATCTTTTTTTTGTCTGTGGAAACTTGATGTTGTTCCAAAAGGGTTTTCGCTGCATTACGTTCTTTCTCGGTCACAAACAATTTAGGTATTGGGTCAATTGATATGGATAAGTTTAAGGGCTCTAACAACGAAAGCCTTCTTTCAATAGCTAATCTAAGATTGGTTTTAGGATAAGCTTCTAAAGGAACATTGTCTGTGTATAAAAAAGCTCGTCCTGATTTTTTATAGGATATTTTTCTTTTGGCACCACTTAGGGCTACAATCAACCAGCTTTCTAATTTTGAGTATGCATCAATCAATAGATCGTATTTTGTGGCTCTGATGCTAAGGGCTAATTGTAATAAGGCTCTCTTACTTTTACGATGTTTTTCTTGAAACAGAATGACATTGTCAATACTTATATTTCCGTCCAAAACTGGAGTTGTAAATTCATAAACCAAATAATCAATTTGCGCATTCGGATAAGCTTTTCTTAGATTATTGCAAATGATGGAACTGATAAGTACATCGCCAATCATTTTTTGTTGAATTACAAGTATTTTCATTTTTATAACTATCTCTTTTATAGTTACAAATTGAAGAAAAAAAAACAAATATTACTAATTTGTTCTAGAAATAAAAAATTCCAAATTCCTCTTGAAGTCAATTGGAATTTGGAATTTAAATAGTAGTAATATTTTATTTAAAACTAAACCGCTACATCATATTCGCGAAGTGCATTGTTTAATGAGGTTTTTAAGTCTGTTGAAGGTTTACGAGTTCCAATGATCAACGCACAAGGAACTTGAAATTCACCAGCAGCGAATTTTTTAGTATAACTTCCAGGAATCACTACAGAACGAGCAGGAACAAAACCTTTCATTTCGACAGGTTCATCGCCAGTTACATCGATAATTTTTGTTGAGGCAGTCAAGCAAACGTTAGCCCCAAGAACAGCTTCTTTTCCTACATGAACACCTTCAACCACAATACAACGAGAACCAATGAAAGCGCCATCTTCGATAATTACTGGGGCAGCTTGTAAAGGTTCTAAAACACCACCAATGCCAACACCTCCACTTAAGTGTACATTTTTACCAATTTGTGCACAACTTCCAACAGTAGCCCAAGTATCCACCATAGTTCCCTCGTCAACATAAGCTCCAATGTTTACATAACTTGGCATCAAAATCACACCACTAGAAATATAAGCGCCATAACGTGCTACGGCATTAGGAACTACACGAATTCCTTTTTCCGCATACCCTCTTTTTAATAACATTTTGTCATGATACTCAAAAATACCAGATTCCCAAGTTTCCATTTTTTGAATAGGGAAGTACATTACCACTGCTTTTTTTACCCATTCGTTTACTTGCCATCCGTCAGCTACAGGTTCAGCAACACGTAGTTTTCCAGCATCTAGTAACTCAATTACGGCTCTAATAGCATCGGTTGTAATAGATTCTTGTAACAAAGCTCTGTTTTCCCAGGCTTTTTCTATAATAGTTTGTAGTGTTTTCATGTTAAAATATTTTTCACAAAGATAAATCGATTTTTTTTAAATCAAACTTTGTTTAATTAATACTAACATTTTTAATCTTTTTGTGAAATATTTTATTGGATATAAGTTCAATAAAACAACTTTTCTTGTGAGGCATTTATGGAATGTATAAGGTAGACGATAAAAATCATTTAATTATATACATGTTTAAGTTCACTCTAGTTTATTTTCAAAAAGTAAGGAAAGTTAAATATCTAAAATTTTATAAGATGGTATGCCTTTTATTCTTAGTTTGTTATGGTATACATATAGGTTGATTAGTCTTTCGGATATGAATCCAAATACTCTTGCTTGGTATGGATCTTTTGGAATCGTAATTTTTGATTCAAGTTCGAAAAGGATTGAAAATAACCATTCATGATAAGCATCAAATAACTTTTTTGAACAGATCAGCATGTTTCCAATATGAAAATAGATGCCTTCGTCTAAAAATAATGTTACGCTTTCCTTATAGTCAGGGTATTTTTCAATTATAATTTTCTTTGTCAATTCCCAATCCTCTGGTCGATGATCTTCGCAATAATTTTTTGTTAAGGTAGTTTTTTTAAATTTGTAAGGTCTTGTTAGGATAATATCGTGATGGCTTAGTATAGCCTTGATTTTTTTATCTAATACTTTAGTAGAGCTAGTGAATGTCTTCGTTTGTTTAAATTTCGCAACACTTATTTTTTTTTGCGCAGAAGGTTTCAGGTTGTATACAGGGTTAAAGAAATTAAAATACCTTCGGTAGTGGCAAATACCAACGTAATCCGCTTCATTATAATTTTTCCAAATCCAATAGGCCGCTGTTAACTCACAAAAATTACTGTTTTTACTAGCGATAGTATCTAAAGTGTTGTCTCTTATTATTTCTGGGTGTATGGCATTATTGTTTCCAACTTGAATAGGTTCAAGAATATCATTTACTAAGATTGGATTTTTTTCGTGTGTAACAATAAATATTTTAGTCATTCTGAAGTTCTAGTTTTGATTTGTGTAGCGCGGAAGCAATTACTTGATGCATGTCATAATATCTATATTCGGCTAACCTTCCCCCGAAAATTACGTTTTTCTCTTGTAGAGAAAGTTGTTTGTATGCTTCAAATAGAGATTGATTTTGATGGTCATTTATAGGGTAAAAGGGTTCGTCTCCACGACTCCATTCTTGTGGATATTCTTTTGTAATTACCGTTTGAGGTTGATTTCCAAATTCGAAATGTTTGTGTTCGATAATACGGGTAAAATCATAATCAGCGTCGTTATAATTTACAACAGCGTTGCCTTGAAAATTTTTAAGTTCTAAAGTCTCATTTTCAAAACGTAAGGATCGGTATTCTAAAACGCCCAATCGGAAATCATAGTACTCATCTATTTTTCCGGTAAACACAATTTTCGAAGCTAGATCATCGTAATATTCTTTTTCTTTAAAATAATCAACATCGGTTTTACATTCAATACCTTCTAGTAAACCATCAATCAATTTGTTATAACCACCAATTGGAATTCCTTGGTATTTGTCATTAAAATAGTTGTTGTCAAAAGTAAATCGAACCGGCAATCTTTTAATAATGAAGGCTGGTAATTCCGTTGCTTTTCGGCCCCATTGTTTCTCGGTATACTCCTTGATGAAGTTTTCATAAATATCTTTTCCTACCAAGGACAATGCTTGTTCTTCTAAGTTTTTAGGTTCTTGTACTCCATAGTTTTTGATTTGTTCATCAATTTTTGCTTGGGCTTCCTCAGGTGTTTTGGTTCCCCACAATTGATAAAAAGTGTTCATATTAAAAGGAAGGTTGTACAGTTTTCCCTTGGTAAAGGCTAGTGGAGCATTAATGTAATTATTGAATTCTACAAATTGATTGACATAATCCCATAATTTTTTATCATTGGTATGGAAAATATGAGCACCATATTTATGAATATTAATATCAGCAACTTTTTCACAGTAAACGTTACCACCCAAATGATTTCTTTTATCGAGAACCAAGCATTTTTTTCCGGCTTTCGTTGCTTCATGTGCAAAAACGCTTCCAAACAGTCCTGAGCCAACTATCAGGTAATCATATTTCTTTTTCATGCCGCAAAATTAGATATTAATTCCTAAATTGCACCACTTTTAATATGATAAAAATGGCAGGAAAAATTCAAGTTGGTTTTTTGGTTTCTTATGACTATGAGTTGTTAAAAATTGCCATTCCTACAGTTTATGAACAAGCCGATGCAATTTTTTTAGCAATTGATGTGCATCGAAAAACCTGGAAAGGTGAGGACATTCAAATAGAAAGTTCATTTTTCGATTGGATTAAAAAAATAGATATCCAACATAAGATTCAGTGGTATGAAGATGTGTTCTATGTTGCTGGTTTAAGCACTATGGAATGTGAAGTGCGAGAGCGTAAAATGCTTTCGGAACAAATGGGTATAGGGAATTGGCTGATACAAATAGATGCGGATGAGTATTTTATTGATTTTAAAGGGTTTGTAGCGCAGTTGCGAAAATATGATTCCTATTTAAATCCAGAAAAAGACAAAAAAGTTCAAATAGGTGTTTTTCAAATGAATCTCTATAAATATACCGAAACAGGAATTTTGTATGTAGATAAACCTATGAAGGCTATTTTTGCCTCTAATTCTAATGAGTATACAGTAGGAAGACGGATTAAGGGTAGGACGATTTATACGGATAGTATCGTTTTACATGAATCTCTTTCTAGATCTGAAGCTGATTTGCGTTTTAAGCTTAAAAACTGGGGACATAATGCACAAATTAACCCCGGTTTTATGGATAAATGGTTAGTTGTGAATGAACACAATTACAAAGAATTCAAAAATTTTTATTTCATTGAACCTGAACGTTGGGAAAAATTAGTTTTTTTTCCCACTAAGGATATTAAGGAAGTAAAAAAATGGTTGGAAGCTAATGATTCTTTAAGTGTGTCAAAAAAGAAAATATTTTTTAAAAATTTTGGACAGTGGTTTAAGTTTTTATTTAAAAAATAGCAAGTTGTAATCTATAAATTCTATTCGTTGAAAAATATTGTTTTCTTTTCAAATTTCATTTCGATACCTCAAAATGAAATTATTAACGCGATACAATCTTTTGATTCCGCTGGTATTTCTTTTGTCGAAGGAAAAAGAAATGCCATCAAGCTTTTTGATATTGTAGGGACTCGCATAAATGTAAAGTCCTTTAAAATCCCTCATTTTATTAACAAAATTGCTTACAAGTATTTTAGAAAATCCAAGGCTAGACGTTCTTTTGAATATGCAACCACTTTGCTAGAAAAAGGAATTGGAACCCCAAAACCTATTGCTTTTGTAGAAAATTATAATTGGCTTGGCTTGACGAGTAGTTTTTATGTAAGCGAACATTTGGTAACCGAATTAACTTTCCGAGAATTAGTTGAAATTCCAGAATATCCTGAAAACGAAACTATTTTAAGACAATTTACACAATTCTGTTTCGACTTGCACGAGAAAGGAGTTGAGTTCTTAGACCATTCGCCGGGTAATACTTTGATCAAAAAAATTGGTGAGGAACAATATGCTTTTTATTTGGTTGACTTGAATAGAATGAATTTTCATACTACTATGGATTTTGATATGAGAATGAAAAACCTAAGTCGATTGACACCAAAAAAGGAAATGATTGCCATTATGAGTGAGGAGTATGCAAAGTTTTATCCCCTATCTAAAGAAATTGTTTTTGAAAAAATGTGGTTTTTTACACAAGAATTTCAACAAAAATTCGCCAAAAAGCAGCGATTGAAAAAAAAATTAAAATTTTGGAAGGCTTAGTGGTTCGAACGCAATTTTTTTAATTCTTGAAAGCGTTCATAAACGCTGTATGCATTTAAATAGCAAATAATTATTCCTTTCTTTCCATCAAATATTCCTAATCGAATAAGGTATTGATATAGAAATTGATATGCAGGTCGTATATAAAAATGAAAAACATTTGGAACCGTACCTTTGTTCAATTCCTCTATAGCTTTCATTTTTCCATATTGTGTCATTTTTTGTTTGTAACTCCAATAATCAGTATAGGAATAATGTGAAAGTTTGTTTTTTAAGACTCCCGTTTTTCCATTGACAATTAGCTTTTCATGGACTATTTTTTTAGGATCGTAGGAGCTTTTTTCTTTTCTAAAAAGGCGAAAAATTTTATCGGTTTGCCAACCACTAAAATGTAAGGGTTGTTTATTGAACAAGAAAGTTCGGCTGAATTCATAGGCTACAATCGAGTTTTCTTTTTGAATGATGGTTTTTATTTCATCTTCGAGAGCTGGGCTGATTCTTTCATCGGCATCAATGAAAAGAATCCAAGAATAGGAAGCCAAACTAATCGCAAAATTGCGTTGGTCGGCGTAGTTGATAAATTTGTTTTGGATGATTTTTACATTTTCAAAATTTGATGCAATGCGCACCGTAACATCTGTGCTGTAAGAATCTACAATAATGATTTCATCGGCAAAAGCCAAGTTTTCGATGGCGCTTTTTATAGTACTTTCTTCATTGAAAGTGATTAGTAAAGCACTTAAACCCTTTTCTAATTTTGCAGAAATGCTACTACTATTTTCCAAAATCAGTTACATTTTGATATAGAAATTGATTTAACTGCTCTTTGAAAAATTCAGGTTTGAACTCTTGATACAATTCGAGCGCCTCTTTCTTAAGTTCTTTTTCGGATTTTGAAGTAAATAATTCAGGTCTAAAATCTTGAAGATGAACAGAACAGTGGTGTTTTCCATCTTCAAAAGTAGCCCAAATTTTCTTTTCTATCCATGGAGAAAAGATGATGAAGGATGGTTTGTTTAACGCTTTTGCCATGTTGATTGCTCCTCCGTCATTACCTATAATTAGGTCACATTCGTTCATAAGGGCTATATAAGAGCGCAAATCTCCTCCCAATGCCTCAAAATAGATCTTTTGTTGGGTTTCTTTTCGACAAGCGTTATAAACGGTTTTGGCAGCTTCTAATTGTTTTGGAAAATAATTGAAAAGAATCACAACATCTCTATTGCTAGCAATGCTATCTACCAGAGTAGCCATGTATTGGAGTGGATATGTCTTTAAATTCTCGCTTCCTAAAAGACTAATCATAATCTTTTTTTTGTCTGTGGAAACTTGATGCTGTTTCAAAAGGGTTTTCGCAGCATTACATTCTTTCTCGGTCACAAACAATTTAGGCAATGGGTCAATTGCTATGGACAAGTTTAAAGGTTTTAACAACGAAAGCCTTCTTTCTATGGCTAATCCAAGATTGGTTTTGGGATAAGCTTCAAAAGGAACATTATCAGTGTATAAAAAAGTACGTCCTGGTTTTTTATAGGATATTTTTCTTTTGGCACCACTAAACGCTACAATCAACCAGCTTTCTAATTTGGAGTAAGCATCGATCAACAAATCGTATTTTGTAGCTCTGATGGTTAAGGCTAATTGTAATAAAGCTCTCTTGCTTTTGCGATGTTTTTCTTGAAACAGTATGATGTTGTCAATACTTGAATTTCCCTCCAAAACTGGAGTTGTAGCTTCATAAACCAAATAATCAATTTGAGCATTGGGATAGGCTTTTCTTAGATTATTACAAATGATAGAACTGATAAGTACATCGCCAATCATTTTTTGTTGAATTATAAGTATTTTCATTTTTATAGCCACATCTTTTTAGAGATACAAATTGAAGCAAAAAAAACAACTATTGCTAATTTGTTCTTGAAATAAAAAATTCCAAGTTCCTCTTGAAGTCAATTGGAATTTGAAATTTCAGTGTGTTATTTTTAGAATCAAACTGCTACATCTATTCGCTAACTGCATTTTTTAATGAGGTTTTTAAGTGGGTTATAGGTTTGCTAGTTTATATGATCAAAGTGTAAGGAACGTGGAATTCACGCGTAGCGTTTTATTAGTATAACTTTTAGCGTGGACCCCATCAACCAAGATATAACGGGAACTATGAAGGCGTCACTTCGATAATTACGGGACCCACCCGTAAAGGTTACAAAACACCACCAATTCCTAATTTAATCTTTTTGTGAAATATTACGTTTTAAAGGCAGTAAGTCCAACAAAACAGCTTTTTCTTGAGCGGCAATTACGAAATGAATAGGTAGATGATAAAAATCATTTTTTGAACATTTTGTTATATATAATTTTGAATGCTTTATTGATGTATGCATATTAATAAAGCAATCAAAACCAACTTAATTGAAAAAAAATGGAAACCAACGAATTATTTAAACGACCAGCTATTATTGACAAAGAGGTGTCTTGGGACAAGTCTAAAGTCATTATGAGTAAAACAGATCATCGCGGAATCATTGAGTATGCAAATGAAGTTTTTGTAGATGTTTGTGGCTATGAGGATTATGAACTTATGGGACAGCCTCATAGTATTATTAGGCACCCAGATATGCCAAAAGTACTATTCAAAGTATTGTGGGAAAATCTAAAACAAGGGGTTAATTTTCACGCTGTGGTAAAAAATCTAGCAAAATCAGGTAGGTACTATTGGGTAGTTACAGATTTCGAATCTACAAAAAATGAAGATAGTGAAATCACCAATTATTTTGGAAGAAGAAGAGCGGTTCCTCAAGAAATTATCTCTAATCATATTGAGCCATTATACAAAAAGTTGCTACAAATTGAGAAAGCAAGCGGAGTCGAATACAGTGAAAAGTATTTGATTGGGTTTTTAGAAGAAAAAAATCGTTCTTACGTTGAATACATCAATGACTTGTTTACTGAATACGAGCGTTCGCAAAAACCTGAGACACCAATTGCAGTTGAAGAAGAAAAAGGTTTCTTTAAACGTTTTTTTGGTATTCTTTAGTTTTTGAAATTGTATTACACACAAACCGCTCCAATACTTTGGAGCGGTTTGTGTTTTTTAACTCAATAGATTTCTTTGTGTATCTTTGCTCTAATAAAAAAGTTACAAATGCCAAGAATTCTCGCCATAGATTACGGACAAAAACGCACTGGAATAGCAGTTACCGATGAGTTGCAAATTATAGCCTCAGGCTTAACAACTATCGCATCGACTACTGCAATTGATTTCTTAAAAGATTATTTTGCTAAAGAAAAAGTGGAAGCAGTTTTGATTGGTGAACCCAAACAAATGAATGGGCAACCTTCTGAAAGTGCCTCGATAATCAAAGGTTTTGTAACACATTTTACCAATCATTTTCCAGAAATGAAAGTCATTCGAGTAGACGAAAGATTTACTTCAAAATTGGCTTTTCAATCCATGATTGATGGTGGATTGAGTAAAAAACAGCGCCAAAACAAAGCACTTATTGATGAAATTTCGGCAACAATTATGCTGCAAGATTACTTGAGCCACAAGTAATTGTTTACTAGAGTTGCAACTGTAACATACTTGCTGTTAAATGTTTATTTTGTAATGAATCTCTTTCCAAATTTGTTTTTTTTATTGTGCTTTTATGAACTATTTTTGCACCTTTAAAAAACACAACCAACCATGTCAGATACAACCATTAGAACCAATAGTGATGTAGTGTTAATTGGTGCTGGAATTATGAGCGCCACTTTAGGGTTATTGCTTAAAGAATTACAGCCTGATCTTAAGATTGAAATTTACGAACGTTTAGATGCTGCCGCATTAGAAAGCTCCGATGCTTGGAATAATGCAGGAACAGGACATTCTGCTTTTTGTGAATTAAATTATACTCCCGAAAGTCCAGATGGCACTATTAACCCTTCTAAAGCCATTAGCATTGCAGAACAGTTTGAGGTTTCAAGACAATTCTGGTCCGACCTTGTAAGCGAAGGTAAATTAGCCTCAGCAAAAGAATTCATTAAAAGCATACCGCATATTAGTTTTGTTTGGGGAGAAGAAAATGTTGCCTTCTTGACAAATAGATTCAATGTTTTACAAGCCAATCCTCTTTTTGCGGATATGGAATTTAGTACCGATGCTTCAGAATTAAAGCAATGGATGCCTTTGGTTATGAATGGCAGAAAAGAAGGAGAGAAAGTCGCTGCAACTTCTATGAAAATTGGAACAGATGTTAACTTCGGGACTTTGACAAGAATGATGTTAGCCTACTTAACCTCGTTAGATGGAGTAACCATTCATTTTGGTCATGAAGTAAAAAAATTGAAACAATGTGAGGATAAAAGATGGCGCATAAAAATCACTGATCTGGAATCGGATCAAAAAGTAAAAGCGTATACAAAGTTTGTCTTTATAGGAGCTGGGGGTGGTTCACTTCCTTTATTAGAAAAAGCAGATGTTCCTGAAGGTAAAGGATATGGCGGTTTTCCAGTGAGTGGACAGTGGTTAAAGTGTACCAATCCAGAAGTAATTGCTCAACATCAAGCCAAGGTATATGGGAAAGCAAGTGTAGGAGCACCACCAATGTCGGTACCTCATGTGGATTCTCGTATGATTGATGGAGAAAAGGCATTGCTTTTTGGCCCTTTTGCAGGTTTTTCGACTCGATTCTTAAAAAATGGCTCTTATTCTGATTTGCCATTGTCTATAAAACCAGACAATGTTATACCTATGTTGGTGGCTGGATACAAAAACATTCCACTTACGAAATATTTAATTGAACAAGTTCGTCAATCTCCAAAAGATCGAATGAACGCTTTGAGAGAATATGTGCCAAATGCTAAAACCAAAGACTGGAAGCTAGAGCGAGCAGGTCAACGCGTTCAAGTGATAAAGAGAGACGAAGAATTAATTGGTAAATTAGAATTCGGAACCGAGATGATTACTACTGCCGACGGTAGTTTGGCTGTTCTTTTAGGCGCGTCTCCAGGTGCCTCTACAGCAGTTTCTATCATGGTAGATTTGGTTGGAAAATGTTTTAAAGAAGAGATGCAATCTTCAGAATGGATAGATAAAATCAAAAAAATGATTCCATCTTACGGACAAGCTTTAAACGAAAACCCAACGCTGTTGGCAGAAGTTAGGGCTAATACTGCTGAAGTGTTGAAATTATAAAGGAATAACATTGTTCAGAAAGCCCCATATTTCAATTAGAAATTTGGGGCTTTTTTTATTCTTTTTCTATTAACAGTTTGGTGTTTTTCAAGATATTTTCTGAAAGATTAATCAACCAGACTAGTTGTTCGATAATGAGTTGTGCTTCTTGCATTTGTACTTTATTGGTCGCTGCATCCAAAGTGCTTTTTTCTGTTATTTCCTTCATGCGAATAGCCATAAGTTCAGTAAAACCTTTTGCTTTTTCAGAAGTTGAAATCGGATTGGTTTCAGAGAAATAAGAAGGGTTTAAAACCAGTAATGCATCGTCTAAGTTTTGTAAAACAGTTGCCATCACACGATTGAAAGCATTAGAAGCTGCTGTTGTTTGGTGTGATTGAATGTACGTTCCCATGGATGCAATGGAAGAAAGTAACGTATGATTCAAAACAGTCAATTTATAGACTTGGGCAATCTTTTTCTGTTTTGATTTTGGTTCTTGGCTCATGCGTTGAAACGAAGCCATGAGGTTCCCAATTTCGATAAAGGCATTTTTTCTGGCGACTTTATAAACTGTCGTGACATTTCCTTTTTTGTTATAAAAAAGTGCAATTTCATTCAGGTAATTTCTATTAGTAAAAATAGCTTTTTCTATGTGTTTGGGTGTATTTATAAATTCCCATGAAGGCCAAACAAAATGATTGAAAGTGTACGCTAAAACCGCTCCAACTATGGTGTCAATAATTCTAAATTCTATGACATTGGCAATGTTGGGCGTAAGTATACTATACAAGAAAACCACGTACATGGTGACAAAAGTGGCGCTGGTTTTATAGCTAATATTGGTAAAAGACATGCCCAAAAGCACGCATAAAATAGCCATCAAACTCAACACAACATTATTGTCTATAAAATAGATACAGCCAAAAGCGATGAAAGCTCCAAGGAAAGTTCCAAAAGTTCTTTGAAACGAACGTTGTTTGGTTAGTCCGTATCCGGGACGCATGATTACGATGATGGTGAGTAAAATCCAAAATACATTTTGGAAAGGCAAAAAGGTACCAATTAAAAAGCCAAATAGTAACGTAATAGATAGTCGCAGCGAATGTCTAAAAAGAGTAGAGGAGAAGCTCAAGTTATTAATAAATGTAGACAAAGGATAGTACTGAGGTGTTAGGAATTTTTCTAACTCTTTTCGATGCACTTTTACATCTTCCTCTTTTGTTTTTAGATTAAAAGCACGTTCAATAATTTTTATTTTTTCGACCTGACTTTCTGCATAATGCAGCATGGTCGTCAACATAATTACACCTTCTTTTGCATCATCACTCCCTAATGTTTTTTCGTATGTTAAAATAGTAGCTTCAAATTTTTTCAAGTCCTCCACTAAAGAATGCTTGGAGCTATATGTTGTTCTACTTTCAATATTTTTACTCAATTGCTTCAAGGTCTTTTTTAAATTGGTAGCAATTGTAGAGTAACTTTTGATGATTTGTGGATGCGCGTCAAATTTTTCGTGCAGTGTTTTGTGATCAAAAGCGGTGGCCAAGGCCAACTCTAATATTTCGACTAGATTAACAAATACAATCAAAAGTTTTCGATTTTGAGCTGAATCCGCAGAAAGTGATTGATTTCCTATCAATACTTTTCGAATGTTTTCGTGATTAGTATTGATTTCAACTTGTAAGGCCAGTTGTTTTTCTGTTATCGTTTTTTTATCGGCATCAATTTTCCATAAATCGGCTCTTAGTTTTAAATACTTGGCTGTTAAATCAATGCATGAAGCCAATTGCAATTCAACAAAACGATAAGGACTTATATAATAAAAAAGCAACGAAATCAAGAGATAAAATAATCCTCCAGCAAACATTAATCCACAATATTGCAGCATTTCCCATCCTGAATGCAAATGAGCAAAAGCTAAACAAATAGACAATAAGCACGAAAAAGAAACTGCTGTAGCTCTTTGTCCATACACCGAAATCATCGAGAAAAGAAATATGAGCAGACCAAAGAGAGGATAAAAAATAATGCCGTACGGATAAGCAAGATTGACTAATAAATTAGCAAAAGCCACCAAGATTGCAGTTACAATAAGACCATTTATTTTGTGTTTTAAACTGCTAGGAATGTCGCTGGGGTAGGTAAAAAAAGCGCCAAGTGCAATTGTAAACCCCACTTCAAAATGTCCTAAGTAAACAAAAAACAACACAGGAGTTACTGTAGCTATGGTCACTTTCAAAGCATTGGTGAAATGCGTACTATCTGCAAATTTTCTTATTTCTTCGATCATGGTGGTAATTTCATCTCAAAGGTAAGAATTGTGCGCTTCTTAAGGTATACAATTGTACTTCGAATTTGGTTAATTAAGGAAAAACGAAACTTATTCTCCATTAGGAATTCGGCATTGTTGAAATTTTACTATTTTTGCCAACCAATAAAAAAGGAAAGACCCCTTTTGTGGCATAAACTTAATTACGATAACAATGATTTTACCAATTATAGGGTATGGCGATCCAGTTTTACGAAAAGTTGGAGAAGAAGTAACTCCTGATTATCCTAACTTAAAAGAAGTAATTGAAAACATGTATGAAACCATGTACAATGCTTTTGGAGTTGGTTTGGCTGCTGAGCAAGTAGGTTTACCTTTGCGTTTGTTTGTAGTTGATACAACACCGTTCAGTGATGATGACGATTTAGAAACTGCGGCTCAAAAACAGTTAAAAGGATTCAAAAAAACATTTATTAATGCCAAAATCATCAAAGAAGAAGGTGAAGAATGGGCTTTTAACGAAGGTTGTTTAAGTATTCCAGATGTTCGAGAGGATGTTTACAGAAAACCTATAGTAACAATAGAATACTGCGAAGAGGATTTTGTGATGAAGACCGAAGTTTTTGACGGCTTGATTGCTAGAGTCATTCAACACGAATACGATCATATTGAAGGGATTTTGTTCACGGATAAAATATCATCTTTGAAAAAAAGATTGATTCAAAAGAAGTTGAAAAATATCATGGAGGGAAAAACTTTTCAGGAATACCGAATGAAATTTTTTGCAAAAAAAGGAAGATAAATTAGGGTGTAGTTTTGCTGCTTATTTTCAAAATAATGCAAGCCAAACTATTAACAACCAACAATAAAAATAGATACAATGAATTTAGAAAAAATTTTAGCGATTTCAGGTAAACCAGGTTTATTTGCATTGAAAGTTCAAACTAGAACAGGTTTTGTTGCCGAATCTTTATTAGATGGAAAAAAAGTAACGGTAAGTTTAAAAAGCAACGTGAGTTTGTTGACTGAAATTTCTGTTTATACTTATGATGCTGAGAAGCCATTGGCAGAAGTAATGTCGAATATTGCTAAAAAAGAGAACAACGGAAAGGCTATTTCTCATAAAGAAGATAACGCTACTTTGAATGCTTATTTTAGAGAAGTTCTTCCTGAATATGATGAAGAAAGAGTATATGCATCAGATATCAAAAAAATCTTGAACTGGTACAATATGTTGCAAGAAAGAGGTTTAGTTACTGATGATGCGCCTCCAGCGGTTGGGAAAGAAGAATCAGTTGCTGAGGAAGTAGCTGCTGAAGCAAAACCAAAAAAAGCGAAAGCTAAAAAAGAGTAGTAGTACTTATAACAATATAAAATCCTGTTGAGTCGTTTTCTTGACAGGATTTTTTTATTTTTACCAAAAACCATTGCTATGAATTCTAGAGACGACCAGTTAGCAGCCTTTGATCGATTATTGACCATAATGGACGAATTGCGAGAAAAATGCCCTTGGGATAAAAAACAAACCTTGCAATCTTTACGTCACTTGACCATAGAAGAAACCTATGAATTAGGCGATGCTATTTTGGATAATGATTTGACTGAAGTCAAAAAAGAGCTTGGCGATTTGCTGTTGCATTTGGTTTTTTATGCCAAAATCGGAAGCGAAACACAAGATTTTGATATTGCCGATGTATGTAATGAAATTTGCGAAAAACTCATTCACCGTCATCCTCATATTTATGGAGATACTGTTGTGGAAAATGAGGAAGAGGTAAAGCAAAACTGGGAAAAACTCAAGTTAAAAGAAGGAAAAAAATCTGTTTTAGAAGGTGTTCCGAGAAGTCTACCAGCCTTGGTAAAAGCTAGCCGAATTCAAGATAAAGTAAAAGGAGTAGGATTTGATTGGGAGGAACCCCATCAAGTTTGGGACAAAGTGCAAGAGGAATTGCAAGAACTTCAAGAGGAAGTAGCGTCGGGAAATCAAGACAAAATGGAATCCGAGTTTGGAGATGTCTTATTTTCAATGATTAATTATGCCCGTTTTTTAAATATTAATCCAGAAGACGCTTTGGAACGAACCAATAAAAAGTTTATCAAGCGATTTCAATACCTAGAAAGCAAAGCAGAAGAACTAGGGAAACCACTTATGGACATGACTTTGGCTGAAATGGATGTTTTTTGGAATGAAGCCAAGAAGCTTTAAAGAAAAACAACAATTCATTTTATAAAATTCTACTTTACATGTCAGAAAACAAAACCGAATTAAAACGATCATTAGGCTTACTCGATGCAACAAGTTTAGTAGCTGGTTCTATGATTGGTTCAGGGATATTTATTGTAACATCAGCGATGGCCAGAGATGTTGGTTCTGCCGCTTGGTTGTTAATGATTTGGGTGGTTACGGGTTTGATTACCGTTGCTGCAGCTTTGAGTTACGGAGAGTTGGCAGGAATGATGCCCAATGCAGGCGGACAGTTTGTTTATATTCAAAGAGCTTATGGTCGCTTGGTTTCTTTTCTCTATGGCTGGACTGTTTTTTCGGTAATACAAACAGGCGTTATTGCTGCTATTGCTGTTACATTTGCGAATTACAGTGCTGTATTTTTTCCTGTTTTGGATACCGTTTTATTCCAATCTGGGAGTTTTGTTTTTTCTAATAAACAGGTACTTGCAGTTTTTAGTATTTTTATTTTGACCTATATAAATACCAAAGGAATCGAGAACGGAAAATGGATTCAATTGATATTAACGGCAACTAAATTATTGGCACTTTTTGCGCTTATAATTTTAGGGATCTATGTTGGGTTACAAAAAGATGTTTTATCGACTAATTTTAGCAATATTTGGGAGGCTAGCAAGACAGTTGTACATCCTGATGGTTCTGTGACAGTAACAAAATTAGTTGGTACAGCAATTTTAGGAGCTGCTACTGCTACGATGATTAATTCATTATTTTCTAGTGATGCATGGAATAATGTCACCTTTATTGCAGGTGAAATAAAAGACCCCAAGAAAAATATCCCCAGAAGTTTATTTTTAGGAACTTTGATTGTTACTGTGATTTATGTTTTGGCCAATTTAGCTTATTTATCCTTATTGCCATTGCACGGAACTCCTAATAGTAATGAAGTAGTTGCAAACGGAATTATGTTCGCATCCAATGATAGAGTAGGCGCAGCAGCTGCTAGCATGATTATGGGAAATACGGGCGTTTTTGTGATGACCGCATTAATAATGATTTCGACCTTTGGTTGTAATAGTGGATTAATTTTATCGGGAGGACGGTTGTTTTACGCGATGGCTAATCAAGGATTGTTTTTTAGAAAAGCTACAGAACTCAATCAACATCAAGTACCAGCCAAGGCGCTTTGGGTACAATGTATTTGGGCATCGGTACTTTGTGTTTCCGGAAAGTTTGGGGATTTATTGACGTATGCCACTTTTGCTTCCCTATTGTTTTATATCTTAACGATATTGGGTGTCTTTATTTTAAGAAAAAAAGAACCCAATGCGTTGCGACCATACAAAGCATTGGGCTATCCTATTGTTCCTGCACTTTACATTCTAGTTGCTACAGGAATATGTTTGACACTTTTAGTTTATGAAACAGTGAATACAGGAATTGGACTAGCAATTGTTGCTTTGGGAATTCCTATTTACTATGTTGTTTTTAAGAAAGAGTAACTAGCTTATTCTGCTACTTTTTTTAGTTTGTTTAAGTCTTTAATGGCGATTTTTTTGCCCACTAATTCGATTAGACCACTTTTGTTGAATTCAGATAAAATACGAATGCAACTTTCGGTTGCAGTACCAATCATACCTGCTAATTCTTCTCTTGAAAGTTGTATTTTTAAAGTATTATCGGCGTTTTTTCCAAAAGTATCTTGTAGATAAAGTAAGGTCTCGGCTAATCTGTTTTTTACGGTTTTTTGAGCCATAGAGACTACATGTAAATCAGATTCTTTCAAATCCCCACAAATGCTTTTCATCATGCCTAATGAAAATTGATTGTTTTTGTTGAAAAAGCCTAGGATTTCAGATTTTGGAATAAAACACACTTCCATGTCTTCAAGAGCAACAGCTGAAAGATTGGCTGGCTCGTCGCTAACCATAGAACGCTGACCTAAAAGTTCGCCCGCTTTTACCAGTTTTACAATTTGATCTTTTCCGTTGGTACTTAGTTTAGAAAGTTTACAAAAACCGTCCTTAATACAATAAACACCATTTATAGTTTCTCCTTCTTCAAAAAGGGGTTCACCTTTTTTGATTGTGTAAGAAGTTTTGCAACTAGCAACTTTTAATAATTCTTCTTTGTTTAGCGCTTTTAAAGAACTAAATTCACGTACAATACATTGCTCACATTTGCTCATTAATGTCTGGAATAATTTTGAGCAAAAATAAACAAAATTATGACAAAAATCATATTTTTAAGCGAATCAATTGGCAACCTTTGCGGCACTTTAATAGGAAAAATAAATTATGGAAAAAGAAAATTGTTTTCACTGCGGCTTAGACATTGAGAAGGCTGATGAAATCCATTTTGATACTAAGATTTTTTGCTGTAACGGTTGTAAAACGGTTTATGAAATATTTAGTGCGAATGACCTTTCTTGTTATTATGACTTTGAACAATCGCCTGGAGCAACGCCTCTTGACATTGCAGGAAAATACGACTTTTTAGATAACCCAACTATTGTTGCCAAGCTTCTTGATTTTCAAGAAGAAAACACCGAAATCATTACCTTAAATATTCCACATATTCATTGCAGTTCTTGTATTTGGATTTTAGAAAATCTTCAACGATTGCAACCAGGAGTCAATACTTCGCAGGTCAATTTTCCAGAGAAAAAAGTTAGAATCAATTACAATCCAACCTTGGTAACGGTAAAAGATATCGTTTATCTTTTGAGTTCTATTGGGTATGAACCCTACATAAGTCTTGAAAATTATGAGACGGGAAAAGAAAAGATTGATAGAAGTTTGACTTACAAGCTAGGGGTAGCCTTCTTTTGTTTTGGAAATATTATGTTGCTCTCTTTTCCTGAATATTTTGAAGTGGAAGAATATTGGTTGAATCAATATCGCGGTTTTTTTCGTTGGTTGATTTTTGCTCTTTCTTTACCTAGTTTTTTCTATTCG
Source organism: uncultured Flavobacterium sp. (assembly GCA_963513565.1). GTDB lineage: Bacteria > Bacteroidota > Bacteroidia > Flavobacteriales > Flavobacteriaceae > Flavobacterium. Next base: position 157,289 of record CAUPRE010000001.1, on the reverse strand, counting down.
GCAAGTGGTTATTATGTCTCGGCTTATAAAAGTATTCGTTCCAAAATGCTCAACATTGATATTCCAATTGCGCTTGGAATAGTAGTTATGTTTATCAGAAGTACCTTTGATATTATCATGGATTACGGTTCTGGATTTTTTGATAGTTTATGTGGGTTGATTTTTTTCATGCTTTTGGGAAAAATGTTTCAGATAAAAACCTATAGTTTTTTGAGTTTTGAAAGAGATTTTAAATCCTATTTTCCCATTGCTATTACCCGAATTAATCCTGATGCTTCCGAAGAAAGTATCCCTGTTTTTGATATTCAAAAAGGAGACCGTTTATTGATTCGAAATCAAGAGCTTATTCCTGTTGACGGCATTTTAATTAGCGAAAAATCAGAGATTGATTATAGTTTTGTTACGGGAGAAGCAATTCCAATTGTGAAAAATTCAGGCGATAAAATTTTTGCGGGAGGAAAACAAATTGGGAAAGTAATCGAAATGGAAGTATTGCATTCTGTTTCTCAAAGTTATTTGACGCAGTTGTGGAGTAATGATGTTTTTCAGAAGAAAGTCGAGCAAAAACACAAAACCATTACCGATGCGATTTCACGTTATTTTACCCCGATTTTGTTATTGATTGCATTTGCGGGTTTTGGGTATTGGATATTTTTTGATGCAAATACTGCTTTTAATGTTTTCACAGCAGTTTTGATTGTTGCTTGTCCTTGTGCTTTGGCTTTGACAGCGCCATTTACTATGGGGAATGTGTTGCGAATTATGGGAAAACAAAAGTTCTATCTCAAAAATGCTTTGGTAATAGAACAATTGGCCAAAGTCGATACTATAGTTTTTGATAAAACAGGGACTATAACGACCAATAAAAAATCGAATATTAGTTATCAGGGTATCGAGTTGAGCGTTGAAGAACAAGCTTTGATTAAGAGTGTTTTGAGAGCTTCTAATCATCCTTTGAGTAGGATGCTCTATGATTTTTTGCCTGAAACTAAAAGAGAAAAAGTCATTTTTTTTGATGAAATTCCGGGAAAAGGAATTCAAGCCAAGGTCTTAGATAAACAAATTCAAATTGGTTCCGCTTCTTTTGTAGGTAAAGTGCAAGAGGAAGGGTTGCAGCAAACCGCGGTTCATATCAAAATTGATGAGGTGTATTACGGTCAGTATGTCTTTAATAATGAATATAGAACCGGTTTAGAAGATTTATTTCAGTTATTGAATAAAAAGTATGAAGTAAAAATTTTATCGGGAGATAACGAAGGTGAAAGGCCTACTTTAGAAAAAATACTTCCTGATGGTGTGGAATTGGTTTTTAACCAAAAACCAGATGAAAAATTGGCTTTTATAAAACAATTGCAAGAGCAAGGTAAAAATGTGATGATGGTGGGTGATGGATTAAACGATGCTGGAGCTTTGGCACAAAGTAATGTTGGAATTTCGATTTCCGAAAATGTCAATGTGTTCTCTCCAGCTTGTGATGCTATACTCGATGCGTCTGAATTTTTCAAGTTAAACTACTTTTTAAATTTGTCTAAAGACGCTATAAAAACCATAAAAATGAGTTTTGCATTATCCTTATTATATAATGTTGTTGGACTCTCGTTTGCTATCACAGGAAACCTCTTGCCGCTGGTTGCAGCAATCATTATGCCCCTGAGTACCATTACGATAGTAAGTTTTGTGACGATTATGAGTAATTATTATGCTCGAAAAAAAACTAACAATTTATACTAGAAGTATTGTTTTTTTTGCATAATTTTAACAAAACAAGATTAAATATGATAAAAGTCATATTTTGAAATTTTTCTTAAAAGTATTTTTGTCTATATAATTCTTATAATATGAGTGTCATTTATCTTTTAATTTCCATCAGTATTTTTGTCGCTATAGGTTTTTTTGTTGCTTTTGTTATTGCAGTGAGAACCGGACAATACGATGACGATTACACCCCTTCTGTGCGAATGCTCTTTGATGATGAGTTAGCCAAAAAAAATCAAAAATCAAAAATCAAAAATCAAAAATCAACAATAACAAAAGAAAACTAATTTAATTATGGAAATGCAACAATTTTATTACGACAACAAAATTGTAAAGAAGTTCATTTACGCAACCATCCTTTTTGGTGTTGTGGGAATGCTTGTGGGCCTTATTTTGGCATTGATGTTTCTTTTTCCAAACTTAACCGAAGGGATTTCCTGGTTGAGCTTCGGTAGATTGAGGCCTTTACACACTAACGCTGTTATATTTGCCTTTGTAGGGAATGCAATGTTTGCTGGAGTGTATTATTCCTTACAGCGATTACTTAAAGCAAGAATGTTTAGTGATTTCTTGAGTAATCTTAATTTTTGGGGATGGCAATTAATCATTGTTGCCGCAGCAATCTCGTTACCCTTAGGATATACTTCTTCTAAAGAATATGCAGAATTAGAATGGCCAATAGATATTGCAATTGCATTGATTTGGGTTGTTTTTGGAATCAATATGATTGGTACCATGCTAAAAAGAAGAGAACGTCATTTGTATGTTGCGATTTGGTTTTATCTAGCTACTTTTATTACGGTTGCTGTTTTGCATATTTTCAACAGTTTAGAATTGCCTATTTCAGCAATGAAAAGCTATTCTGTTTATGCAGGAGTTCAAGATGCCTTAGTCCAATGGTGGTATGGTCATAATGCAGTGGCATTTTTCTTGACGACCCCGTTCTTAGGATTGATGTACTATTTTGTTCCTAAAGTAGCGAACCGTCCTGTATATTCTTATCGTTTATCGATTATTCACTTTTGGTCTTTGATTTTCTTATACATCTGGGCTGGACCACACCACTTGTTGTATTCTGCGTTACCTACTTGGGCGCAAAACTTGGGTGTAGTTTTCTCAGTGATGTTGATAGCTCCATCTTGGGGAGGTATGATCAATGGTTTGTTAACATTAAGAGGTGTTTGGGACAAAGTTAGAGTTGAGCCTGTTTTGAAATTCTTCGTAGTAGCAATGACAGGTTATGGTATGGCAACTTTTGAAGGACCAATGTTGTCTTTGAAAAATGTTAATGCTATTGCGCACTATACCGATTGGATTATTGCTCACGTTCACGTTGGTGCATTAGCTTGGAATGGATTTATGGCTTTTGGTATTATTTATTGGTTAATCCCAAGGATGTCAAAAGGAACTTTATATTCTACGAAGTTGGCAAATTTCCACTTCTGGATTGGTACTTTAGGAATTATTCTTTACGCATTACCAATGTATGTTGCTGGTTTCTTGCAAGCATCCATGTGGAAACAGTTTAATCCAGATGGAACATTAACCTATGGAAACTTCTTAGAAACAGTGACTCAAATCATGCCAATGTATTGGATGAGAGCTGTTGGTGGGACTTTATATTTAACTGGAATGTTGGTATTGGTTTACAATATTATACAAACAGTTAGAAACAGCGATGCTATCGAAGATGAATTAGCAGAAGCACCCGCACTTCAAGAAATTAGTTCTAAACGTAAAAGAGGTGAAAAATACCATACTTGGTTAGAAAGAAGACCTATTCAAATGGCAATTTTAGCCACTGTGGCTATTTTAATTGGAGGTATTATTCAAATTGTTCCTACCATAATGGTTAAATCTAATATTCCAACCATTGCAAGTGTTAAGCCGTATTCACCACTTGAATTAGAAGGCCGCGATTTATATATCCGTGAAGGTTGTGTGGGTTGTCATTCGCAATCAGTTCGACCATTCAGAAGCGAAGTAGAACGTTATGGTCCACAAGCTAAAGCTGGAGAATTTGTTTATGATCATCCATTCCTTTGGGGCTCAAAACGTACTGGACCAGATTTACAACGTGTTGGTCAAAAATACAACGATAACTGGCATTTTAACCATTTCTGGAGCCCACAAAGTATTTCAACAGGTTCCATTATGCCAAGTTATACCTGGCTCTTTGACAACAAACCGATGGATGTTTCGATGACCGAAAAGAAAATGAAAGCCATGGTTAGTTTAGGTGTACCATATACTGATGAGCAAATTACTAATGGACTAAAAGACCTGAGAGCGCAAGCCATCAAAATTGAAGAAAGCTTGAAAAACGATCCCGACTTCGTAAAAAGTTACGATGAAAGTAAAAAGAAAGCAGAAGCAAGAGGAGAAAAATTTGTTCCAATGAACGAAAGAGAGATTGTAGCTTTGATTGCTTACATGCAACGTTTAGGTACTGATATTAAGGTAAAAGACAATAAATAAGAAAGAGTATGTTTGAACAAATTAAACACAATATGGAGACGATTGCTGGGATTGCAATCTATCCGGTACTTTCGTTATTGATTTTCTTTTTCTTCTTTGTAGGGTTAGCTTTTTGGGTGTTTTCGTATAATAAAGAAACCATTCAAGAAATAAGTAACATTCCACTTGAAGACAATCCCTCTGTATAATTTTAAAACGTAAAAAAATGAAAAAATTAATTCCAGTATACGTTAGGGTTCCCCTTATTTTCTTTGCCGTTTTTGGTGCTATGGAGTATTTTATTGATTCAGGTGATCGTCCTGCATTTATAAAATTCCCAATGGTTTCTGTGTTTTTGTTTGTCTTTCTTTTCTTATTGATAGCAATCGAGATAACGGTAAGCGCTATTGATGCCATTACTTATAGCTTGTTAACTGAGGAGCAAAAAGCTAAATTAGAAGAAGCTTCTTCTGTAAGTCTTGGGGAAAGTGATTGGTATAAAAATTTAATGAAAAAATTGACTAAATCAGCTCCGATTGAAAAAGAAGGAGAACTGCTTTTAGATCATGATTATGATGGTATTAGGGAGTTAGATAATAGTTTACCACCATGGTGGGTGTATTTATTCTATGCATGTATTGTTTTCGCCGTTGTATACTTAATTAGATATGAAATTTTAGGAGCTCCCAATCAAGAAGAAGAGTTGAAAAATGCTTTAGCTGAAGCTAAAATTGAAGTAGCAGAGTATATGAAAACTGCTCCTGATTTGATGGACGAAAAAACGGTTACTTTATTGACTGATCCAGCTGATTTGGCCATAGGTAAAGAAATTTTCATCACTAACTGTGCTGCTTGTCACCGCGCGGATGGAGGAGGACAAATTGGTCCAAACTTAACCGATGATCATTGGATTTTGGGTGGAGGTATCAAAAATATTTTCCGCACTCTTGTGAATGGTGGTCGTGATGGTAAAGGGATGATTTCCTGGAAAGGAACATTAAAACCAAAAGAAATGCAGAAAGTAGCAAGTTATGTATTATCTTTAAGAGGTAGTAATCCTAAAGATCCAAAAGCTCCAGATGGTGAAATTTGGGTTGATGATGCCGCACCAAAAGCAGGTGCAGCTACTGCGCCAGTTGCCGTAGCAAAAGATAGCACCCAAGTTAAATAAAGCAATTATAAAGTAATTTATTATATCCTGTGTCAAAGTGTTTTGCTTTGACACAGTTGTTTTAAAAAGTATTTAAAAAACAAATGCCATGGCAGTTTTACCTGATGAATCTTTTCGTGATAGTATTGCAACTATCGATGAAGAAGGCAATAGAAAGTATATTTATCCCAAAAAACCTTCTGGGAAATTCTATGACTATCGCAAATGGTTGAGTTATTTTTTATTGATTATTCTAGTGGCGAATCCATTTATTAAAATCAATGGAAATCAATTTATGATGTTCAATGTTTTAGAACGTCGTTTTAATATTTTCAGCTTTCCATTTTGGCCACAAGATTTTTATCTTTTTGTGTTATTTATGATTGTAGGAGTAGTATTTGTAATTCTCTTTACAGTAATTTTTGGACGTATTTTTTGTGGATGGATTTGTCCCCAAACCATTTTTTTAGAAATGGTATTTCGACGAATAGAGTTTTGGATAGAAGGGGATAGAGGCGCACAGATTCGATTAGATAAACAAGAATGGAACGCCGATAAAATCCAAAAAAAAGCAACTAAATGGTTTGTTTTTTTATTGATTTCTTTTTTTATAGCTAATGTCTTTTTGGCCTACTTAATTGGTAGTGATGTTTTAATCAAAATGATTGAAGACGGCCCTAAGGGACATACTAGTACTTTAATTTCACTATTAATTTTTACAGGTATATTTTATTTTATTTTTGCTTGGTTTAGAGAGCAAGTGTGTATTATAGCATGTCCTTATGGACGCTTACAAGGTGTTTTATTAGATAATAAATCAATCAATGTTGCCTATGATTTTGTTCGTGGGGAAAAAGAAGCGGGTCGCGCAAAATTCAACAAACAAGAAAATAGAGCCGAAACCGGAAAAGGAGATTGTATTGATTGTAAACAATGTGTTCATGTTTGTCCAACCGGAATCGATATCAGAAACGGAACTCAATTAGAATGTATCAATTGTACAGCTTGTATTGATGAATGTGATACCATCATGGAAGGTGTAGGTTTACCAAAAGGCTTAATTCGATATGCTTCGGAAGACGAGATTGAGAAAAATGAAAAATTCAAATTTACTGCCCGAATGAAAGGCTATAGTGCTGTCTTGTTTATTTTGGTCGGTATACTTTCGGGCTTATTATTTTTACGTACCGAAATTGAAACTACTATTTTGCGTTTACCTGGACAATTGTTTCAGCACAAAGGGGACAACATAAGCAATGTGTATACCTTTAAAATTATTAATAAGTCAAATGACGAGATTAAGGATATTCATTTTGAATTAAAAGACATCAAAGGAACATTAAACGTTGTTGGAAAGCATAATCTATCCGTTCCTAGACAAGGAATGACAAGTGGAACTCTATTTATCGAAATCAATAAATACTTGCTAGAAAGCGACAAAACCAAAGTAGAAATAGAAATATATGAAGGCAATGAATTAATACAAACTACCGTTACAAATTTTTTAGGGCCACGTAGTTTTGATTAAGAAGTATTGTTTTTAAAATTTAAATAGTAATGATGAAATTAAAATTAAACTGGGGATCATACATTGTAATAGCTTTTGCGTTGTTTATATCGTTTATACTTTACTTCGTGGTAAAGGTTCAATCCGATTCTAAATACGATAATGACTTAGTGGTTGAGGAATATTATAAACACGATATTCATTATCAAGAAGAAATGCAAAGAGTTCAAAATGCGCAAGATTTACCTAATAAGCCTCTAGTATCACAAATGGAAAATGAAGTTACAATTACTTTTCCAGCGAACTTTGATCCAAAAAAAATTACTGGTAATGTAGCTTTGTACCGTCCTTCTAATAAGAAATTGGATTTTCAAGTAAAATTAGCTTTGACAGAACCTGTTTTGCACATTCCCAAAACAAATCTTGTTGGGGGAAGCTGGGACATCAATATGGAATGGCAGTATGAAGGCAAAGCGTATTTGACCAAAGAAACGATTTACATCAAGTAAGTAATAAGCATTTAAAGTTATCTCCAAATGTTATATACCGCTTTTTTATTCGGATTAATAAGTAGCTTTCACTGTGTTGGAATGTGTGGACCTATAGCTATGCTTTTGCCGGTAGATCGCTCAAATCAAGCAAAGAAAGTAACTCAAATTCTAACTTATCATTTGGGGAGGCTTACCGCATATGGAAGTATGGGATTGCTTTTCGGTTTGTTAGGAAAAGGTTTTTTTATGGCTGGAATTCAGCAAAAACTTTCTATTGTTATCGGTATTGTAATGATTGTAGTAGTTTTATTCCCAGAAAACATTTTTGCAAAGTACAATTTTTCGAAACCCATTTATCGATTAATTTCTAGTTTGAAGCAAAAACTAGGAAGTCAATTCAAGCAAAAAACGTACAAATCATTATTTACAATTGGTTTGTTTAATGGATTTCTACCCTGTGGAATGGTGTATGTAGCTTTGTTTGGCGCTATTGCTATGCAAAGTCCTGAACTTGGGGTGCTTTATATGATTTTATTTGGATTGGGAACAATTCCTTTGATGAGCACAGTAGTATATATAAACTCTTTCTTGACGCTGGCTGTTCGAAATAAAATTCAAAAAATCATACCTTATGTTGCTGTTTTTATTGGGGTATTGTTTATTCTAAGAGGATTAGGTTTAGGTATTCCATATATTTCGCCCAATACAACAAGTTTATTTGTGCAACAAAATCCAAATTGCCATTAAAAAAGATTTAACTTTTATACAGTCATAGAAAAAAGCGCCGTTTCAGGTGCTTTTCTTTTTAGTAGTAAGTCGAAAGCCATACAAATATTACGAACAAAAGGTTTTCCTGCTTCTAGGACAGTGATTTTTTGATTCTTGATGGTGATTAGACTGTCTTTTTGCATTTCTTCTAATTGTGAAATTACCTCAGGAAGTTCTTCAAAATAAGTATCTTCGTTTTTCCAAGAAGTTTGAAATTGACACATTAAGTTGAGGATATGCTGTCTGATGATTAGATCTTCTGGAGTTAAAATATGGCCACGGTATACTGGTAATTCGCCTTTTTGTAACCATTCGTAGTATTCTTCGATGGTTTTTACATTTTGAGCAAAACTATACCAACTGTCACTTATTGAAGATACTCCCAAACCAATCATTAGTTGCGTTTTAGAGGAGCTGTAGCCCATAAAATTGCGATGTAGCTTTTTGTTTTTGAATGACTCAAAAAGACTGTCTTCTTCCAGGGCAAAATGATCCATTCCAATCTCGTGGTAGCCATTTTTGCTCAATAATTTTTTCCCCATTTCATACAATTGACGTTTTTCTTCGTCCTTTGGAATGTCAGAATCTTTAAAACCTCTTTGTCCATTTCCTTTGATCCATGGCACATGTGCATAGCTGTAAAAAGCTAAACGATCAGGATGTAACGATTTTGTCTTCTCTATGGTATCAACAACATCTTCAAGTTGCTGAAAAGGAAGCCCAAAAATAATGTCATGACCTATTGAGGTGTACCCAATTTCTTTAGCCCAAAAAGTTACTTTGGCTACATTATGAAAAGGTTGTATTCTGTGTATGGCGTTTTGAACTGTTTCTGAATAATCTTGAACGCCAAAACTTACTCTTCTAAAACCTAAGTCATACAGCGATTGAAGTTGTGATTTAGTAGTATTGTTTGGGTGCCCTTCAAAACTAAATTCATAGTTAGGAGCTTTATGCGCTTTACTTAAAATTCCGTGGATTAATTTTTCTAAATGTTCCGAAGAAAAGAAAGTAGGAGTTCCTCCTCCTAAATGAATTTCTTTGATAACAGGTTTTTTTTCAAGTAGCTCACAATATATGTCCCATTCTTTTAGCAAAGCTTCGATGTAGGGATGCTCAACATTATGATTCTTTGTGATTCTTTTGTTGCATCCGCAAAAGGTGCAAAGACTTTCGCAAAAAGGCAAATGAATGTATAAACTAATACCCTCAGTTGAATTGCTTTCATTGAATGAGCGCTTTAGAGTTTCTACCCATAAGTCTTTAGAAAAAAGCAACTCATTCCAATACGGTACCGTTGGGTAACTAGTATATCTAGGTCCTGGCACGTTGTATTTTTGAATTAGATTTTTTTTCATAATTAACTTAAATTTAGACTACAAAAATATCTGTTATTGCTCCCTAAGGAAATGATATTTATCATAAACACTAAAAAACTGAGAAAAGAATAAAAAAAATCTTTCCTCAGTTGTTAATTATGTATGCATTATGTTGTTTAAACTAATAAAGAATTAATCTTTTGTCTCCAGTTTTTGGCTAGTTTTTCATCCTCAAAAAGGCAGACTTGATTCATAGGGTCGAATTTTGCATCATACACAGTAAAAACTTCTTTGTGATTGATGCGTTTGTAAAGCAACTCAAATTCAATTTTTACCGTTTTGTTAGTTTCCGCATCTGTTGTGTAGAGCAAATGACAGCCTACGATTTGGTTTAAATCGATGAATTTAGAAAGTGTTTCCTTAGGATTGAAATCAATAAAAAGAAAGGCTTTGTTCTTTTTGTCAATCGAAAAAACTTTCTTGTTTTGTTTGTCGGTTTCTTCAAAGTCTAAGGTATTGTCTGGATTATGAAGTGCTTGTATTGCTTTAATTTTCTTTTTGTCGATATTGTTTCCTCTTATAACGAAGTACAAGGGGATTGCTATTAAAATGGTTATTACTAAACCGATGATTGTTACTGCGGTATCCATGTTTTTTTGATTTAAATGATAAATAATGAAACGCTGAATTTCACTTTTGAAAATCAGTAATTAAGACACAAAGCGTATCTGAATGCAATTATTTCAATACAATCACCAAAAATAATGGACGGGAAAGAGTAAAAAAGATACTGTAGGTACTCTATTGATGCTTTTTGAAGAAAATGCTTTAGCAATAACTTCTTCATTGGTAACAAGTGCTAGAGTAGAAAAAAGTGCTGTGAATAAGGCAAAGATAGGAGTAAGAAGACGTTTGCTTATTGCTGTAAAATGAACCGTTGGCGGCTGAATAAAACAAGATGAACTGACAAATTGTTGACGTAAATTGGAGTCTTTTTGTGTTTCTAAAATGGAAACACTTTGACTCTTGTTTTCACTTTGTGCAAGACAGAACAAAAACAAAATTCCAGAGAGAAGTACTATTTTACGTAAAAAAGTCATCTTGCAAAATTACAATTCTCTTGTAGGTATAAATAGTTAATGAACTTAAATGAATGTTAATCTTTACAGTATTGGATAAAAAAATCCCCAATCTTTTTAGATTGGGGATATGATTTTTTTATTGTTCTAAATTTAAGTTTCGTAGCTGATGTAGTTTTTCTTTCCAAACTTCTAAACTTTCTTTATGAATAGCAATATTTTTTCTAACCTCAAGTACTATTGAATTCTCTTTCTTAGCATTCTTGGTATTGGTGAAAAATTGAATGTTGTTTTCTAATTGAAAAATTTCGTTTTGAACTTCCTCAATTTTACGCATCAAGAATATCTTTTCATTATCTAATTTGCGAACATCATTACTCTCGGATAAGTTTTCCATACGGTTAGAAAAACGCATCATATCGGTTTCTTTTTTGCTAAGGCTCAATTTGTCGAACAAGGCATCCAAGATTTTATTAAATTTTCCTTCGATGTGTCTTCTTGGGAAAGGCACTTTTCCAAAATTTTTCCACGTTTCAATATGCTTTTTTATAGCATCTAAATCCGTTTTGTGGTCGCCTGTTAATTGGAATTCTTTAATGGTTTCCATATAGGCTTTCTTGTTTTCGAAAGCTGCGATTTCTTCCCCGTTTTCTTCATTACGTTGCTCTTTTAATTTAGCAAAGTAATGGTTGCAAGCTTCTTTGAATTCATTCCAAATTTTATCAGAATATTTTCTAGGGACGTGACCAATTTGCTTCCATTCTTCCTGAATTTGCTTCATAATTGGAGTAGTGGTAGCAAAATCTTCGCTTTCCTGTAATTCTTTGGCTTTGGCAACTAAAGCTATTTTTTTGTTTAAATTCTCTGTTTGGTCTTTTTTGATATCCTTGTAGAAAGAATTTTTAAAGCTATTGAAATTTCTTACCGCTGTTTTAAAAGCTGCCCATGTTGCTTCATTTACTTCTGAAGGCACTTTTCCGGCGCTAAAAAAAGCATTTCTCAAAGCTTCCACTTTTTCTATTTGTATCAGCCATTGTGCATGTGCATTTACTTTTTCGGTAGCTAATTGCTCAATTTTGGCAATGATTTCTTTTTTGGCTGCTAAGTTCTCAAGTTCTGACCCTCTTTGTTTTTCGAACAATTTTTCGCGCTTGTCATGCATTTGTTTTGTCAATTCGCTAAACTTATTCCAGATTTCATCACGATGTTCTTTTGAAACAGGTCCAATATCTTCTTTCCAGATTTTATGCAAATCTTGCAACTCACGGAAAGCTTTGTTAATATCTTCTTCAAGAATCAATTCTTCAACTCTTGCAATTATTTTGAGTTTTAAATCTAAGTTGTGTTTAAAATCGATATCTCTTGCTTCACGATCTAAATGCAAATAATCATAAAAATTTTCTACATGAAAGTGATAGTTGTTCCAAACGTGATTGTATTTGTCTTTAGGAATTGGCCCAGCATTTTTCCAACGTTCTCTTAAATCATTAAAGTGTTTTAAAGTATCTTTTATGTTGGCTTGTGGGTCAATTAAATTTTTAAGTTCTTCAACTATGGCTAATCTATTATCTAAATTGCTTTTTAAACTCGTTTGAAGACTTTTGAAATGAGTGTTTTTATTGTCTTTATAGAGGGTGTAATACTGATCAAACTTATTTTTTAACGGAAAATGATATTCGAAAGTTTCGTTTGGATTCGTATTCTCGGCTGTAAATTCTTCTTTTTTCTCTTCTAAAAGGTGGTGGTATTTTGCCAAAAAAGCTTTTTTAATCTCCTCAACATGTTCTTTGATAGACATTACTTTTTCGGTAGTAACTAATTTCTGTAGTTCATTCACCAGCGTATCCATATCTAATGCTTCATAATCAAGCAAAGGAATGTCGTGACGCTCTTTTAGCGTTTCATCTTCGCTTTCTTCGGCATTGGTACTAGCAATGGCATCCAAAATTGTTTGATTCTCAGTAGTTGAGTCATTTGGACTTGATGCAGGAATTTCATCACTATTTGGTTGAATCTCAATAGTATTTTGACTATCAATAGATTCTGATAATTGGCTTCCATCTGCATCGGGCAGGTTATCGTGCTTTTCTTCTAACATTTTATGAAATGTTTAAGGTTAATTTTTAAGAATGCGAAAGGTACTAAAGGATTGGCTAATTGCAAAATTTTTCCTTAGTTTATAGTAAGTATCCTTTAAAAAAAGTCCTTCTTTTATTATAAATTTTAGTGTTATTTACTTTAGTATAAAATAACGACTCCTAGTTCAATTCCGTAATTGTACGATTTTTGATCTCCAAAGGCAACGCTTGGATGTATATAGAATAATGAATTTGGGGTAAACTTTCTTCCAAATTCTACAAATGTACTATTTTGGAAGCCTTGTCTTGTCTCATTATAACGGAATGCAAGGTTTGAACTGATCCAGTTTTTTGCAAAGGAATAAATCAAAGTACTCTCGAGAACGGTTGTTCGAATATCAGCTCTATTTTTTGAACCAGCAAAGCTAAATTGATATTCTAAATCTGAAATCAACAGCAGTTTTTTGTTTTTATCGATGTAAGTTCCATAAAATACGGCTGGTGAAATTATCCATTTCCCAGAACCAAAACTTGGATTACTTGCGGAATTTGAGGTCATTTTCAACCGAGTAGCAATCCCTGATTTTTTTGTTAGGTAAGGAATAAATGAAGTTCCAATACTGATGTCTCCAAGTCCTGATTTATTGATAGAACTTGAATTTGTAGAGACTAAAGGCGCATCAAAACGAATAGTCCAAGCGCGGTTTCCAATGGGTTTTAAAATTCGAAAGTTTGTGGTATTAAATGACCCATTTTTGGTATCTAAATACTCATTAAATAAAACGATTACTTCTTTAAAATAAGTAAATCGAGCTTCCGAAAAAGGGTTTTTTTCACTTCGAATCGTTTTCTTGTCTTGAGCATTTATAAGTACCACGGGCGATATTATAAATGATAATAGGATCAACAGCTTTCTCATAAAAAATGAATTTATGTTAAGCTAATTTAGTAAAATGAATTGATTCTTAGAACTTTGTGTTTTAATTTCTTGATTTATTAGCTTTTGAAAAAAAAAAAACACCAAATGAACCATTTGATGTTTTTAAAGGATAAAGTAATATTTTTATTATTTATTCCAAATGCGCCATGCTTTCTCGGCTTGTATTATGAGCATTTCTAGACCGTTTTTGGTTTGAGCTCCATGTTTTTTGGCTTTATTTAGAAAAACTGTTTCTGCTGGATTGTAAATCAAATCATAAGCAATGTGTTTTTCTGTAAAGAAGTCATAAGGAATAGTTGGGAAATTATCGGTATTCGGACTAGTTCCTAGTGGAGTTGTATTGATAATTATGGTGTGATTTTCAAAAATGGTCGCATTGAGTAAATCGTAGCGAATGGTTTTTTCTTTGTTTTCTCTTGAAACAAAAGTGTATAAAATCCCTAATTCTTCCAACGCAAAAGCAACTCCTTTTGCAGCGCCACCAGTGCCTAAAATCAAAGCTTTTGTATGGTGGGGTTGCAATAGCGGTTCTAATGATTTTTTGAATCCGTAATAATCAGTGTTGTAGCCTTTTAATTTTCCTTTTTTGGTAAATTTAATGGTGTTTACAGCGCCAATTGCAGTTGCTTTTTTTGAAAGTTTATCCAAAAACGGAAGTATGGCTTCTTTGTAAGGAATGGTAACATTCAACCCTCTTAAATCAGGATTGTTTTTGACTAATTCTGTAAAATAATTAATGTCTTCAATGTCAAAGTTTTCATATGTATAGCCTTCAAAAACGGGATCTTTGAACTTTTCTGTAAAATGACCTTTAGAAAACGAATAGCTAATATTGCGTCCGAGTAATCCAAAACGCATCTTCAGAGAATCAATCATTGTTATTTTTTGTGTTTTGCAATATAGTTTTGAACAATTTTTCGATTCCAAACTACTGGGAATAAATCTTCTATTAAAATGTAATTTTCAAAATTAAGTCGTAACGCATTGCTTAAATGAAATTTTCCTTTAGTATCGTCTTGGATCATCAGGTATAATCCGGCCAATCGATATTCGATTTCATTTTCCTCTGGAAAAAATTCGGCCGCTTGTAATAAAGTTTGTATCGCGGTTTCAAATTCGCCTAAAAATTGTAAAATATCTACCCAAAACAACCAAGTATCCAGTTGATAATCGCCAAATTCAACTGCTTTTCGGTATCCAAATTCGGCTTCCTCAAAGAAATTCATTTGTTTATTTATGGTGGCATATCGTTTCCAATACAAACGATTTTGATTGTCAATTGCCAAAGCTTTGTTCACAAAAAACAACGCTTTTTGGTAGTTTTTTTGACGCATATAAAAATCCGTAATAGCTATCCAACCTTTGTCTAATAATGGATCTTCATGAACGGTTTGGTTAAAGAACTTTAGAGCCAATGCTTTGTTGCCTAGTTTTTCATGGCATTTTCCAATGCGAAGTAAAGCATAAGAAGTTGCGTCTTCTAATTCAATAGTTCTAGTGTAGCTTACAATGGCTTCTTCGTATTGTTTCAAGCGTTCTAAAGCTTTTGCTTTTTCCATAAAAGCACCCAAGAATTCTTCATCGATTAGTGTGGCGTAATCAAAGGCACGAATGGCGTTTTCGTATTCTTTTACGCTATAATGCAAACGTCCTAATTGATGCCATGCAATTTCGCTGTAGGGATTTCTGTCGATGTATTTGATGAGATAGGCTATTGCTTCTTGATTTTGATCCAAAAATTCAAAACAATAGACTACGTTATACAAAGCAGATTGGTCTTCGATATCTTCTTCTAAACATTGGATGAAACTTTGTTTGGCTAATTCTAAATTGTCCATAAACAAATATTCCATGCCTATTAAGTTGTAGACATCAGCATAATCATCAGTGTATTTTAAGGCGATTTGGAGTTGTTCAACTGCTTTTTCATGTTGGTCTCTTTTGGACCAAATATTAGCTTTTTGAATAAAAATTTCTTCGTTTGTAGGCTCAATTGCATACAATTCGTTTAGCATTTTTTCGGCCAAGTCTAGTTTATCATCGTAAACTAACATTTCTACCTGAACGAGTTTAAGTCCAGTAGATTTAGGATGTTGATCTAGTGCAAGTTTTAAGGCTTTTTTAGCTAAGTTGGCTTTTCCCATATCTAGGTAATGAAGAATAATTTCTTCAAATTCCTCGGAGTCAAAAAAGAACACTTTGTTGGTTTTCAACATCGACTCAAATTTGGATAGCGATAAGCTATAGTCTTCTTCTTCGTTGCTTAATTGCATACTTAAATTATTTTGAGTTGCCTAAATAAAATTAGGTAACCTTTGTGTTATTGTGAGGTTTTTTTGGAATTGTTGTGAACAATTTAATTAACATGCCTTGGTCCATAATATGGGCATACTTCAGTAAGTTGTTTTCCGTATCCAAACTTGACGCTATAAGCTTTTGCTTAATGCTACTTCATCCATTACCTCAAGAATGATGGCACAACCTTCTCTAATTTCTTCTTCTGAAATAGTTAGGGGAGGTGTGATTCGTATGGCGCAGCCTTCGAAAAGTAACCAAAATAAAATTAATCCTCTATCTTGGCACTTTAAAATTACTTCGTTGGTAATTTCTGCATGTTCTGTCATAGCTGCAAGCATCAATCCTTTACCTCTGATTTCTTTTATCAAAGGATGTACCAAAAGACTTCTAAACAGTTTTTCTTTCTCTAAAGCAGCTGTCATGAGATTTGTCTCGGTAATTTCCTGCAAGGTGGCCAAACTAGCTGCCGCAATGACAGGATGCCCTCCAAAGGTGGTAATGTGTCCTAATTTTGGATCATGGCTCAATAAATCCATCATTTCTGGCGCTGCTGTAAATGCGCCAACAGGCATTCCGCCGCCCATTCCTTTTCCCATAACCACTATATCAGGAACTACATCGTAGTTTTGAAAGCCAAATAACTTACCTGTTCTACCAAATCCGGGCTGAATTTCGTCAACTATCATCATGGCTCCCACATCAGTACAACGTTGTCTTACTTTTTTTAGAAAATTATTTTCTGGTTGAATAAAACCTGCGCCACCTTGAATGGTTTCGAGGATTATACCTGCAGTTTTTGTAGTTATTTTTTCTAAATCGGCTTCGTTGTTGAAGGTGATAAAATCCACATCTGGAATCAAAGGACGAAATACTTGCTTGCGTTCTTCAAATCCCATAACACTCATGGATCCCATAGTGTTTCCGTGATAGGCATTGTGGCATGAGATTAATTGACTTCTACCTGTGGTTCGTCTTGCTAATTTTAAGGCGCCTTCAATAGCTTCAGTTCCAGAATTGACTAGATAGGTTTTTTTTAACGGTTCTGGTAATTGTTCCGCCAATAATTTGCAAAAAGCAACAGAGGGACTTTGAGAATATTCGCCGTAAACCATAACATGCGAATATTTGTCTAATTGATTTTTGATTGCATCGTTCACACGTTTATTTTGGTGTCCCAATGTACAAGCGGATACACCCGCTACAAAATCTAAATATTTCTTATTATTTGTGTCGTAAATGTATGAACCAATGGCATGTGAAACTTCCATTCCTAGTGGGTAGGGTGAAGTCTGAGCTTGGTATTTGATGAAATCTGTATTCATTTTGAATGCTAAGTTGTTAAATAAAGATGTTAGATTCTCTTCATTATCCTTGTGTTTGAATACTTCAAATTGACTGCAGCTATTTTTTTGTTTTTGCTGCAGGTTTCTTCTTGTCGTAATTCAATGTTTCTTTTCGGGGTTTAATGGGCACGCCCGCTCGATCATTTGCTATCTTCGTTTGTTTGATGATTTTTTCATTGTCGATGTTTTCTTCGGGAGGGAAAATATCATCTTTGGACTTTATCCTTTCGTCTCCTCGCCAGATGAGTCCTTTTAGTTTCCGAGCATTTTCAGGAAGATCCTTCTCTGGAAAAATATCGCCATCCACTTCTTTGAAGAAAGTAATGGTTTCAATGGCATTTTTATCAAAAATAATATTGATTTTACTACTCTTGTTTTTGTTGATTCCGATGAGTTCTTTATCGTCATTTCGCATGTAGTAAATGACTTCTGTATTTTTGATGATGTCAACATCGTGGAGTTTTCCATCTTTGAATTTTCCGAATAAATTCTGACCCTTTACTTGATTAAAACCAGTTCCCAAAGTGTCTTTCGAGACGATAAACGTGTTATTGAGTACCTTTAAGGAATCTAATTTTTCGGTTTTAGAATCTCCAATTAAATGCATGAGGTCGCCTGTAATTTGATTTTCTGCATTCCACAAAATCGGATTACCAATGAGCTTTGTTAAGGCTGTTTTTGTACTCGAATGGATGGAGTCGCATTTACCGCTCATATCTGTTTTATAGAAACGAACATTGTTGAAAGCTCTAATAATTCGGTTGCCTTCTTTTCCTGTGACCATTAATTTTTTGCCATGAATATACACGGAATCATTTTCTACAAAGTTAACCGCTACGGCACGTTTGGTTACAAACATAGAATCTTGTTTTTTATATACCTCGGCATAATGTCCTTTTATAATCCCTCGGTTAATCGAATCTGTTATTTTTACATTTCGCGTTGCGGATGCAAATTCTTTATTTCTGTCATAATACAAACTATCTCCTCTTATTAATCGATCATCGTATTTGATATAGGATTTATTCAAAAAATGAGCTAAATTTTTCTTGGTATCATAAAACCCTTTCTCTGTGTAAATATAGTTGGCTTTGCTGGTAATAGTCGATGGACCTAGTAAATAGGAATGCCCAGAGTTACTGAAATAATCCAAATGATTGGATTTAATAACATATGTTGGGTTGGTAATTGTAACTGCTGTCAAGAATTGAAACTTCTTTTGAGTTACGTAATATCTTCCAGATTTGCTTTTGAGCGTATTTTCTTTGTTGACAATGGTTCCGTTAGTATTATAAAATACTTCTTGTGTATTCCGGTCAAAATTAATGGTATCGGTGGCTAAAGTGGCATCTGGTGAACTCATCACAGCATTTCCAGTAGCGAACGCTTTTTTTACGTTTCCACTGTATTCCGCATATTTACTATTTAAGAAAAGTGTGTCTCCTTGCACTAACTGTACATTTCCGAATGCTTTGATGTAATTTTCTTTTTCAAAAAAATAGGCTTTGTTACAGGTCATGATTACACCATCATGAATTATACGAACATTTCCGGTAAATAATGCTGCATCAGGAGCTTCGATTTGATTAACTGCAAAAAAATCAGAATATTCTACAACAATTTTCTTTGGAGCCTGAGCCAATAAGTGAGGAGTAATGCTTATTATCAAACAAAAACGGATAATATATATTAGTTTCTTCAATGGGAAAAATTTTTGTCAAATTTATAAAAAACCAGCGTAGAATAGGTTTATTATGATTTATTTGTATCTGTTAAAATTATTGTTAAAAATACTTTTGAAAGAAACTTTAAATTACTAACAAATTTGCTAACTCACACGTTGTAGTAGTGCAAAATAAGCGATAAGTACTTCTCAGGTCTTGTTAAAATGGCATATTTTCATGTCTTTTTTTGTAAATTTATAGATTAGAATAGTTATTTCTTCATTTTTCGTAATTATGAGGGAATAGTAAAATTTATCTATCATGATTAAAAAAATAGCCTTAATTTTCTTTGCAGGCGCTTTAGTGCTAGCTACAGGATGCAAAACAAAAGATGTAAAAATGAATTCAGAAAAGAAAGCAACTACAACGGAACACAAAAAGGTAGTCTATCAGGTATTTACTCGTTTATTTGGGAATACCAATACAACCAATAAACCTTGGGGTACAATAGAAGAAAATGGAGTAGGTAAATTCAATGATTTTACTGATAAAGCCTTGCATGAAATTAAAGATTTAGGGGTAACTCATATTTGGTATACAGGAGTGCCTCATCATGCCTTGGTTCGTGATTATACTTCTTTTGGAATTTCAAATGACGATCCAGATGTAGTAAAAGGTAGAGCGGGTTCTCCTTATGCAGTTAAGGATTATTATAATGTAAACCCTGATTTGGCAGTCAATCCAGCTAATAGATTAGCCGAGTTTGAAGCATTGATTGCAAGAACTCATAAGGCAGGAATGAAGGTAATTATTGATATTGTTCCTAATCACATTGCGCGTAAATATGAAGGTAAAAGCAATCCAAAAGGCGTTAAAGATTTTGGTGCCGATGACGATGTTAGCTTAGAATACAAAAGAGATAACAATTTTTATTACATTCCTAATACTCGTTTTGAAGTTCCAGATGCTCCGAAACCACTCAATGGTGAAAATCACCCCTTGGCAGATGGAAAATTTGATGAGTTTCCTGCAAAATGGACAGGAAACGGCTCAAGAATGGCAAAACCCGATAAGAATGATTGGTACGAAACGGTAAAAGTAAATTACGGTATTCGTCCTGATGGAGGAAAAGATTTTCCTGAGCTGCCTGCAGGTTTTGACAAAAAAGATTATAAAGAACATTTTGCTTTTTGGGCAGATAAAAATGTACCAAATTCATGGGTAAAATTCAAAGATATTGCCTTGTATTGGACTGCAAAAGGTGTTGATGGATTTCGTTATGACATGGCCGAGATGGTGCCTTACGAGTTTTGGAGCTATATGAATTCAGCAATTAAAATGGCTAATCCAGATTCTTTTTTAATGGCAGAAGTATACAATCCAAGAGAATACAGAAATTATATTCATTTGGGTAAAATGGACTATTTGTATGATAAAGTTGAAACTTACGATAAATTAAAAGACGTAATTCAAGGTAGATCGTGGCCTGATGAAATCTCAGGAATTCAATATAACATGATGGATATTGAACATCATATGCTTCATTTCTTGGATAATCACGATGAACAACGTCTTGCTAGTCCTGAATTTGCGGGTAGTGGCGAAAGAGGAAAACCTTTAATGGTGGTTTCAACTACTTTGAGTTCTTCACCCACTATGATTTATTTCGGTCAAGAAGTAGGAGAACCTGGTAAAGAAGACGCTGGTTTTGGAACGCATTCTAGAACATCTATTTTTGATTATATCGGAGTGCCTCATCATCAACGTTGGATGAATAATGGTAAATTCGATGGAGGCCAATTATCTTCAAGTGAAAAAGAATTACGAGATTTTTATAAACGTCTTTTGAATTTTTCATTAAAAAGTTCAGCTTTGATGGGAGGGTATCAAGAAATTCAAGGTGCTAATAGAAATATAGTTCAAGGATATGATAAAGATTTGTACACTTTTGCGCGTTGGTCAAAAGAGGAACAATTGATTGTAGTTGCTAACTTTTCTTCGACTATAGCGAGTAATTATGAGATGAGAATTCCAGCTGATTTACTTGAAAAATGGAATGTAAAAGACGGGACGTATACTCTTGTAGACCAATTGTATGGTAAATACAAAACAGAATTGAAAGTGACCAATGGAGAGGGTAGGGCTTCAATAGCTATCGCTCCGTCAGAATCTTTCATATTAAAATTGCAATAAAAGTTAGTTTTGTTTCATAAAAAAATGCTCCGTAATAGGAGCATTTTTTATGGAATTTAATTTGTTAACTCGAATAGATTTTTCGTTTACTAACAATCTGATTTATTTTTTCTTAAAGGTTGCCTGATAATTTTCGTTGACTTTATTCCAATTAATCACATTAAAAAAGGCGTCTATATAGTTTTTTCTTTTGTATTGATAGTCGATATAATAAGAGTGTTCCCAAATATCTAAAGCCAAAATAGGTTTTCCATGATAACCAACCACAGGCACTAGTGGCGTTAATGGGTTGTCTTGATTTTGTGTACTTGTAATTTGCAGTTTTCCTTCACGATCTACTACTAGCCAAACCCAGCCAGAACCAAAATGCTTTGAAGCGGTATTTTTAAATTGAGTGGTAAAGTTTTCAAAAGAACCAAAGTCTTTGTTTATGGCTCCTGCCAACGTATCCTTTGGTACACCGCCACCTTTTGGCCCCATTACTTTCCAAAAAAGACTATGATTGTAATAACCTCCAGCATTGTTTCGTATTTCTGGATTATTAATGTCTAGTTTAGTAAGCACTTCTTCAATAGATAAATTTTCTAAAGGAGTGCCTTTTATGGCTTTGTTTAAATTATTGGTATAAGTTAAATAATGCTTAGAATAATGCAATTCAAGCGCTAATGCTGAAAATGAAGGCGATAAAGCATCGTATTTATATGGTAAAGGTTCTACTTGAAAAGAACCGTCATCTGCCTTTACATCTTCGGGATTACCAATGGTTATTTTTTGTTCTGCTGCTGGAAGTGGCACTTCTACAACTTCTACAAGTTCTTTTTTATTGCAGCTTGCTAACAATATAAGGGATAAAAAAAGAGTTGCTAAAAAAAAATATTTTCTCATGGTTCACTATTTTTTTAATAAATCGTTTACAGTTTCTACATATAAAACTTTGGCTTCTTCTTGGGTTAAATGACTAATCTGAATCCAAGCATTGGTTTTAAATGCGTTTCTTAAATCAAAATTATCATCCCGATTATAATTTGAAGTTCCAAAAGTAGCTTGTTTGTAATAGGCATACAAGCGTAACATTACATCTGGAGGTAATGGATCAGTCATATTAGAAGCCTTTTCAAAAGCTTCTTGAAAAAGAATATCTAACTCTTCGTTGGTCATTATGCTTTTGTTGCAATAATAGTTTTTCCACCTACGGCTTTTTGATTTAATTCCACATTTATAGGGGTTCCCAAAGGTAAAAATAAATCTACTCTTGAACCAAATTTTATAAAACCAGCATCTGTACCTTGTACGACTTGCATGCCTTCTTGAGCATAATTAACAATTCTTCTTGCTAATGCACCCGCTATTTGGCGATATAATACAGCTCCAAAAGTTGCGTTTTCAACAACTACTGTAGTTCTTTCGTTTTCTTCACTAGCTTTTGGATGCCAAGCTACAAGAAATTTTCCAGGATGATATTTACTAAATTTTACTATTCCACTTAATCCATATCTGGTTACATGAACATTGATTGGTGACATGAAAATAGAAATCTGCAATCGTTTGTCTTTAAAATATTCACCTTCGTAAACTTCCTCAATTACGACCACTTTACCATCCACAGGTGCTAAAATTTGATTTTCATTCAAAATCACAGCACGTTTTGGATTTCTAAAAAACTGCAAAATGATGATCAAAAAAACTAAAGTAGCTATTTGAATGGTCATTTTGATCCAATTTGTTTCAATAAAATAATCAGACAATAACAAAACAACTGCTGTAAAAGTAGTTCCTAATAAAATACTTGGGGTTCCTTCTTTATGAAACATAATTTAAAATTTGGTAAAATAAAAATATTATTGGTGCTACAAATATAACACTATCTAGACGATCTAGTATGCCTCCGTGGCCAGGCATGATGCTTCCACTGTCTTTAACTTCGGCAATGCGTTTGAATTTAGATTCAATGAGATCTCCAATAGTGCCCATTATACCTACGATTAGAGCAATAAGAGTCCAGATTATTATCGATTTTTGGCTAAATTCAGGCTTTGGTTCTATGTATAATTTGGAAATCAAAAAGCCAGCAAATACTGCAAAAACAATTCCGCCAAGGAAACCTTCAATGGTTTTTTTTGGGGAAATCCTTTCGAATAATTTGTGTTTCCCCATGGATTTTCCAACTATATAAGCAAAAGTATCATTGGTCCAAATCAAAATAAACAAACCAATAATGATTTTTGGGTTGTAATCATTAACACCAAATGAGATTTTAGTTATGAAAATGAAGGGCAAAGTGACGTAGCCTAATAAGTATAAGTATTTTGAAGAAGTACTTACCTTTTGTACAGAATCATAAAACAAAAAGAGGATACATTTTATAGAAACAACAAGCGTTACTGCTAATAAAATCAAATCTAATTGTTTAATGTTTAGAGTCAGATCTAATTGAGTTTGGAATACTCTGTTTAGGAATTCGGTTGTTTCAATATTGTAATGACTCAATAAAGTAACAGAAGTGTATAAAATGGAACCGAGTACAATGGGTAAAATGGAATTAATTTGTACTAATGAACAAAATTCATAAATAGCAATAACCAAAAAAACACCAAATAGTATAAAAAAACTTTCAGTAGAATAAAGTATCGAAGCTAGTAATAAAATGATATATACAGCTCCAGATAAGGATCTTTTAAGCGTTTCATTCATTATTATAGATCCTCTAGTAGTATAAGGTATAAATTTTTAGCAGCACTTCCATACTGAGTAAAATCTTCTTCTTGAGCTTTTTCGAAATATTTTATAGTAGTTATGTTACTAGGATATTCTCTTTTGTACTTGTTTTTGATAGCACTTAGAATTTCGCTTTTGCCAGAAATGATTTGACTTGTATGTGCAATTATTACCATGTTTACTGGTAATTCATTTGGTTTTTTTTGCTTAATTTGGTTTGATGAGAAGGAAATTGAGCCTTCGTCAGAAACTAAATTTTCGCAAGTTGCCAATAAAAATTTTGGATTTTGAGGTTTGTCAAATAGAATGTTATTTTCTTTGAGTAATGGAAATAAAGTCGGTTCATAACAAATTGCTTCACCTTCAAACCAATCATTTTCCTCCAATATATTTTCAAATTGTTCCTTTACCTCCGACATTGAATCGCAATAAAGAAATTTTCCACCGTTTCTTTTAAAATTAAAGATAAACTGTTCATCAACAGGGATGTTTTGTTCAAAAGAGATCTTGTTAATCTCTTTTTCATCATCTGAATTTGTTTGACCAGAACTAAAAAATTTTCTGAAAAGACTCATATTGGGTTACTATTCTTAATAATCTATTGGAAATCGGTCAAAGATAAAAAAATCTTAATTCAAAAGTTGATTTTGAATTAAGATTTTAAAAAATATATAAATTATATTTTAATTATTTAAGAAACAGTTTCTTCTAGATTTTGGTCAAAAGAACGCTTTCCGAAAATTGTTTCTAAATCATCTTTGAAAATGACTTCTTTTTCAATTAGAATATCTGCTAATTGGTTCAATTTGTCTTTGTTTTCCTCTAATATTTTGATAGCTCTTTGGTATTGACCTTCAATTAATTCAGAAATTTCAGTATCGATAATTTTGGCGGTATCATCAGAATATGGTTTTGAGAATCCATACTCGTTTTGACCAGTGGAATCATAATAAGTTACATTTCCTATTTTATCGTTTAATCCGTAAATAGTTACCATGGCTCTAGCTTGGCGAGTTACCTTTTCTAAATCGCTTAAAGCTCCTGTTGAGATTCTGTCGAAAGTTACTTTTTCTGCAGCTCTGCCACCCATAGTCGCACACATTTCGTCTAACATTTGATCTGTTCTAACGATTTGTCTTTCTTCTGGCAAATACCAAGCAGCTCCTAAACTTTGTCCACGAGGGACAATGGTTACTTTAATAAGCGGAGCAGCATGTTCTAGCATCCAGCTTACAGTTGCATGACCAGCTTCGTGTATAGCAATTGCTCTTTTTTCATCAGGAGTGATGATTTTATTTTTCTTTTCTAAACCACCAATGATTCTATCTACTGCATCTAAGAAATCTTGTCTGTCAACAGCAGTTTTGTTATTACGAGCAGCAATAAGTGCGGCTTCGTTACAAACATTGGCAATATCTGCTCCAGAAAAACCAGGAGTTTGCTTAGCTAAGAAGTCTAAATCTAATCCTTCTACCTTTTTAATTGGAGCTAAATGAACCGCAAAAATTTCTGCTCTTTCGCGAATATCTGGAAGGTCAACAAAGATTTGTCTATCAAAACGTCCTGCACGCATTAAAGCTTTATCTAATACATCAGCTCTGTTAGTTGCTGCCAAAACAATTACATTGGAGTTGGTTCCAAAACCATCCATTTCGGTCAAAAGCTGGTTCAAGGTGTTTTCACGTTCGTCATTTCCGCCGGACATATTGCTTTTTCCTCTAGCTCTACCTACAGCATCAATTTCATCAATAAAAATAATCGCAGGTGATTTTTCTTTGGCTTGTTTGAATAAGTCACGTACACGTGATGCACCTACACCAACAAACATTTCCACAAAATCAGAACCTGATAACGAGAAGAATGGTACTTGAGCTTCACCTGCAACAGCTTTAGCTAAAAGTGTTTTTCCTGTTCCTGGAGGTCCTACCAATAAGGCTCCTTTTGGTATTTTACCTCCTAGATTAGTGTATTTTTCAGGGTTTTTTAAGAATTCAACGATTTCTTGAATTTCTTCTTTTGCCCCTTCTAAGCCGGCAACATCTTTGAAAGTGGTTTTGATATCAGTTTTTTCGTCAAACAGTTTAGCTTTGGATTTTCCGATGTTGAAAATTTGACCGCCACCACCAGCACCGCCACCAGACATTTTTCGCATGATGAAAATCCATACACCAATAATGATGATGATAGGCAGTAAACTGATCAGTATATCAGACCAATTGTTTTTTTGTAAAAAATTAAAATCTTTTAGTTTGCCTTCTTTTACCGCTTTCTCTAATTTGGTTTGAAAAATTTGGTCATTACCAATTTCTAGAGTATAATGTGGTCCTTTATTAGGTCTGTCAAATACATCTTTGGCTACTTTTTGATGAGTAGCTTCTTTCAATGCAGCTGAAGTAAGGAAAACCTCTGCTTCTGATTTATTGTAAACGATAACTTTTTCAATCTGCCCTTTTTCTAAATAATTATTGAATTTAGAAGAAGTTAACTGTGATGCTTCTTGTAGGCTTGAGCCTCCAGTTGCAAAGTTTATTAATAGAAAAATGATAAGTATCGCTGCGTAAATTAACCAAGGACTTATTTTAAATTTATTGGAATTTGGATTATTCTCTTTAGCCATTAGAAGTTAAGTTTCTTTAGTATTTGTTTTCGATAGTTGTAATTTTGGCATCTCCCCAAAGACTCTCAATGTTGTAGTACTCGCGAATGTGTTTTTGAAATACGTGAACTACAATATTCACATAATCCATCAACACCCATTCTGCATTGTCAGTTCCTTCAACATGCCAAGGTTTGTCTTTAAGTTCTTTGGATACTGTTTTTTGTATTGAATTGACAATTGCGTTTACTTGTGTATTAGAAGTACCGTTGCAAATTATGAAATAATCACATACGGCAGTGTCAATTTCTCTTAAATCAAGAATATCAATATCATTTCCTTTTACCTCTTCGATTCCTTTGATGATGTTTGCTAACAAAACATCATTATTAATAGTCTTTTTCGCCATGAATTATTTTTAATATAAGTTTGTAAAGTTACCATTTTTTGTGATTATTTTTGAACCTTAACATAATATTAAATTATGTTTTTCAAAAAACAGTAAATGAAGTTAATCAAACTCGATGCCATAGATTCTACAAACGATTTCCTTAAAGGTATTTCTGTTCTTCCTGAAACCGTTAATTTTACAGTAGTTACTGCCGAAGTACAAACTAAAGGCAAAGGACAAATGGGCCATAAATGGCAGTCTGAGCAAGGTAAAAATCTCATTAT
This sequence comes from uncultured Flavobacterium sp., assembly GCA_963513565.1. GTDB lineage: Bacteria > Bacteroidota > Bacteroidia > Flavobacteriales > Flavobacteriaceae > Flavobacterium. The sequence goes on along the minus strand of CAUPRE010000001.1, from coordinate 130,261 downwards.
GAGTATTTTGGTTAAGGACGTTTTTCAAGATGTTAGCCAATTATTTCATTTAAATATTGCTTTTGCACTAGCAGTAATAGAGGCTTTAGAATCTTACCAAGTCCCCGAATTAAGTATAAAATGGCCTAACGACATAATGTCATATTCTAAGAAGATTGGTGGCATTTTGATTGAAAATAGTATCAAGAGTGATGGTAGTATTGAATCTATTATTGGTTTGGGATTAAATGTAAATCAAACCAATTTTGAAGGCTTGCCAAAAGCGTCTTCATTAGTAGTGATTTGTGGGGTGGAGTTTGATAGGGAATTGATTTTACAATTAATAGTAAAAAAAGTAAAGCAACATATTGAGCAATGGCATGATAATGAGCTTCTTTTTTGGAATGATTATACGCAAATGTTATTTAAGAAAGGTGTTCCAATGCCTTTTGCTGATGAAAATGGAGAGCATTTTATGGGCATTATACAGGGAGTTTCTCCATTAGGAAAGCTTCAGGTACTTTTAGAAGATGACAGTGTCAAAGAATTTGATATTAAAGAAATTCAAATGTTGTATTAAAATAGAAAAGGGCAAAAAAAAAATATTTTTTTGCCCTTTTCTGAACCGTTTTAAATAAGACTAAAATTTAGTCATATTAGTAGCTAATGTTTCAATAAATTTACCAATAGGTCCTTTGATCATCATGGCCATCATGGGGTTGAATTCGCCTTCAAAATCCAATTTAACTTCACTTGAAGCTTCTGATACTGCATCAATCGCTGCAGTAAGTGTAAAAGGTAATTTGTCGCTAGCTGCTCCTAGAACTACTTTGTTTGGAGCTACTTTTTCTTTCATTTTTAATTTGATTTCAGGCATTCCTTTCAATCCAAAAATAAAAGCATCTTCACCTATTACTTCAAATTTAGCAATATTTTCAGGCATTAATTTTTCAAAGTTTCTGACATCTGTCAATAAATCAAATAGTTCTTGAGCAGATTTTGACACAGTAACTTTTGGGCTTTCTAAATTCATTATTTTATCTGTTAAATTGTATTATTCTGAGACACCCCAGGTTGAGGGTGAAGCATTCCATTCTCTTAATGTGCTTTCTTCTTTTTCGGTAATGTATTGTTTTGCAACCGCCAAATTGAGTAAATTTTGGTAATTACTCAAGGTATATAAATCTAGTTTGGCATTTTTGAAGTTTTCTTCGGCTACGTCAAAACCATAAGTAAATATGGCAGCCATACCTTTTACAATAGCACCAGCTTCTTTTAGTGCTTCAAAGGCTTGCAGGCTACTTCCGCCAGTACTGATTAAATCTTCTACAATTACTACATTTTGCCCTTTTTGTAAAAAACCTTCTATTTGGTTTTGTCTACCATGTTTTTTAGGCTCAGGTCTAACATATACAAAAGGAAGTCCCATGCTTTCTGCTACAAGCATACCAATACCAATGGCGCCTGTGGCTACACCAGCAATTACATCTGGTTTTCCAAATTGTTTTTCAATATGTTTAGAAAATTCGTCTCTAACATAATTTCTTATCACTGGAAATGAAAGAATTAGACGGTTATCACAATAAATTGGAGATTTCCAGCCTGAAGCCCACGTAAAAGGATTTCCGGGATTCAATTTAATTGCATTTATTTGCAAAAGCAATTCGGCTGTTTTTTCGGCAGTATCTTTATTAAAAATCATAATACAAATGTATAAAGTTTTTGTTAACGACAAACCACTTTTTTTGACAAATCAAATCTCTAAAGAAACTGATTTTGAATTATTTCTTTTGGAGAGTATTGATGTAGAGCGTATTATAGTCAAAATATTTCAAAATAAAATCCAAAAAGCTTATTTGTATCATCCTGATGAAAGGGAAATAATGAAGACATTAAAAGCTAAAATTCCAGTTTGTAAAGCAGGAGGTGGGCTAGTCTACAATAAAAATGGCGAGGTTTTATTTATTTTCAGAAATGGGAAATGGGATTTACCCAAAGGTGGAATTGAAAAAGGGGAGGAAATAGAAGTTACTGCGATGCGTGAAGTTGAGGAAGAAACAGGCGTAAATAAACTGTCTATCACCAGAAAATTGCAAAAAACCTATCATATTTTTAAGCGTAATGGTAAATACAAACTCAAAATTACCCATTGGTTTGAGATGCAGTCCAAATTCGAGGGAACTCCACAAGGACAATTAGAGGAAGGTATTGAAAAAGTAGCATGGCTGAATCCAGAGCAAATTAAAGAGGCCTTAAAAAACTCTTATGAAAATATTAAATTGTTATTTGAAGAAGAAAAGCTCCTAAAATAGGAGCTTTTTTTTGTTATAAAATACGATATACGGGGTAGTTAAGGTGTGCCTTTTCATAATAAACCGAATGTTTATAAATCCAGTCCAATTGCGCCTCTGGATTTTTATTGAAAGCAGCGTCTTTTGCTTTTAAGGTTTCAAATTCAGTTTTCAAGTTGGAGTTGTCTTTCAATAATTGAGCGGCTGTATCTTCGAAAACATAATCCGAATAGCCTTCTTTTTGTTGCAATAGTGTGTCAAAGAAATTCCAATTGAAGAAGGAATCAATTCCTTCTGGCTCGAGTGTTTCTAAAAGGTATTTTACTCCTTTTTGCTGAGTCGAAATTAAAAAATCTCCTTTTCTGAACGGTACTTTTTCTATAAAAGCCTTGATAGTTGTATTGCGATGTAAATAATGACCTTCGTAGGCATTGAGTGTTGTTTTATAATCTGCAATACGATAACGTTCAACGTTTATTAGGGTGTCGTTTTCTATCGGTTTCATACTGATGCCGTTGTGTTTTAATAAGTCAATTACTGGCCAGAAACCTTGTGGAATAACGTAGTATTTAGGAATTTCTATTTCTTTTACAGCTTTGTAGTCTTTGATAAATGGAACTTCTTTTTTGTAGGGTTTTGTTCGATCATAAAACAAGCGATTTCCTGTGGTAGCGTCACTTTTTTTGTAACTAGCGTCAAAACCTAAAAAAGGGATGGTTGTTTTTTTAGTAGTATCTATTTCCCATTTTATAGTGTATTTTTTATTGGGTAAATATTGAGATTCATTCTGAACGCGAAGCATTTTAATTTTTTGATAATTAGTATCTGAAAAATCGATGGCTGAACGCATGTACTCATAGGTAACTTTTACTCTGTCAGCATATTTTTTTAACATGTGCGTTTCCACAACAAATCCGATGGTATTGAATAATGAAGTATAGCCTGTGGTGTAACGAGGACTTTCAAAAAACTGACCAAAACCTTTGTCAGGTGTGTCGGAGAACGTATTCACATAGGGTGTACTTTCTATTTTCTTTTTTTGTAAATCATTTACAATAGAAGGCATCATTTCTTCATTTAAAAAATTCCCCAAAACAGTTCCTAATTTGTTGTGTTGGGTCATGATGTAGGTCAATTTATATTGATAATCCGAGCCATTACTCACATGGTTATCAATAAAAACATCAGGATTTGTTAAATGAAAAATTTCAACAAAACTTTTGGTGTTTTTGGTATCTGATTTTATAAAATCGCGATTCAAATCATAATTTCTGGCATTACCTCTAAAACCATATTCTTCTGGACCATTTTGATTGGCTCTTGAACTCGTATTTCGGTTCAAGGCTCCACCAATGTTATATACTGGAATGCACACCAAAACGGTATTTTTAGGCGCTTTAATTTTGCCTAAGGCCAAGTCACGATACAATTGCATACTGGCATCAATGCCGTCTGGTTCTCCGGCATGAATTCCATTATTTATTAATAAGACAGCTTTATTGTTTTTAATTGTTTTAAAATCAAACTCTTTTTCAGGATTAAAGATAACAATATGCAAAGGCTTACCACTATCGGTCAAACCCATTTCTTGAATTTTGATGGTGCTAAAATCAGCAGCCAAGAGTTGGTAATATCGAATAGTTTCTTCGTAAGTAGCTGATTGGTTTCCATTTCCTTTTTCGAAAAAAGTATCGTATTTATTGTTTTTTTGAGCAACGATAGAAAGTGTAAAGAATAGAAACAGTGTAGGTATGAATTTCATGTATTTGTGTTATTTGAGCAAAAATCAAATATACTTATTTCTCTTATATTTTGATTGGTACAACGATGCTAATCGCTTAAAATAGGCACTGACAACTATTTTAACTACTTTTGCACCATGAATACACCGCACAATTTTAAACCGATTCTTGCCAATTTAGGGATTTCAGACCTTAATGAGATGCAAGAAGTATCGCATGATGCTATTATTAATGAAAACAATGTTTTACTACTCTCACCAACTGGATCAGGGAAAACATTGGCTTTTTTATTGCCTATTTTTGAGTTGTTACAACCCGAAATTCTTTCGGTTCAATGTTTAATTTTGGTTCCTTCTCGTGAATTGGGATTGCAAATCGAACAAGTATGGAAAAAAATGAGCACAGGTTACAAAGTAAATGTATGTTATGGAGGCCATTCTATCGATACCGAAATTAAAAATTTAAGTAACCCACCTGCAATTTTGATTGGTACTCCTGGCCGAATCGCTGATCATATAGATCGTGGTACTTTTCGTTTGGATAAAATTCAGACGCTGGTTTTGGATGAATTTGATAAGTCCTTGCAACTCGGATTTCATGAACAAATGTCGTTTGTGATTGGAAAATTAATAAAACTCAATAAAAGAGTCTTGGTTTCGGCTACTTCGGGAATCGAAATTCCTAAATATACTAGAGTAGTGAATCCTTTGGTATTGGACTTTATTCCTGAAAATAAAGAAGAAAATAATCTTTCGTTACAAATGGTTGTTTCAAAAGACAAGGACAAACTCATGACTTTATTTCAATTAATTTGCTCTTTGAAATCGGAAGCGGCGATTGTTTTTTGCAACCATCGCGATGCTGCGGAGCGCATAAGTGATACGCTGAATGAAAAAGGGATTTATGCCACATACTATCATGGAGGAATGGATCAAGAAGAACGGGAACGTGCTTTGATTCAGTTTAGAAACGGAAGTATGAGTTACTTAATCACTACCGATTTAGCAGCTCGCGGATTGGATATTCCAGAAATGAAGCATGTTATTCATTATCATTTGCCTTTAAAGGAAGAAGAGTTTACACACAGAAATGGGCGAACAGCACGTATGTTGGCTTCAGGAACGGCTTATTTAATTGTAAATGAAAGTGAAAAGAAACTCGATTATATTGATTACACCATGCCAGTAATGGAAGTAAGTTCCAATGTGGTTTTGCCAAAACCACCTCAATTTCAAACCATTTATATTAGTGGTGGTAAAAAGAATAAACTCAATAAAATTGATATTGTAGGGTTCTTTTCTCAAAAAGGAAAATTGGAAAAAGGTGATTTAGGTTTGATTGAAGTCAAAGATTTTATCTCCTTTGCCGCTGTAAAATATAATAAAGTCAAAGAATTGCTTCATTTGGTAAAAGAGGAAAAAATGAAGGGTAAAAAATTCAAGATTGAAGTGGCTAGAAAAGTAATTAAAAAAGAGGAAGAGTAGTTTTTAACTGTTTGATTTTTAGATTTCTATATAGTTTTTAAGAATTTTTATTTTTTATTGTTGATAAATTAAAATTGGTAATTGTAATTTTTCACATTTATTCCGTTTTTTTAGGGTTGAATAATAAACCCCAAATTAATTATGAAAAAAATTATTACGATTGCTATTTTGCTGTTTAGTTTAGTGACTTTTGGTCAAATTAAGGTAATTCAAACTGTACCTGTAGAAAAGTTAGGACGAGTAAATTCTAATTTTTACATCCAAAAAATGGGTGATGAGTACACTGTTTATTATGCTAGTATGCAAAATGAAGAAGAAGCTGCTGGTGTAAAAAAGTTTACATTTAAAGATGTAGATAATGCTTATAACAGTTTGCATACCATCATCAACAATGGATTTGGTGCTTCTCCTTTGAGCGACATTAAATTAGAATTACCAAGTAACTACGTTTGGTTACATTACAATTCGGCAGGTCCAGGAAAAGTAACAGTTCAATTTATGGTGTCGAGCAAAGAAGGTGTTTCTAATAACATTTCTGAGCCATTAACTCCAGAACAAGTGGATAAATTGTTCCAAAAAGTTTAATCCTAAGTTAGGATAAGAAGTAAATAAAAAAGTCTATTCTTGATGAGAATAGACTTTTTTTATGTGAAATAACTAGAGTTATATCTTCTTTACATATTGAGTGATGATGACGATTTGTTGTCCGTCAACTTTTCCTTCAATATATTCTGCATTTTCATGATCCAAACGAATGTTTCTTACAGCTGTTCCTTGTTTGGCCACCATACTAGAACCTTTTACTTTCAAATCTTTAATTAAAACTACAGAATCTCCGTGTTCTAATATTACCCCGTTGCTGTCTCTGTGAATGATTTTGTTTTCGTCCTCATCTCCCTCGCCAGTAGCTTGAGCCCATGCTAAATCATCTTCATCTAGATACATTTGATCTAGTAATTCTTGATTGCGCAATCTACTCAACATTCGCCAAGAAAGAACTTGAACCGGAAGGTGTTCGTTCCACATGCTGTCATTTAGACATCGCCAAAGATTAATATCCATTTTTTCAGGATTTTCTATTTGGTCAATAAGCGTAGCGTTGATTAAAACACTTTCATCTAGTCCACCTTTTCGAGTGGGAAGAATTTGATATACTTTTAAATCTTCGGTAACACCTGAAAGTTCACATTTTCCTCCACTGCGTTTGTTTAATTCTCTTTCTATACTCATTTTAGTATTCTTAATTATTTTGCAAAAATAGGGCTAATTAAAAGCTTCTACAACTTGTTAGCCGGATTGTTGCTATTTGTGTAATTTTACTCTTACCGCATCAGGAACTAGCATTTCATATTCGCCGTGGTTTCGAATAACATCACGTACAATACTAGAACTGATATAGGAAGTTCGAGCTGCAGTTAATAAAAAGACAGTTTCTATTTTAGACAGTCGACGATTGGTATGCGCAATGGCTTTTTCGAATTCGAAGTCGGCAGGATTGCGTAGCCCTCTCAAAATGAAATTGGCGTTGAGTTTGTGACACAAATCGATTGTTAATCCTTCATAAGTGATAACGGTTACTTTAGGTTCGTTTTTGAAAGTCTCTTCGATGAAGCGTTTTCTTTCGTCTAATGAAAACATGTATTTTTTTTCGGCATTCACCCCAATGGCAATTACGATTTCATCAAAAAGGGAAATTCCTCTTTTGATAATGTCTTCATGTCCTAAGGTTATCGGGTCAAAAGATCCTGGGAATATGGCTTTTTTCATTTTTTTTGTGTGGTTGTGAGTGGCTAAGAACTTAGTGGCTTAGAATCTTAGCCACTCAGAAACTTAATTAAGTGCTAACTCAATAGCATTAGTAAACAAATCTTCTAATGAAATTCCAGCAGCTCTCGCTTGTTGTGGAATCAAACTTTCGGTAGTTAGACCAGGAATAGTGTTCATTTCTAGCATGTGCGGTTCTCCATCCACAATTATGAATTCACTTCTTGAGAAGCCTTTCATTTTCAAAACTTCATAGGCGCGTTTTGCAATGTCACCTACTTTCTGAGTCATTTCATCAGAAATACGAGCTGGAGTAATTTCTTGCGATTTTCCTTCGTATTTGGCTTCGTAATCAAAGAAATCATTTTCAGAAACAATTTCGGTGATAGGCAAGACAGTGATTTTTCCTTGGTAGTTAATTACACCAACCGATACTTCGGTTCCATCTAAGAAACTTTCGATGATGATTTCGTTATCTTCTTTATAAGCAATTTCGATAGCGATAGGAAGTTCAGCTTCTGTTTTTACTTTAGAAATTCCAAAACTAGATCCCGCTTTATTAGGTTTTACGAAGCAAGGTAATCCTACTTTTTTTACGATTTCGGCAGTATTTATAAGGTCGCCTTTGTTCAGGTAATAAGAAGTTGCGGTTTTGATACCATAAGGTTTTAAAACCGATAAAAGGTCTCTTTTGTTGAAAGTTAGCGCTGCTTGATAATAATCACAAGCCGTTTGTGGGATACCCAAAAGTTCAAAATAGGCTTGTAGTAATCCATCTTCCCCAGGCGTTCCGTGTATGGCATTGAACACACAGTCAAAGGTGATTTTTATTCCGTTTACAGTTACTGAAAAATCATTGCGATCGATTGGGAATTCGGTATCATTTGCATCTACATACACCCATTTTTCTTTAAAAATGTGTATTCTAAATCCAGTATACTTGGTTTTGTCAAGGGTTTGATAAACTACATTTCCGCTGATTAGAGAGATTTTGTATTCGCTAGAATAGCCTCCCATGATGATAGCAATATTTTTCATTTTAAATGTTTAATCGGTTAATCGTTTAATCGATCAAAAGATTAAACGTATTCAAAACAAAATTATCATTTTTTTTGAAACGAAATACCTTTATCTTTGTTGCTTCTTAAAAATTAATTTATGAGTTTACGTAAGTATCTTACTAGTCGCGTTTTTTTCGGGCAATTGTTTATAGCTATTGCTATTATTGCTGTTTTGGCCTATTTGTTTATGCATTGGTTAACATTTACGACCGATCATGGGCATGAAATTGCGGTTCCGAATTTAGCTAAACTAACCGAAGAGCAAGTAGAAGAGAAGTTGGATGATTTGGATCTTGATTATGAGCTTTTAGATAGCGTAGATTACCGTGATGATTATCCAAAATTTAGTGTGGTAGAGCAAGACCCATTGCCAGGAACCAAAGTGAAAGTGGGGCGAAAAGTATATCTCAAAATTAATTCTTCTGGTTTTTCTTCCATCCGAATTCCAAATTTGATAGAGAAGACTTATCGCGAGGCAGTGCCAACTCTTAAAGCACTGGGATTAGAAGCTGGAACAGTTACTTATATACCAAATTTAGCCAAAGATATGGTTCTTGAAATGCGCTTTAAAGGTAGAAATCTAAAAGCTGGAGATCGAGTTTTAAAAGCCTCTAAAATTGATTTGGTTTTAGGAGATGGAAAAGCTACTTATGAAGATGAAGCGGCCAAAGACAGTTTACAAGCTCCTGCAGTAGAATCAGAAACACCTGTGAATGAACAATAATACAGAAACACTAGACTTAGAAGACGAGTTATTTGAGCATTATCGATTTGAGGTTCCTAAGGGGCAAGCCATTTTGAGAATCGATAAGTATTTGATGAACTTGATTCAGAATGCTACACGAAATAAAATTCAGAATGCCGCTACGGATGGGAATATCTTTGTAAATGATATTCCGGTAAAATCCAATTACAAAGTAAAGCCGTTTGATGTGATAACCGTAATGTTGACACATCCTCCTTTTGAAAATCATATTTTGCCAGAAGATCTTCCAATAAATATTGTATATGAAGATGCTGCTTTGTTATTGGTGAATAAAGATCCGGGAATGGTGGTACATCCTGGTCACGGTAACTATACTGGTACTTTAGTGAATGCCTTGGCGCATCATTTTGATAATTTGCCAATGAATAGTAGCGAACGCCCCGGATTGGTGCATCGCATTGATAAAGACACTTCAGGATTGCTAGTAGTAGCAAAAACAGAAGCGGCTATGACGCATTTAGCGAAACAATTTGAGGCCAAAACTACAGAACGTGAATATATTGCTTTGGTTTGGGGAAATGTTGTTGCTGATAGCGGAATCATTGAAGGGAACCTAGCACGTCACTTAAAAGATAGAATGCAAATGGCTGTTTTTGATGATCCAGAAATTGGGAAACCAGCTATTACTCATTATAAAGTGTTAGAGCGATTTGGTTATGTTACTTTGATTTCTTGTCAGTTAGAAACAGGAAGAACTCACCAGATTAGAGCACACATGAAACACATTGGTCATCCGTTGTTCAATGACGAACGTTATGGAGGGCATTTAATACTTAAAGGGACAACGTTTACAAAATACAAGCAGTTTATAGAAAATTGCTTTAAAGCCTTGCCAAGACAAGCTTTGCATGCCAAAACCTTAGGTTTTGTTCATCCAACGACTGGAGAAATGATGCGTTTCGACACGGAAATTCCTGCTGATTTTCAGGATTGTATCGATAGATGGCGCAATTACTGCAAGACGCACGAAACTAGCGAAGAAGAATAAACAAAAAGGACTTGTATTTTAAATACAAGTCCTTTTTCTATTAAAGAGGTATTTTCTCAATCAGAATACTGTTCTGGTTGTTGTCAAAATACGTACACGTTTTTTCGATGATATTTACGGTCCATTGTGCTATCCCGCATTGAGCAGCTTGTTTGCAAAAAGTCAAATAATCGGTTTGACCTTCTTGGTGCATTACTAAAAACTCTATAAATCTTTCTTTATTTGCTGAATTAGCTACTGCCAAAGAATCATAGGTTTCTGTTGCAGTTGTTCTGTAGTTGTTTATGCCAAAATATTCTACGTGACCATCGGCAACAAAAGTATCATAGCCAATAACCCCCAAATTGATTAAATCTTGAATATATGCTGGAAAATCGGTACCTGATTTAACTTTAGCATGCGCCGCTTTAATTTGAGCAATTGTAAACATAAGTTTTTGTATTAAAGTGAAATAAAATCGGCTGTTTTTGGAAACGAATTCAATGCATCGACAACAATTTGAGGTGTAGGTTGGGCTAGTTTTCTTAATTTGGTATCCATCCAAGCACCATCTACAGTTATGGTAGCACACAAAACTTCGTCACGGTAAAATTCATGTACGATAGACCAACGCGAAGCATCAGGCTTCATTTTTGCAATTTTAGTTTGCATAACAATGGTATCCGAAAGGTTAATCTCTTTTCTAAAAACACATTCTTCTCTAAATAAAACAGGACCAAAATGCTCCGTTTTCATCACGCGTAAGGTTAAGCCTAATTCTTCTAAAATTTCGATACGATGTTGCGCACCAAAATCGTAATAAGCACTATGTCGCATGTGAAAATTGGGGTCTAAATCTGACCATCGAAAAGATAGTTTTTTGCTAAATGTAGCCATAAGTATGTTTTTTATTCTTTTGTAATGAGGTGGCAAAATTACGAATATATATCGTTTTTTGGGAGAAAGAATTCGGAATAGCAAGCCTGATTTCTGTCATTCAACAAAGTTTGACTAGTTGTTTTATCTTTAATAGGTTGGTTATTTGGATACTACACTTGCAACTGTAAAATTGTGAATATCTATTTGTAGAATCGTTCCTTTTTTTGGCGTGAAAATCTATCTTTGGCTCCCTAAAAAAAAATCAAGATGAGCACAATTTGGTACGAATGCAAAGTAAAGTACAGAAAAACCGATGAAACTGGCGGACAAAAGATTACCACCGAACCTTATTTGGTAGATGCCTTATCCTATACCGAGGCTGAAAAAAGAATCAACGAAGAAATGGCGGCTTACATCAGTGAAGAGTTCAAGATTACCAACATAAAAGTGGGCAATTATGCCGAAATTCATCCTTTTGAAAATGCTGATCGCTGGTTCAAATCCAAAGTGTCTTTATTGGCTTTTGATGAAGAAAGTGGTAAAGAACGCAAGACCAATATGTATCTTTTGGTACAAGCTAATGATGTAAAAGAAGCGTTTGACAATACGACTATTGCGATGAAAAACACCATGGGCGAATACACGATCCCAGCTATATCCGAATCTCCTATTATGGACGTTTTTCCTTATTTTAGTGGAGAAGAAGATGAAACGGAAGCGCTAGAACGTTTCAATGCCTTAAAAGCATCTACAGCACCTAAATTCGATACGGATACTTACGAGACCGAAGCACTAAAAGTAGAATTACTTCAAGAAATGGAATAATTTTTTCCAATTTCATATAACTAAAGAGCCTGCAAAAACTTTGTCTTTGCAGGCTTTTTGATATTTTATAAAACAGAACTTATTTATCGATCGATCCCAAAACACGCTTCATAAACGTGTTCAAAGCTTCTTTCTTATCAGTACCTGTTTTCACCATTTTATTCACTTCCAAAGCGCCATACATATTCGAAATCAATTCGCCTATCACATCCAACTCTTCGTCTTTCAAAGAAGGAACTTCTGTAAGTGCTTCTAAAACTTCTATAGTTTCAATGATGTAATCTTGATCGTTTTCTTCTATAAATTGAGTCAGGTGTTTGATAACAGGTAATTTCATTGGAATAAATGTATAAAGATTGGAAATAATTGTAAGGAGGAGTAATTCGTTTTCTTAAGCGATTTCTTTTACTAAATCGGCTAAAACTTCTGCTTTGTTAGTCTGTGTTTCGTTTACTAATTTTCCTCCAACAAACGTTGCAAAAGTAGGTAGGTTACTCACATTGGCTAACTTTCTAGATTCAGGTGAATTTTCAGCATCCACCAAAACAAACGTTAGATTTTCGTTTTCAGTGGCCATTTTTTTGAATTTTGGCTTCATAATTCTACAATTACCACACCAAGAAGCCGAATATTGAACCACTACTTTTTCGTTTTGTGCTACCAAAGCACCTAACGTATCTTCGTTTAATTCGATTAACATAATTTTTTATTTAAAGTTGATAAGGCTCTAAGTTTCTAAGTTTTTAATCTTAGCAACTTAGTAACTTAGAGTCTTTCTAAAATTAGTTTAAGCTTAAGTATTCAGCAGTACTTTTTCTATCTGCACTCATCGCTTCTTTACCAGCTTCCCAGTTAGCAGGACAAACTTCACCTTTTACTTGAATGTGTGTGTAAGCATCTACCATACGCAAGTATTCGTTTACGTTACGACCTAATGGCATATCGTTAACACTTTCGTGGAAAATTTTTCCAGTTTCGTCAATCAAATAAGTAGCTCTGTAAGTTACGTTAGAACCTTCAAGGATTACAGAATCTGTTTCTTCGCTGTAGCTAGTAGATTCGATATCCAAAATACCAAGAATGTTTGCCAAGTTTCTGTTAGTATCAGCCAAGATTGGATACGTTACTCCCTCGATACCACCATTGTTTTTTGGTGTGTTCAACCAAGCAAAGTGTACTTCGTTAGTATCGCAAGAAGCACCAATTACAATTGTATTTCTTTTTTCAAATTCTGGTAAAGCGGCTTGAAAAGCGTGTAATTCTGTTGGACATACAAAAGTGAAATCTTTTGGGTACCAGAACAACAATACTTTTTTGTTGTTGTTTACTGCTTCTTCAAAAATGTTGATTTTCAAATTGTCTCCCATTTCAGAGATAGCATCAACCGCAATACTTGGAAATTTTTTACCTACTAATGACATAATGATTATGATTTAAAATTTTGTTTATTTCTGTTCGGCAAAGGTAATTAGTAAGTATCCGAGTTGCTCAAAGTTTTAATTATAATTAACTATAATCGGATAGGAGTTGCTTATTTTGTAAAAAAATAACAGTTTTTAACGAAAACGTTGTAGATAATTTAAAATATTGATAACGAGTAGTTTGTAGGTCTATTTGGGCTAATTTTTAGGAGCGGGATACTTTAGTCTTTTTGGAAACAAAGTCCCGCTGTACGCTATATCTTGCTTGCCGAACCCCGGCAATCAAGGATGCCGCTCCCATCGGGGCTAAAAAGCAGCAATGGCTTTCTTGTGGGCAAAAGATAAAAAAAGCCATGGACTATCGTCTAGAGCTTTTTTTATGCTATTTGTGATAATGAAATTGAAAAACAGACCGTAATACCGTTAAAATACTGGCTAAAAAAGGGTGTTTTACCTGATCAAATAACTTTTGTAAATATTTTACTTTGCATTAATAAACAGGAGAATTCTGAAAATCCTATAAAGAGTAAGACAGGTAAGCCGAAAACTGAATAGAGTAAGCATTATATTTAAAATTTTATATTATGGCTTTTAATTATGCTTGTTTCAAAAATTGTGTTAAAGGTAAATTAAAATGGTATACTTGGGTTGCAATAGGTGTTGCTGTAATAACTGCATTTTTATTAGCATTTTTTTCATGGGGCATGTCTTTACCCGCATCAATTGCATTGGCGGTAGGAGTTTTTGGAGGAGGTCCAATAGCCATTGTTTTATCCTCTTGTTATATGAATTGCAGGTAATAAATGATGATTATTAGCACATCATACAACATGGTTTTGGCAAAAGTGAGGCTTTAGTCTTAGATCCCAAAAGAGGCTGTCCGAAAAGGACAGCCTCTCTCTATTTTTTTACATTTAGTTATTTCAAAAATAAAGTCACAGGCAAAGTTCCTTCGTATGCTTGGTTCAATGTTATTTTTTGAGCGGCAACTTCTTGAAATTCCTTAAGGTCTTGGTACGCTACCACAACAATTTTGGCAGCCAAAATATTCGGAAGCACTTGCAGCGCATACGGATTTCCAAACAAATGCAAGACCACTTTTTTAGTCAATACCACTTCACTTAGCCAAGTAATAGTCGCATCTTCAATCTCAAAATTAGCCAATGGTTTGGCTTTCGGTACAAATAAAGCAATCATCAAAGTGTCATATTTGTCTATCGCCTTTAGTTTTTCCTCCAGATTTTCCTCTCCCAATGCAATCGAAAAGGAATCTCCCTGAATCGTATTTTCTAATCCTTCAAAAAATGGATTGTCACTTTCTCTATATACACTCACTTTTGCCACACGTCCACCATTGCTGACAAAATCAGATATAGAAGAGGTGCTGTCTTTTTTGACCAAAGTAATCGCTTTTTCAGCACATTTTTGGTTGATTACAGTTGTAGTTTTCCAGTCTAAATCAGTGGCTTCAAATTTGCTATCGGTAATCAATTCAGCTTGTACTTTGCATTTCCAAATACGGTCAAAACTAGCTTCAATTCTAGAAATATCAGCTCTTTTTAAAATTTCCTGAATCCCTTCGGATACATTTTCTGCAAAGCACAACACATCGTTTCCAGCATTAAAAGCTTCCCATTCCAATATTCCTTTAGTTGGGTATAGTTTGGAAACACTATGCATATTCAGCGCATCCGAAATGACCAAACCGTCGTATCCCAATCGCTCTCTTAGTAAGCCTTCAATCACTGCTTTTGAAAGTGTAGCCGAAGTATCTGCTCCATTGTTCAGAGCAGGCACAGCCAAATGACCAATCATTATGGAGTCGACCTTGTTTTCAATTCCTTTAATGAAAGGAACTAATTCATTCGACAGTAATTCGTCCAAGTTTTCATTCAGAACGGGTAATCCTAAATGCGAGTCCACATTTGTATTGCCGTGACCTGGGAAGTGTTTTAAGCAACCCAAAATTCCCGCAGCTGTCATTCCTCTTAAATATTCCAAAGCAAAGGTGCCGACTTTGTTTTTGTCTTCTCCAAAAGAACGATATCCAATTACAGGATTGTTTGGGTCGGTATTAATGTCTGCCAAAGGAGCTAAGTTGTAATGAATACCAGCCGATTTTAAGTCCTTTCCAATTTGTTTTCCTATTTCATAGACCAATTCTTTATCCGCTACAGGAATAGCTCCAAGTGTAATGGCATAAGGATATTGAGGTGTTTTTTCCACGCGCATTGCCAAGCCCCATTCTGCATCTATACTCATTAAAAGCGGTGTTTTTGCCGCTTTTTGGTAACGTATAATTAAGGCTTTTAATCGTTCGTAACTCTCATCATTGGATTCAATTTTTTTGTTGCCTTCATAATTGGTAGCCGCACTAGCTCGACTGTGAAAAAAGGTTAAGCCGCCAATATTGTATTCACGAATTAAATGTTCTGTTGCCTGAATGTTTTCCTCGCTGTCGTTAATAAATACGGCGGGAAAAAAGAATTGTCCTATTTTTTGTTGGGTTGTCATACCTTGTATTACTGTTTTTCTGTTTCTTTTTTCCCAAAATCATAAGGGAAAATCAAAAAGCGAGATAAAATAATCCCTGGAATTGTTGCTAAAAACACCCAAATAAAGAAGTTACCATAGCCTAAATATTCTTGAATGTAACCACTTGCCATTCCGGGAAGCATCATTCCTAAAGCCATAAATCCAGTAGCAATAGAGTAGTGGGAAGTTTTGGATTCTCCTTCGGCTACGTAAATCAAATACATTAAGAAAGCCGCAAAACCAAAGCCATAACCAAACTGCTCCAAAACTACAGTGATGTAAATATAGAGTACAGAGCTAGGATGAAAATGGGCTAAAAGAACAAACCCAATAATTGGCAAATGCATCGTTAAAATCATTGGGAGCATCCACTTTCCTAAACCGTCTCTTGAGATGACGATTCCGCCAATGATTCCGCCAATAACTAGAGCGGCTACTCCAAAGGTTCCGTAAATAATCCCAACATCTTCGGTACTTAATCCCATTCCGCCTTTGGCTACATCATCAACCAAAAAAGGAGAAAGCATCTTCATTAATTGAGATTCTCCCAATCGATATACTAATATAAACGTAAGAATTAATCCAATTTGTTTCTTTTGGAAAAAAGTAGCGAATACTTCGGTAAAACTTCCTTTATGATTGGCATTGCTTTTTATGTATTCTTGTTCGATTTCAGGGTTTGGTGTCATAAAAAAGTTGTAGACCGTGATGAAAATCATAATCAAAGCCACCACGAGCATAGTATAAGACCAAGCTTTGCTTTTGTCTCCGTATTTTTCTTCTAAAAATCCAGCCAAAAGTACAATTACACCATTGGCAGTAAGCATCGATAAACGGTAAAAAGTGCTTCGAATGCCTAAGAAAAAAGATTGTTTGTCTTTGGTTAGCGCCAACAAGTAAAACCCATCAATAGCTACGTCATTAGACGCAGATGCAAAAGCACCAACCCAAAATAAAGCCAAACTCAATACAAAAAAATGTTGCATCGGAATGGTTAATCCAACGATTAAAAAAGCAATCGAAATGACCAATTGCATCGCCAAAAACCATTTTCTTTTGGTAGCGTGCAAATCAATGAAAGGACTCCAAAGTGGTTTAATCACCCAAGGCAAGTATAGTAAGCTAGTATACATTCCAATATCTTCATTGCTGATGCCTAAATTTTTGTACATCAAAACAGATACAGATATGATTATGGCATACGGAAAACCTGATGCAAAATTCAAAAGTGGTATCCAATACCAAGGATTTTTTTCTGATTTCATAGAATGGTAGAAAAGGTTGGGTTAGTCTTCTTTGGGTAAATCAATGATGGTTTCTTTGCTTTCATTGCCATAAAAGTCAATGAAAGTAAGAGCAAAAGCTTTGTTTTTGTCTATGTCACTTAGCGGAATGCTAAAATTGATTATCGTTGCTTTTGGGTCGACAAAATATTTAGTCATAATTTGACTAGCTTCTTGAACATCAATTTTTGAATCTCTTTTGGCACCATACACCACTACATAACGAATTTTGGTATTCAAAGGCATTTGTAAAGTAAAAGTGCAATTGACCGAATCGATTTCAATTTTATTAACTACAGGTGTATCTATTACGACGTGTTTTGAATTGGGAACAGGCAACGGAATTGCAGGATATTTATACTGATGATTTTGTAGCAATTGTGTCACGTCTTGATGAGTATTGATAAACCATTTGGCACTGTAAAAGGCATTTCCTTGTACGTTATGATAGCTTCTGGTCAAATCAATTTGGTTAGGAATTTCGTGAATGTTATTCCACTTTTTATCCGAATCACCTTTGATTTTGTAGGTGCTGTTGCCCATATAAAGATTAACACCATTGGTGTTTTCTGACCACCATTTTAGTAGTTTTGCATAAGAAGCCGTTTTGTGGTCAATACTCCAATACAATTGAGGCAAAAGATAATCGATCCATTTGTTCTGCATCCAAAGAATAGGGTCTGCATACAAATCATCATAATTGGTTTGTCCTGATTGTGTATCGGAACCTTTAGGGTCCATCGATTTATTTCTCCAAACACCAAAAGGGCTAATGCCAAATTGTACCCAAGGTTTGTGATTCTTAATGGCAGAGTGAATGCTTTTTACAAATGTAGTTACATTGTTTCTACGCCAATCTTCGAGATTCATTCCATTTCCGTATTTTTTGAAAGATTCTACATCGTTAAATTCTTCTCCTTTAATTTTATAAGGATAAAAATAGTCATCAAAATGAATGGCATCAATATCGTATTTCATTACAACTTCTTCAACCACCTTTACTAAATGATTTTGAACTTCTGGTAATGCTGGGTTATAATACATTTTCCCACCATAAGTAATCATCCATTGTGGGTACTTAAAAATATCGTGATTAGGGCTAAGTTGCGCTTTATTCAAGTCGAAAGTGGCACGATAGGGATTAAGCCAAGCGTGAAATTCAAATCCTCTCTTGTGGGCTTCGTCAATCATCCATTCTAAGGTGTCGTAATATGGAGTAGGTTCTTTTCCTTCTTTTCCTGTCAAAAAGCGAGACCAAGGTGCTAATTGCGAAGGATAAAAAGCATCGCCAACACTTCGAATTTGAACAATAACAGCGTTGTAGTTTAGTTTTTGATAGGTATCTAAAATTTGTAAATAATCCGCTTTTTGTTTTTGAACCGAATCGTTGTTTTTTTTTGGCCAATCGATATTCACCACCGTTGCAATCCAAACGCCTCTGAATTCGTTTTTAGGGAAATGATCATTTTTTTGAGCAATCCCATTAGTGACTGTAACTATAAAGAGAACAAATAAGGGAAGTAAGAAATTATTTTTGGTCATTATGCGTTCGTTTATAATGCCTTCAAAAATAGTTTTTTTTACTTAAGAAAAGCGAATTCTACACCAATAAATTCCCAAGAACGCTATGTGGGTTGATTATTAGTGTGATTTTCTATTTGAATTTTGGAGTTAAATAAAATGGAGAAGTTGACTAAAACAAAAAAATAAAACCACATTCAAGTCTTGCAAGAAAGTGGTTTTATTTTTGGGCAAAAAAGGTAAATAATAAGTTGGTTATTTATTATTTTGGAATTGTATTTATTTACCTATTTTGTATACTAATTTTATGTAATTACTTCCTACTATAGGAATTCCGTTCGTGCTTTTTCTATCTTTCCAATTGGCATTTCCATACATGGTGTTAATGTCTACTCTTGGTAAAGCATTGAACATATATTCTACAGCAATTGAATCAGAGATATGAATGCGATAGGCAAGATTAGCCCCTACAGTTAAATGAGAACTTTTTTGTTCAAAAGAGATACCACCACCCCAATTTCCCCATCTATTGATTAGCGTAGGTTCTATAGATGGAATTATAGTTGATTTAATATTCATAGCACCAATTCTGGCATATAGTGGAATGTGATACCCAAAACCAATAGTGTTTTTACTATATTGAATCATAGAGAAACGTTCATAACCGACATTAATTTCAAAATTTCTTGAGACCATTGCAAATTGTAAAAGATAATTTAAACCACTTTTATCATTCGTAGGGTCGCTCCCAGAAATCAAGTTTCGTGCGTCTAATGCGCCAGAAAAAGAAAGGTAATTTTCTTTGTCGCTTTGTGCAAATGCGATGGCGCTTACTAGTAATAAAATTAATGTTTTCATGTTTTTTGGGTTTTAAGTTTGTGTTTTGAGCATTTTTTTGAGTTATGAGTTAATGTTTTTCACCTGGTGGAATGGTTTTCCTTTTTGTGATCGAGTTCATATATAAAAGAACTAAGTTCCTTAGTAATTTTGTCTAAATCTTTTGCAGAATCCTTAATTAGTTCAATGAATTCTAAGTTTTCTTCGAGGGTGTTACCTATAGTGGTTAATAAATTGGCAAGCCCTAATATATTTGTAAGTGGTAATCGAACTTTATGTGATATGGTAAACATGATTTTTTCCAAACCTTTGTGGATGTCATTTTTAAGTGTTTTTTCCGATCTTTTCAACTCTTTAAATTGTTGAAGTAATTGTATACTTAAATTTTCTTTTTCTATTTGTAAATCAGCTAATGATTTTCTTAAATCATTAATTTCAGAAGTAAGTTTTTTTTTGGTATTTATAAAAGTATCCATCTCACTATCAAGTGCTACAATTTTTTTGTAGTTCTTTGGATTTGATAAATAACAATTAAAACTGTTGATTTCTTTTTTATTATCCATTTCATATGCTTTAAGTTTATACAATAAATAAAGAAGGCATGGAGTAGGAAAGAATTGGTGTTTAAATAAGAATTCTTTTTTCGGGTCGGAATGCAGAAGCTCTGTTTGGCTTACCAGATGAACGTTGGCTTTTTTTGTTACATTAAAGTTACAATAATATCAAATCTTAATTCTTGTTCATTTATTAAGATATCATACAAATGTTAAAATTTAACATAATTGATAGGAAATTAAATATAAAAATCAATTTTATATAATAATTTTATTTAATTAATATGAGTTTAATTCTTACGTACATCTACTTTTTGAATTTTTTAGCTAAATAAGAGTTTTTTAGTTAGAGGAAAAAAAACACGATAACTTACATACTTTTAATTTTTTAGTAAGTAAAATTATGAAGGAAATGAGGTTTTTCCCATGCTAATTATAGGGATTGAATTGGATTTTTGGGAATTGTTTAATGTTCCAGCGACACATTCATTAGCTAATAGCGCAAAAAGCAAGGCTTCTTTGGCATCGCCGTCAATTCCTAAAAGTTGAATAGGTTGAACAGAATAAGGGAGTAATTCGTTTAAATACATCATTAATAATGGATTATGAATTCCTCCGCCAGAGACATAAATAGAAGTTGAGTCGTTTTTGGCTACTCTTTTTTCGGTTACTTCTAGAATAGCTTCTGCAATGGTTTCGGCACTGAATCGGGTAAGAGTAGCTAAGACATCGGCAACTTTAAGTTCCAAAGTATGGCTTGCTTTAAGTGCCTTATCTAAATAGTCTCTACTAAATAATTCAGGACCTGTACTTTTTGGAAAAGCAACCGAAAAGAATGCATCACTTTTTAAAGCTTGAAGTAAACTTTCATTTATGGTGCCTGTGCTTGCTATGGCTGCATTTTTATCAAACGATAATTCTGGGAAGTGAAGTCGAGTGTAGGCATCCATCAAAGTGTTTCCCGTTCCAGTATCGGTTACAAAAACAGAAGCAAAGGAGCCTGATTTAGGGAGTAATGTGAAATTGGCAATGCCGCCAATGTTGAGCAAAATTCTATTTTCAGTTGAAGAATGAAACAAAAAATAATCCCCATATACAGCCAATGGTGCACCTTCGCCACCTGCTGCCAAATGCTTTTGTCGAAAATCAGAAATAGTGATGCATTGTGTGGTTACGGCAAGATGATCGCCATCTCCAATCTGTAAGGTGGCATTTGGAAATTTATCCTGTTGGTGTAAACTTTTTGGGGCATGCATTACCGTTTGGCCATGAGAAGCAATCAAATCTACATCATGACTGGTTAATTGCCATTGTTTTAAACATTCCAAAACCATTTTTCCATGCAAAATCCCAATCCATTCGTTTAATAGCGCTAAATGTTGAAAATCGATTGTCTTTTTTGCAAATACTTTTCTTATTTCAGCTTTGGTGGCTTCATCATAAGGAACTGTTGTAAAATGGATTACTGTTGCCTTTGTGTTGGTTCCCGAGTCAGCTATTTTACAATAAGCAACATCCAATCCGTCTAGAGAGGTTCCTGACATTAATCCAATGATATTTCTTTCTTTTTTTTGAGCTATAGTATATAAGTTTTGGATATTTGGATTCATGAGAAGCAATTAAAGTTTTGTATTGCTTCAAAAGTACTATAAAATTGATTGCAGCAAAATGGGAAACTTATTTTCTGTTGGAAAGCTTACTTTTTCCATTGGTACTATTTTTTAGGGACCATTTTTGTGTATTTGACCAAGTTTATAGCTTCAATTGGAGTTTTCTCAAAGACAAAAATCATGAATTTTGCATGCTATACCCTGAATGGAGTAGTAGTTTTTTCTTTTTCTTAAAAAATTAAAGTAAAGTATGCTTGATACTTAGGATATTACTATTTTTATATGCTATGTGAATTAATTGTTAGTAAATTATAATCATAAAATTATTAATTTTTTCTTCTTTATCTGTTTTATGTATATATTTGACTTTTTTATTGCGATAAAAAAGAATTATTTGTATTTATAATGAATTTTGAAGATAAAGCTAGTTGTTAAGCGGGTTGTTTTTAATTTTTATGATGCAATAATTTAATTTTTAGTTTTAAAAGCATTTATTTGCAAAGCATACATTAACTAACCATTACCGAAAAATATACAAAATGGCATTAAAAGGTTTATTTAGGAAAAAGACTGTTCAAGACATTTTAAAACAAGTTGAGAAAAATAATTTAGACGGGCACGATGCATTAGGAAAGCACTTAACCGCTCGTGATCTTACCGCTTTTGGGATTGCTGCTATTGTAGGGGCTGGAATTTTTAGCACCATTGGTAAAGCTAGTGCTGATGGAGGTCCGGCTGTTATTTTCTTGTTTTTGTTTACAGCTGTAGCTTGTAGTTTTGCGGCGTTTGCTTATGCTGAATTTGCTTCAATGGTACCAGTGTCGGGGAGTGCTTATACTTATTCTTATGTAGCTTTTGGTGAACTTATCGCATGGATTATTGGTTGGGCATTGATTATGGAATATGCTGTCGGAAATATTACGGTAGCCATTTCGTGGAGTGATTATTTTACTGGACTGCTGCAAAGTGGCGGTATTACTTTACCGCAATGGGTACAAATGGATTATCTAACGGCCTCTAATGGCTTTAAAGACGCTACAGCATTGATGCAAGGAGGTAAATCTTTCGAGAATTTATCGGCTGCGACTCAAGCCGCTTATACTGCTTGGACAACTTCGCCAACCATTGGTTCTTTTCATTTAGTTGCTGATTTACCTGCGTTATTAATTATTATTTTGATTACGGCTTTAGTATATCGTGGCATGAAAGAGTCGAGAAATGCTAGTAATCTAATGGTTGCTATAAAAGTTTGTGTTGTACTATTAGTGATTGCAGTAGGGATTTTTTATGTAGATACTGCTAATTGGTCTCCTTTCGCGCCCAATGGTGTTTCTGGAGTATTAAAAGGAGTTTCGGCAGTGTTTTTTGCTTATATTGGTTTTGATGCGATTTCGACCACAGCAGAAGAATGCAAGGATCCGCAACGCGATTTACCAAAAGGAATGATGTGGGCTATTATCATTTGTACACTTTTATATATAGCAATTGCTTTGGTTTTGACAGGAATGGTAAGCTATAACCAATTGAACGTGGGTGATCCATTAGCTTTTGTTTTTGAAAAATTAGATTTAAAATGGTTATCTGGAATTATTGCAGTTTCAGCAGTTGTTGCTATGGCTAGTGTGTTATTAGTTTTCCAAATGGGACAACCTCGTATTTGGATGAGTATGAGTAGAGATGGTTTGTTACCAAAGAAATTTTCTACTGTACACCCAAAATTCAAAACGCCTTCGTTCGCGACGATCGTTACTGGTTTTGTAGTGGCTGTACCAGCCTTGTTCTTAAACTTAACCATGGTAACCGATTTATGTAGTATTGGGACTTTATTCGCTTTTGTTTTGGTTTGTGCGGGCGTGTTGTCATTGCAAAACAAAACAGATATTCCACGAGGGAAATTCAAAACACCTTATGTAAATTCAAAATATATCATGCCTATTCTATTGATTGTAGGATTAGTTTTTGCTTTTGGATTTAATGAAAAAGCATCTATGGATTTCATTACTAATAAAACTCAAGTAAATGAACCTTCCTCCATTGTGACTTCATTAAACAAAAAAGAAACACAAAAGGTTTCAGAATATTTAGTAGCGCTAGAAGGAGCAGCTGCTTCAGCAACTTCTTCAGATTTAGAAAGTTTGTTGAGTAAACATGCCGAAGATGATGCAAAATATGCTGAAGTTGTAGCTGGATTGCCAGTTTCAGATGCGATTAAGTATGAAAGTGGTTTTAATTTATTCAAACACAAAATCCCAATGTGGATTTTCTTATTCTCCTTAATTGGATTATGTGTATGGGCTTACAAACAAAATTTATCTTTAATTCCGTTGTTAGGCTTAATTTGTTGTCTATATATGATGGCAGAATTAAGTGTATGGAACTGGATTTATTTTGGTGTATGGTTGTTGATCGGTTTGGTGATTTATTTTAGCTTTAGCCGAAAAAATAGTAAACTAAATACAGAAACAGTATAAAACGAAGATATAATCAACTAACCTCTTAGCGAAAACTAAGAGGTTTTTTTTATGCCATTATTTGAGTGTATCGATAAGATGTACTGTCTTGATTTCCTTTTATTTGTATTTAATTTAATATCTTTATACATAATGTTTTACACTTTTAAAATAGTTTTTATCTATTGAAAACAAAAAATCAACAGATAAAACTATGGTAAATTAGCCATCATTAAGATATCAATTTAAATAATCATACTATGGAAAGTAACAGTAATTCTTCTAATGGAACTGGCAAGTGCCCGTTTTCAAGTGGTGCGCTAACTCAAAGCGCTAGTACAGGTGCAAGCAATCAAGATTGGTGGCCTAAATCCCTCAACTTGGATATTCTTCATCAACACGATAACAAAACCAATCCTTTAGGAGCTTCTTTTAATTATGCCGAAGAATTCAAAAAATTAGATTTAGAAGCATTAAAAAATGATTTAAAAGCTTTTATGACCGAAAGTCAAGAGTGGTGGCCTGCTGATTGGGGACATTATGGTGGTTTGATGATTAGAATGGCGTGGCATTCTGCTGGTACGTACAGAATTGCAG
The DNA here is from genome assembly GCA_963513565.1 of uncultured Flavobacterium sp. GTDB lineage: Bacteria > Bacteroidota > Bacteroidia > Flavobacteriales > Flavobacteriaceae > Flavobacterium. The sequence goes on along the minus strand of CAUPRE010000001.1, from coordinate 105,695 downwards.
ATGGACGTGGAGGTGCAGGAACAGGAAACATCCGTTTTGCTCCATTAAACAGTTGGCCTGATAATGGCAATTTGGATAAAGCCAGAAGATTATTATGGCCGATTAAAAAGAAATATGGTAACAAAATTTCATGGGCTGATTTGATGATTCTTGCAGGGAATATGGCCTATGAATCGATGGGACTCAAAACATTTGGTTTTTCGGGAGGTCGTGAGGATATTTGGCATCCAGAGAAAGACGTGTATTGGGGAGCAGAAAAAGAATGGTTAGCCAAAAGCGGCAGTGAAGGAAGTAGATATTCTGGAGAAAGAAATTTAGAAAATCCGTTAGCTGCTGTTATGATGGGATTAATTTACGTAAATCCAGAAGGAGTAGACGGCCAACCTGATCCTTTAAAAACAGCTCACGATGTTCGTACTACTTTCCAGCGAATGGCAATGAACGATGAAGAAACGGTGGCTCTAACAGCCGGTGGACACACCGTTGGAAAAGCACACGGTAATGGAGATGCTTCAAAATTAGGACCAGAACCAGAAGGAGGCGCTATTGAAAACCAAGGGTTAGGATGGTTGAACCCCAAAGGAAATGGAAATGCGGGCGATACGGTAACCAGTGGTTTGGAAGGATCATGGACCACTCATCCAACGCGTTGGGATAACGAATATTTTGATTTACTATTGAATCATGATTGGGCCTTAACTAAAAGTCCTGCGGGCGCTTGGCAATGGGAACCGACCAACATCAAAGAAGAAGATAAACCTATAGACGCACACAATCCATCCGTACGAAGAAATCCAATCATGACAGATGCCGATATGGCTATGAAAATGGATCCAGCTTACCGAGCGATTTCAGAGCGTTTTTATAAAGATCCAGCGTATTTTTCGGATGTATTTGCTAGAGCTTGGTTCAAATTAACGCACCGTGATTTAGGACCAAAAGAGCGCTATTTGGGAGCCGATGTGCCGCAAGAAGATTTGATTTGGCAAGATCCTGTTCCAAAAGTGGAGTACACCTTATCTGATGCTGAAATCGAAGAACTAAAAGCTACGGTATTAAACAGCGGATTGAATAGAGCAGAATTAATCAACACCGCTTGGGATAGTGCAAGAACGTTCAGAGGTTCTGATTTTAGAGGTGGAGCCAATGGAGCACGAATCCAATTAGCACCACAAAAAGATTGGCAAGCCAATGAACCAGAAAGATTACAAAAAGTAATCGCTAAACTTACCGAAATTCAGGCAGGTTTGTCTAAAAAAGTAAGTCTTGCCGATTTGATTGTTTTAGGTGGAAGTGCAGCCATAGAAAAAGCAGCACAAGAAGGTGGCTTCAATGTAAAAGTACCTTTCCATGCGGGTAGAGGAGATGCTACACAAGAAATGACCGATGTAGAATCGTTTGAAGTTTTAGAACCGACAAACGATGCTTTTAGAAACTTCATGAAAGCAAAATATGTGGTACAACCTGAAGAATTAATGCTTGACAAAGCCCAACTTCTAGGATTAACAGCAGCAGAGATGACGGTTTTACTAGGCGGGATGCGTGTTTTGGGTACGAATTATGGCGGAACCAAACACGGGGTATTCACTAACAATGAAGGTGTGCTAAGCAATGATTTCTTTGTTAACCTCACCGATATGAACTACAGTTGGAAACCCGAAGGCGATAACTTGTACCACATTGTGGATAAAAAATCAGGCGCTACCAAATGGACGGCTACTAGAGTTGATTTGGTTTTTGGTTCTAATTCCGTTTTAAGAGCTTATGCTGAGGTATATGCACAAGACGACAACAAAGAAAAGTTTGTTACAGACTTTATTAATGTTTGGACTAAAGTGATGAATGCTGATCGTTTTGACTTACTGTAAAATCATTTTTATTAGTATAAAAAAAAGTGGGCTTTTGGGCCCACTTTTTGATTTTAGTTATGATTCTTCAAGCGTTTTTTTTAATCGTTGATATTCTTCTATATCGATTTGTCCTGAAGCAAAACGTTTTTTTAGTATTCCCAAGGGCGTGTTCCATTTTGTTTTTTGTCCCGGAATATCATATGGCGTGGCAAAAATCCAAATGAAAAAAAGGAACCAAATCATCCACCAAAAAAAGTGCATTCCCCAAAAATTATAGTTTTCGTAATACATAATTTAATTTTTTAAATGAGATCGTAAAAACCAAGCCATTTTTTCGTGTGCTTCCATTAATCCAGTTATAAAATCACTGGTACCCAAATCATGGAACTCATTCGCAAAAGATTTGATATGCTCTCTCAAAATGACGATGATACTTTCATGATCGGTTAAAAGTTCTTTAATGAATCCCAGACTATCATTTTGTGATCTCTCTTGTTCTGTAAGATGAGTTAATGAAAGATACGATTTTAGTGTAGCTGGAGGATAGTGACCAATAGAACGAATACGTTCCGCCACACTATCAATTATTTCATCCAGTTGACCAAACTGGGTTTCGAAAAACTTGTGCTTGTCATAAAAATCTACCCCTTCAATATTCCAATGGGCATTTTTTGTTTTGATATAAAGCACCGTTTCATCTGCTAAAATTTTAGACAATTCATCGACAACGGCTTGTCGATGCGATTCTGATATTCCTATGGCTGTTTTCATATTATTACTTTTTATTAAAGTGTTTTTTGATTTATCTGTTCGTTTTTTGGTTGCTATTTTTTATGACTAAAATGGATCACTTAGCTCACTAATTCGAATGAGTTTTTTGTTGACAAATTCCTCTAAACCTAGTGCCGCCATTTCTCTACCGTAGCCTGAATTTTTGGTGCCACCAAACGGAAGATCAGCTTGAGTCCAGGTTGGGTGATTGATAAACACCATTCCAGTATCTATTTGGTTGGCGACGCGTTTCCCTCTTTCTATATCTTGGGTAAATACGGAACCGCCTAAACCGTAGGGCGAATTATTAGCCAATGCAATAGCTTCATCTTCATTTTTTACTTTGAAAAATAAGGCTACTGGACCAAAAAACTCTTCGTAAAAAACGGGATTGTTCTGCGTCACATCAGTAAGAATGGTGGCCTCCATAAAGGCGCCAATTCTATCTACACGTTTTCCACCCAAAATAATTTTGGCACCTCCATCAACAGCTCTTTCGACTTGATTGGCTATTTTAGTAGCGGCTTCTTCCGAACAAAGTGGTCCTAATTGTGTTTTTGTGTCTACGGGATCGCCTACAACCAATTCGGCTAGTTTAGTTTTAAATTTTTCCAAGAAGACGTCTGCAATTTCGGCTACCACAATAAAACGTTTGGAAGCTACACAACACTGTCCGTTATTGTTGATGCGTCCCACGACAGCCCAATCTACCGCTTGATCAATATCTGCATCTTCTAATACAATAAAGGCATCGCTACCGCCTAATTCTAATACTGATTTTTTGATGTTTTTACCAGCTACGGTTGCTACATTGGCTCCGGCAGATTCACTACCAGTAAGCGAAACGCCTCTTACTCTTTTGTCCGCAATCAAATCGATTATTTGTTCGTGTGACACCATCAGATTAGTGTAAAGTCCTAATGGAGCTCCAGCTTCTATAAAGATTCTTTCCATGGCCATAGCGCATTGCGGCACATTTGAGGCGTGTTTGACGAGCACTGTGTTGCCAATCATAATATTGGGTGCCGCGAATCGTGCGACTTGATAAAAGGGGAAATTCCATGGTTGTATGCCTAACAGTATCCCAATTGGACTAGACCTGATGAAGGCCTTTCCGTGTACAGGATTCAAGATTTTGTCGGCCAAAAGAGCTTCCGCATTTTTGGCGTAATAGTCAAATATTTCGGCACTCAGCTTTATTTCGCCTTGGGCATGACTCAAAAGTTTGCCCATTTCTAGAGTAATTATTTGAGCAAGCTCTTGTTTCTGTGCTCTTAAAAGTCCTGCAATTTTATACAACAATTGAGCTCTTACAGCGTAGTCTGTTGTTTTCCATGCGTCAAATGTAGCTGCTGCTTTTGAAATTGCATCATCTGTCGCATCGGAAGTCATGGCGTCAAAGGATTGTACGAGTTTGTTGGTGGTTGGATTAATGGTTTGAAAAGCCATAGTTTTTTATTTAATTATTAGTAATTAAAAATGTAATCTTCAAGATTTTATTTGCTACCCAATCAGTAAAGTAGGAGTAGGCGATGAAGTGTTCTTAAATTGAGTCAGTGTCTAGAAAATGACAGGGTGAAGTAAAGTGTGATAAAAGAGGAAAAGCGGTAAAAGCAAGTGCTTTTACCGCTTTAAAATTGGATTTAGTTCACTAAACTATAATAGTAATCTACTTCCAATTCATTTTTTACATGCCAAATACCAGGTGTATTCCAAGCAATACGTGCCGCTTCTTCTTTTTGATACCAAGAGCTTACGGTTCCTTTGAGCGTAACAGTTGTTCCAGAAACCGAAACAGCTATATCACTATCGTCTATCGTCCAGCTTCTGCCAATGGCTTTTTCGACGTCCTTTTTTTCAATGGCGTCATGGCTTTCGGATTTGATTTTTATGTTGTTGGTTACGCCTTTCACGCCAGCAAGATAAATAATAGCGCTTTTTGCAGCTTGTTTTTGGTAATTCCATGGCAACTCGCCTTCCAGCGTCACCCAACCGTCTTCGACTTTAACGGTAACTTTGTCCTCTGGAACTGACCAATTTGATTTTAGTGCCGCCAACACTTCATTGGCAATTTCTAAGCTGGTCTTTACGAACGAACTCGGGAATTTGACGTCGATTTTTTCCACTAGCGCTTTGACACCAATTACTTTTTTGGCAGCATTTTCGGCTTCCACTTTTTTTGCATAGCTATCTACCACGCCCGTCAAAGAAATTACACCATCTTTTGCTGTAACTCCAATCTCTGCTGCATTCAATAACGGTTCCCATTTAATGGCGTTTTGAACATCTGTCTGTAATTCTGCATTTGTTTTCATCATAATTTTTTTTCATTGTGAATGCGTTTCACAACAATACAAAGGTGAAAACTATTAGGGATCAGAAGCTTATATAATTAAGAGGGAATGTTATATAATTAGTATAAAGTCTTCACTTACATTTTTTTGGACATACGAAGTACCGCATCCATGAATCGGATGAAGAAGAAAGTTTTATGGATTAGCAAAAGAGGTTATTTCACTAAAAGCAAGGGAATGGAAAAAAGTACACGTACTGTTTTGCTTGACATTTTTCCTGGATTCCAACGGGGAGAATTTTTCATAATCTCGATCAACTCTTCGGCAATTTGAGGATTGGTTGCATTTAGAATTTTGATGTCGCTTAGGGAACCATTTTTTTCGATTACAAAGGTGGTATGCACTTTTGCGGAATTTTTTAGAGGTAGCCCACTTTTTTTGAAGTTTTCTTCAACGTAGGCTTGGTACTGTTTATTACCTTCAGGGAAGCTGGGTTTTACGTCAAGACCAGTTGCGCTGTAAATTTGATTTTCTGGGAGTGTATCTTTTTTTTGTGCAACAGCAGTTGCGGTATAAATGAAGAGCAGTGTTAAGAGAATTTGTTTCATGGTTGAGGTTTTAGTAGAGTTTTTTTGGTTTAAGTCTTATTATTTCTTTCCCATTCCGATTTCGTAATTCTAAAAATGTTTACGGTGTTTTGGTTGTATTCTGTGACTTTATCTATGGTCATGCCGTTTTTTATGGCAACTTTTTCAGAAGGTGTATTGGTTAAACTTATGATGGAAATCAAAGAATCGGAAAAGTTATGGTCAAAGGCAAAATCTCTGCATTTTTTCGCCGATTCAATAGCATATCCTTGGTTCCAATATTCGGGTAAAATAGAATAGCCAATTTCCAATTCCAATTTGTCTTCTATCTTTTGGACTAAAAGTCCACAATGCCCGATTAATTTCCCCGATGTTTTATCTAATAACGCATTCATACCGCCTAAATTGTTTTCGTATCGGTATACTTGTTTGTCATACCATTTTTTACATTCCTTTTCAGGGCTTTCTAATGTAGCGTTCCAATATAGCGCAGTATTTGGGTCTTCATGAAAAGCTAACCAGTCCGAAAAGTCGGAGAGGTTGACTTCTCTAAACAACAGTCTTTCGGATTCTTGGTTTTTTAAAAGGTATTTCATGGATTTTTTTATTTTCGTGTAACTATAGTGCGTTTGGGCTTAAAGTTATTTTTATTGTTGGATTTGAAAAGAGAAAAATTCATTTTTTAGTGCGTTAACTTATTTAAATGATTTAGGACAACCTAACATACTGCGAAGTCGGAGACATTCGCAGAGCGGTAGTAATGGGCTTTTGATTGATGATTTACGAACCGCCGAGTACGTGACCCGTACGCTCGGTGGTGTACTCAGGTTTTTATTGTTTTTTTGGTTTTCGTGAATATAAATATTTGAGAGGCGCACTCCGTCAGTTTCTGGCGGAGCCGTCTACTCGATTGGCAGAAGTTTTTTTTAATTCTTGTGTGATTTTTTTACTAAAATTCGGTTCAATAGAATTTATAAAATGTAACCAACCATATATTCTATCACGAGTAATATCTATTTCATTAATGATTAAACTTTTAATTTCTTGATTTTTTAATTGATGTTTTTTAATTTTTAATTTCCGCATAATATGTTCTTCATATCCATATTTTCCAATGTAATATGCCTCTAATCTTAACTCCCGCTTTATTTTTTTTGGAATTCTCGGATAATTATTATCAAATACAGAAAGTCCTGTAACATATTGTTTTTGACCTCTTTTCATTAGCTTTGTTTTTGAATTGTTAATTTCAAAACCATATTTAGTAATGATTTTTGTAATTAATTCGAGATTCAATTGAGTTGAATCACTTGAAAAATATAAATCATCTGCGTAACGAGTATAATCAATTGTTTCATCAATATTTTTAAGGATTTCCAAATCCATTTCTACAGCAACAATATTTGCAATAATTGGACTAGTACTAAAACCTTGTACTAAATATCCATTTACGCAAGCAATATTAGAAATCCATTCAGAAACTTGAATATTTATACCCAATTTAGTAAGTGATTCAATAATTTGATTTTGAGTGATTGTTTCAAAAAAATCCTTAATGTCTAATGTAAGAATTTGTTTTTTTGCTAGATGCACAAAAGCATTTGTTTTAATGTTTTTTTTAAATACAAAACCTTGGACACAATCTAATGGTTTATAAATATTCGATAGTCCAGTATTTAATGTTTTTTGACAATGTTCTAATTCGTGATTTAAAGAATTATGTATAGTTCGATATCCTAAAGTTGGATTTCTTTTCTCGATATAAAATTTTTCAATAGCGATTGTACTTTCAAGTATTTCGAAATCAATATTTTGATTTTTTTTATTGTCAATTATCACATATTCTCTTAAATTGACGGAATCTAAAAAAGATTCTCTACATCTTAAAAAAAATAAAAATTGTTTTTTTGTTTCTATTTGAAGTAAATCCATCTTTAATAAATAAGTGGGCGTTAGGGTAAGGTAGATAGTAATTTATTCTAATAATCGGATACGAACTCATATCCATAATTTTACCCTAACTACCCACTATATTCTCTTTTTAAATTGGTTATGTTAATTTTTTTATCATCTGTTTTTTTTCTTCCTAAAAAAACATTTTTATGCAAGATATTAATAACTCCTATTTTTGGTGAGATTAAATTGAAGTTTTTTTCCATTCTGTCATCTTTTTTATCACTTTTTAAAATACTATACAGAATGTAGTTTAGGTAATCAATTATTGATAGATTAATTAATTCTTTACCTGCAATGTGATATTCAAGGTCAAATGTCTCGTCAAAAGATTCAAAAATATCTTTCACAATATTTTTAAAAGATTTTTTCGCAATCTCAATATTCTCAAAATAAAAGATATTTTTATCGTTTTTATTACTTTGTATTCTGTCTTTTATTAGTTTATTTAAAAACATTTCAAATATTTCAAAATCGTCTTTTTCAGTTTTTAAATTTTTAAAATATTCGGAATTTTTATTAACGACTACAAAATATGCTCTAAAATTAAAATAATGTAAACGCTTGTAATAGTGCTTTCTAACGTCAGGATGATTTTCTGTTGCGTGAAAACCTTGCTGTTTAATTGTCTCAATATCTTCTATAAAATAATCATCATTTAAAATTTCATCTTTTATTTCATTTATTGTTTCCAATAAGGTTTCTGGAGAATCTGTTTTAACACAGCCGTGAATAAAAATATTTGAGTTGTTATTGATGTGTCCAGCTTCATCAATATAAAAATAGTTTGTTTTCTTCATTACTTACTTTTGGTTTCTCCTCGTTTTCTCCTCGTTTTCTCAAAATTTCTGCCAACGTTCCCGCGCTACAAGCAGTTTGGGATTAAAGATGCGTAATCTTTCGGTTAAAAACAAATGTATCAAACACAAACTATTTTCAAATTAAACCAATTGCCAAGCTTGCTTGTAGCGTGTGTTAGCGGTAGTTGTTTTTTAGTCGTCATTTAATTCGTTAATGCTATTTGCGATTTTTTCTGTTTCTCCCGTCTCGTGAAACCAAATAAAAATCTCGTCACTTAGTTTCCTATTGTCTTCTTTCGTCGGTAGTAGTAATAAAAGGTCGCCACAACCATTTGAGCCAATTGCAATTCCGTTAACTGGAAAATTCTCCCATTGCTTTGCTTGATTAGTTTCTAGAATTATGTGATTACAAGTCCTGCTAATTCGTTTGTTGTCTGATTTGTCAAAAAATGGAAACAGTTGCCAATCATCGTCTTCTGTCATTAATTCGCCACCATTTACTTGCGTCATTTTAGATTTGAAGTTGTCGGGAAATGCAAGTCCAAGCTCTTGTTCTGTTTCAATAATATATTTTATGTCTATTGGAAACGCCATTTGTCAAATTTATTTTTAGGTTGAGTCAATCTGTATAATTACCGGTAACTAGTATACAGGCGTAACAAACTTTCATATACACACCCATAATCGGATAGATAGGCAAAGGTTTGTTTTGCTTTATTGTTTTTCAAATATATTATTTTTTTCTTACAAATCATCAAAAGGGTTTTTGTATAAAAGAAGGTTTTAAGCACGTTTACAGTTACCATCGATTGCACTTAGCATGACGCTTTGTAATTTTCTTATCTATAATTCTATCTTCTATCTTCTGCCTTCTGCCTTCTGCTTTCTGCCTTCTGCCTTCTTTTTTTGATTCGTGTCGTGCTAACGTTTCTAGCCCTGATGGGAGCGGCATCCTGTGGCTCTGGGGTTCAGAGCTACAGATATAGCGTACAGCAGGAAAAAGCTCCTAAAAATAAAGGGTATCGTATTGGAGTAATTGTTCCGAAAACTTATGAGTCCGCAAACGTTGGAGTGGGATTTTTTACTTTCAAAGAGCATAAGGCGTTCCTTATTGTGGCTGGGTTCGGGACTTTTTGCGTACTTTTATAGTTACAAAAAAAATAGAATCCAAATGAAACAATTATTTTCCTTACTGCTCCTATGTTCCCTGAGTTGGGTGTCCGCACAAAAGGTGGAATCGCCAACCGGAACTTTGGCGCTTACGTTTCAGCTCACGCCCGATGGTCAACCGACCTATGCGGTGAGCTACAAAAATAAACCTGTGGTGCTGCCTAGCGCTTTGGGGGTGAGTCTAAAAGATAAAACGGCTTTGGCCAACCATTTTGAAGTGACGGGAACCACAACCCACGCGGTCAACGAAACTTGGAAACCAGTACTAGGTGAACAAGCCCAAATCACAAACCATTACAACGAATTGATTGTAGCTTTGGTACAGAAAGATTCAAAAGTGAAACTCAGTTTGGTCTTTAGAGCCTTTGACGAAGGGGTAGCATTTCGCTACGACTTCCCAAAACAAGAAAACCTGAACTATTTTATCATTTCGGACGAGAAAACCGAATTCAATTTGACCGAAAACAATAAAGTGTTCTGGATTCCGGGAGATTTTGATAGCAATGAATACGTGTACAACGAAACAAAATTCTCCGAAATTGACAACGAAAAACTGAACCTTAACAACGGAATCGGCGTAAAATCCATTCCTGGAAAATACACAGTGCAAACGCCTTTGCAAATGAAATCGCCTTCGGGTGTGTACCTCAATATTTTTGAGGCGGCGGTAGTGAATTATCCCGTGATGCACTTGGATGCCAACGTGCAAAAGTTCACGCTAAAAGCCAATTTGGTGCCCAACGCTATTGGCGATAAAGCTTATTTGCAAGCGCCTTGCGTTTCGCCTTGGCGTACGATTATGGTTAGCGACGACGCTAGAAAAATAGTCAGTTCCAAAATGATTTTGAACCTAAACGAACCGTCTAAAATCGAAGATACTTCTTGGATCAAACCCATGAAATATGTGGGGATTTGGTGGGAAATGCACGTAGGCAAATCGACTTGGGATTATGCGGGTTCTCAAAACGCTCAAAATGTTGCGGGCAATCCAATTCCATCAGGTAAACACGGTGCAACTACCGAAAATACCAAACGCTATATTGATTTTGCCGCCAAACACGGTTTTGACGGCGTCTTGGTCGAAGGTTGGAACGTAGGTTGGGAAGACTGGGTAGGCAACTGGAAAGAGGATGTTTTTGATTTTACGACGCCTTACCCTGACTTTAATTTGGCAGAAGTTTCGGCCTACGCCAAAGCAAAAAACGTAAAAATGATTATGCATCACGAGACTTCGGGTTCTGTGGGCAACTACGAACGCCACTTGGACCGCGCCCTCGATTTGATGAAGAAATTCGACTATCCTGCGGCCAAAACAGGCTATGTGGGCAAAATCATTCCGCGTGGCGAATTCCACGACGGACAAGCGATGGTGAATCACTTTAATTTTGTGGCGCGTCGCTTTGCCGATAACAAATTGATGGTCAACTCACACGAATGTTCGCACCCAACGGGCTACAGCCGAACCTATCCAAACTACATCGCGGCCGAATCGGCTCGTGGGAACGAATTCAACGCTTGGAGCAACGGAAATCCGCCAGCGCACGAAACCATTTTGCCTTTCACGCGTCAGTTGGGCGGCCCTATGGATTACACCCCAGGGATTTTTGAAATCAAAATGAGCTACTACGATAAAAACAAGACAGAGCAAGTACACACTACTTTGGCGAAGCAATTGGCCTTGTACGTGACGATGTATTCTCCCTTGCAAATGGCGGCCGACTTGATTGAAAACTACGAGAAATATCCCGATGCTTTTCAGTTTATCAAAGACGTGGCGATGGATTGGGACGAGAGTTTGTATCTAGAAGCAGAACCCGGCGATTATCTTACCGTGGCCAGAAAAACCAAAGGCAAAGACACTTGGTTCCTAGGCGCCATCACCGATGAAAATGCCCGAACCACCGAAATCAAATTGGACTTCCTAACCAAAGGCAAAAAGTACAAAGCCATCATCTACGAAGATGCTAAAAATGCACATTGGGAGAAAAATCCAATCGCTTACACCATCAAAACACAAGTAGTAACATCGGCTAGCAAACTCAAACTGCAATTAGCCGCTGGGGGAGGAACCGCCATTAGTTTCGAACCACTGCCTTAATTTTTAGGAGCAGACGCAGGCGGAGCACCACACGCGTCGTCCCGCTCTCCGCTCTATCTTTTTTACAAAAAAACCTAGTAGTAACCCACTACTAGGTTTTTTTGTAAAAAAGGATGCCGCTGCGATCGGGGCTAGGCGAGACGTCTTATTTTCATAAGAAGGTTTGTTTAAAACCCAATTAAAAAATAAAGTATCACTTTACCAACCTGCAAGGTCTTTTTCGAGACCTTGTAGGTTTTCATAATTAGTCCTTATACCTACAAGGTTGAAAAAAAACCTTGCAGGAAATCCAAAAAAATAGTGTTTAATGCCAACCGATTAAAAACAAAACGGTTTAAAAAATAACGAATCCAATACAACGTATTTAAAAACAACGGATTAATAAACAACGGATTAAAATCCGTTGCTACAAAATGTTCCGTTCCTACGGAACTCTTACATTCGATAAAGAGTCGTAGACTCGGTACATTTTGTAAGGCTGGACTTCAGGCCAGTCCACACACAGCAAATCGAAAAAGAGCCGAAGGCTCTAAAAACCTTAAACCTTAAACCTTAAACCTTAAACAATTTTAAACTACCCTAAACCCTAAACAATTAACCATAAACTTTAACCAACCTACCTCATAATTCATAAACTTTCCCGAAATTGCCGCCAACTATAATGTTCCAAAACCAACCTATAACTATGAAGAAAACTTTTTTTACAGCCCTATTGCTAAGCCTTGGCGGAGTCGTTTTTTCTCAATCTTCAGATGAGTTGCAACTCAAAGCCATTTACCAATCCGCATTGACCAAAGGGCAAGGCTATCAATGGCTGGACCATCTTTCTAACCAAATCGGACACCGTTTATCAGGCTCTGACAATGCCGAAAAAGCAGTACAATACACCAAAGCACAGCTAGAAACCTTGGGATTAGATAGAGTGTTTTTGCAGGAAGTAATGGTGCCAAAATGGGTGCGAGGTGCAAAAGAAACCGCTTACATCAAAGATGGTAAAAACAAAATTGAAGTGCCTATTTGTGCCTTGGGCGGTTCGATTGCTACACCGAAAAAGGGTTTGCTAGCGCCCGTAATCGAAGTGCATAGCATCAAAGAACTAGAATCCTTAGGAACGGCTTTAAAAGGAAAAATAGTCTTTTATAACCGCCCAATGGACGCAGAACAAATCGAAACGTTTAAAGCTTACGGACATTGTGTGGACCAGCGTTCTTCGGGCGCTAGAGAAGCAGCAAAGTATGGTGCAGTGGGAACGATTGTGCGTTCTATGAATTTGCGTTTGGATGATTTTCCGCATACAGGCAATCAAAGCTACGGCGACTTACCGCAAGCACAATGGATTCCTACAGCAGCCATCAGTACCAATGGTGCGGAGTTGTTAAGTAAGAAGTTAAAAGAAAACCCACAACTGCAATTCTATTTTAAGCAATCCTGTGAACAAATGGCCGATGTGTTGTCTTACAATCTGGTGGGTGAATTGAAAGGAAGTGAAACCCCCGAAAACATTATGGTAGTGGGCGGTCATTTGGATTCTTGGGATTTAGCCGATGGTTCTCATGATGATGGGGCAGGAGTGGTGCAAAGTATGGAAGCCTTACGCATTTTGAAGCAGCTGAATTTTAAGCCTAAAAACACGATTCGTGTAGTGTTGTTCATGAACGAAGAAAATGGTAACCGCGGAGGGAAAAAATATGCAGAATTGGCACAAACGAATAAAGAAAATCACGTTTTTGCTTTAGAAAGTGATTCTGGAGGCTTTTCGCCAAGAGGTTTCTCATTCGAATGCAATGATGAGGAGTTTGCTAAATTTAGCAGTTGGAAAGGGTTATTTGAACCTTATTTGATTCATAGTTTTGTAAAAGGACATAGCGGAACAGATATTGGGCCATTGGCATCCAAACATATCGTCAAAGCAGGACTCAAACCTGATTCTCAACGCTATTTTGATTACCATCATGCGGCCAATGATACGTTTGATGCCATCAACAAAAGAGAATTGGAATTGGGAGCAGCTACTATGACTTCTTTGTTGTATTTGATGGATCAAAAAGGCTTGTAAGAATGAAACCCGCTGAAGCGTATATTTTCAATCAGCCGCACTTGTACCAGAGTATTATCTTGTATTTGCATCAGGTGATTCTGCAACAACTACCCGAAAGTGAGATGTTGTTCAAATGGGGTATTCCTTATGTTTACTATAAGAAGAAGCCTTTTTGTTATTTGGCGCCCAACCATAAGAAAGGATTTGTGGATTTGGGTTTTGCCAAAGGATTTCAATTGCAACGCAATCAATCGGAGTTAGTGGACGAAAAACGAAATACGGTAAAATCGCTGAGATATACTAGTTTAGAAAACATAGATCACGATGTTTTGCTCGATGTACTCGCTGAAGCCATCGATTTATATTAACGAAAAAGTCCTCGAAATACTCGAGGACTTTTTTTGTTACCATGATCACTAATGACGCTGGGACTATTTTATTTCTTTCTCTTGGCTTTCTTTACGCTCTAATAAAGCCATATAAAAACCATCAAATCCAGATTCAGAAGCCAATATTTTATGGTCTTTGATAAAAGTGAATTCTTTTCCGATGTCTGTGGTTAAAAAACGTTTTACCTGTTCTTGATTTTCAGAAGGTAAAATGGAACAAGTAGCATATACTAGTTTTCCTCCTGGTTTTACAATTTTAGAATAACTTTCTAAAACCTCTGACTGTACTTTTCGGATATTATCGATAAACTCGGGTTGTAATTTCCATTTAGCATCAGGGTTTCTTTTTAAAACTCCAAGTCCACTACATGGCGCGTCAATAAGCACTCTATCGGCTCTTTGATGCAATTTTTTAATGACTTTAGTCGAATCAATAATGCGATACTCGATATTAAATGCACCGTCTCTTTTGGCTCTCAGTTTTAATTGTTTGAGTTTGCTTTCATACAAATCCATAGCAATTAATTGTCCTTTATTTTCCATCAAAGCGGCAATATGTAATGTTTTTCCTCCTGCACCCGCACAAGTATCTACCACCCGCATTCCAGGTTTTACATCTAGAAAAGCGGCTACAAGTTGTGAATTAGCATCTTGAACTTCGAATAAACCTTCTTTGAAAGCATCGGTCAAAAACACATTCGCTCTTTCTTTTAAGACTAAAGCTTCTGGTTGATCCTTCAACATTTCAGTATCAATGTTTAAATCCATTAAGATAGCTCTTAATTTTTCTCGGGTTGTTTTCAAAGTATTTACCCTTAGTACTACTTTGGCTGGTTGGTTTTGAGCGGTAATTTCTTTGGACCAAACTTTTTCTCCTAGTTCTTTAACACCAACTTCATCCATCCAATCTGGAATCGATTCTTTGAATGTTCTAATTTTGGAAAGTTCGTCAAAACGCCCTTTAATTTTACGTTCAGGAGTGCCATCTAATTGTCTCCAATCTGGAATTGGATACCCTCTCAAAACAGCCCAAACGGCAAAAATTCTCCAAAGATTATCTCTGTCGAATGGTTCTTTTACTTCGGCAATTTCTGCATATAATCGTTTCCATCGTACAATTTCGTAGATGGTTTCAGCAACAAATTTTCTGTCGGAACTTCCCCAACGTTTGTCTTTTTTTAAAGAGCGGGCTACTACTTTATCGGCATATTCTCCTTCATTGAATATGGCATTTAAGGCATCTATAGTAGTATAAACTAAATTTCTGTGTAATCTCATTTTGAATAATTGAAATGCAAAGGTACTATTTATTGATTGAATGTTAAATTTTTAGTTGGGATTGTTTTTTACAAACAAAAAAAGCACTGAAAAAATCAGTGCTTTTATAAAGGTATGAATGGATAATTATTTCACTCTTGTTAGTCCTAAACTTTCAGGAGCATGCAGCACCATCGGGAATTTTTCAATTTTTACAGAACTACTGTCTAAGCCAAACGCGCTCTCTTCAGATAAACTTAGTTTTTTGATTAAGAAATAAGAGTTCATGATGATTTTTTCATGCCATAACAAATCAGAATCATTAGATAAGAATTTTTCTGAAAGCACAAATTTGAAATCACCCACAATATTGTTTTTGTTTAAGGATTCATATCTACTAGTAACATCTACCTCACCTTTTTTCACCATATCAACGATTACTTCACGGAACATGAGATTTATTTTTGTAGGTTCTCTAAAACCAAGATTAAAATCTACTCGATACAAATCGTCTTTTACAATTTCGGTTACTTTGTATTCCTTTTTGTAAGGTTCATTAAGAACGTTTACATGCACAAACCAATAAATATCAGCTCTTTTTGGTCTTTTTTGAAGAATAGAATAAGTGACTTTTTCTTCAATTTCATCTACACGACCTGCATTGGTCATATATACTAAGTGTGTAGCATATTTTGGGATAGATAAGTCATTACTTAATTCAACCAATACTTTTTTGAAGTCTTCAATTTTGACAATTTTTGTATAATTTTTATTGATTTTCTTAGCCAAATACCATATAGTCATTACTGAAATTAAGAGTATAGCTATAAACAAAGTTACATAACCGCCTTCCGCAAATTTTGTAATGTTGGCAGCTAGAAAACTAAACTCTATTATTAAATATATAGTGATCAGTGGCATGAAAAAGTACCACTTTACACGTTTCATAATTAAGTAATAATTAAGTAAAATCGTGGTCATAATCATGCAGAGAATAATAGCTAAACCATATGCATGTTCCATGTTACTCGATTCTCTAAAATGCAGAACGATGCCAATACATCCAGCTAATAAAAGCCAATTGATAGAAGGAATATACAATTGTCCTTTTAATTCAGTAGGATATTTAATTCTGACTTTTGGCCAGAAATTCAGACGCATGGCTTCGTTGATTAGAGTAAAAGAACCACTTATTAAAGCTTGAGAAGCAATAACGGCTGCAAGTGTTGCAATAACGATTCCAAATGGTTGAAACCAACTAGGCATGATAAGGTAGAATGGATTCCCGTTTTTACCTCCCAATGACTGTAAAGTTTCACCTCCATGCTGAATTAAATACGCCGCTTGACCAAAGTAATTTAAAACTAAAGCTGTTTTGACGAATATCCAACTAATTCTAATGTTTTTTCTCCCGCAATGGCCCATGTCTGAATACAGGGCTTCAGCTCCGGTGGTACACAAGAAGACAAAACCTAAAACAAAAAAACCATCTGGATGAATAGAAAGTAAATGGTATGCGTAATAAGGATTGATTGCTTTAAATACTTCAGGATGATTAATGATTTGTAAGACGCCTAAAATGGCTAACATACTAAACCAAATGGTCATCATCGGAGCAAAAAATTTACCCACTAATTTTGTCCCAAACTGTTGAATGGTAAATAAAATAACCAAAATTGCAATTACGATGGGGACAGTATTAATTTCTGGATTAAATGTCCTAATTCCTTCCACAGCCGAGGAAACCGAAATCGGAGGGGTAATAATTCCATCGGCTAAAAGTGCACTTCCCCCGATGATAGCAGGTACAATTAACCAAGAAATTTTAGTTTTTTTAACTAAGGCATACAATGCAAAAATTCCACCTTCACCGTGATTATCAGCACTTAAAGTGATTATTACATATTTTAGTGTGGTTTGAAGAGTAAGTGTCCAAAAAACACAAGATATTCCTCCTAATACAACATCTGGGTCGATGATGTGTTCGCCAAGTATGGCTTTCATTACATATAAAGGTGATGTACCAATATCACCATAAATAATTCCTAAAGAAATTAATAAACCTCCTAGCGTTAATTTGCTGTGTAGGTCTTTGTGCGATGCGCTCATGAATATTTTTTAAAAAACTGCCTCAAATTTACTGCTTTTAAATAAAATAAAGGATTTAATTATTAAAAATAACAAAAAAAAACACGACCTGTTAGTCGTGTCTTAATTTTGTTAATTTTAATGTTAATTTCTTCTATTTTCAACTCTACTTTCTCTTCCATCTTTAGAAGAGGTTTCATCTCTACCATTACTATTATTTGACTCAGTTCTTCTGTTTTCTCTAGTTTGAGGTGCTCTTTGCTCTGTTCTTTGAGGAGTATATTCTCTAGAATTAGAAGAGTTTGAATAATTTGAATTTCTATTTGATGCTGCACTTGAATTTGTGGTACCGCTTCTATTACTTCTGCCACTTTCAGAATAGTTTCTAGTTGATTCTACTCTTACTGGAGTGTTTACTCGTGATGAATTTTCTCTATAGTCATTGTTACTTGATGAAGAATTGCTTGTACGATTATCCGCATATCTTCTTGAAGGTTCAACTCTAGTTTCAGTATTGTTTCTATTGGAGCTTGGTTCGTAGCGAGTTACATTTCTGTTGTCACTGTACACGTTTCTAGAATCTCTTCTTCGGTCTAATTCATAACGATTTGCTACTTCACTATTTCTTCTAGAAAACGAATAATTTGGATATCTTTTTTCATAAGCATTGTTACGTCTTGAGGCGTAAATTTCTGAGGCTCTGTAACTATTTCTGTAAGAAACATAGCGATAGGAATTATGTACATTGATACAATTGTTGATGTTGTTTCTGTATCGGTATACAGGAAACGGATTCCACGCATAGTAATAGGAAGGGTAATAATTCCAATTCCAACTTGAGTAATAAGGACGATAATTACCGATCCAAAATGAAGCATAAATAGTGGGAGTACGGTAATATACTGGCTCATAGATGTAATTAGGACCATACATAAATACATCACCCACTACTTGAACGCTTACGTTATTGTAGCGATCTCTTTCTACATCAATAGTTGCTACGTCTTGAAATTGATCTCTTCCAAGTACGGATTGGATCACAATTACATGAGTTCTGTTCTCAACAGATTCGATTACGCGTAAATAATCTACTTGGTTGTCATAATTCAAATCTAAGTTAGAAAGTTGAAGTCTAGGATCATTAAGTCTTCTTTCAAAATCTTGCAAGTTGGATGATTCTCCAAAAACAGAAGCTACTGCCTTCAAATCTAAATTATCACTAATTTCTCCATTCTTCGCATAGATTGTTGTTCGGTCTTGCGCGGTTGAACAGCCTGTTACAAGCGTCGTAAGTATTACAAATAAAAGTAATTTAGTTTTCATGGCAGTTAGTTTTAAAGTTCTGTAACTGATAATCCAATTACTATGCCAAGAAATATTTTTATAGTCTAGCCATGTTTAAATATAATCGTATTTTAGCTTGCATAAAATAAATTAAAAATGGTCAAAAAAATAGCAATAGTTTTGTTTTTTAGTGTGTTATGCGGCTATATCTGTAACGCGCAAAAAAGTGAAAAAAAAGGTTCTTTTTTTCAAAAAGTTGAAATTGATACCCTATTTGAGGATAAAATTAGTATCCGTTCCTTAAATATTGATAACGACAAAGTTTGGTTTGCAGCCGACCAAAACCGATATGGTTTTTATGATGTAAAGAAACGAGAAAAGGTCATTCATAAACTAACAAAGGATAACTTGAAATTTGAATTTAGAAGCAGTGCAATTACGCCTAATCATTTTTTTGCTTTGACAATTGCAAGTCCAGCTTTATTGTTTAAGATTGATAAGAAAAACTTGAGCTCCGAGTTGGTTTATGAGAATTCAAACGAGAAAATGTTTTTTGATAGTTTACAGTTTTGGAACCCCAAAGAAGGAATAGCTTTGGGTGATCCGATTGATAATTATTTTAGTATTATAATTACAAGAGATGGCGGAAAAACCTGGCAGCCCTTGCCTAATAGTGTTTTTTATAAAAATTTTGAAGAAGAAGGCGCTTTTGCAGCAAGTAACACCAATATCGTTATTCAAGGGAATCATACTTGGATAGTTTCTGGAGGAAAAAAAGCCAGAATTTTTTATTCGGCTGATAAAGGAAAATCATGGACAGTTGCTGAAACACCAATTATTCAAGGGGAACAAATGACTGGGATTTTTAGTGCTGCTTTTTATGATAAATCGATTGGTTGCATCGCAGGAGGGAATTATGAATTGCCAAAACAAAATTTTGGCAATAAAGCCATTACCAGAGATGGTGGAAAAACATGGCAATTATTAGCTGAAAATAGTGGTCCCGGGTATATTTCATGTGTGCAATTTATTCCTAAAAGTAAAGGAAACGGAATTGTAACGGTAGGCGCAACGGGCATTCATTATTCCTGGGATGGAGGCGTTTCTTGGCTACAACTCAGTTCAGATCCTTCTTTGTATACGCTTCGTTTTATAAATGCTTCCACAGCCATTGCAGCTGGAAAAAATAAAATGATTCGTCTCTCTTTTAAAAAATAAAACCTTATAAATTCAATTATGGAATTTATAAGGTTTACAACTAAACTCAAACTAATTTTTAGTTTCTATTGCGGTATTGTTGAAGTAATTTTCTATCGAAATCTACTTCTGATTTTCTTAGTTTTAGGATTTTTGTAGGAGGTAATATGTTTCTTAATGCCGAATTGAACTTTTTTCTAATTGAATATAGTTCTTCGTCAGTACTTTCAATTTGATTTAGAAAAGCCAAAGCTTCTTTGTCACTCATATTATCTAGAGAACCTTCATTTAGTTTTTTGGCATAGGTTTTCATTTTTTGATGTCTCAACTCAAATTGTTTGTCATCATAAGTATTATAAATTGGCCAAAATTTTTCTGCTTCAACGGAAGTCAAGTTGAGTTCACTAGTTAAAAAAGCTACCTTCATAGCTTTTATTTGGTCTTTCTTTTCTTTTAATCTTTCATTTTGACCATAGATTGTCACTGATAGCAGTAAAAATAGATACGGAAAAAGTTTTTTAATTGTCATGAGTGTTTTGTTTTGTTGTGACGATTGTATTATTCGAGAATAAGCTGTTCTAAATTATCTTCTTTTAGTAAATGCTCTTCAATTACCGTTTTGTCGGCTGGAGAGGTTTCGTTTAAAGTGAGCAAGTCATCGGCTTCCATTTCACTTATCAAATCATATTGCGTGATATTAGGTTGAAAGGCTAGGTAGTTTTCCATACTTGTACTATCTAGTTCCTGATTTGTTTTAAAGAAACTATTGTAAATAGGCAAACTCAATGCTAAAATGAGGACAGCCGCCGCAGCAAAAAGTAATTTTTTTCTCTTTTGATATAATGAAATTACTTTAGGTCCTTCTTTGGGGAGCTCCTGCAATAGTTTGGCTGAAAAATTTTCAAAATAATTTTCAGGCACACTAAATCCAGCACTTATTTTGGGTTCTTTATCTAATTTAAATTCTTTCATAATGTGTTTAGACTATTACTGTATCAAAAGGTTTAATTTCCGGTTACAAAGGCTTCAATTTTTTTTGTAGCATGATGATACGAGGCTTTTAAACCTCCTACTGAAGTGCCTAAAATTTCCGAAATTTCTTCGTATTTTAAGTCTTCAAAATATTTCATTTTAAAAATAAGCTGCTGTTTTTCTGGCAAGAGGGCAATTGCTTTTTGTAATTTCAACTGAATTTCATCGCCTTCAAAATAAGTGTCCGCTTGAAGATTTTCAATCGTTTTTTCTTGTAATTCTTGTGAAGAAAGATTATTTTTTTTAGCTTTTTGACTCAAAAAAGTTAACGCCTCATTGGTTGCTATGCGATACATCCATGAAAAAAGTTTACTATCTCCTTTGAAATCTTTTAAATAGCGAAAAACTTTAATAAATGTGTTTTGCAAAACATCGTCAGCATCGTCATGATTCAAAACAATGTTTCGAATATGATGATACAAAGGCCTTTGATATTCCTTCAATAATTGTTCGAACGCTTTATTTTGCGTTTTCGGATCTAATAATTGCTGGATAAATGCTTGTTCTTCTTGCAAGTTTTACACTTTTTTAGGGTTAGAATAGCATTTTATTAAAAGGTTTAATCCTTAATGGTTTTTTTTAGAATTCAGCTGGAATTTCCTGCTCAACTGGCGTTGTAACGGGTTCTCGCTTTGGGGTTAATGGTCGAACGACTGGAACTGGAATTACTTTGGGTTTAATGGGGCTGTAAATGTAGGTAACCCATTTAGAGGGTTGTCTCGATTCATTTCTTCCTATTGCATACACTTCAATATGAGAAAATTTAGTTTCTCTAGGAATTACTTTAGTATTAAAATAAATATTAGTTTGATCCACAGCTTTTTTAAGGTGTGAATAATCTCCTTTAAGTATTGTTTTAACAGCAGGAAAAGAAGCTAGTTTGCCAGCTTGAAATCCGCTTTCGGAGGTTGGAACTATTTCATTTTTTACAGGAATGCAGAAAGAAAGTTTAGCTGTTTCTTTGGTTGCATCATAAAAATGATAAATAATGAATGGTTTACCATAGATTTCAATACCATTTTTAGTACAATAATCTGTTATTTTGGAGAAAATAATTTTACTATTTTTATTGATATTACTCACTTTACTGCTAAAGGATTGACTCAAGTAAGGGGTGGCTGTTTTTCTCACTTCTCCCGCCACTTTTACCGAGTAAGTATTCATTTCATAATCTAAAATTTTGTCTAGATTTTTTAGGCTTTTTTCATAAATAGCTCCTAGATTTCTTTCTACGCCTCCTTTTAAAGCAGCAAGCATTTTCAATTCAAAGCTCAAGTTTCCTTTTGTTTTCCAGGTTACTTTAGTGCCTCCTACAGTATCTTTGAAATGCCAAAAAACTTCAGATTCTGTTCCGTTATTGTTTAGTTTTTGAGCAATACTTTCGTTGAATTTTGTTTTTAAAGTTTGGATATCTCCAGCACCATCGGCTCCTGTCCAAGAACAAGAAGCGCCATTACCAGAAGTAATTGTTGGGTAACTCATTTTTAAGTTATCATCCTCAAGCATCCAAGTATTAAAATCAGGCCAATTTTGATAGTCGTTTACGTAATTGAAAACGGCTGCTTTTGGGGAATTAATGATTTTACTTCGTTCTAATTGAAATTCGCCTTTTTGAGTAGCTACAAAAATAGTAGTAGCTACTATGCTTAGTAGGAATAAAAGAAAAAGGTATTTTAGGATTTGCATGAGATTTTGGGTATAAACTTTCGTAAAGTTAGAAATTTTATTCAAAAAGTAGGAGTACTTTATAGAATTGATGTTTACTTTATAGCAATGAGTTTAGTATTCAGACAATGATGACGGTTTTAATGCTTAAGATAAATTTTTATTAGGAATAAAAGGCCAATAAAAATAAGGAATCCTAGTAATATTTTATAGTTTCCTTTATAAAATACACGATGCAAATTAGCATCTTTTCGATAAGCAATAATCATTGCAAATATGAAGGCAATGGCGAAACAAGCGCCAAAAATTAATTGTCCTTGACTAAACATAGTGGTAATTTTTTTTACAAATTTAAGTAATTGATTAGGAATTATTGCTAATTTGCTCTTCCAATTAACTTATCAAAATTATGCAGAAACAAATAGAATCAGTGAAGGAGTTTCATACTGCTTTTGCTATTGGTCATAAAGAACAACCCCACGCTAATCTTGGGGAAGCAAAAAATTTACTTCGTTTTAATTTGATGAAAGAAGAAAATGAAGAATATCTAGAAGCAGCTAATAACAATGATATTGTTGAAATTGCAGATGCTTTGGGAGATATGATGTATATTTTATGTGGTACCATCATAGAACATGGATTACAAGATTATATCGAAGCTGTTTTTGATGAAATTCAACGAAGCAACATGAGTAAATTGGGCGAAGATGGAAAGCCAATTTATCGTGAAGATGGAAAAGTCATGAAAGGACCAAATTATTTCAAACCTGATTTTTCTAAAATTCTAAAGATTGTAGCTGACTCAAAATAAAAAAAAGGCGATTTTCATTGTGAAAATCGCCTTTTGAAATTTATATAAAGAACTAATTAGATTTTTACTGTCCAACCAAATGGATCTGCTTCTAATTTGTGTTGCATATTCGTCAGTTTGCTTTTTAGTTGTTCTGCGAATGAATTTTGAATTTTAGGTAACTCATAATATTCGTCCTTGTAAGAATAACCAATGATAGGGTTAACTACTGCAGCAGTACCAGCACCAAAAATTTCTTTTAAAGTTCCGTTTTTAGATGCTTCTACTAATTCACTTACCAAAACTGGGCGAACTTCTACATTGATGCCTTCTTTTTTAGCTAATTCAATTAAACTTTTTCTGGTAATACCATCTAAAATTCGTTCACTTACAGGTGCAGTTAACAAGGTATCATTTATTCTGAAGAATACGTTCATAGTACCAGCTTCTTCTAATTTGGTATGAGTTGCATCGTCTGTCCAAATTACTTGTTGAAAACCTTCTTTGTTAGCCAAGGTTGTTGGGTAAAATTGTGCAGCATAGTTACCAGCAGCTTTTGCAGCCCCAATTCCTCCATTAGCGGCTCTACTATAATGTTCAGCAATTAAAACTTTTACTTCGCCAGAATAGTAAGCTTTTGCTGGAGAAAGTATAATCATGAATTTGTATTCACTAGATGGATTCGCTACTACACCTTCGCCAGTTGCAATCATAAAAGGACGGATGTACATCGTGTTACCTAATCCTTTTTTTACCCATGCTTCGTCGATTTTCAAAAGTTCGTTAAGACCATTCATGAAAACTTCTTCTGGAACTTCTGGCATAGCCATTCTTACGGCCGATGCATTAAATCTTTTATAATTTTCATCCGGTCTAAAAAGCCATAAATCGTTGTTGTCATCTTTATAGGCTTTCATACCTTCAAAAATGGCTTGTCCGTAATGAAAAACTTTTGCTGATGGGTCTAGTAGAAAAGGTTGATAAGGCTTAATGACTGGTTGTTGCCAAGCCCCATTTTTAAAATCGCACTCAAATAAATGATCCGTAAAAACGGCTCCAAAACTTAAATTATCAAAATCTACATCGTTTATTTTAGAAGTAGCAGCTTTTGTGATGTCAATAGTAGTTGTTTGAGAAGTACTCATGATTAAGTATTAATAATAGTTAGATTCAATAATCAAAATAAAAAAAAATTGAATTTTCTCTTTTGATTTTATTTTTTTACAAAATTAAATAAAAAAGCCTAAAATCGATGCGAAAATTGTAGGTTATATTTCGTTTAACTGAGATTTATGTATTTTTTAAAAATCAGAATTAATTACTGTGATTTTATATGAAATATATAATAAATACTTGCGTTTTTGTCCGTTAAAGAACCTAACTATTGATAAATTTTGTTTTAAAATGAATTTATAAATTCACAAATAAACATCAATTTGTTTTGAAATCGACATTCGTACTATCTTTACATCGCCCAACGCCCAAAACAACAACAGAAAATCTTTTTCAAAAACAATCTTTATTAGTATGAAAAGAAGAATTATCCAAACTTTAGATGGCTCAACTACTATTCAAATAGAGGATTGGGACGAATGTTATCATTCAAAGCATGGGGCGATTCAAGAAGCAAAGCATGTTTTTATCAAGAATGGATTGGCTTTGTTTCCAGCTCAGACAATTTCAATTCTAGAGATTGGTTTTGGCACTGGGCTTAATGCTTTTATTACTTTTTTGGAAGCTAAAAAACGAAATCAAAACATAAATTATGTTGGAGTAGAGGCTTATCCAATCTCTTTAGAGGAATTAAAAGGAATGAATTACGTAGAGGAACTTGAAGCGTTGGAGCATGAATCCGTTTTTGAAAAAATGCATCATGATGTCTGGGAACAGTCCAATGAAATAGATGAAGATTTTTGTTTAACAAAAAGACAACAATTTTTTGAAACAATTGATGATGTTGAACAGTATGATTTGATTTATTTTGATGCTTTTGGCTATAGAGTTCAGCCTGATTTGTGGAGTACTGCAATCTTTAAAAAGATGTATACAGCGCTCAAAAACAATGGAATACTGGTGACTTATGCAGCAAGAGGTGTGGTCAAAAGAAGTATGATAGAAGTAGGTTTTAAAGTAGAAAAATTAGCAGGACCACCCGGTAAAAGAGAAATGTTTCGTGCAACTAAGCTCGTCCCTTGAAAACACTACGAAAACGATTTTAGCTATGAAAAATCAGTATAAAAAAAGAATAAATCTTAGTTAATTTTGTAAAAGCTAAAAATAAATAAACTATTTTTACTTCAAGATAACCCCAAAAATCTTATTTAATTATGTCGAAAATAATGTTTGATTACACTAAATCAGTGTTAGAAAGAGTAAGTTTTGATCCCATCCTTTTTTGTAAAGAATTAGAAAAAGCCATACGAACTTTATTACCGTATGAGTTGGAACAACTAAAAGAATGGTTATTTGATTTTACTTATGAAAAACCAGAATTGAAACAATGTCTTGTAATTGTAAATAGATAATAAAAAAGGAACCAATTGGTTCCTTTTTTTATGTTTTATTTTTTCTGGATTGGACTAATTATTTCTACATTCTGAAAAACAATTGCTCCTTTTATGACACCAGCGATTGTGTTTCGTAAGGCATCTATTATCTGAATTTTTAGCTCATTTTTTGGATAAATCAAACTTATTTCCCTCGCTGGCTTTGGTTCTTTAAAATGACGGAGTTTTAATTTGTCTGTTTCTTTCAAATCCAAAGTGTGAAGGTAAGGCAGCAAAGTAGTACCAAGTCCTTCATCTGCCAGTTTAATTAATGTTTCGAAGCTCCCGCTTTCTATAGTAAAATGATTCACTTCATTCGAATTGCTGTTTTTGCACAAATTCAAAATACCGTCTCTAAAGCAATGTCCATCTTGTAACAAAAGGATTTCGTCTAAATTCAAATCACTTACTTCTATTTCTTGCTTCGAAAAATGTTGATGTCCTTCAGGAATATAGGCCACGAAAGGTTCATAATACAATGGGATTTCTTTGATTTTCTCTTCCAAAAGAGGTGTAGCCGCAATCGCTGCGTCTAAATGACCATTGTTTAGTTTGGAAATGATATCTGCCGTATTTAACTCTTCGATGATCAAGCGTATTTTTGGGTACTTTTTGATGAAATTTTTCAAAAACATGGGCAATAAAGTAGGCATTATCGTTGGAATTATCCCCAAGCGGAATTCTCCACCAATAAATCCTTTTTGTTGCTCTACGATATCTTGAATGCGATCGGCTTCGTTTACAATGTTTTTGGCTTGCGTAACTATTTTTTGACCAATATCGGTAAGTTGAATTGGTTTTTTGGTTCGGTCAAATATTTGAATATTTAATTCTTCTTCTATTTTTTGAATTTGCATGCTTAGCGTAGGCTGAGTAACGAAGCATTTTTCGGCGGCTAAGGTGAAATTTTTATGTTCCGCAACGGCAAGAACATATTTAAGTTGAGTGATTGTCATTGATAGTAAAATTTGATGTAAATATAAAAACAATCAATTTAACTGATACTGATTTCGCTTTAAATTAATGGTAATTTTCAAGCTAACTTTAGATGGAAAAATTGAAGTTGCGTTTAATGCGTTGTGTGCTAGTCTTCTTCTAGATTTTCATTGAACGAGGATGGTAACAAAGAGGGGATGAATTTGATTAAAATCGGCAATAATAAACTTCCTCCTGGTAATAAAAAAATGGTAAGCGAAGGTATCGTTTTGCAGATATCTAAAATTTGCTTTCTGATTTTTTTCTTCTCTTTTTCATCAAGATCACGATGGGTTGAATGTGCTAAAAGTACCATTAACTCTTTGCTTTCCAAGATTTCTTTAACTAATCTATTTTTATTTCTGGTCACCAAAGTTACCACACTTTCGGTAGTTTGGTCGTAAAAGTGCTTAACAGGATTGGAATAGTTAAAATAAGGAATTTCATTTTTATATCTTGTAATGAAATCATTGGTATGATGAATCGATGCCACTACAAAATCATCAGTTTCGTTAAGTATATCGCCCAAAGTATGTAAAAAATAAGCCTCTTCTTTTTCTATTACGCCATCGCTCCAAAGCGCCATTCCGGTAATATCAATTAGGTATTTTTTTTCTAAATCAAGAGTAAAATAATCGAGTTCTAACGATTCTAATGACAAAGAAGCGTTTTTTGAAAATTTGGTATAACGAATAGAAGCTTCAAAAAGTTTGATTAATAAATCGTCATATTGTGTTTTATTACTTTTTATCTTTAGAGCCAAAGCAACAATATTGACTACTGTTTCCTCAATTCGTTTGAGGTATTTTTCTGGAATCTCTCCATGTTTTAAGTATTGACAAAAGGCCAAAACATCAATAAATAAAAGAGCGTTAGTAACTAAATGCGAAAAGTTTTTATTGATAATGCTATCATTAGTCTGTACTCTTTCGTCAATAATTTTTTCTAGGGTTAATGCTCTACTATTTTTAGGTAATATTTTTTTGAGTAGGTTGAATCCTTGTGGATTCATTTGGTTATAAAAATTGAGTGTTTTTGAGACAAACAATTCAGGGGTTGGGTTGGATTCTGATAGACAAAAGGCACCATAAAGCGTATTTAGCAAGGCAACCTTTGAGATTTCTTCTTTGAACCATCTTTTGGAATCTATAGGTTTTATGGTGTTAAATGCAATTATATGACCATAAATAAATCCGGTTTCCCTTGTTTTGAGATAAAAAGAAGCACTATTTTCTAATGAAGATTCTTTAGAAAAAGGCTGTTCTATGAAAAATTTGTCTATCCAACCAGGCGCTGATGGGTTAATCATTGTAATGTTTTGAAGTTGCAAAGCTATGTTTTTTTACAACGACAATAGTTAGTAAAAGTTAAACTTTAGTTTAAAATTAAAAAGTCCCTCTTGATTTGCAGTTCTGTTCGCAAAGGTCAATGATTTCTCGGATTCGATTTTGTCTTGTTTCGGTTCTTTTGGCTTGACTGAGCCAGTATAAGTAACTTTTTCGATAGGAAGGACTAAACGCTTGATAATTACTCCATGCTTTTGGATTAACATCAAACGCAAGCTGTAAATCTTCTGGAATGATATGGTTTTCTACATCGTCAAGGGAATTCCAAGAACCATTTTGCTTAGCGATTTCAATTTTCCGTAGGCCACTTTCATGCATTGCATTTTCATGCATGAGTTTTTCGATATACGTTTTGTTTAATTTACTCCAAACACTTTTGTCTTTTCTTGGGGTGAAAAGTTGTTTACGTTGGTGCTCATCCATTCTTTTTACGGTCGAATCAATCCATCCATAGCATATAGCTACTTGCACAGCTTCCTCCCAACGCATGCTTTCAAAAGGGCTACTAACTTTGTAAAACAGCAAATAAATGCCTTTGGACGAATGGTGGTTTTCATGAAGCCATGTCCGCCATTCGTCAGCATTTTTAAAATATAAATGTTCCTTTTCTTCCAAATGTTTTAGATTTAAGAGATGAAGAGTGCTTCAGCCGCTTCCCAATTTACAACATTCCAAAAAGAAGCAATATAGTCAGCTCTTCGATTTTGATTTTTTAAATAATAGGCATGTTCCCATACGTCTAGTGCCAAAACCGGTTTTCCTTTAGCAACAATTGTGGGTAAGTTCATTAATGGATTATCTTGATTTGGGGTAGAAGTAATGGTTAATTTCCCGTTGCTAACCACTAACCAAGCCCATCCTGAACCAAATCGTTTTGCTGCTGCATCTGCAAATTGTTTTTTGAAGGCGTCAAAAGACCCAAAAGTTGTATTTATGGCATCACCCAGTTTTCCTTTTGGTTCACCACCACCATTGGGTTTCATTAAGTTCCAAAACAAGCTGTGATTGTAATGTCCACCACCATTATTGCGAATGGCTTCTGGGAATAGACTCATATTTTCGAAAATAGAGGTAAGGCTTTTGGATTTATCCACTAATGCTTTATCCAAAGTCTCAATCGCTTTGTTGAGATTGGTAACATAAGCTTGATGGTGTTTCGAATAATGGATTTCCATAGTGAGTTTGTCTATGTGAGGTTCTAAAGCATTATAGGAATAGGGTAATTTGGGTAAGCTGTAGGCTGTTTCTTGAGCATTTAATAAATCATCATGAAAAAGAGCTGATGCTGAAACGCTCTTGTTTGCTGCCAAACTTGAATTGATAATAGAAGTACCCATGAAAATACCTGTTGAAAGAAGAGCCGATTTTTTGATAAAATCTCTTCTGCTGCTGTTGTTTTCCATTTTTTTTGAATTAGATGATTAAGTATGTTTTTGGTATTATTTTGACTTTTCTCCAACAAAATTATGATTGGGAGATTTAAAAAGTATATTGAATGTGGTTAACGTACCGTAAATTCTAGTTAGGTATTGTTGTAATTCAATCTTTTCGAGTTCCTCAATTTTGCTCGAATTAATTTTTTGTTCCATGACCCTTAAACGGTCTCTAACCATTATTATTTTATGAAAAAAGGTATCGATTGGTATTTCTTTCGAAGCCAATCCTGCTTGTCCTGGCTCAAGGATGATTTTACCACCTTTCCATTTATCGGCTATTGGGACAATTTCTGAGACATCTGACCATTTCTGTAATAAATTTTTCAGAGTAGTTTCAACTTCATAAAAGCTTATAGTGTCCACTTCATTTTCTGCTGCTTCTATGATTTCAAATGCACTATCCAATGCTATGGTTTCTAATCCAGAGTCTATAAAGGTAATCCAATAGTCTGTTGAAGTCACATTGGTTATTACTCCTTTACCTAATTTTTGGTGATGAATTCGTGATCCAATTCCTAATATTTTCATGATTTTTTTGATATTTATTTTCTTAAAATAGTATTAAATTAAACTCAAAAGTATTTTAAAATTCATTTTTTGGTATGGTTTTCGTAAATTTACGTTTAAGCTTAAAAAAACATGATATGAAAAAAATGAATTTGATAGTCACATTTATAGTATTGACTTTAACCGCTTGCAATGCAACCAAAAATACAACAAATTCCTCAAATTCTCTGCAAGGGGAATGGGTCTTAACATACATAAGTGGACCTAGAATTGCTTTTGAAGGACTTTATCCCAATGAAAAGCCTACCATCAATTTTGATTTAGCTTCCCACAAAGTTTTTGGTAAAAACAGTTGTAATAATTATTCGGGAATGATTAAAATAGAGGGAAGTAAGATAAATTTCAAGGATAGTAAAATGGCAGTTACTATGATGGCATGTCCCGGAAATGGCGATGGTGTTTATATGAATATGCTTGAAAAAGTGGATAGTTACACGATTTCAAATGATGGGAAAGAATTACTAATGATGGGTGATGGAGTTCGATTGCTGCGATTTGAGAAGAAATAATTTAATATTAAAAAAATGAAAAAAGTTTGTAATATTTTGACAGTGTTGGTTTTATTGATTACTACAAGCGGCTCTTTTGCTCAAGAAAAAACCAAAAAAGAATTAAAAGAAGCTCGAAAAATTGAAAAACAAAAACAGACAGATGCCCTAGTGGCTTCCAAAAGTTTTGTTTTTGTTGCTAATAGAGCTCTTCCAACTGGATATAGAAGTGTAGATTTGACCACGAATCCCAATTTTATCTCGTTTAAACCTGATTTTATTAAGAGTGACATGCCTTTTTTTGGGAGAGCTACTGGAAGTTTGCCTTATGGTGGAGGAGAAGGTGGTTTAAAATTTGAAGGTGTTCCTGAAGGATTTTCTATAGAAAAAGGGGCGAAAAATTATTTGCTTAAAGCTACTGTCAAAGATAAAAATGACAACTATAAAATACAATTGACTATCTTCTTTGATGGTGGGGCTTCATTACAAATTTATAGTAATAATAGAGCGAGTATATCTTATATGGGAGCGATTTCAAAACCTGAAAAATAGAAATAAATAGCATCTTATGTTTTTAATTTATAAGGTCTTAATGTATTTTTTGATTTTTAATTGCTAAATTCATGACCTATTTATGTTATTAATCAAAACTATTTAAAATGATGAAGAGCCCCATTCTATTCGTAGTTATTATTTTGTTATGTTTCTCTTGCAAGAAAGAGGATAAATCCGCTACCACTACTCTTACCGAAATCAAAGCAGATTCGGTTGCAGGTATGCCAATGGATACTATTCACACTGGTGATAATTCTGAAACTTCATTGGATTGGGACGGAGTTTATATAGGAACAACTCCTTGTGCTAATTGTGAAGGTATAGAAACCGAGTTGACTTTAGGAAAAGATAAAAGGTTTGTTTTAAAAACCAAATATATTGGTAAAGGCGCTGAAAAGTTTAATGTTGAAACAGGAATTTTTTCTTGGGATAAATCTGGATCAGTGATTATTTTGAATGGTTTGGAACATAAGCCCAATCAATATAAAGTAGGCGAAAATCACTTGGTTCAAATGGATATGGGAGGAAATATTGTAGAAGGCGATTTGGCATCAAAATACATACTTCAAAAAAAATAAACGTACAGTTATTGTAAAAAGCTCAACATTTTAATCTAAATGTTGAGCTTTTTTTTGTTTTAGGTTTACTTATCTAAAATCAAGTCATATCCATACAAATGTTCGTCTCGGTTAAAGCCCATTTTATGATATAAATTTTGAGCTGTAAAATTATTTTTAGCAGTTCGAAGGCGAATAATGGGTGAATCAATTTCTTGTGCTAATTTTTTTGTTTCTTCAATTAACTTTCTTCCCGTTCCTGTTTTTCGAATGCTTGGATTGACAAATAAATCGTTCAGAATTACGATTTTTTTGAGTAATAAGGAGGAAAAAGTAATATAGTTTAAGGCAAAACCAATAGCATTATTTTGATTATCAAAAGCCAGAAATACTATTGCTTCGTTGTTTTCAAGTCTCTCTTTTAAATAAGCTTTGTGATTCTCAATATCAGAAGGTTTTTTGTAAAAAACTAAATATTGATCGAATAAAACGGTTAATGCATCAAGGTCATTTAGGGTAGCTTTTCGTATCATAACTGTTTTTATTTATGAGGTTTAGAAATAAAAATACGATTTTATTTTTATTTCTGCAAAAATTTGACAAAACTTCAAAAAAAGAGAGATATTGGTTAAAATATCTCTCTTTTACTTTTTATCACCCAAAAAGGGTTTAAAACTTTAATTGATAGACTTCATCCAGATCTTTATTTGAGCTAATGTTTACTTGTAAATCAGTTACAAAGCCAGAGTTTAATCCATACACCCATCCATGTAAGGTTAATTCTTGTCCGTTTTTCCAAGCCGATTGCACGATAGAAGTTTTGGCAAGGTCGAAAACTTGCTCTTTTACATTTATTTCTACAAAAGTATTAAATCGTTTGTCTTCATCTAGGATCGAATCAAGGTATTCATAATGTAAGCGATATACGTCTTTGATGTGGCGAATCCAGTTGTCTATAATTCCAATGGAACTATTGCTCATTGCGGCTTTGATTCCTCCGCAACCATAGTGACCGCAAACTAGAACATGTTTGACTTTTAGCACATTTACTGCATAGTCAAGAACACTAAGCATGTTCATATCAGTATGAACAACCATATTGGCGATGTTTCTGTGTACGAATACTTCGCCAGGTTTTGCGCCAATGATTTCGTTTGCAGGTACGCGACTATCAGAGCATCCTATCCATAAAAGGGGAGGGGTTTGTCCTTTTGCTAAATCTTGAAAATAGTTCGGATCTTTTGCTAACGATTGTTCAACCCATTCTTTATTATTGTCTAATATTTTTTTATAAAAATCACTCATTTTTTACTAATAAATTTAAAACGTTTCTTTGTGTACGATTTTACGTTTGGCAAAATCATAATAATGTTCAACGGTAACATGATTAGCGTTTTCGTTATTTTCTAAACGATATTCATTCTTAAAGTTTTTTAATTTTACTTTAATATTAAGGTCTTTAGATCTAATTTCTTTAAATTCGGTAATCAAGTCCAAAACATCGTGTGCAATATAAACGGTGTCTTTGGCATCGATAATTACTTTTGAGTTTTCGGGGATCTTAGCTAATGTAGCTTTAATAGCTGCTTTGTTTAGAAATGAAACTTCTTGTGCTAAATCAATATGAATGATGTCACCATCTTCAAATTCATCTTTTCTAAAGCTGTATGCTCTTTTTAGATTACCTCTCAATACGAAGATGATGCTGATTACTATCCCTAGGGTTACACCTTTTAGCAAGTCGGTTAGGACTACAGCTAATAATGTAGCGATAAATGGAATAAATTGATATTTTCCGTAATGCCAAAAATGTAGAAAAGTAGCAGGTTTGGCCAATTTGTATCCTACTAATAATAGAATAGCAGCGAGTGTAGCGAGTGGGATTTTGTTTAGAATTGATGGAATGGCTAGTACACTTATGAGAAGTAAAACACCGTGAATAATGGCAGACATTTTTGATTTGGCTCCTGCATTATTGTTAGCTGAAGTTCTAACCACTACTGATGTCATTGGCAAACCGCCTAAAAGTGAACTTATCATGTTGCCAATTCCTTGTGCTTTAAGTTCTACATTAGGATTGGTGTATCTCTTTTGAAAATCCATCCTGTCTGCAGCTTCTATGCATAATAAAGTTTCAATTGAAGCAACAATAGCTATTGTTAGAGCAACAACCCAAACTTTTTGATTGGTTATGCTAGAAAAATTTGGTGTAATAATTATGTTTTTGAATTCTTCAAAGGATGTTGGAATAGGTAAAGAAACTAAATGTTCTTTTTGAATTGCTAAAGTGCTTCCGCTTACTGTGAATATTTCATTTAAAATTACGCCTACAACTACAGCGACTAGAGCGCCTGGAACTAGTTTTAATTTTTTTAGAGCAGGAAGTTTGTCCCACGTAATTAATATTGCAAGTGAAATAAGGGTGATGACAATTGAACCTAATTGGATATAGTCAAAGAAACCTAAAAGGGAAGAGAAAGTATTGCTTCCGTCAGTTTGAAAAAAAGATTCATCTCCTTCAAAATCAGCATCATATCCAACCGCATGAGGTAGTTGTTTTAGGATAATAATGATTCCAATTCCTGCCAGCATACCTTCGATAACATTGTTGGGGAAGTAATTAGAAATACTACCGGCTTTTATAAAACCCAATAGAAGCTGTATTACTCCGGCTAAAAAAGCCGCTAATAGAAACACGTCAAATGCCCCAAAATCGGTTACAGCTGTCAGTATTATTGCCGTTAGTCCTGCTGCGGGTCCTGAAACACTTATGTGGGATTGACTTAGGTAACCAACGATTATTCCACCAACTACACCGGAAATGATTCCTGAAAACAAAGGGGCGCCAGATGCCATTGCGATACCTAAACATAATGGTAGTGCGACTAAAAAAACCACTAACCCTGAGGCAAAGTCAGAGTTAAGATTGGCGAATAAATTTATTTTTTTTGACATTTTATTCTAAAATATATAATTACTTAAGATTTGA
The DNA here is from genome assembly GCA_963513565.1 of uncultured Flavobacterium sp. Lineage (GTDB taxonomy): Bacteria > Bacteroidota > Bacteroidia > Flavobacteriales > Flavobacteriaceae > Flavobacterium. Next base: position 70,973 of record CAUPRE010000001.1, on the reverse strand, counting down.
TTTTAGTAGTAACTAAAAATGGAATGATGTGGTTAATTATACAAATCGAGGAGGAGGGGTGTTGATTTTTTGGATATGATTTATTGTAAAAAACACAGTATCGGTATTGATTATTTGAATAGCAGTGATTGTTAGTTCTTGCTTGTTTGTATTCTTTTTGGCTTGATTAAAAAAGATTATTATTTTTTCTTTTTCATTATCTTCTTGTTCTAAAGACTCATTGATTATACTACTGTTTGTTTTTTTTTCAATAATTGAAACAATTGTTGGCTTGAATAAAAACAAGATAAATAACACTAATAGTATGGTGTAAAATGGTTTCATTTTTGAGTAATTGCTTTGTAAAAATACATAATTAAATATATGGTACTGCTTTTGGTTTTAAAATATGCTTGGTTAGGGCAGGTTTTCTTGTGAAAAATAAGGTTATGGATTTTGTGTTTTGTTTTTCTTGAGTATGTCTTTTTATGGTTTTGATTAGTGGCTATTTGTGATCAAGATAATTTACACCCCTATTTTTGTAGGGGTGTGTGTTTTAAATTATGTTTTTTTTAAAACAATACCCAGTAAATATATGTGTTTGTGTAACAAAAAGTTAAATTTAGATTAAAACACCCATTATCATTTTTTTAAAAATAGGCTCTTAAAATAGCATATTGATATTATTTATTATTGAAATTTTTGATTTGATAATTCTTCATTGAAAATGTTAAAAACATACTTTTTTTTTTGACTTGTTAGAAAAAAAGGTAATAAATTCGTCAAAGAAAAAGGATAAAATACTTACAAAAAATTCTTTTCTAAGTTTCGATTTTAGCTAAAATCATTATTGAGTACAAAAGAAAAACAATAACCAAATAATTGAAATTTAACCAAAATTAATGCACATGAAAAAAGCCACCTTAATTTTAGCTTTAATGCTTACGTCGAATTTTATTGTTGCTCAAGATGGGGAAACAAAGACTTCTCCAGCAACTACTTTTGCAGGTTCTGCAGATGCATATTACAAATACGATTTTGCAAATGATTTTTCAAATAATAAAACTAGCTTTACTAACTCAAGTAATTCATTCGAACTTGGAATGGCTTCTATTGAGGCGTCGCATAAGTTTGGGAAAGCCTCTGTATTTGTTGATTTAGGATTTGGTAAAAGAGCTGCTGATTTCTCATATAATGATACATCTCCAAATGATAATGTTACTTTCTTAATAAAACAATTGAATTTTACTTATGAATTCTCAGATAAGTTTAAAATAATTGCAGGTAGTTTCGCTACTCACGTAGGTTATGAATTAGTAGATGCAGTTGATAACAAAAACTACAGTATGTCTTATGCGTTTACTAATGGACCTTTCTTTAATACAGGTATTAAAGCGCAATATACTGCTGGTAAATTTGGTTTAATGGCTGGGATTACTAATCCAACAGACTTTAAAACTGCATTGGATAGTGGAACAGATCAAAAAACTTACATAGCACAACTTTCTTATACTGGAGAAACTGGAGCTGTTTACTTGAACTTTACTTCTGGTAGTAATAACCCTGCTTCTGATACTAATGCTACTCAATACGATATTGTAGCTACTAAGAAATTAGGGGATAAATTTGGAATAGGTTTCAATGGAACTTATGCATCATTGAAAAACGATAGTAATGGTTCTTTAGATGCTAGTTGGTTTGCCTTAGTTGGTTATGCTAATTATATGTTCTCTGACAAAGTTAGTTTGGCTTACAGAATTGAATATTTTGATGATAAAGATGCTGCAAAATATGGTTTAGTTGATAATAATGTTTTTGCAAACACTTTGTCTTTAAACTTTAAAGAAGGAAATTTCACTTTCATACCTGAGATTAGATTAGATTCTTCGTCTAAAGATTTTTTCACAAAATCAAATGGAAGTGCTACAGGAAGTGCAGGTAATATCTTGTTTGCGACAACCTATTCATTCTAATTACAATCTATTTTTTTTTCTGTCATGACACTTTTAAAGTGTTGTGACAGTTTTTTTTATACTGCTTGATTTTCTATTTGAAATCAAGCAGTATTTTTTTTTGTTTAGTTAGTAAAATATTTTTTTCTAAACCAAAAGGCTAAATTAACTAATGCTATTAATGCCGGAACTTCTACTAATGGTCCAATAACTCCAGCAAAAGCTTGTCCGCTATTAATGCCAAAAACACCTATGCTAACTGCAATGGCTAGTTCAAAATTGTTTCCTGTTGCAGTAAAAGCGATCGTAGTAGCTTTAGAATAATCTGCTCCAAAAAACCTGCCAGCAAAAAAGCTAAGAACAAACATAAGGCTGAAGTAGATTACTAGTGGTATAGCAATTCGGACTACATCAAGTGGGATTTGAACTATCAATTCTCCTTTAAGACTAAACATTATTACAATTGTAAATAATAGCGCAATTAGCGTAACTGGAGAAATCATTGGTATGTATTTTTTATCAAACCATTCTTGTCCTTTCAGAGCAATTAAGCCGTATCTGCTTATTATTCCCAATGCAAATGGTATTCCTAAATAAATACCAACACTTTCTGCAATTTGACCAATACTTATAGAAACATCAAAGCCTGTGTAGCCAAAATAAGGAGGAAGTACTGAAATGAAAAGATAGGCATATACGCTGTACAATAAGACCTGAAAGATGCTGTTTAAGGCGATTAAGCCAGCCGCATATTCTCGGTTTCCGTCTGCCAAATCGTTCCAAACAACAACCATTGCAATACATCTTGCTAGTCCGATTAGGATAACACCAATCATGTATTCTGGATAGCCATTTAAGAAAATTAATGCCAAGAAAAACATCAAAATTGGTCCAATAATCCAGTTTAAAAATAACGAAGTTCCAAGTACTTTGGTGTTTTGAAAGACCTCGTTTATTTTGCTGTAGTTTACTTTGGCTAGAGGTGGGTACATCATAATAATCAATCCAATGGCTAATGGGATATTGGTGGTTCCGCTTGAAAAGGAATTGATAAAAGTGCTACTCGAAGGAATAAAATACCCAATACTTACTCCCAAAGCCATAGCTAAGAAAATCCACAGCGTTAAATTTTTATCTAAAAAACCAAGTCTTTTTCGGGCAACAACCGGAGTGCAATTATTTTCTGACATAAATTATAAGGATTTAATTTGACTAAAAACGTACAGTAACTCGGTAGCAATTTGTAGGCTTTTTTCCTGATATTTTTCTGCTTGTAAAGGGGTATTGTCAAAAGCTTTTGGATCCTCAAAAGTGATAGGGATTCTTTTTTCGGCTCCAGCAATAAAAGGACATCCACCATCTGCTTGCGAGCAGGTTAGAATGGCAGCAAATTCGCTTTGAGGATTAAAATCGTCTTCATAATTTTTTGAGAATCCGATTATGGGGTGATCATTAGTGTTAAATTTTATAGCGTAAATTGGATTATCTCCTTTGCTGATAACTTTTATTTCAAATCCTGAATTGGTTAAAGTTTCAGCTACTTTTGGAAATAAAGCAGTTGCTTTTGTACCGCCAGAATAACAAAATACATGTTTGATATTGTAATATGCAGCAGCAGTTTGAGCCCAAACTTGAGACAAATGACTTCTTCTAGAATTGTGGGTACAAATGAAGTTGAGGCGAATAGCTAATCCACTGTTTGTTTTAGATTGGATGAATTGAACAAGTGGTGCTAAAACTTGTTTTCTTTCCTCGGAGATGGTGTCAAAGCAGAGTTGTTCTATAGTTGATTTAATTTTTGGAAACATAAAATAGAATTTAAAATGTGTTATGTATTAGCAACAACTTCCTCCAGGAATGCAAGAGTTTTTTGAAGTAGTCAGTTCTTGTAGAGAAATATGTTGTTTTTCGGCTGGAATGCCACAGTTATCTTGCGCTAAACAATTGGTTTGTTTGCTTAGTAATAAAAAATGATTGCCATTGAATCCTAAGTCATATTTTCCGATAGTCTCGTTTTGGTATTCTACTTCAATTTCTAGATCTTCAATTTCAAGTACTTTTTCGGAAAGATTGATGATGTTTAGTAATTTGCTTGGTTTTAGTCGGTGATCGGTGTTATTGGCATTCCATAATTGAAAATTGACTACCTTTTCTTCACGTACCGTTCCGCCACAATCGATAAATTTTTTAGTAATAATGCCAACCTCGGTCACATGAAAATGAATGGGTACCATTTGTCCGTTGGGTAAACTAAAGTTAACATCCTCTAGTTTTTCTAAAATCGTTTTTACTTCTGAAAGTTTCATAATTATTTATTTTAAAAGTTTAGCAACAAGTTTCGTTTGGAGTGCATTGGTTGGTTAAGTCAGAATTTGATTTTGAAGTTACTATTTCAAAAAAAGTCTTGATTTTTTCAAATCCCTCTTCATTGATGCAGTAGCAAATGGCATTACCTTCGATGTTTCCTTTTATAAGTCCTGCATTTTTTAGTTCTTTTAAATGCTGGGATACTGTAGGCTGTGCTAGTGGAAGTTCATTGACGATGTCTCCACAAATGCAAGACTTTGCTTCTAATAGGAATTCTAGAATTGCAATTCGTGCAGGATGTCCCATAGCTTTAGCTAAAAGAGCAATTAGATTTTGATGCTCTGTAAAATGTTCTGTTTTTGATGCGCCCATTGTTATATTTTAATATCGCAATATTACGATAAAGTATTTAATTAAATCATTTTCTTTAGAATTATTTACCAAGTTTTTTTGTTTCAGGTGATTTTTAATAATTATGCCGAGGTATTTCTTTTTTTTCTATTTTTATTAAAAATTAAAATTAAAAACATGAAAAAAACTACTTATCCACTAAAAATTGTTTTGTTTTTTATGACTTTACTTGTTCAGTTTGGCTGTGGTTTGTATGCACAAAAGAAAGCAACAGTGGAATTGAAAGATGAAATGGATATTACAACTTTGCAAGAAGGCTATCGCAAGAAAACTTATTCTATTGAAGAGATTACTCAAGCTTATCTAGACCGAATTCAGGCTGTAGATAAAAATGGTTCTCAATTGAACTCAGTTTTAACCATTAATCCTGATGCGATTGCGATTGCTAAAGCATTGGATAAAGAGCTAAAGGCAGGAAAATGGAGAGGACCGTTGCATGGTGTTCCTGTTTTGCTTAAAGATAATATTGATACCAAAGATAAAATGCCAACTACAGCTGGTTCTAGAGCTTTGGCTAATTCATTTCCTTTGCAGGATAGTTTTGTGGCGCAAAAATTAAGAGAAGCTGGAGCAGTAATCATTGGTAAAACGAATTTAAGTGAATGGGCCAATTTCCGTGGAGCACCTTCCACTAGTGGTTGGAGTGGTTTAGGCGGGCAAACTAAAAACGCCTATGATGTCACTCGAAATCCTTGTGGTTCAAGTTCTGGATCTGCGGTAGCGGTAGCAGCCAATCTGGCTTTGTTTGCCATTGGTACAGAAACGAACGGATCGATTGTTTGTCCTGCTCATGCTAATGGAATTGTTGGTCTAAAACCTACAGTAGGTTTAATTAGTAGAGGAGGTATTATTCCTATTTCCTTTACCCAAGATACTGCAGGGCCAATGACTAGAACCGTAAAGGATGCAGCTATAGTTTTAGGATGGTTGACAGGTGTAGATAGTAGAGACAGTAAAACAGCGGCAAGTACTGATTTTGCCTCCAAAGATTATGCTAGTGGTTTGAATAGAAATAGTTTAAATGGAAAACGTATTGGTATTTATGTGGGAGTAAAAGGGAAGAATGTAAAAGTGGATGCGTTGTATGATAAAGCAATTGCTGACATGAAAGCACAAGGGGCTACTTTAGTTGAAATTCCTGAGATTACGCCACAAGAAATCAACATGCAATCCATAACCGTAATGTTATATGAATACAAGCAAGGATTGAATGATTATTTTAAATCGTTGGGCCCAAAAGCAGCTATAAAAAGCGTAGAAGAATTAATTGAGTTTAATAAAAAAGACCCTATTGAATTGAAATACTTTAACCAATTGTATCTTGAAATTGCGCAACTTAAAACGGATTTGAATACAGAAGAATACAAAAAAGCATTGGCAGCTTTACGAAGCAACAGTCAAGAAAAAGGAGTTGATAAAATATTGCAAGAGCAAAAATTAGATGCGATTATTGCTCCAACAGGAACTCCAGCTTGGGTAACAGATTTGGAAAAAGGAGATCAATTTACTTTTGGCACTTCTGGCCCAGCCGCACATTCGGGTTATCCAAGTATTACGGTACCTATGGGGTATATTGATGGTTTACCAGTTGGAATCTCATTTGTAGGGAAAGCATGGAGTGAAGCTGCTTTGTTGAATTTAGCTTATGCTTATGAACAAAACACAAAACACCGACATGCTCCGAATTTAGTAGCTAATTAATCCAAGGTCTTTAAAATAAAAATGGCAGTTCAATAAGTTGAACTGCCATTTTTTTATGCAGAGTTAGAAATTATTTTCCATTCAATGACCAGTCATAAGCACGAGTCATTACTTTGTAAGTGGTTTCTATTTTTTTCTCTAAAAAGATATTGATAAAGTCAATTTCATTAAAATAACCTGTTACAAAATCACCTTTGTAGGTTTCGAACATTTTAGGCAATTCAATAGAATTAGTGTTTTTGAAAATTCTGTAAAAATCTTTGTCGTTTATGTACAACTTAGCACGTTGTTTTATTTGGTCGTTCACTTGTTCTGGAGTATAAGCAGCGTTCAAAAGTGGAGCGTCTCCATTTGTACCTTTACATAACACAAAATGAACTCCAGCATCAGCAATGATTTCTCTCAAGATTGTGTTTTCTATATCATCAAGAGTCAATTCTTGTTTTGCTACGATAAAAGTTTTTTCGTTAAAAAAACCAGGAATGGTATTTACAGAAACAATAGGAAGTTTTTCAACCACCGCTTTAATTACTAGTAAATTATAGGCGTTAATCCAAAAAGCTTTAGCTTCTTCTTTGGTTTTAAATTCTGTTTTTAACTTTGAAATATTGTCCAAAATGTAAATTAATTCTCCTGGACTTTTCTTTAATTGAGCGTAATTTACTTTTCCTTCTGGCGAAACATTTTTCTTCAAAAATTCATTGGTTTGTTCGAAGAAATCAGTCAAAGTTTGTGCTTGCGAATAAGAGGTAATGATTAGAAATGAGACAAGTAGTAAAATTTTCTTCATATAAATTAGGATTTTTTAGTTTTGGATTGTTTTAATCATTTACGAATAAGTGAGCAAATAAACTAATTTTTTTTGAACAAATTAACATTAAATTGATTTAAAATTTGAGCCTCAAGTGAAAACTATTTTTGAGCTACTGCATAACTGTTTTTGATTTCATTTTTTTATTGAAGTATTGTTTTTGAAATTCTAAAAATCACATATAATTCTGATAGTTTTGCCTTGTTTTGGCATCAAATAATGAATTGATTTTTTTTTATTTTTTCTGTTTTGGTGCTAGATTTACGAAAACGATTTCATTTATTTTGTATGCATGCATAATATATCGTTTTCTTTTTCTATTTTTGATTCCAATAAAATCTATAGTATGGAAAAACAATCTTTACAATCTCTTTTACAAATCACTCATCCGGTGATTATGGCTCCTATGTTTTTAGTTTCTAATACTAAAATGGTAATCGAAGGAATGAAGAGTGGAATTGCAGCTTGCATTCCTGCATTGAATTATCGCACACTCGAGGACTTACGCACTTCTATTATTGAATTGAAGCAAGCTAAAGTTTCAGGAGGCAGTTTTGGATATAATTTGATTGTCAATAAATCGAATGTAAAATACAAAGAACAACTGCGGGTTTTGTGTGAAGAAGGTGTAGATTTTATCATAACTTCTTTGGGTTCCCCTGAGGAAACAATTGCTGAAGCTCACAAAGTTGGTATCAAGGTTTTTTGTGACGTTACGGATTTGGCTTTTGCAAAAAAAGTAGAAAGTTTAGGTGCCGATGCCATTATTGCAGTCAATAATCAAGCGGGCGGACACCGTGGAAATATAGACCCAGAAGCATTAATTAAGTTATTGAATGAGCAAACAAGCTTACCCGTAATTTCTGCTGGAGGAGTAGGAAGTAAGGCCGATTTAGATAAAATGTTAAGTTATGGAGCCGTTGGTGTCTCTGTTGGTAGCCCTTTTATTGCTTCAAACGAAGCAGGAGTTTCTCAAGAATACAAACAAGCTTGTGTAGATTATGGTGCGAAAGATATTATTATGACAGAGCGTATTTCGGGGACTCCTTGTACAGTAATCAATACTCCTTATGTGCAAAAAGTAGGTACAAAGCAAACTTGGATTGAAACACTTTTGAATAAAAATAAGAGCTTGAAAAAATGGGTCAAAATGATTCGTTTCTATATTGGAATGAAAGCCACCGAAAAAGCAGCGACTCAGGTTACCTACAAAACGGTGTGGGTTGCAGGACCTAGTATAGAAGATACTACTGCTATTTTACCAGTGCAACAGATTGTTCAAAAATTGGTTGGTTAGTATGTACGAAAAGATTTATTTAGTTCTTAATCGGTTTGCAGAAAAGGCAACCTTGTTCAAGGTTTTGTTCAACTGGTCACCAATGTACCGAAGAAGTTGCGGAAAAATTATTTTTGTTTCAAAAGATTTGCATACGGTTCGCATCAAGATTCCTTTGAGTTATAAAAACAAGAATTATGTAGGTTCCATTTTTGGCGGAAGCTTGTTCGCTGCAACCGATCCAATATATATGATTCAACTTATGCAAATTTTAGGAAAAGACTATGTGGTTTGGGACAAAGCCTCTGTTATTCGATTCCGTAAACCTGCTTTTAGTGTGGCTTATGCTGATTTTCACTTTACAAGTAATGAGATTGCCGAAATTCAACAAAGAGTTGCCGAAGAAAATGAGGTGAACTACGTCAAACAATTGTTGATTACCAATGCCAATCAAGAAGTTTTTACAGAATTAGAAAAAACCATATACATTAGTAGTAAAGCACATTACAAGCAAAAACTACAAAAAAAGAAATCCACAAAAGAAGCCTCTTAATAGTACAACCTAAAATCCAAAAGTTGACACAAAGCGTATTGTTTTTCGAACAATCTTTCTACTACGTCCGTAATGTCGTCTTCCTTTTGGCACAAATCAAAGAAAGTTTTGTCGAGTAAATGACTACTTGTTTGAGTCGAGGCTAATCCATAACCCGAAACAGCTCTAGCTCCCGTAATATCCAAAAAGTATTGGGCTTCTTCTTCGTCTAAGTCCAGTACTTTTGCATTGGCAAAGTGAATGATTTTTCCTTTCATTTTGCCTTCAAATAATTCCGCAATTTCTTCCAAACTATAAAAGTAATCGTTCAAGCAAATGGTATTGGCTTCTCCAGGCATCACCAAGTAAATGATTTCATAAGCTTGAAAATTATTGTCGTCATAAAGCAAAGTGCTTAAGCTTTCTTCAAGGCCTTCAATCGTGTCACAAGTTTTGTAAATACTCGTTAAACCTTGTTCGAAAGCCATTCTTTCAAGGTTTTTGATTACCGCTGTTTGTTGCTCAATTGCTGCATCAGGAACTCCTTCGAGGCAGAAAATAAACTTTTCTTGGTGCATAATGTATAGTCTAAATAGACTACAAAAATATTCTTTCTTTTTGGGATTCTGATTTTTTGTGGAAATCATTCTTCTTTCAAAAGAGAATTTTTATCAAAAAAAATCCGTTACAGTGAAGTAACGGATGTATAAAAGTTATCGAGAGTATTATAAAACATTCAATTCTCGCATACATTGTTTCATACTTTGGTAAGTTCTTTCGATGTCGTTGTCAAGTCCAATTGAAAAACGAATCAAACCATCGGTAAGCCCCATTTCTACTTGTTCCTCTAATGGAATTTCGCTAGATGTTGAGGTGCCTGGTGCGCTAAATAAGGTTTTGTAAAAGCCCAAACTCACAGCCAAATAGCCTAGATTACGCTCTTGCATCAACTCCATCAAAGCATTAGCAGTCGCTAAATTTCCAACATCAATGGTCATCATTCCACCAAAGCCGTATTCAGGATTGATCATATTTTTGTACAGTTGATGACTCGGGTGACTGGCTAAACCAGGGTAAACCGTTTTTAAACCGTCTTTTTCAAATCGTTCAGCCAAATATTGTGCGTTATAGCTGTGTTGCTTCATTCTGATATGAAGTGTACGCAGATTTTTCATCACGCTAGCCGAGCGAAGACTGTCCATTGTAGGACCCAAAAGCATACTTGCGCCTGTGTTTACATTTTTCAAGCTATTGATAAATTCGCGACTAGCACAAGTTACACCACCAACCGTATCGCTACTTCCATTGATGTATTTGGTCAAACTATGAATCACAATATCTGCTCCCAAACGGGCAGGAGAGACTGAAAGTGGCGAAAAAGTATTGTCGACCACCAAAGTCAAGTTGTGTTTTTTGGCGATTGCAGACAATCCCGCAATATCGGCTACTTCTAGCAACGGGTTACTTACCGTTTCGCAATACAACACTTTGGTTTTTGGCGTAATCGCCGCTTCCACTACCTCTAGTTTTGTGATGTCCACAAAGGTCGTTTCAATGCCTAAACGCGGCGTAAAGTTTTTAAGAAAAGCATAGGTTCCGCCATAAATTGTGCGGCTTGATACAATATGATCGCCCGCACCACATAATTGCAAAAGTGTTGGCGTAATCGCCCCCATTCCAGAAGCTGAAACATTGGCGGCTTCCGTACCTTCCATCGCTGCTAGTGCTTGGTCTAAATACAAGTTACTAGGGGAGGAATGACGAGAATACAAATAACAACCTTCCATATTGCCCTCAAAGGTGTCAAACATCGTTTTGGCAGATAAAAAAGTGTAGGTAGAAGAGTCAGATATCGAAGGATTTACGCCTCCAAATTCCCCAAAATACTGTAAATCCTGAATATTATCTGCTGGGTTAAAATCGTTATTTTTCATAGTCTATATTTTGTTTAGTTATTGTTTTTATTAGGAGCTCCTCCCGCTATCCGCTATATCTTTGCCTTTTTAAAGGAAAAAGGCAAAGGATGTCGCTACTATCGGGGCTAGGCTTTTTTGTTGAGAACCACACCAAAATAAAGAATAGGTAGATTATTAATCAATAGTGTGATTTAATTATAGTTTTTAAATCTTTAATTAATTATTTATATAGATTATATCTCTATTTTTGTCTTTCAAATGCTGTATAAATAGATTTTTTTTCAAAACAGAAACACCCCCAAACCCGAAACCCCAAACTCCAACCCCAAAACTTTAAACCTTAAACCTTAAACTTTTAAACCCTTAATAAAGCTATGACCTTAGATGTTATTGATAAAAAACTCTTGATTTTACTCCAAACCGATAGTAAGAAAACAACCAAAGAATTGTCTTTAAAACTTAATCTCTCGGTAACTGCGGTTTATGAGCGCATCAAAAAATTAGAGAGGGAAGGCATCATTAGTAAGTATGTTGCTTTAGTAGATAAATCCAAAGTAGAAAAAGGATTTGTTGTTTTTTGTCATTTAAAATTGGTACAACACACCAAGGAATTCCTCACCCGATTCGAAAACGAAGTGATACAACTACACGAAGTCCTAGAATGCCATCACGTGAGTGGTGATTATGATTATATTCTCAAAGTTTTAGTAAAAGATATGGAAGCCTATCGCGAGTTTTTGGTGACCAAACTCACCACGCTTCAACACATTGGAAGTACACAAAGCACCTTTATGATTAGCGAAGTAAAAAACACAACTGTAATTGGTTTTTGATTCATCATTGCATTTCCTTAAATATGTCAACGCTATTTATAGGAAGAGTAAAAGCCAAATAGATAATAAGTGAAAGTTTTTTTCTACCCTGAAATTTCTCAAAGCATAAATTACAATAGCTTTAGAAAACATCAACTCCTTTGGAGGGTTAAATGTTATTGAGTTACTTAATATCAAGTATTTGTTTTCGATCCCGATGCAAGTTTGAAGTCAATCTTTCGGATATATTGTCAAAATCTCAGACACGCTTTTTTCTTGGGTGATGTTATAGGTTTTGCAATTGTTTTGTTAGCAGTCCATTGGTTATTTTTTGACATTTACATCCTTTAACTTACATACTTGTCTAATTACAATCTTATTTACTTTGTAGAATAATCATCAATGACATTTGTATAGCTTCTTTCTGTCTTTTCATTATCTGTTAGTGCAGCACATCATTAGTTTGGTTCCTAATGTAATTTTCTTTGATTTTGAAAATAGCTAATCGCTTGATTAAGTTTTTTCTTATATTATTTTCTTTCAAAAGTAAATCGAAATTTTTTGAACAAAATAATAAGTTTTAGTTATTTTTTTAAATATCAATTTTTGAAAACTCATGAGGTCAGGTGTAATAAGATTTTTATGTATATGTAATTACTTTTAGTATTGTGTGAAAAATTACATATCTGATATTTATAAGATATTTTTTTATTAAATATGTTTTTTTAGTTTTAAAATATTATGAATATCAAAATAATGTTTATTTTTATGTAATCGATTACATTTTTTGTATTGATAAAAAAAACAAAAAACACTTTAAATAACTATTAATTAACCCAAACTACAAATGAGAAAAAAACTATTTTTATTGATCGTTTTGTTTGTTTCAATACAAACATGGTCACAGCAAATTAATGAGGCAGCTGGCTGGCTGGAATCCGCTTTTGTAAAATGGCAGCCCTTGAGTAATGCTCAAACATATAATGTTTATTATACCGGAAATGGTTTTACAGACCAAAAAATTGATAATCAGTTGATCCGCAGTTATGGTTCTTACTTTCGCGCCGATATTCTGGGGCTTAAGGCAGGAACTTATACTGTAAAAGTTAAACCAGTTATTTCAGGCGTTGAAGGAACGGGTACTACAACAGGTACTCTAACTGTTTTAGCTCATGATCGTAATGGCTTTGCCTTTGATGGTGGTCGTATTCCGGGAGCATATAAGGCTGATGGAACTCCAAAGGATAATGCCGTAATCCTTTATATCTCTCAGAATACTAAAAACACTATTTCAATGAATATTACCGGGGCAAGTGCTAACCCATGTGTTGGTTTGCAAAATATTTTGTATGCCATTAAAAAAGGAATGGATACTCGTCCGTTCATTATTCGTCTGATAGGAAATATTACAGATATGACTGTTATGGAAGGGGGTGATGTCGTTATTGAAAATGACAATAATGCCTTAAGTTATGTCACTTTTGAAGGTGTTGGTGATGATGCAGTTGCTAATGGCTGGGGGGTTCGTCTTAAATCGGCTTCAAATATCGAAGTTAGGAATATAGGATTTATGAATTGTAATAGTACTGCTGGAGATAACATAGGGATGCAGCAGGATAACGATCATATTTGGGTTCATAATTGTGATCTTTTTTATGGTGATGCTGGAAGCGATGCGGATCAAATAAAAGGGGATGGTGCATTAGACAATAAATCATCTACTTATATTACATTGTCCTACAATCACTTTTGGGATAGTGGAAAAGCCAGTCTTTTAGGATTGAGTGAAGGAACAACAACGGGTTTGTATATTACCTATCATCACAACTGGTTTGATCATTCTGATTCTCGTCATCCAAGGGTTCGTTATTATTCGGCACATATTTATAACAATTATTATGATGGAAATTCAAAATATGGAGCTGGTTCTACATTAGGTTCATCTTTATTTATAGAAGGAAATGTTTTCCGAAATTGTAAATTTCCAATGCTGACTTCAAAGCAGGGAACAGATATTTTTTATGATTCTGCAGGTACTTTTTCTGGAGAAGCAGGCGGATCTATCAAAGCGTTCAATAATGCTATGACTGGTCAGACACGTTATGTTTCGTATAATGCTACAAATTATCCTATAGAGTTTGATGCTGTTGAAGTTGCAACTAGAGGAGAAATTATCAGCAGTAGTATTAAATCAAAGCTAGGAGCTAATAGTTATAATAATTTTGATACCAATGCAGCGTTTTATGTTAAAAATCTGGTTATCGATCAACCTGCAGTGGCGCAAAGTAAGGTAGTTCAATATTCCGGTCGTGTTTCTGGAGGTGACTTAAAATGGACCTTTAATAACTCAGTCGATGATGTGTCTTCTACAGTAATTACAGCATTAAAATCAGCTCTTACTAATTATGTAGGAACATTAGTTTCAGTACAAGGTGAAACAAATGTGGTAAGTAATCAGACTCTTTCTTCAACTACTAACAATAATCAAACTGTAACAAGCGGAACGGCTATTGGTTCAATTGTTTTCACTTGGGGGGGAAGTGCAACAGATGCTACAGTAACAGGATTACCAGCCTCAGGTATTTCTTTTGTAAAAAATACCACAGCTAAAACCATTACGATTACAGGAACACCAACGGCAACAGCTTCTTATTCTATTGCTACTACAGGCACTGGTACAGCTGCGACTGGATCTGGAACGATTACAGTAACAACGGTAAGCGCTCAAACACTTACTTCAACTACAAACAATAATCAAACGGTTACCAGTGGAACAGCAATTAGTTCAATTGTTTTCACTTGGGGAGGAAGTGCAACAGATGCTACGGTAACAGGATTGCCAGCCTCAGGTATTAGTTTTGTAAAAAACACCACTTCTAAAACCATTACGATTACTGGAACACCAACGGCAACAGTTTCTTATTCTATTGTTACAACTGGAAGCGGAACAGCGGCTACAAGATCAGGAACGATTACAGTTGCGGGTACAGCTACTGGAAACCAGATTCATAATTTTACAACATCCGGAAAAACAAGTACATTTTACAGCATTACAGGGAATATGAATTCGACTGCGGGTTCTGTAACATATGCTGGACTAACATTAACAGCCCGTTTAAAAATGGAGTCCAATACATCTATAACATACAATACAACTGCGGCTTCGACATTAACATTGGTATTTGATTCTAATTTTACAGGAACAATAAAAGTGAATAATGTATCTTATACTGCTGTTTCTGGAGTTGTTACGTTATCGCTTCCAGCAGGAGCAAATACAATAACAAAAGGTTCTGTTGCAAATCTGTATTACATCAGTACGACTTTTAATACTTTAGCGCGAGAGTCTACTAATAGTTTATTAGAAAAAGATGTGGTTTCTACAAAACTGACCTTGTATCCAAATCCAGTTTCTAGTGACTTGAATATTGATTCAGATGAAGCAATTCAAAAAGTCGAAGTTTATAATTTAACTGGATCAATAGTAAATACATATCAAGGAAGTAATACAAGTATTGATATGAGTAATCTTGCCAATGGAACCTATTTGGTAAAAGTACACACTGAAAATAGTGTTACAATAAAAAAAATTATTAAGAAATAATTCCTAATTAACTAACCATTATTTTTAACCCAAATTCTACATTAGAAATTTATAACAACAGAGCTATTCTTCAAAAACAAGAGCTTACATCCGTTTTTAAATTCAATACACAAAATATTGTATTTTTAAAATAGTCCGTGAGCTCTTATTTTATTAGCAAATCAGTTTCGTCACGAAGTCTAATATGGAATTTGGGTTTAAAAATAAATATGCTTTATGTTATCGCACAATGTTTACGTTCATAGCTATGTTTTTATTATCATTTGCTTTAGTACATGACTATTTTGTTTGTCAGGGAAAGAATTAATGAACTCTAAAATGTTTTCATCCTGAAATATCTTTTCCATATCCTTGTATTTACTATAAATCTGAGTGTTTTTATGTAAGTAACTTGATAAGTCAAAATGAAGTTGTTGTTCATTCTGTATTTCATACCTCAAGAAATTCACACAAAAAACCTTAAAAATTAGCGTTTAAACAAAACTTTATTCCTTAATTTTGTCATTCAAAAAAAATAAATCAACACACTATGAGTTCATTTGACGTAGTCATTATAGGTTCTGGTCCTGGAGGATATGTGTCGGCTATTCGTTGCGCACAATTAGGTTTCAAAACCGCAATTATCGAGAAATACTCCACACTTGGAGGAACCTGTTTAAATGTAGGATGTATCCCATCCAAAGCGCTTCTAGCTTCTTCACATCATTACGATGAAATTAAACATTTTGCCGATCACGGAATTGAACTTTCTGGTGAGGTTAAGGTGAATTTAGAGAAAATGATTGCTCGTAAACAAGCCGTTGTTGATCAAACATCTGGAGGTGTTCAGTTTTTGATGGATAAAAATAAAATCACGGTTTTTAACGGTTTGGGTTCTTTTGTTGACGCGACTCACGTTGCTGTTACCAAAGCAGACGGAACTTCTGAAACTATTGAAGCTAAAAATATCATTATCGCAACAGGATCTAAACCATCTTCTTTGCCTTTCATCTCAATCGATAAAGAAAGAATTATTACCTCTACTGAAGCCTTAAAATTAAAAGAAGTGCCTAAACACCTTGTAATTATTGGTGGAGGTGTAATTGGAATTGAATTAGGACAAGTGTATTTACGTCTTGGTGCACAAGTATCTGTTGTGGAATTTATGGACAGAATCATTCCAGGAATGGATGCTTCTTTGTCTAAAGAATTGACCAAAGTCCTTAAAAAACAAGGAATGAAGTTTTACACTTCTCACAAAGTACAGTCAGTAGAAAGAGCTGGTGATGTAGTAACCGTGAAAGCTGAAAATGCTAAAGGTGAAATTATTACTTTAGAAGGAGATTACTCCTTGGTTTCTGTAGGTCGTCGTCCTTATACTGATGGATTGAATGCAGATAAAGCAGGTGTAAAAATCTCTGATAGAGGTCAAATTGAAGTGAATGACCACTTGCAAACGGCTACTCCAAACATCTACGCTATTGGTGATGTGGTTCGTGGCGCAATGTTGGCTCACAAAGCTGAGGAAGAAGGTGCGATGGTTGCTGAAATTTTAGCAGGTCAAAAACCACATATCGATTATAATTTAATTCCTGGTGTCGTGTACACTTGGCCAGAAGTTGCTGCTGTTGGACAAACAGAGGAACAATTAAAAGCGGCAGGTGTTTCATATAAAGTGGGTAATTTTCCTTTCAAAGCCTTGGGTCGTGCGCGCGCTAGTGCAGATTTAGACGGTTTCGTAAAAATCCTTGCTGATACAAAAACGGATGAAGTTCTTGGCGTTCATATGATTGGAGCTAGAACAGCTGATTTGATTGCAGAAGCAGTTACTGCTATGGAATTTAAAGCTTCAGCCGAAGATATTTCTAGAATGTCACACGCGCATCCTACTTTTGCGGAAGCAATCAAAGAAGCGGCATTAGCTGCTACTGATAATAGAGCGTTACACGTATAAAAGCGTAGCTTTCAAAAATAAGAAACCCGTCTCGTGATTATGAGACGGGTTTTGTTGTTTAAAACCAGATTTCTAATGCGGAATCTGCGTTAAATCAAGGAGTAAAAACACTTTTGTAATTATCCCAATAACGATAAATCAAAAATAAATTCCCCAAGAATAAGGCTACAGCAATCGGGATGCCTTCGGGAGCTAGAAAGATATTAATGAACAAAATGTTTATTGTGATGGGAAGAATTAGAATATTTGCTAACGTCACAAAACGATTGCTCACAAAAGCTAATCCACAAAGGAGTTCAATTGCTTTGGCTAGAGGCATAAGATAGGTAGCGGCTACAAGTCCTACATTGAATGCTTTAAAATTTCCTGTTGTTTCAGGCTCAGGCATTAAATGAAAAAAATAACTGATGGATGCGAACAATAATAGCAGTCCAATCAAAATCCGAATAATGGTAGTGGCTATTTTCATATTTATAATAAATTTTAGGGGTTACTTTTTTTGAAATTAACAACTAATCATTTCTTAGTTTGGGTTGTACATCTAAAATTATAGTTTTTTAGGAAATGTTTAATCGTTTATCAAATTTAGTTAATTTATTGATATATAATAAATTGAAAGTCTTGTTTTTCGGATTTTGATTTTGTAGTGGGAAGAAAAAAAAGGATTTAGAAAACTTATTTTATGTTTTTTATGAAAGGGGCTTTCTTGAATATCCAATATATTACTAAACCAATTAGGGCTAGCCACCATAATTTCAAAAGTAAAACTACCAACGACAGCAAATGAAACCAACCAGATTGCAACGCATCCAAGATTTGAATTCCAATGGAG
Source organism: uncultured Flavobacterium sp. (assembly GCA_963513565.1). Classification (GTDB taxonomy): domain Bacteria; phylum Bacteroidota; class Bacteroidia; order Flavobacteriales; family Flavobacteriaceae; genus Flavobacterium. Next base: position 52,907 of record CAUPRE010000001.1, on the reverse strand, counting down.
GGTTCAAAATAATAGCCTTGTTTTTCATTGGCTACCAATTCCTGTTTGACCACTTCTCTTTGATATAACTGAAGGGTGATGGTGCTGTAATTGATTTGGTCTTGAAGAGATAAATTTTCAATAGCACTGCTATCGCTTTGCGCTTTTTTGTTCTCAAGTTGCGTTTCGGCATTCATAATGTCATTGATTTTTTTGCCTTTTGTATCAATAGCATTGGCCATTCGTTTTTCATTGGTAGCGCTTCTCTTTTGTAGCAACTCATTCGATAATAATCGAAGCGCTACATCATCTGCTTTGATTAATCGATAGTCTAAATAATCAATTTCTTTAGCAATTTCTTTTACTACGGTATCCATCTTTTGTTGAGGTACACGAAGGGTGATGGTGTTTTCAACTTTATATTTAGTGGTTTCTAGCGTGCTATCCTGACTAACTTTAGTACTTATTTGGTCATTTATGGTGCTTTGAAGGTTGGAGTACGTAACCAAACCTCCCCATTTTCTGGTAGTATTCTCAATCAAGTTGGTCGATTGTACGACACTTTTTACTTTGAATTTGATATCTGCTGTTCGAATTAGCTTCCTTTTTTCTACTGTTTTTGGAGTTTCGGTGGTTTTTTCTTGGGTGTTGCTTACGGTTGCACTATCGGCAACAGCTGTGGCATAATCAACGGTTTCTTCTGCCGGAACCTCGGCTTTTTTGCACGAAAATAGTACTACTGCGATGATAACAGCTAGGGTACTTGCTTTTGCAATTGTTTTCATAAATAAAATAGTTTAATAGATTAAAAAAGGGTTAAAATTCAAATAAATGTTCCAAAATGGAGTAAGAGTAGTTTTTTAATCAATACTTAAATTTTATTTAGTGAAGTAGTACTTTTTTTACCTATTAAAAAGTGTGCCAATTTTTTTGAGGAAGAAGACAGAAGGCATTTTTTTGTCGTAATTTTGGAGCTTAAAATAATTATTATTGAGAGTCTCTGAATTTTATACTATAGACAATCCTTCACTTTTTAAGGAACAACTGTTGCACTGGGCACAGCAGTTTCGTGAAGTTGCTTTTTTGGATAGCAATAATTACCCACAAGCGTATTCTAGTTATGATTGTTTGTTGGCCGTAGACGCTTTCACTTTGCTTCAAACCGATTATCATAATGCTTTTGAGGATTTAAAGCAATATCAGCAAACCACTAAGGACTGGCTGTTTGGCTATTTGTCTTATGATTTAAAAAACGATAGCGAGCGCTTGCAATCCAATAATTTTGATGGATTAGATTTTCCAGATTTATTCTTTTTTCAGCCTAAAAAGATTTTTTTGCTAAAAGGTAATCAACTTGAAACAAGGTATTTACACCTATGTGATGACGAGTTACAAGAAGATTATCAAGATATCACGACTATTGTTCCTCAACAAAATACCGCATCGGATTCTGTTGTGGTACAAGCTAGAATAGACCAAAAAAAGTACCTCGAGCAAGTACAAAAAATGCAGGAATACATTTATAAAGGGGACATTTATGAAGCCAATTTTTGTATGGAATTTTATGCAGAAAACGCAACCATTCAACCGCTTGAAAAGTTTCAAAAGTTAAACGCTATTTCTCAACCACCCTTTGCGGTTTTCTTAAAAAACAACCAACAGTACTTGTTGTCTGCCACGCCAGAACGCTATTTGAGAAAAGAAGGAGAAGATTTGATTTCGCAACCCATAAAAGGAACCGCAAAACGCTACGAAGACCCAGCGGCTGATGAAAAAGCAAAAGAAGATTTGGCTTCAAATCCAAAAGAACGCGCTGAAAATATTATGATTACCGATTTGGTGCGCAATGATTTATCGCGAACAGCCCAAAAAGGTTCGGTGCAAGTAGAAGAACTTTGTGGCATTTATTCTTTTATGCAAGTCCATCAAATGATTTCAACCATCACCTCAAAAATGGACGAAAAATATTCCGTAATTGATGTATTGCGCCTTACTTTTCCAATGGGAAGTATGACGGGGGCTCCCAAAATTTCGGCTATGAAAATTATCGAAGAATTAGAAGTCACCAAAAGAGGCTTGTACAGTGGGGCAGTAGGTTATTTCACACCCGAAGGCGATTTCGATTTCAATGTCGTAATTCGCAGTATTTTGTACAATCAAAAGAAGCAATACCTTTCTTTTTCGGTCGGAAGTGCCATCACAGCCTTATCGGTGCCAGAGCAAGAATACGAAGAATGTTTGCTCAAAGCCAAAGCAATGAAAAGCGTATTAGAATAAAAAAGTTCTAAACTATTTTTAGGAGCGCTAACAATAGGATTTTTTGCCAATAGGGTTTCCAGCTATCCGCTATATCTCTTGTATTGGCCTCCGCCATACAAGAGGATACCGCTACTATCTGGGCTAAAGAGTAACAATTGTCTATTTTTGGAAACAAAAAGACATCTAATTAAAAAAAAAGTAAATTTGAGTATGCAAAACCTCTTTTACCAACATCTACAAACTCAATTTCCGTTTCTCGAAAACAAAAAATTATTGTTGGCCGTAAGTGGTGGTGTAGACAGTATGGTACTTTTGCATTTATTGCAACAATTGCCTTACACCATTGCTATCGCTCATTGTAATTTTCAACTCCGTGGTATTGAAAGTTTTGAAGACCAAAGTTTTGTTCAAGAGTATGCGCTTCAACTTCAAATTCCTTTTTTTTGCACTCAATTCGATACTCAGGCATTTGCCAATGATTATAAACTTTCGACACAAGTAGCCGCAAGAGAACTGCGTTACGATTGGTTTTATGAACAACTAGAACTTCATCAATTCGACTTTGTTCTAACAGCCCATCACGCCGATGATAATTTAGAAACTTTTTTAATCAACCTCTCAAGAGGTACAGGTTTAGACGGTTTGTCGGGTATACCTGCTCAAAATGATGTGGTACTTCGACCTTTGTTGCCTTTTTCTAGAACAGAAATTGAATCGTATGCTAAAGCCAACAACTTACAGTGGCGAGAAGACAGCAGTAATGCTTCGGATAAATATTTGCGGAACCAAATTCGCCATCATTTAGTTCCAATGCTCAAAGAACTGAATCCTGATTTTTTGAAAACTTTTGGAATGACTCAAGAGTATTTGCAACAAGCACAAGAATTGGTTTCAGATGCGGCAAGTATGGTTTATCAGCAAGTAGCAAGAGAAGAAGAGGGCACCATTTATTTTGATGTAAAGCAATTAATGCGCTTGCCTAATTATGCCTCTTATTTGTACCAATGGCTTAAAGAATATGGCTTTTCGGCTTGGGATGACATTTACAATTTGGTCGATAGCCAATCAGGAAAACAAGTTTTTTCAGCAGATTACCGATTGCTAAAAGACCGCGATTTTTTTATTTTGAGTCCAATACAAGAGCCTGAAAAGGAGGTATATTTCATCGAAAAAAATCAAGACAAAGTTAAGATTCCCTTAAAACTCCAGTTTTGTAAAGTAGCAGACATTAACAAAGCAGATTCAAGTGCTATCTTTGTCGATGAATCTAAGTTAGCCTATCCTTTGGTGCTCAGAAAATGGCAAGAAGGCGACTTTTTTTATCCTTTGGGAATGAATGGCAAAAGCAAAAAAGTAAGTAAGTTTTTTAAAGATGAAAAAATTTCACTTTTAGACAAAGAAAATACTTGGCTTTTGTGTTCCAATGATACCATTGTTTGGGTAATAGGAATGCGAGCTGACGAACGATTTAAAGTAGAATACACCACCAATACAATTTTAAAAATAGAATTAATATAAGTTATAGTAATGAAAAAACACCTTTTTTTAGGACTTTTAGTTTTCTTTTGTAGTTTGGGTAACGCCCAAATTTTGGACCCAGTAAAATGGACAACCAAAATCGAACAAAAATCAGCAACCAATTTTATAGTTACATTCAATGCGACCATCGAAAACGAATGGCACGTATATTCACAGTTTACTCCTGATGGTGGTCCACTGCCTTTAGAAGTTAATTTCAAAAATCAAAAAGGGAATTACACCTTAGTAGGCAAAGCCAAAGAAAGTAAAACAAGAACTGCATACAATGATATTTTTGAAGTAAATGAAACTTTTTTTGAGAAGAAAGCGCAAATTACGCAAGAGATAAGTCTCGTAAATAAAGGCGTTAAGACCATAGAAGTAGAGCTGAATTTTCAAGCTTGTAAAGAAGTTTGTATCAATCTCGAAAAGAAATTTAGCATTGCCATTCCAGAGTTGAAAAGCACAGCTACGACAGCACCTATAGCAACAGACTTGACTGCAACAGCAAAAGATACTGCCACAACTGCTGCTGTAGCTACTTCAAAAGTGGTTTCTTCTTCAGAAAAAGAGTCTCTTTCTACTGCTGCCTCTAAAACAGTTGCTACCAAAACGACATCAACAGAACACGGGTTGTGGGCAATTTTCTTTATTGCTTTTTTATCTGGTTTTGCGGCATTGTTAACGCCTTGTGTTTTCCCAATGATTCCAATGACGGTAAGTTTCTTTACCAAGCAAAGTAAAAATAAAGCAGCAGGAATCAGAAATGCCATTATCTACGGAATTTCAATTATCGTTATTTATGTAGGTTTGGGCTTATTGGTTACTTGGATTTTTGGTGCTGATGCGTTGAATGCTTTATCTACCAATGTTTGGTTTAATCTTATTTTCTTCGTCTTATTGATTGTTTTCGCCACATCTTTTTTAGGCGCATTCGAAATTATGTTACCGAATTCGTGGGCAAACAAAGTAGACAGTCAAGCCGACCGCGGTGGAATCATAGGTATTTTGTTTATGGCATTGGCATTAGCCATTGTATCCTTTTCTTGTACAGGCCCTATTGTTGGAACTTTATTGGTAGAAGCCGCTTCTAAAGGCGGAATCGCACCAGTAGTTGGGATGTTAGGTTTTTCATTAGCCTTAGCCTTGCCTTTTATGTTGTTTGCAATGTTCCCAGGTTGGTTGAATTCTTTACCTAAATCTGGAGGTTGGTTGAATACCGTAAAAGTAGTTCTTGGATTTTTAGAGTTGGCTTTGGCTTTCAAATTTTTATCCAATGCAGATTTGGTATTGCAATTGCATTTGCTAGAGCGCGAAGTTTTTATCGCCATTTGGATTGCTATTTTTGGAGCGTTATCGTTGTATCTTTTTGGGAAAATTACACTGCCACACGATAGTCCAGTAGGACACATTTCTGTGGGTAGACTGTATATGGGATTACTTTCATTGATATTTACCTTTTATTTAATTCCAGGATTATGGGGTGCGCCATTGAAATTTATCAATGCTTTTCCTCCACCAATGGAATATAGCGAAAGCCCAATGGGATTTGGCGGTTCTTCAAAATCTGCAACCACAGCGATGCTACCAGAGGGAGCTAAAAGTGGTCCTCACGGGATTGTTGTTTTTGATGATTATGAAGAAGGGTTGGCTTATGCCAAAAAAGTAAACAAACCCATTATGCTCGATTTTACAGGTTTCGCTTGTGTAAATTGTCGTAAAATGGAAAACAATGTTTGGTCTAATCCTAATGTGTTGTCTATTTTAAAAGAGAAAGTGGTTGTGATTTCATTGTATGTGGATGATAAAAGAGAATTGCCAGAAAAAGAACAATTCTTCTCCAAAGCAACCGATTCTGAAATTGAAACCATTGGAGATAAATGGACGGATTTTATGATTACTCGATATAAAACAAACACCCAGCCTTTGTATGTCTTGACAGATTTAGAAGGAAAAAGTTTGAATGCAGCACAGCCTACGATAAGTTATGTTGGCGTAGAAGAGTACGAAGCTTGGTTAAAGTCTGGTATAGCAAAGTTTTAAACAAAACTAGGTTTTTTGAAATCCCATCTGTGAAAACCGATGGGATTTCTTATTTTTACGAATTATCAATAAACCAACCAATATGAAAAAATTACTAATGCTCCCTTTTTTGTTTTTGTGTCTTTCGGCATTAGGACAAGAAAAGAAACCCAACTATGTAGCTGAAAATTATACCAAGCAGGAAGTGCGAATCAAAATGCGTGATGGCTTAGAATTATTTACAGCTATTTATTCCCCAAAAGATACTTCTAAAAAGTATCCTATTGTAATGCAGCGTACTCCATACAATTGTGCTCCTTATGGACCAGACCAATTTAAAAGAAGCATTGCCCCCAACGAAACGATGATGAAAGAAGGATACATCGTAGTGTATCAAGATGTGAGAGGGCGCTATATGAGCGATGGATTATATGACAATATGAGAGGATATATTCCAAATAAAAAAGGAAAAACCGAAGTTGATGAAGCTTCAGATACCTACGATACTATCGATTGGTTGGTGAAAAATGTGGCCAATAACAATGGAAATGTGGGGACTTGGGGGATTTCATATCCAGGTTATTATGCTTCTTATTCTTTGTTGAGCGGACATCCTGCTTTAAAAGCGGTTTCTCCTCAGGCTTGTATTAGTGATTTCTTCTTTGATGACTTCCATCATAATGGGGCTTATTTGTTGAGCTATTGGAAGGTGACGCCACTTTTTGGTCCTCAAAAAACAAAGCCCACTACAGAAGCTTGGTTTAAGTTCCCAAATGTTGGTACCAATGACGATTATCAATTCTTTTTGAATGCAGGACCTTTAGTAAACTTAGATAAATACTACGATTCATCCAATGAATTTTGGCAACAATTAAAAGAACATTCGAGCTATGACGAATTCTGGCAAAAAAGAGGCTTGTTGCAGCATTTAAAAAATATCAAACCTGCTGTAATGACAGTTGGCGGTTGGTTCGATGCTGAAGATTTGTATGGTCCATTGAATACGTATTCAACTATAGAAAAAAGCAGTAAAAATTACAACACTATTGTTATGGGACCCTGGAGCCACGGCGATTGGGCTAGAAATTCAGAAAAACAAATTATAGGAAATATTAATTTTGGTGACAGTATTTCTGGTTATTATCAAAAGAATATTGAAGCTAATTTTTTCCGTCATTTCTTGAAAAATAATGGGAAAGGGCAGAACAAATTACCCGAAGCTTATGTTTTTGATACAGGAAGAAAAGAATGGAAAACCTACGATACTTGGCCACCAAAAAACACAGAGAAACAACAATTCTATTTGCAACCGCAACAAAAATTAACTAAAAATGCTGGAGCAGTTTCTTTTGAGGAATTTGTCAGCGACCCAAAGAAACCAGTGCCGCACTCTGAAGACATCAAACAGCAAGGGTTGACGCCAAGAAAATATATGACCGATGACCAACGATTTGCGGCTAGAAGACCTGATGTTTTGGTTTTTGAGACAGATGTTTTAGCAGAAGATGTTACTTTGGCTGGAGATATTTTAGCCAAATTGCAAGTAGCCACCACTGGAACCGATGCGGATTGGGTGGTTAAAGTTGTGGATGTTTTCCCGAATGACGAACCTGAAACAAAAGAAGTGCAGCCATATTTAAAAATGAGTAATTATCATATGATGGTGCGCAGTGAGGTAATGAGAGGTCGTTTTCGCAATAGTTTTGTGAATCCACAGCCTTTTGTTGCCAACGAAAAAACTCCAGTAAATGTAAAATTACAAGATGTTTTTCACACCTTCAAAAAAGGACATAAAATTCAAATTCAAGTGCAAAGTACTTGGTTTCCTTTGATTGATTTGAATCCTCAAACTTTTGTGCCGAACATATTTTATGCTAAGCCAGAGGATTTCAAAAAGCAAACCCATAGAGTGTATTCAGACTCAGCTATTGAATTCACTGTTTTGAAATAAAAAAAATATTCTTTCAATTATAATTACCTTCAAACTAGTTTGGAGGTTTTTTTGTAGTTTTTTATACCTTTTTAAAAGCTAATCATTCTAAAGATAGTTATGGTAAAAAGTAATGAGACTTTTATCGCGTTTACGTTCTTTAACAACTTTTAGAATTACGCGAAGTCATGTGACTTCATGCAGCCCTCGCGATAACTTATTCTCCCTTAGTTGAGCTGGTTAAATAGACAATTTGGTATTAATACAATATATTTGATAAACTTTAACAAAAACAGAAAATGAAGAACATGCTAATCTTATTTTTATTAATGTTTTTAGATTGTAATTCTCAAAATAAAAAACATTGTATAGATAAAAAAATTAAGTTAGAATGTTTATCTGATATTGATAAACTAATAAGTAGTAAATACATCTGTGATTATTCATTTAATACATTTGGAAAATTTCGTTTATCTGGATGTAAAGTTTTGTTTTCAGATGAAAACTATAAGGTTATATATGACCAACGTAAAACAAGAATACTTATTGATAAAAAATTAAATTTAAAATATGCTATTGTTAGCATTACTCCAGATTTTAAGACTATTGCGACTTTTCCAAAGTCCTTATATATATTAAATGATAAACTAATGCCAATATTTTCAATTACAAAGTTCTCAAACGATAAATTTCATACATACAGATTTAAATATGATAAAGGAAGTTTAAAAAAAGAAATAGCAATTGATAAGGAAAGTAAAAATATTAATGTAGATAAACTTTCATATAAAGAAATAATATCATTGGTTTCAAAAATGAAAACTAAATTTACTTACAAAAGTGATAAAGGTGATTTTGATGAATATTTTAACGATGAACCTTTGTGGTCAGAAGTTTATAAATAGATGAAGTCAATGATTTATTTTATGTAGAGAGTAGAGCTGCTATGTATTTTGCTTCTGGTCGATTTCATTCATTTGAATTGTAGTTTTTTGGTAGTAGGAAAACCTTTTGACAAAAAATAGATTTACCATTTCGCATAAGAGTAAAAAAAAATGGCTGTCTCAAAAGAAACAGCCATTTTTTAATTTGGGGCGGGTAATTTTTATAGGTATTCTCCGTGTTGAGTAATATCTAATCCTAATTCTTCTTTATCTTCACTTACACGCAAAGGAGTGATTTTGTTTACAATAAAGAATAAAGCATAAGAAGCGGCAAAAGCAAAGATAGAAACCAATACTAAAGCTTTCAATTGGATTAAAAATAGGGTTGCGTCACCGTAGATTAAACCTTGGTTGTCACCAACAATTGAGTTCACAGATTTAGAGGCAAAAACACCTGTTAAAAGCATACCTACCATACCACCAACACCATGACAAGCAAATACATCTAAGGCATCATCAATTTTTCCTTTAGGGAATTTGCTGCAAACTAGATTACTTACGATACTAGCAATGATACCAATTGCAATAGCGTGAGGAATAGTTACGAATCCAGCTGCTGGTGTGATAGCAACTAATCCTACAACTGCACCAATACAAGCACCCATTGCTGATAATTTATGACCTAATATTTTATCTAAGAAAACCCAAGCCATTGCAGCAGCAGCAGCAGCTACAGTAGTCGTTCCTAAAGCTTGAGCAGCTAAACCGCTAGCTCCAACAGCAGAACCTGCATTGAATCCGAACCATCCGAACCATAATAAACCTGTCCCTAATAATACATAAGTAATACGAGCAGGATTTACTTTTTGTACTTTTCTTTTGCCTAAGAACATTGCTCCAGCCAAAGCAGCCCAACCTGCACTCATGTGAACTACAGTTCCTCCAGCAAAGTCTAATACTCCCCATCCGAAGAATAATCCATCAGGATGCCAAGTCATATGACATAAAGGAGTGTAAATAAATAAAATGAACAACACCATAAATAATAAGTAAGCCCAGAAACGAACACGTTCTGCAAAAGCACCTGTGATTAATGCTGGTGTGATAATCGCAAATTTTGCTTGAAAAAAGGCAAATAATATAAATGGAATGGTTGGTGCCAATTCCCATGCGGTTGTTGAATTTACCCCTTGAAATAAGAAATTGCTTGATGGATCTCCAATAATTCCTCCAATAGAAGGACCGAAGCATAATCCGAATCCAACTACTACCCATAATACAGTTACGATGACCATAGCCATAAAACTTTGTAACATGGTACTAATTACATTCTTTTTTCCAACCATACCTCCGTAGAAGAAACCAAGACCTGGGGTCATAATTAATACTAAGGCTGAGGCAACAATCATCCAAGCAGTGTCTCCAGTATCTAATTTTAAGGCTACAACGTGAGCTCCTAAAGTTGCAGATTCACTTTGGAAATAAATTGAAAAAACGGACAATACCAAAATTGTGATCAGTATCACACTCAAAATAATCTTTCGCATAGTTTTTTAGTTTTAGTTAAATATGGGTTAAAAATATAAAATCATTTTAAACCCCTATAAAAAATCATAATTAAAAATTAATTTTTATTAATTTGATATTTTACCCCTATCTATTTTGAGGGTATTAACTAAAAATTGTGCTATATTTTACATTTTGTTAATACTGTATTTTAGTAATTAGCCTTTAAAACAGTGTTTTTTTACTTCAGATTCTATTTGTATAAATGGTGTTTTCAGTCTTTTTTATAGCAAATATGCTTATTGTTGTAGTTTACCAACCATATCTTTTGGGTTTACCCATGCCTCAAAATCTTCAGTAGTAACATATTCTAAACGAATGGCTTCTTCTTTGAGAGTGGTGCCGTTTTGATGAGCTGCTTGAGCAATTTCGGCAGATTTGTAATAGCCAATTTTAGGATTCAATGCTGTAACTAACATCAAGGAATTGTTGACTAGTTCTTCGATGCGATGGTAATTGGGCTCAATTCCTTTTATGCAATGCTCTTCGAAGGAAAGGCAAGCTTCTCCTAACAAGCGCGCTGATTGCAAACAATTGGCTGCTATCACAGGCTTAAATACATTCAATTCATACTGTCCTTGCATACCTGCTACTGAAATGGTCACATCATTACCAATTACTTGAGCACAAACCATAGTAATGGCTTCACATTGTGTGGGATTCACTTTTCCTGGCATAATAGAAGATCCCGGTTCGTTTTCTGGAAGCTGTAATTCACCAATTCCTGAACGTGGTCCAGAACCCAACATCCGAATATCATTGGCAATCTTATTGATGGAAACGGCCAGTTGTTTTAATGCTCCGTGAGTTTCTACTATGGCGTCATGTGCAGCTAATGCTTCAAATTTATTGGAAGCTGTAACGAATGGATGCCCAGTGAATTGGGAAATGTATTGAGCCACCTTTGTATCATATCCTTCTGGTGCGTTGAGTCCAGTGCCTACCGCAGTTCCGCCCAACGCGATTTCTGAAAGATGGGACAGAGTATTTTGTACTGCTTTTATTCCATAACTCAATTGAGCTACATATCCGGAGAATTCTTGACCTAGCGTAAGTGGGGTAGCATCCATTAGGTGGGTACGACCTATTTTGACAATGTCATTAAATGTTTCAGCTTTAGTTTTAAGTGTGTCTCTTAATTTTTCAACGCCTGGTAATGTAATTTCTGTGATTATTTTATATACCGCAATATGCATTGCTGTTGGAAATGTGTCGTTGGAGGATTGCGATTGATTGACATCGTCGTTCGCTTTAATAAACTGCTCTCCTTCACCAATTTTTAATCCTTTGTGTACTTGAGCTCTATTAGCAATGACCTCGTTGACATTCATATTACTTTGTGTTCCAGAACCCGTTTGCCAAATGACAAGTGGGAATTGATCCGCTAAAGCTCCAGATAGAATTTCATCACAAACGGTTGCAATGGCCTCTCTTTTTTCAAGTGATAGAAAACCTAGTTCACAATTGGTATATGCGGCTGCCTTTTTTAAATAAGCAAATCCTTCAATAATTTCTTTGGGCATTGATCCTGCAGGACCAATCTTGAAATTATTTCTGGAGCGTTCGGTTTGTGCACCCCAATATTTATCGGCTGGTACTTGAATGGTTCCCATGGTGTCTTTTTCTATTCTGAATTCCATAATCTTATGGTTTTAATATGAATACTACTCAAATTTAGTGAATACCACCGTTTTTTGATTGGTTTAAATGGAACTGTTTTTAATTCATTGGTTTTATTTTGGTTAAATACAAATATGAACATAAAAAAAGGTCTCGCTATTAACGAGACCTTTTTGATATTTAACTAATATGTAGCTTATTATTTTGGATTCAAAGCAGAATCGATTCGTGCTACTAAATCCAATAAGTGGAATTTACTCAAACGATCCATTCTTGCTGCAGCGACTTTCATTTCGTTTTTCAATCCTACCAATTGTCCTCTAGCGATAGAAGGTAAATCAGTTTGGGCTAAATTTACGGTTCTTGAATTCATTCCGTAAGCCGCACCAACACTGTTAGAACGAACTACAGCAGTACCAGGTTTCAACATAGCAATTACTTTATCGACATACAATTTTTGAATGTTTCTGCGATAAATGTCTATTTTGGCTCCACCTGCTAATTCTGAGAAGATACCTTTTTTCAAGTCGGTCATTAATTCATCTACTGAATAATTCTGTGCGTCAATAGCTGATGTTTCCATCAAACGCACCATTCTGTCTCCAGCCAATAAGTTAGAAAGGGTTCCGTCTTGCATCGCTTTGATAGCTTCCACACCACTTTCAGGATTGATTTTGGATAATACGTTAGGATCCATTAACCATTTTGGTGTAGCAAATAATTGAGTATTCAAGAACGTAACGGCTTCTTTTTGAATGCTTTTTGGAACTACTTCAAATTGGTTACCTGACATATCATAGGTTTTTGGCGTGTCATAAATACCACCTACGTTTTTAGTCACGTGTCCCATATAACGTCTGAATTGTCCTGTCAAAGCATTATACATTTCTTCTAGTTCTGAATAGCTTTCTCCTTTTTCAGCACTCCAAATGATTAAGTTTGGCAAAATGCGTTTTAAGTTTTTGATTCCGTAAGCAGAAGCTTTCATTGCATTGTCTCCAATATCTTCTGTTTGATATCTTGGATCATAAGGACTAGCTTCTGTTCCAAACCACAAACGACGGTTTTTGTAGGCTTCTTTGGTCATCTCATTCAAGATGGCTTTTTCTGCTTTTTCATCTTTGGCGTCAGCAAAATAAGAATACCCCCATTTGATGGCCCATTTGTCATAATCACCAATTCTTGGGAATAAATGTTTTACGCCATCTTCTGGCTGTGCTACATAGTTAAAACGAGCATAATCCATAATAGAAGAAGTGTGACCGTTCTTTTCTTGGAAAGCAGCATCTCTAAGTTTTTCTACTGGAGTAGCAGTACTTGCTCCCATATTGTGACGTAAACCTAAAGTATGTCCAACTTCGTGAGAAGAAACAAAACGAATCAATTCGCCCATTAGGTTGTCATCAAATTGTTTTTTTCTTGCCGCTGGATCAACCGCAGCAGTTTGAATTAAATACCAGTTTCTCAACAAACTCATGATGTTGTGGTACCATCCAATATGGCTTTCTAGGATTTCCCCAGATCTTGGATCGTGTACGTTAGGCCCGTAAGCATTTTGAATATCGGCAGCAAAATAACGCAATACTGAAAAACGCGCATCTTCTAAACTCATCGTTGGGTCATTCTCTGGCCAATATTCTCCACGAATAGCGTTTTTCCAACCAGCTGCTTCAAAAGCTACTTGCCAGTCGTCAATTCCTTGTTTGATAAATTTTCTCCATTTGATTGGTGTAGCAGGATCGATATAGTAAACGATTGGTTTTTTCGGTTCGATCAATTCGCCTCTTTTTTGTTTGGCAGCATCATCGGCGTTTTTTGGTTCTAATTTCCAACGAACTGCAAAAATTTCGGTATCCGATTTTTGAGATTCTTCTTCAAAAACATCAATTTGGTTGGCAAAGAAACCTACACGAGCATCGAAAGTTCTTTTGCGCATAGGTACTTTTGGTAACAACAACATCGAAGTATTCAATTCAATAGTCACCACTCCTGCATCCAACGCAGCAGGTAAGTTGGTCCCAATTCTAGGTGTTGGATTCAACGATAACTGTGGTGCAGTAGTTGCGTAGGTCTTAACTGTTTTGATTTCAACGTTAATTGGGTAGCTGCTCATTTTTTGAATAAAAGAGCGGTCTTTTTGAAACCCTTGAATGTTGAGTAATTGTTTTTTTATCGGATCCAAAGAAAAAGTTTGTAAATCCGATTCAAATGTTGGAGTTACATCAATTACGTAACCTGTAGTTTCTTTTCCTTCTTTTTTGAAGGCTAAAATTTCATAGTTACCAATAATTGGGTCTGCTGATGAATTTTTTACTGCTTGAGCAATAGGTTTGTCCTCATCTGGAGAAGTAATTACGTGTGTAATAGAGCGTAACAAAAGGTTGTTGTTCAATCCTTTTTCCCATTTGATAACTTGACGATTTACTTCTTCACCTCCAAAAACACCTCCACCAGCTGGAGTTTTAGAATAACGTGTAATCGTCATAATTTCTTTTCCGATAAGCGTATCGTTGATTTCAAACAAAAACTTATTATCGGTTGTTTTGTGAATATTGAAAAGTCCTTTTTGAGTAACTGCCGTAGAGTCGACTACTTTGTTATACGGTTTAGGTCCTTTTTTTTCAGGAGCCTTTTGTTCTACTTTCGGAGCTTCTTTACCCGCATCCTTCTTTTTTTTGCTTTGCGCAAAACTTACTTCGGTACAGCAAAAAAGAAGTGCCGTACTAAGTAATAGCAATTTGGTTTTTGACATGTTGATTTGAATTTTTTAGTGGTAATAGATTGATAATTTTTTTTGAAAACTCTACAATGAAATAGTTTTCTAGCTTCAAACCTATTAAAAAAAATCAAAAAATAAGTAGTTTTGTAAGTTAAAATTTAAAAATTAACAATTGTTGACGACAACTTTAATTTTATGAAAAACCTGATTTTTCTCATAAATAGTACTGTTTTTTTACTTTATTTTTGTCAAAAATATAACTAGTGTAGACACAGTAAGTTCTGTAATTTGTAAAGTCAAATGACTTGAATTCAGCTAAATATTAATTTATTTTTCGTAATATTACTAGATAAATTCAATTCATGAGAAAAATAAAATACCGCAAAGGACGAAAAGTACAGCCCAATAGTTTGGAATATACGGGTGTTCACAAAAACAAAGAGTCGGAGATGCAACTTTTTGTTTATGATGGAGTTAGCTTTTCTGAGTATGTGGATTTTGAATTGAAAGAGTTGACCAAACAAGTTGATTTATCAAAAAATAATTGGTTGAACATTCATGGTTTGAGTAATGTTGATTTGATAAAAGCCATTGGGGATTATTTTTCGATTGATACTTATGTTTTGTCAGATGTACTAAACACAAGTCGAAGAACTAAGTTGGAAGAGTCTCACGATCGTTTGTTTTTTAACATTAAATCGATTTTGCCAACAGAGCATTCGGATAATATAAGTGTGGAGCAAATTAGTTTTTTATTAAAAGATGGTTTGCTTATTTCGTTTCAAGAAAAGCGTTCGGATTTTTTTACTCATATTCGAGAACGTATTCGTCAGAACTCGGTTATTTTGAGGACCAAAAAAACGGATTATCTGTTGTATACTTTGCTTGATGCTGTAATGGAAAATTTTTACATCACCATTGAAAATGAAGAAGACCGTTTGGAAGAGATTATGAATTTATCTAAAACGAGCTCTGACCCAGTAATTTTGCAGCGAATAGAAAAACATAGGGATAATTTCAATTTTTTAAAACGTGCCATTATTCCGCTACGCGATTCGTTATATGATATAAAAAGTATAAAAGACGATAACACTTTTAATGTAATGCAACCCGATAGTTTTGTGTTTTTTGCTCGTTTGTACCAAAAAACATTAGAACTTTTGGAACAAATTGATTCGGATATGAGTTTATTAGAAAGTGCTTCGAATTTCTTTTTTACCACGCAATCACACAAGATGAATGAAATCATGAAAACGTTAACAATAGTGTCGGCTATTTTTATTCCGTTGACTTTTATAGTAGGTGTTTATGGGATGAACTTTGATAATATGCCAGAACTGCGTTATCAAAACGGTTATTTTTATATACTATTACTAATGTTGGCCATTGGAATTGCAATGGTAATTTACTTCAAAAAGAGGCGTTGGTTTTAGTGTTTATAGAGGATTTTAGAATAGGAAAAAATGATTAAAATTAGTTACAATGAATAAAGCAATATACATCGCCACTAGCGAACAAAACTGTGGTAAATCAATCATCAGTTTAGGATTAATGCAGTTGTTAATTGGTAAAACAGCTCGCGTTGGGTACTTTAGACCAATTATTGAGGATTTTGAAGAAGGACAGTTTGACAATCATATTGAGACTGTGATTTCTCATTTTGGATTAGATATGAAGTTTGAAGAGGCTTATGCTTTTACCAAGAGCAAATTAATCAAGAAAAAGAACAAAGGAAAGATTGGTGAAGTACTGGATGTGATTATTGAAAAATTCAAGCGACTGGAGGAGAAGTTCGATTTTGTTTTGGTAGAAGGTACCAGTTTTATTGGTGAAGGTACTGCAATAGAGTTGGGGATGAATGTTCTTATTGCAAAAAACTTAGGCATCCCGACCATCATCATTGGTTCTGGAATTGGCAAAACGCTAGAAGAATTGGTTGATAGTTTGTATTTGGCTTACGATACGTTCAAAGTAAAAGACGTTGAAGTAATTTCAGTAATTGCAAATAAAGTGCAACCCGAAAATATAGAATTGGTAACCAATGATTTGAAAAAGAACCTACCAAGTTCAGTTTTAATCAATACGATTCCTTTAATTTCTAGTTTGAATAATCCAACGGTGCAAGAAATTGTAAATGAGATTGGTGCCAAAGTGTTGTTTGGTCACGAATATTTGAACAACCAAACGGGAAGTTACAGTATTGGAGCGATGCAATTGCCAAATTATTTATTGCATCTAAAAGAAAATGGTTTGATCATTACGCCGGGTGACCGTGCCGATATTATTTTGGGTGCGTTACAAGCCAATGAGTCGGCTAATTATCCTTCTGTTTCTGGAATTGTTTTGACAGGAAATATTATGCCAGAGGAAAGTATTTTGAAATTGATTGAAGGGTTGTCAACAGTAGTTCCAATTCTTACTGTAGAAGGCGGAACGTATAATATTTCGAATCAAATTGGTGCGATTAAGTCTAAGATTTATGCCAATAATACACAGAAGATTGAAACCTCGATTGCTACTTTCGAAAAATATGTAGATATAGATGCTTTGGCAGAGAAGTTTACCTCTTTTGAATCAGATGGTATTACACCAAAGATGTTCCAATACAATTTGGTAAAACGTGCTAAAAAACACCGTAAACATATAGTGTTGCCTGAAGGTAATGATGATAGAATTTTGATTGCGGCTTCGCGTTTGCAACTTATGGATGTGGTAGATATTTCTATCATTGGTAACCGAAAACAAGTGGAGAGCAAAGTAGCAGAACTTGGTTTAGACTTTGATTTTGATAAAGTAGCGATCATTAATCCAACGGAATCCGAACATTATGAGGATTATGTAAACACGTATTATGAGTTGCGAAAAGCCAAAAATGTTTCTATTACAATGGCTAGGGATTTAATGGAAGATGTGTCTTATTTTGGTACGATGATGGTCTACAAAGGACACGCTGACGGAATGGTTTCGGGAGCGGCGCATACCACGCAACACACTATTTTGCCAGCGCTTCAGTTTATCAAAACTAAACCTAATTCATCTGTGGTTTCGTCTGTGTTTTTTATGTGTTTAGAAGATAGAGTTTCTGTTTTTGGGGATTGCGCGATTAATCCGAATCCAACCGCAGAACAATTGGCAGAAATCGCTATTTCATCAGCGGATTCGAGTTTGGCATTTGGAATTGACCCTAAAGTAGCGATGTTGTCATATTCTTCTGGAACTTCTGGTAAAGGGGATGAAGTAGAGAAAGTAAGAGCCGCTACCGAAATTGTAAAAGCCAAACGTCCTGATATTAAAATTGAAGGACCAATTCAGTACGACGCTGCGGTAGATATGAGTGTAGGTAAAAGCAAAATGCCAGATTCACAAGTTGCTGGACAAGCCAGTGTATTGATTTTTCCAGATTTGAATACAGGAAATAACACCTATAAAGCAGTTCAAAGAGAAACTGGCGCCTTGGCGATTGGTCCAATGTTGCAAGGATTAAACAAACCGGTTAACGATTTGAGTAGAGGTTGTACAGTAGATGATATCATCAATACGGTGGTAATTACAGCTATACAAGCACAAGGATTGTAAATGTTTACCAAAAGGTAAGTTGTCGCCTTTTAGTCCCGGTAGGAATGAAAATCCTTTTGCATCGATTTTTTTCGAGGCAAAAGATTACTTCGTCAGTTCGCTATCGCTCGGGTGTAATGGATGACGGGACTTTGTACACAAGAAAGCGTATTTTTGCCGCTTCAAAAAAATAAATAAATGGGCTTGGTGGTAAGCCAAACAAAATAGTAAAATTTACATATATGAAATCGCCATTAACGACAGGTTTGTTGCAAACAAACACCAATAAGTAGAAGGCGATACCATATATGACCTATAAAAAATAAAATTTACATATATGAAAATTGTAATTATAAATTCAGGAAGTTCATCGATAAAGTATCAATTGATTGAAATGCCAGAACAAAAGGTGATTTGTAGTGGAATGATTGACCGAATTGGGTTGGATACTTCTAATTTGACCTACACCACAGCGACGAATAAAATTGTGGAGTCATTGCCAATTGCCAATCATAAAGTGGGTTTGCAAAAAATTGCAAAGTTGTTGATGGATGAAAAAGTTGGGGTGATTCAGTCTACTTCAGAAATTAAAGCAGTAGGACACAGAGTGGTGCACGGAGGAAGTTCTTTTTCGAATACAGTAGTAATTACGAACGAAGTAAAAGAGGAAATCCGACAACTTTTTGAGTTGGCTCCTTTACACAATCCCGCGAATTTAGAAGGGATTATTGTGGCAGAACAAATTTTTGAGTCGGCCAAACAAGTGGCGGTTTTTGATACAGCTTTCCATCAAACAATGCCAGTTGAGGCTTATAAATATCCTATTCCGAATTATTTATTGTCAGAACATAAAATTCGTGCTTACGGATTTCACGGTACCAGCCACAAGTATGTTTCTGAAAAAGCCATTCAGTATTTAACGCAAACAGCCAACCATAAAGCGGATAAAATAGTTACCATTCATTTAGGAAATGGATGTAGTATGACGGCTATAAAAGACGGAAAAAGTATAGACCACACGCTTGGTTTTGGACCGATGAACGGATTGATTATGGGAACTCGTAGCGGTGATGTGGATCCTTCGATAATTTTCTATTTGATAAAATCATTGGGTTATTCTTCAGATGAAGTGTATTCGTTGTTACAAAAACAAAGCGGAATGCTAGGTTTGACAGGTTACAGCGATTTAAGAGATATAGAAAGTAATGCCGAGGCGGGCAATAAGGAATGTCAGTTGGCACTGGCAATGAACGCGTACCGAATTAAAAAATTCATTGGTTCGTATGCCGCAGTTTTGAATGGTTTAGACGCTATTGTTTTTACAGCTGGAATTGGGGAGAATTCAGATTATATTCGTCGATTAGTGTGTGCTGATATGGATTATTTTGGTTTTGAATTGGATCTAGAGAAAAACAGTATTCGCTCTAAAGAAATCAGAGAAATTAATACGCCAAGTTCTAAAACAAAAATATTGGTGGTTCCAACCAACGAGGAAGTAGAGATTGCCAATCAGGTGTATGATTTGCTGAGCTAAATGTCTCAAATGTTGAAGGTGTTTTTTTAATTTTAAAAGGTATCTTTGCGCGCTGAATCTAGAAACGGTTGTTTATTTATTTAAAAAAAATCCATTGAAATCATTTTTTTCGTTTTTTATTTTGTTCACATGTATTAGTGCTTTTAGTCAAGAAACTCCAAAGAAACCAAAAGGAGATAATGATTTAAAATTATCAACACTTCCTTATTATAGTTTCGGAAAAGGAATTGGTATGACGTCGCCCGATAGTTTGTATCAGTTAAATATTAGATTTAGAATGCAAAACCGCATCAGTTATATGGATAATGAGGACGGTGTAAGTGGATATGATGCGCAAATTAAAAGATTGCGTTTGCGATTAGACGGTTATGTGGGTTCTCCGAAGATTTTGTATGCTATTCAATTGTCGTTTGCGCCTGGTGATGTTGGGGAAATTGTAGAAGGTGAAAATTTGAATGTCATTAGAGATGCAGTTTTAATTTATAGACCTAATAAGAACTGGAACTTTGGTTTTGGTCAAACTAAATTACCTGGCAATAGACAACGTGTTAACTCATCAGGAGCTTTGCAATTAACAGATAGAACGATCAATAATGCTAAGTTTACATTAGATCGTGATTTTGGGTTTCAGATTCATAACATTCATGAGTATGAAAATAAGTTTTCTTATAATTTTAAAGGCGCCATTAGTACTGGAGAAGGTAGAAATGTAACCAATAAAGTAGATCAAGGCGTGGCATTTACCGGTAAAGTAGAATTGTTTCCTTTTGGGTCGTTTTCCAAAGATGGAACTACTTTTGAAGGCGATATTTTAAGAGAAAAGAAACCAAAATTGCTTTTATCAGGAGCCTATCAGCACAATAAGAATGCGCAAAGAACACAAGGACAATTAGGTAGTGATTTGTATGAAAAAAGAACAATGAACTCCATTTTGCTTGATATGATGTTCAAGTACAACGGATGGGCAGCTATGAGTAGCTATATGTCAAGATCGACTCCAGAAAATGCGATTACCTTCAATCCAAATGATTTGACCCAAAAACGATATGTATTTGTGGGACACGGTTTCGATTACCAATTGAGTTATTGTTTTCCGACTAATTATGAAATTATAGGAAGGTATTCTATTCAAAAGGTGGGGGATGACATTAAATTATTGACTCCAAATACAAAAGAGGTGAGCTTAGGTGTTACCAAGTATTTCTGGCAACATACCTTTAAATTACAAAGCGAAATCAATTATGACACGCTGACATCTTATAACGGAACTTCTAAAAATAATTGGTACGTTCGTTTTCAGGTAGAAATAGGGATTTAGTTTTAGCTTGTTAACTGTGAATCGAAGGTTTATATTTTACAGGTCAAAAAAGTAAGAACAAATTCTATAATACTATTACTATATTAAAAAAGCTTCTGAATTCAGAAGCTTTTTTGTTGGAAACCTATTAAATTTGAGGATAAAATCACTATTTTGAAAAAAGTACTTTCCCTTTTCTTATTACTGTTTGGTTTATTTTGTCAATCGCAAGAATTACTTCCTTTTGTTGAAAATTATGATAAATCGAGTTACAAAGGAGATAACCAAGTTTGGAGTGTAGTGCAAGGCCAAGATAAAGCCATGTACTTTGCGAACAATCATTATTTATTGCGTTACAACGGCGTTGTTTGGGAAAAATATCTTTTGCCCAACAAGACGATTATTCGTTCAATTTTTTCAGATGGAGATAGAATTTATTCTGGTTCGTATAAAGAGTTTGGTTATTGGAAAAGAAGTGGAGGCAAGATGTTCTATTTTTCAATTTCCAAAGGGAAAAATATTTTTTTTGAGAATGAAAACGAAGAAATCTGGAAAATTTTCAAAGCTAAGAACGCTATTTATTTTCAATCTTTTAATCAGCTTTATGTTTATGAAAAAGGGAGTATAAAAAAAATCACTTTTCCTTATATGATTTCGTATTGTTTCTTGATTGATGGAGATATATTCGTGGCTACCGTAGAAAAAGGGATTTTCAAATTAGTTAAGAATCAATTGAAGGTTATTCCAGGATGGGATGTGTTAAAAAATAGTGTAGTACATGGTATTCAGAAAAGGGGTGAAGAACTTTTTATTTTTACTCAAAAACGAGGTGTATTTATTGCAAAAAACGAGAAATTAATTCCTTGGTCGCATCCTCTGAACGAAATTTTAAAAAATACGACCATAAATCTGGCTCAATTTGTTAGTAAGGATAGACTGATTATAGGTAGTGGTTTGCGAGGGCTTTTTATTTATGATTTTGCTAAAAATACCTTTCAAAATATCAATAGAAAGAATGTTTTATTGAACAATTCTGTTCTGAGTATTGGTATTGATAATGAGAAGGATTTGTGGTTAGGTCTTGATAATGGTATTTCGCACGTGGAAATCAATTCTCCTGTTGCTATATTGAATGATAATTCTGGAGCCTTGGGTTCCGTTTATTCTGTGGTTAAGGCAACAACATCTAGTTATCTGATTGCATCCAATCATGGTGTATTTGAATTTGAACAAAACAAACTTAGTTTGCTTCCAAATACACAAGGGCAATCTTGGAACATTTCCCCTGTTCAACAAGGTTTTATGATTGGTCATAATGATGGGACATTTTTATATCAGTTATCTAGTGGTTTATCCAAATTAAACGGAGTGAATGGTGGATGGAATCTTGTAAAAAGTGCTGTCGATGCATCTTTCTTACAAGCTACATATACTGGAATTTTGATGTATCCCAATCCTAATAATTTGAAGGAAAGCAAGATTATTCAAAAACTACTAAAACCTATCAAATATTTAGCTCAAAATCGGAAAAATGAAATTTGGGCTGCAGATAATTATCGTGGTTTGTATCGCATTCAATATGATGATAATTTTCAGACTCAAAAAATAGAAAACATTACGCAACAGTCTAAAATACAGAATGATTTTGGTGTCAAAATTTTTGATTTCAAAAATGAGTTGTTGTTTTTGATCAATAATTCTTGGTACACTTATAATTCATTGACAGGTTTACTGGAGATAAATGATTGGTTTCAGTCTAATTTTAAGAATATTTCGGACGTTATTGCGATTGATGATAAGCAGTTTTTAATTATTAGAGATGGTATTTTGTATCATATCTTGGCTGAGGGAAATCAATTTAAATGGAATGTAATTCAGGAGAAGTATTACAAAGGAAAATTGATTAATGACAATTTAAAAGTCTATAAAACGGGAAATAATTATTTGCTCAACTTAGATGATGGTTTTATTTCGCTACAATTTGCTTTCAAAGATAAAACCAATGTTATTCCTAAAATTGAGGCGTTCAGTGATCAATCTATTGTAAACGATGGAGGTAAAATAGACTTTAATTCTGAGTTGAAGATAAGAGTCATATCTGGAATTTATGGCGTGAACAAACCTCATTTGTTTTATAGAATTGATGAAGTAAATGATTTTGTTTCGTTAAAAGACGGAGCCATTGTCTTAAATAACTTAAATAGTGGTTCTCATACTGTTACCATTTACAATCATAATGGAGTTGGCTTTAGTGAGTTGTCGAGTTTTTCTTTTGTGGTAAAACAACCTTGGTATTTTTCATTCTGGATGATTTTGCTGTATTTGTTGGTTATTGGAATCATATTTTTCGTTTATTATAAATGGAATAAGTTACGTTATATTCAAAAGCTGAAATTACAAGAAGAGGCATTGAAACATCAAAATGAAATCCTTGAAATGGAACTTAAAGCCCAAAATGAGTTACAGTTTCAGGAGTATGAAAAACATATTTTAGAATTAGAGCTTCAAACCAAATCCTCTGAAGTTGCTGGTAAATCATTATCTATTGCCAAACAAACCGAAATGATGGAAAGTATTCAGAATATTTTAGATTCTGAATCGGATTTGAATAAGCTGAAAAATGAAATCAAGAAAGTAATCAAAATTAATTCAGTCAATAAGCATGAATGGGAAGCATTCGAAACGAACTTGAATCAAATACACAAAGAGTTTGTTTCAAACTTGAGTAAACGATATCCAAATTTGACTCCAAAGGATATCAAACTCTGTATTTATTTGAAAATGAACCTTTCTTCTAAGGAAATTGCACCTATGTTGAATATTTCATTTAGAGGAGTAGAGTTACATAGATATCGTTTACGGAAAAAACTGCAACTATCACAAGAAGAAAATCTAACCAAATTTTTATTAACTATATAAAAAAAATAGGTATTATTTGTCAAATTCTTATTGATTACAAAGCGTATTTGAATCAGAGTACTACATCATTACTACATCATATCCTGTTTCTAGAGTTGATTTTAATTTTTTTAAAGTATTGTATTGTTGAGTATTAAGTGTTTTTTTGTTTTGTATGATGTAGTTGTGTAGTACTCTGGCAACTCAACTACAACGTTGTAATTGATTAATTTTGGTTGACAACTTTAACCAATTACAATCTTATGAGAAATTTTATTTTTAGTTTATTAGCATTCCTTTTGCTGCCCGCATACCTACATGCGCAGTCTATAAAAGGGCAAATTCAAGATAGTAAAGGTGTAGGAATTCCAGGAGCAATTGTTGTGGCTTCGATTTCTAATACATCTACTGATGCAGATTTTGATGGAAATTTTGCGATTAAAGCCAAAGAAGGCGAATCATTAAAGATTTCTATGTTAGGTTTTAACTCGATAACTGTAAAGGCTTCTTCGGATTTTATGAAAATTACTTTGTACGAGTCTGATGATACCGTTTTGAAAGATGTTATTGTCATAGGTTACGGTACTCGTAAAAAAATAGATAATACCACGGCTATTTCTTCCATTAAATCCGAAGAAATAGCAAAGACTAAAGTACTTAATGCCTCACAAGCAATTCAGGGAAAAGCGGCAGGTGTTCAAGTGATTTCATCAGATTTACCTGGAAGTTCACCTTCTGTTGTAATTAGAGGGCTTGGAACGGCACTTGGTGGAAGAACTCCTTTGTATGTAGTGGATGGTATGCCAACCGAAAACATTAATAATATCAATACCAATGATATTACTTCGTATGAAATTTTAAAAGATGCCTCTTCACTTGCTATTTACGGAACCAGAGCAGCAAATGGTGTAATTATTATAACCACCAAAAAAGGTAAAGGTGAGCAGGTAACTGTTGAACTTGAAAATTTCACCGGATTTAGAACTACACTCAAGAAGGTGAAAATGGCGGGTAGTAATAAATATGCTCATTATTCAAATGTGGCATTGCAGTCTACTACCTTTTCACAAGATCAACCAGTAAACACAGATTGGTTTGATGCCATAACTAGAACAGGAACTTATTCTCAAAATAACGTTTCGATATTAGGTTCATCAGAAACGGTAAAATATTTTTTTAGTGCAGGAAACTATAGTGAAAAAGGTATTTTGAATGGTTTGGACTACAGCCGAACTACTTTTAGAAATAATAATGAATACAAGATTTCTAAGAAATTAACGGTAAATCAAAACTTTAGTTTTACATCAGCAAATGCCTCTCCAAAACCTTTGAGTGCTTTTACTAATGCTTACAAACAATCACCAATTGTTCCTGTTCGTTTTGCCAATGGACAATACGGTGTATCTTTTGTTGGTGCCAATGGTTTTGCTACTCCATCTGGTTCTTCTTTTAACAATGTTGGAAATCCTGTGGCTCAATTGGACTTTTTTAACGAAGAGCAACGCAGCGTTACTTTACAAGGAGGTCTAAAATTAGATTATGAAATTATCAAACCTTTAAAATTTACTTCACAATTTAATGGGGAATATTATACTTGGAAACAGTATAATTATGAAGACACTAAAAACATTTGGCTAGCAGCTGATCCTACTCGAATTGCATCTGCTTATCCAGCTACTTCAAACATTAATTTATTGACAAAAGGGAGGGAGCAATATTTTAACTGGAACTTAATGAACTATTTTACTTTTAGTAAAGTGTTTAGTGATATTCATGATTTAGAAGTTACGGCTGGTATGGAAGCTTCTGTGAAAGGGTCTCGTGAAAAATTGACGATCGTTCGAAAAAACGTAAATCAAAATGAAAATTATTGGGCACTTAATGGTGTTGAAAATGCTGCAAACGTTATTAGTTACAGAGATGAGATGTTGAATCAAACTCGTTTAGCTTCTTATTTTGGTCGTTTTCAATATAAATTAATGGACAAATATTTGTTTACTGGAACGATAAGACGTGATGGCTCTTCTAATTTTGGTAAAGAGTATCGTTGGGGAACATTTCCAGCATTTGGTTTAGGCTGGGTTGTAACTAAGGAAAATTTTATGGCCGATGTTAAAGCGATTAACTTGTTAAAAATCAGAGGTGGTTGGGGTAAATTAGGAAACCAAAATGTACCATTAAACAACCAAGCGTACTCCTCAGGATTGAATACGTATTTAGGAGGTTCAATTTTGAATGAAGGAACAACTATTAATTCACAAATTGACCCAAGTTTATCATGGGAAATCACTCAAGAGGCATCTGCAGGTATTGACATTGAAATGTTGGATAACCGCTTGAAGGGAACTTTTGACGTGTATGACAAGAATACTACCAACGTAATTTTGAATACAAAACCTTATGCAACCTCAGGAATTAGTCTTGCTTCACCAGCACATGTAGGTGAAGTATCAAACAAGGGGTATGAGGTTTCTTTGAGATGGGATGATAAAATATCTGATGATATGACCTATTGGATTGGAGGGAATTTTTCTCAAAACACCAATAAACTAAAAGGTTTAAAAGATGTTACACTATCCCAAATCGTTGGTGGAAATTTAGGTAACGGACAAAATACAAAGTTGTTAGACAATACCTCTGTTGGACAACCTTTAGGAAGTTTCTTTATGTATGAATATGCAGGATTTGATCCTACAAATGGAAAAATGTTATACTATACTGCTGCAGGAAACCAAGTTACTCAAGATGCTTTAGCAGAAACGGACAAAAAATATGTGGGTTCTATTTTGCCAAAATCAAATTTTGGTGTCACATTGGGAATAACCTACAAAAACTGGGACTTCTCGGTAGATGGTTATGGTACAGCTGGGGCTAAAGTATACAATGGTAAAAAAGCGCAACGTTTTTCTGGAGAGAATATCGAAGAATCGTTGGCTACTAATTTCTGGACTGTAAATAACACATCTGCTAGTACAATGGCTCCTTTCAATCAAGTGCCAGTAGCCTCTACTTATTATCTTGAGTCCGGTGACTTTTTTAGAATTAACAACATTACTTTGGGATACAAACTACCAATTCAAAGTAAATTAATTAGTGCTTGCAGATTGTATGTAAACATGATTAACCCCTTCATTTTTCAAAAATTCTCTGGCTTTTCTCCTGAGCTAAACGGAAATGGTGATCCTTATGGAACACAAGGTGTAGAATTGGATGCATATCCAACGTTGCGATCTTTCGTTATTGGAGCTAATTTAAAATTTTAATAGTATGAAATCGCCATTAACAACAGGTTTGTTGCAAACAAACACCAATAAATAAAGGCGATACCATATATGACCATTAACAAATAAATTTTACATATATGAAAAAGATATATATATCCCTATTCGCTTTATCGGTAGTTTTTTTTACTGGTTGTGCTGATGATTTTTTAGATGTAGATCAAACAGAATCTATCTCTACTAAAGACATTGAATTGTTTAATAATGATGCAGGAGCCTCCTCATTTGTTACATCTATTTATAGTAAATTCTTAGATTGGGACATGACTTCTTTCGGTTGGATTGGTTTGTCTAGTATCACTTCTGATGATGCAGACAAAGGATCTTCACCAGGAGATACAGGAACAGATAAAGATATTTTGGATGCGTTGTCTTATAACCCAACAACTCCTTCTGTTGAGAGTGTTTTTAATGCCAATTATGACGGTATTAATAGATGTAATCAAGCGCTAAATATTCTTCCTAAGTTGACAAAAGCAGACGCTAATTTGCGTAATCGATTGATGGGTGAGGCGAAGTTTTTGAGAGCGTTCATGTATTTTACCTTAGTAAAATGTTATGGTGGAGTTCCAATTGTAGATCGTCTGCCTAATCCTTCTTCTACAGAGGATAGACAAATGTTGTTAACACGCAAAACTGCTTCTGAAGTTTATGCTTTCATAGAAACTGATTTGATTGATGCGATTGCAGCTTTACCAGAGAAATCAGCTTATGCAGCCAATGAAAAAGCAAGGGCTTCCAAAGGAGCTGCCTATGCATTATTAGCCAAAGTAAATCTGTACCAGAAAAATTGGCAAAAAGTTGTAGACAATTGTAATGCAGTTACTGGTTATTCATTGGCTCCTGATTATGCAACGATGTTTCGTATAGCAGGTGAGAATGATGCTGAATCTATTTTCGAAATCCAAGGAGTTGGTTCAATTCCAGCCAGAGGTATTCAAGGTTATTCAAACACTCAAGGCGCCCGTGGTGCTGGAGGTTGGGGTTGGGGATTCAATACACCTTCGCAAAGTTTGGTAGATGCCTATGAGGCAGGTGATGTTAGAAAAAATGCGACAATTATCTTCAGAGGAACTACTTTGTATGACGGAAGAATAATTCCAAACACAGTAGAAAACCCACGATACAACTACAAAGCTTATTCTTCGAATTTTACAGATGCTTGGGAAACAGATGCTAATATCAAGTACTTGCGTTTTGCTGAAGTGCTGTTGATGAAAGCTGAAGCGTTGAACGAATTAGGACAAACCAGTGCAGCGATTCCGTTGTTGAATCAGATAAGAAACAGAGCTGGATTGGCGAATACTACAGCGCTTTCTCAAGCCGATGTAAGACTTGCCATTTGGAAAGAAAGAAGAGTAGAAATGGCTTTTGAACACGATAGATTTTTTGATGTGGTTCGCACAGGACAAGCTGTTGCAGCTTTTGCCGCTGATGGAAAAACTTTCGTAGCAGGAAAACACGAATTATTTCCTATTCCGCAATCTTTCATCAGACAAGCCGCTGGATTATCTAGTCAAAATCCAAATTATTAATCATTAATTGTATCAAAATGAAAATAAATAAATCGATATTCTTAGGTACTATGGCGGCTGTAATTCCTTTTTTTACAGCTTGTGAAGATAGTATTGACAAAGTAAATAATCCCATACCATACGAATCTATTGGTGGATATGAAAGTTCAG
Organism: uncultured Flavobacterium sp.; assembly: GCA_963513565.1. Lineage (GTDB taxonomy): Bacteria > Bacteroidota > Bacteroidia > Flavobacteriales > Flavobacteriaceae > Flavobacterium. The sequence goes on along the minus strand of CAUPRE010000001.1, from coordinate 24,160 downwards.
ATGATGTTGCAGCCTCACATTTGGTTTCCAAACTTAGTTTTGATGGAAATTTAAGTGACAGTAAAAGTAATATTACAGGTTTAGAAAGTACGAATGTAGCTTTTTTTGAAGGCATAAAAGGAAATGCTTATCAAGGATCGAGTTCTGTTGCTCGATACGCTATAGGAAATGCGACTACTAAAATTACTTCATTAAATGATTTCTCAATTTCATTTTGGATGAATACTGCTAATACAGTTCCTGATGGTGGAAGTCCTGGTCAAGGAAAAGGAGCACAGGGTATTTTTTCAATTGTCAGACCAACTGAGTTTTGGGGGGGAATGAATCTATTCTTAGAGAATCCTGATGGATCGTTTCCTAATAGATTAAGATTAAAGCTATTAGTAGAGAATGGAAGAACAGGAGTAGTTTGGAAATCACAAAGCATTATTATGAACATTGATAATAGTTTAAATACTTGGGTCCATGTAGTGTTGGCCTATGATTCAGGGACTAGTACAATTACGTGCTATACAAACGGAGCATTAAATAGTAGTGCTTTGTGGTATGCGAATGATCCAGGTGGCGCTACTAATCCAAATAATGCACCAAAATATGGTGTGTTCCAAATGGTTGGAACTAATGGTAAAGTTGTTTTTGGTACACATCAATTTGAAACAACTCCTCCTTTAAATAATGGTTCAGATCAAGGTTGGGCAACTAGCTTTGCTGGATTAATGGATGAATTCAGAATTTATGATGTCGCCCTTGCTAGCAACGAAGTTACAGCGCTCTATAAGTTAGAAAAAGATAAAAGATAAGTGATGTTTTTTAATACACCTAGAGAATTAAAATCTAGGTGTTTTTACTAATGTTTAATTCTAATAAAAATGAAAAAATCGCTATATCTATTGTTTTTTTTATCAATGTTCACGTCTTGTACGTCATCTCCGCAGGAGCCTAAAAGTTCAGGAACTCCCTTGCCAACAATTCCAGTGAAAGTGTTGTCAGATAATGAACTTCTCGATTTGGTACAAAAAGACGCTATTAAGTATTTTTGGGACTATGCTGATCCGATTTCTAAATTAGCTCGCGAGCGATACCACACCGAAGATCCAAATTTTGAATCGAATATAATTACTACAGGTGGTTCAGGTTTTGGGTTAATGACACTAATTGTTGGTATCGAAAGAGGGTTTGTTCCAAGAGCAGAAGCTGTAGCAAGACTTAGTACAGCTTTGCAGTTTCTAGAAAAAGCGGATCGTTTTCACGGTGCTTGGCCGCATTGGATGGATAACCAAACAGGAAAAGTAATCCCTTTTGGAACTAAAGATAATGGCGGTGATTTGGTCGAAACTTCTTTCGTCTGTCAGGCTTTAATCACTTTGAGAGAATACTTTAAAAATGGAAATGCTACCGAAAAGGCATTAGCCCAAAAAGCTGATGAGTTATGGAAAGGGGTTGAATGGGATTGGTACACAAAAGGGGAAAAAGCTTTGTATTGGCATTGGTCGCCTAATTATACTTGGGAAATGAACTTTAAACTCGAGGGATATAACGAATGCTTGATTACCTATATTATGGGTGCCGCATCTCCGACTCACGCGATTCCTTCCGATGCTTACCACATAGGATGGGCAAGAAATGGGGGAATCATAAACGGAAGTTCTCAATATGGACTACCCGTCGTGTTGAGTTATAATGGAGCTGTTGGAAATGTAGGTCCTATGTTTTGGTCACATTATTCTTTTTTGGGATTGGATCCCAATAATTTAACAGATAACTATGCGAATTATGGTGCACTAACGCAGAATCACGCCAAAATTATGGTCAAGTACAGTCAGGCTAATCCAAAACAGTTTAAAGATTACTCTGATAAATGTTGGGGACTTACCGCCAGTTATACTCGTAATGCTGATGGTTCAACAGGTTATACTGCACATCAACCTAACAATGACAATGGTGTAATTACACCAACAGCAGCCTTATCTTCATTCCCTTTTGCTCCAATCGAAGCGATGAAATTTTTGCGCTATGTTTATGATGAGAATAAGACAAAATATGTTGGAATAGCAGGGCCTTATGATGCATTTTCACCTCATTACAATTGGGTAACTCCGCGTTATCTAGCCATTGACCAAGGGACTATTGTACCTATGATTGAAAATTATCGCTCAGGATTATTATGGAAGCTATTTATGAATGCTCCCGAAGTGAAAGCAGGTTTGTTAAAATTAGGATTTCATTCGTCGAAGTATGGGATCTAAAATAGAAATAATCCTTATTACAATTTTATTGATAATGAAACTATTAGACTTTTATTGGTGTAAAAGATTCATTTATCAAGAAAAAAAGGCCTTTTGCTTTTCTTAAAAGGTCATTGAAAAAAATAAAAATAAAAATATGAATACCACTAAATTACTACTATTGCTGTTAAGTATTTCCTTTATTGGCTACAGCCAAAAAAGAGGAAATAAAAATGATTCCAAAATCAAACCCCGAGCAGAGTTTGTGGCTGATTTATTATCTAAAATGACTTTAGATGAAAAATTAGGACAATTAAATCTACCTACATCTGGAGATATTACTACAGGTGCAGCCAGCAGCTCTAACGTCGCAAAAAAAATTGAAGAGGGTAAAGTAGGAGGCTTATTCAATATCAAGTCGGTACAAAAAATTAAAGAAGTTCAAAAAATTGCCGTTGAAAAAAGCCGCCTTAAAATCCCTTTGATTTTCGGGATGGATGTCATTCACGGATACGAAACAACATTTCCAATTCCATTAGGATTGTCTTGTACTTGGGATATGAATTTAATAGAGCGTAGTGCTCAAATAGCTGCTCAAGAAGCAAGTGCTGACGGAATTAACTGGACATTTTCACCTATGGTCGATATTTCAAGAGATCCAAGATGGGGAAGAATTTCAGAAGGTTCTGGCGAAGATCCCTATTTAGGTTCCCAAATTGCTCAAGCTATGGTTAGGGGATATCAAGGAAATGATTTGTCTAAGAACAATACCATTTTGTCTTGTGTTAAACACTTTGCACTTTATGGAGCGCCAGAAGCTGGTCGTGATTACAATACCGTAGATATGAGCAAAATTCGCATGTATAATGACTATTTTCCTCCTTATAAAGCTGCTGTAGATGCTGGTGTAGGCTCTGTTATGGCTTCGTTTAATGAGGTTGATGGTGTTCCTGCAACAGGCAACAAGTGGTTAATGACGGACGTGTTAAGAAAACAATGGGCTTTTAAAGGTTTTGTAGTAACTGATTTTACAGGAATTAATGAAATGGTAGATCATGGAATGGGCGATTTACAAACTGTATCAGCTTTAGCTTTGAATGCTGGTGTTGAAATGGATATGGTAGGCGAAGGTTTTTTGACTACATTAAAAAAATCAATCGACGAAAAAAAGGTTTCGATTGCTCAAATCGACAATGCTGTAAGATTAATTCTGGAGTCGAAATACGATTTGGGTTTGTTTCATGATCCCTACAGATATTGTGATATAAAACGTTCCAAAACGGATATATATACTACTTCAAATAGAAATGAAGCTAGAAATACAGCTGCTCAATCTTTAGTCTTATTAAAAAATCAGAATCAAGTATTGCCTCTTAAAAAATCCGGAACTATTGCACTTATAGGACCTCTAGCGGATGCGAAAGAAAATATGTCGGGAACTTGGAGTGTAGCTACAAAGCTTGAAAATTCTATTTCTTTATTGTCTGGAGTAAAAACGGTTGCCGGAAACTCCGCCACTATTTTATATGCCAAAGGGAGTAATTTAGATTATGATGCTGCTTTTGAAGAACGTGCGACTATGTTCGGAAAAACATTGCACAGAGATCATCGCTCGGATCAAGAATTACTAGCCGAAGCACTTAAAATAGCTAACCAAGCTGACGTCATTGTTGCTGCTTTAGGCGAATCAGCAGAGTTAAGCGGAGAATCCAGTAGTCGTACCAATCTCGAAATTCCAAAAGCCCAAAAAGATTTGCTTAATGAACTAGTAAAAACAGGAAAGCCTGTGGTTTTAGTACTTTTTGATGGAAGACCTTTAGTTCTTGTAGAAGAAAATCAAAAAGTTCCTGCTATTTTGAATGCTTGGTTTGCAGGAAGTGAGGCAGGATTAGCTATCGCCGATGTATTGTTTGGTGATGAAAATCCATCAGGGAAGTTGACGACAACTTTTCCAAGAAGTGTGGGGCAAATTCCTATTTATTACAGTGCCAAGAATACAGGAAGGCCTCTAGGAAATAAAGAAGGGAAGTTTGAAAAATTCAAATCAAACTATATTGATGAGCGAAATGAGCCTCTTTTCCCATTCGGATATGGGCTAAGTTATACTAATTTTAGTTACTCAAATCTGATGATTTCTTCTCCTAAAATGACAAAAAATGAAACGATAAAAGTTTCTGTTGAGGTAACAAATACAGGTAATTTTGATGGAAAAGAGGTAGTGCAGCTTTATATTAGGGATGTAGTAGGAAGTGTTACTCGTCCCTTAAAAGAACTAAAGGATTTCAAAAAAATAGCGTTGAAAAAAGGAGAGAAACAAACCCTTACTTTTGAAATTACTGTTGATAAATTAAAGTTCTATAATTCAGATTTGAACTTTGTTGCTGAACCTGGTCTATTTGAGGTTTTTATTGGCACGGATTCAACTACCAATAATAAAATAAGTTTTGAGTTAATTAATTAAGTTTTGTTAGTTTTTTTTACCCTTCGATGATTGCTTTCGGAGGGTATTTTTTTATCCAATAAACAATGAATTCTAAAATGAAATATTATTTAATGAAAAGATTTGGGCTAATTTTAGCGGGATTATCTTTTTGTTTTTTTGCACAAGGACAAGTAAAACAACAACAAACCTATTGTAATCCTATAAACATTGATTATGGTTATTGTCCCATTCCAAATTTTGTTACCCAAGGAAAGCATAGAGCCACAGCAGATCCTGTGATTACTTTTTTTCAAGGGAAATACTATTTGTTTTCTACCAATCAATGGGGGTATTGGCATAGTACAGATATGCTCAATTGGCAATTTATTTCTAGAAAGTTTTTGCGACCAGAACATAAAGTTTATGATGAACTTTGTGCTCCATCGCTTTCTTTTGTCAATGATAGCTTGTTGGTTGTGGGCTCGACACACGGTAAAGAATTTCCAATCTGGATGAGTAAAAATCCAAGTAAAAATGAGTGGAAAGAACTGGTTCATAAGTCTGAAGCTGCTGCTTGGGATCCTCAGATTTTTTGGGACAAAGAAAAAGATGAATTGTATGAATATTATGGGTCAAGTAATTTGTATCCAATTTATGGAGTAAAGTTAAATCGTAAAACATTCCAGCCCGAAGGAGAAGTTGTGCCCTTAATTGCGCTGAATGATGAGGAACATGGTTGGGAAAGATTTGGTGAAAACAATGATAATACATTCATGCAACCTTTTATGGAGGGTGCCTTTATGACTAAACACAAGAACACATATTATTTGCAATATGGTGGGCCAGGTACTGAATTTAGTGGATATGGAGATGGTGTGTATACAAGCAAAAATCCTTTAGGCCCGTTTGTGTATCAATCGCATAATCCATTTTCATATAAACCTGGAGGTTTTGCAAGAGGAGCAGGTCATGGTGCAACCTTTCAAGACGCAAATAGTACTTTTTGGCATGTATCTACAATTGTAATTGGAACAAAGAATAATTTTGAAAGACGATTGGGTATTTGGCCAGCTGGTATAGATGAAGAAGGAGTTTTATACACCAATACAGCTTATGGCGATTATCCAACTTTTCTCCCTTCACAAAATAAAGACCACCTTAAGGGTAGTTTTTCAGGTTGGATGCTTTTGAACTATAATAAACCAGTGAGTGTTTCCTCTACATTAGGTGGTTTTCAACCCAATTATGCAGTCAATGAAGATATAAAGACGTATTGGTCTGCAAAAACAGGAAACAAAGGGGAATGGTTAATTTCTGATTTAGGGGAAAGGAGTACTATTCGTGCAATTCAAATAAATTATGCAGACCAAGACGTGACACTGATGGGGAAACCAGAGACCACTGTTGGGCATAAATATCTTATTACTGTATCTGACAATCTAAAAGAATGGAAAGTGATTGTTGATAAGAGTAAAAACTCCAAAGATGTTCCTCACGATTATGTCGAATTAGAGAAACCTGTTATTGGACGATATTTGAAGATAGAGAATATCCAAATGCCAACAGGTAAATTTGCTTTAAGTGGCTTTAGAGTTTTTGGTAAAGGTAATGGTGAAGCTCCAGCTCCTGTTAAAAACTTTGTTCCTTTGCGAGTAGCTCCAAAAACAAAAGGGGAACGTCGTAATGTCTGGTTTAAATGGGAACAAGAACCATTAGCAGATGGTTATGTTATTTATTTTGGAAAATCACCAAACCAGCTTTATGGTTCCGTAATGGTTTATGGTAAAAACGAATATTATTTGAATGCATTGGATCGATCTGATGCTTACTATTTTCAAATAGAAGCTTTTAACAGTAACGGAATTAGTCCACGTACGCCTGTAATCAGAGTAGAATAGCAAGAATTGATTTTGAATTATAGAGATTAAATTAATCTCTATAATTCAATGCAGGTTTACGGTCACCAAGTAAAGGTTTGTATTGATAGTCGCCTTTGCTGGATTTGAATTCTTCTTTGGCTTTTTGGACTAAAGAAGGATTCGTAAATAAATCGATGGCCATATACGAAAGTGTTTTGGCAGCCACAAGCATTCCTTTGATACCTATATCGGTTCCGCCACAGGCAACGGCTTGCCAGCTGTGTGCTCCAGTTCCTGGAACCCAAGTCGCAGTTTCGATTCCAACAGTGGGAACAGTGTAACTTACATCGCCTACATCGGTGGAGCCTAGATTTTTCTCGATATGCATCGGATTGACTTTGGCGGCGTTGGTGATTGGTGGTTTTTTGTCGATAAAACTGCTTTGAATTTTAGTCGCAAAAGCTATTTCTTCTGGTGTATACTGTACGCCTCCAACTTTTTCTAAATTGATTTGTATGGCATCGGCCAATGTTTTGTTGATGAGCAAATCGTGCGTACCTCCTATGATTTCATATTCGGAACGGGTTCCTGTTCCTAAAGCTGCACCTTCGGCTGCTTTAGCTACTCGGTCAAAAACATTGACCGCGACAGTTTTTTCTGGGTTACGCACATAGTAATACACTTCTGCAAATTCTGGAACTACGTTTGGGGCTTTGCCGCCATTGGTAATTACATAATGAATTCTTGTTTCTTGCGGAATATGTTCCCGCATCATATTTACCATATAATCCATAGCTTCGACAGCATCCAAAGCGGAGCGTCCTTGTTCTGGAGAAGCAGCTGCGTGCGATGAAATTCCATAAAATCGAAACTTGGCTGATTTGTTAGCTAAAGCACTAGTGTAGGTTACGGAATTATTGTCAGAAGGATGCCAATGCAAGACTACATCAACATTGTTGAAAAGCCCTTCTCTCACCATATATACTTTTCCGCTTCCGCCTTCTTCTGCAGGACATCCAAAGACTTTTATTGTCCCTTTTAATTTGCCTTCTTTTATTAGATTTTTGATGGCAATACCAGCAGCAATGGAGCCAGTTCCAAATAGGTGATGTCCACATCCGTGACCATTATTCTTATTCGGAATCAATGTTTTGGTAGGCGAGGTATCTTGTGATAATCCAGGAAGGGCATCGTACTCTGCTAATATCCCAATCACAGGATACCCCGAACCATACGTAGCCACGAAAGCTGTAGGTATCCCTGCTACACCCGTAGTAACGGAGAAATCATTTTCTTTTAATTGTTGCGCTAGCAAGTTAGAACTATTCGTTTCTTTGTATCCTAATTCGGCATAATCCCAGATATTCAAAGCTATTTTCTTGTAAGTAGCCCTTTCTTTTTCAATGCTCGTATTTGCTTTTTTCTTTAGTATTTCGATTGATTTTTGGGACCAATTTGTTTGTATAAATAAGGTTAGGGCTAGCAAAGTCCAAATTGTTTTTTTCATATCTAAAAGGTAAAAGTCAGATTTATTGTGATGTTTTATGCAGGTCAAAAGCTTTTTATGGAAATCTTTTGATCAATAAGCTAATATACATTGATTTTGCTTATCCTAGTTACTTTTCATAAAATTCAATGGGTAACTGGTCGGGGTCTGCAATAAAAAGAAAGCGCTTGTTGGTGAATTCATCTGTACGAATGGCTTCCATTTCGATTTGATTTTTCTCTAAATGAGCTACGATTCTATCCAAATCATCGACTTCAAAAGCCAAGTGACGCAAACCCGTAGCTTCAGGTCGTGAAGGTCTTGAAGGAGGATTGGGAAACGAAAAAAGTTCAATAATGTAGTTTCCATCGAGTGCTAAATCGAGTTTGTATGAAGCTCTTTCTTCTCGATAAATTTCACGAATAATCTCTAATCTCAATACTTCAATATAAAAGCGTTTCGATTTTTCATAATCGGAACAAATGATAGCGATATGATGAACTTTGTTAAGCATAACTTTCGATTAGATTTTTTTAATTTAAATAAAGAATAGCAGCTGTTCTACTAGTCCAATTGGTATTTGAATCCAATTTCATACACGGCTTCTTTTCGTCTGTCAAAAGGCAGTTTTCCGTTGGAATAGCTTACATATACTCCACTTGAAGAGGCGATAGCTGCTGTGAAATATGAAAACGAATCAAAGCTATTATTTTTTATTTCATTCGACGCATTAATTTCTTTGAAGTATTTAAAAGAACTATTGAAGAAGAGTGTTTGTGAGGAAATCTCAGTAAGTACGGTTCTAAAACCCGCTTCGAAATGCATACGTGGGAAAGGCTTTAGATTGGGGTCACTTTTTTTTCGTAACGTATCTTTTATTGGATTTACATAATCAAAACCGAACAATAGCGTAGGAAGGGTGATACCCGAATGCAGCGTTCCTTTGTATTGGGTTAATTTTCTAAATGCAGCAAAAGGATAGTCTAGAATATTGAGTTTTGATGCTAGGCTGTTTTTATTCCAAGATTTCAGAGTACCACCTAATCGCATACCTAAGGTGCTTTGTTTTTTGGAAAAATCTTGATTCGATTCTAAGCCTGCGTTCAAATCATATTTGAGAATCCAACTGTTTTTGAGTTTGAATTTTTCGTTCATTTCACTCCATTCTGGGGCATTTAGTATGGCTTCGGAATTTTCGTAGGTGGCAAGTTTTCTGCGCAAATTGGCGTAATAAACCAAATCATTTGGGGTAGTGGTTACGGTTACACCTCCACCAATTCGGAAGAGATTTAAAGCCAATTTGGTGTTTAGAAAATTGTAGGGATTGACTTCTTTGTTAAAGGATACATTCCCTTTTGTTTCTAGTGATATTGATTTTCCTCTTTTTATATGGTCTTTCTCAGTGATTTTTGCTCTTTCGATGTTGAGGTTGTAGGCAAATCCTAAAGCCGATTTAGTGGAATCTTTGTTTTGAAAGGTTTTCAAATCCAAATCAAAGTTATTCAACCATTTCAAATAGGAGGTGTCTTTTTTTTGGATTTTTAGGGCCATAAAATCCAATAAAAGCACCCAATTTTCGGGTTGCTTTTTTAGAGAATCAACTTTTTCTATGACTTTGTTTTCTTGCAGTAGTTTGTCTTTGGATACAACAGTTGCAAGCGATTGTGCATTTAACCCGAAATGTGAAAATATAATCAGGACAAAAAATAGTAGTTTACGATTCATTCTCGAGTTTAATTTCGTTTGTAAAAAAATAGTTTTCGTCATTCTTTTCAGCCAAGTCCTTTATCGTTTTATCTTCATCTAAAAGAATCTGAATCATATCGTTTATGGCGGTATTTCTAGAGATAGAATTTTCTAGTTTGGCACCCCAACTCGAAAAAACTTTATCAATGGTATCGGCAATTAATGTGGCTTCAATTTTTAGGTTATCCTTACTAGATAGTGGATTGAAAAAAGTAAGTTCCGACATTTTGATGGTATCCGCAGCATTGAATTGTTTTTTTATCTGCCCTAATCGAAATAATGAAAACCAAGTGTCTACAAAAGCAGGGTTTTCTGTTGTCCATTTTGCCATAAATCATTTTTTTTATTTTTCTTTCAAAATACTTTTTATCAGACACCAAAATCTGTATTTAGTATTCTTTCAAATGTATCAATTGCTTATAAATACCACAAGTTTATTGAAGATATTTCTTGCATTTATTTTTGTATTAAAAGACAGCAAAAAAGCCATTTCCTGATTTTTATCATAGAATAGACGAGGGCTGTGTTTTAATTTTAGGGTTTCTTTAATACAGAAGCTTTTACAAGAAACTAAAGCAGTTCCTTCTTAAAAAATCGGGTTAACTACCTCTAAAGCTTCTTTCAAAATACTAAAAAAAATGCTTATTGAATTCAAAAAATGGATGCTATTTTCCTTGGCATTCTTCACCTCGTTTTGCTATAGTCAAAGCACTGAACTATCAGAAAAGAAAATCGAAAATCAACCCCCACTTTCAAATCCACCTAAAGAAACCAAGACATCGGATAAAAAGCTTGATTTCTTAACCAAAAAAGCCAGTTATGCTGTTCTTTTTGTGGGGGATTATGCTAAAACATTCTCTTCAAATGTGGATATGAACGGCAATCACACCACAGATGATAAAGCCTCAGACAATGGTTTTTACCTTCGTTATGTTCGCTTGCAAGCCAAGTTCGAAATCAATAAAATTACGGCTCAGGTACTGATTAATTTAGCCGATTTTAAAAACAACCCACAAACTCGTGTTTTAGAATTAGCTAATTTGAAATACAAAGCCAATAACTATTTGTCGATTCAAGCTGGGCAATTTCGTCCTTATTTTGGCTTAGAAGATTTGTATCCAGCCGATATTTTAAAATCCTATAATTGGTCCAATCAGTACACTCTTTTCGGGAACAATGGTTGGCAAAGTTTTCAGATAGGTGCCGCCGTTTTCGGTTCCTTATCAGATTTAAAAATCCCGCTCAAGTACTATTATAGTTTTGTCAACGGAAATGGTAAAAATCAAGTCGCGGACTCCGATAACGCAAAGCATCATATGTTTCGGTTAGAATACAAGTTAGGCAAGTACCTTAATTTGGGTGGCAATGTTGGTTTTTCGCGTTGGGATGGGCAATCCGCTAAGGCATATGGTGCCGATTTGCAGTTTGAGAAAAAAATTAGTCCAACATTATGCTTGGCTTTGGATACAGAGTACAAAAGAGGCTCGAATTTGAATGCGTATACTGCTTCGAAACTTGTTCCAAAAGAATTGAATGATTATGAAATGCAAGGTGTTTATGTAATTCCTTTGGTTCGAAAAATTATAGATGTAGACAAAAAAATATGCGTAGAGTTTTCGTTTCGCTATGAATACCTCGAGAATCTGGTGAAAGCAGGTAATCCACTCCGAATTTACACACCTATGGCGAGTTATATTTTGGGAGAAGATTATATTGGAAAGTTATCGTTGGTGGGGCTTTTTGTAGATTACAACAAAAGTATTCCCAATTCAGCACAATACGATTATAACCAAGTTTTGCTGCAATACCAAATTCGATTTTAGTTAAGTCGGGACTTAATTTATCAAATATTTGTTTGTTAAGAAGCAGTAATTTTTCTTTCAGAAGTGCACAAAAAAACCTGACCAATTGGTCAGGTTTTTTTATAGAATATCAGCTGAAACTTTCAGATTCCTTACTTCATGATTGGATTAGATAGCAGTTACAATAGCTAAGAAATCAGTTGCGTTCAAGGCAGCACCACCAATAAGACCTCCGTCTACATCAGGTTTAGAGAAAATTTCTTTCGCGTTGTCTGGTTTTACACTTCCACCGTATAAGATGGTAAGGTCTTCTGCGATATCGCTTCCGAAGGCTTTACGAACGGTTTCTCTAATGAATTCGTGCATTTCTTGTGCTTGCTCTGGTGAAGCCGTTTCTCCTGTTCCGATAGCCCAAACTGGCTCGTAAGCTAAAACTACTTTTTCCCAATCAGCAGTTGTAATATGGAATAAACCGTCTTTCAATTGGTTTTCCACAATGTTGAAATGATTTCCAGATTGACGGTCTTTTAATTCTTCACCAAAACAGAAAATTACCGTCATATCGTGTTCTAATGCAGTATCAACTTTTGATGCAATCAAAGCATCGGTTTCGTGGAAAATAGCTCTACGCTCAGAATGTCCTAAGATAACGTGGTTCACGCCCACACTTTTAATCATATCAGCAGAAATTTCACCTGTAAAAGCGCCGCTTTCCGCTTGATGAAGGTTCTGTGCTGCAACTTCAATAGCGCTTCCTTCTAATTTGGTTACCGCAGCCGCTAAGTTTACAAAAGTTGGCGCTACAATTACTTCTGCCGTTGTTTGTGTTGGTATTTTTGCTAGTAAGTCAGTCAATAATTCTTGGGTTTGTGCTGCATTTTTATGCATTTTCCAGTTTCCTGCTACAATCTTCTTTCTCATTTTTTTTGTATTTATAGGTTGTATTATTTTAGTTTAAACTTTTTAAAGTTTCATCAATGGCAGCAAAATCGGTTTCAATAGCGCGGTAACGCACGATTTTCCCTTTTTTATCGATAATAATGTAACGCGGAATCCAATCGAGGTCGATGGCTTTTCCAAAAACACCTTTCATTTGGTCATTGGCCATATAATGATCGCCTTTGATTTCGTGTTTTTCAATACCCGCTTTCCATTTATCAGCGGTTTTATCCATAGAGATAAATACATAATCTACCTTTGGATGATTGGCTTGTAGTTCTTTTAATTTAGGCATTGCTTTTACACAATCACCACACCAAGACGCCCATACTTCAATGACTACTGTTTTGCCTTTATGTTTTTTTAAAACATCTTTAAAAGCTACTTGACTGTCATTTGCTGCTAATAATTTTTCATTTAAAGCTACTGACGAAAATGCTGATTTTTGAGCTTGAGTGCACGAAAAACTAGCAAAAGCAATAAAAAGAGCGATTATTTTTTTCATATTGTTGGTTTTTTCATTGTCTACAAATTTAAAGAAACTATTTCATCTAGGCACCGCTCGGATTGTTAGTTTAGTTGTTTTTTTGTTAAAAAAATACAACAATAACGTTATCGTTAATAAAATAGGGGATTTGTCGTAAAATGTGAGTGCTCTTTAGTGATTCATTCAGATTGGTGCTAAAACTAAAATTCTAAAATTGTTTTTCGATACCTTTTTAAAAGAAAATCTAGCTTTTACAAAAAAAAGAGTGCCTTCCGTTTAATGGAGGACACTCTTTTTTTGTTGTTTGATTTTGAAGGGATTATAGTTTTAAATCTTCAATATCGTTGTAATGAACTTTTTGTTTGACTACTGCTTTCGAGATAATCACGACACTAGGGTTGGCTCTTTCAATGGTTTTAAGCGCAATAGCATCACAGAAATAAAAATCGAAAGTGAGACCAAATTGTTTTTTTACTTTCTCAATTTGCTCAGGAGAAGAAGCAGTCATTCCAATTACTCTATAGCCTTTAATCAAAGCTTTTTTATGCAAAGCCTCCATTTTAGCCATTCCTTCGGCGTTGGATTTGTTCAAATCATAAGCTACAATAAGTATTAATTTTTGATCTTTTAAAAATTGATCCTTATAGTCTACACCGTCTTTTTCCATAGTAAAATCATGAATTGGCGGAATGTAGCCTTCTTTGATTACTTTGTCAATTCTGTCAATAAATGTGGCGCCTGCTGGAATATTCATTAACTCTTTTTCTGTAAATTCTTTTTGAACGCCATTTACTTTGTAGATAAAAACCATTTCTACTTCGCTTTTTGGAGCATTCGCTGGAATTTGCATTCCTTCGTTGATATTGTTTCCCACTTTAAAAGGTCTGAAGTCTTTTAAAGGCAAGTGATTCAATACCCAATACCCCATAAAGCAACAAAGTACTACTGCAAGGGCAACAAGAACATTTTGTGTTTTTACTCCAAATAATGGTTGTACTAATTTTTGGTTAAAGTATAGTATTAAAATAAAAAATAATAAAACAATGTCTTTCGTAAAGGATTGCCAAGGTGTTAGTTTTAAAGCATCACCAAAACAACCACAATCTTTCACGACATCAAAATAGGCGGAGTAAAAGGTTAAAAAGGTAAATAAAACAATTAGAATTAATAAACTCCAAATGGTGAATTTGGTTTTGTAACCAATTAATAATAACACACCCAAAATTACTTCTAGTATTACCAAAAACAATGCAATTGCTAAAGCAAATGGTTCTAAAAAAGGCATATTAAAAACAGGTTCACTAAAATATTCGGCTAGTTTATAAGAGAATCCAACCGGGTCGTTGAGTTTGATTAATCCAGAAATGATAAATAAAATTCCAACGAAAAGTCGGGAGAATTGGGTAAGAATGTTTTTCATAGTGGGTAATAATTTATTTTTTCAAATGAAATTGCATTAAGATTAGCGCAAAAACAGCATAGTTTATCATGTCTTGATAATTGGCATCAATGCCTTCAGAAACTAATGTTTTGCCTTTGTTGTCTTCAATTTGTTTCACTCGGAGTAGTTTTTGTAAAATCAAATCGGTAAGCGAACTCACTCGCATTTCGCGCCAAGCTTCGCCGTAATCATGATTTTTGGCTTCCATCAAAGTTTTGGTAAGTTCGATTTTGGTGTCGTACCAAGTGGTAGCAGCGGTTACGTCTAAGTCGGGTTGTTCTACCACTCCCAATTCAAGCTGAATCAAAGCCATAATCGAATAATTGATAATACCAATGAATTCTCCAGTTTCGTCTTCGTCAACTTTTCGGATGTCGTTTTCTTGTAAGCTGCGGATGCGTTGTGCTTTGATAAATATTTGGTCGGTCAGCGAAGGCAATCTTAGTATGCGCCAAGCACTTCCGTAATCTTTCATTTTATTGATAAATAATTGCCGACAAATGGTTATAACCGCATCGTATTCTTGTGAAGTATTCTTCATTATTGGTGTATATTTGTATTCTGATTGCTCCAAAAATAAGCTATTTTTTTGGAATCGTTTACCAAATTTATACAACAATCAACAAAATCATGACAATCAACTGCAATGGTGAATTAATTGACTTATCTACACCCAAAGTAATGGGGATTTTGAATGTCACACCCGATTCTTTTTTTGACGGAGGTCGTTACACTAATGATCGTGAAGTTTTACAAAGAGTAGAACAAATGCTTACAGATGGCGCTACTTTTATTGATGTAGGAGGCTATTCAAGTAAACCCAATGCTGTAGCGGTTACTGTTCAAGAAGAAAAGGCTAGAACAGTTCCAATAGTTGCTTCAATACTTCAACATTTTCCTGAAGCTATAGTTTCAATTGATACGTTTAGAAGCGAAGTGGCTCAGTTGTGTTTGGATCAAGGAGCGGCTATTGTAAACGACATTTCAGCTGGTTTTTTGGATCCGTTGATGTTGCAAATTGTAGCTAATTATAGAGTTCCTTACATTATGATGCATATGAAGGGAACGCCGCAAACGATGAGTACACTTGCGCAATATGATGATTTGATCAAAGAAATATTGTTTTATTTTTCGGAACGAATTGCAGCTGCACGAAGCTTGGGAATATCAGATTTGATTGTAGATCCAGGCTTTGGCTTTGCTAAGACCATCGATCAGAATTTTGAATTGTTGCGTGATTTGGAGCTTTTTAAATCATTAGAAATGCCAGTTTTAGCAGGAGTTTCTAGAAAATCAATGATTCACAAGACACTTCAAATTGACCCCGAGGAAGCCTTAAATGGCACCACCGTTTTGAATACTCTCGCCTTAGAAACAGGAGCTGCTATTTTGAGAGTTCACGACGTTAAAGAAGCAGTAGAAACCATCAAATTATGGGGGAAAGTATCAATAAAATAAAAAAGATGAAATCAGTTGTTTTAAGTGTTTTGGCTCTATTTCTGTTAGCCTGCGAAGGAAAAAAAGAAGTTCAATTACCTAAGTCGAATAAATCCTTGGTAACTACTATCGGTGAACATTCACCCGTTTATATTTTCTTTACCTTAAAGGGAAAAGACACTATTGCAGATTTGAATAGAAGTAATACCATTAGTTCGACTCATTGGGTCTTCAATATCGATAAACGATTGCCTCTTCGTTTGGTTATACCACAAGTGATGAAAATGCAAGCTAAAAAAGAGAAAAGCATGCACAAAAGCGAAACCTCCGAAAACTATTTTTCGTATGCTGATAGTCTTCACAAAAACTTGGCTTTTGTATCTTTTACGAATGTGACCTATAAAATGGAGAAGCCGAATATCGCAACTTTGATTCTTTTTACCCAAAACAATAGTGTTATTGTAGATGCGAAAGTATTAGACAAAGCTGCTTTACAAGATTATTTGAATCAGTTGCCAAGGGATAAGCCTAGAAATCTGCATTTTGGTTTTCCAAAACAAAGTAGTTTTGATGCTTACCTACAAAATCAAATCTTTATACGAGGCTTGCAGTATACAGGATTTGACGCCAATGCGCCTCGGCAAGAATTCATTTTTTAACGACAGTTAGGGTCAATATTTTTTTAAATGCTTATTGATGATGGTAAGGTTCGTTGCGCAAAATAGTAAACCCGCGATACAATTGTTCAATAAAGAATAATCGCACCATTTGATGGGAAAAGGTCATTAACGAAAGTGAAATTTTACCTTGCGCTTTGGCGTAAACCGTATCCGAAAAGCCATAAGGCCCACCAATTACAAAAACTAAGGTTTTGATTCCTGAGTTCATTTTTTTCTGCAATTCGGTTGAGAAACCCACACTAGAGAAGGTTTTCCCGTTTTCGTCTAGTAAAATTAATTGATCGGTAGGTGTGATTTTCGAAAGAATCAATTCGCCTTCTTTTTCTTTTTGCTGACTTTCGGACAAGTTTTTTACATTCTTGATATCAGGAATTATTTCCAATTCAAATTTGATGTAAAACGACAATCGTTTCGTATAATCATCGATTAAGGTTTGTAGTGCTTTATTGTCGGTTTTGCCAATGGCGATCAATTTGATATTCATAGGGTACAGCTAAACAAAACGCAAAAGTACCGCAATTGATTGAATTATCGAAAAGATAGTCGTTAGAAGTTTTAGGAGTCTCAAATGGAATTGATACAGTTTTCAATTTAGCTTTTGTCATAAAAAAAGAAGCTGTCTTTTAGGACAGCTTCTAGAGGAATCTCTTGTAAATAGACTTTAAAAAGGAATTTAATTGATAATCAACTTCTTTTGCTGTCCATTAAAATAAAGAATATAAATTCCTGAATTTAGACTGCTTACGTCAGCTTTTTGTGATTGTCCTGACAGTAGTTTTTCTCCAGAAATAGAGAAAATCGTCAACTCATATTCGCTGTTAAAGTTAATAAAGTCTTTTGTTGGATTTGGGTAAAAGGAAGTGGACTCAAGGGTTTCTATGGTTTTATTCTCAATAGATTTAGTTACTGAAATAGTTCCAAAATTAAACCAGTTTAGATTAAAACCTCCTTTAACAACTTCTAATTTTAAGCGATGATTGCCTTGTGATAGGTTAATACTTGAATTTAATGTTTGCCAATTTTGCCATCCACCAGTGACTGGTAAATCGATTGATTTTATAAATTGATTGTCTACCAAAACATTAATACGTCCGCTGCTATCAAGACTCGCTACTCTAATTTCAAAAGTGTAAGTTGCCGTGTTTGTTACGGAAATATTATATTCTAAGATATCGTTTACATCCAAAAAGCCAACATTTTTTCCTCCACCTGTATCGGCAGTATCTTCTAGCTGAGTACCAAATGTAATGGCATAGTTTTCTGCTTCTATTTTTCCTGGAATAGTTAGATTTGATGGATTTGATGGATTTGATGGGGTTGAAGAAGAGAAGTTGAACCAATTTAAGTTAAAACCTTCTGTTACTACTTGAAATCTGATGGTATGTAATCCAGCTGGCAGACTAATATTTTTTGTGAGGGTTTGCCATGCTTGCCATCCATTGGTCAAAGGTAAGGCAATGGTCTGATTGTATTGCCCATCAATTAGCACATTGATTTTTCCGCTATCGCTTGTACTTGCATAACGGACATCAAGTGTATAGTTGGCAGCTGCCGCTACATTAACCTTGTATTCTAACCAATCATTAACTTCTAAGTAGCCAACATTTTTTCCTCCACCAACATCAGTTGTATCTTCTAGTTGAGTACCAAATGTAGTGGCATAGTTCTCTGCTTCAATTTTGCCTGGTATTGCTAAAGTTGATGGTGTTGGCGCTACGAAATTAAACCAGTTGATATTGAAACCAGCTTCAGCAATTTGAAACTTTATGGTGTGTAATCCAGCGGGTAAGTTGATGTTTTTTATAACAGTTTGCCATGCTTGCCATCCGTTGGTCAAAGGCAAAGCGATTGTTTGATTTTGTTGTCCATCAACTAAAACAGCTATCTTTCCACTATCGCTTGTACTTGCAATGCGTAATTCAAACGTATAATTGGCAGCAGTCGCCACATTTACCTTGTATTCTATCCAATCATTAACTTCTAAATAGCCTACATTTTTTCCTGCGCCAACATCGGTTGTGTTTTCTAGTGTTATACCCAATGCATTGGCATAATTTTCAGCTTCGATTTTGCCAGGGATATTGTGAGTAACAGGAATTGGAGGTGTATTTTCATTTTTAAACTGAACTTCAGCTACTATGGGGTAATGATCCGAGGCTACAGGCGTCGTAATTACCCATGAAGTTTGAGTGGTATATTTTGCATCATTAGGACAGTAAATGTAATCGAACTTAGTACCAAAACCCGTATTTACGGAACCTGAAGGATTAACATCTCTATAAGTGTCTCTGTATTTTGTAGGATTATCAGCGCCTGTTTTCATCCAAATTGTGACTGCATCTACTTCATTCGAATTAAAGTCTCCAGTGGCATAGATTGGGTCTGCTGGAATAGCTCTACTTGCCATACGTTGTGTTAGCAATTTCATGCTTTTTAATCTCGCATCTGGTAAATCAGGGGTTGGAAAGTGCGAATTAAAGATATAAAAACCTTTGCCGGAGCTTTTTTCTATGAGGTGAACATAGGTGCAAATGCGGTTGTAGCCCCCAGCAAAACGGGAGGGAACCGTTGGTGTATCCGATAACCAAAAGTTACCAGAGTTAGCGCTATCTAAAGTGTATTTGTTTGCTTTGTAAAAGATCCAGGAGCCTTCGCCACTGTCACCACCGTCACGACCAACACCATACCAAGCATAACCCGTTTGCTGTGCTAGATAATCCCGTTGGTAATTTACAGCTTCTTGTGTGCCAATCACATCTGCTTGTGTTGTATTAAAAATAGAAGCAGCACCGGATTTTCTTCCGTCCCAGTTTGTACCAAAAGGTTGTTGTACATTAAAGGACATAATTTTTACATTCAAATCTTGCGCTTTTACAGTAGTAGGGACTGTATACCAGACATAGGTTAGCAACAACAATAATTTTAATTTTGTTTTCATTTTAATAATAAATTTGGGGTTAATTTAAGATTGACAAGTTATAGAGAAAAATAGATATAACAGTTAGGGAATAATTAAAAATAACGGCAAGATTGAAACAATTGCTTAAATCTATTTCTAAAATCAAGGATAGGAATAGTTGAAGGATGTGTATTCAACCGTTTTTTGACGACTTGAATAATTATTGTATGCCGTCGTTTAAGCTAAAAAAGAACCCCGTTTTTCCTCATGGTTTGTGAGTTGAAACGAGGTTGGGTTTTAAGTGATTTTTTTTGAAAAAGGGATAGGATAGCGGCCAGTCGTTTTTAGTTGTTTGTTATTATTTGAGGTAGGGTAAGATGTAATTTTTCAAAATCATTTCGGGCTGCTGTGTTTTCCCGTTTCTGAAATTTCCGGATGTAATAACGACTACCGTTTTTAGACTTGGAATAACAAAAATATATTGACCTCCAGCTCCTCTTGATTCAATAGAGGCAATGCTTTTACCATTAACTTCATAGGTATTGTGCCACCATAAATATCCGTATCCATTTTTGTCTTTGGTGTTTTCCAGTACGCGATAATTTGTAAAGGAATCTTTTACCCAATTTTTAGATAAAATACGTTTTGAATTCCATTGTCCTTCGTTAAGATAAAGCTCTCCAAATTTCAGCATATCTTTAGAAGTGAGGTACATTCCACCACCAAAATAAGGACTTCCATTTAAATCGGTCTGAATAATATAGTTTGAAATTTCAAGTTTTTGAAATAAATGATTGTCCATAAATAATGCTAGAGGCTCAGAAACTAGAGAATCCATCGCGATTCCAAGTAAGTAAGGATTTGCAGAACCATAATTTGCTTTGGTATTAGGACTGTTTATCATAGGAGTTGCCAAAATGGTTTCAATCCAATCTTTAGTTCTTTGAAAATTTTCTTCAGTTGCTGGAGATTTTGGATTAGCATTAATACCATAATCAATGGCATCTAATCCCGAACTCATGGTTAAAAGGCTTTGAATAGTTATTTTCGATTTTAAACTGTCTTTTAGAACTTGATATTTCGGGGGTAGAAAATCAAAAATGGATTGGTTGACACTTTTAAATAATGATTTGTCTTTAGCAATCCCAACTATTGCGGATGAAATACTCTTTGCTGCTGAACGCATATCATGTGGAATATTTTCGGTATAACCATCAAAATACTTTTCATAAATCAGTTTGCCTTTTGTTGAGATTAAAACAGCGTGCGTATTGGGCAACGAATCTTTTGAAATACGATTTTCTAATTCAGGAAGTTGAAGAATGGAAGTTGAATTAGTAGTCCCAAAACCTCCTATTTTCCAATCCGTTTTGGATTTTTTTAAATCAATTTTTGTGAGTAAATGATTGGCTAAATAGATACCTAGTTGAATTGAGTTAGGTTCTAATTTTCCTTTGAATGCTAATCCTGTTTTGAAATCAGCAAAAGAGATAACTTCATTTTCTTTTTGAAAATTGTCGCACCAAGTTCCTGTAAATCTATTGTCTCCTAAAATCGGATAGGCTTGATATGCCTCTTTCGAACCGTTTTCTACACTCAAATAAAAATCTAGCGATTTTAGTTCATCTACCATCAAAATGTTCCAGTTTCCGGTATAAGAATTTTTGTTTGACTTTGTTAATTTCAAATGATAAAGGAGTAAGCCTGATTTAATAAAGCCATTAATTTCTTTTTTATTTTTAGCAAGAGCACCTTCAAAAAACAAATTGTCTGCAAGGGGTATTTTTATTTGATACTCATTAGTGCTTTTAAATGGAAAATCAATGCTATTTTCATCGTTGTAGATTTTGAAAATAGCTTTTTCAGTTCCAGCATTGTGAAGTTCTACTTTTAAATGGAAGGTTTTACTGTTTTTAATTTTTCCTTCCCAGTTGTCGGTGTAATCGGTCATGTCTTGCGCATTGACCGACAAGGAAAGGAACATATAGCAACAGAAGATGATGTTATGAAGTTTCATTAGTAGGATAGATTTAAAAATAAGTAGCAAAGATTACATTTTTAATGCTATCAGAATTGTATAAAATTAACATTATCTATTAACATCGAACAACCTTGTTGGGGTAGTATGATAGACTTGTTTGAAACTAGCAATAAAATGGCTTTGGTCATAGAATCCGCATTGGTAACAAATTTCAGTCATCGAAATTTTATTAGAGAGCATTAAACGGAAAGCCTTGTTGATTTTTAAAATTCTAATGTAGTTTCCAAGGCTTGTGCCAAAATACCGATTAAAAGTTCTAGACAGGTGAACGGGATGAACTCCTAAAATTGAGCTTAGGTTTTTTAAAGAAAAATCAATTTGTTCTTCGTGTAACAATTCCTGAAGTTGATTGACCCATTCTGGTTTTTTGGTATTTGTTTTTTGGTTTTCTTTGATGTTGCTAAAAATTTCAAGTAGTAATGTTTCAATACTAGTGGTTGAATATTGGTCTTTTATTTTGGATTCTACATAGATTTTATTCATCAAATTTTTCGTCAAAGGATTTTTGATGTGTATACTTCCTTCAAAGTCTGTGGTTTTGATATCATAATTGGAGAACCAATTTTCATTCAATTCAATATGAAATCCTCTGGTGTATTCGGGTGGTTTTATGTTGTAATGAGCGTCTTGCCAATTGTGAAATAACAAACTTCCGGGAGCTAGATAATAGGCGTCTTTTTTGTTGGCTTCAAAGAGTTTACCTTGAAGTAAATAGGTGAAATATGGATTTTCGTGGTAATGCCAATCCACTTTCGGATGTGTATATTCAGTATCGGTTATGATAACATTATCAAAAGTTGACTTTTGGTAATGTGTTCCGAAAAACTCTCCTTTTTTTAGTAAGTCCATTGGCTAGTTTGTTGGGATGTTTAAGGTTTTTAGTAGTATTTAAATTAAGTTTTGCTCTTGGGTTTATCATATAAACGATAAGCAATAGGTAAAGCAATTCTGAGACTTCGTGGCTCAAATTTCGAATCAAAGTTTAGCATGGTATACCCCAAAATCTTTTATACTAGCCGTTATGAAATGTCTTTTCTTTTAAACTGTTGATTTTTTATCAAAATATAAATATCAAGAATTGTTAGAGTTGAAAATATAATAATCGCAACCCATACTCCCCAAAGTCTGTTGTTAAAAATTGCAATTGGCTCTGCAAGGATCAAAAATAGTAGTGCTAGAACATCTAAAAGAACAATTGTTTTAATTGCGTTGGACTCAAGATATTTTATTGTCAAACTTAAAATTGACAATAAGAAATAGATGAAGATACTAAAAACTAGAATATAGCTTCCAGAGTCTATTATCATTGCCCACCCTGAAAATGTATTTTCCTTTGAAACAAGGATAGATTTTAAAAAAGGATATTCTTGTGAAAGTGTTTCAGATAGTGTTTCTTCCTTATTCTCTGTCTTTGATTTTACCTTGTTGATAGATTTCTTTGTCTCTTTTACAACTTTCTTATCTAGGGCTATGGTATCAATTTTTTTCTGGTTCAAACGTGTTGAATCTACTTGAATTTGTACTTCTTCGTGAGCGGGTGCTTCTGCTTTTTTTTCACAGCCTGTATAAAAAAAAGGCAGACACAAGCATAAAAATGTCATCCAATGTAAAAAAATCGAGTATTTTAAAAGTTTTTTCATTTGTTTGTCGTCTGTTTTTTTGAGGTTGTTGCTAAGGTTCTTGTGCTTCAACGGTTTTGGACTTACTTAAGATTTAATTTCGGATTTACCATCCCGAGGCTTTCCGAAAGTCAATTGTCCACCCGAGGCAGCAAGCCAAACAGACAACGTAAATCCGTTGTAGCTGTTACCAGCAGTTTTACTTTAAATTTAATTTTTTTATTTTATTTCCAATTGTTAACTCTTTCATTTCATTTTCTAAATTACCAAAATCTTCTTTGAGTACTCTTCTAATAATTTGCCCATTTTTCAATAAAAATATTTCATCGCAAGTGTCATTTAATGTTGAAAAAATATGAGAAGAAATTAGAATTGATTTTCCCATTTCTTTCAATTTATGAATTATTTCGGTAATTATTATATTACTATGAATATCAACACCATTAAATGGCTCATCTAGAATGAATAATTTATTTTCTTGCAATAATATTGCTGTAAATGCTAGTTTTTTTCGCATTCCAGTGGAGTATTTTACTGCATATTCATGTAATGGTAAATCAAAAATGTTTATTTCTTGTACATCGGGATAGGTTACATTTCTAGCATTGCATAATAATTGAATGTACTCATTACCTGTTATTTTTGAAAAAAAGAAGGGTTCTGTTTGTAAATAGCCCAAAAAATCTTTAGGTTTTCCATATTCACAATGGATTGCTCCATTGTATTTTTCTAATCCAGCAATACATTTGAACAAAGTCGTTTTTCCTGCTCCATTTTCGCCAACAATACCGTAAACTTTTCCTTTCTCAAAGGTTAAGTTGATATTTTTCAAAATTACCTTAGAACCGTATGATTTTGACAAGTTTTCAATACTAATCATTGTAATATTTCTTTTGTTTTTTTTATTGATTGGATGTATAAATAAGGAATAATTAGTAATAATAATGGCGGAAGCCACAATGTTATTGCTAAAATAATTCCGAATCGTATGTTTAATTTTTCAGGAAAAACGGAATATTTTGCTAACATAGTTGTGAAAATAAATAAATATCCTAAAAATTGAAAGCCTACTATTAT